>CAWFGI010000015.1:0-481411 GCA_963815265.1 uncultured Acidobacteriota bacterium | reverse complement strand
CTTCAGCGGGTCACTACTACGACGGCATCTTCGAGCCGTCAGTTGCGCAACCGCCCTTGCCCTTGCAAGAGTTCTTGCCCTTGCAACCATTGTCGCTCGACTTGCAGCCGCCCTTGCCCTTACAGGAATTCTGGCCTTTACAGGCGTGCTTTTCCTTCACCTTTTTGTCGCCCGAATCCTGCGAGCTGAAGGTGTTGCCCTTCGCGCTCGAGAGTAGGTTCGACGCCTGCACCGTTACCGCAGTCCCGGCCAACAAACCAGCCAGCGCTGCTCCTGCTACCAAGCTCTTCTTGGACTTTGTCATTTTTCCACATCCTCCTGTCGAATTGGACTGCAACCGCCCTGATGCTAGTACGTCGCCCCAATGCATTTGGATTGGCTTACTGGTTGGTCGAGACTGGGTTCGTTCCAAGCCCCTCGCACGGCGCGAGAGACTGCGGGGAGCATAATCCAGGTTGGCGCTTTGTAACAATAGGTAAAGCACCGCATCGCCGAGTACCAGACCCGCATAGGACTCGCCCGGCTACGATCGTTAGTTTTCGTGTCAGTTTGGTTCAGGTCAGGGTTCAGCTCGCGGCCCAGATCTGATTCAGGATCATCGCCAGGCGGAAGCCGGCCTTCGCGAGTTGCTCTTCGATGGTGCGAGTCACGAAAGTTTGATACTCCGGTCCCACTTTTTCCCTCAACTTCAGCATTCGCTCAGCAATCTGGTCCGCATCGGCACAGGAGTTCACTGGCTCGGGCGTCTCCACCGGGATCTTCCGGTTCAGCGCTCCGTACGTCACCGTTTCGGCGTACTCGTGACTTTCCCACGCCCATTTATCAAAGTTCACGCCCTCTTCTTTCCACGTCGCGAACTGAGGCTTGAACCTTTTCTCGATAGCGGCGGCGAACTGCTCGACGCTTTCGATGCCAGCGATACGCTCGACAAGTTGCGTGTCCCAAACTCCGTGCAGGTTCAGCTGAAAGGTCTTGCTGATCTGATCGGTCTCTAGCGGCTTTTGGCCGAAGTATGTGACGGGCACGCAGTTGCCGCCGCGGTCGTTGTTCGTTGTGCAGTGCAGCGGTTGATGAATGTCGCCCGCGAAATGGATGATGAATCGCAGGGCGTTCGCTCGCACTGCCGGATCGCTCGCCGAGTCTTGGAGAATCTTCACCTGCTCGGCGAGAGCGAGCGTGATGCAGCTTTGCGTCGCGTCGCAAGTGAAGCTCCCCTTCTTGGATCCGCGAGGGATGTCAATGAAATGCCAGCCTGCGGTTTCGGGATGCCCTTTGCGGTAATCGTCGGCCCACGTTGAAGCGTCTTCGATTGGATCTGTTGCTACCGGCTTGCAGAAACGGTCAAGAGTTGGATCGACAGGATTATCAGTGAGAATCTGATTCACCATCGCCAGCGCGTGAGGATTCAGGTTCTGCTTGGCGATGAGGGCGACGGTTTGATGGCCTTCGCAGCCCCATGCGAATGCGCGAGGACAATGCAACAGAACAGAACCGAATACGAGAGCGACGAGAGTTGCGAAGCGAGCCCGATTCAGGTTAGCACCTCAGTTTGAATGCCCCAGTTGGAACACAATGCCTCGCCATAAATTCTATTCGGTCGAGCGCGCGGAAAATAGTCTTCATTTGTGGCGAATCATCATAGATGCGGGCTCTTGCTTGGGCGTCAGTCGCTATGTGTGAAAACCCGGTTTTTCCGTGTGTTAAAAATTAGCATCTGTATGATTCTATGGTTCTTACAAAAAATCTTAATCGCGGAACCGTGCATTAAAATGAGCGCGGTTTGCACCTATCGTAGGCTACGGACAAGGCTTAGGGAAATTTACAGAGTTCCGTGCATTGAGCCCGGCCAGTAGGCGAATTTATAGTGCGGTTAGAAGAAACATACACCCAAAGGGAGGTCGGCCAGATTCTGATCCAGAGTGACTGCACACGGTGGCCCTTCGCGGGCCTTTGCAGTTTGACCGCGTTGGAAGCCGCTTCTGGCCGCTCTTCCTCGACCCCGACATCTCTTAGGAAGAGCGAACACCCCTTCGCTTCTCAGGATAAACAGGATTGCCTGTGCTACTGAATGCCTTTCCGGTGGGAGCCCTCTGCTTCAGCAGAGGGAGCTGGACTTCAGTCCAGCGAAGAAATCTCAAGATGAAATCGAGGCTTTAGCCACCGGCCTTTGAAGGCCCAGCGCTAAAGCGCGAGATAAAGTTGCCCTGATCGTTGCGGAGCGCTGAAGCGCTCCTCCCCCGCATAAATGCGGGGGCTCCCACCTGTGCCGTACTGCGAAAAAAGAGCGCCGCCATCGGCTTCCTTATCTTGCTATACAGCGCCGCTCGCAGCTTGCGACGCAGGCTGAAGCCTGCGCCACTGAAAGGCAATCCCGCCTGGCATCACGTTCGGGCACGGCCCGCCACGGCGGGTCTTCGACGTGGCGGGCCCCTACTGCAACCCGCGAGCTGCTAGTGCCAGGCGCCTAGGATGCGACGCAGGAGAATTAGTTCGCCGATGTGATAGGCGTTGTGGTCGGCTGCTAGCAGGGCTTGGCGCAAGATGGTTTGGCCATCGCCGTGGGGAATTTTCGCGAATAGGTCGGTGGATTCATTGTTTATCAGATCGCAGAGAGATTTGCGATCGGCGCGAAATGCGGCGGCGCTTTTTTCCCAGGCTTTTGCGTCGGGGGGTTCGGGGGATTTCGGCCAATAGCCTTCCGGGAACTCAGGCGATTTGTGTTTGGCGTTGCGCGCGAATTCGAGAATGTCCCACTGCGCGATGCGGAGATGTTCGAGCATTTCCCATGGTGAGTGGGCCGCACCTTTCGGGCGCTTGCCTTGCACGTCGGCGGGCAGGTCTTTCACGGCTGTTTCAAAATTGGCGTGGGCTTCGCTGTCGCTGAGGAGTTTTACGAGTTGTTCGCGGAGTGCTTTGTCCTGGTTGGTGCTGGTTGCCGTTGCGGTGGTCATTGTTTGTTCCTCCCTTTTTTCGATTGGATGATGTTGTCTTTCGATTCGATTGAGTGAATTTCAGCACCGCCGTGTTTCAGTAGGGGCACGGCATGCCGAAGATCCCGCATAGGTTCGCGGGGCCGTGCCCGAATGCGCCAGAAGCGATCGAATGCCGTCCACGGAAACCGCGCTACCAATGTTCCCCCTTGAATTCTCAATCGTGACAAATGGCTCGACGACGCCAAGGTCGTTTGCCGGGCACGGCATGTCGAAGATCCCGCATAGATTCGCGGGGCCGTGCCCCTACTGCGAAATTGTAGTGCGGTATTTTTTGTGGCCTCCTCGAACGTCCGTCGTGTGCGATAGACTAAGCGAGAGCGGAGGCGGGGTCTTGGCAAAAATTGCGGTGGAATTGGAGCAGGCTTTGGCGCGGCGGGCTGCCACAGGGGCCGCGGCCTGTCATCCGACTTGTCGCGTGCTGGCGCGAGGTGATGACTGGGCTGTGCAGGATTTGATTTGCGCGTCTGGCCCGCAGGATCCGATTTTTGCAGAGCGGCACGGAGATGTGTCGATCGCGATGGTGCTGGCGGGAACGTTTCAGTATCGCGGATCGGCTCGCGAGAGTTTCGCGAACGGGAGTTCGGCAAAAGGGAGATCGGCTAACGGCGCGATTCGCAATGAGCTGATGACCCCGGGCTCGCTGCTGCTGGGAAATGCCGGGCAGAATTTCGAAGTAGGTCACGAACACGCAGCCGGCGACCGGTGCCTCTCGTTTCAGTTTACGCCCGAATATTTCGAGCGGATCGCGTCCGATGCGGGCGTGACAAAAAGTGAACGCGGATTCCGCGTCCTGCGGCTGCCTCCGCTGCGCGAGTTGTCGTCGCTGATTGCCAGGGCGCGCGCAGGTTTGGAGTATTCGGCCGATACGCCGTGGGAGGAGTTGGGTGTTGAACTCGCGGCCGCAACAGTGCGAGCGGAACGCGGAATTTCGTCCCGCGTGGAGAACGCGCCGCCAAGTGCAATCGCACGAGTGACGCGCAGCGTGCGCGCGATCGAGCGGCGTCCAGACGGCGCTTTGGGCTTAGGTGGCCTGGCCCGCGAGGCTGGATTAAGCCCTTATCATTTCCTGCGCACGTTCGAGCGCTTGACGGGAATTACGCCGCATCAATATGTGCGTCGAGCGCGCCTGCGCGATGCAGCATCGCGTCTGGCGGTGGAACGCGAGAAGGTGCTGGATATTGCGCTCGATTGCGGTTTCGGCGATGTGTCGAATTTCAATCGCGCATTTCGGAATGAATTTGGTGCTAGCCCGCTGGCGTGGAGAGTGCGACAAGCGCGGATCTTCAACTTGTAATTAGGATTTCTCTGGACTCGATCAAGTTAACTATCTCATTTAGTACTTGAGTATTTAAAATCTTCCAGTTGGTTCCGGATATTCACGTAAAATATCCCGGATGCCGAAGCGGCGGAAGAAAGTAGTCGTCCTCCTGGTTATCCTGGCGATCTTATTCGTCGTCCTCGCCCCTATCTATTACATCCGAGATGATTCCGGAGGCTACCTGATCTGGGGGCATGATCAGGCTTATGTTTTTATGACAGTGGTGCACAGGGGCTATCGAATGAATTGTCTGCGCCTGATCGCTGAATTCGTTATGGAGATGTTTCCCTTCGGAGCATCTGCGCCGGACAACAAGAGTTCTTCTGCCATCGTATTCCGGATCACGCCTGGAAGGCTGCAGCGCTTTGACTTCGACAACATGAATCTCAATCCGCCGGACGCAATCGGCCAGACTATTTACGCCGGCTATTCAGAAAAGTACGGCCGACCGTTGAAATGGGCCGGTGACCACTTCGAACCGGTTAGCCTTGAGGAGCGGAACGTTCTGTTTGCCGCGCGGGCGAGTGGACAAATTCCACCTGGGCCCAGCTATGAAAACGTCGATGGATGGTCAAGATGCGGGGCGGCCGGCAAGGCAGGCATGCTCAGCGGGGAAGAAGATGCCAGAGTCGTGATTCAGGTGGACGGCAAACCGGCAACACTGGTCATGAACAGCGGATTTTTCACGCACGAGGCGTTCATCGACATAATCCGATCAGGCGAAGCGCAGCAAAGAATTTGGTATCTCGACGAGCGCACTCACCGGGTCGCAAGATCGGAATACCTGCACACCTTTGGGCTCCATTGAATGGAGACGCTCATTCGCTAATGCCGGAGACTCTAGTACTGCCTGTCGAATTATCCGGAAAGCATTCTAAAAAAAGGGGAACAGAGTACGTGCAGATCGGACAGTTACTTCTCGCCACGTGCGTGATCACTGTTGTCTGCACGGGCGCCGCAAGCGGAACGAATGAAAAGAAACAGCTGCGGGAAGATGTGGCAGAACACGCTCGCTCAGAACGATATTCACTCGTAGATGCGGAATGGCATAAGAACGCCAACGACACATGGGACGCGATCAATTTCGAGGATCGCACGAGCCGGCAGGTAAAGCTCAAGTATGGCATCACAAATGGAATGCCGGCGTGCGCGAGTCATCACGGGCGTTATGAGATCCGCTTTCATCCTGATGATGGCTTTTGGCTGAGCGATGATGAGTCTAGCAAAAGCGAGAAGATTGAGAGTGAGGGCTTTGTTTCACGGCAATGCTTTTCACCCGACGATGGCAGGTTCATATTCTCATCGGGAAAAAAAGTGAAGATCTACGGTCTCGGATCGAGGCAAAGCGAAGAGGTCGATACCGGCACGGATGCGACATGGTCTCCCGATGGAAAGTGGATAGGGTTTGACGACGGGAAACACTATGTGCTGATGAATCTTCAGACCAGGGAAAAATCGTTGCTCTTCAAAACGGCCTCAAATGCATTCGGAGCGCTATGGTCGCCCGACTCCAGATATTTGACGTATACACAGACGGGCGGGAGCACGGGCGGATTTTTGATATTCGGAATGAAGTGCCCTGAGCCTTGGCGGGTCTGGGTTTGGCGCGTGGAAGATGGGGCACATGATTGGGTGTACCAAACCTGTAAGCCGCCGCGACTCTTTCGGTGGATAAGCGATTCGGAGATTGCTTCTGAGTAGCGGAGGCAGTCAAATTCCGGACGGAGGCCAGCCATACGAAGGGAATGACGAAAAGAACGAACGGGCGATCGAGGCAAGTTCAATGGTGCGTGGCGTTTTGTTGCCTTGGCACAGGCCCTTCGGTTCTCAGGGTAAACAGGAATGCCTGTGCTACTGGGGGTAACGAGAAATCCACAAGTCGCGGAATTTTTAACAGGGATTAATGCTTGACACAACGAGGGTGCTTCGGTATTATGGCGGTTCGTCTGTAGTCCTTCCAGTTGACCTGGGATGACCTGCTCTTTGACAATCGGATGATACATGCCAGAACCCGTTTTCTGTTGTTGCCTTCGGGCAGCAGCAGAGCTGCTATCTCTACTCTTTTGGGGTAGGGGTGGCAGTGGTTTCTCTCTTGTTTCGGGTGTACCGGGACAAGGGAAATTGAGAGATACCGAGCGATTTAACAGTTCGTTCCGATCGTGGCGATGCAAATCGAGACGGTCGAAACATCAGGTTTCAAACGAGAGTTTGATCCTGGCTCAGAGCGAACGCTGGCGGCGTGCTTAACACATGCAAGTCGAACGCGCAGCATTCTGTAGCAATACAGGGTGTGGGCGCGTGGCGAACGGGTGCGTAACACGTGGATAACCTTCCTTGAGGTGGGGAATAACCCAGTGAAAATTGGGCTAATACCGCATAACATCGCGATGGCACATGCTGATGCGATCAAAGGCGCAAGTCGCCACAAGAGGGATCCGCGGCCGATTAGCTTGTTGGCGAGGTAATGGCTCACCAAGGCAATGATCGGTAGCCGGACTGAGAGGTTGGCCGGCCACACTGGAACTGAGACACGGTCCAGACTCCTACGGGAGGCAGCAGTGGGGAATCTTGCACAATGGACGAAAGTCTGATGCAGCAACGCCGCGTGGGGGATGAAGCTTCTCGGAGTGTAAACCCCTTTCGACCCGGAAGAATGCCCGCAAGGGTATGACGGTACGGGTATAAGAAGCCCCGGCTAACTACGTGCCAGCAGCCGCGGTAATACGTAGGGGGCCAGCGTTGCTCGGAATTACTGGGCGTAAAGGGTCCGTAGGCGGTGTAGCAAGTCGATAGTGAAATCTCTGGGCTTAACCCAGAGGCTGCTAACGAAACTGCTGTGCTAGAGTGTGAGAGAGGCGAGTGGAATTACGGGTGTAGCGGTGAAATGCGTAGATATCCGTAGGAACATCCGAGGCGAAGGCGGCTCGCTGGATCACAACTGACGCTGAGGGACGAAAGCTAGGGGAGCAAACAGGATTAGATACCCTGGTAGTCCTAGCCCTAAACCATCAGGACTTGGGGTTTGCCCTGTACGGGGCAAGTCCCGTAGCTAACGCGTTAAGTCCTGCGCCTGGGGAGTACGGTCGCAAGGCTGAAACTCAAAGGAATTGACGGGGGCCCGCACAAGCGGTGGAACATGTGGTTCAATTCGACGCAACGCGAAGAACCTTACCTGGGCTTGAACCGCACAGGACCAGCTTTAGAAATAGAGCCTTCCCGCAAGGGACCTGTGTAGAGGTGCTGCATGGCTGTCGTCAGCTCGTGCCGTGAGGTGTTGGGTTAAGTCCCGCAACGAGCGCAACCCTTACTCATAGTTGCTACCCGCAAGGGAGAACTCTATGAGGACTGCTCCGGATAACGGAGAGGAAGGTGGGGATGAGGTCAAGTCAGCATGGCCTTTATGTCCAGGGCTACACACGTGTTACAATGCGCGCCACAAAGCGTTGCAAACCCGCGAGGGGGAGCTAATCGCAAAAAAGCGCGCTCAGTTCGGATTGCAGTCTGCAACTCGACTGCATGAAGCCGGAATCGCTAGTAATGGCGCATCAGAACGGCGCCGTGAATACGTTCCCGGGCCTTGTACACACCGCCCGTCACATCACGAAAGTGGGCTGTACTAGAAATCGCCGAGCCAACCGCAAGGGGGCAGGCGCTCAAGGTATGATTCACAATTGGGGTGAAGTCGTAACAAGGTAGCCGTAGGAGAACCTGCGGCTGGATCACCTCCTTTCTAAAAGAAAAGGGAGTACGAACCGCCTCTGGCGGTTACGGCTCTCCACTCGGTCTAACTGACCGGGCGTTCGGCTCTCAGCCGAACGGGTTCTGGCAAGTCTCATCCGATCTCCCCTTTGGCCGCGCGAGCGGTTTGAAGGGCTGTTAAAGAGCAATCAAACCCTTTGAAGCTCTCACGAGCTTCCGAGGGCGAGCAAACGCGAGAAGGCCCGATTCAATGCGAGTTGAATCGGGCCTTTTTATTTTTGGCGGTCAAACGCTACTACTGGATAGCAATTCTGAACTTTGACGTTTGGGCTGGGGCTGCCCCCTTCTCAAACGGGCGCACATACTCGAAAACGAGCGTAGTGGTTCCCTTGGACATTGCCTGAAATGTCCAAATTTCTTGCCCGCCTGCCCCGATGCTGCCTGAGTTGTCCTCCTCATATTTTTCGCCGACCTGTTTGAGAATCGCAGGATCGGGCGGTTGGGCAAGGCGCCAGGAATATCCGGTGGTGTGATTTGCCTCGAGGGGGATTGTAAACGTATCACCGACTTTCGATTCGATTGTGCTCGGGCGCTTGCGCACGGATGGTTGTGCATCATCTGGTTTAGGATTCGGCCGGACTCCCAGAGCGCTAACCTCGGTGAAGCGGCCGGATGAATCGAAGTCGAAGGCCACAATGAGAGTGCCGATGCGCGCGCAGGCGTGGCAGCCGTCTTGAAGCAGATATTCAACTTGAAATTCCTGACCGCCGTTTTCGGACGAGGTCGCCACAGGCTGTTCCGTGTGGTAGCGATCGGCTGGAAAAACGCTGACGTTAGGATATTTCTGTAGGAGCGCGGCGTAATCGTCGTTCTTGCGCAGATCTTCTTGCGATAGGAATTTGTAGTCGTCCACGTCGATGATGGGCGGCGCGCCGTTGACGAGGAGGACGCCGTCCAGATCGTTAGCTCGAAAAAGGTAGTCGATGTAAGCGATACCCACGCGGCCGGCGTCGCGGAAGGCGCGAACGTAAGCCAAACCGTTGGCCGCAAACTCCTTCACCAACGCCATAGCTTCATCCGAGGCGCCGGCTGATTTCATAGCGTCGAGGAAGCAGGCTTCGTGCTGCGCGGGGGTGCCTTCGGTACACTTCCGGCGGATATCTGACAGCTGTTCTGGGGTCGGAGTCCACACGGACTTCGCGGTGATTCGAGGCGTCGAGTCGGGGGCCGAAGCAGCAAGGTCCAGCGGGCGCGCCAACGGTACAAACCAACTGAACGTCGCACAGCACACCGCCAGAGCTGTGAAGATTGCGCGTGTCATTTTATTTTATCTGGCAGCGAGCCAGACACGGAAACACCGCGGCCGGCTCGCGCTGCTCAAACTACTCGGAAGCGCCGCCCGGTACGAAGATCCGCGTGGCCGTCGAGAGATCCACATCTTTCTGCTCGGTGCGGATGCGAATGCTGCGCATCTCGCCATTCTTCTTTTTGCTGCGCGGCGTTTCAAACTTGAGCCAGTATTGATTATTGAGCACGACGTTCAGCTGGTCGAGGAATGGAGCGAATGAAATGGGAGTCTGCAGGCCCTGGAAGAAAGCTTCGCCGCCTGTTCCGTCCGCCATTTTCGCGAGGTTGCTCTGCCCGTAATTCACCTGGAACATATTGCGGCTGAACGCGCCGATTCCGCTGGCATAAAGAGTGTGAATCATCACGCCGGCTCTTTGCGCCCGCTCGATCGTCGTATCGACATCAGGGCTGAACGGGTCACCGCGAAAGCGATCGATCCCATCGGCCATAAGCAGCACCTCGCGGCGCGCGCCGGTTACCGGCCAGCGCTTGATCAGATCCATGAGCGAAAGATAGATGCTGGAATACGCGGCGACTCTACCGAGGGGCAAGCGAACGGACTTGGCCACGGCTTCGTGATCCGTGCTGAACTGCGATGCGGCCTGGACGGTGCCGTTGCTCGCATAGAAAACTGCAACGCCGCAGGACTTGGGCTGGCTCTTGATGAAGCTGGTGATATCGCTGATTTGATTGCCGATGTCGATGCGATCCGAGTCATCAATGACGATGGCCAGCTCGAGATTGGCTTTGTCGCCCTGCGCCGGAACCCAGGCGATGACGTTCTGTTTGTCCTTACCCGAGTAGACCGAGACATCGCTCTGGCTGATCGCCGGCGGCGCCGTGTATTTCGGGCCGAGGGCGGTAACCACCGTAGTGATGGGGACATTGCCCGACGACGTTGGAGTTTGAGCGTACGCTGAAAGCGCATGGAAAAGAACGGCAAGAACTACAAACAAGAACGCACTTCTGCGAAATGATGTGACCATTGATGCCTCCTCCGTCGAAATGTCCACAACCTTCGCTTTCCGCGCGAATGCGAATAAGGCTTGTGGAGCGACAGCGCCCAAGAACAATCAAGAACCAATAAGGTATTGACCGCCGCATGCGCCTGTCAAGGCTTGGAATTAAAGGCGCTCAGTTATTTTTCGCTGCCTGGAACGAAAACCTTGTCCGGAGCCTTGAGCTGCACGTCGCGCCGTTCGGTGGAGACTTTGATGCTTCTAAGTTCTCCCTTGCCGCCATTTTTGCTCGGGGTGGTGGCAAACGTCAGAAAGTATTGGTTCTTGACCACCATTCCCACCTGGCTGAGATATGGGTCGACGCTCAACGGGGAGCGATCTCCGGAGAAAAACGCATAGCCTCCAGTGCCGTCGCAGATTTGATTGAGGTTACCCTGTCCGACGCTGGCTACTCGCCGGCTTCTCCCGGGCCGGCCGGCCGTGGACTCATAAATCGCGTGAATCAAGATGCCGGCTTGCTGCGCTTTGTCGATTGTGAGCTGGACATCCGGGCTGAATCTTTCCTTGCGGAGATAATCGAAGCCGTCGGAGAAGAGCAGCACTTCACGTCGCGCGCCAGTCACCGGCCAGCCGCCGATTAACTGCAAGAGGGACTGATAGATGCTCGACGCGGCGCCATAGGTACCGCTCGGCAACCGGACTGTCTTCGCAACCGCCTCCGAGTCAGGATTGAACTGAGAGGCCACCTGAAGTGTCCCGTTGGCCGCATAAAACACAGCGACGCTGGTCGATTTCGGCTGAGAGGTGATAAAAGCGCTCAAAGCCTTTATCTGATTCCCGAAAGACTTCTGCAATGAATCGTCGATGACGATCGCGAGTTGAAGACCGGCTCGATCGCCCTGCGCCGGAATCCATCCCGTAATGTCTCTGTGGGCACTCCCTTCGCGAAGCGTGACGTCATCTTTGCTCACAGCAGGAGGCGCAGTAAATTTGCTGCCCAAGGCGGTGACAACAGTGGTAACGGAAATCGTACCTGCGGAGTCCGATTGCGGTCGCGCTTCCACAGGAAACATCCCAAGCAGCATCGCTATGAAAACAGCTGAGAATCCGCCAACGACAGATTTGCGCATACATCCTCCTCAATAAAGCGACACTTCGCTTGATGGAACGTGACACGCGTTTGGATACATCAGACGCTGCGCAACTGTAGTAAGGCAAGAATGTTGTGTCAAGACCGAGTCGCGGCTATACGGGCCGGTTCGGTTGGTCGAATCGAAGGCGAGAGATTCAGATCAGTACGTGAGCGTGAGACGTTTGCGGCGCTCCACCCACTCCTGGCTGGCGAAAATTCGCGGCGTAAGTTCGATCAGGCGCGGAAGCATATTGAAAACGGCTACCGGGCCCCATTCCCCACCCTTGCGCGTGCGATAGCCCTTGCGGGTAAGTTCCTCGGCAACCTTCGTAAGCGAGATATCCTGGATGATGAGCTCCATCATGGAGAGCAGGAACTGCATCTCGTCAGGGTTTTCTTCGAGGTGATCGCAGTCCCCTCCTACGCGAACGCCATAGGGAGGCTCTTCGAGGCGCGGCTCGCGCCCGCTTGCGATGGCAGAAGCTTCGGCTTCGCGTTCCCATTCCACGCCGACCAGCCGCCAGCCCGCTTTTTCGCGCTGCTTTACGTACTGCGGATCAAGCGAGCCTTCGAGCGGCTCACGAACGCGTTCGAGTCCTGCCATGGCTCCTCCTTCAATGCCGTCGTGGTGCGGCTATTCGTAACGCAGTGCGACGATGGGATCCACGCGCGTAGCTCGACGCGCGGGAATCGCGCAAGCAGCCAGCGCAATAATTGCCAACAAAATCGCAACACTCGCGAAGGTGATCCCGTCGGTTGGCTTGACTCCATACAATAAGCTGGTCATCACTCTCGTCAGCGCAAGTGCTGCCGCCAAGCCAATCGCAATGCCCGCCAGCGCGGCACCGCTTCCCTCCGCGATCACCATGCGCAAAATATCCTCGCGTTGGGCGCCGAGCGCCACTCGAATTCCAATTTCTCGTGTGCGCTGCGTCACTGCATACGAAATAAGGCCATACAATCCAACCATCGCGAGAATCAGCGCCAATGTGGCGAAACTCCCTATCAGATAAGACGGGTAGCGCCTCAAGAAGACAGAGGGCGACTGGCTTGCGATCTGGTCCATCGACTGAGGTTTAATGAGCGCGAGCTGTGGATCGATCTCGGCAAGAGCTGCCCGCGCCGCGCCGATAAAAGCGGCGGGGTCTCCGGACGTACGTACCACGTAGCTCATAAATGACGATGGATTCTGATCGAGGGAGTAATAAATTACGGGCGGCAGAGGAACGGCAAGATCGTCCTCGGCGATATTTCCAACCACACCCACGATTTCGCGGTACGGCTCTTTCGCATCAAATGTGAAGTGAACCCGCTTGCCGATCGGATCTTCGTTCGAAAAGTAGCGCTTCACGAAAGCCTGATTCACGATCACACGCCACGGCACATTTTCAGTGTCGGTCTGGCTGAAGAACCGGCCTGAGATCAGCGGAACCTTCATCGTCGAGAAGTATCGGAAATCGGCGCCTCGAATGTCGCATTCCTCATCCTGTCCGGCGGGTCGCGGCTGGCCTTCGATTACAAACCGAATCGAGCCTCCTCCGTTCAAGGGAACACTGTCCGCAGCCGCCACACTCTGCACGCCGGGCACCCCGGCAAGCCGCTGCGTGAAAGTTTTTTCGAACTGCGCGGACTTGGGAGAGTCGAACGGCCACTCCTGCTGCGACGGATAGGACGCATCGGGCAAATTGACGCTGAAGGCCAGAACGTTTGTCGAATTGAAACCCGGATTCTGATGCAGGAGAGCTCGCAGGCTTTTCAAAAGCAGGCCCGCGCCGACAAGCAACACCAGCGAAATCGCGATTTCGGCGATCACAAACGCATTTCTCAATCGAGTGTGGCCCATGCTCGTACCGCCGCGGGATTCGATCTTCAGCACATCATTCACGGGCGAGCGCGACACGGAGAGCGCAGGCGCCAGGCCGAAAACGATCGCCGTCAGCACCGTGATCCCGCAGAGGAACAGCAGAACCGCCAGGTTCGTGCCGGCGTCGCGCAAGTAAGGCATCGTCTGGAGCTGCGCCTCGGGAATTGCGTCCACCAATATACGAACGCCCCACTGTGCCCCAATAAATCCCAATACCGCTCCAACCGCGGAGAGAAACAGGCTCTCTGTGAGTAATTGCCATATCAGGTTCGCCCGGCTGGCGCCGAGCGCCGTGCGGATCGCAAACTCCTTGCGACGATCGAGCGAGCGCGTCATCAGGAGATTCGCGACATTCGCGCACGCGATGAGGAGCACGAATCCAACAGCGCCAAAGAGAACGATCAGCATGGGCCGAATCGGTCCAATAATGCTTTCGCGCAAGCCACGCATCACCACGAACGACGAGCCGTCCTCCTTCGGATATTCGCGCGTGAGCTGCGCTGTGATTCCATCCATCTCGGCACCGGCCTGATCCAAGTTCACTCCAGGAGCAAGCCGGGCAATCACTTGCATCCAGCGAAGGCTGCGGCGCGTGGCTTGATCCTGCGTGAGGTGCAGGGGCACCCACAGCGGTGCCGAACGCGCGGGTGCAAATTCGAACTCGCGAGGTAGAACTCCGATTACAGTGGCGGGTTTATTATCCAGCCGAATCGTGCGGCCGACGATCCCGGGATCACCCCCGAATTCGCTGCGCCAAAACCCGTACGCGAGCAGGGCCACGTGCGGACCATCGGGCTTCTCTTCCCCATCGACAAAATCGCGGCCCAGAATCGGCCGCACTCCCAGGGTGGACAACAGATTGGTGGTCACCTGAACCGCGCTGACGGTTTTAGGATCGCCGTTACCTGTGAGCGTGAAGCCGTCACCACCGAAACCGGCAAGCGACTGATAGCTCTTCGCCATTCGCCGCCAATCGAGAAAATCCGGATACGACGAATCGAACGCCTGGCCACCCGCCAGACGGCGCCCCTCGGCAAGAGTCACAAGGCTGCCGGGGTCTTTATAAGGAAGAGAACGTAGCAGTGCGGAATAGACGACTGAAAATATTGCGGCGTTGGCGCCAATTCCCAGCGCCAGCGTCAAAACGGCGATCACAGTAAACCCCGGATTCTTCAGCAGCGTTCGAACTGCGTATCGCAGGTTCTGCATTCTTCCTCCGGTATTTCGCCCTATTCGTATCGCAATGCAATCATGGGATCCACGCGCATCGCGCGACGCGCAGGCAGGTAGCATGCGAGCATCGCGACCAGCGCCAGGACGATTGGAACTGCAATAAAAGTTATCGGATCCGTGGCACTGACGCCAAACAACAAGCTCGCTAGCGCTCGCGTTACCAAAAGCGAAGCAAGCAGACCGAAAGCCGCTCCAAACAGTGTCAACCGGATGCCCTGGCCCAAAACCAATCGCAGAATATCGCGCGGCGAAGCACCCACCGCGATGCGGATGCCGAGCTCGTGAGATCGCTGGGTCACCGAATACGCCATCACGCTGTATAGGCCCACGGAGGCAAGCGTCAGCGCGACGATCCCGAAGATCGCAATCAGGATCAAATTGAATCGCATTGGCGCTCGGGCGTCGTCAATATAACTCTCCAAAGGTTGCAGATTCCGAATCGCAATGCCGGGGTCGAGCGTTCGCACTTGCTGCTCGACTTGCTTCGCGACCCCGCTCGGATCTCCCGCCGTCTTTAGTACTACGCCCACTTGACCGAACGGTTCCTGCGCGTGCGGAATAAAGATCTGCTCGCGAACATCGCGCGTGAGGTCGTGAACGCGCAGGTGGGCCACAACTCCCACAACAATGGCAAACAGCCGAGGATTATCCTTCCTGCTCAATGACTCAATTTCAAGTTTCTTGCCGATGGCGCTCTCGCCCGGCCACGCGCGGCGCGCGAGCATCTCGTCAACAATCACGACGATTGGATGATTTGCATCATCCGCGTCCGTAAAATTGCGCCCCGCGAGAAAGCGCGCTCCGACGGTCGGAAAAAATCCGGGCGTAATGGGCCTCCAGTCTGCGGAGAGGCTTTCCCACTTCTGCGAGGTCTCGGGGTTATATGCATATGGCATCTGAGCGCCGCTTCCGGTGAAAGGCAGTTGGAAGATTGAGCCAACCGACTGGACGCCAGGCAGCGCGCCCATTTTCAATTCGAGTTCGTGAACAAAACGGCTGATGTCTTCATTCTTCGGATAACGATTGCCCGGAATCGATACGCTGAAAGACACGACGCTGTGCGCATTGAAACCGGGTTGAACGCGTTGCAGAGTGACAAAGCTGCGAATCAGCAATCCCGCGCCGATCAGAAGCACGAGTGACAATGCGAACTCGCTTATCACGAGCAGACGGCGAGCGCTGTTCCCGCGCCCATCGCTCGATCCCCGCGCAGCATCTTTCAGAGTGTCGCTGAGATTGAGCCGGAGCGCCTGCACGGCAGGAATCCATCCGAACAGAAGCGCCGTCAGCACGCACGCGCCAAGGGTAAAGGCCAGCACCGCGCCGTCGATGCGAATGTCGTCCAGCCTTGGCAAGCCTGCCGGGTGAAGTTGAATCAGCAAACTCAGGCCGAGCTGCGCCACCAGCAAGCCGCCCAGGCTTCCGAGAATCGCGAGCAGCACGCTTTCACTCATAATCTGCCGCATCAGCCTTCCGCGTGATGCTCCCAGGGCAGAACGAACCGCCATTTCCCGTTCTCGGCGAGTGGCGCGCGCGAGGAGAAGATTTGCAACGTTGCCGCAGGCTATCAAAAGTACAAAACCGACAGCAGCGAGAAGGGTGATAAGCGTGGGCCGAACATTTTTCACCACGTCGAATTGCATTGGGACCACGCGAATGCGCAGACCCGATTCCTTGTGAACTTCGTTTTCGTTGCGCAACTGCTCGGCTATGCCGTCCATCTCGGCCTGCGCCTGCGCCATCGTTACGCCGGGTTTCAATCGGCCGAACACGCTAAGAAATGTCAAGTTGCGCTGAAATGCGGCGTAGTCAAGTTGCTGCGGTACCCAGAGGTCGGAATCATGAATACGGAAGGCTTCCGGAGGGAGCAGTAATCGAAACCGCGGCCCGAGGATTCCTACGACGGTGTAGGGGTTGCCATTCAGTTGAATCGAACGGCCGATCAGCCCGGGATCGGAGTGAAAGGTGTTCCGCCAGAGACGGTTGCTCAGCATCACCACTTTGGGACCGTGGAGCGCTCCCTCCTCCTCGGTGAAATTCCGACCGAGAGCCGGCTCGACGCCGAGAAGTGGAAAGAAATTGGGCGTAACAAATGCCATCTCGAATTGTTGCGGACGATTTCCTGCGCCTCCCGGATCGTCGAGCGCCAGGGTGCCGCCGCCACTGGGACTGGCTGAAGCAAACTCCATCAGGCGCGAACGCTCGCGGTAATCCTTGAAATCCGGAGGTGAGACCGCGGGCAAGGACTGCCCTTGGTTGCCGTAGTCGTTCCAGATGATGGCGAGGCGCGAGGGGTCGCGATAGGGCATGCTCCGCAAGAGCACTCCGTTGACGACGCTAAAAATCGCGGTGTTGGCGCCGATGCCTAGCGACAGCGTGAGTACGGCGACGGCTGTGAATGCTGGACTTTTTCGCAGCATTCGGGCGCCAAAAACTAAGTCCTGCCAGAGCGTTCCCACAAGACACCTCCCCGGACATCGCCCCATGCTGCGTGGCATGTTCGTTGCCTCTCGGATGACGATGGAAATGGCTGACTGGCTTTGGGTTAGCTTGATCCGGGTGGCGGAGGGCTAAATTTGGCTGACCAGTTATGGGATGGCGTGTCGCTCAATCGAACAGCGAGAAGGAGCAGCTGCCAGGGCTCAGCGCGGCGTCCACTGCGGATGGCCCGTGAACAGTCCGTTCACAAAGCCAATTTCGTACACAAGAAAAAGACCGAAGGCGATGCTAATCAGGCCCGACGCAACGCGCAATCCATGGTTAAGCCGCGCGAAGCGGTTGTCGGCATAGGCAAACGGAATGACCATCGCTCCGGTGATGAGCATCATCCCAGCGATCGTGCCGATTCCAAAAACCAACAGATAGGCCACCGCCCATTTCGGATTCCGAATCGTCGTAAGAACCAGGAGCGCCACTGCCGCCGACCCGGCAAGCCCGTGCACCAGCCCTACAACCAGCGGCCGCATCACTTGATACATCCCCATCTGCCCGAAATGGCGATCGAACCACCCGAGCGGAGTTTGCGCGGCTGCGTGGGGATGAGCTTCGGGATCGTGCCGATGCGGGTGAGTATGAGTGTAATCGCCGTGGCTGTGTGGATGAGAATGGCCGGCTACCATTGATGCGGCGCCGCCGGAAAAAGCATTGGTGATCCACTGGAGCATCCCGGTGAGGTTCAAAACGCCCAAAAGAATCAGCATCAACCCCACGGAAAATTCCATCGAGAGGCCAATACGCGCGGGAATCACCCAGCCGAAAAGAATGATTCCGCTTCCCACCGCAAAAATCGTCAGCGTATGTCCGATGCCCCAGAACGCGCCAATCATGGCGGCGTGGCCCACTTTTTTGTAGCGCGAGACGATCGTCGTGACAGCGATCACGTGATCGGGATCAGTGGCGTGGCGCATCCCGAGAAAGAAGCCGAGCGCGACAATGGAGAGCAGGCCGATCATTTTTCTTTCGAGATTCTAGACGGAACTGAATTCACGCGACCAGGTGTGCCGACTCGTTCATGCCCCTTTCGCGAGTGACCATTCAACAGCATGCTGCACCAATTCGCGCGCATTACGTAGCGCCAATTTTTCTTTTATATGCGCTTGGTAAGACTCGACTGTTTTCGTGCTGACGTGCAGTTCATCGGCTATCTGGCGCGTCCCATGCCCCGCGCCGATCAGCCGGAAGACTTCGAGCTCGCGGTCACTCAACTTCGCGAGCGGATCACGCGGTGAAATGGAGCCGTTTACGAATTGTTGCAGCATCCGTTTCGTCAGGTTATCGCTCAGGTAGACGTCTCCTCCGAGAATGTGGCGAATCGCAGTAATCACCTTATCGGCCGCTTCCTGCTTCATGATGTAGCCGTTCGCGCCGGCGCGCAAAGCCCGCTCCGCATACACGGACTCGTCATGCATAGATAAAACAAGCGCGGGTAAACTCGGATATCGGACGCGAAGAGTCTTCAGCAGCTCCAGACCATCCGGCCCATTCAGCGAAATATCTAAAATCACGAAGTCCGGCGCCGCATCTCGAATCGCTTGCAGCGCCGAGGTCGCGTCTTCCGCCTCCCCGCACACCATCAGGTCCGGTTCTCGCTCGATGAACAATGCCAATCCCTGCCGCACGATCGGATGATCGTCCACAAGAAAAACTTTGCATTTCGGTGCCGATGGATTCAGACGTGCCCTGCTCATCCCATTTCCTTGCTCAAGCCACTCTTCTGTTTATCACGCAGGGGCACCCGGCGGGAAGGGCTACTCTGCCGAAACTTCGCCGGATGGTCTGTTCGCGCTGGTCTGCTGCCGGATCTCCAGCCTGATTCGATCAGCCACGGCTAGGCACAACCTTCAGCGGATGATAAAATGCCATACACGATCGATCGCGTTGGGCCTGTAGCTCAGGTGGCTAGAGCGCACCCCTGATAAGGGTGAGGTCGGTGGTTCAAGTCCACCCAGGCCCATTAACCGATCTTAATTCCCTCGCGTCTACAGCTTGTTGAGGCCGTCGAGCGCCGCCACCTTGTATGCCTCAGCCAGCGTCGGATAATTGAACACCGTATCGCGGAAATATTCGATGGAGCCGCCGTACGCAAGCACCGCTTGCCCGATGTGAATAATTTCTGTCGCGCGCTGTCCGATCGCGTGAACGCCCAGCAGCTTCCGCGTATTGCGATCGAACAATAGCTTCAGCATTCCGCTCTCATCTCCCAGCATCATGCTTTTCGCCAGCTCTTTGTATTTCGCCATGCCCACTTCGTACGGCACCTTCGATTCGGTGAGCTTTTCCTCGGTTTGCCCCACCATCGAAATTTCCGGGATCGTGTAAATACCGTACGGAAATAGCGCCGACATGTTTTGCGAAGGCGCGCCGAACATGTGGCAACTCGCGAGACGTCCCTGCTCCATTGAAGTGCTGGCCAGCGCCGGGAATCCGATCACGTCGCCCGCGGCATAAATATGCGGCACCGTAGTCTGATATTCCGCGTTGACCGTCACCTTGCCGCGCGGGTCAGGCTGCAATCCGGCCGCTTCAAGCCCAATCTGGTCACCGTTCGCCTGGCGGCCCACCGCGTACAGCAGCGCATTGGCCTGCACTTTCTTGCCACTCTCGAGTTCCGCAAACACGCGATCCCGCTGCTCATCGAATCCCACGCGCGTCACCTTGTCGCCCAGCCGAAAAGTAGTTCCCATCTGCCGCAGGTGATAGGCGAGCGCCTCAATGATTTCCCGGTCCACAAAATCCAGCAACTGTGGGCGCTGATCGATAAGCGTCACCTCCACGCCCATTGCCGCCATGAACGATGTGTATTCCAAGCCCACCACGCCTGCGCCCACAACAATCAATTCGCGCGGCAGCCCTTGCAGCCCGTTGATCTGGTCCGTGTCGAACACGCGCTTGCCGTCAAACGGAATGTCCGTGTTGCCCGCAGGCCGCGTCCCGCACGCAATCAGGACGTGTTCGCTTCGAATGACGGTCTTGTCGGTGTCGCCCTGAATCTCGATGGTGTGCGGATCAACGAAATGAGCCATTCCTTGGTAAATGAACACTCCGTTCCGCTTCAGTTGCGCGCGGATCACCTCGGTCTCGCGCGCCACCACGCTTTGCACGCGAAACGCGAGGTCCTTCACGGAAATATCGCCATTCCCGCGATACGCATTGCCGTAGAACGATTTCACCGCCGAGCCTGTAAGCTGAAAAATCGCCTCGCGCACGCTCTTGCTCGGAATCGTGCCGGTGTGGACGCACACCCCGCCCATCATTACCGTGCGGTCCACCACCGCAACGCGCTTGCGCAGTTTTGCCGCACAGATCGCGCCTTTCTGCCCGGCCGGGCCGCTTCCAATCACTACCAGGTCAAAGTCTTGGTCACTCATAGCACTCGTTTACTCTATCTCCGAATAAAATTACGCACAACGATTGATGCTTGGATGCGCGCAGCAAACAAATTTCGAGAAATCGCCTCATTCGAAAGGGGTGGGCGAGGCGCGCCCGGAGGAAATTCTCCTACGGATATCTTACAGAATTGTGAATGGATTGCGGCCGGGAAAGTCGGAAGGCCGTGCCATCCGAGAGAACCCGGGCTATTGCCGATATCCCATCACCCACGCTGCCGCCACCGCCAGTGCAGATCAGGCGAGTGCGATCATATCGATTTCCACGCGAAAATCGCGCGGCAAGCGGGCGGCCTCGACCGTGGTTCGCGCGGGCGTGTTCGCCGGGAAATAGCGCGCATACACTTTATTCATCGCCTCAAAATCATTCATGTCTTTCAGGAAGACGCCCAGGCGTACCGCGCGGTCCAGCGATGAGCCCGCTGCTTCGACGATTGCTTTCAGGTTCTCGAGACATCGCGCCGTCTGTTCCGCCACTCCTCCTTCCACGATTTTCCCGGTGACGGGATCGCCTGCGCCCTGGCCGGAAACGAAAATGAAGCCGTTGGCCTTGATGGCTTGCGAGTAGGGACCGATCGCTTTCGGTCCTTTGTCGGTGGAAATCACTTCTTTCACGATGCCTCCTGAATGAACGGATGAGAGGATGTTGGATGGCTAAGGACGCGATTCGTTAGCAGGCTGATATTTCGCGCTGAAATCTTTCGGGATTCCCGATTCGTAGAGCCACGTCCGGAAAAACTCCGCCAAATCTTTCCCGCTTTCCTGCTCGATCGCAGAACGGATTTCGTTGTAACCGACCTGCTGCCCGCGAAGCAGGCTGATCACCCGCTTGAACGCCGCGCGCACCGGCGCTTCTCCGCATTTGTCTTCGAGCGCGATAAAAAACAGAGGCGCTTTCGCAAGGCTGATGGCGCGCTGTTCCGGCGCATCGGTCAGCTTGGCATCACCGAGCGGAATTTCGACCGCTTTCTTCGAGGCCTCATCATACGCGCGCAGATATTCGATGATGCGCTGGCGGCGGCCGGCTTCGCCTTTACTCGCCTCGTCGATCACAATCGTCGCGTATTCGGGAAGCCCTTCGCCGAGGCCCAGCGCAGCAAACGGCTCCGGATAGATCTGCTGCCCAAACCAATCGTGCGCGACCGCGTGCGTCACCTTATCGAGAAATTCCTCATTGTTGATTCCCAGCGCCAGCGCCGCGCTGCTAACCAGCGCTCCACCAGGAAAAGCTTCGGCTGCCGGACCCGCCTGGCCGGTCAGATGATTGCGCAGATCGGGTGACTCGACCACATGTGGAGCGCTGATATTTTTGTCGAGCGACCCAAAATCGGTCTGCATCGTGTTCCACGCGGATTCGATTCGCTGCGCGCTCGCGGCGGTGTCCTGCTTGAGCGGCTCAAGCGTCCAGAACGCGACAGAGCTCTTTCCACTTCGCGACGAAGATGCTTCAACGTACTGTCCGCCCACCGCGAACGGCGCGAGTTCGTTCATCCCCACAATGTAGCGGGACTCAATTTCATTGTCGGCCTTTTTCACGCCCGCCCTCTTGCCTCGCGAGAACAGCAGAAAATCGGAAGGCGTCCGAATCGTGATGAGCGTGCGATCCGGCCGCTTCGGAAATGGTGACAGCGCATGATCGGGCGGCTGCAGCACCGGGAACCAGCCGCTAAAACCAAGGCTGAAGGTTTTTAGACTCAAGGTAATTCGAGAGCTCGAATCGTCCGGCGAGCGCAGCACGTATTCGATCAGCAGTTCGCGTTTCTGCTTTTGCTCCCAAGTGGATTCGAGCGGAATGCGAAGCGTGTGAGGATGATCGTACTGAAGTTCCGCCGGCAGCGGGACGGCATTCACTTCGCGCCCATTCACCTCAATATGCAGGCCGCTCAGGCCGGCCGTTTTTTCCGGCGGGACGACCATATCAATGAAACTCAGTTTCGAAGTGCCGGAATTCACCAGCGTGAACCGGCCGCGAACCTTCAGCTCCGGCGTCGCTCCGGAAACGAATTGTATTTCGCGAGACTCTTTGCTGATGGCATAGCCGGGCGCAAGCGGCACTGTGCAAGCGGCGCTCGAAATCAGGATGGCGATGGTTGCGAGTGGCGCGAGGCGCGAATGGAATCCGGCGCGGGACAAGATGAGTGATTCTAACGGGCGGAAGCCGTTTGGAGAAGTCCGAAACGCAATGCTCGCAGCGCGCTAGGTCCCCGTGAACTTGCGGAGAATTACCTTGTCGGTCGCCCGATGCTTGCGCATCGCAAGAATTTGCTCCGTGGCTGAATCGGGGATGCCGCGCTGTTCCAGTTCGAGAAGTGTGGATTCGCGCAGCCCAGCGTTTTTCAGCTTGCCGAGGGAAAGGCCCGAAAGCGACGGCGTGCCGGCCGCTTCATGCTTCGCCATTTCGAGAATGATGGCATCGGAAAGCCCGGCGAGGCGCACCACTTGAAATTCGCCTGCGTCAAGTCCGAGTTGGTCCATCCGGGCGAGCTCGAGAATGGTGCTTTCGCGCACGCCCGCCTTCACGAGGCCCGCCACTGCTTCGCCGGCTGCGAACGGTTTGCCGCGCTGATGATAAATCTCCACAATGCTGACACACGAGTCGTCAGAAAATCCGGCGCTGCGCATTTTGGAAATTTCCGGGATTTCTTCGGGCGTGATTTTCAGAGCTTCTAGTTTTTTGATTGAAGCGTAACCGACGCCGGCAGCATCGAGGGGCTTCGTGTCGAGAGGCTGAAAATGCTGGCAGCCTGCCGCTGCGAGCAAGGCGCACGCCGCGAGGCGCAGCAGCGACAACCGCCTAGACATTGTAGACACGCTCGATGTCAAAGACGCCCGGAATGCGCTTGATAGAGCTGAGTATGCGTTCGAGCTGCTTGCGGTCGTGAACGTCGAGCGCCACTTCCATCCGCGCGTGCAGCGCTTCGCCGCCGCTTTCAAAGGTGCGAATATTCGCGCCGGTATCGCTGATTGCGCTGGTGATGCTGGCGAGAATTCCAGGGCGGTCTTCAGTGAAAATTCGCAAGCGCACCGGGAACGTGGCTTGCGTCGTGCCGGCCCACTCCACCGGAATGCGCCGCTCGATTTCATATAAGAGATTTTGGACATTCGGGCAGCTCTTGCTGTGCACGGCGATGCCGCGCCCGCGCGTGACGTAGCCGATGATATCGTCGCCGGGAATCGGCGTGCAGCACTTTGAGCGATACACCATCAAGTCGTCGTGGCCGCCGCGCACCACGATCGCGCCTTCGTTCATGCCCAGCATGCGCTTGACGGTGGAAACGATCTTCGGCTGTTTGTCTTCGCCTGGCTCGGCGATTGGCTGGCCGGTAGCCTTGGCGAGCACCTGGCGGGCAGACCATTTTCCGTAGCCGAGGTCGGCGTAGAGATCTTCTACGCGCCCGCAGCCGTAATCGGACGCAACGCGCTGCCAGTCCTCATCGGAAATTTTCTTCAGCGTGATATTGGCTTGTCGCGCTTCCTTTTCCAGAAGCCTGCGGCCGACGTCAGTCGCTTGCGCGCGTTCATGCAAGTTGATCCATTGCCGTATTTTGCTGCGGGCGCGCGAAGTGTGAACGAAGGTCAGCCAGTCGCGCGATGGCTCGTGTCCTTTCTGCGTAAGAATTTCGACCACATCGCCATTGGCCAGCGCGTGCCGCAGAGGCACCAGTGCTCCATTCACTTTTGCTCCGCTGCATTGATTGCCGACTTCCGTGTGAATCGCGTATGCGAAATCGACAGGCGTGGCGCTTCGCGGCAGAACGACCACGCGTCCTTTCGGCGAGAACGTATAAACTTCTTCAGGATAGAGGTCCACGCGCAGCGTCGAGAGGAATTCGCTGGGTTCTTCCATTTCCTGCACCCACTCGATCAACTGGCGCATCCAGACGATGCGCTGATCGTCCGCCTGGGAGGCCGCTCCCCCTCCGCCATCCTTATATTTCCAGTGTGCAGCGACGCCCTGCTCGGCGATGCGATGCATTTCCTGCGTGCGAATCTGCACTTCGAAAGGCTGGCCTGCGTGGATCACGGTGGTGTGCAGCGACTGATACAGATTGGGCCGCGGCATCGCGATGTAATCCTTGAAACGGCCGGGAACCGGCGGCCAGATCTGGTGGATCACGCCTAACGCGGCGTAGCAATTCTTCACCGTGTCGGTGATCACGCGCAGGGCAAGCAGGTCAAACACCTGATCGAGCGTGCGCTGCTGCTTCTGAATTTTCAGATGCAGCGAATAGAGGCGCTTGATGCGCGCCTGCACTTCGGCGGGAATACCGCTTTCGATCATCTTGCTGCGGACGGCGTCCTGCACCTCATGCAAAAACTTGTCGAAGACTTTTTGCTTCGTGCTGATTCTCTTCTGGATGTCGAGAAACGATTCCGGCTCGAGGTAGCGGAACGCGAGATCTTCAAGCTCGCCGCGAATCAAGCCCATGCCAAGCCGGTTGGCTACCGGGGCATAAATATCGAGCGTCTCGCGCGAGATGCGCTGCTGCTTTTCGGAGTCGAGGAATTGCAGCGTGCGCATGTTGTGCAGGCGGTCGGCCAATTTGATCATCACGACGCGCACGTCGTTGACCATGGCGAGCAGCATCTTGCGGACGTTTTCCGCCTGGCGCGCTTCCGGAGCGAGAAGGTCGAGCCGGCTGATTTTTGTGGCGCCTTCCACGAGACGCGCTACGTCAGCTCCGAAAATTTCGTCAATTTGCGAGAGCGGAATTTTGGTGTCTTCGACGACGTCATGCAGCAGCGCGGCGCACAATGCGGTAACGTCAAGCCGCATATCCGCCAGCAGGTGCGCTACTTCGACGGGGTGCGAGAGGAACGGCTCGCCCGAAAGCCGCGTTTGCGTCTTGTGCTGCTCGGCGGCGAAATCAAAGGCGCGGCGGAGAAGTTCGAGGTCGTCGCCCGGGCGGTTCCGGCGGACCTTGTCCATCAGCTCGACGAAGCGCAGATCGACGGCACGCCTCGCGGCTGGCGAAATCGACGATTTCGGGGCTGGTTCCATAGGGTTGCCCGCTTAATCTGGGGCTATTTTAATCGAGTCGCTCGAGTTTGGAGGCAGATTTGTGGCGCAGTTCCGTACTAGCACTGTCGCCCGCGGGATGCAGCATATTCATTGACGTTTGTCGATGAATGAAGTAGGCTAGAATGCCAGCAAGAATTGAGAGGCGACCGATTCGATGACGCAGAAGATAAAGTGCACGATTGACTGTGCGGATGGCAGCGAGGAGTGCTGCAGGACAGATGCGGGGCCGAAGCTTAGCCGCGGGCGGGCGCGAGAATATGCGGGATGGTTTAAGGCCCTGGCTGATCCGACGCGGATTCGGATTCTGAATTTGCTGGCGGCGAATCGCGGGGCGGTGTGCGTGTGCGACATCGTGAAGCATTTTCCGATCGGGCAGCCGACGATTTCGCACCATTTGAAGATTTTGAGGGACACGCGATTCGTGCAGTCGGAGCGGCGCGGAACGTTTATGTATTACCGCGTGAACCGGAATTGCCTGGGTGAGTTTCCCAATGCGGCGCGACTAATCATGGATGTGTAAGCAGGTAAAAATGGCATGTTACGGATATTTTCCGTCTGAAACATCGAATATCGTCAATATTCAATGGATCGAATCTATTCAATGAACTAAGGAGGAAGCGATGGCGAATGAAAGTAACAATGAAAGTATCAGGGACGTTGTGAAAGCGAGATATGGCGAGGCGGCGAAGCGTGTGGTGCAGAATTCCGGCGGCAAGCCCGCGGAGGGAGCGCGGTCCGAGTGTGGGTGTTCAACAGCTGCGACTCCCTGCTGCGATCCGATCTCGGGCAATCTCTACGCAACGAACGAGGTGGCAGGGTTGCCGGCCGACGCGGTGGCTGCTTCGCTTGGCTGCGGGAATCCCACGGCGCTGGCGCAGCTGAATGCGGGAGAGACGGTGCTCGATCTGGGATCGGGCGGCGGGATTGACGTGCTGCTTTCGGCGAAGCGCGTGGGGCCAACTGGAAAAGCGTACGGTCTCGACATGACGGACGAGATGCTGGCGCTGGCGCGGGAGAATCAACGGAAGGCGGGAGTGGAGAACGTAGAATTCCTGAAAGGCGAGATCGAAAACATCCCGCTGCCGGAAAATTCGGTGGATGTGGTGATTTCGAATTGCGTGATTAATCTATCTGGCGACAAAGACCGCGTGTTGCACGAAGCATTCCGCGTGCTGCGGCCGGACGGACGATTTGCGGTTTCCGACGTGGTGGTGCGCGGCGCCGTACCGACCGAGATTCGAAGGAACGTAGAGTTGTGGGTGGGTTGCGTGGCCGGCGCGCTGGAAGAATCGGAGTACCGGACGAAGCTTGCGGCGGCGGGGTTTGAAGATATCGAAATCGAGCCCACGCGTGTCTACAGCGTGGCGGACGCGCGGCAATTCCTTACGGCGCAGGGCATCGACGTGGATGCAATCGCGCCGCACGTAGAAGGAAAGTTCGCGAGCGCGTTCATTCGAGCGAAGAAGCCGAAGGTCGCAAAAAGCGGTTCGGAGCAGACCTGCTGCGGGCCGGCTTGTTGCGCAGCGAAGGAGTGATCGCGATGACTGGACGTTACAACGTACTTTTCCTCTGTACGGGCAATTCGGCGCGGTCGATCATGGCCGAAGCGATTCTCAACCGGAAAGGCCGGCCTAATTTTCAGGCGTACAGCGCCGGCAGCCATCCAACTGGAAGGGTGCGATCAGAGGCGCTGCGGCAACTCGAGCACGCGCATTTGCCCACGGAAGGTTTGCGCAGCAAGGACTGGGACGAATTTGCGATGCCCGGCGCTCCGCAGATGAATTTCGTTTTCACAGTGTGCGACAACGCGGCAAAAGAGGTTTGTCCCGTGTGGCCGGGCCAGCCAATGACGGCGCACTGGGGCGTACCGGATCCAGCAGCCGTGGAAGGCTCACCGGAAGAGATCGAGCGAGCGTTTCGCGATGCTTTCATGACGCTCGATCGGAGAATCAGCCTGCTTCTTTGTTTGCCGCTTAGCAGCCTCGACAAGCTGGCGATCAAACGGGAAATCGATCGGATCGGGCAGCAGTGAAAGCGCCATTCGGGCGGCGGCTGGCGGCGGAATTTCTGGGAACCGGATTTCTCGTGGCGACCGTGATCGGCTCGGGAATCATGGGGGAGCGGCTGGCGGGCGGAAACGTGGCGATCGCACTTCTAGCGAATACGATTGCGACAGGCGCAGCGCTTGTTGCGTTGATATTGGCGTTTGGCCCGATATCAGGGGCACACTTCAACCCGGTGGTGACACTGAGCGATGCTCTCGAGGGCGGCATGCGCTGGAAGGAAACCCCAGGCTACATCGCGGCGCAAGTGCTGGGAGCGATGGGTGGAGCGGTAGTGGCGCACGGTATGTTCACGCTGCCAGTGGTTTCACTCTCGCAACATGCTCGAAGCGGAGCGGCGCAGCTCTTCAGCGAATTCGTCGCTACATTCGGATTGATGTGCGTGATCTGGGGATGCGCGAAACGGCGGCCGGATGTGGTGGCATTTGCAGTGGGCGCGTATATCACGGCGGCGTACTGGTTTACTGCGTCGACATCATTTGCAAATCCCGCAGTGACAATCGGCCGCGCGCTAAGCGATACGTTTGCAGGCATCCGGCCGCAGGACGTCCCGGGATTCATAGTGGCGCAAGTTGGCGGCGGCCTGGCCGCGACGCTCTTATTTCGATGGTTCAGGACGGACTCGCGGCTGGCCACTCGACAGACGGAAACGAACTAACACCGAGGTGGCGCGCGTTATTTCGCAGCGGGGGCTACTGCCGGGGCTGAGGATGACGTGAGGTCGAAGACGTAGCGCACCGTGAGCAGGCCTGTGTGGCTATTGTCGAGGCGGATGCTCTCGTCGAGCTGCTTGCCATCGGGGGTGAGTTCGTAGGTGCGGGTGATTCTGCCGCCGTGCAGGCCTTTTTCCTCGGAGATGAGGCGCGCTCCTTCCCAGTGCGCGGCGGATTCGCGATAACTATCGTCTTTGGGTTTTTGCGGTTTGCGGCTGTCGGTTAAGTAGATGCGCTTGCGGCCCTGATCGTCGGTGACGTCCACTTCGCCTTCCTTCTGCACGAAGCTGAGCGAGGTGGCGGGCTCAATCAGATCCTGAAGCTGCTGGCGATCTTCGTAGTTGGTCGGGTCTCCCGTGCCGCCGCGCCGCCCAGAGGGACTGTTGCCGCCTCCATTGCCCGGATACGGCGAACCACCACCGGGATATGGAGAATTCGTGGGCCGGCCGTAAGGACCGTTGCCGCCGCCATTGCCTGGATAAGGGCCATTTCCGCCGCTGCCCGCGTTTGGATTGTTGCTTCCACTTCCATTTCGATTCCGCGCCTGTTCGATTTTCTGGTGGACGTCGTCGCTCTCGTCGGGATTAATTCTCCAGGAGCCAATCAGATTTTCTTTTTTCTGCGGGGGATACTGCTTCACCGGCGGGGGAGGCGGAGCTGAAGAACCGTCGGCAGCCTGCGAGTCGGCGGCCGGTGGATGAATCGGGCCGGGAGCGGCTTGCGCGTGAAGAGATGCGGGCGATGCGATGCAGGCGCCGGCGAATAGTCCGGCTGCGATCAGGATTTTGGTGGCGTTCAGCTTCATTCGGTCCTCTAAATATCTCGGTTCGCTAGTCCAACAGAACCAGTTTAAGGGATGCCGGTGTGAAGGGAAAAGATGTCAGGGCCGAGGCACAGCAGAATCGCGGCATCGCCGGCGCCGGACAGCCGCGTCGGTAAGTTAACGATTCGCGTTCGAATACTTCTCGGCACCCTTTTCCACCGGATAGCCTTTTTCCACCCAATCGGTTGCGAAGTCGTGCGGAAGGAGCAGCACGCGCAGATTTGCGAAGCCCATATCGTGAAGCGCGTTGAAGGCCGGACGGATGTTCGGGCAGTGATCGAGCGGACAGCAGCCGCAGTAAATCACCAGATTCGCCGTACGCGGAACGCCCTGCGCCCATCGCTTCAGGTCGGCGAGTCCCTGCTCGGATTGCGCGGCGCCGTGAAACACGGCGCCAGGCACGTGGGCGCCCATGTAGAGCGGGCGAAAACCAACGCACACGACAACGGGCTTTGCGGCGCCTTTCGATTCGCTGAGCTCTTTCAGGAGGTCAGTGGGCTGAATTGTTTGAGACGCGGACCAGGGGTCCGATGAAACGTGCGCCGAAGCTACATTTGATTGAGCTGCGCCTGTGGGAGGCGCGGAGATATATCCCGCCGCGAGAATTGTCGCGGCGAGGAACACGGCAATGCTCAGGAGACTCGCGAATTGCGCCTTTCTTCCAACTAACATTGCACGCCTCCGCGCCCCGAAAAAAAATACGGCGGGCCTTTGGAGCCCGCCGTTTTAATTCCACGAACCTACTGTGAAGATTTGCAACGAACCCGGCTAGGTGGTGGGAGCCGCAGTCATTTTCTTCTGCTTGATGGCTTTTACCTTGTCTACCAGATCGTCCGCCATTTTCAGATCTTGCTCGCGAGCTTCAGCAGTCGTTTCCATATCTGCTTTCTGGCGATAGAGCAGGTTCAGGTAGGCCATTGCGTCGTCGTAGTCCGGACGGCGGTCAATCGCCATCTGCAAGTTCTTGATGCCCTCGTCAATGGTGGCGCCATATTTCTGCTGGAACTGGGTGGCCAGAGGGGGCGGCATCGGGTCGGTATCCTTGATTTGTTTCTTCGCGGTTTTGTTGTACTCCTCGCGCATATCTTTATTGCCGCGGTAGGCCAAAGACCAATCGATCACGCCGATCCAGTAGTAAGGCTCGGGATCCTGCGGCTTGATCGCGATGTGGCGTTCGTGGTACGTCTTCGATTCTTCGAGCTTCTTGGCATCGAAGGGGGTGCCGCCCATGTTGTAAACGATGGAACCGATACCGTCGATGGCCGAGAGGTTGTTGGGATCCTTATCCAGCACCTGCTGAAATTCCGAAATCGCCTGCTGGCCCATGCGGATGTTGTCGTCCGAAGGGGCGCCTGGGATGTACTGGTTGGCGTAGGCAGTGGCCAGGTAGAGGCGTGCGTTCGTCAGGTTGGGATCGAGATCCTTGGCCTGTTTGAAATCTTCGACGGCGAGGTCGAACTGGCCGCCCTTGAAGGCCTGGACGCCCTTGTTCAGCTTGTCGCGGGCGCGAAGCTTATCGCAACCTGCTCCTGAAACGAGGGCCGCAACAACGACGGCCAAAAGAATCCCTGTGTGGGGCTTGCGGTGCATCCCTATCTCCTTGACGATGGCTACGCCGGGCAGGGAAATCGTAGCCCGGCGTTCAGATGTTCACGAGGAAACGAACTATTGGCCCGCTTCCACCTTGGCGGTGATTAGCCCGACCTTCTCGATGCCCGAGCCTCGCATGATATCGATGGCGCGAGCGACCTGTGCGAATTCGACGGCGTCGTCGCCCTTGACGAACGCCACCTTTTCGGCACGCTGCTTGAAAATATCTTCCAAGCGCGGACCGAGCTCATCCCAGGACGTCTTGTCCTGATTGATCATCACGTCTCCGCCCGCGGTCACCTGCACGACGATCGTCTTGGCCAGCAGCGCCGGATCTTCTTTCTGATTTGGCGGAGCCGGTTGAGGAACGAGTGCGTCGAGACCGTGCGGAGTCGTCGGCGTGATCACCATGAAAATGATGATGAGCACGAGAAGCACATCGATCAAAGGAACGATGTTCGGTTCCGACATCGAACCTTTATTTCCACCAACTGCCATCCCCATTGGAAACTCCTTGAACGCCCCGCTGCTAGTCCGAGCCGCCAGCAGAACCCGGTGGCGGCGGCGGAGCTGCACCTTTTTGCTGATTCTTCTCGGTCAGCAGACCGAGGTTATCGACGCCGGCCGAGCGAACTTCGTCGACGGCCTTGACCACATCGCCATATTTCGCCCGGGCATCGGACCGAACGAACACGGTTTTATCCAAGCGATTGGAGATCTGGTCTTTGACGGCATTTGTGATCTCGGAAAGCTGGATCTGCTTGCTTCCAAGGTACATTTTGCCGTCGCGGGTCACTGCCAGGATGATCGCATCATCCTTGTCGGCGTTTTGCATGTCTTCGGCGTTGTTCACCTTGGCCATGTCCACCGACACGCCTTTTTGCAACATGGGCGTGACCACCATGAAGATGATGAGCAGCACGAGCATGATGTCCGCCATCGGAATCACGTTGGGTGCCGCCATCACCGGCGGTGCTTTGGGTTTGTAAGCCATGTGTTACTTCTTCCCGCCTCGACGAGTAATGAAGTAGTTGATCAGCTCCATCGAGGAGTTGTCCATCTCCACGTCGAATGCTTCCACCTTGTTTGTGAAATAATTGAACGTCCACACGGCCGGCACGGCTACGAGCAGACCGAGAGCGGTGGTGACGAGGGCTTCCGCAATACCGCCGGCGACCGCCGATAGACCGGTTGCCTTGGAGGCCGAAATGCCTTTGAACGCGTTGATGATGCCCATCACGGTGCCGAACAATCCGACGAATGGCGCCGTCGAACCAATCGTGGCAAGGCCGGAAAGGCCGCGCTTCATTTCTGCGTGAACGATGGCGACTGAGCGCTCCAGTCCGCGTTTTGCCGCTTCGATCACTTCTTCATCGCTCACTTGCGCCGAGGCTGCCTGGAACTCGGAAAGTCCCGTCGCGACCACCTTGGCGATGTGGCTCTTCTTGTTGCGCTCGGCAATTGAAATGGCTTCGTCGAGCTTGTTGTCCTTCAACGCGCCGGCTACCTGTTGCACGAACACGCGGGACTGCTTGCGCGCCGCGCTGTACATCAGTGCACGGTCAATCATGATGCCCACCGACCACGCGGACATAATGAAAAGAATTGCGACGACGGTCTTAGCCGGGTAGCCCATGTTGTGCCACATGGTCACCAGATCCCAGCCCACCTCCTGCTGTTGCTGAAACAGAATCGCGTTGGCCCACAGTAACGTCGAAAACATAGAGTTGCTCCTCCTCCATTTCCCCTAACGATCGCGGCAGCCCAGATTCTGCCGGTCGGCAATTCTCTTCAAACCGGCTCCGTCCCCCTAGCGCAGGGCTGAGCCGAGCCCTGCTTAACCGCCTAATGTAAATACGACGGAAATCGTTGTGTCCACTTCCACCGGTTCGCCGTTCAGCTGAGTCGGCTGATAGCGCCACTGCTTCACAGCATCCATCGCTGACTTCATCAGCAGCGGCGGACCGGAGACATACTGAAGATCCTGAACGGTGCCATCTTTGCCGATGACGGCGCGAAGAACCACAGTGCCAGAGATATGCGCTGTCTTCGCAATGGGAGGATAGACCGGCATGATCTGCCGCAGCATCTTGGCAGCCTGCACGTTGCCTCCTACGCGAATGCGGGAAGGGGTGGCCTTCGGCGGAGGCGGCATATTTGAGCCCACGCCGCCGATGATTCCTCCGAGAACTCCACCTGCCGAACCGCCGGCGATACCGCCAGGCACACCACCCGTGACGCCCACGGAGCCAACATCCGGCGGCAACTCTTCTTCCTTAATCATCGCCACTTTCTTGGGGATGACGGTCGGCGCCATCATCTGCCCGTTGTGAATCAGGCGCACCACAGGCTTCACCACGCGCTGAATCACCGCAGCGGGCGGGGGTGGAGGTGGAGGGGGCGCCGGGGCTACCAGGAAAGTGGTGAGCGTTTCCTTGGGCAGCGCTTCGGTATAGATCAAAGGAATCAGTATCAGCACGCCCAGGATTGCGGCCTGGACAATCGTCGATACGATCATCGTCCACGACGTGTTGGTCCGTTTCGGATTCACACTGGAGACTACAAGATCGTCAAACATGACTACTACCTCCTTGCGGCTGCCGCCACGCGCTTTTCGGCTGCGGATCCGGCGCTAATGGCAGCTCCCTGACCCCGGTACTTATTCCAAACCACAACGATAGGGGCTGCGATTCCGAAACTGGAGTACGTTCCTACCACAACTCCCACCACCATGGCAAAAGCGAAAGCACGGAGCACCTCCCCGCCCATGAGGTACAGGACCACCACGGTCAGGAAAGTTAAGCCGCTTGTCAAAATAGTACGAGAAAGAGTTTGATTAATGGATTTGTTCACGATCGCCGCGAACGGCTCGCGTCGCATCAAGCGGAGATTTTCCCGGACGCGGTCAAAAATCACGATCGTGTCGTTCATCGAATAACCAACCAGGGTGAGCAATGCCGCGATCACCGTCAGCGAAATCTCGTAATGGAAAAGCGAGAAAAAGCCTAAGGTGATCAGCACGTCATGGAAGACGGCGATTACCGCGGCAGCTCCGTAAATCCACTCAAACCTGAATGCAATATATACCAACATCCCCAGCAACGCATAGAGCGTAGCGAGAACCGCCTGGCGGCGAAGCTGGGCGCCTACTTTCGGGCCGACAATTTCCACATTTCGGATCGTGAAATTGCCGAGGGCCAAGCCGCCGGTCAAAGCGTTGATTACCGGTTGCGTCACGCCGGGGACGCTCTTGAGTTCGTCGAAGCTCGTGACGATCCCGCCGTAATCCTTATCACGCACATCCGTTAGCTTTTGCGCCAGATCTTTGTAACGATCGCCGGCGTTCGTGCCCAGCGCGAGAGGGTCTTTCGTGGTGAGGTAATCCGCAAGCGCCGATGCGGTGATGGAATTGAAATCCGGCTTGCCGGAGGTGTCAGTCCCAAAAGTCTTGTGCAGCACGTTGAGAATTGCATCTTTGCCCGCATCGAGCGACTCATCGCCCGTCCCCTTTTGCTCCAAGCCGATCACCACGTCGCGCTGCGATGCCGAGTTCCCGATATCGCTGATGGTCTGAATGGTGCTATTGGCAAGGCCGGCTGACTGCAATCCCTTTCGAATCTGATCGATCGGCGGCGTTCCTGCGAAGCGCACATACACCAGCGTGCCACCCCGAAAGTCAATTCCGTACCGCGGGCCCCCATTCTTCAGGATCGAAGCCCATCCCACTGCCAGCAGGACTAGCGAAAGGGTGACGAAGTACTTCGCCTTCCCCATCCAGTCGACGTTTACGCCCTTAAAAAATTCCATCGAGTCCTATCCGTCTTAATTGGACACCGGGTTGCCGGGGTTTGTTCCCGGCATGCCCATCACCCGCAAGTGCCTTAAATGCTCAGTTCCGCCTGCCGCTCCATGTGCGTCAGGTGATAATCGAAAATGGCTCGCGAGACGTAAATCGAAGTAAACACGTTGGCGAGCAAACCTATCACTAACGTGACCGCAAATCCTCGCACCGGCCCGGTGCCGAAGAGAAACAGGAAGATGGCCGAAACGATTGTCGTCACGTGCGTATCGATAATCGTCAGAAATGCGCGATCGAAGCCGAGAGCCACGGCCGAAGCCGGCGCCTTGCCGTTCCGCAACTCTTCGCGGATGCGCTCGAAAACAAGGACGTTCGAATCTACACCCATGCCGATAGTTAAAATCACGCCTGCAATTCCCGGAAGCGTGAGGACAGCACCCGCGTACGCCATGAACGCGATGAGAATGACTAGGTTCAGCATGAGGGCCACAACTGCATTGACACCGCTCAGCCGGTAATAGATCACCAGAAAAATCATCACCACCACGAGGCTCGCAATCGACGCGCGAACACCTTGGCGGATCGAATCAGCTCCGAGTGATGGACCCACTGTGCGTTCCTCGAGATATTTGATTGAAGCGGGAAGCGCACCAGCACGCAGAACGAGAACCAGGTCCTGTGCGGTCTCTTGCGAAAAAGATTCGATCATACCTGAGTCATCGATGCGCCCGTTGATGGTCGGCGCCGAATAGACTTGATGATTCAGGACGATGGCCATCCGGTGGCCGAGGTTGGTCTCGGTGAACGGACCGAAACGGCTGGCCGCCGCGGTGGAAAGCTTGAAATCGACTTGATACTGGCCCGGGAAATTCGAGCTAGGACTGATGCTTTCGCTTCGCAGGTCTTGTCCGGTGACGATAGGAGCGCGATTGATAATGTAAAAAACGGTTTGTGACGGCTGACCGGGCTGAGCGCTGGATTTGCCCGGAACTACTTCCGTGCCCGGCGGCAAGACTCCGCCGTGCCCAGCAAGCGCAGCCGCCTCAGATGGATATGTCTGCTCGTCGACGACGAGATTCAGCGAGAGTTGACCAGTGGCCTGAATGACGGATTTCGCGCGAGTGGGATCTGCTTCGCCGGGAAGCTGAACGAGAATCTCATTGTCGCCGCGGCCGGTGAAGGCAATCGTCGGCTCCGTCAGGCCCAGCGCGTTGATTCGGCGCGTAATCGTGTCGAGAGATTGATCCATCACGTTGCGGCGAATGTCCGCCACGATCGAAGGCTTCAGGGTAAGAAGGTAGCCATTCTGTTCGCCGGGCGCGGGAGACATGCTCCAATCGGGGAACTGGTTGGCGACAATATCGCGGAAGGTTGACGACGTCGCAGGGTCAATGTTGCGGACGAGAATGTGCGTATCGTCTACGCGGCGAGTTTCACCTACATTGACGCTCTTTTCGTGCAGCTGTTTCGTCAACGCGTCAATCGTCTCGTCGCAACGCTGCCCGATGGCTTCGTCCACCTGCACCTGCAGGACGAGGTGGCTCCCACCTTTCAGATCCAGCCCCAGCTTGATGCGATCAGCGAGATTCTGCTTCAACTGTGTGGCAGAGGTGGGAAATTCCGGCAGCCCGACAACGCCGAAAATGCAAATCAAAATGATGATGGCTATGAGAATGAACTTCCACCTGAGATCGGAACTCATGCTGGCTGGTTAAGTCTCCTTCGGAGGTTCCGCTTGCAACCCTGCAATAGCGGCGCGCGATACTTTGATTTTCACTTGTTCGGCAATGCGCAGTTGCACGGAGTCATCTTCTAACCCCACGATCGTGCCGTAAATCCCGCCATTGGTGAGGACTTTGTCGCCAGTCTTCAGATTACGAAGCATTTCGGCGACCTTCTTCTGCCGCCTCTGCGCAGGCATGATCATCAAGAAGTAAAAAATGACCATTATGAGGATTAATGGGAGAAAAAGTGCTATTCCGCTGGGCTGCGCCGAGGCTTGCGCCAAGAGGAGCAGAGTCCCCGAACACATCACACCGACTTCCACGATCATTTTCGCCTTTCCCGCCCAGGCGGGTCGTCACCTGCCGTGGCCGGCAGGCTCATTTCGCTCACAGAAGATGCTGCCCCGCCTCTTCCCGCGCCCAGCCCACCTTAATTTTGCCCTTTGAGGCGTGCCTGAAGGTCAGAGCGGAATCTATCAAGCTTTCCAAAACGGATAGCCTCCCGAATTTGGCGCATTATGTCAAGGTAAAAGTAGATGTTGTGGTGGGTGTTCAAGATGCCCGCCAGCGCCTCACCAGAGGAATAAAGGTGCCGCAAATATGCACGCGAGTACCGGCGGCAAACGGCGCATTGACATTTTTCGTCTATAGGACGCTGATCGTTTGCGTAACGCGTATTTTTGATGAGCAGGCGTCCCTGCGAAGTAAAGAGGCATCCATGGCGCGCGCTGCGCGTTGGAAGCACGCAATCCATCATGTCGATTCCTAGACTCACGTAGTCAGCAAGCTGTTCCGGCTTGCCCACGCCCATCAAATAACGCGGTTTGTTCTCCGGCAAGCGCGAAGCAGCTGCTTGCGTCATCGCGCACGTAGTTTCGTGCGGCTCGCCGACCGCAAGGCCGCCAATTGCGTAACCGGGAAAATCGAGAGCGACTAGGGCGTCTGCATTTTCGCGGCGCAGCCCTTCATACGTACCGCCCTGCACAATTCCGAAAAGTGCCTGCCGTGCGGCATCGCCATGCTGCTTGAAATAATCGCGCGATCGTCGCGCCCAGGTGAGTGTGCGTCCGGCCGCTTCGCGGGTGCGCGCTTCGGTGGAAGGCGCTTCGATGCATTCATCGAGAACCATGATGATATCCGCGCCCAGCGCAATTTCGACTTCGAGCGCTTTCTCGGGCGAAAGAAAGTGCTCGGAGCCGTCGAGATGCGAACGAAACGTCACGCCTTCGTCCGTCACCTTGCGCAATTCGCTCAAGCTGAAAACCTGGTAGCCGCCCGAATCCGTGAGTATCGCGCGCGGCCAGGCCATGAATTTATGCAGTCCACCCATCGAGCGGATCAGTTCATGCCCGGGCCGAAGATACAGGTGATAAGTATTGGAAAGAAGAATCTGCACGCCTAGATTTTCGAGATCCTCCTGCGTCTGCGCTTTCACGGTGGCCGCCGTTCCCACAGGCATGAACGCCGGCGTATCAATCACTCCATGCGGAGTAGTCAGCCGCCCAAGTCGCGCGCCGGTCGGATCCGACGCCAGAATTTCGAATCCAAAATTCATCCGCGAAAGTGTATCAGGAACGCAGTGGCGCCCAATGCCGCGAGGCGAGGCCCAGGTCAGTTCTGACCGATATCGGGCAGAACGGGACCTGAGCTACGCTGTTTGAAATCGCGACTTTTTTTTCTGGATTCAGGGGATCCAAATTCGGACAGGATACAAACACAGAGAGCTTTTACCCAATCGTGCGATTCAGCCCGTCAGCTTCGATCCTTACCGGCTCTACCAGCATTTTTTGTGAGGTGCCAAGCATCACACCAGGAGCATCGGTAGGCGCGAAGCTCCTTTGGCGCGTTCGCGGTTGCGATCTGATGCGCGGCGGTCGCCAGAGCTTCACCCTCGGTGGCATACTTCCTCTTTCCGCTGACCGGGCATTTTGATTCGTTGTCCATGATAAGCCTTTGAGTGCATTCTACTCTGCCGTCACGCGGGAAGCCCCTGACGCTGCAGATTCGCCAAATCCGCTAACAGAACATTCGCCCCCGCGCTGCATTTTTTTCAAGTCATTTGTAATCTCAATGTTAGGGGCAGTCTCCTAAGTACCCAAGTCATCGATAAACGCGTCTCATCATTAGGGGAGAAATGATGTAGTGATTCGGCTGGCGACGCAGGCAGCACGCGAGCGATGCCAGCGCCAGTCGAAACTCCCAGACTCTGAGAGGGAAGGGGGATAGATGATACGCAGCTTAAATAAAGAAAGAAATTTCATAAGGAATTATTCGACAGGCTTGGCAGCGATTCTTGTTTTTCTTGGCACGATCTCTACACCGACGCAAGCGTCAAGCGACAAACAAGCGGACTCGTCAAATGAAGTGCCCGTGCACATGGTGGTAACTGTAAAACCGCGGAACAGCGGCGGACAAGTTCCGGCGGTGGGACCAGCCGATGTGAAGGTGTATCAGCGCGACAGGCAGAATATGGTCACAAGTTGGGTGCCACTGCAGGGAGATCGGGCAGGCCTGCAACTCTTCATCCTGATCGATGATACAGCGAGAGCCAGCCTTGGCCTGCAGCTCGACAGCATTAAGAAATTTATCGAGGAGCAGCCGGAGACTACCGCCATCGGCGTCGGTTACATGCGTAACGGCACGGTGTTCACCGTTCAAAACCTGACGAAGGACCATGCCGCGGCTGCAAAGGCACTGCGGTTGCCGCTCGGGGGCGCAGGCTCCGCGAGCCCTTATTTGTCAATTTCGGACCTGATGAAGAAATGGCCGGTGAGCGAAAATCGCCGGGAGATTCTGATGATCACCAGCGGAATCGATCCTCTCGGCGGTAATCCTTTCACCAATCCTTACTTGAGTGCGGCAATCGATCGCGCGCAACAAGGCGGATTCATCGTCTATTCAATCTATACGCCGGCGGCAGGGCGCCTGGGCCGCGGTTTCTTCCGTGGCAATCTAGGGCAGACTGGCCTGGATATGCTTGGGCAGAAAACGGGCGGCACCACCTATTACCTCGGTGTCGGAACTCCGGTTGATCTATCTCCGTACTTACAGGATGTAAGCTTCAGCCTGAAGCACCAATACGAGCTTACATTTCTTGCCAAGAGCGCAAAGAAGCCCACTCTTGAGCCGGTAAAAGTAAAGACGGAGATGCCGAACATCGGCGTGATCGCTGCTGAAGACAGCTACGTCGGAACCGGGATGTAACCCCACACTCTGACCGGACATGCGGACAAACCCGCATGTCCGGTTGAATTAATTTCGAGTGCGATAAGCGCGCCCTTTAGGATTAAACTAGATACTTACGTACCCTGGGCTTATATGTACGGGGAGAGTGTTTAAATGCCTCGAACCAATCTGCTTATCCCTCTGCTACTTCTGGCACCCATAGCAACCCTTCTAAGTACCCATGCGGCCGCGCAGGGGGTGAGGCCCACTGGATTGTCTGAATGGGACTCCACGAACCAAGTTTTGTTTTTCGGCAACGGCTCCGCTGGCTGTGTGGTCCGAGCCTATGTCGACGGTCATCAACGCGGTGCGGACATCGAGATGCTAAAGGACTTTCCAGGCATCCAAGAATGCTACGTCGAGACGTCGACCGCCGGCCCGGACGGTACTACGCTAATCGCCACAATATTGAACTTCGGGAATGGCAATATTCAGCAGCCGATCCTAACTTACGACTCGAACGGCAAGCTGGTGAAATCCTGGGACCCCGCGCCGCAATGTGTGGAAAGCATCGCCTACAGCAAAGACGATGATGCGATTTTTGTTCTCGGGGAGCGCGATCTTCCGAATGGCCCGTACGCTCCCAACTATCCTCTCCTGGTTGAATACAGCCGAGATGGGCGCGTACTGAAGCTCATGGTTCCAGTTGGTGCCTTGAGGGACGGCGGCGAGTCTTTCCACCAGAACGGCGAACATGGAGAGCCGGCACTTCGCGTCACTAAGGACCATATTTATTTTTACGCTCCCACGAATCGCGAGGCCGTCATAACCGACCGCAACGGCGTTGTTCTGGCAGCTCGCAGCCTCAGCGACATTATCGAGAAGATCGGCATGGAAGACGGTTTCCACCTCGTTCAGATTCACGCCAAGGACTTCAGCGATGATGGCGATGTCGTGCTCGGACTCCTCCGGAGCAACGACGTTGATTACAGCGTTGACGTGTTTCGCATCAACATCAAAACGGGCGAAGCTGTCACGGTGCGCAAAGATTTGAACGGAGGACAACTGGAGTTTCTCGGACTAAAAGACGGGCGTTACCTGTACATTGACAGAAGCCAGCATCTCATTATTCAGCCAGCCGAGACCCAGGTGTCCGGTCTGCTCACCTCGAGTCTGACAGATGAGAGCTTCGAGTCGCCTTGACGGGCTTTTCTCGCCAACCTAACATGCCGGGGAAATGAAAAGTCTCGACACTCTCCGTTTGCCACTGACCTTTTTGCAAAGCAGGCTTCAGGCTATCCCGCATCGCGATGTTCTCGACGCCGAAGAAACCTGGTGGAAGAGCGAAGGTATCGCGATTTCGGACGCGATCGATCGCGCCGGAACGCCGTGGCTGCGAATGTTCGATCGCCTCGGAAAGCGCGTCGATGAAATCCTCTATCCTCGCGAATATCAAACCATTCTGAGAAGAGGCTACCGTGCCGGCGTCATCTGGCGCGCTCTCGAAGAAAAATCGCTGATCCCGACTTATCTATTGATGCATGAAATTTCTTTCTATGACCCGGGGATTTGCTGCCCTTATACCGTCTCGCTCGGCACGGCTGTGCCTCTCGCGAAATATGGCAGCGCCGAATTGCAGGCCCGGTTTCTGCCTCAGATGGTGCGAAAAGACGAATCGGTATGGCAGGGCGCCACATGGATGACGGAAATCAAAGGCGGCTCTGACTTAGGAGCCGCGGTCGAGACAATCGCGCGGCCCGCGGGCTATCGCTGGCTTCTCACAGGCGAAAAATATTTCACCAGTAATGTCGGGGCAGAACTGGCCGTTGTAGCTGCGCGTCCCGAAGGTGCCGCGGCGGGCGTGCGAGGGCTGTCACTGTTCCTCGTGCCGCGCTATCGCGAAGATGGCGAGCTCAACTACTTCATCCGGCGGCTTAAAGACAAAATTGCCACCCGCTCTGTTCCCACCGGCGAAGTAGAACTGAAAGAAAGCGAGGGCTACCTGCTCGGCGCGGCGGACTCCGGAATTTATCTGATCCTCGAAGTATTGAACCTCTCCCGCGTGGCCAATAGCGTTGTGAGTGTAGCGGTGGCGCAGCGCGCCATGGCCGATGCTCTTTCCTATGCCGAGCACCGCGTTGCGTTCGGCAAACGGATTCTCGATCATCCCCTGCTTCGCCATCAATTTGAAAATCGCCTGAATGCGCTTCAATCGGCATTTGCGCTCGCGTGGGAATCAGTTCAGCTCCTGAACGGCGTGTGGATGGAGCGCGCTCCATACTCCGATCGCTATCATCTCTTCCGCCTCGTAGCGCATCTCGCAAAATACTGGACGGCCGAGTTCGCCGTAGACACTGCAAAGTGGGCGATGGAAGTGCACGGCGGGCTGGGCGTACTGGCCGAATACGGCGCGGAACGCTGGCTTCGGGAAGCGATGATTCTCGCGATTTGGGAGGGAACATCACATCGCCAGATATTGGACGGCCTGGAAGTGATGGAACGGAAGCGAGCACACAAGTTGCTATTCCAGCGGCTGGCGGAAATCGCGCCCTCGAAAGAACTTCAGGATATGCAGTCAGAAGTCGAGGAGCACTTGAAACTGCCGAGCGAAGAACGAGAAGCGTTAGCCGAACCGATCGTCAGAAAGCTTGCGATCTTCACCGCGGAAACCCTGGCGCGTGGATCGAAATGAGAGAAGAACGCGGGGTTCTCGATTCTATCTTTCCAGATTACCGGATGCGAGGATCTTCTCGGCGTGATTTTGCATTGCTTCACTGAGGTATTTAATTAAAACCACCTCGTTCTGCGCTTCGTTGTAGAGCAACTCATCGGCAATGGCGCGGGCGATGGAAATACCGAATCCGCCCGGGCGCATGCCGAGTTGATCCCGAACGACGGCTACATGTGCAATCGCCTCTGCCGAAGTCTGATGCACGGCAGCGTGAGTAAGACCTTCGAAGCTGAAGCCTGCGCCGGGATCGGCCACGAAATATAAGAGCATTCGTGGATAGCGCAAACGGGCAACGCGTACTTTTTGATCTGGATCGAGCTTTCCTCCCCACTCCACTGCGTTGAGCAGCAACTCCCGCAACGCCTGTCTGATGGAATTGATCAGCTCATGCGGGAGATCGGCTTCCAGCTTCGCGACGAAGGCTTGAGCAATTTCGGCGGCTTCGCGTGTGGATGAAATCTGCAGTTCCACCCAGTTTGGCGCAGCGGAAATTAGTTCAATCGACTTAGGAGGCAAATCCGCAAAGCGCGCTAGTCGTTCGTCATCAGGCAAGAGGACTTTTTCCGCCGGAGCCGCCATCGAGGCAAGGGACGCTCACTTCAACTGCTGCACTCTCGCGCTCGTATATTGCAGGCGAGCTACCGCAGAATGAATAAAACAAGTTGCTTATCTTGCGGAATTACTGGTCCCATTCACTGCCCATCGCAAATTTACTGTGTCAATCGATGCTAAAAAAAACGATTGTGCGCGTCGCGCGTTGACTTGCCTTGATACCAACCATAAGATGAACGCACAATTCCAACCATATCCGCATGATTGATAAAACTCTCGGACACTACCGGGTTCTCGAGAAGATAGGCGCCGGCGGTATGGGCGTGGTCTATCGCGCGCACGACGAGCGGTTGGACCGTGACATTGCCCTGAAAGTGTTACCCACGGGCGCCCTCGCGGATGACGCAGCACGCCGGCGTTTCCGCAAAGAAGCCCAGCTGCTCGCGAAGCTCACGCACCCGAACATCGCAATGATCTTCGACTTCGACACGCAGGACGGCGTGGATTTTCTGGCCATGGAGTATGTAATCGGGCAATCCTTGGCGCAGAAGCTGAATGACGGCGTAATGACCGAAAAGGAGACGGTCAAGCTGGGAGCGCAGGTGGCTGCGGCCCTCGAGGAGGCTCACGAACAGGGCATCGTTCATCGCGACCTGAACCCGCGCAACATTCTGGTCACGCCGAAGGGCCAAGCGAAGGTGCTTGATTTCGGCCTGGCGAAGCTGTTACGGGCGCCGAACACCACGGAAGCTACGCAAAGTTTCGCCGAGACGGAAAGTATTGCAGGAACGCTGCCGTACATGGCGCCAGAGCAATTGCGCGGTGAAACGCTCGATGGGCGCACAGACATCTATGCGATGGGTTGCACGTTCTATGAAATGGCTGCTGGGCGCCGGCCATTTATCGAAGATTCGGCGCCCCGCCTGACGGACGAGATCCTGCATCAGACCGCAGTAAGCCCGCGAGCCTTGAATTCTCGCGTCTCCTCACAATTCGAGACCATCATCCTGAAGTGCCTGGAGAAGGACCCGGAGGATCGCTACCAATCGGCAAAAGAATTGAGCATCGATCTGCGGCGGTTGGGCACACAAAGCTCCGCAGCGGTGGCTGTGGCAGAGACGAAGCCGAGACGCAAGCAGGCGCGAGGGCTCCGCATGGCGATGGGAGCTTTTGCCGGCGCGTTCTCCCTCGCCGCGTTGCTGATCGCGTTGAATGTGGGCGGGGTGCGTGATCGCCTGCTCGGTAAAACTGGGGCACAGCATATTCGTTCTCTGGCGGTGTTGCCGCTCGAGAATCTGTCGCATGATACCAGCCAGGAATATTTCGCCGACGGGATGACCGAACAGCTGATCACCGATCTCGCGCAAATCAGCGCTCTGAAAGTGATCTCGCGAACGTCAGTGATGCAATACAAGGGAGCTCGCAAGCCGCTGCCGCAGATCGCCCAGGAGCTCGGCGTGGACGCGGTTGTAGAAGGGTCGGTACAGCGCTCAGGAGATCGCGTGCGCATCACTGCGCAACTGATTGATGCGCGTGCCGACCAGCATCTCTGGGCACGCAGCTACGAGCGCGACCTGCGCGACGTGCTGGCCTTGCAAGACGAAGTGGCGGGAGCCATCGCGAATGAGCTCAAGATCGAGTTAGCCTCTCAAGGCCAGCCGCGCCCTGCCTCCAGGCCCGTGGATCCTCAGGCGTATGAAGCCTATCTCAAGGGGCGCTACTACTCGAGCAAGAGGACGGAGAAGGACGTGAAGGAAAGCGTCGGGTACTTCCAGCAGGCAATTGACAAGGACCCGAACTACGCCCCTGCTTACTCGGGGATGGCCGATGCATACGCGTTGCTGGGATATCGAGGTGAATTGCCATCCAAAGAGGCTCTTTTAAAAGGCAAAGCCGCAGCGCTGAAAGCAGTCGCATTGGATGATTCTCTGGCCGAGGCCCATGCCTCACTCGCATTCATTGCGGAGACTCTCGAATGGGATTGGCAGACCGCTGAGCGAGAATACAAACGCGCCCTTGAACTGAATCCAGGTTATTCAACAGCCCACAATTGGTACGCAGGCTACCTGATGTACCTTGGGCGGTTTGAGGAAGGGATTACAGAAGCCAAACGCGCTCGCGAACTCGATCCTCTTTCTCTCGCCATCAACAATGCTCTGGGTGGCCGGTTGCTTCTCGCTGGGAGGGAAACAGAGGCCGTCGAACAAATTCAGAAAACGCTCGAGATGGACCCAAACTTTGCTCCGGCTCACAACCAGCTGGGATGGGCCTATCTGCGACAGGGCAAGCAGGAGGAAGCCATCGCTGAATTTCAGAAAGGAGTGGCTCTTTCTGGAAGCAGCCCCGGCGAATCGGTAGACCTCGGTTATGCCTATGCGGTAGCCGGAAAAAGGGATGAGGCGAAGAAAATTTTCGCGACACTAAAGAAAAAGCACGAGCACAGTTTCGTCTCGCCTGCATCTCTGGGGATTATTTGTGGAGCCTTGGGCGACAAGGACGAGGCCTTCGCTTGGCTGGGAAAGGCTTACGAAGTGCGCGATCCGCAGCTGACTTATCTCAAGGTGGGGCCGAAGTTTACTCCCCTCCGCTCCGACCCCCGCTACCAGGATTTGCTGCGCCGCATGGGGCTTCCCACCTAGGCCACGCGCATCCCGGACAAAACCTGACCACAGAGATCGTATGTCGATTTTCTCAAATGAGATCGCCGCATCTCTTCGATTTGCGCCTGTACTTCGTGATAGGGTAGAGCGTTGAAAATGCCAGGATATGGGCCGCCGTTGACGTTCTACAGTTTCCGCCGCGACCTCAAGAGTAAGTCCGCCAGAAAAGCTGGAGCGCTGCTCGCGGGCGCCATCGCTGGTTTGTTCTCCCCGACCGCACGTGCACAGCAGACTCATGCTGCGGAGACGCCGGTGATAGTCCAGCCGGGCGCGCCGGGAACACCGAGTAAAACTTTGCCGTCATCGACAAGAGCCACGCTGCCGCAACCATCGCAGGCGGACGTGGAGTTCATGCAGGGCATGATCATGCATCATTCTCAGGCGGTGGAGATGACGGCGTTGATTCCGTCGCATACCGAGAACAAAGAGTTACGCTCGCTCGGCGCGCGAATTAGCAGCTCGCAATCGGACGAAATCAAGTTTATGCAACGGTGGCTTGCGACTCGCGGTGAACCGATCTCCATGGCAATGCCGGAAATGCACGATTCGAAAATGCCGGATATGGACAAAAGCGCAGATCATTCGACGCATCCGATGGCTCTTATGCCCGGCATGCTGACTCCTGAGCAGATGGACGCGCTGCGAAAAGCGAAAGGCGCAGAGTTCGACTACCTGTTTTTGGTAGGAATGATTCAGCACCACAATGGTGCGCTAATCATGGTGAAGGATTTGTTCGACGCGCCGGGAGCGGGTCAGGACGCCGAACTGTTCAACTTCGCTACGGATGTAGACACCGGGCAGCGCGCCGAAATCAGAATTATGCAGTCTATGTTGGATAAGGATTCGTTGGAGCGCGGGAAGAAACCTTCCGAGGAGAGATGATGAACCGATTGCAGCGTGTTGCTTTGCATCTGGGCTGCGTGGCTGTGGCCGCCATTCTTTTGTGTCCTCGCGTGAGAGCGCAGGAGCAAAAGCCCGCGCCTCAGCAGCCTGCGCCGCAGGCCTCCGAGCCTCAAGCCGCTCAAGCGCAGGACGAGGACGACAGGAATCCGTTTACGCCGGAGCCGGCTGGACCACTCCCGGCGGGAATGACAGGATCGGATGAGAACGATCCGCGCGCCAAGCTCACACCGGGGCTGTATGACGCAGGTGAAACGTCGATGGGCATGAAGCATCTCTTGCTGCTCAAGAAGCCTGACGCTTTTCAGCTGGGCGCTACCGATCCTGACGATCCGAAAGTGGCGAAAACGATCAGCCAACTGGGTCTGCCCATTCCTCTCTCGAAAATCCCCAAGCCGTTGCAAATCGTGATCGCGCAACTCGCATTCGGCAACTCGGATCTCGCGTTCCAGGGCAATCACCTGTTCCAGGGAAATTTTTATGGCGTAAATATTTTTGACGTCTCCGATCCGGCCAAGACGACGCTGCTAACCACGATGGTGTGCCCCGGCGGGCAGGGTGATGTGTCGGTGTACAAGAATTTGTTGTTCATGTCGGTGGAAATGCCGAACGGACGCCTCGATTGTGGTACTCAGGGATTTCCGCCGGCGCCTCCGCCACCTCCTCCAGTTCCAGGCCAGAAAAAAGAACGTCGCCCGCCTCCGCCGGAGAAGGACCGCTTTCGCGGCGTGAGAATCTTCGACATTTCGGACATTAAAAATCCGAAACAGGTAGCGGCAGTGCAGACGTGCCGGGGATCGCATACCCACACGTTGGTGCTCGATCCCAACGACAAGAACAATGTCTATATCTACGTGTCCGGAACATCATTCGTCCGCCAGTCGGAAGAGCTGGCCGGCTGCTCGGGCGAAGCTCCTGACAAAGATCCGAATACGGCGCTGTTTCGCATCGACATAATCAAAGTTCCGGTGGCGGCGCCACAAGACGCGAAAATAGTTTCGAGCCCGCGTTTGTTCATGGATGCGCGGACCGGCGCGCTGAATGGGTTGAACAATGGCGGTAGCCATGGGACCGAAAAAGAGAAGAAGCCTGCTGACACTGACCAGTGCCATGACATAACGGTTTACACGGCGATCGGCCTCGCGGCGGGCGCGTGCTCGGGCAATGGAATTCTGCTGGACATCAAGGACCCGGTGCATCCAAAGCGCGTGGATGCCGTGAACGATCCGAACTACTCCTATTGGCACTCTGCTTCATTTTCGAACGACGGCACCAAGGTCGTCTTCACCGACGAGTGGGGCGGCGGCCTCGGCGCGCGCTGCCGCGCCAACGACCCGAACAAATGGGGCGCGGATGCCATCTTCCATCTGAAGGACGACAAGCTCAGCCTCGCGAGCTATTACAAATTGCCGGCGGCGCAAGGCGACACGGAAAATTGCGTGGCGCACAACGGCTCGCTGATCCCGGTGCCGGGACGCGATATCGAAGTGCAGGCCTGGTATCAAGGCGGCATCTCCGTGGTGGACTTCACCGACGCTGCTCATCCGATGGAGATCGCCTATTTCGACCGCGGCCCGATCGATCCGAAGATGTTGGTGTTGGGCGGCTACTGGTCGGCTTACTGGTACAACGGCAACATCTACGGTTCGGAAATCGCGCGCGGGCTTGACGTCTTTGACTTATCGCCAACGAAATTCCTCACCCAGAACGAAATTGACGCCGCGAAGACCGTCCAGGTGGCTGCGCTGAACGTCCAAAACCAGCAGAAGATCGTGTGGCCTGCAAAGTTGGTCGTGGCAAAGGCTTACCTGGATCAACTGGAACGATCACAGGCTTTGCCCGCAGACCAAATCACATCTCTTCAGAAGGCGATCCAGAACGCGGAGACTTCGCACATGAGCAAGAACAACGTGGCGAAGTTGAAGCGCATGGCGCCATCACTGGAGAAGAGCGCTGCCACGGCGAAGAACCCAGCCGACGCGAAACGGCTGAACGCTCTGGCGCAAATCCTGAAGCAACCGGCAGCATAATCAAAACGGAACCGGTCTTCGACGATTTTCACGCACCCTTGGCGCACTAATGTTTTGGAATCGCGCTCGTGGTTGTCGGTGATTCGTGCATGCTGAGGATGTACCAGCGATTTTCGCTTTTGCGGCACAGCATCATTCCGCGTCCGGCGAAGTGAAACGCCGGTGATTCGAGTGTGTAGTCGTAGGAACTCCACACGATGTCTCCCACGACGCGCTGATCGTTCATGGTCATCGACATGCGCACGTGCGGACGCATCTTGAAGTACTGCTCGCGGAAATAGTTGGCAGCTTGATCCCTGCCGCGATACTCCGCTTCCGGCAAACTCAACACAAAATCGCGATCGAAGCAGAACGACAGCCCGACAGCGTCAGCATCGTTGAACGCATCGGAACAGTCTTGCATCGAGCGCTCCATATCCGCGATCAGCGAAAGCTCCGATGAATTGGGGGGTGGCACGCCGAGCCGGGCGACGCTGCGTTGCAAATCAATCGTCACACCCAGTTGTTCCAGGAGATCGACGCCCAGAATCCCGTCAATCGGCCCCCCGCACGCTTTTGCGATAGCGCTGAGGTCGATAGCCGGCAGCTTGAGATTTTGTAGATGATGGCCGCCCAGACTCAACTCGTTCACCACCACTTCGCGGGCGCTTAGAGAAATCGTCTTGTTCCAGGATTGAACGCGAACTTCCGTAGAGTGCCCGCTCTTGAATGATTTCTGATTAAGCATCGATGTCGCGGCAGTGTCTACAAGGAATCGTTTTGTGACTTTATTCACTTCTACAATCGCGACTGGCAAGCGGTCGCAGCGCTGGAGTGGAATTTCAGATTCAGAAGGCGGAGTTTGCGCGCGAAGTGACGGCACCGCGAACAACCAAACGAGAGCTGCGCTCACAAACATGAGCCCGCCTCGTTGAATTCGCATTATCGCCTCGCGTGTAGCTCTGTTACCTGATCGATCCGTTCAAGAATTGCCCTGCGGATGCGGCGGAACGCGCTATCGTCGCGGAAAAGGCGCGACGCCCAGTTCGCTCCGAGAGCCAGCGACTGAATTTCGAAAACGAAATCGCGCGCGACTACATCCTTCCGGATTTCTCCCGCATTCTGCGCGTCGCGGAGCGCCTGCTCCAGCGTCCCCAGCCATCGCTTAATCGATTCCGCGATGGCATCGCGCACTTTGCCGGGACGATCGTCGAATTCGAGCGACGCGGCCGCAAAAAAACATCCGCCAGGGAAAACTTTCTCTTCGGCATAGCCCAGCCAGTTTCCGCAGAGAGCTCGAAGGCGCGCGAGGCCGTGGGCCTCGAAGGCAGGCCGAATCACTGTCTCCACAAAGATGCGACCAGCCTCTTGCACCACAGCGCACTGAAGCTCTTCCTTCGAACCGAAGTGAGCAAAAAGGCCGCTCTTACTGATCTTTAGCGACGCGGCGAGTTTGCCGATAGTGAGCCCCTCGAGCCCTTCGAGCGAAGCGATATTCACCGCTCTTTGCAGAATCGCGCCGCGAGTTTTTATACCGCGCGCACGCCGGCGCTGCACCGCTCCCGAAACGGCGGCCGGCGCAGCGACTGTAACTGACTGCCTCGAGCGGTCGAGCCGATGAGAACGTGAGCGTTTGGCCATGGCCGGATAATAGCACGACCGTTCGTTCTATTACAAGGTGATTCGGGAGAACATCGCTCCCCCGCCTTTCCCCAATCGCGCGAACCATTTCGAATCTCGTGGCCCTTATCTTCTTTGCTCCACGCTGTGACATCGATCACAGCCCGAATGCCGGTGCCTGCTAAAATTGCTCGAGCGGCCCCCTTCACCGCCCGAAACCCTTACAAATGATCCTCGACGACTGGCTCCCGAAATCGGTTCAATGCCTCAGAAATTACAACGCCCGAAAATTTATCGCGGACGTTGTGGCTGGAGTCACCGTCGGCCTGGTTGCCCTTCCTCTCGCAATGGCTTTCGCAATCGCTTCGGGCGTCCCGCCCCAAGCCGGGCTTTACACGGCGATCATCGCAGGCTTTCTGATTTCCGCGTTGGGAGGCTCCACCACCCAGATCGGCGGCCCCACCGGGGCATTCGTCGTCGTTGTTTACGGCATCGTGGCAAGGCACGGCTTGGACGGCCTGTACATGTGCACGCTGATGGCCGGCGTGCTGCTGGTAATCCTCGGAGTAACCGGACTCGGAAGCGCGGTGAAATACATTCCGCGGCCTGTGGTAGTCGGTTTCACAAATGGAATTGCCGTAATTATCGCCAGCACGCAAATCAAGGATTTCTTCGGACTCAAAGTCGATAAAGTTCCCGGGGAATTCCTGGCGCGCATAGAAGTTCTTGCCCGGAATTTCCGAACTCTTTCGCCGTTCGAGACGGGACTCGGCATGCTCGCTCTAGCTTTGATCGTTGTTTTCGCGCGCTATGTGAAAAAAGTGCCAGGCTACATCGTGGCACTCTTTATCGGAACGGCGATCGTCGCTATTTTCAAGCTGCCGGTGGAAACGATCGGCACGCGCTTCGGAGGAATTCCCTCCGGCTTGCCGAAATTGCAAGTGCCGCAATTTCGTTTTGACCTGCTGCGACCGCTGATTTCTCCGGCCGTCACCGTCGCAATGCTGGGAGCCATCGAATCGTTGATGTCCGCGGTAGTTTCCGACCGCATGAGCGGAGATAAACACAATCCGAACGTCGAACTCGTAGCGCAGGGCGTCGCCAACATTTTTTCGCCGCTCTTCGGAGGCCTGCCGGCCACCGGGGCGATCGCTCGCACTGCGACGAACATTCGCTCGGGCGCCAGGACCCCGGTTGCGGGAATGATTCATGCACTCACGTTGCTCGCGATTGTTCTATTCGCCGCGCCACTTGCCCGTTTTATCCCCCTGGCGGTGCTCGCCGCGATTCTCTTCGTGGTTTCTTACAACATGGGCGAGTGGAGAGAAATCCCTGAATTGCTGAAGCTGTCGCATCTGGAAATTGGGACCTGGGCGGTCACATTTCTATTGACTGTGTTCGCAGATCTGACCGTCGCGGTGGAAGTCGGGATGATACTTGCCGCGCTCGTGTTCATCCGTAAGGTTACTTCCACAACTACCGTCTCCCAGGTGACTGAAGAATATGTTCGCGAAGGCTACGCGCACATGCTGCAGCACAAGGAAATCCCGCCGTACGTAACCATTTTCCGTATTCACGGTCCATTTCTTTTCGGCGCGACCGACAAAATTGAAGAAATCTTTTCGCAGATCGCGGAATTACCGCCAATCGTAATTTTGCGACTGCGCAACATGACCGCGATTGATGCTACCGGCCTGCAAGCCCTGGAAAAACTTGCGGACGTGATCCACAGCTCCGGCAGGGAGCTCGTTCTATGCGGCGCGCGCGAACAGCCGGCGCGGCTGATGAGGCAGGCTGAGTTTGAGCAGCACGTCGGCGCAGAAAACATTTGCCGCGATGTGGAGAAAGCCCTGGAGCGAGCTAAGGCGCTTCACGCGGCAAGGGAGCGGCAAAGTGCAGAGTCAGTCATTTTGGAAGCCTGGGAGAAGGGAGAATGAGTAGCAAATCGTTCGCCATCTGGATTCAACCTTCGCCGGTTACGCGTTCGATTCCTGCGGGTTCGCCGCTTCTTTGGCGGTTTTGGCGCCCTCGTCGCGCGCTCGCTTCTTCTGTAGATACTCTCGCCACGTAAGGTAAATCAGGATGAGGTCGAAGGTCGTAAGCAACACCAGAAGAATCGAATGCGTGTGCGTGAATCGATGCATCTGGTAGACGCAAAACACGCCGAACACAACCATCGTCAGCGGATACGCCCACAATTTGTTCATCCAGAGGCCGGCTACCAGCAAGGCTTTCGACAGCCCGTGCGTGATCAGATAGATCGAAGCGAACTCCCTCCCGCCGTTCGCGAGCGATTGGGTCCAATGAAAAAGGTGGGCAACAATCACTTCGTCGTACTTGCCCGGCAGGTCATGCAGTGCGGCAAACCGAAAAAATTCATTCATCGCGCTCGGTTTGATAAACCAGATCAGCACGCCGCCGATGCATTCGAGCAGGCCGTCGAATCCCTTGATCGCAATTCCGGCCTGGAAACTCTTATCGAGGAGTGAGCCGCCAAGTTTCAAATGAATCCCGTCAGGTTGCGCGTTCGAGCGATTTCAATTCTTCGCGGAGGTAGTCTCGCCAACTTTCGGGCAGGGCTTCCAGATTCGCTGCGCGTCTCAGAAGGTTAGCATCTTTGCCGCCATCTCTGTAGAGGGTGTTGATCTCGGCGATACTGATTCTTTCGGGGTCTTCGTGAATTCTTTGGATTGGGTCACCGGCTCTTACGATTCCTTGTCGCTCCACCGCAAGATAAAATCCGGATCGTCCATTCTTGAGCATACGACTCAACATATCGTCGCGCTGGAATTTCAGCGCCAGTTTGTAGCACGGCATTCGCGGTTGCGTAACGATCACGATTGCTTCGCCGATTCGAAATTTGTCGCCGATGTGAATCTCGTGCTCGATCATTCCTTCGGTGGTGAGATTCTCGCCGAACATTCCCCAGGGCAGCGCCGTCTCCGGCAGTTCGCTTTTCCACAGCGGATAGTGCTCGGATGGGTATGCATAGACCGCTTTCGCGGGACCGCCGTGCACGGTTAAGTCAGCCTGGCGATCGCCGTCGAGATTCAAGCGTCGCATCAGCACAGGTCCCTCGATTGGTTCTTTGAAGATTCCGGTGCGCACTTCCTGCCCCTTCCAAATTACGGTGTGAGGCACGGCCACGTTGAGCGAAACAAGCTTCATTGCGGAATTCTCTGTGCCACGGCCTGCAATCCAGCACTGCCGCGCCGTTGATGCGGTCCGCCTTCAAATCATTCAAGGCGCGATTGGCATCGCGCAGTGGAAAGAGAGTCACCTCGCTGCGGATCGGAATTTCGGCCGCGACCCGTAGGAAATCCTTGCCATCGTTGCGTGTGTTGTTTGCGACGCTTCGTATCACGCGCTCTTCATAGAGCAAATCGTAGTCGAATTCCGGAATCGGGCTCATGTGAATTCCGCCGAGGACCAGCACTCCAGCCTTCTTCAACCCCTTCAGCGCCGACGGAACCAATTCACCGGCCGGCGCAAACATAATGGCCGCATCAATCTTGTCCGGAGGCGCTTCGGCGGCTTCGCCCACCCACACGGCACCCAACTTGCGGGCAAGCTCCTGATGCTTTTTGCCCCGCGTGGCCGCGTAAACTTCCGCGCCCCAGTGCCGCGCCACCTGAATCGCTACGTGCCCCGCGGCGCCAAAGCCGTACAACGCGAGGCGTCCGCCTTTTTTGATTCCCGAAATCCGCAGGCAGCGGAAGCCGATGATTCCGGCACAGAGCAGAGGAGCGGCCTGTTCGTCGTCAAAGCTTTCCGGAATCTCGTATACAAACTCCTCGAGCGCAACGGCGTACTCCGCGTAGCCTCCATCCACGGTGTAGCCGGTGAACTCCGGATGGTCGCAGAGATTTTCCATTCCTGCGCGGCAGTATTCGCAGGTCTGATCTGTGCTATGAAGCCACGCAATTCCCACGCGCGCGCCTGCCCGAAACCGCCGAGCGCCTTCGCCGCATTTTTCGACCGTGCCAACAATCTGATGACCGGGAATGACGGGGGATTTTCGCGGCGGCAATTCGCCTTCAACCACGTGCAAGTCAGTGCGGCAGACGCCGCAAAAATGCACGCGGACCAGCACTTCGCCCTTTCCGGGTTGGGGAACGGGAATGTCGGCAAATTCCAGAGGATTCGTTTCAATCCGCGCTGCGGCCCGCAATATGCACGCTTTCATTTTTCGACCCTTCGTTTCCCAATCCCGCGTCTTCGGCCACGTTCAGGGCGATCGCGGACCAATCGAGATCGCCACGCCCTTTGGCGACTGCTGAAACCCAGCGGTCATGCAACAGGCTGCCGAGCGGCAAGGGTGTAGTGCCGGCGGCGGCCATCTGCAAAATCAGGTTGACGTCTTTCAACCCCAGCGTGAGCCGGAAGCCAGCGGGTTCGAAGCGCTCTTCGGCTATCTGCTTGGCGTAACCGGCGTGCAGGGGCGAAAATTTGCCGATCATCTCGGCGACTGCATTCTTGCTCACGCCGCTTTTTTCCGCCAGGGTCAGCATTTCCGCGAGCGTCTCGATGGCTGCGGCCACCATAAAATTGCCGCACAGCTTCACCACGTTGGCGGCGCCGGGATCCTCGCCGAAATCGAATAGGCCCTGGCCGATGGCGTTTTGAATCGGCTCGACGCGTTGCTTGGCGGCGGCTGGACCGGAGGCGCAAACCCACAGGCGCTTTGCCTCAGCCGCATCGGGGCGGCCGAACACGGGCGAGGCCACGTATGCCACTTGATGTTTGGCATGATGCTCGGCCAAGCGACGGGCGGTTGCGGGCGAGATGGTGCTGAGCGAGACGTGAATTCCGCCAGGGCCGAGCCGTTCGACGAATGAGCCGCTCGCTAGGCACAGATCCTCCAAGGCACGGTCGTCCGCTACCATCGTTACCACGATTCCGCTGGGTTGCGCGGCGTCCGCCGGCTTCGGCGCGAGTACCGCGCCTTTCTCGACGAGTCCCGCAGCTTTTGCGGCGGTCCGGTTGTAGACTCGGAGGCCATAACCGGCCTTGAGCAGATTCCCGGCAATCGGCGCTCCCATGTTTCCCAATCCTATGAATCCGAGTGTCTCTGGCATTTTGGATGTCCTCCCGTCGGGCGTGAAGCTGGTCGAGCGAGCAGACCGCTATTCAGCTACCTCAATGGATGCGCCGCGCGATTAGTATGACTCATTTCCAGAGTGTTAAATCCCGGCCCCGCCTGTTGCCGCGCGAGGGCGCGCCCTTCCGTGATTTAATGTCCCGGGGGCAGCGATGGCGAAAAAGAGTTTCAAACAGCTTTCCGAACGTGAAATTCTGGCGCTGGCGATTTTTCTCGAAGAGGAAGACGGGCGCGTTTACGGCGATTTCGCCGACGGGCTTCGCGAGACTTATCCAGCCACCGCCAGGATGTTCGAGGAGATGCAGGCCGAGGAATCGGGTCATCGGCAAGCGCTGTTCGATCTTTATCGGGAGAAATTCGGCGAGCACATCCCGCTGATTCGCAGGCAGGATGTGAAAGGTTTTGTCGAACGGCGACCCGACTGGCTCATTCGCCCGTTAGGGATCGAGAAAGTCCGCAAGCAAGCAGAGCTGATGGAACTTGAAACACGGCGCTTCTATGAGCGCTCTATCAGCCAGGTGACGGATGCTTCGATTCGCAAGCTTCTGGGCGACCTGGCGGAGATCGAGCGGCAGCATTACGCCAGGGCGGGTTCGCTCAAAGAAGATCAGGTCGCCACCGGCGCCCATGACGAGGAACAAAAGGCCGGCCGGCGAATGTTCATGCTGCAGATTATTCAGCCGGGGCTCGCGGGATTGATGGACGGCTCAGTGTCGACGCTGGCCCCGATCTTTGCCGCCGCGCTCGCGACGCATAGCAGTTGGGACGCGTTCCGCGTCGGGCTTGCAGCATCGCTCGGCGCTGGAATTTCGATGGCATTTGCCGAGGCGCTTTCAGACGATGGCTCGCTCACAGGGCGAGGGCGCCCCGTCGTTCGTGGATTGGTGACAGGCCTGATGACTGCGGCGGGAGGAATCGGGCATACCTTGCCGTTTCTGATTCAGAATTTTCATGCGGCCCTCGTTGCGGCGATGGTCGTGGTGGCCATCGAGCTGGCGATTATCAGTTATGTTCGGCATCGCTATATGGACACGCCCCTCTTTGCGTCCTCCTTGCAGGTAATGGTGGGTGGCGGGTTGGTGTTCGCGGTTGGCATCCTAATCGGGAGCTCGTGATTACAAAGGAGCCTTTGATGATGAATCGGGCCGTTGTGGGATTCGCACTGGCGCTGTGTTGCGCACCGCTGGCTCGCGCTCAAAATGTGGTGAAGTATCACACGACGATGGACGACGTGAAGTACACCTACAACAGCACCTCGGCGCCGGTCGCAAAATTAGCTCCCGGTGACATTCTCGAAACGAACACCGTGGACGCGTTCGGCAACGCTCTTCAAAAGCCAGGCGACACGTTGGCGCTCGTAAAAGGCGACAACCCGTTGAGCGGACCCTTTTATATCCAGACCGCAGAACCAGGCGACACCCTCGCGATTGAATTTCTCAAGATGGATGTGGACTCTTCGCAGGGCGTTGGCGCGTTCGCTCCGGGTTTCGGCGCGCTGAATGAGACGTTCTACACGCCGATGGTCCATCCTCCGCTGCCCGAACGCATTTGGTTTTATCCGATCGACAATGCGGCGGGCACCGCCACGTTTCACGCCCTCGACTCGAATTTTTCGGTGAAGTTCCCGTTGCACCCGTTCCTGGGTTGCATCGGAGTGGCTCCGGCGGGCGGCGAGGTGCGCAGTTCCGTGGTGCCGGCAGAGTTCGGCGGCAACATGGACGCGCCAGAAGCGAGCGTTGGCAACACTCTCTATCTTCCCGTGAACGTTCGCGGCGCGTTGCTTTTCATGGGTGACGGACACGCAGCTATGGGCGACGGCGAAGTGGCTGGCACAGCGGTTGAGGTTCCGCTGCGAGTCCGGATGCGCGTTTCCGTGATCAAAGGCAAGAAAATCGATTGGCCGCGCTTCGAAAATAACGACGAAATCATGGCCACCGGAATCTACCGCCCGCTCGACGATTCGCTGCGAATCGCGTTCACGCAATTGATCGGATGGATTCATTCCGACTACGGGCTTTCGGAATTGGACGCGTATGAACTGCTGTCAAAGGTGGCGAAGATTCACCTCACCGAGATGGTGGATCCGAACTACGTGATCATCGCGAAGATTGACAAGAAATACCTGCCGGCCAAGATTCACTAAACGAACCTATCGAATGGTCGGTAGCGGCAGGCCAATTGTCGCGATTAGACCCAGATTTCTAATCGAGACACCGCGATTAGAAATGTCCGTATCTAGCTTAAAAACATACATCTGCAAATTTCTAATCGAGACAAAAAGGCTCTTTCCCGTACGGGGTTGGTCACCAGTGAGAACAGGCTGGAAAGGCTCCAAGAGCACGCTGGCATACCGAGAAGTGCTGATTTCAATGCATCGAGAGCTGCGTTGTAATACCCCGTAACATTTATGGCGGCGCATAATTTTGCCGGGCAATCAAACCGATGCAAATCCTATTCCGGTTCATCATTGGCGGTCTTGTCGTATCGCTGTTCGCCGCGTTTGCCGACGCGTTGAAGCCCAGGAGCTTTGCCGGCCTCTTCGCCGCGGCGCCTTCGATAGCAATGGGTACACTTGGGTTGACGATTTTGAACGAGGGGAAATTATTCGCGGCCACCGAAGCACGGTCGATGATCTTCGGCGCCATTACTCTGTTCTTCTACGCGATGGCGGCGATGCGGCTGATGATGAGGTACAAGCTGAATGCTGCTCCGGCGGCGTTCTCAGCCATTGCGGTGTGGATAATTTGCGCGATGGCAGTTTGGTACGTGTTGTTGCGATGATTGCGAATGAGAGTTCACTTCGATACTTCGGATTTGAAAGACACGAAATGGTATGAGTTGGCCGTGCGCTTTCTCTTCGGAGGCGCGATCACGGCGATCACAGGAATACTGGCGAACCGCTATGGACCTGCATTCGGCGGTTTGTTCCTCGCTTTCCCTGCCCTTTTTCCTGCGAGCGCTACTCTGCTCGAGACGCACGAGCGAGAGAAGAAAAGAAGAGCGGGAATATCAAATACCAGTCGCGGGCGAGAGGCTGCTGCTCTGGATGCGCGCGGCGCAGCCATCGGAAGTATCGGCCTCGTCGGTTTCGCACTTATAGCATGGAAGCTGCTGCCCATCTCAAGCGGGGCGATCGCGCTTTTCGCGGCACTTGTGGTGTGGACCACGATTTCAGTTCTAATCTGGCGTCTGCGCAGACACCGTCTTTTTCTCCGCAAAGGCCACCCAGGCACCGCTTCGCACGCGACTATTTCGTCAAAGGGTGACTAATCTTTACGGCGAGCCGCTTTTCTGCCGTCTTCGATACGACGCCATGCTTCTGCGGGACCTTTCACGTCGAGAATTCGATATTTCTTGCCCAGATGTCTGTGGTAATTGACGAAGAACTCTTCCAGCTCCTGCACGAATTTCTTGCCCAGGTCGTCAATGTGCTTGACGTAGGCGTAACTGTGATTTTCTTCCTCCACGCCGACGACCCGATCGTTGCGCTGCCCTTTCTTTTTCTTGCCCTGCTCGCCTTCAATCACCCCGATCACGCGGCATTTCACGAGCACTCCGGGAAAAGCGGGCTCGTCCATTAGAATCAAAACATCCGTAGGATCGCCGTCCTCCGCTTTGGTCGAGGGAATAAAACCGAAGTCGTAAGGAAACGTCATGCCGGCGGGCAGGACCTTCGCGAGCGCGAACACCTCCTGTTGGGGATCAAATGCGAACTTATTCCGGCTGCCTTTGGGGGTCTCGATGATGACCTGTATCCGATTCGGGAGGTCCTTATCGAAGGACGCCAAGCGCGTCGGGTCGGCGAGAACGCCGCGGGTTTTTATTTTCATCGGCATCGGTCAGTCTTTGTGGAACAAATCACAACCTGCTTTCAACGCTTCTACCTTTCTCCAAGCGGGATTCGGCGGAACTCCGACAACACAAAATCGTACTGAGCGCCAACCGGTCGGTCGATACAGTGAAAGGCTTACTTTTCCCTGCCACATAGCTGGTGAAGGCGCGGCAACAGGGCAGCAAAAAAAAACTGAAGAGTGTATTGCGAAGCTGCCGGGGAGCAAAGTACTCTGGAAGCTAGCGAATCGCCTTTTGTTAATGGGAAATCGGAGGAAATCGGTGGCTAAGACATTCGAAGTGGAAATCAAGTTTGAGGATCGCGAGAAGGGGCCGGGAACCGTGGCAGGGAAAGCCATCGTTACGGCGGGTACTATGGCGGCGGCAATCGGAAAAGGCGTGCGCGAGATTCTCGATAAGACGGATCGAAAGCAGAATTTCGACATGCAGAAATACGGCGTCGAGATTTTAGTGCGGTCTTCGGCGGACGCGGGCGAGTCTGACGAAGCAGCCGAGTCAGCGGCCGGGGCATAACCGCGGAAAAATCCGGGCCTTCCATCTGCTCTACCGTCTCGGCGGCGGCGGAGCTCCGTATTCGACTCACCCGATAATCAAGCCTTCCAAATTTCAGAGGCACTTAGCCACACGGCGCGAACTCTCGTCGCGGGCTAAGGTGCAGCGCACCCGTACGTTGACACGCAGGCGCGTTGACATGTGCGCGCGTCGCACCTAGAATCGCGGCCTAAATCGCACAGGCTAGGCTCCGATTCGAGAATTAGTGCGATTCTCGAGGAGCCGCTAGTAGCGGAGACAGCCATCACGCCCGGCCCGGGTAAGCCCAAAATAGCGATCGTGGACGACGACGCGGCGTTGCGCGCGAAGATTGCGTCGGCCCTGCGTTCAGATTTTGAAGTGCTTGAGGGCGAGGATTACGACGCAGCGGTAAAGTTGTTGGAAGAGCGAGAACTGGATGTGTTGCTGTTGGGCCTTCCGATTGCGTCGGGAGGGGTGCGGGAGTGCACTGAGCTGTTGTCAAGGCTGGACGGAAGCAACATCGACACGCTCGTGATCGTGCTGAGTTCCGACGAAAAGAAATCCACCGCGCTGAAGGTCATCGACGCGGGATCCTACGATTACTTCATAAAACCAATTGATACAGACGTGCTCCGGCACCTGCTCGAACGCGCAGTAGAGAAGCTGCATATCCAGCGCGAGAACCGGCTGTTGCGCGAGGAAATCAGCCGCAAGAATGCGCTCGGCGATCTGATCGGAACGACGGACTCGATGCGGCATGTGTTTGACTCGATCAAGCGGATGGCGCGGGCGACGACGAATGTCATCATTCGCGGCGAGAGCGGCGTAGGGAAGGAGCTGGTGGCGCGTGCCCTCCACGAGCAGAGCCCGCGGAGAAATCGCGCGTTCGTCAGCGTGAACTGCGCGGCGTTGCCCGAAGGGTTGATGGAAGCGGAGCTGTTCGGGTACGAGAAGGGCGCGTTCACGGGAGCGGTAGGCACCAAAGAAGGCCGAGTTGAGCTGGCACACCAGGGGACGCTGTTCCTCGATGAGATTGCGACGCTGACGCTGCCGCTGCAGAGCAAGCTGCTGCGGGTACTCGAGGACCGGTCGCTGACGAGGCTGGGCGGAAAGAAACAGATCAAGGTGGATTTCCGGCTGATCAGCGCTACGAACGAGGACTTGGAAGAGATGGTGCGGGACGACCGGTTCCGCGAGGACCTGTATTACCGGATTCACGTGGTGCCGATTTTCGTGCCGGCGCTGCGGGAACGCGTGGAGGATATTTCGGTACTGGCGGAATATTTCGTGACCGTGTATTGCGCGGCGAATAGCTTTCCGGCAAAACGAATCGCGGACGAGGCGATGCAGGCGCTAAAACGCTATCCTTGGCCCGGCAATGTACGCGAGCTCGAAAATGCCATCCAGCGACTGGTGATTATGACCGACGGCGAGATCATTGGTCTCCAAGACCTGCCAGCCGACATCGTGCAGACTGGTGGGCGTGACCGGGGGCGGTTTCGGCTGTCGAAAGCGGGAATCAATCTGGATAAGGAGCTCGAGGCATTCGAACGGCGCTGGGTGCACGAAGCTTTGGAACAGGCCAAGCAGGTGAAATCGGAGGCGGCGCGGCTGTTGGGCGTCGACCGGAACCGGTTGAACTATCTGTGCCGCAAATACGGCCTTTAGGTGTGTTGAAGAATGAGCGTGAGTACGGGGTATTCAACGTAGGCACTGCCACGAGCGGATGACACCTGGAGCCAGAATTCCGGGCAAAGAGCGCAGGTGCTGTGGCTAAGGACGTGCCGTTAGAAAGGCGAGGCCTGATTTCGGGCAATTCTGACAGGTGAGAATAATCCCTATGACCATGAAGAAATTGAAGAAAGGCAAGAAACTCGAAGAGACCAAGCCGCTTCGTAGGAAGTGACGAAGCGGGCGAGCTGACGAGAGTAGCAAGAGCAGGCGAATTCGAGGTTGGAGATCTAAAGAAGGGCTGCCGCCGAGAGGCTTGCGGCCCTTCTTTCTTTGCGGCCTGCAAAAAACGTTTCGCCGGCGAGCGATAGGAACATCCCTGCAAAGGAAAAGCGGCACAGAGAGGATGTGAGTGATGAAAAATTCAGCGTCGTTGATTAAATCAATATTGCGAGCGCTAGCGATCACGGCCGTTCGATTGGTCAGGGTTTAAGGCGCGTAGATTCCACGACACTTAGAAAGAATATTCCGAGACTGGACAATGGCGAAGCAATTGCTTATAAGAAAGCATCGCCCCAGAGGGGCAAATGAGAGGGAGAAAAAAATGGCAAAGAAAACCCTGAAGAAGTCCAAGAAGCTCGGATCGGTTAAGCCGCTTATCAGTCGCTAAGTGATTTTTTGAGCGTGCTTGTTTGACGAAGGCACGCGAATTTGGGGAAAAGATGTTAGATTAAGAGACTAGGGCTGCCCTCCACCTGATGGCAGCCCTTACTCTTTTAAACTGGTTTCCTTAGGCAAATGGATGCAGGGAGCCGAAGCGTGGAAGCCCACCTATGAGATCCAAGAAGAAAACGACGAAACTTAAGAAGTCAACGAAGATAGAGCCCACCAAACCCCTGATGCGCAACCCCTGGAAGACGTAACGGGCGCCACTGCCAGAATCCCGTCTAGCAACTGGTCTTCGCGACCGCATCCGTACCCTCCTAAGAGGTATTCTCGTACCGGAGACATGGCAGGGAGAGCTGGCGTAAGTGATATTTGAAATCGCATTGAATAAATCAACAGAGCTGAACAAAATTCAACGCTATGATCGACTGGCAAGGGAAATCGAGAGCGGATAAGCTGATTAAATGCTTTCGTTTGAGTCACGCGAGCCATATTCGTTTGGCACGCCGATTGCAATATGTAGCTGTTCGGGAGAGCAGCCCCAATTTAGTGAGAGGGAATCAAAAGTCATGAAACCGACCGCGAAGCCAGTGAAGAAGAGCAAGAAAGTCGAGCAAGCGAAAAAGCTCGAGCGCAAGAATCCCCTTATGTCTGTGCGAAGCCTCACGGTCAAATGGCCACAGTAGCCACCGAATCTTAACGATCTTCCGACCTTGCGCTCCGCTAGGCCGGGAGTTTGAAGTAGCAGCAACCCCGAAGAGCCGCCGTCCCAGGAACGGCGGCTCTTCTCTTTTTAGAAGCGATACGCAGACCTTCTGCAGACTACCACCAAAGCTGAGAATGCACCCAGCGCCATGCGCTGCGGCTTGCCTGCCAGGCGATCGGGCTGGCCTTGACACTGATCTTAGCTGTGCCGGTCATCCCCTCGACCAGAGAGCCGTCTGGATTCGGGAATTCCATCACAACTGCAATATCGTTGGTAAGTGACTGGCCGAAGCGCGTGAGCTTTTGCGTCTGGGCGACGGGGAGATCCGCAGCGGCGGCAGGAAGGATTTCGTCAACGTGGCCCGAGTAGGTACGAGCCGGATAGGGGAGCACTTTCACCTTTGCGGTGGCACCGAGGTGGACGTCGACAAATTGGCGGTCGGGAACGAGAATCCGGGCCCTCATTGTGTGACGATCCGAAACACGGCAGAATTCGCTTCCTGCAGCTAGATACTCGCCGACGCGCTGTTCGATTTCGGGCGTGGTTATGACGCCGTCGAACGGGGCGCGAATTTGAAGAAAATCGATGTTTCGGTCAGCTACTGTAAGCTCCTTTTGGAGGCGAACGCGTTCACGCGCGGCCTTAGCCGCCTTGCCTGATGCCGGTTCGTCTTGATTGAGGCGAAGATTGCTGCTGGCGAGCGCTAACTCAGCGGCAGTCGCCCCCGCGTGCGATTCGATTTCGGGGTTGTGCAGGACTGCCAGCAGCTGTCCTTCTTTCACTTCTTGTCCCTCGTGGACGAGAACCTGAGCCACCGTCCCGGCGACCTGAGTTCGCAGATGCGCGTCTTTTCCCGGTTCGAGTACAAGGTCTGAGGATACGCTCGAGGGGACCTTTGGGAGGAGCAGCAGAAAGGCGATTCCGAGAGCCCCGAACGTCTGGGCACGCGTGATTTTCCAGGTCATATAGGACTCCCGCTGTTTTCTGATCCAGGCGCGAACCACCGGGACGGCGGACTTGATGCCATTCCGGACGAACAGGTAAAACACGCCGGCAAACAGGACATAGCCCCAGTCGTTGAACTTTGAAACAAGGATGTTCTTAATAAAAAGCAGCACGATAACAAGTAGGCCGACACTGTAGATGATCGCAGCAACGCCGAAGACAAAGAAAATGCGGCGGTGTCGGCGGCTTGAGGGCGGCAAATCGATGTCGCGGCGAAGAATATATTTTTCGGCCCAAACGCGCAGGAAGGTGAAGGACTCCTCGCGCAGGTTGTCGATGTTCAGGAACTGCGAAAGGGCGTAGTACCCGTCGGCCTTAATGAGGGGATTCAGGTTCAGCAGCGCGCCTTGAATGCCGCTGATGAGCATCATCTTATAAGAGAGATCATTGATGATGGAGCCGGGAGGGGTGAAGTGCCACAAGAGTGCGGAAAAACTGCAGAGAGTGAACTCAACCCATAGGCCCGCGAAGATTACCCATTGCCGTCGCGATCCGCGATCGAACAGAAGAATGTCGGTAGTGTCTGTGTAGAAGGCGGGGGTCAAATAAATGAGCAGGAAGCCCATCTGATGAACGTCGCCTCCGAAATGCTTGCAGGTGAGGCCGTGGCCGAATTCGTGAAATGCACCGAGCAAGAGAAGGAGAAACCAGAAAGCCCAGATGTCGTAGGAGCTCTTGTCGAAAGGAATACAAGGAGGCCATGTCGTGCTGAACTCTCGTCCAATCGCCGGCTAAAAGATACGCCGCGGTGATGAAAAGGAGCGAAGAGAAAATCACAAACCCGGGCGTGAACACCCAGCCCAAGTACTTATCGAGACGGTGAGAGTCTTGTTGGGATCCCAGGCCTTGAAGCCGATGTAAAGCATACTCGATTGGTCGACACGGCCCTTCCGCTCGTCGCGGATGCGTTCGAGCACTGCGAGGTTCTTGTCACCGAGGGAACGCTCCCACATGGCCGGTTCGATTGAATCGAGAAATTCGAGGACCTCAGATTCCGCAATTGCAGAATCAGGGCCCTGGCGGAGAGCGCTTCTGATATCTCCGCCGCAGTGCGTGTCCCGTCACACAATATAAGCAGTTGATACTCGACCTCACCATAGCGATTGTAGGAATTGGTTTCGTGATTCTTGATTACGTAACTTTTTTCGCCGGCGACGGTTTGTTCGCTGATCCGAAGATCGGAGCGTAATTCGGGCCGACGGAGCCCTTTGGCGAGGACGCTCGAGAGTTGAATGCTGGTGGGGCCGAAGCGCATAGCTCGCTAAGCCTACGGTTTCACTGGCGAAGTTCCTGGCCAGATTACATGCACAGCCATGCCGGGACGCAAATCTGAAATGCCGGAGCCGACGAGCTGGGCGGTGACGTCATAACTATCGCTCGCAGGATCAACCGTGGGACTCACTTTCACGACGCGAGCGGAAAGCGCACGACCGGAATCGCCGACAAGCGAGAGATCAACGGGCGCGCCGCGCTCAGGACGTTTTGAGGAAGTTTCAGAGATCTGAAACTGAACCTGGAGAGGCGCGAGCTGGCTGATGCGAAAACATTTGTCGTTTTTGGCGACTGCCTGCCCTTCGCGAATATAGCGGCGCACGACGACGCCGCTGAATGGGGCGCGCAGCCGAGTCTGATCGAGCTGGATTTCGAGGCGATGAATTTCCGAGTGGCTGCTTTCGACAAGGCCTGCCATCCATGCAGTCATATTCAGCGCCTTTTGCTTCAAACTCTGCGGCTTCCAGATCGGCTTCGCTCGAAAGCCCGTACTCACGCAACTGCTGCTGACGTCTTAGAGCCGCAGCCTTGGCCTTCAGCTCCGCTTCCTTGAATTTCACGTTATTCTCAGCAACGATGAGATCATTGCGAGCTTTGTTGAGCTCCATCTGAAGGGTGCGGTCATCAAGCTGGCCGAGGATCTCGCCGGCTTTGACGGCGCTGCCTTCATCTTTTGCGATGGACGTGACCACGCCGTCGCGTTCGCTGGAAAGGTCCACTTGATGCTCAACGGAAAGCACACTGAGTATATCGTTCGGCTAGACGGCTTAACGGCGGTCGTGCAGACGGCCGCGAAGGTTCTGATGCAGAAGGAGCTGGTGCGGCGGCCGTAGAATCCGGCGCATGAGAAGAATCGCCACAGCCCGCGAGCGCGAGCGCCAAAGTTACGATTGGAAGATACGTCGAACGTCTCATCATGTCCCTGCCCCTGGCTTACGGAAGCCAGCTCCACACCTTCTGCCAAATCCACCGGAACGGATCGCGAAACAGCGCGTAGCCGACCGGATACCAACCACTCCCGAGCCAACCCCCGGCTGCGCGGATGCGGACGCGCCCAACCATTCCGTCGCGAGCGCGCCCGCCAGAATTCGAAAAGAGAGCGCGGACTAGAAAGTATTGTTCGCCAGCGTCGGAATGAGTTTGAGCACCGATGCGATCGACGGTCCCAAGGAATGTCGCCGTTGGAAAGGCATTGAGCTTAAGCGCGACATCCTTTCCGGGGCGAACCAGCGCCAAATCGGTTTCGGGCACGTTCATCTCGGCGGCCATCTGATCTTGCTCCACGATTTGGCAAAGGGGTCGCCCGCCTTGACCACTTTCCAGTCTTCTCTTCAATTTTCGGAGTGACAACGACTCCAGCGATCGGCGCACGAAGATCCGCAGAGTCGACTCGCTCCTGTTCGAGCCACTTCGGCAGCATGAAGGTCGGCGCGCATTTTGGCCTGTCCGCCGCCGATGGATCGTTACGAAATTCAGCTTCTGCAACTTCCCGGCGAGACTGCGCAAGAGCGGCTTCGGCCTGGGCAAGCTTGATGCGATCCTCGCTGTCGTCAAGTTGCGCGAGAGATTGGCCCGGTTGCACAGTTTCGCCTTCGTGCACGAAAACGTGCCGAACGACTCCGCCTTCCATCGAGCTGACGATGCGGCGCTCAGCAGGAACGACGGTAGCATCCGTGCGCACGCGCATAGGCCACGGAACTAGAATAAGAATGGCGGCAACGATTGCGACGCGTTCAGCATATAAGCGCCAGCGCTCCTTCGGCATCGCAGCGGCGAGGCGTTTTTTCTGCTCGGCGAAGGGCTGGAAAATATTCGCGAGCGGAACCTGCTGGTAGAGCTGCGCATTGCGGATTGCAACAGTCGTCTGGTTGGCGAGAATCGAGACAGTTTCCTTGTTCGCGTCGGTGAGAAAGTCGGCGTCGCTGCTGAGAAGTATCATCGCGCCAAGAACGCCCTGGTCGTCGCGCAGGGGCAACGCGTACGCGCCGTTGAGATCGTAGGCTTCGAGGTATGAAACGAGCTGTGCGCGAGCCTCTTCCGGATCGGCGTGCCAGCCATCGTCGTATTTATCGACGGCGACGGGGCCTTCCTGCTGGGATACCCATTCCAGGCGGTCGCGCAGTTCGCTCATTTCGCGCGTTTTTGGAACTTCCGCTTCGCCCGAGACGGCGCCCAGAACGAATTTGCGCCGGTCGAAGAAGCCGATTACCAATTTGTCGAAGGGAACTACGGAAGCGGCTTGCTGGGCGACCGTGGACAGAACATGGTCGAGGTCGAGCGTGGAAGTGATTTCCTGCGAAATTTTTAGAAGAGCGTCAAGGGCGTGGACCTTGCGTTCGGATTCAAGAAGATTCGCATTGTGCAAGGCGACAGCAGCCTGCTCGCTGATGCTTTCGAGGAAAAAAAGATCTTCTTCATTAAAGGGAGTGCCGTCTGTCTTGTTCACCAGCTCGACGATGCCGAGAACCTCGTTTTCTTTTCGTAGCGGCGCCGCCATCCACGACTCGATCTCGAATTCGCCGCCCGCCTTGATGCGCTCTTCGAGACCGGGCTCTTCCGATGGCGTTTCAAGGAGCTTCGGATTTCCCGCCTGGGCAATTTCACCGAGCAGCCCTTCGCTCGCGGAAACGCTCGCACCTTGCTCCACTGTCGGATCCACTCCCGCGGTATTGGCCAGCCGGAGTTCGTCTCCCGCCGCGAGCCAGAGATTGCAGGCCCCAGCGCCGAGAATGTCTTTGATTTTGCCGGCGACGATAGGCAGCAGCTCTTCCAGCTCGAGCGTGGATGTGAACGTGCGGCCAAGGTCGTAAAGCGCAGTGAGGCGTTCGAGAGTTGCGAGCTGGGCGTGGCGCTCGCCTTCGATAGCTTCGAGATTCGTGAGAGCCTGGCCTGCCAGCCGCGCCGCCTCTTCGAGAAAATGCGCGTCTTGCTCCGTAAAGTTTCCGGCCCTTTTGTTCAGGACTTCGACCACGCCTTCGGGGCTTTCAACGCCGGGAAGAGAGGCAAACATTGCAGATTTGACGCGGACCCGGCTCGTCTCCTCCAGATGCTCGAGATCATCAAGCGATAGATCCTGCGCGGCGAGGCGGCTTGTGCTTGCCGACTCAAACACGATGGCGAGAGGTCCTTCAGTGACCGGCTCGCTGGAGGGCACGATCCGCTCGCCGGTCTCGGTCCAGCGCGTTCGGCATACCAGCCCTTCCGATTGAGGATCGTGAATCCACACGAATACCGCGCGCGCTCCGAGCGTGGCTCCGACGCGAGCCGCGAACGTCTTCAAAAGCGTATCCTGATCGCGACACGCCAGAGACACGCTCGCGAGTTCGAAGAGCGCCGAAGATGTTTCCATTGCTCTCCCTGGAGGGGCGTTCTCACACCCGCCCCCGCGCCGAGCCCGGAGACCGGGGGAAAGAGAACGCGCGGAGCCTAACAAAAGGGGCTGTAGCGCGTCAAGGAACTGTCCCGTAATGGGCCCAATAAACAAGACATCTAAGAGTGCAAGCCCTTGATTGCGGAGCGCAATTCAGTTAGCTTTGCAACTCGCTGTGAGGTACCTGTGAATATTAGTATTCGCAAAGCTGGCCACGCCACGATCCTCGATCTTGAGGGCCCGCTCAAACTGGGTGAGGCGGAAGAGGCATTCCGCAGTCAGATTCAGCAACTGATGGATGCGGGATCCACTCGCGTTGCCGTGAACCTGGCGGGCGTAACCGAGCTTGATAGCTCGGGAATTGGCGCTCTTGTCCGTTCTTTTACGATGTTGAAGCGCGCGGGTGGAAAATGCACGTTTTTCGCGCCGAGTAAACGCGTGATGATGCTACTGAAAATGGTGCGCCTCGATTCGATATTGGATCTTTCAGAAGACGAAGCCACGGCCCTAACGCGTATTTAGCTTTCCTTTTAGACTCGAGCTTCACCCGCCTGAGATTGAAGGATTCGCGTTACCTCCTGTTTATCCTATAGTTCCAGCCGAGATGCGTGCTTCCGAATGGATTCAAATCGCCTTTGTAATTGGGATTGGTTTGCTGGCGTGGATGCGGCCTCTGGAAATGCGACGGCGATTGCACACTGCAATGCTTGCTGCCATCGTGCCGGCCGCCATCTTGATTGCGCGATTGGCATTTCACGGACTCGCAGGCTCTGTTGTTCGCGACTGGCTCCCTGCTGCGTTGTTGCTCATTCCCTATTGGCAAGCTGGACAGTTTTTCACCGGTCCCGACGAACGAATCCAGAAATGGCTCGCGCAAACAGACGAGAAAGTGTCGCGCGTGTTCCGGTGGGTCGTCGGAAGCAGCGAGAATCGGGGATGGGCCAGATATTTTGAAACGGCCTACCTGATGTGCTATCCGTTGGTGCCGATCGGGCTGGCCGCTCTGTATCTGGGGCATCACCGTGCAGCAGCCGACTTCTACTGGATTGTCGTCGTGTTAGCGAGCGACATCTGCTTTGCCGTTACGATTTTTGTTCCAGCCCTGCCGCCGCGTTTGGTTCCGGGGCAGGCTGCAGAATCCGGAGTCGCCACGAATGAGGTTCGCAAACTGAATTTGGAGGTTCTGACTCGCGGTAGCATTCAGGCCATCACGTTTCCTAGCGCACACGTGGCGTCAACAACAGCGGTAGCGCTGGTGTTGACGCGCTTCTTGCCGCTGACCGGCGCGATATTCCTCGTAGTCGCAGTGAGCATTGCGATCGGCGCGTTTCTCGGCCGCTACCATTATTTCCTGGACGTAGTCCTGGGTGCTATAGAGGCCGCGACCGTTTTTCTGGTTTGTCTCTTGGTATTTCGGCGGTAGCGCTGCGCAGCAACGCGGCAACTAACGGCGGTCGAGAGCAGGGTGGCGGACGTCGCGGCCAGCGACAAAGTAAATGACGTCCTCGGCGATGTTCGTGGCGTGGTCGCCGATGCGCTCGAGATTCTTGGCGACGAGAATCAGCTCGAACGCAGCAAACACGACCGCAGAATTTTCCATCATGTAAGTAAGCAGCTCGCGAAAAAGCTGGTCGCGCAAGCGATCCACCTGGTCGTCGCGCTGAAGAACGCTGCGGGCAAGATCGATATCGCCGCGGACCAGCGAATTCAAGCTGTCGCGCACCATGCCTTCCGCAAGTTCGCTCATGCGCGGGAGATCGACGTAAGGCTTCACCTGCGGATGGCGCAGAACGCGCATCGCGGATTGGGCGATATTTACGGCCTGGTCGCCGATCCGTTCGAGATCGCCGTTGATTCGCGAAACCGCCAAGAGAAAACGAAGATCGGCAGCCATCGGTTGCTGCAATGCGAGCATCCGCTGCACGCGCTCGTCAATTTCGATTTGCATTTCATTGATAGCATCTTCTTCGCTAAGCACAATTTCAGCGAGGTGTTCTTCGGCGTCCAGCACGGCGTGCACAGCCTGATGTACCGCACGCTCGGCCAAGCTCCCCATCCAGAGCAGACGCTGCTTCAGTTCCTCGAGGTCGCGTTCAAAATGGCGTTCCATGTAATCTCAGTCCCCTTCATTCGAAAGCTGAAACTCGGGCCCAAAGCCGCACGGAGAATCATCCGAAACGGCCGGTTATGTATGCTTCTGTGCGCGGGTCGGTCGGCGTTGTGAACAGCTTTGAAGTCTCGCTGTGCTCGATCAATTTTCCATCGAGCATGAACGCGGTGAAATCGCTGGCGCGCGCTGCCTGCTGCATATTGTGCGTCACGATGGCCATCGTGCAGCTGTCTTTGAGCTGGAACATCAGCTCCTCGATTTTCGCGGTGGTTACGGGATCGAGAGCGGAGCACGGCTCGTCGAGCAGAAGAACTTCAGGATCGACAGCGAGAGCCCGCGCGATGCAAAGGCGCTGCTGCTGCCCGCCGGAGAGCGCAAAGGCTGACTTCTTGAGGTAGTCTTTCACTTCTTCCCACAGAGCAGCGCGGCGCAAGCTCTTCTCCACAAGATCGTCGAGGCGTCCTTTGAATCCATTCACCCGCAAGCCGTAGGCCACATTGTCGTAGATCGATTTGGGAAACGGATTCGGCCGCTGGAAGACCATCCCGACTCGGCGGCGCAACCCCACCACATCTATTCCGTGAATGTCTTGCTGATCGAGCAGGATTTCGCCTTGGACGCGAGTGTTGCGGATCGTTTCATTCATGCGGTTCAAGGTACGCAGAAAAGTGGACTTTCCGCATCCCGACGGTCCGATCAGTGCCGTGATCTTGTTGGTGGGAATGTTCAAATTGAGACCGAACACCGCTTGTTTGGGTCCATAGAAGACATCGAGGTTCGAAATCTTAAAACGCAACGGTGAGCTCTTTTCGGAACCCGTTGGTGTCGGCTCGATCATCCGGACCTCCGTTGCAATCCGCTCAGCGGCGGGGTTCTTTCCTTGAGTTGCTGATGCCATGTCATACACTCCGAACATTGCCCCCGCGATTCAAGGCGAGGCGGCAGCCGAGATTCGCTAGGAGCACGATTCCCAAGAGCACCAGACCTGCGGCCCAAGCTTGGCGGTGCCAATCATCATAAGGTGCAATCGCATAGGTGTAAATCATCACCGGAAGCGAAGCGATTGGCTGGGACCATCCCGGACTCCAATAGCGATTGCTGAAAGCGGTGAAGAGCAAAGGAGCCGTTTCTCCCGCGACGCGCGCCAATGCCAGCAACATTCCGGTTAGAATTCCGCCACTCGCAGCGGGCAACACGACCGTGGCGATCGTCTTCCACTTGCTGGCGCCCAGAGCCATTGCGCCTTCGCGCAGGGTTCCCGGAATCGCGCGCAGAAACTCTTCCGTGCTACGGACGGTGATGGGAATCACCATCATTCCCAAAGCGAAACCGCCGGCGAGAGTTGAGAAGTGTTTCACCGGAAGCACGACCAGCGAGTAGGCGAATATGCCGATGACGATAGACGGCACACCGTTGAGCAAGTCTGTGGTGTAGCGAATCACGAAAGAAAAAGTCTGGCCTCCGAACTCCGCGAGGTACACGCCGGCCATCAGACCGACCGGCAAACCGATAACGGCAGCGAGGAGCAAGAGTTTCAGGCTGCCGACGATGGCGTTAGCCATGCCTCCGCCCGTCTCACCGACAGGCTTTGGCAACTGCGTGAAGAAATTCCAGTTGAGAGAAGCACCGCCGTGCCAGATCAGATATCCGAGAATCAGGAACAAGACGGAGACGACCGATAAAGCGGCCACACCCGTAAGGGTGAGCATTATGACGTTGAGCGATTTCCGCCAGATTAGGAGCGCGCGGTTCATGCGGGACGTCCTCCGCCGCGCTCAGTTGCCACGATCAAAATTCGAGCGAGACCATTCAAGATGAACGTCATCAGGAACAGGACGAGACCGAGTTCGATCAGCGCGCTCAGGTAGAGATCGCCGGTAGCTTCCGTGAATTCATTGGCAATCACAGCCGCGATTGTGTAACCCGGACGCAGAAGCGAGGCGCTGATCTTGGGGTCGTTACCGATGACCATTGTGACGGCCATCGTTTCGCCCAGCGCGCGCGCCAAGGCGAGGAATATCGAACCCATAATTCCTGTCCGAGCCCACGGAACCACCACTTTCCAGGTGGATTCCCACCGCGTGGCGCCCAGTGCAAGGGCTGCTTCGCGCTGCTCGCGAGGAACCGTAAGCAACACTTCGCGTGACACGGAAATAATGAACGGCACCACCATAATGGCCAGCACAATTCCCGCCGTAAAGAATCCCACTCCGTAGTTCGGCCCCGCGAATAGCTTTCCGATTCCTGGAAGCTTTCCCAGAGTGTTGATGAGAAGAGGGCCGAGCCATGAGCGCATCAGTGGCACAACTACGAAAATGCCGAGCAGGCCATAAATAACGCTGGGAACGGCGGCGAGCAGGTCAATTAGGAACGAAACCGCGTCGCTGATTTTTCGCGGCGCAAGCTCGGAGAGAAAGATCGCGCTTGCGAGCCCGAGGGGAACCGCAAGCGCGAGGGCAACTACTGGAAGTTATAAGCGTTCCATAGATAAACGGAGCCGCTCCGAAATTGTCGAAGATCGGATCCCATGTCTGCGTCCAGAAAAAGTTCCAACCGAATTTCGCGCGGGAAAGGTGGGAATTCACCCACAGTTCCCAGACCAGCATGGAGGTAATAAGAAGAATAGCAGCGGCGAAAGTGAGCGTAATAAGGTGAGCTATTTCGTCGCCGTGCTGGAATCGCCGCACGAACGCACGCGGCCCCGAATAGGGCGGAGCCGCGTTCGGAATCGTGGTGGCCGTTGATGTCATGCTACTGGATGAGCGAAATGGCCTTCAGTTCCTTTTCGACTACCGGTTTGGGCAGGCGAGCGTAAGCGAGACCTTCATTGTATCCCTGTCCATCGGTCAACATCCATTTCAGGAAGCCTTTGATCGCATCGCGTTTCGTGGCATCTGAAATTTGCGCCGGAATCAACAGCCAGGTGAAGCTCGAAATGGGATACACGGTCGGGCCGGACTGGTTCGTGATCGACACGCGGAAGTCATCGGGTATGTCTTTCGCCGCCGCGGCTGCTGCGGCAGTAACTCCCGCCAAATCCGCCTTTAGAAACTTCCCGGAAGCGTTCTGAACCTTCCCAAAAGTAATGGCATTCTGAACGGCGTAGATCAGCTCCACATACCCGACCGAATTGGGCGTTTGCTTTACGAGCCCGGCTACACCCTCGTTTCCCTTGCCGCCCAGTCCGACTGGCCACTGTACGGATGTGCCTTTACCGACTTTGTTCTTCCAATCGTCGCTTACCTTGGAAAGGAAATCCGTCCAGATGTAGGACGTACCGCTGCCATCCGCCCTGTGCACAACGACGATATCGGTTGCAGGCAAATTCACTCCCGAGTTCGCCTTGACAATTTCCGGGTCATTCCATTTTGTGATTGTCCCGAGATAGATACCTGCGAGCGCCTTCTGGGTGAAGTTCAATTCTCCCGCTACTCCTGAGACGTTGTAGATCGGAATCACCGCACCGAGCACCGTGGGGAAATGCAGAATCTTGAACTTTGCTTCTTTCAGCTGGTCATCAGTCATCGGCCCATCAGAGGCGCCGAAGTCTACAGTGCCGGCGAGAAGCTGGCGGATTCCGCCGCCCGAACCAATCGACTGGTAGTTAATCTGAACGTTGGGGTCTTTCTGGTGATACACGTCAAACCACTTGGAGTAGATGGGATATGGAAAGGTCGCGCCTGCGGCATTGAGCAATATCGTGCCTGCCGGTTGGGCGGCGACCGCAATCGCCAGAACCAACAGGATCGACACAACGAGTGAGGTCTTCTTCATGGTAGCAGTACTCTCCTTAGGTGCGTATTTTTTGTCGGAATTGTTACAGCCGCGTTACATACGGAACAATTCGAAGTGAAATGGAAAAGCTGTCTCAAAAAAATGGAGGAGGCGTGGCCCCGGGGGTTGTCCAGGCCGCGCCTCCTTGGTGGGCGCAGGTCGTAGACTGCGTTTTCTAGCGCAAAGTGCTGTCGCGCCAGAACTTGTTCAGCCGAACCCAACGACCGCTTGCTGCGCAAATCATTTCCGCAGCATCCGTCCGGCTACAAAATGGATGACGCAGGGTAGGCGTCGCTGTTCACTGCCGGATGACCGACACGTAAAAAAATTGTTACGAAGCCTTGGCGTCTTCTTGGGTGTCCATCAAACGCGCTCGGCCATGCCTTACTTCAAGACCGCGGACCCAGAACAGGACATCTTCCGCAATATTCGTTGCATGATCCGCGATTCGCTCCAAGTGTCGGGAGGCCAGAACGAAATGAAGGTTCGGCGCGGCCAGCGATGAGTCCTTTGTCATGCCTGCGAGAAGTGCTTCGAAGACTTGATCGCGATATTGATCCACGATGTCATCGCTCTCAAGAACCTGCGTTGCCAGATCCACATTTTGGTAGATTAGGGCTCCAAGACATTTCGACACCATTGCACGAACAGCGGTTGTCATTGGTTCGAGTTCGGGAGGCGTCTCAATCTTGCCCATTCCGGCCAGTGAGATAGCGCGCTCGCTTAAATTGACGGCCAGGTCGCCCATTCGCTCGAGATCGTTATTTATTTTGAGAGTGGCTACGATCAAGCGGACATCGGTTTCGAGAAGATTCGGCTGCCGAAGCATGCGTATGGCGTGCTCGTCGATCAAAATCTCCATTTCATTGATGCGCGGCTCGGTTAGGAACACTTCGCTGGCAAGCCGTTCGTTGCGCTCCATCAGCGCCCAAAGCGCGCGGTTCAGCGAAGACTCCACAGTCCGCGCCTGTGAGATCAGGTAGTTCACCAGCACGTTCTGAAAAATTGCTTCCGAATTGGCCTTTGTTCCTGCCACGTTGCGTTCCTCCCAGGGCCCGATGGGTATGCAACCAGCCGTACCTTTTTTCAGCAGCTACATGATTGAGGGCGGATGTTGCAAGTGGTTAAATCCGTCGTGAATGTTTCAAGACTCGCAAGCAGAGAGGGGCTAATTTGCCAAGGGAATCGAAAAAGAGAACCGCGAACCTTCGCCGACGGTGCTTTCTACCCACAAACGCCCGTCATGCGCGTCGATAATATGTTTCGCGATGGATAGGCCCAAGCCTGTGCCGCCTGCTTCCCGCGAACGGGCCGCGTCGACCCGGTAAAAGCGCTCAAAAATTCGCTCCTGGTCGACAAGGGGAATCCCGATGCCGGTGTCTGCAACTTCAATCACCATTTCCTTGGAATTAACGCGCGCGCTTACTCGGATCCGCCCGCCCGGCGGCGTGTACTGAATTGCGTTATCGACCAGATTCTGCAGAACGTCACGCAGCAAGCTGGCATCGCCGCGAACCGGTGGAAGTCCCGGCGGGATTTCGATGTCGAGGGTTATCTGTTTGCGGCTGGCTTTCATCAGAGCTGTTTCCGCACAGCGCTCGATAAACTCGATCACGCCGACCGGCGAGAATTCCAGTTCGAGCTTTCCTGCTTCGATGCGCGCGAGCTTCAAGAGATCGTCCGTCAATCGCGCGAGCCGATTGGCGTGATCGCGCATGATTTCGAGAAATCGCCGGTTGTTCTTTGGATCTTCGAGCGCGCCACCCAGCAGGGTTTCCGCAAAACCTTGGATCGCTGTCAGAGGAGTTTTGAATTCGTGCGATACGTTGGCGACGAAATCCTGCCGCACGCGTTCGAGCCGCCGCAACTCCGTAACGTCGTGAAGCACAACCACCGCTCCCGACGGTTTTGGTGCGGGAAATATTGCCGCCGAAAGCCCGCTCGCGTTGGACACACCAGCCGTAGGTTCGAGCGCCTTCACAGGAGCAGCCGTCACGGAGAAACTCTGCTGCAAGACAATTCCGGTTACGATATCGCTCTGCAGGCCTTCCTCTCCGTCCAGAGCCTTGCGGATCAGGCCCGTCAATTCCGAATTGCGAACCACCTCGATGAGCGGGCGGCCTTCGCTGCTTTTCGAATCTATGTTCAGAATTTCCGAAAACGCGCGATTGCTAAAGACGAGCCGCTCCTGAGCGTCAATCACCGCCACGCCTTCCACCATGCTTCGAAGGATCGCGCTTGAACGATTGCGCTCGCCACTCAGCAAACGGATCTCGGACTCCAGACGCCGCGCCGTTTCGTTGAGCGATGCTCCCAGTTCCGCAAGCTCATCGCTTGAGTTGTCACCAGACAGCGGCCGGAAATCTCCCTCTGCCACGCGCTTCGAGAATTCCGTCAGGCGCTCCACTCGAGCTGAAAACATTCGCGAAATCATGAGCGAAGCAATGAGTCCAATGAGAAATATCACCAGCGAAGCAAATAGTAGCCGTTGACGCAATTCGCTGAGCGCGAGATCAAGGCTGGTTAACGGCTTCGCCGCGCGAATCACTACGGGCGAGCTGCCGGGCGGTTGGTACCGGACAGCTTGATAAACCATCTGACGCCCTGAATCTGTGCTGAACCGAAGGGATTGTCCTTGGCCGTTCGCGAGGGCCTGCTGAATCTCCGGCCTATCGGAATGGTCCTCCATTGTTTCGGGATCTTGGGCGGAATCGGCGAGCACCTTGCCGCCACTGTCGATCACGCTTACGCGAGCCCCCGATTGCGACATCCACTCGACCCAAGAGCGAAGCTGTGAAAGATTATCGATTGCGGGCGGACGCGTACGGCCGAGATTTATAAGCGAACTGAGTTCTTCGTTGGTTTTACGAATGTATTCGCGGCGCAGCACTTCCGCGGAGTAGAAATCAACCGCCAGCAGAACTCCAACCAGGAGGGCCAGATACGTCAGCCCAATCTTCCAGAAAATCCTAGCTCGCACGGGTCTCGAATAAATACCCGGCGCCACGAATCGTTTTCATGTAAGCCGGATGCTGAGGGTCGGCTTCGATTTTTTCCCGCAGGCGTCGTACATACACGTCCACACTCCGCGGCGTAACAAATCGTTCCGTGCCCCACACGCCATCCAGCAGTTGGTCTCGCGTGAAGACGCGATTGGGCCGGGCGGCGAGGAAGTAGAGCAGACGGAATTCGAGCGTGCTCATCGGCACCGGTTTTCCCGCACGCGTCACGCGATAGGCAGCGGGATCGATGCGTAAAGCTCCGATTTCGAGCGCTTTCTCAGAGGGCGTTCCCGGATCGGCACGGCGAAGAAGAGCCTTCACACGCGCAGCGAGCTCCCGAGGACTGAAAGGCTTCGTGACGTAATCGTCTGCACCCAATTCGAGTCCCACCACGCGATCCGCCTCTTCGCCCTTGGCCGTCAAAATTAGAATCGGCAGCCGGTTCAAGCTAACGTCCTTGCGAACCTCTTTACAAATCTCCAGCCCCGACAACTTCGGCAGCATCAGGTCGAGAATCAGAAGATCGGGCGGAGTCTTGCGCAGCTGAGCCAGCCCTGTTGCCCCATCGCCCGTCGCGCCCACCTGGTACCCATCCTTTTCCAGGTTGTACCGAACCAGCTCGATAATGTCTTTGTCGTCTTCAACAACTAAAATCCGCTTCATAGTTTTCTCTCTTTGGATGCCCTCAACATACGGGAAACACAGTCCCCGAAGCAAGCTGACGCTTGTAGCATCTTCTGATTAACGGATTGTTACAGCGGCCGCCCCCAATACGCAGTTTCGCCGGACGCAACGTCAATCAGGCGTACGAGGATGAATCCAAGATCAATCGAAGAGACGCGATGAGGGCCATCGCGGGCGAGATGGTGATGAATTGCAGTCTTTTGTTTCGCCGAGCCAAACCTGAGTTGCCTCGCTCAGGTCGAGAGCGCGAATACTTAAACGCCAGAAAACTTACGAATTAGGAGAACGCAGTTCGGTTCACCTTGGTTTAAGGCAGCTGCGATGGATATCACTGTGGCAATCAGCACAGAGTGTGATCAGATTCTCATCTGTGTCATCACCCAGCAGGCTCCGCGAGCGAATGTGGTGGACCTCGAGATGCTCAGAACTGCCGCAATACTGGCATCGCCAGCCGTCGCGCTGGAGCACTTCGGTGCGGAGCTTGCGGTAAGAATCTGCGTTGAGCCGCAGTCTTGGTTGTCGCGGTTGGAAATCACTCATTGAACTTTCCCTATTTGCTGCACGAATTCCATCTTCTGTGGATCCGGAAGCAGGAAATAAAGCCGACCAAGTGCGAAGAGCAGCGAATCGGAATTACCACTCTCGAGGTGAGCTCTGGCAAGGAAATCGGCACACATCATCTCAAGGCAATAACCGCGCGATTTGCTCGCGCCGAGCATCAGTGCCGCCGTCTCAAGGGCTCGCTCAATCACTGGCAGTTGGCTTTTGTAAAGTTTGAAATAAATGATTTCCCAAGGTTCCGTCTCCTGGCCCGTCAGGTGCTTCTCAACTTCCCTCTTGAATCCTTCCTTTGGAAGTTCGATCGCTTTGTGCAACCAGGTTGCACAATCAAACTGTTCGCCATCTCGCCGGGCTACTTTCGCGAGTTCGGCTGCTTTCGACCACCCCACTTGCTGCAAGTCGTGGTGAATGCGGCGAGGGAGTTGCTCGTGGATTGCCATCAGGTAATACGCTTTGCGCCTAGACTCCGGAAAACGTTTCGTCAAAAAATCATCGAATGACGCAAGGGTTTCGAGCCTCCAGTACTGGCCAGCTCGCACTTCGCACAAGTACCGACCGAGTTCGACGAACCGCGTGTCCTTCTCTTCCTCGGCATGACGCTCCCAGGACAAGATCTCATCGACCTTGTCGAGAACGAACAGAGCGCGACGGCGATTTAGTTTGGGTTCCACGAACACACGCCCGTTAATCGTCAAATTGGTCAAGCCAATCAAGATCCATTGCCCCCGGTCGGCGAATGAGTTTGGAATCGATGAGCTGCTGATTTCCCAGGCAGATGCCCAGATGGGAACAGCCAACACACCCGTTTTGTGGAAAGCGAATCCCGCTGTGCGGCAGAAAATGGCCGGCTTCAATCTGCTCGACGGCCGTTTCCACCAGTTGGCCAAACTCGCGACGCTGTTCTGCATCGATGGATGTCTTCAGATACTGAATTTCGGGCGCGCTCTTTCGAACGAACACCACCAGGGAGACATCCGCGATTCCGGTCATCCAGGAGTAGCAGACCAGCTGTGGATCAAGCGACAAGAGGCCATCTGGCTGTTCCGGATAGCGCGATCCAGTCGTTTTCCAATCGAGGATGCAATTCGTGCCGTCCAGCTCGCCAATAGCATCGACATAAGATACAAACTCGCTTCCACATGGAAGTGAGTGCGTGCACTTGACCTGAAGATTCTTTTTTGGGCAGCGGATTCGCACACGATCATCCTGTGCAAATCGTTCGAGCAGACGAACACCCTGATGGTATAGCCGGTCCCAGGAATCATTCTTCGCATAGCTGAGCACAGCGTCCTGATGCTCTTGCCACTCCTTAAAGAAAGCAGCAGTCGAATCCTCGTCGCGGAAATAGGCTGCCAGGGCGTTCTCGAAGCAGCGACCAAAAATCATCGAGGCTCGATCTTCCTTTTCGCGCCAGCCGTCGAGGTATCGATAGCGATACTTCCGCGGGCATTGTACGTACTGGCTAATCTGGGTGAAGCTGTAGGTCATTCGCCCCTCCTGCTACGACTCCTTCGCGAGCATCCTTTGAGATGAATTCCCATTCCGGGGACGGCGCGAATCCTTCAAGGTTGACAAAAGAATAACCCGCAAAGGTTTTTCTCGTGGTGCGCAGAACACCAGTTAGACCGAGCAAAGCTTTTTCATCCACCTCATCACGGCCGAGCAGATCCGGGGCATAGCCGAAGTCCCGAAGAAACCAGTTCAGTTTCCAGAGTGACTTATGGGTGCAGTAAATTCGCCCTGAGACTTTGCGTGAAGCGAGATCGCTGGGCTCGAGGATCGCAAAGCTGAGAATGAAGAAAGGCTTTTGCGGATGCCAGCGATAGTAAGCTCGATCCACCCGAACCAGGAACACACCTTCCAGAACGGCATCGCCGCGTGATGCTTCAGCATGCAGACCAGGGAAATGTCGTTTCATGACTTCACCTCCGCGATTTGGTTGTAGCTGTTCAACTTACAAACGAGCGCAGCGCGATCCTTGGCGGCTTCTTCAGCCAGTGTGGAAATGAAGTCTTCGACCAGGTCTCGGCTGGCATCGCGGAGCGCTTCGGTTCCGCAGAAATCAGCTGCATAGAGCTTCACGAGGGCGGGATCGAGTTCGTATTTTCGAATTAGCAGGCAGAGCTTGTCGCGGAGCCTAGGCTGGTTAGTCGAGAAGCCGTTACGGCCCGAGAGCTCGGACGATTTCTTGTTCGGAGGCTCAAAAGTTGGTTTCTGCGCGCCTAGTTCCTCGATAGAAGAAGTTCCGATACCGAAAGCTTTGCGCAGAGCGCGATTAACGGCCCTGGTTTCGGCAACGCGCATCTCCGCGCCGCGAACCAGGGCAGACGTATTGGTGGGATCGGCATCTCCATAGCCGCTAAATCCCCGCGAGGCAGGCGACTTAAATGCAGTCGCTTTGAAAACCCATCTGTTGGCTGCCGGTTCGCAAAGCTCGCGGACTGGAGAAACCTGTATACCGCTGCACCGGCATCTCCTTGCTAGACGAAGTAGTCCCGCGTGACTGACGAACCATGCTCCATCAATAAAGTAGATGTCGCCCAGGGCAACCGAAAACGCATATTTCTTCACGAGCTCCTGAAGCCCTTGGCGGGCTATCTTCGATAGTGGTCCCCAAGCAGCCCGCGCAAGCCGCATGTTAGCCCGCAATGTGTTACTGGTTGTTTTCAATTTCGTTCCCCCGAGCGCCAAGACTTTTCATGCGTATACGCTCACGCATAAATTATGCGTAGGCGCTTACGCATTGTCAAGTGCTTTTCTCTTGATTTTTCACGTCTTTACGGGCATATAGCAGCAAATGCGCGAGAAGAACCCGAATGCGGTAGCGCTGGGCAAAATGGGAGGTTCAAAAGGAGGAAAGAGTAGGGCTGCTAAGCTGACTCCCGAAGAGCGAAGCGCTAGCGCCCGTAAGGCCGCAATTGCAAGATGGCAAAGAGTCAAACGAACGGCAAAAAAGGAGAAAAAATAGCCCGGCTCTCACGAAGGGATTTGAGAGAACGCCGCTCAAACTCCATTAACCCGACGGCGGAGTCGCGACCAATATCTACAGTAGGTCGAGACCGGCTCTCGATGGAACATGGTTTTTACGAAACGAACTTCTATATGTGCTCTGTATTCAGTTAGTTCGCATTTTTGCAGAGGTCATTTTCACCCGCTTCACAGTCCTCTCAGCCAGTGGCGACTGCAGTGCAGCAGCAGCTGTTGGGTGAGCTCGTATCTATCTCCTTTCAACCGAACTAATTAGCTGGAACTGTTACATGACTCTTAGACTTGATCGCTGCACAGTCGGTGAACTTAGTGAACGTCGGGAAACGTGTCATTGCCGACGGCAGACCCGCTTCTGCCGATCAAGTGTCCGAGTATCCAGGGCCCTGTATCCTCCGTCCTTGTACCCTAGAGCCGATTTTGACACGTACGTTACATGAGCTCTGAGAACACGTCGCGTAAATTTCGCCTAGGAGCCTATCTCAAAAAATATGGGACGGAAAGTTTTCGTCGCGCAGTCAATAATTAACGCGCCTGCCGAAGAAGTTTTTCGCTGGCATGCAGAGCCCGGTGCGCTTGAGCGCTTGACGCCGCACTGGGAACCGCTGGAAGTGCTGCAACCAGCGTCTGGTATACGCAACGGCGATCGCGGAGTGCTGCGTGTGAAGCTCGGCCCCTTTCGCGTTCGCTGGGAATTCGAGCACCGCGACTATGTGGAGGGGCGTCAATTTCGCGATGTCCAAATTCCTGGCCCATTTCGGCGCTGGGAACACACGCACCGAATGATGCCGGAAGGTCCTAATGCCTGCCGGCTCGAAGATCGCGTCGAGTACGAATTGCCTCTCGGATTTATTGGCAACCTCCTCGGAGGTTGGTTTGTGGACAAGAAGCTAAGGCAACTATTTCGCTATCGGCACAATGTCACAGCAGAAGCTTTTGCGAATCGGGAGATTAAGAGCACATCCCCGGAAGTGGCTTAATCAGGGCATCTTATTTTTACATACGGCAGCGTATGGTGACGCCGACATTAGCATCTGGTAGCGTTGGGGCGATTCCAGTTTTGTGAGCGCACGAATTTGGTATACATTTAGGTTAGATACACAGCGTCTGCGCGCGCGTACAGCGTAGTATGTGGGGCGCGAAGGGATTGAGCGATGAATCCTACCAAGTCAGAATCCGTGGTTAGCGCAAATCCTGCCGCCACCGGGCGCCGCGACTCGCTGACAATCACCGACAACCGCAACGGGCGCCAGTACGAAGTTCCCATCAAGCACGATACGATTCGCGCCATCGACCTTCGCCCGATCAAGATTGAGCCTTCCGATTTCGGAATGATGAGCTACGATCCGGCCTATTCGAATACGGCTTCCTGCATCAGCAAAATCACGTTTATTGATGGAGACAAGGGAATCCTCCGTTATCGCGGGTATTCGATCGAAGAACTTTCCGAAAAGAGCACCTACCTCGAAACAGCTTACCTGTTGCTTCGCGGCGAACTACCCACCAAATCGCAACTTGCCGATTGGTCCTATCACGTCACGCACCACACTTTCATTCACGAAAGTATCAAGAAATTCCTCGACGGGTTTCACTACGATGCCCACCCGATGGGCATGCTGATTTCTACGGTCGCAGCGCTTTCCACTTTTTATCCCGACGCGAAAGATATCTTCAACCCCGACTCCCGACTCAAGCAAACCTATCGCCTGGTGGGTAAGATGCCCACCCTCGCGGCTTTTGCCTATCGGCACAGCCTGGGTATGCCGTTCGCCTATCCCGACAACGATCTTAGCTATACCGGCAATTTTCTGAACATGCTGTTCCGCACCACGGAATTGAAATACCGGCCGAATCCCACTCTCGAGCGCGCCCTTGACATACTTTTTATTCTGCACGCCGATCACGAGCAGAATTGCTCCTCCAGCGCCATGCGCGGCGTCGGAAGTTCCCACGTCGATCCTTACTCGGCAACTGCGGCGGCTACCGCCGCCCTCTACGGTCCGCTCCATGGCGGCGCGAATGAGCAAGTGCTCCGCATGCTCCTCGAAATCGGCTCGGTGAAGAATGTGCCGGCGTACATCAAGAGCGTTAAAGCCGGCGAAAAGCTTCTGATGGGCTTCGGCCATCGCGTATACAAAAACTACGATCCGCGAGCCAGGATCGTAAAGCACATCGCCTATGAAGTTTTCGACGTGATGGGCCGCAACCCTCTCATCGAGATTGCGCTCGAATGCGAACGCATAGCGCTCGAAGATGAGTACTTCGTTACACGCCGCTTGTATCCTAATGTGGATTTCTATACGGGTCTCATCTACCAGTCGATGGGCTTCCCCGTAACGATGTTTCCGGTCCTTTTCGCGATTCCACGTACTTCGGGCTGGATCGCGCAATGGGAAGAGATGTTGCTCGACCCTGAGCAAAAGATTTCCCGTCCGCGCCAGATCTATCTAGGACACGATTTGCGCGGGTACGTTCCACTTGACGACCGCAGCTGAAGACTGCTCTTTCCCCGTCCCGCTTTGACTGATTCCGGTGTGGCCTTGATCCATCGGTTTTTTTCCGAAAAGTGATTGCATTCGGGCCTAATCTCTGGCAAAACACCCTGCACGCCTGCAGGGGGCCTCTGTAAATGGAACTATCTACACGTGATTCCGGCACAGCCACGATTGTGGACGTGGTCGGCGACATTACGCTTTATAACTCGCCGGACATGCGCAAAATGCTTATCGATCTATTGAAGACGCAGCGCAAACCTCGCGTGATCGTGAATATGCTCAGCGTGAAATATATTGATAGCGCGGGCGTTGCTTCTCTGGTAGAAGGTCTAAAAATTGCAAGGGATCTGAAGAGCACCTTTGCACTCTTTGGTCTCAGCCGCACGGCTCGAGAAGTACTCGAGCTCACGCGCCTGATAAAAGTTTTTGAGGTCTATAACAACGAACAAGAAGCTCTGCAGGGTGGCGGCGCACCAGCCGCTCCCGCGAGGTAATTTCCGGTCGGCTTCGGCGGCTAATTTTCGGGGATGTCGTCACCCGCTCGGTTTCACCAATGGCATTTACTGAATCAGTCGGCGCAGCGACAATTAACGGCCTGGCCTACGTTGGCGGCTTGGCTCGCATCACAGGGGGTGCCGCTAAGGCCCTCTTCGTCGAACCCGGCCGCGTTGGAAAGCTCCTCAGCCGCTCGATTCATCAAGCTATGGCCGTCGGCGTCGAAGCCATTCCCATCGTTTCGCTCATTTCTTTCTTCATCGGATTGATTTTTGCGCTTCAAAGCGCCTATCAACTTCGCAAACTTGGCGCTCTCCAATTCGTTGCCGCGGCAGTCGCCATCGCGATCACGCGCGAGCTTGGCCCCCTAATGACGGCGGTCATGGTGATTGGCCGTTCGGGTTCGTCTTTCGCCGCTGAAATCGGCACGATGAAGGTCAATGAAGAGATCGACGCCATGGAAACCATGGCGCTCGAGCCCGTTCGCTTTCTCGTAGCCCCCAAATTACTCGCCATGATGTTGATGCTGCCCTGCCTCACCACCTGGGCCGATTTCATGGGCGTAGTAGGCGGAGGACTGTTCGGCGTAACCAGCGGTCCCTTCACGTGGCACTCCTATTTCCTCGCCACGCTAAACGCGCTGGTGAAGCGCGACATACTCACAGGATTAGTGAAGAGCGTCATGTTCGGCGTCGTGATCACCGCTGTTGGCTGCATGGAGGGATTTTCCACCGGCCTCGGTTCCGAACAAGTGGGCCGCTCCACAACCTCAGCCGTAGTGAAGTCGATTTTCATGGTCATTTTTGTCGACGTTATTTTTACAGCCATTTTTTACTTCGCGATGCCGGACTAAACGGACTGGAATATGTCGCCCGACCTTATCTCGAAGCCGCCAGAGAGCCGCGCCGACGGAGGCGCTGCGATCTCCGTACGCAATTTGCGCGTGAATTATGGAGAGCGCGAAATCCTGCACACCATCAGTTTCGACATTAATCCCGGCGAAACCCTCGTGATCCTGGGCGGCTCAGGTTCCGGCAAAAGCACGCTGCTCCGCACCCTCGTGGGCCTGGAAAAACCCAGCGGCGGCGAAATCTGGATTCGTGGAAAGAATTTTGCGGCGCTGGACGATGCCAGTCGCGACGAGCTTTTGAAAAAAATGGGCATGTCGTTTCAGGGCGGCGCCTTATTCGGCTCGATGTCCGTCGGCGATAACGTCGCGCTTCCGCTTCGCGAGCACACGCCTCTCGACGACTCCACAATTGAAATCATGGTCCGCCTGAAACTCGACCAGGTGGGCCTCTCAGGATTCGAGAATTACATGCCCGCGCAGCTCAGCGGTGGAATGAAAAAGCGCGCCGCCATTGCGCGAGCCCTGGCCATGGATCCGGAGATTCTCTTCTTTGACGAGCCATCCGCTGGTCTTGACCCGATCATCGCTGCCGGCATCGACGAACTCATCTTAAAATTAAAAAAGGCGTTCCGCATGACGATCGTTGTCGTCACCCACGAACTCGCCAGCGCCTATTTAATCGCCGATCGAATGATCCTTCTCGATAAAGGCGTCATCGTCGCCAATGGAACCACGGCCGAGCTGCAAAAGAGCCTGCAGCCGCGCGTGCGCCAATTTCTCGATCGCGTTCCCGAGCCGGAAATTTCAACGGAGCTGGATTATCTGCAGATGTTGACGGGAGAGATTCCGCCGTTGCGGCAATGATAGCGGCGATGATGGAGGTCGCGGAGCTCGTGCTATACTCCGCGCGCCTGAGGGGGACCTTCCCGAAACATCGGGCGGGATATTAAGGAAGCCAATGGAATCAAAGCGAGAACTGGCACGCGTCGGCCTTCTGGTAATCGTCGCATCGGCGCTGCTGATTGCCACCATTTTGTATCTGTCAGGCGGCCTCTCCAGCGGGCTGGTCCCCTACCGTACTTACTTCAAGAATGCCGGCGGAATGGCGCCAGGCACCGAAGTTCGATACGCCGGTGGCCCGAAAATAGGACGCGTTACAAAAGTGGCCCCTGATCCGAAAGATCCCGCGCGCATGGAGATTGACTTTTCTATTGACCCCAGCGTTCCCGTTAAGACCGATAGCAAAGCGACGATCTCTAGCACGAGCGCCCTCGGAGAAAATTTTCTTGGCCTTCTCGCTGGAACTCCGCAGGCTTCCCACGCCCCGCCAGGCTCCACGCTTCCCTCGAAAGAATACGTCAGCTTTGCAGACCTCGGTGACATGCTCTCCGGCCTCGGGCCTTCCGCTCAGGATCTGATCAGCCATTTGAATGATCGCGTAATGGAAATGAAGGTCACTCTGGCCCGCGTGAATGATGTCCTCGACGACGAGAATCGCGCCAATATCAAAGCTACCATCGGCAACATAAAAGGCATGCTCGCTGAAAATCGCCCTGCCATTCGTTCTTCGCTGAATCACATAAACGATGCGAGCGCAAAGCTCAGCCCGCTCCTCGACAAGTTCAACAACCTCTCCGATAAGGCCAACGAGCTGATCGCCCATATGGACGGCGTCATCACCGATCCCAACGTCAAGGAGTCCATCGATAAGTTGAAGCAAACTCTAACGCAGGCGAACGAATTGACCACCCGCCTGAACAACCTGATGGATGCCAATTCCGAGAACCTCGACGAGATCATCGACAACCTGCGCGACGTCTCGAACAACATGCGCGAATTCACCGAAACCATTAAGACTCGTCCGTACACTTTGATTCGCACCTCAAGCCCGAAGCCGCACCAAACGGGTCAGGCGCCGAAGTAAGGCTGAAGAGACAGGAGCTTTGAAAGGAACATTAATGCGTCGCGCGAACAGTGCTGTGCTGGTGGCCGTACTTATAGGGGTTCTGTCAGGATGTGGCGGCACGCGTCCTACCAAATACTACGTGCTCGACGTTCCCGCTCCGCCCACCACTCAGTCCTCCACGGCGTATCCCGTCTCCCTGCTTGTCGCCAGGCCCATCACCTCGCACCTCTACCGGGATGACCGCATCGTTTTCGGCGCGGGTCCGGTGGAACTTGGCACTTATGAGTTCGAGCGCTGGGCTCAATCCCCCGCCGACATGATGCAGGATCTCCTCGTCAGCTACTTGCGCGCCTCCAAACAATATCGCTCCGTTCTTCGCCCCGGAAGTAATGCGAGGGGCGAGTATATCGTCCGCTCTTATCTGCGATCTCTCACCGAGATTGACTCACCGGATTTTGTCGCCCGCTTCGCCATCCATCTCGATCTATACGACCCCAAGCAGGGTGCCACTGTCTGGAGCGGCGACTACTCCCATGACGAACCTGTGGGAAGCAAGACCGTTACGGCGGTTGTCGAGGCGCTCGACAAGAACGTTCGCGCCGGGCTGCAGCAACTCACCTCCGAAATGGGCCAGTACTTCGCCGAGCATCCGCCCACCGCGCCGTCACAGGCCGCCAAATAGCGACGCTGTCTTAGCGGCCTATCCGCCTCTTAAAATCCCTGTTCCATTCTGAAATTTCCCCACTGATGCGTATTGGCTCATCTATTCGCTTCTAGCTGCCGATACGACATTCAAGGCGCCTTTGTCACAGGTGTCGTTGCGGGGGACCCTTGGATTTCCTGAGGCAGCTTTTCGGCTCGGGTGACTTCCAGCCACACGGCTTCTGCTATCTCTGGAACGCCCGGCTGGTCTGGCTGCACGCGACCTCGGATCTGCTGATTGCGCTGGCATATCTTACGATTCCGGTCACGCTCGTCTGGTTCATTGGCAAAAGGCGGGATCTTCCCTTTAGCTGGATCTTTGTCTGCTTCGGAGTATTCATCGTTGCCTGTGGCGCCACGCACGTCATGGAAATCTGGAATCTCTGGCATGCCAACTATTGGCTCGCGGGCGTCATTAAGGCAGTCACGGCTGCCGCGTCGATCGTCACCGCAATCCTTTTGATTCGACTCCTCCCGCAGGCCCTCGACCTTCCCAGCTCGAAGCAATGGCTTCTTGCAAACGCCGCGCTTCAGCAGGAAGTACAAGACCGCCGCGAACTCGAGCTCAATCTCCGCATCAGCGAGTCAATGTACCGCGAGCTGGCCGAACTTCTCGAGCTAACCCACGATGCGATTTTTGTCCGTAGTCTCGAGAAGAAGATTCTCTATTGGAATCGCGCAGCCGAACGGCTCTACGGCTGGCAAAGGGAAGAAGTCCGCGGAAGGACTACTCATGAATTTCTCCATACGGTTTTCCCAAAACCTCTCGAAGAAATCCAAGCCGATGTCTTCGAGAAAGGATATTGGGAAGGTGAACTCGTGCACACCCGACGCGACGGAACACAGATTACTGTATCCAGCCGCTGGGCTTTGCGGGTGGACGCCGCGGGAAAGCCAGTATCGATTCTCGAAAGCAATCGCGACATCAGCCATCGCAAGCACGAAGAGCAGAAATTTCGTGATCTTCTCGAATCGGCCCCCGATGCAATCGTAATCGTGAACGAACAGGGCCGCATCGTGCTCACAAATGCGCAGACGGAGAAGCTATTTGGTTATCCGCGTCATGAATTGCTGGACCAGCCTGTCGAGATTCTCGTGCCTCACCGATTCCATGGAGAGCATGCCGGGCATCGCCAGAGCTATTCTCATTCACCCCGCCCACGCGCGATGGGAGCAGATTTGGAACTCTACGGCCGCCGCAAGGACGGCACCGAATTTCCCGTCGAAATCAGTCTCAGCCCGCTCGAAACCGGGGAGGGCAAGCTGATCTCCAGCGCCATCCGGGATGTCAGCGATCGCAGGCAAGCGGCTGAAGCGCTCAAGGCGAGCGAAGAAAGGTTGCAGTTGGCTCTGGAAGCGGCGCAATTGGGTGTGTGGGATTTAGACTTGATCAACGATCGCGCATTCCGTTCCCTTCGCCACGATCAGATCTTCGGCTACGATTCGCTCCAGCCTGAGTGGGGCGTGCAAATCGCCATAAAGCACATCGTTCCCGAGGATCGCGAGCAATTTCAATCGTGTTTCGCCCAAGCACTTGCCACCAATACCTTTTCCGCAGAATTCCGCGTCAGCGGAGCGCAAGACCACTCCCTCCATTGGGCCTTCGCTCAGGGGCGCGTCTATCGCGACGAGAATGGCAAGCCGGTGCGCATGATGGGAGTTGTTTCCGATACCACCGCACGCAAGCAAGCCGAACAGGAAGTCGAACGGCATAGGCGAGAACTGGCGCGGTCCAACGCCGATCTCGCCGCCGCGAATCAGGAACTGGAAGCCTTCAGCTACTCCGTCTCTCACGATCTCCGCGCGCCGCTACGCCACATTGATGGATTCGCTCGGATATTGAAAGAAGAGCACGCCGCGGAGCTGTCCGAAGAAGCCCAACGCTATCTTGACCGTGTACTCCATGGCGCGAATCACATGGGCCATCTTGTGGATGGCCTCCTGAATCTCGCCAAGATCGGCAGAAGAGAGCTGGTCCGCCAAACTACCAAGCTTGATTCGCTCGTTCGCGACACGCTTGCCGATCTGCCGGAGACCGAAAACCGAAGCGTGGAGTGGCGCGTCGAGCCCCTGCCAGAAGTTAACTGCGACCCCGGCCTGCTCAAATTGGTTTTCAACAATCTACTCGGCAATGCGCTTAAATTTACCCGGAGCCGTCAGCCTGCCGTAATCGAGATCGGCACGAGCGATTCCGCCGGCCCCACCACGATTTTCGTCCGCGACAATGGCGTGGGCTTTGATCCCAAGTATGCCGACAAACTTTTTGGGGTGTTCCAGCGCCTTCATCGCCAGGAAGATTTCGAGGGCACGGGCGTCGGCCTGGCCACCGTTCAACGAATCATTCGCAAGCACGGAGGCGAAGTCTGGGCCGAATCCGAGCCGGATCGCGGCGCCACATTCTTTTTTTCCCTTGGCGACCGTCCGGCGTCCGCACCAGCGCTTCAGCCCATGGAGGTAAGTCGTGCCTGACGCCATCGAAATCTTATTGGTCGAAGATAATCCCGCTGACGCTGAGCTGACCATCCACGCTCTCCAGAAAAGCAAGCTGGTTAATCACATTCGCCATCTGCAGGACGGCGCCGAGGCTCTCGATTTCCTCTTTTGCCGGGGCTCCTATTCCGCACGGAGTTTCGACGCCCCTCCCCGTCTGATTCTGCTCGATTTAAAACTCCCCAAGGTCGATGGCTTGGGCGTCCTCGAACAGATCAAAAGCGACATTCGAACGAAGGCCATTCCCGTGATCCTTCTCACCTCCTCTAAGGAAGAGCGTGATGTAGCCACTAGTTACCAGCTCGGCGTGAACAGCTACATCCAAAAACCCGTGAATTTTACGGAACTTCAGGATGTCGTGAGGCATCTGGGCATGTATTGGTTGATCGTCAATAGCAAACCGCCTGCTTCCGCCTTTTCTTAGGAGTCTCGATTCGATGTCGGAGATCACGCCAGAAAAAGAAGCTCTTCGCGCTAAATCGCCGCTTCGTCTGCTCCAGGTGGAGCATGAAGCCGACGATATAGAACTCTGCCTGCGCGAGCTGAAGAAATCCGGGCTTCAATTTGAAGTTGACACCGTCGCCACAAGAGAAATTTACGTTCAGAAATTAATTGAGAAACCTTTCGACGTCGTCATTGCTGACTATCGCCTGCCTGGCTGGACAGGAATGGACGCACTGGCCGAAATCAAGCAGCGAGGCCTGAACATTCCCTTGATTCTGGTTACCGGCACCCTCGGTGATCGCCTCGCCGTGGAATGTATCAAGGAGGGAATCACCGACTACGTCTTGAAAGACCAACTGGCGCGCCTTCCCGCCGCCCTGATTCGAGCGCGCGAAGAAAAGGAATTGCGTGACGCGGAAACGCGCGCCATGGACGCACTTCGCGCTAGCGAAGCTCGCTATCGAGGCTTGGTCCAGAATGCAACTTACGGAATGCTCTGGGTCACCGGCGAAGGGAATCTTCTCGCCGTCAATCCGGCATTCGTCCGCATGCTGGGGTACAACTCCGCCGAAGAACTTCTTGCCATCGGTAACACCACCGCGCTTTACCGTGATCCCGTGGCATCGACGAAGCTCCGCGAAAGGTACAAGGCCAGTGGGCACGTGGAAGCCACGGTCGAATGGAAACGCAAAGACGACAAAATCATCACCGTGCGGCTCAGCGGCCGCCGCGTCATCGACCCCGAACAGAACGGCGAGTGCGCGGAAGTCATCGTTGAGGATGTCACCGAGCGCCTGGCCCTCGAAAAGCAGCTCTTACAGGCTCAAAAGTTCGAAGCCATTGGCCAGCTCGCCGGTGGAATCGCCCACGACTTCAACAACATGATAGGCGCCATCATGGGCTGGTCCGACATTGGCATGGAGGAGACCGAGGAAGGTGCTCGCCTCCGCCGCCACTTCCATAAAATCCATCAGCAGGCCGAACGCGCCGCCGCACTTACGCGCCAGCTCCTGGCTTTTGCTCGCCGTCAAATTCTAGAGCCGCGCAATATCGATCTGAACCAGAGCGTCACCGAAACGCTCAACCTCCTCGAAAAAGTGATTGGCAGCAATATCGAAATCAAGACTATCCTCGCCCCAGCTCTCTCCCTGGTTCGCGCCGATCCTACCCAGGTCGAGCAGGTGCTGATGAATCTCTGCATCAACGCTCGCGATGCCATGCCTGAGGGCGGTTCCTTGCTCATCGAGACCGCGCTTGTCATCTTCGATGCGGAATACTGTGCCCACCAGCCGTTCGCGCGCCCCGGCGACTACGTGATGCTCTCAGTCACCGACACGGGAACGGGAATGGACGCGGCCACCATTGATCGCATCTTTGAACCGTTTTTCACCACCAAGGAACTCGGCAAGGGCACAGGTCTCGGACTTGCCACGGTATACGGCATCGTCAGGCAACACGGCGGATTCACGCATGTGTATAGCGAACTGGGCGTCGGAACTACATTTCGTACCTATCTTCCCGCCGCTCCGCTCGCAACCAAATCCGTTGAAACCGTCGAGGACACACAACCCGTTCGCGGCGGCGTCGAGACGATTCTCGTTGTAGAAGACCATCCCGGCCTGCGCGAACTCGCTTTTGAAACTCTCACCAGCCTCGGCTACAAAGTGATCCTCGCCTCCGACGGTGAGCAGGGGCTGCATGAATTTGAAAGCCGCCGCGACCAAATCAATCTTCTTCTTCTGGATGTTGTTCTGCCCAAACTGAGCGGCCCACAAATTTACTCGCGTATTTGCGAAATCAAGCCGGATGTTTCCGTGATCTTCGCAACGGGTTACAGCGCTGATATCGCCTCGCTTCAAAAGGCCCAACAGAGAGGCTTGCCGGTGCTGCAAAAGCCCTACTCCCCGCGAAGCTTAGCGCGGAAGGTCCGCGACACCTTGGATCAACCTCGTGTTCCGGTTGCGCAAGAAAAGCCCTGCGACTCGCCTCCCCGCGCTGCAATTCATCACGATTAGCGTTGACACCATTTCTTACCTCGTGGTATTTCAGAATCAATCTGTGGACACCGGCTTCTTGCCGGGTTGCTGGGTCGTCAGACGCGGAAGTACCACCTAAAGGACGATCTGGCAACGAGCCCACCCACCCCGGGAGGTGGAATGCCGCTTGGCTTTCACCTCCCTTTTTTGTTGCCTGTCTTTGTGATGCTGATTTTCTGCTGATTCCAGCGCTGTCGCATTCCGCCTCGCGATCGCTTGCTTACTCAAGCACTTGCGGGGTTATAATGCGCACTCGGCAGCTACCAGTATTGCGCCAGTATTCTGAATGGGGCGGAGGGGACATGGGCCTGCAAATTGCCGCGCGTAAAACCGGAAACGTCACCATCCTCGATCTGCAGGGCCGCATTACGATCGGCAGCAGCAATGACGCACTTGGTGCCGAATTGCGCCGCCTCGCCGAAACCGCCCCCTGCGACGTCCTCGTCAATCTCGTCGGCGTTCAGCAGGTGGACAGCTCCGGCATCAGCACTCTGGTTCGCTCCTTCGTCACCCTCGAACGCAACGCGGGCAGCCTCAAGCTCCTCAACCCCACCGGCCACGTCCGCGAAGTGCTCGAACTCACCCGCCTCATTCAATCCATCCCCACCTACACCGACGAAGCCAAAGCTGTCGCCAGCTTCCGCGGCGGCGTCGCCACGGCCTAATCCGGCCCGCACGCAGTATGGGATTTCGCGAAGGTCTGTTTCGAGGAATACAAAAAATAAGGACGGGATAAATTAAGTGAAAACTTAAGCGTTTTTCTTCAGGTCCGCCAGCACCAGCTTCGCAACTTCCTTCAGCGTATCAAACACGCCCTGCCCTGTAACCGCAACAGCCTCCATCGAAGGTTCACCTTTCACACTCAGCTGCTTCTGTAATTCCTCCACGGGCAGCACGTTCGGCAAGTCGCGCTTGTTCAACTGCAGCACGTAAGGAATCGTATCGAAATTCAAATTGTGATCCTTCAGATGTTCGCGCAGGTTGTCGAGTGTTTCGAGGTTCGCGTCCAGCCGCTCTTCCTGCGAATCCGCCACAAACACCACTCCATCCGCGCCCTTCAAAATCAATCGCCGGCTCGCCTCGTAAAACACCTGCCCCGGAACGGTATACAAATGAAAACGAGTCCGGAATCCGCGCACAGTCCCCAGGTCGAGCGGAAGAAAATCGAAGAAAAGCGTGCGATCCGTCTCCGTCGCGAGCGACACCATCTTTCCCTTTTGATTCGACCCCGTGTGCTCGTAGATCCACTGCAGGTTCGCGGTCTTCCCGCCAAGGCCGGGGCCATAGTAGACAAGCTTGCAGTTAATTTCGCGCGCGGGAAAATTAATAAACGGCACAATTTCCTCAGTTTTGCAGCCGAGGTTACTTATAGCACAGGCTCGCACCACCGCCAACGCGACCGCCACGCCGTGCTTCGCAATTGACAACTCTCCGCCACACTGCCAGTTAGCAGGAATTCACTCTCCGACTGACATTCTGTGTCCAATTCGCCAAAAATCACCCTGCCGCCTACCTTGAGCCCTGCATTGACGCAGGTGCTCGACTTTGCTATGTTTCCTCGACAGTAATACGGAGCCACCACGTGAAGCATCGCGCAGCCCGCACCTCTCGATCCCCGAGAAGTAGCCAGAAGATGCTGAAAACAAAGAGCTTGAAGGCCAGCGCCAAGGCGAAAGTCATGCCTCCCGATCCCGAAGCAGGCGCCAAACTCGCTCAGCTCAAATTCTACGAAGAGGCTCTTAAGTATTTTCAGCAGCAAAAGTTTCAACGCGCTAAGCAGTCCCTGGAACGCGCCCTGGAAGGTCCCAGCAGGGAACTCCGCGATCGCGCGCAAGTTCATGTCCGCATTTGCGAGCAGCGCATCTCGCGCCTGCCGGCTGCTGCCCCCAAATCCGCCGAGGATCATTACACGCAGGGCGTCGCGCTCATGAATCTGGGTCGCTGGGACGAAGCGCGCGAGCATCTCGATCGCGCCCGCAAATCCGCTCCGAAAGCCGACCACATCGTGTACGCCATGGCCGCGCTCGATTGCCTCACCGGCGAAGCCGATTCCGCCATGCAGAATCTGAAAATCGCCATCCAGCTTCGCCCCGAAAATCGCTACCACGCTCGCAACGACGAGGACTTCGCATTCTTGCAGGAAGATCCTCGATTCACCGAACTGCTCTACCCTGAGCGAGACGGTTCGAGCGCCTAGCCTCGATTTTCTTCCGTGAAAAATAGTTCGCACCCTCGCGTCCGCCCAGTTCGCATCGTGGCACTCGGCGGCGGCACCGGACTCTCCACAGTCCTTCGCGGCCTCAAGCAACATATCGGCGATCCCAAACGCGGCATTCAAAGGCCTATCTCGGATCTCGCCGCGGTCGTCACCGTCACCGACGACGGCGGAAGTTCCGGCCGCCTTCGCCGCGATTACCGCGTCCTTCCACCGGGCGACATCCGCAATTGCATGGTCGCGCTTTCGAAGGACGAAGACCTCCTCGGCAAATTATTTCAATACCGTTTTTCCGCCGGCCGAGGCCTCGCCGGCCACAGCTTCGGCAATCTGTTTCTCACCGCCCTCACCAATATCACCGGCGATTTCCCGGAAGCAGTGCACGTTTCCTCGCAGGTGCTCGCAATTCGCGGACGCATCTTTCCTTCGACCACGGAGAACGTCACCCTCGAAGCCGAGCTCGAAGATGGTTCCATCGTCGCCGGCGAAACGAGGATTTCCCGCTCAAAGCAGCGAATCCGGTGCATTCGTCTCGTTCCCCGCCGCGTGCGACCGCTCTCCGAAGTGCTCGCCGCGCTTCACGCCGCGGACCTGATTCTCGTCGGCCCGGGTTCGCTCTACACAAGCATCATTCCCAATCTCCTGGTCGAAGGCGTCACAAAAGCGATCACCCGCTCCAGCGCAAAATGTATTTACATTGCCAATCTCATGACGCAACCCGGCGAGACCGAGCATTACTCCGTCGCCGATCACGTCCACGCCATCTACGAACACACCCGCGTTCCCATCTTCCACTCGGCGGTGATCAATCGCACCCCAGCTTCCCCGCAAATGTTGCGTCGCTATCGCAAACAGGGCGCCGAGATTGTGAAGCCTTCGCTCACGGAACTGAAGCGAATGGGTTTGCCCTATATCACCTCCGATCTCCTGCAACAGCGCGGCAAGATCCGCCACGACACCGCCCGCCTCGCCAATCTTCTTCTCCGCGAATTCGTCACGCAGCGTCCCCGCAATTGATCGCTGTCCCGTTTTGCGTCAGCCTAAAGGCACTTTCAAAAAGCCTTTTCTTGCACCGCGTTCCGCCTGTTCGTATACTTGCCCGCGCTCTTCATGAGCCATATTGGCGTAATTTGTGACCGCCTATAACAACGTCCATTTCCGAACGCTTTCATTCACGCTCATCAGGTTCATTCAGGAGGTGTCATGTCTGCGGCTGCGCAGGATGAATTAAACGTTTATCAGTCTGCGGAAGCGCGCTTCGAAATCGCCGCGCATAAGCTGAATTTGGAAGATGGCCTTTACCGCTATCTGAAGTACCCCAGCAAGGAAATCACGGTTTACATCCCCGTCCCGCTCGATAACGGCAAACTCGAAGTCTTCACGGGCTATCGCGTGCTGCACTCCACAATCCGCGGCCCAGGTAAAGGCGGCATTCGCTTCGACCCAAACGTCAGCCTCGACGAAGTCCGCGCCCTCGCCGCCTGGATGACTTGGAAATGCGCGGTCGTCAATATTCCTTTCGGTGGCGCGAAGGGCGGCGTGATCTGCGATCCGAGCAAGCTCTCCAAGACCGAAATCGAGCGCATCACCCGCCGCTACACAGCCGAGCTGAGCGAATGGTTTGGGCCCGAGCGCGATGTTCCCGCGCCGGACATCGGCACCAACGCGCAAACCATGGCCTGGGTGATGGACACCTACGCCATGCACGTGCGCCAGGCCACCACCGCCGTCGTCACCGGTAAGCCCCTTGAACTCGGCGGCTCGCAAGGCCGCACCGAAGCTACGGGCCGGGGCCTGATGATTTGCTGCGACAAAGCCATTCAGAAACTCGGGATGCAGCGCCGCGGCGCTCGCGTCATCATTCAAGGCTTTGGCAACGTCGGCTCGCAGGCCGCGGACCTGATGCACAAAGCAGGCTACAAAATCATCGGCGTTGCAGACATCCACGGCGGCCTTTATAACGAAGCCGGCTTCGATATTCCCAAGCTCATCGAATGGGTCTACGGCCAGCGCAAACCGCTTCCCGACTTCCCGGCTGGCGGCGAAAAAATGAGCGCGCAGGAAGTGCTTTTCCATCCCTGCGAGATTCTCGTTCCCGCGGCCACCGAAAATCAGATCACCACGAAAAACGCTCACCGCGTGGATTGCAAAATCCTGTGCGAGGGCGCCAACGGCCCCACCACATCGCACGCTGACCCAATCATCGAGAAAAAGGGAATCTTCATCATCCCGGATATTCTCGGCAATGCCGGCGGCGTCACCGTCAGCTATTTCGAGTGGGTGCAGGATCGCCAGGGCTTTTTCTGGCGCGAGAGCGAAGTGAATGAACGCCTGCAGGACGTGATGGAGCAAAGTTTCGATCAAGTTGTGCTTTACGCAGAAACCCACGGGGTGAATAATCGTATCGCCGCATACATTGTGGCGATTGATCGCGTGGCCCGCGCCCTGAAATTGCGCGGCATCTACGCATAATGAATGCGTTACAGTAGGGGGCCACGGCATGCCGTGCCCGATCGACCGGTGGCGAAGGCTGTTCCACTGGTGGTCATCGTGAACGCGAGCTTATTTGTCAGCGGAGACTAATCTGTATCCTGAAGCCATTTCGCCGGGCGCTCTGAAAACCGAGGACGAACACCGCCGCGACATCTGCGCCGTCGGCCGCTGGATTCACGACCGTGGTTACGTCGCCTCCACCGACGGCAACATCTCGCTTCGCCTCGACCCTCGCCGCATTCTCACCTCGCCCACCGGCATCAGCAAAGGCATGATGACGCCCGACGATCTCGTCGTCACCGACCTTCAAGGCCATAAGCTGAGCGGCCGCCGCAATGCCAGTTCCGAACTCGGCATGCATCTCCTGATTTACAGCCGCCGCCCCGACATCAATGCCGTCTGCCACGCGCATCCCCCTGCCGCCACCGGTTACGCAGCCGCCGGCATTCCCCTTAACAAAGCCATCCTTTGCGAACTGGTTCTCTCCCTCGGCTGCATTCCGGTCGCCCGCTACGGCACTCCCGGAACCAACGAACTCACCGAAGCACTCGAACCGCTCGTCCAGAGCTACGAAGCAATCCTGATGGCCAATCACGGCGTGGTTTGCTACGGGCAGGATCTGCTCTCCGCTTTTTTCCGCATGGAGACCACCGAACACTTCGCTCGCGTCTCGCTTGTAACCGAATTAATCGGCAAACAAGTCTTGCTTTCCAGCGGAGATGTGGAAAAATTGCTCGCGGCGCGCGCCCGCTACGGCGTTCAAACAGCTTCGTCAATCGGCCCAGACTGTCCAGTCACGGCAGACGCCGCCGATTCCGAGCGAATCACCCTGACGCGTCGCGAACTCGAAGCGCTAGTAGACGAAGCCGTACAAAAAGAGCGCTCGCGCCGATAGCGCAACAAGCCGTGCTCGAATTTTTCGAAAAGCTTTGTAGGCCGCGGTTTTAACCGCGGCAATTTGCCAAACCAGAAAAAAGGGCTTTAGCCCCTGAAGTACATCAGGCCTGTTTCAGACGGACACCAGACAACGTTCAGAAGTGGTCGCCGGAGGATCCAGAATGGGCGAAGCACTCGGTATGATCGAAACGCGCGGCATGGTTGCGATGATCGAGGCCTCAGACGCGATGGTAAAAGCGGCCAAGGTCACGCTCGTCGGCTGGGAGAAGATCGGTTCCGGCTACGTCACCGCGATGGTCCGCGGCGATGTGGCTGCTGTGAAAGCGGCCACCGACGCCGGCGCTGCCGCTGCGCGCCGCGTAGGTGAACTGATCGCCGTCCATGTCATCCCGCGGCCGCATCAGTCGCTCGAGGACGTGTTGCCCATCGGCAAGACCCCGATGGTAGCCGCCAAGTAGCCGTCGCGAAGCGGCAAAGCGCCGCCGCTCGGCGCAAAAGTGCGTAACTGTCACCGGTCGTCGTCGGATGTGACGGTCTAGTCGTTGATCGAAGAATCTTGCTGAAGTCAGTTAGTTTCCGGTGTTGGTTTCGGTTGGTTTCCGGGTTCGGGTTCGGTGGGTTTCCGGTGGGAGCCCCACGCTTCAGCGGGGGGAGCTGGACTTCAGTCCAGCGGAAAAAAGCGCCCAAGAACAAGGGGCTTTAGCCCCGGAAAGTACGACCTAGAAATGATCGCAAACTCGAACCCGATTGCGCCGCAAATTCACGCCTGTCGCCAGTCTCCGGCCGCAGTCCGCCGGAATTGACCTGAGGCTTTTGACCCTGGCTGGAAGCCTGATTCGGGACGTAAAAAGCTTTACCAAGACAAATCAACCTCATGCTTCTCGCTCGCATCGTCGGCACCGTCGTTTCCACTCGCAAAGACCCGCGCCTCGAAGGCAAGAAGTTGCTCATCGTGAAGCCCATCAACCCCGAAGGCGGCGACGAATCCGGCTACCTGATCGCCATTGATACCGTTGACGCCGGCTTCCGCGAAACCGTCCTGGTCGTCTCCGGCAGCTCCGCCCGCCTGGCCACCGAATGCAAGGACCGCCCCGTCGACGCCGCCATCATCGGCATCGTAGACACGATCCAGCTAGACGCCCACCACGAAGCCGAGCTCGCCGCCGCCCGAAAAAAATGACCCATCAGCGAATCCCCGTCATCCTGCTTGCCCTGAGGAACGAAGGGAGCACAGCGCGTTTTGTGCGTCCCGGCGCCGTAAACGGGGCGAAGGATCTCAGCGTCTCGTCCGCCTCTCAAAGCAATTTGCACTCGTCTTGCGACGGACGGAATCCATGATTCTCGGCCGCGTCATCGGCAAAGTCGTCGCCACCATGAAAAACGACACACTCGTCGGCCAGCGCCTGCTCATCGTGCAGCCGATCGACCGACACGGCCGTGATAAAGGTAAAGCGATTGTCGCGCTCGATTCGGTGGGTGCCGGAGCGGGTGAAACCGTCTACTGGTGCCGAGGCAAAGAAGCCAGCTTTCCGTTTCTTCCCGTCGAGGTTCCCACGGAAGCAACGATCGTCGGAATTGTGGACGAAATCAACGTCCCTGCGAAATCCGGGAATTCCTGAATGCTGATTGCACGAGTCATCGGTGACATAGTCGCTACTCAAAAAGATCCATCGCACCACGCGCGAAAAATCCTGCTCGTGCAGCCGCTGAATCTCGACGGCTCCGATCGCGGCGAAGCTGTTGTCGCCCTCGATGCCGTGGATGCCGGAATCGGAGAGCGCGTGCTGCTTTCTGCCGAAGGCTTTTGCGCGATGACCTCCGTCGGCCGCCCCAACTCCCCCATCGACACCGCCGTAATCGGTATCATCGACGAAGTCACGCTGATCGAAAACGTAAAGTAACGGAATCCCAGTACGGGCGGGTCTCAGACCCGCCCGCGCAGCCCACCCCACCGCCGCGCCACCCACATCCGATCTTGCCTGCCTCTGACGATCGCAAAACCAAGTTCATGCAAACACCACAATCGCGGCGCAAGTCCGAATGTCGAGGGGCTTGTTCTGAGCCTGTTATTTGATTCGTTTGAAACAACTCAAAAAAAAAGGCAGCGCTCGCTGCATCGAACGCTGCCCATTCCGCGGCCACCGACAAATCCCCGGCTGCGTCAGACCGTTACTTTCCCGGTACCGTGCCGCTCGTCACCGAAATGTATTTTGCCTTGCCGCCAAAATGAACCTCGGCGATTTGGTTGCTGTCCAGCACGACGGAGGTGTACGAAGCCTTGCTCTGCCCGTCTTTCCACTCGATCGGTGCTTCGGCCACCACTTTTCCATCGCGTGAGATTGTCATTTTCGTTTCATCTGCCGACACTTGATACGTTCCGGGCTTGAGGTCTTTGCCGGCCAGCGTCGCGGAGCTGTGTAGATCGACGGCAATATGAGAAACCGGCTTGACTGTTTTTGAATCGTCGGCGCGAGCTGCGATTGGAATCGCCAGAGCAAGCGCCGCCAGGATTGTCACCACAAAATTCATTCGACGATGTTCCATTTTCATTTCTCCTTGTTCTCACTCGCCCCTTGCAAATGCTTAGACGCGATGATTCCTGCACCGAGAGCGCCATTTCAAAAGATTCATAAAAAAGCCTTGCAGCAATCGTTAAAACCAAATCTCTCCGCATGCGGACACCGTGCGTGCGAAAGCGAACAGCTTGCTCGGGCCAGCGAGTAAGAATGGGTAAAAAATCAACATTCTCCGAATTTTCGGAGAATGCCGAACGCTGCAAAATGCGTTTTCGCAGCGCTCTTCTTGTATACGGAACGCTGCGGCGATTAGTTCCGGCGTAATAGAAAATTAACAATATTTATCAAGACGGATTTGTGTTGCTGATTAGGTTGCACCCTTTTGGTGCATACGCCTTTTCTGGCCTGCGGGGCCCAGATTGACACCCTGACCACGCTCAGGAATAATCGCTCGACATGATCGGCTCGCTTCGCGGCAAGCTCATTGAGAAACGACCCAACCAGATCCTCGTTGACGTGAATGGCGTGGGCTACCAGGTGCAGATTCCGCTCTCCACGTTCGCGAGCCTCGCTGCGCTCCACGCCGAGACGAACCTTTTGATTCATACGCATGTTCGCGAGGACCAGCTCACGCTGTACGGCTTTGCAACGGCACGCGAAAAGCAGTGTTTTGAGCTGCTGATTTCCGCGTCTGGCGTGGGGCCTTCACTTGCGTTGAAGATTTTGTCCGGGATGAGCATCGAAGAGCTGGTTCCTGCGATCCGCAAAAGCGATCTCGCCCAACTCGTGAAAATTCCGGGCGTGGGCCGCAAGACCGCGGAACGAATCGTGGTAGAGCTGCGCGACAAGCTCGTCGTGGTCGACGTCCCGGAAGCGGGCAAGCCGAGCACGCGCTCTCAGCTTGAGGACGACGTGGCGTCAGCTCTTATGAATCTTGGTTACGATACGAAGTCAGTCGAGCATGCCGTTGCAAAATCACGCGCGGCAAGCGGCAACGATTTCGAAAAATTGCTGCGTTCATCCCTTCAGATTCTCGGCAGCTCCGCAATGCAGAAATCGGCCCGTGCAGGTCGCGACGAATGACCGACAATCGCAGCCGAATCATTTCCGGCAAAGCGCTCGAGGAAGACGCGCGCATTGACGCAACCGTGCGTCCGCAGAAAATCGAAGACTTCATCGGCCAGTCGCGCGTAAAAGAAAACCTGAAAATCGCGGTGGACGCCGCGCGCAATCGCGGCGACGCGCTCGATCACGTGCTGCTCTACGGCCCGCCCGGCCTGGGCAAGACCACGCTCGCGCAAATTCTCGCCAACGAAATGGGCTCGGCCATCAAGATCAGCTCCGGCCCGCTGCTCGAAAAAAAAGGCGACCTCACCGCCGTGCTCACATCGCTCGACGCGCGCGATTTTTTCTTTCTCGACGAAATTCACCGCCTGCAGCCGGCGCTCGAAGAAATTCTCTATCCCGCGATGGAGGATTTTCGCATTGACCTGATCATCGGCCAGGGCCCCGGCGCCCGCGTTCATCCGTATCAGCTGAACCGCTTCACGCTGATCGGCGCCACCACGCGCGCAGGCCTGATCATGGCGCCGCTGCGCTCGCGTTTCGGCATCGTTCATCGGCTGGAATTTTATTCGCCGGAAGATTTGCAGCGCATCGTGGAACGCTCCGCAAAAATTCTCGGCATCACGATGGACCGCGAAGGCGCCGCCGAAATCGCGCGCCGCAGCCGCGGCACCCCGCGCGTCGCGAATCGTTTGCTGCGTCGTGTTCGCGACTTCGCCGAAGTGCGCGCGAAGGGCCATATCACCCTCGGCGTGGCACGCGACGCGCTAGCAATGCTCGGCGTTGACGAGCACGGGCTCGACGAAGTCGACCGGAACCTTATGCTGACTATTATTCAGAAGTATTCAGGCGGCCCCGTCGGCTTGAATACGATTGCCGCCTCGCTCAGCGAGGAAGAAGACGCCATCGAAGAAATCTACGAGCCTTACTTGATGCAACTTGGGCTGCTTGACCGCACGCCGCGCGGCCGCGTGGCGACGGCGCTGGCTTACAAGCATTTCGGCTTTGATGAGCCGCGTCGCCAGCCTGCGCTTTTCAGTTAGCCAGCCAATTGGCACTTTCGCCAGCCCCCCTTTTACCGCCTATTAGAATTTCGTAAATTGCTGATTCGCGGCGGTTTGCCGTGAATTTTAATCGCGCTACCGTGTATTAAAACTGAGGTCGGTAACCCCAAGTGGCGCGGCCTTGCTGATCGCGCGTTCGGGCACGGCATGCCGTGACCCCAACGGAATACAGCACTGCATCTTTAGATGCGTAGCTAGCTTAGCCGGTAGCTTCGTGGCGAGAAATCCTGCCCGTGCTTGGATGTTGCCCATTTCCACAAAGCAGACTGCAAAGTTCATGGCATCCACTTGGAACTGTGGCAACATCGAAGTACCGGTACGAAGAAAACTGCTCGGGGTGTGGTGTCGGCGTGAGAGCGAAGAGAAGCTGGAAGCAGAGAGTTGGGGATTGGCGACCGATCATTCTAGCTGCGGCCGCAGCGTTTCCTGCTGCTGCGGGAGTGGGCGCGTGCGATCAGATTCCTGCGGGCCAGACGTTCGAGATCAGGCTTTTGCAGCCGCTCGCGTCGTACAGCTCAAAACCCAATACCAGCGTTCGCGCTCTTCTGGTTGAATCTCCGCAGTGCGATGGGTCAGCCGTTTTTCCGATTGGCACGATCGTGGAAGGATATATCCAGTCCGTTCATCGTGTGGGCATGGGAATCCGCCATGAGACTGCTGCGCTTCACGTGGTATTCAACCGGTTTTCCATTGGCAACGGCGAATCGTCGGAAATGCAGTCGCAAGTGGTGGACGTGGACAACGCCCGCGAAAACGTGAAGAAGGGCGTGATTCAAGGCGTGCTGGGAACGCAAACTCCGCAGGGTCGCATTACCAGCCGGTTGAAATATTTACCTACGATCAATCCCTATTCTGATTGGTTTCTGCTCGCTTATCGGGCAACTTTCCCAATTTTCCCCGAGCCGGAGATTTATTTTCCTGCGGGAACGGACATGCGCCTGGAATTAACGTCGCCGATGCCCGTGATCAACCGGCCGCCGGCGGAATCAATGGTGAGCGAGTTCGACCAGTCCGAAAAGGACGAGCTGAGCATGATGGTGCAGTCGCTTCCCGAGCGTACGTTCACGCGAAAAGGCCAAGAAGCGGACGCAATCAATCTCGTTTTTCTGGGATCTCGAGAGCAGGTGGAAAATTCTTTCGCTGCGGCGGGCTGGCGAGGCAGCGATGCGTCATCGAAGCGCGCGTCGTTTCGGCAGTTTCACGCATTTTTGGCGCTGAAAAACTATCCTACCGAACCGATGTCGCAGCAATTCTTCGAGGGGCGCGCGACGGACATGACGCGGCAGAAAAGCCTGGACAGCTATGCGAAGCGAGATCATTCGCGGGTGTGGAGCGCGGGCGAACGATGGGATGGGCAGCCGGCGTGGGTGGCGGCAGGAACGCGGGACACGGACGCGGTGCTCTCTCTTCGCCAGAAAAAACTAATTCATCGTGTGGAAGCAAATATTGATGAGGAACGCGACAAGATCGTGCGCGACCTTTCGGTGGCCGGCTGTGTGGATGCGGTTTTCGTAGCTGCGCGGCCGGGAGCTTCGCGAGCTCTTGAAAATGCCACCAGAGATGACATGCACACCGATGGCGGCGTGAGCGTGGTGAAGCTGAAAAACTGCGAACGGCCGGATTTTGCGCAGGCAGAGACCGAGACAAATTTGCAGGCGCGGCCGCGGTCGAAATTTGCGCGTTATTTTCGGATGCAGGTGCTTTCGTTCCGCGGCGACGTGCTGCGCGGCAATATTATTTACGGAGCTTTTGACCTTAGCCGGATGAGCATTCGCGCCTTACGGAGCGACCGCGCGCGCAACGCGGAAGCTCGAGAATATGCGCGTTCGCTGCGGGCTCCTGCGAGCGCTCCTTCTGAACCCTCGCACGCGCCGGCCTCCGTAGCCCTGACTTCCTCGACCGATTAAACTTGGCTTTGTTGACAAGCGACGGCAAGCCACCCTTCGGCTCCGCTCAGGACAGGCCGCACTCCAAATAGTTACTCTCGCGGCGAGCGGTTTTCAGATCTTCTTTCGGTCTTGACGACCGTCAACGGAGAGCGCGCCTGCTGACAGGCCGCCGACGGCAATTCCGCCCGCAGCCAGGCCGCCCATTGCGATCGCGCCCAGCGCCAAGCCGCCCATTGCGATTAAACCTACCGAGATTCCACCTAATGCGACAACTCCCATTGCTTTGCCGCCGAGGGCCAGGATGCCGCGAGCACTACGGCCGAGAGCAATGTATCCGCGAGCGGAGCCGCCCATCGCGAGCCAGCCGCGCGCTTCGTCACCAATGGCGATGATGCCGTGGGCTTTGCCGTGAGGTTCGTCGAGATCCGGATCGGGGCCGAGGGCGACATCGACGAGCGGCAATCCGGCGAAGGTTCGTTTTGAGCGGCTTCGAATTGTTTTTTGCGAGTGGTCTCTCATATATTTTCTGTCGCTTTGAGGCTACGTTGGCGGATGGAGGGTGTCAACGGTTCCCCCCGAGCGCGCAGGACCGTCAGTCCACTTTGGCTCTACCCGCATTTTTAATGGCGGCTACCATCCGCTATGCGCGACATCCACATTCGTTCTGCTCTTCGGAGCGACCTTCCGCGGCTCACCGAGATTTACAACCACTACGTAATCCATACGCCGATCACATTTGATCTCGCGCCGCATACAGTCGAGGCGCGCGTGCCTTGGTTCGAGCAGTTTGCCGCTACCGGCCGGCTTCGTCTTCTGGTGGCCGAGGAAGACAGCATTGTAGTCGGTTATGCGGGCACCACGCGATTTCGCAATAAGGCGGCGTATGAGACGAGCGTCGAGACCACGGTTTATTGCAACCATGATGCGCTTGGGCGCGGCGTTGGGAGCCGTCTTTACGCCGCGCTTTTTGAAGCGATCGCCGGGGAAGATATTCACCGGATCATCGGCGGCTACACGCTGCCTAATGCGGCCACGCTTGCGCTACATGAGCGATTCGGATTCAAGCAGGTGGCGGTGTTCAGCGAAGCAGGGCGGAAATTCGGGCGTTATTGGGATGTGGGTTTTTCGGAGCGACCGCTGCGATTGTAACGGTGCGGCCGACGTCTACTCGAGAAAATCGGGATTGCCTGAGTGGTGGCTTTTGCGAGAGCGTGTGCTTGGCGATTTTGGTCGGGTGCTGCGAGGGAAGGCGCACAGGCCCTTCGGTCCTCAGGGTAAACGGGAGTGCCTGTGCCACTTGAGGCGATTATTCGCAGCGCAGGGAGACCATGGGGTCGATGCGGGCGGCGCGGCGGGCCGGGATGTAACTGGCGAGAAGCGCTATCAGGGTGAGAAGTGCAGCGATTGCGACGAACGTCAGCGGGTCTGTGGAACGTACGCCGAAAAGCAGGCTGCGCATCAGGCGGGTGAGCGCGAAGGCGCCGGCGAGGCCGATGGCTACGCCCGTTAGCGCGAGAATCATTCCCTGGCGAACGATGAGATTGAGGATGTTCTTCTGTGTTGCTCCCAGCGCGAGGCGGATTCCGATTTCGCGCGTGCCTTGATTCACCATGTAGGCCATCACACCGTAGATGCCGATTGTCGCGAGCGCCAATGCGAGAGCGGCAAAAAGTCCCAACATCACCATTGAGAAGCGACGGCGGGCGAGCGATTCCTGGACGCGGTCGTCCATCGCGCGCACGTTGTAGATGGGAAGGTCGGGGTCGAGCTCGCGAATTTCTTTTTTTATGGCGGAGGTGAGGGCGGCGGGGGCAACGTTGCTTCGCAAGACGACGTTCATCGCCGGCGTGGTGTACTGCGAATGCGGAAAATAGAAAGCGATGCGCGAATCGGAGTCGAGCGCGTACTGCTTCACGCGGCCCACAACGCCGACGATCGTGATCCACGGTTCTTTGGAATCGAGGCCGCCCGTGCGGATTCGTTTGCCGAGGGGATCGTCGTGTGGCCAATACTGCTGGGCGAAATATTCATCGATGATCACGACTTTCTGCGTGTCCGGCGTGTCGAGGTCATTGAAGAATCGTCCCTGGCGCAACGGAATTTGCATGGCTTCGAAATAGTGGCCGCTGACGATGCGTTCGTCGGCATTGATGAAATTTTCGCCGGGAGGCGGCGTGCGTCCTTCGATGGTGATGGGGCCCCAGGCAAACATTTCGCTGAGGGGAAGCGACGTGACAGCGCCTGCGACTGAGACACCGGGAATGCGTTCGAGGCGCTCATTGAGCTGGCGGTAGGCGGCGAGGACAGTGGGACGATCCTTGTAGCGCAGGCCGTTGGTGGTGAGTTCGAGCGTGAGGACGTTGTGCGGATTGAAGCCGGGCGCGACATTCTCGAGACTCGCAAAGCTGCGAATCAGGAGGCCGGCGCCAATCAGAAGCACGACCGAAAGTGCAAGTTCGGAAACAACGAGGAGGCGGCGGAAATTATTGCCGCGTCCCCACACCGCGCCCGTGCCGGCTGAGCCGCGGGTGCCGTCGCTCAGTATGGCGTGCATATCGAGGCGCGCGATGCGCAGCGCTGGAGCGAGGCCGAAGAGAATTCCGGAAACAATGGAAAGCGATAGCGTGAAGAGCAGCGCCTGGCGGTCGACGCCGATATCGGTCAAGCGCGGAACGCTTTTCGGCCCGAGCACGTGAATCCAGTGAACACTGAGAATCGCGAAGATAATTCCCAGCGCGCCGCCGCAAAGCGCGAGCAGGATACTTTCCGTGAGCAACTGACGAATGATGCGGCGAGCGCTGGCGCCCAAGGCTGTGCGCACGGCGATTTCTTTGCGGCGGGCGACGGCGCTGGAGAGCAGGAGATTCGCAACGTTGGCGCAGGCGATCAAGAGGACGAATGCGACGGCGCCGAGCAGAATTATCAAGGTGCGGCGGGCGTCGCCGACCACTTGTTCCTGCAGCGGCACGATTCCGAAGGTGAGGCCGCCATTGGGCGGATATTCCTTGGGATGATCCTGGCGGAGGCGGGCGGTGAGCGTGTTCATTTCGGCTTGGGCTTGGGCGACGGTGACGCCGGGCTTGAGCTTGCCGATGATGTTGTAGTCTTCGTGGTCGCGATCTTGCGCGGCATTGGGCTGCATCGGAATGGGCAGAAGAATTTCCGCCTGATTTTCGGCGCCGTAGAGCGTGGGCATCACTTCGCGCGGCAGTGAAAAAGCTTTCGGGAGAATGCCAACCACTTCGCGCGGTGTCCCGTTGATGGCGATTTTTTTGCCGAGGATTTGCGGGTCGGAGCCGAAGCGGCGCGTCCAGGTGCCGTAACTGAGAATCGCGGTGGGATTATGGCCGGCGAGATCTTCGTCGGGAAGAAACAGGCGGCCCATGGCGGCGCGATAGCCGAGCATTGGGAGAAGATTCGAAGAGATGCGAATTGTGCCGATGCGTTCGGGGTCGCCGTTGCCAGTGAGATTGTCGTTGGTGCCGAAGGCGATGGCGGCATCTTCGAAGCCGGAGTGGTTGTTCTTGATGTCGAAATACTGCGCGGTGGAAAACCAATCTTGGGTGATGCCGAGGCCGGGGGAGCGATTCCAGAGGATGACGAGCTGGGTGGCGTCTTTATAGGGAAGCGGGCGGAGAAGAAGCGCGCTGGTGATGCTGAAGATGGAAGTGTTGGCGCCGATGCCGATGGCGAGAGACAGGATTGCGGCGATGGAGAAGCCGGGATTTTTGGCGAGGGCGCGGAGTGCGTAGCGGAGGTCGCGAATCAGGGCGTTCATCGAGAGCCGGAGCTGTTCATTTGCTGGCGATTCATTGAGCCGAGCGCTTTGGGGAAGCTGCCGTGATTAGACGGTGGTCGCGAGTTTTTGTCTCTTACGGGCCGGAAGAAAATGTGTTGCAGGATTTGATGCTGCCGGAGGTGAGACCGGTCTTGAACCATTGAGCGCGCTGGGCGGAAGTGCCGTGGGTGAATTTATCGGGCATCACGCGGCCGGTGGCCTGTTTTTGGAGGCGGTCGTCGCCTACTGCGGCTGCGGCATTTATTGCGGACGCGATGTCGTTTTGGTCGATCAGGTTGCGCTGCTCGGTGGAATTGCCCCAGACGCCGGCGAGGCAATCGGCTTGCAGTTCGAGAAGGACGGAGAGCTGATTGGCGGCGCCGGGATTGCGCTGCTGTTCGGCGCGGACGGTGCGTTCGATGCCGAGAATTTTCTGCACGTGGTGGCCGATTTCGTGAGCGATCACGTAGGCCTGCGCGAATTCGCCAGAGGCACCGAAGCGGCTGCGGAGCTCGTCGAAAAATCCGAGGTCGAGATAGACCTTCTCGTCGCCGGGGCAATAGAACGGGCCAGTGGCTGTGCCGGCTTGGCCGCAGGGCGAGTTTGTTTCGTCACGAAAAAGAACCAGCTTGGCGTGGCGGTAGTTCGGAACGAGTTTGTCCCAATCGGATTGGACGTCGTCGAGGACGAACGAAACGAACTGGACTTCGCGCGACTCGGCAGCTTTGCGCGCGGGATCCTCGGGGCGGCTTACGGTGGCGACTCCCGGCGAGCCCGTATGGAGAAAAGGTGAGATTAAATCTCGTTTGAAAACAAAACTCAGGAGGAGCAGAACCAGAAGGCCGCCGATGCCGAACGGAACGCCGCCGCCTCCGAATCCAAAGCCTCCGCCGCCGCTGCTATCGCGACGGTCTTCGATATCGCCGCTGACGCCGCCAGGAGTCCAGCGCATGAATCACCTCAGGAAGGGAGTACGAGCCTCCAAAGGAGTATACGCGACGAGGCTTCTTGAGCGGAGCAAATGGTTTGGGGCGGAAATGTGCGGGTATGATGGCTCGTTCGGCTCGTTGAGTAAACAAGGAAGCCGCCGCTTAGATGACGACCGTCTACTTATCGCTGGGATCGAATATGGGGGATCGCGCGGAGAATATCGCGCGAGCGGTTGCGGCGCTCGGCCAGCGCGGAGTGCGCGTGACGCAGGAGTCGTCGTTGTATGAGACCGAGCCGCTGGAGATCAGGGAGCAGCCCTGGTTTTTGAATTGTGCGATCGCAGCGGAGACAGAGCTTTCGCCGGAGCGACTGATGGAAGTGCTGCTGGAGATCGAGCGCGAGATGGGGCGCGAAAGACTGGTGCCGAAGGGGCCTCGGATTATCGACATGGATATTCTGCTGTACGGCTCAGATATCGTGAGAGAGCCGAGGCTCGAGATTCCGCATCCGCGAATGGCGGAGCGGAAATTTGTGCTTGTGCCGATGGCGGAGATTGCGGGGGAGGCGGACCATCCCGTCGCGATGATGACGATCGCCGAGATGCTGGAGGCGACGGCGGATCGAAGCGAGGTGAGAAAGTGGCCAGGTAAAAACACAGCTACGAGAACCGGATGAAGAATTGAAATTTGGCGGCCGGTCGGTGTACGTTATCGGCCTGCCTGCGGGTGAAAATAACGAATCCAGTTCTGTGGAGGGCACTCATGCGAAGAAGAATCCTCTTAATTCTGATTTTGGCGTTGGCCGGCGCGTCTCCTTCGCTTTATGGCCAGGATCAGAAAGCGGAAATTCAAAAGAGATTGAGTTCGGAGTTTAAGCGAACTACGCTGACGGCGGACCGGTCGGATGTAGCCAAGGCAGGCACCGTTCTTACGCTGCATAAAGATAATTTGCTGATGTGCAGCATGGACGCACATGCCTCACCGACGAACACTTATAAAAATGGGGCGATCTCCATGGGGCTGGGCGCCACGATGTCGTGGAATATGGCGTTGAGCACGGTGGGTCAGCAAGCTGCCAGTATTCCGCAGCGCAAGTTCGTCAGCGGCGAAAAAATCTGGCTGGCCGATTTCCAGGTGAAAGAGGACGGGGTTTATCTTCTATTTTACAGCGACCCGTTTGACAACGTCCGTTATTACGCACAGCTGAAATTTCCGGTTTCAAAGGGCGCTTTTCCGCCGGCAGACACTATGATGAAGACGATCGCTGAGGTGGTGACGGATGACAGCGCCACTCAGGAGGCTGCGCCCGCGGATTCCGCCCCGCCGCAAGCTCCAGCGGCCGGCGGACAGGCGCCAGCGGCAGCGACCAAGACCATCGCCCTGGGGCAGACGGAGGATGAAGTGGTGAGGATTCTAGGGGCGCCGCAGAAAAAGGTGAACCTGGGTACCAAGGAAATCTACTTTTACCCGGATATGAAGGTGATCTTCATAAGCGGCAAAGTGGCGGATGTTCAGTGAGAGGTCAATAGAAACTGGTTGTCGAGCGTTGTTGTGAGCATCCTACGAATTTTCGTTTTTGCTGTTCGCACACAAAGTAAATTCAAAAAAACGCCGGCCAGGGGCCGGCGGTACGTAACCCAACACCGGACACCAAAAAAAAATCGCGGGCATATTGTGCGTGCCCGCGATTCTGAAAGTCTGCTGAGGTTTACTGGACGTCTGCTACTTTGCCACCGATAAAAGTCACTTTGATGTCCTTGTAAACGAAAATCTCTTTGGTGCCGAGCGCGATTTTCTTTTCCGGTTGCCCGATCATGCCAACCACCTCATCCTCCGTCTGGCCCAACTGAATGGTGGGAGGCGCTTGAGCCGGTTGTGCGTCTTGCTGGGCGGCTTGTTGTTGCTGGCCTTGGTCCTGGCCGCCTGCCGCTGCCTGCTGCTCTCCCTTGTTGTCCGCAGGCGCCGAATCGTCCTGTTGGACTTTGAGGACTTCACCGACCATGCTCAGCACCTGATCGGTGCTGGGCGTGGCGCCATGCGGGTAAATAAATTTGAGTGTGCAGTAATACCGAACATCCTGGACAGCATCGGTGAACAGCGTGAAAATCACTCCGTCGGCCGCCGTGTCAATTCTCGTGACCCAGAACTTCTCTCCCGTTACGTAGTACCGCGTGGTTATGGTCTTTGGCGGCGGATGCCCGATCATGCTGCCGAAACCCTGCATCTTCTCGTGTACCGCAAAGGCGCCGGCGGAAAGCCTGCCGTCCTTATAGGTGTTCAGCGGTGGTGCCTGCGTCGTGGTGGCGTACATCAATAGCTTATCCTTCTGCAGAATGAGAACGGAGCCGGCGGTGACGATGTCCGTCTTGTCATCCGTCGTCTTTGTGATTGCGTATTTCGCTTCGAGTGCCTGTTGGAGCCCCTGAGCGGCGCTGCGAGGGCTCATTGCGAGGCACGAAAATAAAATTGTTCCAGCAACGATTGACTCTACGATTGCTTTCCGCGAAAACATAGCTTCTCACCTCATAGGAACTTGTCTCGGGCACCGAGCGGACCCCATTTCTTTAGCGGCCCAAACGTTCGGAGTTGTTAAGTCTACGTTACTAACAAGTCTTGGAGCGGAGCCGCGGGGGAACCGGACGTAGCGTCCGGCGCCCCGCGTTCAATCAACCGCGTTACTTGCCGCCTTGCGCGCCGCCTTTCTGCTGTTGCTGCTGCACTTCGGCTTCGGCCGAGTCGGCATCCTTCTGCTGATCATTCAACTGTGCTTCCACGTCCAGGTCTGGCTGCACTTGTCCATCCGGATTCGCTTGGCCGCCGGGCTTCGGACCGGCAGGAATGCCGTCTTTGCCCTGTTTCTCGGCGAGAGTCTTGAGACCCTGGTCGAGCTGTTCGCGGAAGTGATTGTGCATTTCCTGCAGATCGTCCACGGCCATCGCCACCTGCGAGCCAGAACTGCAATCGCCTTTCTGGCTGCTGCTGACGAGGACCTTGACGGCCTGATTCGCGTCCGGGTTGTCGTCAATGCGCGTCACGACGTCGCCCGGCGACAAGGAGCAATCGGAACCATCGGGAGCTTGTTCTGTCAGAACCGTCGCAACGATGAACGTACGATGATTGGGATCGAGTGCGGCCGGCATCTGTTGGTCTGTTACCGCCGCATCTCCTTCAGACGATGCTGACGCGCTTTGCTGGTTGCCAGCGGGAGCTGCTGCAGCTCCTCCGGCTGGTGCCGACGCCGCTGCAGCCTTCTCAGCTTCCAGCTGCGCCCGCACTTCATCGGCAATTGCCTGTTTCACTTCGGGAGTCAGAGCCGGTCCGCCGCTGTCGCCACCGCCGGCGTTTTCGGCCTGCTGACCGCCGCCCGCATAGTCACCCATCGCCGGAGCATTAGCTGCTGCGGCAGCATTTGCATTGGCCTGAGCTTGCGCTGCGTAGGCGGCCTGCAAATTCTGGCTGATCACATAGTCAGTCATCCACAAAGCTGCACTCGCGTAGACCGGATACGGATTGAAGTAGTAGCCATAGGCTCCGTACCACGGCGCTCCGCCCCATCCCCACGAGTAGGCCACCGGCGCCGCCCATGGGTTATATGCCCATCCGTAAAACGCAGGACCATAGTAATAGCCGGGAACATACCCGTAATAGCAGCAATGGCCGTGCCAGCCATAGCCCCTGTAGGCATAACCGTAGCGGTGGCCATGGTCGTAGTAGCTGCGGCGCATGTAGGCGTGGCCGCCGCGATTGTAGCGGTGATCCACATATCCGCGGCCTCGGCCTGTGTTCACCGTGCGGACGTGCTCGCCGCGCGCGTTGACGTGCTCGGAGGAAATCGTGCGGCCGCCGTGGGCGTTGCGGTTGATGGTTGCGCCCTTGGCGGTTTTGACTTGGGTCACGTGTCCGTTGGAATTGACGCGAGCCGTTGCGCCACTTTTGGTGCTGACAGTCTTCGGAGCTGCGGCCTTGCCGCCAGCGCCACCGGCTTTGGCGTTATTTGTGCCGCCCGTCTTGCCCCCACCCGCGGTAGCACCGCCTTTGCCACCAGCCGCGCCGGTTGTGGCCTTCGTGTTGGTTGCGGTGGTCTTGCCGCCAGCCGTCGTGGTGGATTTGCCGCCAGCTGTGGTAGTCGTCTTCGCGCCACCTGTGGTGGTGGTCTTGCCACCCGCCGTCGTAGTGGTGTGGCCGCCGGTTGTTGTAGTCGTATGACCGGCCGTCGTTGTGGTGGTGTGACCCGCAGTGCTCGTGGTGGTGTGGCCCGCAGTGCTCGTGGTCGTGTGACCACCCGTTGTAGTCGTGGTGGTATGTCCGCCGGTTGTAGTGGTTGTGTGGCCGCCGGCTGCCGTGGTGGTATGACCGCTACCACCCGCCGTACTCGGGTGTGACCCTCCACTCGACGATGGATGGGGCGCGGGCGCAGATTTCGGCGCCGAACCACCACCACCGCCTCCTTTGTTCTTCTGGGCGTGGGTCGTGCCCGGAACGACTATTAAAGCGAGCAAAACGAACAACAATTGAATGAGCTTTCGATTCAAATGGGCCAAATTCATTTCACTGCCTCCTGATTCATCCGAACTTTCTTCTCCGCGACTCCTATGAATTAGCAGCGTCCCCCAAAATCCGAATTCCCACCGTGCCATAGCGCGCTACGCGCCAAAGCTGGCGCGATTCACGTCCCGAAGCCGTCACCGGAAGTGCTCAAGATGAAAGCGGCTTCATCTGAAAAAGAAGGCAAAAAACTCGAAGGATTCCTGCCATTTCGCGGAATCTTGAGCAAACAATAGGTCAGAGCAACTCGCATGTCAACTCCCGTTGCGGCGCTGTTTCGAGCAGCCGCACTGTCGTTTTTCGAACAAATCCTGTCCTGCGAGCCTCGACGCTTATGCCTTCCAATCTAATAACGCTGCGAAATCGAAACGGCGCTCACTCCGCATTGCGTATTTTCCGGACTTTTCCTGTCACCACTGATCCGAAAAGATCCAGAAAACCCTTAGGTTCAAGGCTGCCGCAAATGAGCGTTCTGATTCCTTGCCAGGAGGTCGACTTTCTGCATCCAAGTCAGATTGTCGGCGCGCCCGGCGCGTTGCCTCGGGTTTTTGCGTCGGTTATCATTTGAGATAACCAAGGGCGCCGACGGTACGGGTTGGTGCGCGACCATGGTGCGAAAAATGTCACGCGGCAGCACACAAACCGGAAGAGTGAGCACGCCCATGCTGAGCGTCCTGGTGGCTCTGGGAGTCATCGTGCTCCTCGCATCCGCCGAATACGCGATTCCGCGGTGGCTGCATCCCGGGCCGGGTGAAAGCGGTTCGTTCTTTTCATCGAACGACCCCGTACCGGGTCCGTCGAGTGCCGCTTCCCGCCCGGCGCCGTCAATAAAGCCAGGAGCTGATCGGGGATCCGCCATCGTCCATGACATCGGCGGAGCTGCGAAAAAACACGACCCTGCGCGCAAATCTTCTGCCCGCTCCAGCGGGAGTTCGCATGTATCGCCACCTGCCGATACTCAGGTTGCGGCCGAACGGCCAGATGCCACGCAACCGTCGCGATCAGGAGATAGCCAGCGTGCGGCCGAAGAGAATCTGCGCGCGACGGAAGACGCGACCGCCCACCTCGTCGCGCTGGAACGCGAAGAACTTGACCGTCTCTTCGACCGTGCTCGCGCAATGAAGGACCGTGTCGAAGCGGCTCAGAGACAGCAGGCCGCACCGCGCGAAGATCTTGCTTTTTCGCAACAACGATTCCAAAACGACCTGAACCAGGCTGATGCCGCTTTGAAAACCGCCGATGTTCAGAAAGCGAAAATCTACCTCGACTTGGCCAAAGGTGAGCTCGAGAAGATTGCTCAACTGCTCGGCCGCTAAGAGACGCCACCGCAGGCATCCGGCACCCGAGATGAAAGCCAGGGTTCATTAGCTCGCTCGCAGAACCTTTAGCCAATGCAACGTAACCGGCTTGGGTTCGAGCGCCTCAATCTCGATTTCGGCTGCCGGTCCTTCTGTCCGTTCGCGCCAGCGGTAAACACCGGGCTCGGTCTCTTCGCGCACGTGGCCGCTCGCCGGGCGCAAGAAGTCGCGGGCGTCATCGAGCGAAGCAGTTTCCCGCGTCGCCGGCCGCGAGAGCGCTTCCACGGCGTAGCTCCGCAAAAGTTTTGGCCAGTAGTTTTCGAATAGAGACGAGGAAGCGAAAATGTCGCTCCAGGCCACTTCGCCGCCGAATGCCACTACCACGCCGACTACATCGTGATCCTTTGTGGCCCGTTCGAAGCGCTTCTGCAATTGTCCTGCGAGTTCCTCGACGGATCGTCCGACGCGGGGCGATTCGTAGATCTGTTTGTACGACATCGTGGGAGCATTGGAAGCTATCACGGAGTTAACTTCGCTTTGGGAAAGTGCTGGTGCGGCCGCGGGTGCCCCTGTTGTTCTTCCACCCGCCGTGGCGCCGCTGCGAGCGCTTGTCATCGGCGCAGCCCCGCGCACTGCAGCCCACACCTGAGCTTGACTTTGATCCACGGCTGCTTTTTCGCGCACGCTGGGATGCACGATCGTTCCGGAAGCCTGGAATTTGTCCGAGCCGCCGGTCCAACGCCCGTGCTCGACGCAAAATACGCTGAGAGGAAGCGGCTCGGCGCCAATCGGAACGATGCGGTCTTTCCCTATTATTCGATCCTGTTTGCCGCCGGATACCACTTCGCCTGCAAGTAGCAGCAGCGGACGCTTGCCGCGGTTGATGAGAACGAGTTGATTCACTTGCGCGCTGCCGTAGGAAGCTGAGCCGCCGCCGTCGTCTCGAGTACGGCGCATGTAGCTGCCTTGCTCGGTGACAATGGCGTCGCCGGAAGCTAGCGCCTCATCGAGCGTGGCGAAGGCGCTTGTATCGGCTTGCTGCGAAGCGTACACGGGAAACACGGTGAGATTTTCATAGGTGACTGCTTCCCCGAGCCGCCAGCCTCGCGCGGATTTTTCATCACCATCACCGCCCGAGGCGGCGCGAACATTCGAATCCACATTGGTCATCAGAATTACTCCCGCCGCCAGGGCGAGAACGGAGAGTGCGAGTATTCCGAAGACGTTGTTGCTTTTGGGTCTGGGTGCCATGACGAGTCCCCCTCGGCCGGTCTCCCCGCCTGGAGCCACTTCGCGGCCTTCGGTGATGAGAACGAGCGGGGGCGATTTCCTTGCACGGTTTTTTGAGGGGAATCAGGAGGGTGGGGGCAGCCGGTAACCGGCCTAAATCTAGAGGTGCTCCCGGTCTTTCTGGTGCTTTTCGCGTTTCTTGCGGTCTTCTTCTTCCTGGTGCTCGAACTCGACCATTTCTTCTTCGCTCATCTGGTAGTCCTCGCGGGAGGCGAACATCGCGCCGCTGCGCTTGTCGCGCGCGGAGCGGGAGCCGTGGCGGCGCCTGCGGATGGTGAAGTCCATGCTACGGATTGGGGCTTCAATCGCACCAGCTTCCACCAGGAGATCGCCTACTTTCTCGAGAAATTCGTTCAGGTGGTAGGGCTTGAGTGAGTAGGGGAGGGCTTCCCGCTCAAGCACGGGTTGGGTTTCCTTCGCCGCCAGGACGGGCACCAGGAAAAGTACGCGGATGCGCTTCGGCCTTTCGGTATCGATTTCGGCGTCATGCGGGGCATCGGCCTGCCCTTGCGCCAGCTCCTTTAGAGTAGTGAAAATCGGTCCTCGGACGTCCGTGAGCGCCACATTTACTATCACCAGGCTCCAGACGCCGCTTGCGATTTCGGCCATGGCGTGGGAGGCGAGCGGGACGACTCGCACACGCCAACCCTCGGAATCGAGGACGTTTTTGAGCGCACGCTGGCTCACCACATCGTCGTCGATGATCAAGATTCCGACTTCGGCCATGGTTGAGGGACCTCGGATCGTCTTCTATTTCTATTTATGCCTACCGGCCAATCCGTCGAGTATAAGCCGGTCGCCGGGGCGGTAATTTGGATTCGCCCGAGGGCGTGCCTAGAGGGCATCCTGTCTTTACGGACAGGCGAAATAAAAGCGAAATATTGTGCTTGACAAAGCGAACAAAAAGCGAATATCATCCTGCCCGTGCAGCGAGGCTTGCAATGGCCACTTTTCCCATACTTCGAGTCGAACCGCCGATGCTCCCGCGTCGCCGGTCCCGGCCGAATCAGACCAGTCTCACCCTTTTCCCCACAGCCGCTCGCCACGGCGATAGTGAGTCACCTGGTAGTGCTTCCGCGCCCACTTCGGTCCCCGACCGGAGAACGAAGCCTGCTACGGAACTGGTCGGCATCGCACGCCTCGCTGCTTCCTCCCCCTGCGCGGATGCCAAGCGCGGGACGGAATATTTCCTGCTGGCCGTTCGCTCGATCCTGAACCACTGCGATTCCGAGCGGGTGCCGTTCGCCTGGACGGTGAATCCCTATCGAGGATGCGAGTTCGGCTGCAAGTATTGCTACGCGCGCTATACCCACGAGTATATGGAGCTGGACGGCGGCGATTTCGAATCGAAGATTTACGTGAAGCAGAATGCCGGCCCGCTGGCCGAGCGCGACCTGTCTAGCGAGAAAATCTGGGGCGAGCACATCGCGATTGGCACCGCGACCGATCCCTACCAGCCTGCCGAGAAGGAATTCGGCGCTACGCGCGCGATTCTCGAGAAGATGGCCGAGCGCGAAGGGCTGAGCTTGTCGATCACCACGAAATCGAATCAGGTGGTTAGCGATATTGATGTGATCAAGCGGATTTCCGAGCGCTCGTCGATCACGATTCATATGACGGTGACGACTCTGCGCACACGTCTCGCCCGCATGCTCGAGCCGCGTGCGCCGCGCCCGGACCTGCGGCTCGCCGCGTTGCGGCAACTGCGCGACGCAGGAATCAATGCAGGCGTGAACGCGATGCCGGTTTTGCCCGGGCTGACCGACCGCGAAGAAGACCTCGATGCATTGGCGCGCGCCGCCCGTGATGCAGGCGCGCAGTGGATTGCAGCCAGCGTATTATTCTTGATGCCGTCATCGCTAAAGCAATTCTTGCCGTTCATCGACGCGAAATTCCCGAAGCTCGCCAAGCGCTATCGCGAATGGTACGGGCGTAAGGGCTACGCCCCAGAAGAGTACCGCAAGGAAATTTCCGCGCGCTTCGAGCAGCTCCGCCGTAAATACGACCTGAATTCACGCCCCGAGCGACACAGCGCAAGCAAACAATGGCGTTCGCCGCAGCTAGCGCTGGAGTTGAACGCCCCAACGTGAGTGAGATGTAAGAAACGGCGCGATTGTGCAGGAAGCACGATTGCAGTTCCGTAACGCCGGCGTCTCGCCGGCTCTTTGAGGCTGGGATGCCGAGGTTAATTCGCTACGGCAGGACGATGCGCGAAGCTTCTTCAGCGGTTTTCGCCTCAGGCAGTGGGAATCGCGCACGCAAAAACCCTAGAAACGCCCGCGAGAGCGGGTGCCCATTCGTCTCCTGCTTTCCCACGCGCAGCAGAAACACCAGCAACTGAAAAATCTCCGAGTCCTTCAAAGTTGAAAAGCCGGCACGCGCGGATTCTTCTTTCTTGAACTCCTGTAGGAATGCCGCGATCTGTCCATACAGCGCCCGCGCGACCGGAGCATCGGGCGGCCGTTCATAGTAAATTCCAGTGCCGAGCGTGCGATACGTTTCTGCAAGCGCTTCCAGAGCCGCAAGTATCGCCGCATCATTTAATTCCTTATTCTCGATATGAAAACGATGAATCGTGGCGCCGATGCCCGCCACAACTGGCCACTTTTCATAGACGAAATCCACCGGGAATTGAATGTCCGGATAGGGAAACTCCTCTCGCGGAGTCGGCTTGCGATGCTCGGCTTCGTAGCGGTGAGCGGCGATCAGATACGAGCAGTCAATCGGGCAATCGATCGTCACTTCGCGTCCTTCGCCGCAGCAGATCGCGCAGATCTTTTCGCCCTTTGCGGGGCAGAACCGCTTTGGCGGCCGCTTTTCACAAATCGCGCAGCTCAATGCACACTCCTGATGCCGTCAAAATCGCCAAATGCGAAGGAAATCAAAGTACGAAAAGACCCAAACGCAGCAAGCAGCGAAGCGAAAAGCGCGTTAGCTACCTGCTGGCAGCCTGCGGCACGGCGCGCGCGTCGAGCAGCGCAATCTCCTGGGCAATTGTTTCCACGGTGTGCTCATCGCCGAATTTCGAATTAATCATCAAGTTGTAGAGCGAGCGAAGAGGCCAATCCTTGCCAAAGTAATGGCGTATAAATGCTGCTCGTTCAGAATCCACTTCTTCGACAAGCTGCGCCGCCTCTTTTTCAGATTTTCCGAGGCTCATGATGCGTCGAATCTTTTCATCGACCGGCGCGTAAATAAAAACGTGAAAGACATCCGGCCGATTGCGGAGGATATACGGTGCGCCGCGTCCTACGATCACGGATTTGCCACACGAAGCGACATCCTCGACCACCTTATGCAACACGGCGACCATCCGGTCGGCGTCAAACATCTGCGACTCGCCTTCGAGCGGTAGAGTGCGCTCGTAGCTTCCTCGGGCATACACTTTGAAAAGCCGATGAAGCAGAGAATCGCAGCGCTCGTCGCAACGAAGCGCCGCTCGATGGTCCACCTTGGCGACGCGAGCGATTTCCGCGGTCAGCTCCTCGTCCCAAACCTTCCAGCCAAGCCGCGCCGCGAGGCGCTTCGCGATATTAGCCCCACCGCTGCCATATTCCCGTTCGAGGGTGATGATGCGGATCTGCATGCTGACCTGCGCTGCAGATTAGTGTACCGCCATCGGCCCGCCGGGCTTCACTTTTTTCATCAGGAAAACAAACGGAATCATCGCGAGAACGGCGACGCCCAGCATTTTGAAGTTGTCGATATAGGCGAGCATCGTCGCCTGTTGGTTCACAAGATTCGACACCATGCCGTACGCCTGATGCGTGGCTTCGTAGCTGCTCGACCCGCGCGAGACGAATAAGTGCGTCATGGCGTTGATCATCGCGTGCAACCGGCCGCTTCCGTAATTCACGTGGTCCACCAGCTGGTTCTGATGGAATTGAGAGCGCCGCTCGAGCATCGTCGTGACGAGCGAGATTCCCATGCTGCCGCCGATGTTTCGCGCGAGATTGATCAGGCCAGACGCTGCGTTGTTTTTGTCTTTCGGTAGAAAAGCGTAGGCAACGGTGTTGATTGGAACGAACAGGAACGCGAGACCGAGGGCCTGGAATGCGCGGGCGATCGCAACCGTGCGAAAATCGATCGACACGTCGAAGCTCGTCATGTGAAAAAGAGACAAGCCCACGACAGTGAGACCAAATAGCAAAAGGATCCGAGCGTCGTAGTGGCCGAGCAGATACCCTACAAGCGGCATCGCAAGAATGATGGCAAATCCTCCGGGCATCAATGCCAGACCGGCTTGTTCGGCTGTGTAGCCCATGATGGTCTGCAAAAACAGCGGAATCAGCACGGTGCTCGACAGCAATGCAAATCCCACCATGAACATCAGCATGTTTCCAATGGCGAATGAGCGATCGCGGAAGAGGTGAAGATCGATAATCGGATCCTTGTGCCGCCATTCCCAGACGATTACGGAAATCAGTGCAACCACGCTGATGATCGTCATCGCGGTAATAAAATGCGAACCGAACCAGTCATCGCGCTGACCCTTATCAAGGACGACCTGCAACGTGCCTAGCCCCAGCGCGAGAAGACCCAAGCCGATGTAATCGATCCGGAATCCGGATTTTTTCTCGCGTTTCATGTAGGGAGGATCGGAAATTAGTCGGTTGGTGAGAAACAGCGAAATGAGCCCCACCGGAATGTTGATAAAGAAAATCCAGCGCCACGAGAAATTGTCCGTAATCCATCCGCCAAGCGTCGGCCCGATCGCAGGCGCGAACACCACTGCCATTCCGTAAACGGCGAACGCCATGCCCCTTTGCTTCGGCGGAAACGTGTCCGCCAGAATTGCCTGTTCGCTCGGTTGCAGCCCGCCGCCACCCACACCTTGCAGCACGCGGAAGAAAATCAGCGCGCCGAGAGAAGGCGCAAACCCGCAGAGGCACGAGCTGATAGTGAACAGGGCTACACACGACATGTAGAACCGCTTACGGCCGATCAGCGCGGAAAACCAGCCGCTCATAGGAAGCACGATTGCGTTCGAAACGAGATAAGAGGTGAGAACCCAGGTAGCCTCATCCTGCCCAGCGGAAAGACCGCCAGCAATGTGCGGCAGCGCCACGTTCGCGACGCTCGTGTCCAGCACTTCCATGAACGTCGCCAGCGTGACCGTGAGCGCAATAATCCAGGGGTTTACTGCGGGCCGCTCGAATTCGCGCGGGGCCGAAATGGCCGCGCTGACGCTCATTTCACATAGACCTTCGGCTCAACGGACATTCCCAGCCGCAAGTAGTGGTCGCTGTTTTCGCCCTGATCGAGCACGATTTTCACGGGCACTCGTTGCACCACTTTCACGTAGTTGCCGGTAGCATTTTCCGGGGGCAGCAGGCTTGTGCGCGCGCCGCTTGAGCCGGCAATGCTGTCCACATGTCCCTTGTAGTCGCGGCCGTTGGCATCCACGTGCACTTTCGCCACTTGCCCGGGTTTCATATATTTCAGCTGCGTCTCTTTGAAATTTGCGGTGACCCAGACTTCATTGAGTGGAACGATCGTAAATAGCTGCTGTCCCGGCTGGACGTTCATGCCTACCTCGGCGTTTTTCATCACCACGCCATCCACCGGTGCCGTGAGCTTCGTGTACTGCAGATTCAGTTCGGCCTGCTCGAGCGCCGCTTGCTTTTGAGCCACGGTGGCAATCGCCGATCGCGCACGGGCTTGCGACACTGCCACCTGCTGCGGACCGGTCTGCGAAGCGCGCCAGTTAGCTTCCGCCTGCAAAACTCGCGCACGCGCCTGATGAATTTGCTGCTCCGCGGCCGAAGCGGACGCCGCCGCGGACGCAACCGTCGCGGTGCTTGCCCGTGCGGCGGCCAATGCCTGATCATATTGCTGTTGTGAAACTTCCTGCTTATCGACGAGCTGTTTATATCGAACGAGATCGTCCTGCGCCTTGATGTCGTTTGCCTCGGCTTGCGCGAGCTGCGCTTTTGCTGCGTCAAACTGCTGCTGCGCGCCCACCACGCCCGCCTTGGCGTTTTCGACGTCCGCTTCGCTGGCGGAGGTTTGGCTCGTCGTGCTGATCGATGTGATCGGAACGTTGATGCCCAGAGAGGCGGCTTGCGCTTCAGCATCCGCTAGATTCGCGCGCGCCTGGTCCGCTGCCACCTGATAGTCCCGCGGATCGATTTCCGCGAGCACCGTCCCGGCCTTCACGAACTGGTTGTCGTCCACATTTACTTTTTGAATGTAGCCGGAAATGCGCGTGCTCAGCGGCATCAAGTGACCGTCCACTTGTGCGTCGTCGGTGCTCTCGTAGCTCGCGAAATAGCGCCATGCAAAGAAGCCGCCAATCAAGAGCACGAGCACGGCGCCAATAATCAGCCATCGCGTCGCAGGGTTTCTGCGAAACCTGTTTCGCGCGGATCCAGAGGGCGGAGGCGCGGCCGAGTGCGTCTCGGACTGTGGCGGCGCGGCTTGAGTATTCGGCTCTTGCGTGACTGGAGGATTGGGCGAGACTTCCACGTCCGTGCGCTGTGCCATGGTTATTTTCCTTTGAAGTATTCTTTCACGCCCAATTCCGCCTGCCCCACGGCTCGGGCCAGAGAAATCTTGGCGTAGTTGTAGTTGTAGAGACTCGAGATGTACTGCTCGTTCGCGCTGGCCACCGCTTCCTGCGACTGCACCACTTCCACCGTATCCGTAACGCCGGCTGCGAAACGATCGATCGACTGCGTCAGCGTCTCGGCGGCGAGATCAATGTTGCTTCGCGCCACCTCCACCAGCTGGGCCGATGACTGCAAATTTAAAATTGCCGTGCGCACGTCTGCATCGATCTGCGCCCGCAGATTTTCCGCGCGATCGTGGCTTTGCTGCAGGCGCGCATCCGCTTCCAGCACGTCTCCGTGAACGCTGCCGCCCTGAAAGATGGGGATATTCAGCGTGCCACGGACGTCAAAAACGCCGTGATTCGACGAAGCGTGTTGTCCCGCTACTCCGTAATCGGCAGCGAATGACAAAGACGGGTAGTAGCCCGCCGCTGCCGCCTTGCGTGAGAATTCCATGGCCTTCACGTCCGAAAGCGCCGCCTGATAATCAGACCGATTCGCGTAGGCGCGCGCCAGCGCCTCATCCACCGTGATTCCCTCGAGTGGCGCGTAGGGCGACTTGTCGGTCAAATCGAATTGCTGGCCCGGCGCAAGTCCGATTACTCTCGCAACCGTCAATTTCTGGATCGCAAGATCATTTCGCGCTTGAATTAACTGTTGCAGCCGCGTCTGCAACTCCACTTTCGCGCGCAACGCGTCAATCGCAGGCGATGTTCCCGCGTTGAAGCGATCGTTTGCTTGATCGTAGAGGGCTTGCGCCGTTTTCACCTGCGCCGCGGCCGTCTCAATCCGCGCTTCGTCTGCGATAGCCTGCAAGTAATTGAACCCAACCGCGAGCACCACGAGATCTCGCGCATCCTTGTAGCTGTACTCTGCAGATTTCACGCTCGCATTGGCAGAACGCGTTTTATTAATCGCTTTCCAATCGAATAGCTGCTGGTTCAAGAAGGCCCGCGCATCAAAATATGCAAAAGGACCCACGATGCTGGGGATGCTCTGTCCGGGAATATTGAAGGTGAAACCGAATTCTTTCAGGTTTACTTGCGACACGTCTATCAGCGGGCTCGCGGTCACGTGCGGCAGCAGCGCGCTCAATTGTTGCCATCGCGTTCCATGCGCTGCCTGCACATCTTGATTCGAAAGTAGCGCCCCGAGATTTTGCTTTAACCCCCGCTCAATCGCATCCTCGAGCGTGATCGGCAAAACGCCCGGCACGAATTTTCCTGGCACGCTGCCGGAGAAATTGCTCTGCGCCTGCGGCGCCGCCGGAGATTGCGTCGCGCCGCCGCCCGAAGAACTACTCGACGAGCCCGATTGCGCCGCCGATGGCCCAGCCTGCGGGCTTGGCAATCCAGGCTGTGCCAACTGCGCGAATGCTATGCTTTTTGAACCAAACAATAAAAAGGCCAGGGCAAGGAACGACCTGAGAAAACGACTGTTCACGTGGTGGCCTCCTCCTAATTCCTTACAGTAATGGATGAAATCAGACCTCGAAAGACTCAGCGAGACTCCGAAAACGGCGCTTGAGTCCCGGCAAAACTCAGCTTCTCTTGCGCTTTGTGCCCCTCCGAATCGTATCGGCCCGCAAACTGGTCGAGATGAGATCCCAGGTCTTTTTCGCGCTCGACTGAAAGTGCATTTCCGGATTCAACGCCCAGGCCATCGTAAAGCCCATGAATAGGGTTTGGATAAGGCGCGCCAGTTCAATCGGCGCAGCGCCAGACCGGATTTCTCCCCGCTTTTGCGCCAAAGAAATAATCTCAGCGAGCATTTTGCGACTGGTGCGCATCCGCTTCTGTAGCTCAGCCCGCACTGGCGCACATGACGCATGCGCCGCGTAAATTGCCCGGAGCACCGCCGGATTTTCGTGGGACTGTCCGGCCGAATCAGCGGCAAGTTCCCCGAGCACCTCCAGAACCGAGCCGCTCGTCGAGCGGGCTTTTTCGAGGGTGCGCTCGACGGCCGCAATGCGTTCGCCGCCATACGCGGCAAGCACATGCTCTTTCGTCGGGAAGTAATTGAAGAACGTTCCTTTTCCCACGTCGGCAGCTTCGGTGATGTCCTCTACCGTCGTTTCCAGGAATCCGCGCTCTCCAAAAAGTTCCAAGGCCGCCCGATAGAGCCGTTCTCGCGTTTCAAGACGGCGGCGTTCGCGGCGATCCGAGCGCGGATGCACTACGGGAATATTGGATCGATGGCGCACAGCGGATTGCGTGCGAGGTTTGATCATGGCGAATACGTCTATATCTGACTTTAAGTCAGTAATGAATAAAAGTCAAATTGGGACGGGGCGGCGCCGTCAACTGGGAACTTACGGGCTGGGTGAAAACGGACCACCCGCGCCGGAGCTGTGCGGCTCCGGCGCGGGTGTGTTTAGCGAAATGCTACTTCGCGTGATGCGGTGAGTGTTTCGTAAGCGTCGCAATCAATAGCTTCGCCGAAGGGGGAGTTGGCACGGCCTTGCGGAAGACGATTGCTTTCGCTTCCACCTTCTTGCCGTAAAGGCGCTCGTTCGCGTCATTATCCGGACGCAGCGTGGAACCTTCCAGTGACACGCCGGCGAATAAACCGCGAGAACGCGAATACGTCAGCACTTCCGCTCGCATCGTTACGTCCGTAGCGGCCGCCGCCGTTCGCCCTACAGGCCCTGCGGCTGCCGAGGCATCGGCGCCGAGTTTTACTTTGCTGCTCAGGATCGCGCCGGCGCCGCTTTCGTTCATGATCAGCAGCACGAAGTCAGTGGCCTGTCCGCCAATTTGAAATCCGAAGCTGCCGCCTTCGAGCGCCATCATCGACGGCGCGCTCCAGGGACCGCGGAAGTTTTCGCCGCTGCGGCACGTCATCACCCCCCGGCCATAGCTTGCGCCCACTATAAACGCCGCCTTGAGAACGGACGGTAGGACGATCACGCAATCCGCTTTGTTGATCAAATCCTGCGGAATATCATCCGGGATGTCCATAATCTCTTTCGCAACCTTGCCGGCATTCCGGACACGGTCCGCTTCTTTCGTGTCGTCGTCAGCAGCGCCAAGCGGCGCTGGATTCGCGAAAGAAAGCAGTCCTACGAGCGCTGCCGAAATACAAAGGTGCCACGCTTTTCTCATCTAACTTCCTCCTCAGGTGGGGCGGGTTGGTTGAATCCGGGCCGCTGCTAACAGGAAGACTATACCAAACGAGGGCGGAACCGCGAAGGTTGGAATGTCGAGGATTGGAATATAATTGGCCGCCTTTCGAGCTGGTTGAGCCCAGATGAACTTCCCAACGTCGCCATTTTCCCGTCGCGCAAAATCTTGCAGCTGTGCGATCACAATTTCCATCGCCACTTTGCTTGTGATGGCCCGGCCGCTGGCCGCGCAAAAGCCGTGCTGCCGTTCGAAGCCAAGCCAACAATCGAATGCGAGTACAGCCGCCCGGCCGGACCTCGAGCGTTTTCGTTCGCGGGTAGACACACTGTTAAGCGAAGCTCACGCCCGCAAAGCAGATTGGGGCATCCTCATCGCGAATCGCGACACCGGCGAGACGCTCTTCGATTTGAACGCCGATCGCTATTTCACGCCCGCTTCGAACGCCAAGCTCTTCACCTCCGTCTTCGCACTCGCAACTCTCGGCACGGGCTATCGTTTTCACACCACCCTCGAATCAACCTCCACGCTCGGCAGCGATGGCAAGCTCTTGGGAGATTTGCTCCTCGTTGGACGCGGCGATCCCGATCTTTCGAATCGCAAATTTCCCTTCCTCGGGAAAGTGGAGCATGATGGACCTACCGAGAAAATTCTTGCCGAATTGGCGGATGCAGCACTCGCGCGCGGCTTGAAAGAAGTGGACGGCGACATCGTCGCCGACGATCGGTATATCCCCTTCGATCCCTATCCTGCAGGTTGGAGCATCGGCGATCTGTTCTTCACGTTCGGCACTCCTGTTACCGCGATAACCTTCAACGACAATTCGGTCACTATCACCATGTCTCCAGGCGCTCGCTCGGGCGATCCTGCGTTGATAGTTGTTGACCCGCCAGAAGCGGCCGCAGGATTCACGCAGCAGATCACCACAAGCCCACCGGGAACAGACCCTCGACTTGCCGTTGTGCGCCAGCCCGGACCGAACTTTCTGCTCCTCCACGGATCGGTGCCGCTCGGACATGCGCCCGTAAAACTCGACCTGGCGCTAACCGATCCAGCAGAGACGGCTGCGCGCACCCTCAAGCATCTGCTCGAAGCCCGCGGCGTAAATATCAAAGGCGGGGTTCGCGTGGAAGAAGCGTCAGCGCCGCAAGCACTCAAACCCGGCGAAGCGCCCGTGCTGCTGTCGCCCGAATTGAGAAGCGCGGAAGAAAATTCAGCAGCGAATGTGCGCGTACTCGCCGAGCACGTTTCGCCGCCGCTTCTTGAAAGCGTACGCGTGACGAATAAAGTGAGCCAGAATCTCCACGCGGAACTATTCTTGCGGACAATAGCACGCGAGAAAACGGGAATCGGCTCTACGGAAATTGGATTAAAACTCGAAGAGGATTTCTTGAAGTCCTTGGGCGTCGCAGAGGGCGATGCTGCCCTCACGGACGGCTCCGGCCTCTCGACGAACAATCTCGTAACGCCGCGGGCAGTGGTCGCCTTGCTGCAATATGCAATTCATCAGCCCTGGGGCCCGGACTTCATGGCCACGTTGCCGATTGCCGGAGTGGATGGCACGCTTGAAGACCGCATGAAAGGCACCCCCGCCTCCGGTCTCATTCAAGCCAAAACGGGCGGCCTTGAGCACGTACACGCTCTTTCGGGCTACGCGACAACGGTCGGCGGCGAATATCTCGTCTTTTCAATCTTCGTAAATAACGACCCCGAAAAGGGACGCGATGCAATCGCCGCGATTGATGCGATCGCCCTCGCAATGGTCGAAGCGATCGGCGCCCCGACGAATCAAAAATAGAAACAGCAATACGCCGATTTCCTGTTGGCCTCCGGGCATTAGGCTTTCAGCAGCGGCACGGCATGCCGTGCCCGAACGCGCTGCATGTAAATCCATGCTATCCAAGCACCGCGCTCGTCACCTATCCGCTTTTTGCCGATTCTCTTTTCCACACTCAATCAAGCTACAATTCCAATTTTGAGGCATCCGTGTCCCGTCACGCAGAAAAGCTCCTCGAATTCGACAAGCTAAAAGAAATCGTCAGCGGTTTCACCACCTGTGCGCCGGGACGCCGTGCAATTCTCTCGCTCAATCCCCAGCTGGACGTCTCCGCCCTGAATTCTGAATTCACTCTGATCCGTGAGGCAGTGGCCTATCTGCGCCCCGGCGCGGAAATGGGTTTCGGCTCGCTCGCAGATCCCGAACCGTGGCTCGCGCAACTTGCCATGCCTGCATCGGTGCTGTCGAGCGCCGATCTGCTCGATGTCGCCTCCTTGATGGACACCGCCAATGGCGTGAGGCAGACATTCAAAGGAGAAACCGCGAAATATCCGCGCCTCGCGGAAAAAGCGGCGGCCTTCGCCGATTTTCGCCACCTCCTCGCCGCCATCCGCCGCGCTATTCTCCCCGATGGTGAAATCAGCGACGATGCTTCTCCACAATTGCGTCGCATTCGCACCGGCATCGGACAGGCGCGCGACAAAATCCAGAAGTCACTCGAAAGCATCCTTCGCGCCCGAGGCGAGCCCACCGGTGAGGACTACATCACGCTCCGCAACGATCGCTTCGTGATTCCGGTTCGCGCCGGCGATCGCCGCGCCGTTCCCGGCGTCGTCCACGCTGCCAGTGCCACGGGACAAACTGTTTTCGTCGAGCCGCTCGAAGCCATCGACCTGAACAATCGCCTCGTTCAGCTCGCCGAAGAAGAAATCGCGGAGATCGCCCGCATTCTTGCCGAGCTCACAGAACAAGTCCGTTCCTATCGCGGACCTCTCGAATCCGCCGCCGCGGGAATCGCCCATCTCGATTCCGTGTTTGCCCGCGCACGATTTGCCCGTGAGTTCGATTGCACTATGCCGGAATTTTCCGCCGGCAATTCGCTGCGCCTCGAAGCCGCGCGTAATCCGGTTCTTGAACACACGCTGCGCCCGCAAGGCCGCAAAGCCGTCCCTTTGACGCTCGCCCTCGGCGGCTCGGAAACAGTGATGGTAATCAGTGGACCCAACACTGGCGGCAAGACGGTCGCCCTTAAAAATGTCGGCCTCGCCGCCCTCGCCGCTCAATCGGCGATTCCCGTTGCGGCGGAGCGCGCCGAGTTACCGCTGTTCGATCATGTTCTGGCAGATATCGGCGATGAGCAGTCCATTGCCGCCGACCTCTCCACATTTTCCGCGCACATGCTGAATCTGAAATCGATGCTTGAGATCGCAACCGATCGCTCGCTGATTCTCGTCGATGAAATGGGCACCGGCACAGCGCCTGAAGAAGGTGCGGCTCTCGCCGTCGCGCTACTCGAAGAATTTCGAGCTCTGCGCGCATTGACGATCGCCACAACGCACCACGATCGCCTGAAGGCCTACGCCTCTACTACACCCGGAATCGTGAACGCCGCGATGGAATTTGACGAAGAAAATCTGCGGCCCACCTATCGCCTGCTTGTGGGCGTACCGGGAACATCGAGTGGACTCGAAATCGCGCGCCGCCTGGGACTCCCGCCTCGCGTCGTGGATCACGCGCGCGCCAGCCTTTCTCCCGAGTCGCGCGAAGCGCGCGACCTGATCGCCTATCTCCATCGCAGCCGCGATGAAATGGACGAAATCAAGCGCCAGGCTCGCGAAGAGCTCGCACAATTGGAAGCAGAGCGCCACTCGCTCCAGACCGAATGGGTCGAGCGCCAGAAAAAGCGCATTGCGGACCTCGAAAAGAATTTTGACGCCACCCAGAAGCGCCTCGAAGGCGAAATCGCCCGGCTCGCAGCCGATATAAAAGACCGCACTCTGCGCGCTCAAATCGAAAAACAATCCGGCCGCCGCGTCAGCAAGATTGCCGGTGATGCTCGCGCTGAAGCCGACGCAGCCGTTGTAGACACGCTCGCCGCCTCGCAATCCGACCTCGGTGTTCAAGTGCAACGCGCCGCGCAGCCGGTCGAACCCAGCCTTCTTTCCGCGGGCCAGCGCGTCGTCGTAAAGGGATTCAAGCAGCCGCTCCTGTTCCGCCGCCACGACGGTCGCTCCGCCGAAGTCGAAGCCGGCCCCATGCGCATGAAGGTTCCCTTGGCCGACGTCGTCGGAATTGAGAGCGCCGCCGCGGCCACGAAAAGCGTCTCAGGCGACGCCACGCGCCCCCGCGGAATCACCGTGCACGCGCAGCCGAGCGACGAGCCTGCCACCGAAGAAATCAACGTCATCGGCACCACAGTCGAAGAAGCGACTCGCCGCGTCGATAAGTTCATCGACGAAGCCGCCCTGGCCGGCAAGTCCGCCGTGCGCATCATCCACGGCCACGGCACAGGCGCCCTCCGTCGCGGCCTGGCCGAATTTCTCACCTCACACCCATTGGTCGAGCGTATTCGCGCAGAGGCAGAAGATCGCGGGGGCACGGCTATTACCGTTGCCGAGCTTAGGAGCTAAGTGCTTGTATTTCAATCATAGGACTAGTAGACTTGCAGTAGTATCTAGTAGCACCCTACTGGAGTCATGATGAGCAAGCTAAAGCCCAAAATGGTTACCGTCGAACAGCGTGCGGCGGGGACGTTTGATTGGAACGGAACCGAGCAGGCCCGGATTGAACGGAATCTGTGCGTTTTGAACGGGCGCAGTTGGGAAGCCCTTCGATTCTGCAAGAACAAGAATGGACGCCACAACCGCGTCCACCTCGTAATCGAGGAAGAAAATTTCGTCGAGCTATTTCACAGTGCCGTCGAAAACGGGGTGTTTTCGGAATCCGCGCTTCGACGTTTTCGCAACATTCTGGGAGAGCAGAACGATCCGTTCCTCGAGGTGATCGGAATTGGATCTGACGGGAATTTGACGCGCGATATCGACTCGGACCTGTATGGGGATGAATCGGCTTGAAGCTGTTCGTCGATACGTGGGGGTGGCTGGCTCTCGAAGACCGTCTCGAGAAATCGCATGATGACGCAGCACGCTGCTATAACGAGACGATTGGCCAAGCAGGCCAGATCCTCACATCGAACTTCGTTCTCGACGAGACAATTACAAGACTCTTTCGGCGGCGCCCCTTTAGCGAAGCGGTTCGTTTCCTCAAAGGTTTGCTCGCGTCGCCGAAGATTCGAGTGGAACTGGTGAGCGATGTGCGATTTCGGCAGGCTTTCTCTCTTCGTCAGAGGTTTTGCGACAAGCCAAAAATATCGTTCACAGACCTTACGTCGATGGTTATCATGACCGAGTTGAATGTAACAAAAATCTTAACTGCGGATTCGCATTTCACGCAGGCGGGTTTGGGGTTTCATATCCTTCCGTAGAACTATGGAGAATGAGACTTGGCGGAAGCGGGTAGTTTCGCGGAGCGCGTGAAGCAGCAGGCGGACATCGTCCGCGTCATCGGCGAGTACGTCCGCCTAAAAAAGTCCGGCGCGAATTTCACTGGGCTCTGCCCTTTCCATCAGGAAAAAACTCCTTCATTCGCCGTGCATCCCGTAAAGCAGATTTATCACTGCTTCGGCTGTGGCGCCGGCGGCGATGTCTTCAAGTTCGTAATGGAGATGGAGAAATCTCCATTCCCCGAAGCGATTCGCACCGTCGCCGAAAAATGCGGCATCGCTATTCCCAAGCCTCGCGAACGCTCCCCGGAAGAGCGCCGCGAAAATCAACAGCGCTCCGCCCTTGTCGAAATGCACCGCGAAACCGCCGCCTTCTTCGCCCGCGCTTTACACGATAGCTCTGAAGGCAAAGTCGCCGCAGCCTACCTCGAAGATCGCGGCCTCGATCGCGAAGCAATGAAACGTTTCGGTCTTGGCTTCGCGCCATCCTCCGGCGATGCGCTCCTGCGCTTCCTGAAACAGAAATACCCGGAAAAGCTCCTCGACGTCTCCGGCCTGATCTCCCGCGACCAAAGCGGCCGCGCCTACGATCGTTTCCGGCGCCGCATCATGTTTCCCATCGCCAATGAAGCCGGCAAAGTGATTGCCTTCGGGGGACGTGCCATGGGTGACGACACGCCGAAGTATATGAACTCGCCCGAGACCCCGATCTATACAAAGAGCACAGTCCTCTACCATCTCGATCGCGCCAAAGAAGCCCTGCGCCAAAGCGATTTCGCCGTTCTCGTGGAAGGCTACATGGACGCCATCGCCGTCGCCCGCGCCGGTATCGCCAACGTCGTCGCCAGCTGCGGCACCAGCCTCGCCGAGCCACAAATCAAATTGCTCGGCCGCTTCACTCGCCGCGTCATCGTCAATTACGATCCTGACACCGCCGGCCAGGCCGCTACAGAACGCTCCATCTCGCTTCTCCTCGAAAGCGAATTCGACGTCCGCGTCCTCGCGCTTCCCGGAAAAGCCGATCCCGATAAATTCCTGAAAGAACAAGGTGTCGACGCCTATCGCAACCTCCTCGCGCAATCTCCGCCCTATCTCGATTACCTTATCGGCCGCGCGCGCCAAATGGACCGCACCACCGCCGCTGGAAAAGTAGCAGCGCTGAATTTCCTGATGCCCTACGTGCAGCGCCTCCCGAACCGACTGCTCCGCTCGGAATGGGCCACCCGCATCGCCTCCGAATTGCGCGTCGACGAGCCCGTCCTTCGCGAAGCCCTCCGACGCGCCGCCGCCGAGCGTCGCAGCGAAGTGAAACCAAACGCGAGCCTGCTCGGTCCCGCCGTGAAGCCCGCCGAACGCCAGATCATTCGAATGCTCGTCGAAGCGGACGGCTTCCGCGAAAAGCTCGCCAGCGAATTAGCGCATGACTCGCTCCACAGGGGCCTCGAGTGCGAGCGCCTCCTCGACCTCCTCATCTCAAAGGTCGGCGAACATCCCGATCCCGCCACACTCGCTGCGGCTCTCGAAGAGAGAGAGCGCCGCCTGCTCTTCGAAGTCCTCTTCGAGCCGGTCCCCGAGCCCACCTGGGACGACGCCGAGAATTGCCTGAGCGTTCTACGCAATCGCCGCGTGGAAGAAGAACTCGCTGCGCTGCAAAAGAAGATCGAAGCCAAGCCCGCTACCGACGAATTGCGCAGCCTCCTGACCCGCCGCCTCGAACTCCAGAAACAACTCGCTACCAACTAGCGCAAGCCATCTCTTGGCAGCGGCACTTTGAATCCGCACACCCGTTCACTCATCTATTCATGCAAAGCCCAAAACGGTCAGAGCAGGCACGAAAAGGAGCACTCAATGCCGCAGGCTACAAATTTTCGAATATTCAATCCCGATACGATGGCCAAACCAACCGCCGGCTATTCGCAGGTGGCTGTAGTCACCGGCGGGAATCTGGTTCACATCGCAGGCCAGGTCGCACTCGATGCATCGGGCAATTTTGTAGGGAAGGATGATTTCCGAGCCCAGGTCGAACAAATCTTCAAAAATCTAAAAGCAGCCGTCGAAGCCGCCGGCGGCAATTTTCACGACGTCATCAAGCTGAATTTCTACTGCGTCGATAGCGTCGACCCCTCACAAATCCCGCAGGTCAGGGAAGTCCGCGACAAGTACGTCAACACTCAAAATCCGCCCACAAGCACGTTCGTGATAGTTCGCAGGCTGGTTCGTCCGGAGTGGCTCATCGAGGTGGAAGCGGTTGCAGTCGTCAACCGTTAAGCTGCCGCTATAATGTTCGTCGTGAAGAAGTTAGGTGACCAAGAGCGCGCCGAATTGACGCAGGTACCGTAACTATTGTATTCTCGTAGGGTTTTGGAGGAAACGGGCGGCGCGTCTCCTGCATCAAATAACTGGTGCAGTGAGCGCGAGCGTGGTTGGCGCGGGCATAGGGCTGGCAACGGGTTCGCAGTACCGTCTTAATTATCCGTTTAAATGTCGTTATTTGACAAGTCGCGTCGGGGTGTCTAACTCCGCGCGCATATTTCTTTGGCCGCCGCCTGCGCGCCGCCGTTTCACCTCGCAATGGAGGAAGTGTGAGTCTGGCTCTTGAAGAAAAATACGATCAGGTACGACAGCTCATCGCGATGGGCAAGGAACGCGGTTACCTGCTCTACGATGAAGTGAACGATATCCTTCCGGCCGAGGTGCATTCCTCGGAAGAAATTGACGATCTGCTCTCCACCTTCGAGCGTTACGGCATTGACGTCTACGAAGACCTGACCAGCGCAAAGGCCGCGCTGGCCGCCGCCGATGGTGCTGACGGGCCCGAAGTCGGAGTCGTAGTAGAAAAAGAAGCCGCCGCTTCTGAAGACGGCGAACTCGACCTCACCCCCGGTACGCTCGAAAAAACCAACGATCCAGTTCGCATGTACCTGCGCGAAATGGGTACGGTTCCGCTTCTTACGCGCGAAGGTGAAGTTGCCATCGCCAAGCGCATCGAGCGAGGCCAGCTCCTCGTCCTGAAAACCATCACGCGCGCTCCGCTGATTCTGAAAGAACTTCTGCAGGTCGGCGAAGATCTGCGCACTGGCTCGCGCTCCATCAAGGAAATCGTTCAGTTCGACGACGAAGAGCTCACCGAAGAAAAGATCGAAGCAAAGACAAAAGAAACCCTGAAGCAGATCGACAAAGTCGCCAAGCTCTACCTCGTGGCGATGAAGCAGGCGCAGAAGCTCGAAAAAGTTCCGCGCTCGAAGAAGCGTCCCTATCTGCGCGCCCGTTATGCGCTGGGCCGCACCCGCGTCGAGATGTCTCGCCGCTTCCGCGAGCTCGATTTCAATCCGCTCGAGAAGAAGCGCCTCATCGACAAAATTCGCCAGACCGTTGAGCGCGTCCATTTCCTCGAACGCGAAATCGTCAAACTCGAGCGCCGTGTCGAAGCCTCGAAGGCCGATGTTCAGGCCGAAGCGCGCAAAGACCTCCGCGCCCGCCGTCAGGAACTCGGTGAAATCGAAATCGCCAGCGAGGTGAGCCCCACCGAGCTGAAGCGCGCCCTTCAGGTGATTCTTCGTGGCGAAGCGGAAGCAGAACAAGCCAAGAAAGAATTAATCGAAGCGAACCTTCGCCTCGTCGTTTCCATCGCGAAAAAATACACGAACCGCGGCTTGCAGTTCCTCGACCTGATTCAGGAAGGCAACATCGGCTTGATGAAAGCCGTCGACAAATTCGAATGGCGCCGCGGCTACAAATTCTCCACGTACGCCACTTGGTGGATTCGCCAGGCCATCACCCGCGCCATCGCCGACCAAGCTCGCACCATCCGCATCCCGGTGCACATGATCGAGACGATCAACAAACTCGTCCGCACCCAGCGCCAGCTCGTGCAGGAACTAGGCCGCGAGCCTACGTCGGAAGAAATCGCCAAGCGCATGGATATTCCGGTCGCAAAAGTCCGGAAGATTCTGAAAATCGCGCAGGAGCCAATCTCGCTCGAAACTCCCATCGGCGAAGAAGAAGATTCGCATCTGGGCGATTTCATCGAGGACAAGGCCGTCGTCTCGCCGTCCGACGCGGTGATCAATCTCAGCCTGAAGGAACAAACCTCTTCCGTGCTGAAAACGCTCACGCCGCGCGAAGAAAAAGTAATCAAGATGCGTTTCGGCTTGGACGACGGCAGCGAGCACACGCTCGAAGAAGTCGGCCAGTCGTTCGCCGTCACACGCGAACGCATTCGCCAAATCGAAGCGAAAGCCCTGCGCAAGCTGCGTCACCCGTCGCGCTCGCGCAAACTCCGCGCCTTCCTCGAAGGCTCGGCCAACGATTACTGAGCAGCATTGCGGTCCCGAAATCTCGTTTTTGCTTTCAGCCGAGCCGCCCCCTCGGCGGCTAAGAGCGCTTCAACATTCCGGCTTAGTGGATCGGCAGACTCGGCCTCGTGTGCCCGCTCCCACTTCAAGCGCTCTAGGCCACCGTGGTTTTTGGCCGAGAACTTCGATCGCTGCCCCGCGCGACCAACGCTCCAAGCGAATAGGCAATGGAAGCATAAAACGGCATTGTGAACATGAGTTGGTCAAGACAGCGGTCGCTAAGATCCGCGCGACATCCCGATCCGAAGAAGTGTGACCATACGGACTTGTTTCTGCCAGCTAAAACGATCGCGGAAGTGAAACCAGGAGAAATGTTTGGCTCGGCAATCATCGCATAGCACAGAATTAGTGCTGGAAGCACCCAGACCCACAACATTTCTCGCTGGCGTAATCGCCGGCTAAGTGCCCATCCACACCATAAGCCTTCCATGATCTGAACTGGGAAGTACGGCAGTTGTGTCAAGACTTGATATCTGTTGTGCTCGGTGAAGAACCGAGGACCCGGAGTCCGCAGCAAATCGAACATGAAAAACGTGGCGGTGCCAGCCAGGAAACCCACGCCCAGTACCGCGATCAGCTGATGTAACGCGAAGATCAGCGCCGATTTGAATCGAAATCCGGAAATGTTTCCCCCGTAAAGCGCTTTGACAATCTAGCTAATCAGCCGCGCGATTAGGAACGCTGCGGCTGCTGCCAGCCCGCCGACAATCACCGTCTGCAATCCGCCGCGCAGCGGCTTCACTCCCGTGAAGTGACCCTTGATTGCCCCAAAAACGAAAAGCGCCACGAGCGTCACCACAACGCTCACCCACAGGGCCGGCATCACTTCCTTCATTAATATGTACGGCGCGAGCGGCACCAAGCCTCCGACGATATACGACGCCGCAATCGTTCCCGCGCTTCGCGCCGCGCGGGCCGGGTCTGGCGCTTCCAAACCCAACTCGAAGCGCATCATGAAATCCACCCAGCGCTTCTGATTCGAAATGATTGCGTCCACCACAGGGGCCATCTGCGCTTGCGTTAGTCCATACTCGCGAAAAACTTTCGCCACCTCTTCCGTTTCGATTTCAGGCAGCTCCACTGTCTCGCGATATTCGCGGTCGAGCTCGGACGCGTAGTGTTCGGAATCGGTGTTGGCCGCGAGGTACCCGCCCAATCCCATCGCAATCGAGCCCGCCGCAATCTCAGCGAGTCCGGCCGTGACGATAATCCCCGTGCCTTTCGCCAATACCGCTGCTGCGCCCGTGAGTCCCGCGGCCAGCGCGAATGGCACCGTCAGCCCGTCCGACATTCCAATCACGATGTCGCGCACAGCAGCCGTGGCCGTGAAATGTTTCTCTACATGTTCAGTGGCCGGCAAATTTCGCTCCTTCGCTTAGCCGAATTGAAATACCTGCTGCCTGAAAACGCTGCGACCCGAAATACCCGCAAAATCGCTTCAAGATTAAATATGAGGACGTATACCGTTGCGCCCGCAGAGGCGCGTATAATTATGAGGCAGGATAGGAAAATCAGGAGGTAGTTTCAATGACCACCACTTCTGGACAAGGAGCTGCTCCCCAGATGACTTTCACGTTGCCGCCTTTGCCGTACGCTTTCGACGCGCTCGAGCCGTACATCGACGCGAAAACGATGGAGATTCACCACGACAAGCATCACGGCGCTTACGTTACCAATCTCAACAAAGCTCTCGAAGGGCAGGCGGATCTTCAGAAGCTCTCCGTTGAAGAATTGCTTGCTCAGATCAACAAAGTGCCCGAAAACATCCGCACAGCCGTCCGCAACAACGGCGGCGGGCATATGAACCATTCCATGTTCTGGAAAATCATGAAGAAGGGCGGCGGAGGCGAACCGACTGGCGATCTGTCCAGCGCGATCACTTCCGCGTTCGGCAGCTTCGCGGATTTCAAAACGAAGCTCAATCAGGCCGCCACCACGCGATTCGGTTCCGGCTGGGCCTGGCTGCTATTTCGCGACGGCAAGCTCGTAATCGAGTCGTCGGCCAACCAGGACAATCCCATCATGGATGGCGGCAAGGCGTTTTTGGGCCTCGACGTGTGGGAGCACGCATACTACCTGAAATATCAAAACCGCCGGCCTGAATATATCGAGGCTTGGTGGAACACGATCAACTGGCCGCAAGTAGCCGAAAACTTCGCCCACGCCAAAAAGTAGCTCTCACAAACCTTGCACCTCGATTTGCTATCGCGGATTCGCCCCGGTGATTCCGCCGGGGCGGGTCTGGCTTCACTATGGATGTGCTCGCGCGAGTCTGTCATTATCTGCGGCACACCCAAAGGAGCTGCACGTTTGCTCGGGAAGCGAATCCTTTTAATTCCGCTCTTGCTCCTCTGCGCTCTTCCACTAGCGGCGCAACAATCACAAAGAAATCCCGAAGATCGAGCGCAATTCTTCCACGACATTAACATCGGTCCCAATGGCACGGCGAACGTGGTGCAATGTTTCGGCTGCAACGTCCGCATTCGCGGCCATGTCACCGGCGACGTTCTTACGATCGGCGGCAGTATTTATATTTCCGGCTTGGTTGACGGAAACGCGCTAGCTGTCGGCGGCCATATCGAATCGCAATCGGGAGGCGAGTTGCAAGGACATGCCGCGGCGGTCGGCGGTTACGTGACGCAAACCGGTGGCGGCAAAATCGACCGCGAATCCGTTTCGACGCCCTACGCAATCGTCCCGGGACAATATCGGCCCACCGCGCTTGGCATTGTTTTTCTGATCGTCACAAATCTCGTTTGCGTTGGGTTGGCTTGTCTGCTGTTGCGCGAAAAACGCATCAACAACACCGGCTGGACAATCTGGAATCGCACCAACATGGTCTTGGTCACCGGTGTCGTTGCGCTATTTATCGCCTGGGGATTCGAAACTTTCGGCGAGCACTTGGGCCGCGCGGAAGTTCCCGCGAACACCTTGCTCGTTCTGATTCTTGGCGTCGTCGGCTCAGCAGGCGCCACCGGGTTGGGACGGCTAGTCGCGGGAGTCGCATTCCCCAGCCTCAAGGCTGTAGCTGGGACGCTCGCGGGAATTTTTGCGCTTTCGATGCTCGAAGTGATTCCTCTGCTCGGATTTTTCGTTTTCGTAATTGGGTTACTGTTCGCGCTTGGCGCCGCAATCGTCAGCGGCTTCGGCGCACGCGCCGTCCCGTCACCCGAAGAGCAAGCCCACCCGCCGAACTAGTGCGCCCAGATCTTCGCCGGATCACTCTCAAAGGGATACACGTGCACCATCCACCCAAAAACTTGCGCCCGCCAAACCCCTCCCGCCTGCTCGCACGCGGCTTCCGTTGAAATCGTTCCGCGCATCCCAAACTGCTTCCAATTCACCTGCTGCCACTCCGTTCCTTTTTGCGGCATGCAGAAATTCACGTGCTTGTGCCAGCGCGCCACGCTCAACGGCACGCGCTCATTCAGCTCTTCTTCCGTGGCACGTTTCGGCGCCGTATACATTGCGCCTTCGAGTTGATAGCCGTCGCCCACCTTCTTGTAGAGCAGCGACGTCGGATGCTCCGCATTGAAGCCAAACTGCGCCTCGAACCCGTATCGGTAATTTGTGAAGTGATAGTGCTCCTGCGGGACGTTCGGAAAGAAGATCTGAAAACCCTCCGCCAGCGCCACTTTATAATCGCGGTACTTCTCGATCGCAGGGCGCAGCTCGGCCAAAATCTCCGCCGCCCGCTTCTGATCCGCCGCATTCGCAGGACGCAAATCCGTCATGAACATATGCGCGCCCATGTCCATGTCATGGTCAGACATGCTGCCCGACATCGCATCATTCGCCGCGCGCGCTTCCGGGCTCGCCGCCTGCTTCTGCGCGTCGCCCATGTCCATGCCAGTCATTCCATTTTGGTCGCGATTCTTCTGGCTTTGCTCCTGCGCTCTTGCTGCCGTCGCAATCAGTAGTGCACCTGCAATGAGTACTGTTTTTATCGCCGTTTTATTAAGCATAAGAAATCTCCTGCCTATAAATACGTTTCGCCAATCCCAAAGTTTCAGTTCCGCACCAGCGATCTGCTCAATTGAAACTGCAAGAAGACTGTCGCGTCGCGCTACTTCTCGATCCCATTTCGATCGCAGCGAAAAGCCAGCAAACGGTTTTGTAGCGCCGGTCTTCCGCGATTTTTGCGTCCCGATGATTGCATCGGGGAGACCGGCAGGTTTTCCTGTCCCATCGCGCCGCCGCCAATAAAAAAGGAGGCCCGTGTGCGGACGAGCCCCCTTCGTAGAGATGTAGCGGGGTACGCCTACATCCATTAGCCCGAGGCGAGTCCCATCGCGCGCCGGGCCCTTTACAATCATCTAACCCTTGCCGCACCCAAAAGTTGCACCTGGAATCAAAGGCCCCGCCCCGCCGGGGAAGATGCCATGAACGCCACCGGGCATGCTCTCCCCAACCCGCCGCACAGCAACTTTCATACCACCCCTCACGTTAAATTTTCGCCTCCTACCAATCAATATTTCATCTTACGCACCCGTCCTACTTGACGCCGACATTGAAATCTGTAAACTGCGATTTCGCCCATGGCGACTATGCCCAACCCGCTCGACGAGGCCCTGCAGGACTTCCAGTTCCCGCAGCGCGAAGCCGCGTTTTTCTATGGCCTCTTTCTGCGCGGCCATTCCGCCGACGAACTGCGTCGCGACATTCGCGTCCCCGCCGCGGTGCTCGCCAAATGGGATCGCGAGTCCGAACGCCAACCTGAGCTTCGTTCTGTTCTGGAACGCGTCGTCCAATATCGCCAGCACGTCCTGGCCATTTTCGAAAACCTGCTCTGCCACGATTCCACTACGCAACGCCTGCAATAGCCTGCGCGCCTCACACTAACCGCGTCCTGACTATCATCCCGTGCCCTGAATAAACCGCATCCGCGATGTCATCCCGAGCGGAGGCTCGCGCTCTTTTCTTCCCACCGCGCAGCGGTGGCGCGAGTCGCAGTCGAGGGATCTCTCTTGCTCTCAGCGCCGTGGCCCACAATCTGCATGCACGCCCAAAATGCCCAAAATCGTCCGCGCCATCGCCCATTTTCGTCTTCATTACCGATTCACAGCGCCTCCATCCGGTATTACAGAACTATTACAAACACTTTCGCGCCTCCCTGCTACTCTAATTCGGCACCGGGGCAATTGAAGACACAGGAGAAGCGCGTGGCGATTGAACTCGAAGACCTAAAAAAGAAGCAGGCAGCCGACAACGAAGTCAATTGGATCACTGCTTCGTTCATGATGCTTTTCCACATCGGCGCCATTGCGGCCTTGTTCTTCTTCACCTGGAAAGCCTTTTTCGTTGCCGCATTTTTCTGGTGGCTCGCCACCAGCGTCGGCATCGGCATGTGCTACCACCGTCTGCTCACCCATCGCGGCTACAAAGTTCCCAAGTGGCTCGAATACACGATGACGGTCTGCGCCACGCTCGCCCTCGAAGGCGGCCCGATTTTCTGGGTGGCCACGCACCGTATCCACCATCAGCACTCCGACCAGGAAGGCGACCCGCACTCTCCCATCGACGGAAAATGGTGGGCGCATATGGGCTGGATTCTCGTCGGCAAATCCATGCACCACGACACGACCACGCTCTCGCGCTACGTCCCCGACCTCGCCAAAGACAAATTTCACGTCTGGATCACGAAATATCACTACGTTCCGATCAGCGTCCTCGGCGTAATTCTTCTCGCCATCGGCGGAATTCCATTCGTCCTCTGGGGAATTTTTGCGCGCACCGTCGTCGGCCTGCATTTCACGTGGCTCGTAAATTCCGCCACGCATTCCTGGGGTACGCGCCGCTTCAAGACGCGCGATCTTTCCACCAACAGCTGGTGGGTCGCCATCCTCAGCTGGGGCGAAGGCTGGCACAATAATCATCACGCGCATCCAGTCTCCGCGCGCCACGGCCTCCGCTGGTACGAAATCGATTTCAATTGGTACGGCATCTGGCTCATGAACAAACTGGGCCTCGCCCGCGACATCTATCGCGTCAAGCTCTCCGCGCTAAAATCCTATACCGCGCCCACTCACGAGGAAGCCAACGCACCCGCGGTCGCGTCAGCAGCCTCAGCCGCAATCGCCGTAGCTGCCTCAGAATCCAAACTCGTCTCCGCCTAGAAAAATCTCAGCGCGCCAATTTCGCCAGTAGGGGCGGCTCTAAGAGCCGCCCGCGCAGCCCGCACCTCGCCCAGTAGCGTAGGCTTCAGCCTGCGCCAACTCCAAAACGCAGCACAATCATCAATGCTTGCCTCCGACGCCACATCGTTCCTTTGGCCTTTCAGTAGCACAGGCATTCCTGCCTGCGCCAACTCCAAAACACTCCACAACCATCAATGCTAGCCTCCCTCGCGGCATCGTTCTGTTGCACCATCCGCTCACGTCGCACCAACCACCAGTGCTATCATCCCTCCGAAATGCCCCGCGCCTCCACGCCATCCCAACAGCTCTCCCGCTTCCTCGCCAAATACACACCAAAAATCGCCGCCCAAGGCCGTCGCGCCCTCGCCAAAATGCGCAAGCTCCTCCCCGGCTCCACCGAAATGGTCTACGACAATTACAACGGCCTCGTAATTGGCTTCGGCCCCACCGAAAAGCCCTCACTGGCAATTTTCTCCATCCTTCTCATGCCCGACCACGTCACCCTCTGCTTCCTCCAGGGCGCCAGCCTACCCGATCCCAATCGCCGACTGAAAGGCGGCGGCAACCTCGTCCGCCACATCCGCCTCGTTCCACCCAGCGTCCTCGACGATCCCGAAATCCTCGACCTAATCAACACCGCCCTCTACCGCGCCAAAGTCCCCATCAACCCAAAAGCCCGCCGCCAACTCATCATCAAATCCATCTCCCCCAAACAACGCCCCCGCCGCCCAGTAGCCTAGGCTTCAGCCTGCGCCCACGTAACCAAACATAAAATCGCCAAGCTTGGCTTCTACGCGATTACGTTCTTCAAACTTTCGCGCCCGCGTAACCGCACGCGATGCTCGGCACAATGCCGCCCATTTGAAATTCCAAATTTTCAATTTGAAATTGCTCACCCGCTCAGCGCATCCAACCATCCGGCGCGTGCTTTTCGTACCGCTGGCCTCCGGCCGGCGCCTTTGACGCTGGCGCGGGCCAACTCGCGACGCGACGCCACGCCCACCGCCGCAAATCAAATAAACTTCTCCGTCATCTACCCCGAGTGATACCATCCTCGCATTCCGCCGAATCGAAATAAGGAGCACCCATGCCCGAATCCAACATCGCCATAGCAAAACGCTGGTTCGAAGAAGTCTGGAACCAGCGCCGCACCGCCACCATCACCGAACTCTTCGCCCCCCACGGCATCTCCCACGGCGTCGCAGAAGACGGCTCCGACATCATCGGTCCCGCCACATTTATCACGTTCTACGAACGCTTCCTCAACGCCTTCCCCGACATGAAACTGAAAATCGAAGACGCCATCGCCGGCGGCGACAAAGTCCTCATCCGCTGGTCCGCCACCATGCACCACTCAGGCGACGGCCTCGGCATCCCCGCCACCAACAAACCCGTCGCCATCGGCGGCATGAGCCTCGCCAGAATCGCCAACGGCCAGCTAGTCGAAGCCTGGGACCAATGGGACAAATTCGCCATGCTCCAGCAAATCGGCGCCGTCCCAGCACTACCAGTAAGCCCTGCCGCCAAGTCAGCCAAAGGCTAGACTGCAATTTCGATCACAATAGTGGCGAAACCATTTCGGGTCGCGAGGGGCATCTGACTTGAAAGAGACGGGTGTCGGAATTAGAGAAACGGAGATTATTTCTTTCAGCGATCAATGCCCGAAAAGCGGTATCGTAGTCTCAGGAATTTTCCCTAGGATCTCGTCGCCATGTCTACAGCCGAACTTGCAATAGAAGCAATAGAGCTCGAAGCTTCTGTTAGTGCCTTGTCCAATCTGGCCAAGGTCTCCGCTTTGGCCGCAGCTGTGAAGCAACGCACGAACGTCTTTTCGCTGGCGTGGCACCTGCGCAAAGTCTCGGCACAGATTATGGAAATGCTCGATCGGGCGAATGGGATCATCGAGGGCAGGATTCAAGCCCGGCCGGCAACTGAACCTCTAACTCCGGCCAAGATCGAGGACTTAATCGACACTCTCGACATGACTGCCCGGTCGATTGACTATATCCATGAGGCAATGAGACGGGTCGGATTGGCGAACAACTCTCTTACGGCCGGAAGCTTGAGGGACCTACTCAATCAACGCGAAGGGGTCTTGGATTTGGTCGATTGGATTGATGCAACCAGAAATGATCAGGAGAATGCGACTGTGTTTGATCGCGCACGCCGCGAAAGAGAGCTCGGGCAAACGGTGGATTTGAAGTAGGGTTGCTGAAGCGTTGAGCCTGAAAATTCAGCTGAGTGCAACCGCAGACAAATATTTCCAGGCTTTAGATCGTACGATGCAAGAGCGAATCCGGAAAAAACTGAAAGCCATTGCAGACGAACCTCACTCCGCTCAACATTCAAAACCTCTAACAAACGTCCAGGGCAGAACCGCACGAGTCGGCGACTACCGTATCCTTTTCACGATTGATACAACAACCGTATATGTTGCCTCCATCGCCCCACGCGGTCGAGCCTATCGGAGGCTCAGTAGATGACCGTTGTGAGCTCGGCCCTAAGTTAAGCTCACCGCTGGAACATGTTCAAATGAGCTCGAAATCTGCCCCCCCAAAGTACAGTTCTAGGACTAACTGTCTCTGACCTCGTCCAATGGCCAGTCGAATTTTCCTTCCCCTCCGTGCTACCGTGACCTGTGCCATACGACAACAAAATCGAACTTCAAATCGCGCCGCCAACTGACGCGCAAAGATCGGCAGAGGCGCGCCACAGGAAATTTGGAGTGCGAGAGCTTGCTCTCACTTTCACAGCGCAACGCCCGCCTCACCCGCGCAGTAACACTCCCCAACTGCACACGCCTCGCTTGAAACTTCTAGCCGCAACTGACAATCCGGCCACGATTGTCACCCTGAGCGACCAACGGGAGTCGAAGGGTCTCTCTTTCCTACTGCTCAAGCCAGCGCGAGAGAGATTTCTAATCGCAAATCTGGAATTAGAACTCCCCGCAAGTCATACAAAAATCAGTTTACTAACTTTTTCTAATCGCAAAAAAATCGCGGTTTTTGATCTGCATTTCAACAAACCGACCGGCAGACCGCACGAACTTTCCTCACCGCTCGCCTACCCTGGCGATCGCTGTCGCCACCGAGAAGCGATCCGTCCGCCCATTTCTAACCTCAACAGTCGTTTTACAGAATTTAGGTCAACTTGGTACAAATACACGCCTTATCGAATTTCTGACCGCAACAAAAGCACACATTTCGCGTTTTCCCGTCCACAAAGCGCGACTCACGAATTACGAGTCACCGGTCACGAGTCACGAAACACGACCCGCACCGCATTCCGCAGTACAATCCCCGCGAGGCCTCATGCCTATCGCTAGCCGCCGGAAGACCATTGCGTTTTTCGTCGCGCTGGGCGTTTGCCTTGTCGCGCTCGCCGTCGCACTCAACGTCGGCTGGATCATCCTCAACCGCCGCGAAGCCGTCCTGCTCTTCTTCGGCGTGATTTTCTTCGCCGCGATCATCGGCGGCATGATCGTCAACACCAGCTTCCTTGTCCGCGAAATCCGCCGCAACGAACAGCACGACAGCTTCATCAATGCCGTCACGCACGAACTGAAAACACCGATCGCCTCGATCCGCCTCTATCTCGAAACGCTCCAACGCCGCGAACTCGACGAAGAGCAGCGCCAGAAATTTTACCGCCTGATGTTGCTCGATTCCGACCGCCTGCTCGGCACGGTCGAGCAGGTGCTCGCCGCGGGACAAAGCGGCCACAAATCTTCCGCCGTCTATCGCACGGACATTGATCTCGAAAACCTGGTCCGCGAATGCATGGACCTCGCGCGTTCGCGCCACCACCTCGATGCTGCCGGATTGCGTTACGAGCCGGGCGTCAACGGTGCAGGTGAGGGAAGCTCGCAATCGAATGGCGCCGGAATCAAAGTTCAGGGCGATCCCGAAGAACTTCGCACCGCAGTTTCGAATCTTCTCGACAACGCCATCAAATATTCCGTCGGCAACGTGGATGTTTCCGTCAGCCTCGAAACGCCGGACGAAAAACACGTCGAGTTGAAAGTGCGCGACCGTGGTGTCGGCATCCCCTCCGACGAATTGAAGCGAATTTTCCGCCGCTTCTATCGCGTCCGCGGCCGCACTTCCGCCCGCGTGAAAGGCACGGGCCTCGGACTCTTCATCGTTCGCTCAATCGCAAAAACGCACGGCGGCAAAGTCTTCGCAGAAAGCGCAGGCGAAGGCCGCGGCACCACGGTAACGCTCGAACTTCCGAGGAGCCGAGCGTGACGAAAGTGCTCGTCGTCGAAGACGAAGCGCACCTGGCCGAAGGGCTCCGCTTCAATCTGCAAGCCGAGGGCTACGCCGTCGAAGTCACCGGCGATGGCGAGTCTGCCCTCAAACGCTTGCTCGAATCGAACGGACGCTTCGACGCAGTCGTGCTCGATGTGATGCTGCCCGGCATTGACGGTTTCGAAGTCGTCTCCGAATTGCGCAAAGCCAAAAATTTCATTCCGGTTTTGATTCTCACCGCGCGCGGCCGCCCCGAGGATGTGCTCGAAGGTTTCGGCGCAGGCGCTGACGACTACCTTTCCAAACCCTTCGAGTTGCCCATTTTTCTCGCCCGCCTTCAAGGGCTGCTGCGCCGCAACGAATGGCTGCGCAGCAGCAAAGCAGCCGCGCCCAAAAGCGCGAAGGAAGCCGCGTCAAATTCTGCCAACGAGCGCGAAACGGTTTCCTTTGAAGGCAAAACAATCGATTTTGGCACGCTCGAACTCCGCACCGATCGCAACACGATTCGTTTAACGCTGATGGAAGCAAAGCTGCTTCGTCACCTGATTCACAACAAAGGCCGCAACGTCTCGCGCAAATCGATTCTCGAAGATGTCTGGGGACTTTCCGAAGACACGGACACGCGCGCCATCGACAATTTCATCGTGCGCCTGCGCAAGTACATCGAAAAAAATCCGGCCAAACCGCGCCATCTTCTGACGGTGCGCGGCGTGGGCTACCGCTTTGTCGCCTAACCCTCTAGCGAACATAGGCGGCGCTCACCTCGAAGGAATCTTCTCGTGCAGCCGCCAAACGATCCTTCTTCGATTTCACGAAGGCCAGCGCGCCAAGAGCCGCGATCGCCGGAAAACATACCACCACGTAGCGCGGCTCGATGGTGGGCAACTGCGTGAGCAGCGCGGTTCGAATCACGAGGTAAAGAACGAGCACAGCGCATCCGGGATTCCGCCGATAGCGCCACGAGCCAACCGCCGCGAGGCCAATGTACACAAAATTCAGGAGCGAAAAAATCGCTGCGGCTTCGAATTCCACCGGGTTCGCACGCGACTGCTCGCCGATCGGCCAAAGTTTCCCCGAATAACGCAGCACGTCCACGCGCGGCGTGAACCAGGTCGCGAACGCGCGCTCAATCGGGATCAGTGCAAAAGTGCCTATCGGATGCGCAGCAGCGCGCTCGCGCGCCAGCGCCTTGAATTTACGATCGAGCGATGGCGTCATTTTCAAATCTCTGTTGTAACTTGCGAGAAGATCCGCCACGCGAGCCCGTTCGGCCGCCGAGTCGAATGCAGCGTCAGGAATCGCGTCAATCGGAATCAGTTTCTTTCCGAGCGCCCAGGTCACAGTGTACGCATCGAGGTTGCGCACCATCCATGTATGCGTCCACGCATAGAAACCACGCGGCATATAATCTCCCGCAGCTTCGGCATACTGGGGCGCAAGAAACTCAATGCGACCCAGAGTTCGCGCGTTCCGCGCCGCCCACGGCGTGAGCGCCACCAGCAGGCCCACCGCCATCCACGCGCCGGCAAGCGCAACCTTCGGCCAATCCGCCAAGCGGCGCCAACGGATGCAAATCACAAGTGCCGCCGCAGCCAGCACGAGCGGCGTTTCAGGCCGCACCAGCGTTCCGAGTCCGGCGATAAGGCCTGCGGCTGCGAACGCACCAGCCTGTCTTCGAGCCAAGGTCTCTTGTCGGACAGGCGGAGTATCCAGCGAGCTGATCGCGTGCCCGCCCGAAGCATCAAGCGAGGGCTCAGTGAAAGTCCAAAGAAGCACGAGGAGCGCGAGCGTAGTGAAGAACGCCGCGAGAGTCTCAGTAACGATCGCTGCTGTGTAGCTCGCGGTGAACGGACACAGCGCCGCCAGCCACAGCGCAACTGTTGCGGCGAGATGTTTTTTCGGAGCCGGTGCAATTCGCGAAGCGATCAGCGCTGCAAAAATGCAAGTGACAAGGTCGATTGCAGCCTGCACGAGCATCACAGCGATTCGACTGCGGCCAAAAACGGAATAAATTACGGCGAGAAATGCAGGATATCCCGGCATCCGCTGATCCACCGGCATCAATTGCCCGTTGACGAACAAACCGTAAACACCGTGATCGAGCCAGTTGCGGGCCAGCTCTTCGTAGAATTTTGTATCGCCCGAATAAAATGGAAAATGCGCGATGAAATACAGCCGCAGCGCAAGCCCGCAGAGCAGTGCCGCGACAACATGACGGTAGGAAATCGGCAGCACGCCCGCTCGCGCACCGCTGGAGCTCGTTGCCATTCACTCCAGTCTATATGCGCCAGCGCGTTTCGTCAGTGCGACCCAACGAAAAATCAGCCGGCCCATCGAGTGGCGCGCGATTGCGGAAGAATCAGCGCTATCGTAAGATTGTTACCACCGCGCGCATCACAACGGTTCCCCGGTAGCTCAACGGTAGAGCATTCGGCTGTTAACCGAAGGGTTGCTAGTTCGAATCTAGCCCGGGGAGCCATTCCTTACGATTTTGCGAACCTTCCGGTGCGATAGAGTTAGATGCACTCTGATGTTGGCCTCCTCCTAAGGTAGATTTTATCCAATCAATTAACGCACGGATGAAGAGTGTGCTGTTTTGAACAGATATCTCTGGAGCTGTTCCAATATGGTTGTCACCCATTCCTTTTCGAACCGGTTTCGAGGTTCAGTCCGCGGAGGGGCTGCCCCCCGCGAATCTGGTAAGCTCTCATGGCTTCTGCAACACGAGATCGCGTCAAGCAAGCCGACCTGCCCCTGGTCTTAAACGGACCTGCTAGCAGAAGGCTCCCCTTGCGCATTTTGTTTGTTCATAGCGATGCCGCGGATGTAGAGCTTTGCGTCCAGGAGCTCAACAGGGCGCAATTCAAGGTCAGCGCAGACGTAGTTCTAACCCCGGACGAGTTTGCTGGAGGCCTGAACTCAAAATACTATGACGTGGTACTAGCTGAATATCCCTCACCGAATTGGCGAGGACCACAGGCGCTGGAAATCTTACATCTGCGGGATAGGCAAATTCCCTGCATCTTCCCTGAGCGACACGATGCAACCGGAAACCGTGGCGGAACTTATCACAGAAGGCGCTGCCGATTGCATTGGAATGGATCGTCTCACCCACCTTCCTGTAGCTATTCGTCGAGCGATGAATGACAACCATCTGCGCGAAGAGCGCGATCAAACGGAAAAGAGGCTGCGCCATTCAGAAGCACGCTATCGCGCTCTTGTAGGAAACCTTAACTACGGAATGTGTCGCTGCAACACGAAAGGCGATTTCCTGGATGTCAATCAGGCATTGGTGACCATGCTTGGTTATCCATCCCGCGCGGAACTCCTTGGCCTGAAGCTCGCAACCGGTATCCTTTGCGATCCCTTCAAACGAGCGCATTTATTGGGCCAGTCCGTGGAACTAAATGGTACCGATGCCCTGGAAATTGAATGGAAGCGGAAGAATGGGACAACCCTCCGAGTTCGGCTCAGCGGACGCAAGGTCGCCGATGAGGGCGAGGTGGACAGTTACGAGATCATTGTTGAGGATGTCACCCAACAACGTAAACTCGAGAGTCACTTGCGCCAACAAGTAGCTACCGATCCGCTGACCGGACTAGCCAACTACCGCCATCTGGTGGAAACCGTTGACCTGGAAATCAATCGCACCGAACGCACCGGCCGTGAATTTGCTTTGCTGTTTCTTGACCTGGACGGGTTAAAGAAGATCAACGATCGTTGCGGCCACTTAGTCGGTAGTCAAGCGCTTTGCCGACTAGCCGATGTTTTGTGCATTTGTAGCCGGAAGATTGATACTGCGGCGCGCTTCGGTGGAGATGAGTTTGCATTAGTGCTGCCCGAGACAGCGCAAGTCCAGGCCAATTTAGTTGCTCGGCGCATTTGCCACAGTCTTACGAATGATGGCAGGGAGCCAAAGCTATCGGTCAGCGTCGGCGTTGCTATTTATCCAAAAGATGGCGAAAAGGTGGATTCTCTGTTGGGTGCGGCAGACGCGGCATTGTACGCGATGAAAGCTAGAAAACGGAGCGAGGATGCGAGCACAAGAGGGAAGACAGCAGAGCTCCGTCATAAAGCGGCCGGCGGTAGACAGTAATAGCCGTTAGACGGGACTGAGCCTCGGCTGCCGGGGGGTTGGAGAAAGTGTGCAAGAGTGCACAGATACGCGCTACGGCTTCTTCTAGAATGCGGCCCTCAACCGTGAAAGCAGGACGAAGCAGCCGTGGAGGTTTAGCGATGAGCGACCTAGAATTCCCGGAATGGCAAGGACCTTACATGGAAGCGCTAATGGAAACGGACCACGGGAAACTTGTCGGGCGCATTGATCTCGCTGAAAGGACGATTTTTTTGCGCTTAAAGGAAATTCAAAGCAGCTCTAAAAAGCGCTCCGAGGAACAAGCGATCGAAGATGCGCTGAGGGGCTTGACCTTCCTTAGGAGAGAAACCCTTGAATTCAAACGGTCTCAAGGACAAGTGCTCGCTATAACCGAGTCGCGGGTTAACTGAGCGCTTTGTCACATTCCTCGCTACGCTCCGGCTTTCTTGGCTTGTTTGAATGCCTCGGTGCCTTGGTCGAGAGTGTCTTGTAGTTGTTCCTTCGCGGTTGCCACGAACTTCCTCGCACGCCGGCTCAAATCCTTGCTCTGATCCCGAAGCTGGTCAACGCGATCGCCGACGGCTTCCGCGATATCGTCGCGCAATTCGTCTCCGGCCTTCGGCGCCAGTAGAAGGGCGGCAGCCGCCCCGACACCGACACCAATGGCAAACGCCACGATCGTTGCGGTCTTATCATCTCTGGCCATAGCAATCTCCCTTTATCCAAAACCCGATCTGCTTTCTAAAGCGAATCGGATAGTCCCGAGAATCGAAACTTCAGAATGGCGAGGAAACGGGATCGCCGGCCCCAGCCCCGGTTGCACAGCTGTCGCCGTGGCCTCGCCATCTACAGGAGAGGTTAAGTCGGGCGCCTAATTGAAACTGTTCACTTTTGCACAGTTGCACAATTCCCTTTGGGGATCTTGCCGCTTCAATTGAGCTGCTGCAAGCGTGTATAGAAAATGTGAGATCAAAATGCCAAAGTGTGCACAAGAGGACAGAAGTACGTCTTCTCAGTGAGTAGACTTTTTTCCGTGTAGCGTTCCCCGCTAGCGAACGGGCACCGCACAGTGCGGCAGACGAGATCACAGCCGCTCTCGCATTCAGAAACAAGGAGATGAAAACATGCTTGGGATCATCGCGGCAGTCCTGATTGTTCTCTGGTTGCTCGGATTTTTCGCATTTCATGTAACCGGCGCCTTCATTCACGTGGCCCTGGTTTTGGGCGTAGTTTTACTCGTGGTGCATTTCATGAGTGGAAGTACTGCAAGCATATAGAGCACCCGTGAAGCCATTGATCAGATTCCATAACAATGTGGGAACCGCTCACGAGGGCCGGGGGAGAGAGCGGCGTGGCGCAATTAGTTTGGGGAAGGCAAGCCGGCCTTTTCAATTCAATTCGACGTAGCAGGCAGCTGGAGAGGTCGCCAGTGTCAGCGCTTCTTGAGTTTAATGTCGCGTTACAAACGATCGCCGCGTTGGTGATCTTTGTTGTTGGGTACGCTGCTCTTTTTGGAACTCTCTCCGTTTGCTTTGCGATCGCGATGGGTTTGTACGAGTGTGCAAAACGGATATGGGCGTACTCGACAAGATTAGCTTTAGCTCGCCGGGAGAAACGCTGCGTGCTTCCGGCCTGAAAGCAAGATGGATTCTATCGAAGAGGGGAGACAGATCATGAACCTAACAGATGCAAGCACGACACAAATCTCGATCGTAGTTGCAGTGGCGGTTATAGTGGTCGTCAGCGTTCTCGCGTGGTTCTTCAGTCGTAAACGTCGAACTGAAAGACTTCGCACTCAGTTTGGCAGCGCTGAGTACGCCCGCGCAGTGAAAGAAGGCGGGAGCCAGCGGCAGGCGGAAGCTGTCCTCGACGAGCGAGCCGACCGCGTGGAGAACTTGCACATCCGAGAGCTGGCTCAGGACGATCGTACGCGATTTGTCGACTCTTGGGCGAAAGTACAGGCGCGATTCGTCGACAGCCCCGGCGGCGCCGTAACGGATGCCGGCCAACTGCTGGGCGACGTGATGTCCACGCGAGGTTATCCGGTAGGAGATTTCGAACAACGGGCCACGGATATCTCGGTGGATCATCCGCTGGTTCTCGAAAACTACCGCGCAGCCCACAAAAGCGCGCTCCTTCAAACGCAGGGCAAGGCCAGCACGGAAGATTTGCGTCAGGCTATGATTCACTACCGAACGCTCTTTGAGGAACTGGTTCGAGAGCCGGAGATGGCGCGAGCAAAAGGCGCGTAAATTCGTGGGCCTAAGAAATCAGTCGTTCGAATATTGCATTATTCGTGCAGGACGACGCTGAGGAGCGAATTATCGATTTGCAGGCCGCCGTTGTACTTGATGAAACCTAACTTGCGGAATTTGTTCATGAAGAAATTCACGCGGGAGCGGGTAGTGCCGACCATTTCTGCGAGCATTTCTTGCGAGACTTTGGGAAGAACCCGTTGGAGCTTGTCTTCCTTGCCATAGCGTGCGAGAAGCAACAGCGTGCGCGCTAGCCGCTTCTCGCTGGAATTGAAGAGCTGATCGACCAAGTCTTCCTCGATTCGGATATTCCTCGCGAGCATGAAGGTGATGAAACGGTCGGAAAACTCGTGTTCCGAGTGGAGGACGCGAACCATCTCGGATTTTTCGATCACGAGCGCGGTAGTTGGAGCAACGGCGATGGCCGTACCGATCCGAATCGGCTGACCGGCGAGGCATCCTTCGCCAACGAAATCCCCCGGGCCCAAGACGGCCACGACCGCCTCTTTGCCGGATTCATTGACGACGGAGAGCCTTACTCCACCTTTTTGAATGTAGAAGACACTTCTGCACGGATCACCCTGCGAAAAGATCGTTTCTTTTTTCTTGAATTCCGCGACTTGCCGGGCCACACCCGCCGAATCAAGAAACTCCTGGGCATTGAATAGCGCCTTGGAGGCAGCTTTTGCGCGCTTTGGACGCTTCGGAACCACGGTTCTTGACGAGCATGGTAGCACGCAAAAAGAAATTCGCAACAGAACGGGAATGTGTGCACAAGTGAACAGATACCTGCCTCGAGATCTTCTAGGATGAGTTTGCGGTTGAAGCATTGGGACCGGGCGAAAGCAGGTCCGAGCGTTTCTCCCCGTTAAAGAGAAATTGCAGGTCCCTTCCCACTCTGCCCGCCATTCGCAGTTCGTGGCTTCAGACTGAAATAGGGTGAATGCCTCGAACGGGCCGGAGTATCTACCTGCAAAGAGACTGGAGATATCGAAATGCCTTTACTTCAAATACTGATGGTTTTGGTGGTGGTCGGAGTTCTGCTTTGGCTGGTCAATAGCTTTATTCCGATGCAGGGACAGATCAAGTCGATCTTAAACGGGGTCGTAGTGATCGCCGTGGTTCTGTGGCTTCTGAACATTTTTGGGCTGTTTCATTCGCTCTCGCACATTCGAATTGGGGCGTAAGCAAACTGAAATAGTAGAGATAAGCAGTGGTTCAACATACACAACAAACCGCGCCGGGCGACTAACGTCTGGCGGACGGTTCGAAGCAATGGAGGCAACATTTATGAAAGCACCTGGAATCATCGGGATTGCAGCACTGTTCGTGCTTCTTGGAGCGACTCTTCCTGCGTTCGCGCAGGAGGAACATCACGAGGAAGCGGCTAAGCCGGAAAAGCAGCAAGAGGCTAAACCGGCGCAGCAGGAGGAAAAGGCAAAGCCGGCAAAGCAAGAGGAGCAGGCCAAGGGGCAACAGGAACAGCAGCAAAAGAAACAGGAGCAAGCCAACTCCACGAAACAGGAAGAGCAGAAGCAGGCGAAGGGTCAGCAAGAACAACAGCAGAAGAAACAGGAACAGGCCAACTCCGCAAAACAGGAAGAGCAGAAGCAAGCGAAGGGTCAACAAGAGCAGCAACAGAAGCAGCAGCAAGCCAAGCAGGTAAAGCAGGAAGAGGGCGGCAAGGCCGCGGGGCAGCAACATGCCCAGCGAACTCCTGCCGAGGAAAAGCGACAACATGCGGAGCCGGCACTGCGACTGAGCGCGCGGGGCGAAGGACGCATTCCAGACGAGCGTTTCCGCTCCAATTTTGGGCGTGAACACGAGTTCCGCATCGGAAGCCCGAGGCTGGTTGACGGATACTCTCGCTTCCAATACGGCGGCTTTTGGTTCGGATTCGTCCAGCCATGGCCAGTCGCGTGGTACTACACGGACGACGTCTATGTAGATTTCATCGACGGCGGCTATTACCTGTGCAACCCGTACTATCCCGGCGATCGCGTAGCTATCAGCGTGGTGCTCTAACCAATTCAGCTTTCGGGGCGACTGCGATTCCGTAAGGGAGGCGAGTCGCCCCGAAATGGTGGAAGAACCGCAGAGTGGCGGGGCTGAGGGAATTGATCGGCAAGGAAAGATAACGAAATTCGGAGGACACGATGTTAGGAACAATCTTGATCGTGATTCTGGTGATGGCGCTTCTTGGTGTTTTGCCCAGGTGGTCTCACAGCCGACAGTGGGGCTATGCCCCATCGGGAGGGATAGGACTCGTGCTGGTGATCGTCCTGGTCCTCCTGATCCTGGGACGCATCTAGGCGCTTGAGTCGTTGACGTAGATGATTGAATGCCAGCCATCTCCGTCATGCCCAGGCAAAGAGCGTCGGAACAAAAGGTGCCCGGCCGGGGGCCGGGTTTCCTTCGACTTTCACGCATCTTCATAGGCGGCATCTCGAGGTGAAAAATGGATGAGTCCAAACGACTGGCAGTTCAGTTTCTCGAAAAGGAAATCAAGACGTACATCGCGCTCGCGTTGTTTCTGTCGAAAGAAGGAATCAAAGAACGCGTGCAGGTGGGAGACAAGAAGGTCGTGATCAGTTCGACGTACTACAAGGAAAGAATGCGGGAAGCTCGGAAACTGGTGAATGAACTGCGGAAACCCAGCTAAGGTGCGACGGAAGGATTACTCCGAATTCATGGAGTCACAATCATGAAGCCAATTTCGATTGCAGGAATTTTGTTAGTCATACTGGGCGCACTGGCACTCGCGTATCAAGGATTCACCTACACGCATCGGGAAAAGGTTCTCGATGTGGGGCCGATCCATGCCACAAAAGACACGCAGGAGACTGTTCCCGTTCCTCCGATACTAGGCGGTCTGGCGCTGGTGGGAGGAATCGTTCTGCTGATGGCCGACGGGAAGCGGGCCGAGTAACGGAAGTTGAAATGCGAATTATGCGGCTTTTATGTACCAGCGAGGTAATCGTGTGAAGGAGATGCTCGGATGAATATGATTCGCAAGTCTATAATTTCTCTCGGTCTGGTTCTGCTTGCAACGCCGGTGATTTCTGGCCAGGACCTTTCCAGGTATCGGAAATTTGTCCTCGGGACAAGTCTGGCTACAATTTCAAAGCAGGTCGGTAAGGACGAGAGCCAGGCAACTCTAATTTCAGAGGCTCCTGCGCTCATCCAGCAAATAACGTATTGGCAGGCCGACACTCTCGACAACTCGGCCCGAAGGGAGCCCGTCTCGCACATTACATTAGACTTCTACAATGGCGCGCTGTACCGCATTGTAGTGGTTTACGATGAGAAGGCAGTGGAAGGTCTCACTGAAGAGGATATGGTGAAGGCAATCTCCGCGCGATACGGCAACGGCGTGAGGCTTTATCCGGAAATCGATTTCCCAAATCACGATGTGTACTCGTCACCGGAGAAAGTGATCGCTCAATGGGATGACTCACAGAACTCGGTGACTTTTTTCCATTTGACCGGTCTGGAATCCTTCGGCCTCGCCGTGTTCTCCAAGCGGGTGAACGCACAGGCGGAGGCTGCAATCGTCGAATCCGCGAGACTCGCGAAGGAACAGGCACCACAAAAGGAAATCGCCCGCCAGATAAAGGAAGTCGACGACCTGGATATCGCACGGCAGAAGAACATCAAGAGTTTTCGCCCATAGTTCGATTAGAAGGTGTGATTGGTCCCGTAGCAATTCTGAAAGTGTCTCCGATTGAACAGTTTTCAAGTGGGCTTTAGCTGCATGATTGGGGAATGAGAATGAGAGACCTATCTCTAGGCCAACTGACCTCGGTTGCTTGTCCCGCGTGCGGCGTCCCTCCTGGGGAGAACTGTTTGTGGCGTTCAGGCAGTTCGCGCACAGACCCACACTTGGATCGGAAGCTCATTGCGGCTGAGGCGATCGAACAGGAAAGAGTTCCCGCTGGTCCCTTACGTTGACAGAATCAACCAAGGAAAATGAACGGACAGACCTATCGCGAGTGATTGAAGACCTGCGGCCGCACAAGGCGGAGCAACTCGCCGAACTGCGCATTTTGCTCAACGCGGGGCTGGACCGGGCAGACACCCGCCGCACTGGTTTCTTTGAAATCGATGGCGTGGCCAATGTCTACTACATACTTCGGTACCCCGTCGGCCACAAAGTTCTGCTCCTGGCCGCTTGGGACCGTTAAAGTCAAACCGCCGTCGAATTCGTGGCGTGCATAACTCGCTTAATAGACAGGCCGGAAAGTTCTAGTCCGGATTACTGATGGCATAACGAAGTCGGCCTCACGACGAGCCGAGTAAACTGTGCGGTATCCAACGTACAGAGCTCGGATCGAAGGAGGCCGAGATGAAAATTATAGGATGCGATCTACACGCTCGACAACAGACGATTGCGATGTTGGATAGCGACACAGGAGAGCTGGAAGAAAAGACCCTCGAACATCAAGGCGAGACCGTGCGGGAGTTTTATTCGGCACTGTCTGGTCCGATTCTGGTAGGGATCGAAGCGACCGGCTCGATGCAGTGGTTCCTGGAGTTGATGGAAGAGCTGGGGATCGAATGCCGCGTCGGCCATCCCCAGAAGATCCGCCGAGCAGAGACGCGCAAACAAAAGCATGATCGGCGGGATGCGCTCTTGCTTCTGAAGTTGCTCGCCGAGAATCGCTTTCCAACCATCTGGATGCCCTCGAGCGAGCAACGCGATCTGCGCACGTTGCTACGTCACCGTCATCAGTGGGTGCGCCTGCGATCTCGAGTCCAACACACGCTGCAATCGATGGCACTCAACCACGGTCTCAGGAGAGGCCACGCGCTATGGAGTCAAGCGGGCCTGCACGCACTTCGGGCATTGCCTCTGGCTCCTCATGCCAGCGAGCGGCGAGCGGCACTGCTGTCTTTGTACCCTCGTTTGCAGGAATCCATCGACCAGCTGGATCAGCAGGTCAGCCAGCAGGTTCAGCAACATCCCCCGGCGCGGCGACTCATGACGCACCCGGGAGTGGGGCCGATCACCGCGTTAGCTACCGAAGTTTTCCTGGGCGATCCGCTGCGGTTCATCGATGGAAAAGCACTGGCCAGTTACATCGGCATGATCCCGAGCGAACACTCCAGCGGAGGCCGACAGCGGCTGGGTGCGATGAGCAAACAAGGAAACGCGCTGCTGCGTTATCTGTGGTGCGAAGCGGCGATGCACGCGGTGGAGCGGGATCCGGAGTTGAAACGCTTCTATCGGCGCAAACTGGTGCAGAAAGGGCTGGGGAAAGCGAGAGTCGCTGCAGCCAGGAAACTCGGGATCCGACTCTGGATCATGATGCGTGACCAGATCGATTACGAAGAGTTCTGCCGTCGAGGAAAAGCGCGGCAGGAAAGCGGTAGTGTCCGTGCGGGGATGCCTGATCTCGACAGTGGTCCTGCAGCATAGTGACCGGATCAAGTGAATAGGCTACCCGCCTCCCCCTTGCGGGGAGTTCGAAGAAATCATCATGGTCGCACGTGATCGGAGAGATGTCTGGTGGGCAACACCGAGTCGATGAAGTGACACGAACCGAGTCTCGTAGGTTGGACAGGAAGAACAATCCGAGAATTGCGGCGCATCGCCCGCCGAAGGAAACAGCGGGACTGCGCAATGCAGGAGTCTGTGCGAAAGGAATAAAAAAAGAGTTAAAGACTCTTGACGTGGCCGACTCCGTTAGAGATGTTGCGAAATCCTCTCATCACCGCGCATCTCAAAATGGGACGCCTGCTCACCTTAACGGCACACGAGTTTGTGCCGGATGAACGTTCGAGAAACCTCAAATCTGAAGGTTCGCAAGTCGTACAAGTCGGAGAGCCAAACCTCTCGTGATTTGCAAGTGCTTACGCAGGGCCCCTTGGAACATTGCAGCATCTTCAGTTGCAAAAGCGAGGCGTAGCCTGGCGTTCTAGTTGACTTCCATTCTCGCAGAAGTATCATAACCGGAAGGGGAAGGAGTTCGCCCTTTAACCGCTGTCCTTTGTTGCCGGGACAGATGATGACTCCTGACAAGGATCCTTGTCGCGGAGCCATATCCCCCGGCGACGATCCCGTCAGTTGAAGAGAAGCGAGGACTGACATGCAAAATGTCTGGGCGTTAGCTTCGTTGTGGGTCGGACTAGCGCTTATTGCTACGCTGCTCGCAATTTGGTTCAAGATCTCCACAGCATTGAGCGAAATTGTTGTTGGAACTGTGGCGCAATTGATCATTGGGGCTGTCGTCGGTCCCATGGGCCTAGCCGCGAAATCGGAATGGATCACCTTTCTGGCAGGCACGGGTGCGATTGTCCTTACTTTCCTCGCTGGTGCCGAACTTGATCCTGCGATCTTCCGAACCAAGTGGAAGGAGGCGACTGTCGTTGGCCTGGTAGGTTTCGTCGGGCCGTTTCTTGGCTGCACCGCGGTCGCGCACTACATTCTGCATTGGACGGTTATGTCGAGTTGGCTCGCGGGCGTGGCGCTCTCCACAACGTCTGTTGCAGTCGTCTACGCCGTGATGCTGGAACTAGGTCTCAACAAGACCGAATTCGGAAAGGCGATTCTGGCAGCGTGTTTTGTGAATGACCTGGGGACCGTAATAGCGTTGGGCTTAATTTTTTCGCCTTTTACAAAGCGGACGGTAATCTTCATCGTCGTAAGTGTCGTGGTGTTCTTCATACTGCCATTTCTGACGCCACGTTTCTTCAAGCACTACGGCGGTCGAGTCTCGGAGTTGGAGGCAAAATACCTGCTCTTTCTTTTGTTCGGGATGGGTGGTCTGGCTGTGTGGTCTGGGAGCGAGGCTGTTCTTCCGGCATACATCATCGGGATGGTGCTGGCTGGAACTGTAGGAAAAGATCATGTCTTGGTGCGCAGGCTTCGGACGCTGACTTTCGGCCTCCTTACACCTTTCTACTTCATACGGGCCGGGTCGTTCGTATCTGTTCCGGCGCTGGTGGCGGCACCGCTTGTGTTTCTGGCGTTGTTTGGGGCCAAGATGGTCTCAAAGATAGTTGGTCTTTACCCGACCGTTAAATCCTTTAAGTACCAACGGGAAGAAGGCTTGTATTACACGCTGATGATGTCGACCGGATTAACCTTCGGGACGATTTCAGCGTTGTTCGGCTTGAGCCACGGGGTAATTGACCAAGCTCAATATTCATACCTCGTGGCGACCGTAATAGGAAGTGCTGTTGTTCCGACGATGTTTGCGAACGCCTGGTTTATGCCAAGGCATTTGCTGCCAAAGACGGAACACGAGTCAGCCGCGAAGGAAGTTACCGTCGTCGGTACGAATTAAGGAGGCGACACATGACTGGACGAAGACACTCCCAGTTCAAAAAAATCCTAATTGGGTATGATGGCTCCGCCCCGTCGGACAAGGCAACGGAATCTGCTCTTGCTCTGGCTCAGTCGCTGGATTCGAAAGTGCTCCTTTTCGCCGTCGCTCGGCCGCCGGAACCCGCAACGATGGTTGAAGTCGATGCAATGCTCGATGACGCGCGCGAGCATTTTGAAGCGCAGTTCAAGAAAATCGTTCAACGTGCGAGAGATCTGGACGTCGAAATACAAACGGATATTGCCGTGGGGCATCCGGTTGAGCAGATTGTCCATCGCGCGGAAATAGACCAAGTGGACTTGATCGTACTCGGGAGACGCGGCAAGTCGAGATTCGAAAAGATGCTTGTCGGGTCCACAGCCGAGAAGGTGCTCCGCTATGCACACTGTCCGGTTATGGTCGTCCGCTAGAGGGGTTGACGGGCGATGGAATCCCAATCGACATCAAATGCGGGTCGGCTGAACGAGTACCAGGCTGGTCGGTTGCTCGTCACTTGCCAGTACGTTGACAAGCTGCTGGGTGACATTCAGGCAATCTTAAACGTGACCTCATCTAAGGCAGCATTTCCCCGGTATGCATCCGATGTAGCTCCCGCGCAGCGCCAAACGATTGAAGACTACATCGCACGAATTCGCGCTCAACTGGTGCGCGTCCTGGATGGGCAGTCGATTCCCAGGGAAGAACCATCGATTCCAGCGTCAAGAGCAATTCACGTTTTACTCGGCGCGATTGATATTGCCGTCGAAGAGCTGAAACCGCAGTACATGCGCGGATATGGTGTTCTGCCTGAAGCCGCGGTGATTGAGCTGAATGGAATTGTAAGGGAGTTGCGCAGCTTGGTATCGAGGCTCGACCATTATCTGGGAGCCGGAGTTGGCCAAGACCTCAAGTTGCGCTTACAGCGCCTGGAACAGAAGAGCAATGACCTGGAGCTTCTTTCAAAAATTGAAAGGGTGGTTGCTGATCTCGGCTTGGTGGAATTTCGCACGACCATAGCTTCAATTCTGGATCGCGTCGAAGACAAGACATTTGAGATCGCAGTTTTCGGTCGAGTGAGTTCCGGAAAGTCGTCTCTGCTAAATGCGATTTTGGAGACAAGTACGCTCCCGATCGGCGTTACGCCGATTACAGCAGTCCCGACTCGAATTACATACGGAGAGCGTTCCTCGATGAGGGTTTCGTTTGCGGGAGCTCCCGCGGAAACGACTGAGGTTGCCAGGCTTGCTGAATTTGCGACGGAGCAACAGAATCCCGGGAACACAAGACGCGTAACTAGAATCGTTGTGACGCTGCCCTCTGCACGTCTTCGCGATGGCGTGGCCTTTGTCGATACGCCCGGTCTTGGCTCCCTGGCGACCAGCGGGGCAGCCGAGACCATCGCCTACTTGCCCAAGTGCGACCTCGGCGTGGTCTTGATCGATGCAGGCTCGACTCTTACAACCGAAGATCTGCAAACGATCTTGACGCTCCAGGAAGCCGCGGTGCCTGTGAACGTGCTGCTTAGCAAGGCCGATCTTCTTGGCCCCGAAGATCGGGCGAAGATCATTCAATACGTGGGAGAGCATATTGCATCGGAATGCAAGCTGGACTTGCCGGTGCGGCCGGTCAGCACGCTCCCGGCCTTCCGGGAAACGTTGGATCAATGGTTCGAAAGCGAGATTGCCCCTATGTACGATCACTCGCAGCAGTTAAGAGCATCTTCATTGCGGAGAAAGATCGGGGCCTTGCGCGAATCTGTCGCCTCTGCTCTGAAAGCAAGGATGGGGCGGGGGGAGCATTCCTCCGAAAATTCAATAGAACCGATTCGCGCTGCTGAAGCACTCCTGCGAAGAACTACGGGCCAGATCGAGGAGACGCGCTCCCTTTGCGAGCGCGCAATTGCAGAAGCCGCTGCCGAGATTCCAGAGGTAATTCGAAGCGCTGCGAGCCGGCGAATGGCTTCATGGTCTCGAAATGACTCCGTCCGAGTGGTTCCAGGTCAAATGGTTCGCGATGCCATCGCCCATTTTCTTCAACTGCGTGCAAGAACGCTGCAAGAGGCTCTTTCAAATTTTGCCGCTCAACTTCGCCTTAATTTGAAGCAATGTGCCTCCGATCTTGGCCTGCCGCATGCTCCAGATGACGACGAATTCCAACCGGTGATCCGGGGCGCTCCACTATTTGATCTGCAGCCATTCACTATTTCAATATCGCGCCCCTCGTTTTCTCGTTTACTTGGGCACCGCTTCGCGGAAAGGCAAGTCGCAAAACAGATTGAGAGTCGACTGGGAACACGCTTTCTCGGTGCTGTCGATATTTACTGGAGGTTATTGCAGGAATGGTCTGATTCAATTATACGACAGCTAAGACAGCGCTTTGATACTTACGCTGAGGATTACCGGGCGCAAGCCGAGCACGCTCTCGGCGGAAAAGCATTCGATACGGAGGAACTCGCCACGATCCAGGCAATGCTTGTACAGCTGGAAGCGGACTCCGCGCCAGGAAGAAACGGGCCGATTCCTGAACGCATCGCAGCATCATCCCGACATGAGCGCTCCAAAACCGTCTGACGAAATTTAAAGGAGAAAATCAGGCTTCATTGATATGACCAAATACTTGATGGTGGCAATCGGAGGAGCACTAGGTTCGGTTTTGCGCTTTTGGGTAGGAACCTATATCAGCAATCGAATCGCCACTCGTTTTCTAGCCGGCACCTTCGTCGTCAACGTAACGGCGTGCTTTCTGATCGGGTTCGTCATCACGGTTTTGACCGAAAAGTCGAGCTGGAATCCGAATTGGAGATACCTAATTCCAATTGGGTTCATCGGTGGATACAGCACGTTCTCTACATTCGAGTATGAAACCTTTCGCGTCTTCCAGGAGGGTGACTTTCTCATTGCTGGATTAAACGTGATCTTCAGCGTGGTTGTAGGTTTCGTTTCTGTTTGGGTGGGGGTAATCACCGGGAGGATCATCCAATGAAGATAGGATGCCCTGCTATAAGGTTGCCGATTTCGAGCATCGTGGCCAAGGGGACTCGCGGAGGCGTCCTCGGACGGGCGGCCGAATATCTGTTCGCCCAGCGCGGGATTGAGAGCTAGGAGGGAACATGATGAAGGCCGGACCTGCCAAGAAAGTGAGCATTTATGTCGGCCAGGACCGCCAGTACCACGGCGAATCGGTGTACGCGGCGATTTTGGATTTCCTCTTCTATCACAAGGTCGCGGGAGCAAGTGTGAGCCGTGGAATCGCCGGGTTTGGCGCGGATCATCATTTGCACACGGACCGAATCCTGGTGTTGACAGAAAACCTTCCCATAAAGGTTGAATTCATTGAATCGCCAGAAAAAGTCGAGGAACTTCTCCCGAAGTTGCATGAAATGGTGGGGAGCGGCCTTATTGAGATTCAAGATACGACTGTCGTGAAGCCTTCCGAGGCTTCCGCAAAAGCAGCGCGCCAGGAAAGGACGCCTTTAAAAAGCCAGGGTAAGGCCAAGCTCATGCGGATTTACATCGGAGAGAATGACAAGTGGAATGGCAAACCGCTACACAAAGCACTGATCGAAAGCATGCGCTCGAATGACATCGCCGGCGTCACCGTGTACCAGGGCATTCTTGGTTACGGAGCCAACCGGCGCATTCGCAAGGAAGGAACGCTGCATCTCTCGCACGACCGGCCAATCATGCTGTCGGCAGTAGACACCGAAGAAAAGCTTCGAGCATATTTCCCGGTTCTTGACAGCATGGTTCAACAGGGACTCGTCGTTCTCTCCGATGTTGAGGTCATAAAGTACACCCATGACTACCAGGAAGAAGAGAGAAGGAAGGAGGCCCGGCCATGAAGCTCGAAGGCAAAGCCAAGATGCTGCGCATCCATTTTGGAGAAGACGACAAGTGGAATGACAAACCCCTTTACCGGGCCATTGTCGAGAAATGCCGGGAGTTGGACATCGCTGGCGCTACGGTGTTTCGCGGCATCGAAGGCTACGGTGCGAGCACACTCATCCATCGGTCGCACCTGCTTTCCTTCTCATCAGACGCGCCGATTATGGTCAGCGTGATCGATTCTGAGGACAAAATTCAAAGCTTAATTCCGTATTTGGACAAGATGGTAGACGAAGGTTTGATTGCAATGTCGGAAGTCGAGGTCATCAAGTACGTCCATCAAGACGGCATACGCTCGCAGTAAGTTGCTAGGGGTACCTGTAGAGATGTTGGAAAGCGCCGAACTTGAACCTCTGGCCGGTCGAAAGGAAGAATTGCGAGAGCTTCGCACCGCGATTCAGAAACGAAAGAGCCTGCTGATTTGGGGACCGGCAGATGCCGGAAAGACTGCCCTCATAAAGAAAGCTATTTCTGAACTCACTGACGCAGAACGACGGAACTGCATATATTGGAGCGGAGCTGCAAGCGGGAAGGAATTACTGTCGTACTTCGTCGGTCGGCTTTATGAGATGGGCGATCCCTTTGTGCGGAAGAAGATCCATGCGGACGGGGCGACTGAAGCCTCGCTGAACGGGTGGCTTCGAAAACAAAAGAGCGTGCGTCTGCGTGGCATTCTATTCACCGCCTCGACCCAAGGGGATTACCGATTCTTCATGGATCATTTTCCTCCGCCAACGCATGACATGGCGCGACTAATGAAAGAGATCATGTACAGGTGCAAGTCGCCGGTCTATCTAGCCGCGCGGGACTATTCACAGCGGGAGATCGGCTATGCGTGGAGCCTGTACTGGAACGACGGACTTCGCATCCATTTAGGTCCGCTGAGCGAAAGAGTAGCGAGAGAATTACTGGAGCGCTGCATCGGCAAGTTTGGACTCGGCTCACTGGACTTAAAGGGTTTCCGTGAAGACATTCTTCGAGTTAGCGGCCATTTAGCCGGTTCCATCGCGAAAATGTGTGAGCTGGCTTCCCATGCCCGGTACCGCTACGGCGATCAAGTTAAAGCCAAGCTGGTTCACATCGATTATTTGATGCAGGCGAATCGGGCGAATCGTGAAGGCATTCAGAATTCAATGCAATGAACGAGAACGCCGAACTTCGAGAGACCGTGACGAGACAAGTCCCAGTCGAGATGACTCTGAATCATCTTGCAGAACTCGCCAAAAAACTGAGTTCCGATCACGTGTTCGAAGACGCGAAGAATCTTGCTGAGCGCATAGCAGAGGGCCGGTTCTACGTCGCATGCATCGGGCAGTTCAAACGGGGGAAATCGACCTTACTCGGAGCGCTGTTAGGTGATCGCGTGCTACCCGCTGGTGTCCTGCCGGTCACAGCAGTCGCCACAGTAATTCGGTATGGATCTTCGAGAGCCGCAAGAGTTCGCTTCCGAGGAGGAGAATGGGCCGACATCGCCCCGGAGGACGTGACCGACTACGTCTCTGAAGAACACAACTCTGAGAACGTAAAGGGTGTGGCCGGGATAGAGGTATTTGTTCCCAGCCCGCTTCTCGCGGACGGGATGTGCTTTGTGGATACACCCGGCCTGGGTTCGAGCTTCGCGGGGAACACGACAGCTACGCAGGCGTTCATCCCTCACATCGACGCAGCAATCGTGGTGGTTGGAGTGGACCCGCCGATTACTGCGGAGGAGTTGGCGGTCCTCGAGCAAGTCGGAAAGCAGGTTCAGGATCTGGTGGTGGTGCTCAACAAGGCGGACAGAGATTCAGACAAGGAACGGGAGGTGGTGAAATCGTTCACGAGTGCCGCTATAGAGAAGCGGCTTGGACGGCCTATTCGGCGAATCTTCGAAGTGAGTGCGGAGGAGCGGCTCCAGAATCGCGGGCCGGAGCGGGATTGGGAAAAACTGATTGTCGCGCTCGAAACCCTGGTGCGCCAGTCTGGACGGAGCCTGGTTCGCGCGGCGGGCGAGAGAGGGCTTCAGCGACTCAGTGAGGAACTGCTGGTGGTCACCTTGGAAGAGCGAGAAGCCCTGGTGCGTCCGATTGAGGAATCCGAGCGCCGCATCGAGAGCTTGCGGAAGACGATATCGCAGGCAGAGCAATCATTGCGGGACATGGGTTATTTATTCATGGCTGAACAACAACATCTGTCGGATGTGTTTCTCGACCAGAGGAAAGAATTCCTTCAAAGAGCGTCTCCCAATGCTGAGGCGGAGTTCTCAGAAGCACTCAAAGAACTCCCCCGACGCTTCGGCCCTAGATTCCGAAGGCGCGCAATGAGCGTTGCTCAGGTAATCGCGGAGCGGCATGTGTTGCCTTGGTTGGAAGGCGAACAGGTACGTGCAGAGCAAGAATATCGAAAGGTCGAGGCGAGATTCGTCAATATGGCGAATGACTTCCTTAAGAAGCTTTTCGAATCGGGAGCCCCCGAATTCGCTCGCATGCCCAATGCGCTGGCTTCCAACAAGGGCTTGCGTGTCCCCTCTCGATTTACATTTGAGCAGTTGCTCCGGGTTTCTCTGCCGGCATCTCCCTTGCGATATGTCGCAGACATAGCGCTCGGTGCCACCGGGGCGTCTTTCACAATCGAACGCGATGCGCGGGAATTCCTACACCATCTGATGGACATGAATAGCGCGCGTGTGCAGTCAGATGTCGTGAATCGCGCGCAGGAGAGCCGGGGACAGTTAGATGTCGAAATTCGAAAGCTTCTCCATGAAGTAACCCGGATTGCCGAGCGGGCTCTGGAGCACGCGCGGGTTGCCAGAACGGAAGGAGCTTCGGCGGTGCAAGCGAGGCTTTGTGAACTGAAAACGGTAGAAGAGGAGCTTCATTCGATAATTGCCGGATAATCGCCATCCGTATTCTGCTAGGCAACTAAAGTTCCTTTCGGAAGACCGCTGCGCCACCCGGAACCCGAGACACAGAGTGTCATGCTCAGCCTATGCCTTCACGCCTGCTTTCCGAAGAATTGTCATCATCGGGCACCAGTTCGTAAAGGCTGACTGGAAAAGATTCAAGCCTACGAAAGCTGTGAAAAGAAACCAATACGGGCTTACCCAATATCCCAAGGCAAGGGAAGCCAGGACGAAAACCCCTGCGATGAATCTAACGTAACGGTCTACGGTCATGTTATTACCTCCTCTTCAATCTGTTGCGGACATGAGATCTCCGCCGCTTGGTGGCAGAGTTTTTGCTCCGCCGCGTTCACTCAGGTAATAAAGAACCGGAACTGTCATTCGAGAGAGCACCGTCGATGCAACTTCCCCAGCCATCAGCGAGATCGCGAGGCCCTGAAAGATCGGATCGAATAAAATCACACTGGCACCGACAACGACAGCCGCCGCCGTCAGCAGCATGGGACGGAAACGCACCGCTCCCGCGTCGACCACTGCGTGTTCCAGCGACATTCCGTGCGAGCGGCGCAATTCGATGAAATCGACAAGTATGATGGAGTTTCGAACAATGATTCCAGCGCCAGCGATGAAGCCGATCATTGAAGTCGCGGTGAAGAATGCCCCCATCAACGCATGCGCCGGCAAGATGCCGACGAGCGTTAACGGAATCGGGGCCATGATCACGAGAGGTGTCTTGAACGACTTGAACCAACCGACCACCAGTATGTAAATCAGCACCAGCACAGCCGCGAAGGCCAAGCCGAGGTCGCGAAATACCTCGACAGTGATGTGCCACTCACCGTCCCATTTCATGGCGTAACGGCTCGTGCTTTCCGGAAGCACGGTGCCCGAATAGATTTTTACGCGGCCGCCATCCGGTAGTTGGAGTTTATTGACTGACTCGTTCATCTGAATGATCGCGTACACAGGACTTTCCACGATTCCGGCAACGTCGCCGGTAACGTACACGACGGGCCGCAAGTTCTTGCGATAAACGCTTTGATCGATCGCGGTCTCCCGTATGTTGGTAACCTCGCGAAGGGAAACCTGTGCACCCGAGGGGCCAGGCAGCTTCAGGTTTTCAAGATCCTCGATGCCGGAGCGGTCGGGCCGAGACAAACGCACTTCGATAGGAACGTCTTCTCGCGATGTGGGATCGTGCAGCAACCCTGCTGAGGCTCCGCTCAGGCCTATCTGGACCGTTCGGGCAACTTCCGCTGCTGAGACGCCTTGTAGCGCAGCCTTGTCGAGGTCAACTTTCATGTCGTACTTGCTCTGTGAATCTTCGACATACCAATCGACGTCCACGACACCGGGAGTTTCTTGGAAAATCTTCTTTATCTTAGCGGCGAGTTCCGTCTGCCCTTTGTAGTCCGGCCCATATACCTCAGCAACGAGAGTTTCGAGCACCGGGGGGCCGGGAGGAACCTCGGCGACTCTGATGCGCGCGCCGAAGGGCGCGGCAATCTTGTCCAGCTCCGGCCGCAACCTACGGGCGATTTCGTGGCTCTGCGCTTTGCGGTCATGTCGAGAGAGAAGGTTCACCTGGATATCGGCTTGGTTCGGCTGGCGGCGCAAGAAATAATGTCGCACGAGTCCGTTGAAGTTGTAGGGCCCCGAAGTCCCTGCGTAAATTTGGTAATTGACGACCTCCGATTGCTGGCCCAAGTAGCTCCCCAGAGCTTGTGCTACGCGCGTCGTCTGCTCCAGGGGAGTTCCGTCGGGCATGTCGATAATCACCTGAAATTCGCTCTTGTTGTCGAAAGGGAGCATCTTGACCTGCACCCACTTGAGAGGGACGAACGCCACCGCCGCCACGAGCAGCACGACCACACCGACGAGGAAGAACCACCTCCGGCCTGAATTCTGAATCAGCGGATTCATCAAGCGGCGATAGAACCGTGTTGTCCAGCCTTCGGACTCATGCCCGGACTCAGGACGGTCGGCGTAATGATGCAGCAAGCGCAGAGCGGCCCAGGGTGAAACCACGAAAGCGACGATCAACGAGAACATCATCGCTGCGGAAGCGCCCACTGGAATCGGACGCATGTACGGCCCCATCAGGCCACGCACAAAAGCCATGGGGAGAATGGCCGCGATCACAGCGAATGTGGCCAGGATCGTTGGATTGCCGACTTCGTCCACAGCTTCAATGGCAACTTCAGCGAGTGCGCGGCCATGATTTTCAGGCAGCCGGAAATGGCGAACGATGTTCTCGACCACCACGATGGCGTCGTCCACCAAAATGCCGATGGAGAAGATCAGTGCGAAAAGCGTGACCCGGTTCAACGTGTACCCGAACAAGTAGAAAATAGCGAGAGTCAGTGCGAGGGTTACGGGAACAGCAAGCAGCACGACGCCTGATTCGCGCCAACCCAATGCTAGTGCTACCAGTAGCGTGACAGAAAGCGTGGCAAGGAAGAGATGCTTGAGGAGTTCGTCCGACTTGTCCTTTGCAGTTTCGCCGTAGTTGCGTGTGACGGTGACGTTCAAATCGTTTGGCAGCGTGTTGCCTCGAAGAGAGTCAATTTCTTGCAGGGCGTTCTCAGAAATGAGCGTAGCGTTCGCGCCCTTGCGCTTGGCCAGCGTAATCGTGACGGCTGGGTACCCTGTATTCGCTGAGCTTGCGGTAGTTCCTTTGGCGCTGGCGAACAGAACGTAACTGTCCGGTTCTGCCGGGCCGTCCACGATCTTTTCCGCCACATCCCGCAGGTAAACGGGCCGCCCTGCATGAATCCCCACGACGACTTGTTGGAGTTCCTCCGGGCGAGTAAAGAAGTTGCCGGCTTCGACTTGAAACTCCTCGTTGCCGCGCGCAAAGCTCCCCGCCTGATTGCGCGTATTCGCGACCCCGAGTTGCATGACCACGGAACTCGGAGTCAGTCCGTATGCTGCGAGGCGTTGCGTATCCAACACGACGCGCAATTTGCGTGGTTGCCCACCGATGATAGTTGTTTCGGAAACATCATCCAGTTGCTTGAGTGAATGCTCCAGTTCTCCCGCGATTCGCCGCAGTTGGTAGGCGTCGTAGTTCTTACCCCAGAGCGTGAGAGCGAGGATGGGCACATCATCTATTGAACGCGCCTTGATGATCGGCTGCGAGACGCCTTGGGGGATGCGGTCGAAGTTCGAATAGAGCTTGTTATAGGTCTTTACGATCGCATCTTCTTCTTTCGTGCCTACATAAAAGCGCACGATCACCATGCTCAGGCCGGGATGGCTGATCGAGTAGATGTATTCGACTCCGGGTATTTCACGAAGCAGCTTTTCCATTGGCACAGTGGCGCGTTGCGTTACTTCTTCCGCCGATGCCCCTGGCATCTGGACGAATACGTCCAGCATGGGGACGACAATCTGCGGTTCTTCCTCGCGCGGCGTCTGCAGGATGCTAAAGGTCCCCAGAAGGAGAGCACCGACGATGATCAGAGGTGTCAGCTTCGATTGAATGAAAAGGTGCGCAATCTGGCCCGCTAGCCGGAGAACGTGAGTGGAGTTGCCAGGTTTGGGAGACGTGTCGCTCATGGCCGCATTGCGATTCGTTTGCCGCCCAAGTCGACGTCTCCCGCTACAGCAACTAGTTTTTCTCCGTCTTGTAGTCCGGAGAGAACTTCAATCTGTTCTCCAGTACTCTTGCCAAGCGTGACGTAACGCAATCCGGCGATCTGATTCGCGTCGAGCACGTAAACTCCCTGGAGTTGGCCGCGCTCTACCAATGACGCGCGCGGAATCAACAACGCGGATCGCTCGCCGCGTGAGAAGCGCGCCCGCCCGAAGAGCCCGGAACGGACACGCACATCAGCGGGCAATTCGACTTTCACGAGGAAGGTGCGGCTGGCGGGATCGGCCGCCGGAACGATTTGCACGACCTTGCCGGAAAGCTGGGTATCTCCGAGCGCGTCAATCGTCACTGGGCTGGCCTGCCCTACACGGACGAGGCGAAGTTCGCTTTCGTCCACAGTGACTTCGAGTCGGTAGCCCCGCGTATCTTCAATGGTGAAGATAGGCATGCCAGGCGAGGCCAGCGTGCCGGCATCGGCCTTCTTTTCCGTCACGATGCCGGTAAACGGCGCACGAATGCGCGTATATCCAAGCGAAGTCCGAGCCTGTGTTAGGCCTGCAGTTGCTTGTGCCTGCCCGGCTCGCGCCATATCGCGCCGTGCTTCGGCTGACTGGTAACGAGCTTTGATTTCGTCGAATTCCTGTGGACTGACCGATTTCTTTTCATACAGCCGTTGGTAGCGTTTCAGTGTTGCTCCGGCGAGAGCAAAATCCGAATCCGCGGCCGAGACTTCTTTTTCCGCTGCATTCAAGGCGGCAGTGGCTTGGTCCGTTCCAGAGCGAGATTGCGCGTCATCAAGAACCGCAAGCACCTGACCGCTCCGCACGCGGTCGCCTTCATGAGCACGGATCTCCAGGATGTTGCCCATCACCTGGCTGGAAACTTGGCTCGTTTGTGTGGCCCGGACCGTTCCGACAGCCTCCAACCAGTCAGGCACTTTCGTCTTTTGCACGGCAATCACCGAAATGTTGCTCAACGTTTCTGGTGGAGTAATTGCTGCACTGCGTTCGTTTGTACAACCTGCTAACACTCCGCCCAGAACCATAATTAGCAGGTAGGAGATTTTGATTGTGTGAGTCCTGTGACTCATGGCGTCACCACGGGAGACTGAGGATTCAAAGTTCCGCTGGCCAGCTCGAGATTCGCGTAACCGGTGTGATAGCTGTAGACCGCTTCCCAATATTCCGTCTGGCTGCGCCGGGCGGCTTCTTCCGCCGCAAGCAGATCGGTAATCGTCGAAAGGCCGGAATCGTAGCGGTTCTGATTGATGCGCAGGCTTTCCTGAGACTCCGCAATCGTTGCGCGAGCCACTTCCACCTGCTGGCGGGCAGAGTCCAGATCGTAGTAGGCGCGGCGCACTTCCAGCCGAGTCGCGTCAATGGCGATTTCCTTTACGGCCGCAACCTTCTCCTGCATTGCTCGCTCGTGGGCAAGCCGAGCCCGCTTGGCTCCGCCTTCGAAGAGATCGAACTGGACCTCGATTCCGGCCAACCAGTTATTCCCGCCACCTCCTGCAACGAACGTTGGATTGTCGGCCTCCCACCCTGCAAAGGCGTTCACACGTGGACCGAAGGATGATTTCGCTACCGACACGCTCTTTTGCTGCGCCGCCTCCTGTGAGCGGATGCGTTTCAAGTCCGGACGCAGTTCCACTGCATTCTTCTCTGCTTCCTCCAGCGTCGTTGCCGGCAGATTGCTTTCTGCGAGCACCTCGGCTGGATCGAAATCATTCTCGGTGGAGATCCCCAATGAGTTGCTCAACTGGGCCCGAGCCATTGCCAGGATATTTCGGGCATGGATAAGCTCCTGCTTTCGCGTCGCCATCCGTACTCGGGCGCTCAACAAATCGGATTCCACCACCACGCCGCTTTCGAAGCGATCCTTGCTTCGATCGAGGATGGCCTGCGCCGTCTTCAAGCTTTGCTCAGCGACCTCCAGTTGTTTTTTCGCGAGTAGCACCCGGTAATATGAGTCCACAACACGGAAGATGATTTCTTGGTCGGTACGTTCCATTTGATGGCCAAAGGCGTCCTTCACCCGCTCCGCGCGGTTGATCGCACGCCAACTCCCGAAGGAATCAAAAAGATTCCATGTCCCGCCAAAGCGTGTCGCGAAGTTGCCGAAGGGAGTCGGTGTGTTCAGGACATTCAGCGAGAAGTCTGCCGTGGTGAACCGTTGCTGTCGCAACTTGCTGCCAAATACGTATACAGGGTCGTTGCCACGCGTGGCCGTCTCGGAAAAAGTGAAGTGCGGCAGGAGGAACGAGCGAGCTTCCTTAACATCAGCTGAAGCAGCCTTTGTGTCAGCGAGCGCTGCTTTGCGCTCCGGGTTTTTCTCTAGTGCGATGTTGACCGCCTGTTGGAGAGTAAGTGGTGAGGATCCTGTCGCCTGCTGTGCCAAAAGTACCGTCGGAGCGCAGAAAGCTGTCAGCAGAGTCGCTGTTGCCCAACCTCGTCGAATGCTCCTGTATCCCATCACACCAATCCTCTCGCTTGACGACCTGTGCCACACTGTTGAGTGTCTTCGTCAGCGACATCTTCAGTTGCATTTCCCCGTCCATTCCCACTGTTCCAAATCGGGAGTTGCGGCTAGCTTGCAACGACCTCCTCAGAAGCTTTCATCCAAGCCGTTTTCTCTTCGACGATCTCGTAGGTCGTGTGCAGACTGGCCGTTTGCTTCACCATCGCGCCCACGGAGCAGTACTTCTCTTCGGAAAGCCGGATGGCTTCCTCGATCGCCGCAGGATCTATGTCGAATCCAGTGACCACATGATGGAGACGCACTGAGGTGAAGACTTGGGGTGGACGTTCGGCCTGATCAGCTTCCACTCGCACTTCGTAGCCAGTCACCTTTTGGTGGTACTTCTGACGAAGAACGGTGATGACATCGAATGCTGTGCATCCCGCTAACCCTACTGCGACCAGTTCGATAGGCTTGGGGCCGGTGCCCCCGGCTGCGTCGTCAAGCAACATATGGTGTTCGCTACCGGTCGTCGCAGCGAACTGGCGCTCTGTCTTAAGTGCGTGAGTAAGTGATACTTTAGCGGTAATCATCTGTGCCTCTCAGGGCCCGATCTTTTTGGGCCATCGACAATGTCTGTGGAGTTTTCAGCCGCACGAAGCGGCAGACACTGTCAGTACCATCTAAGCGCGAAACATGTCCTCTCCACTGTGACGAGAATCACAATTCGATGTGACGGCTGAATTGCTCTTCTAGGAACCGCATTAGGGGACAGGTCAGCGCCTGGAATAAAAGACACGGCTACCCAATTTAACGTCACGCTGGGGATTCAAAAGAAAGATCGCGTCGATGTCCTCTCGGCGTGAATCTCCGCTTAGATGATTCTCCGCTGGATTCTTCGGCGTCTATTTGGGTACGCTCATCGCCTGGCTTTCGAGGTGCCCCGGGAGGAAGCCGCTTTGTTTGGATTGATTCGCGAGTTGGTTCGTCCGTATCGCGCTGCATTGGGCGTGGTGCTGGTGGCCATGCTGGTGCAGACGGCCGCGGCGCTGGCGGCTCCGTGGCCGCTGAAGGTGATCCTCGATTCGGTGGTGGGCCATCATCCGCTGCCAAAGTGGCTGGACCATCTTATCGGGCCGCTTTTGGAGAACGCTCCGAGGATGCGGCTGGCGACGCTGGCCGCTTTGGCACTGGTGGCGATCGCGCTGATCGGGGCCGTCGCGTCCTACATTCAGAACTACTATACGGAAAGCGCGGGCCAATGGATTGCGCACGACCTGCGCATGCGCACGTACCACCATTTGCAGAAGCTCTCGTTGAGCTATTACGACAGCCATCAGACCGGGGCAATGCTCAGTACGATCACCGACGACGTCAATACGATTCAGCAGTTCGCAAGTGCCTCCACGCTGGGAATCGCCGTCGACCTGCTGACGATTGTGTGCATGGTGGGGCTGATGTTCTGGCTCAACTGGGATTTTGCGCTGATCGCTCTGGGACTGACGCCGTTTCTGCTGCTGTTCGTCTCGCGATTCAAGCGAGCCGTGAAACAGGCCACGCACGAAGTGCGCAAGAAGCAGAGCAACATCGTGTCGGCGGTGCAGCAGGGGCTTGAATCGATGCGCGTGGTGCAAGCCTTCGGCCAGGAGGCGCTCGAGCAGCAGCAACTCGAAATCGTGAGCAAGGCATCGGTGCAGGCGGCATTGCGGGCGCGGCGCATCAAGTCGTCCCTATCGCCCGTGGTTAATGTGGCGGTGGCTGCGTGCACGGCGATCGTACTGGCGCGCGGCGCGGCGTTGATCATGCGCGGCGCGATGTCGATTGGCGACCTGACTGTGTTTCTCGCTTATCTGAGCCGCTTCTTCAAGCCGGTGGAGGATCTGGCGAAAATGTCGAACACGATGGCCCAGGCGGCTGTGGGCGTCGAAAGAGTGCAGTCGCTTTTGGAGACGGACGTGATTACTCCCGAGCGCGAGGACGCGGTGGATCCACCGCCATTGAATGAAGGGCTCACATTCGAGCACGTCGCTTTTCATTACCAGCCTGACCAGCCCGTGTTGAAAGATGTTTCGTTTACCATCAAAGCCGGCGAAATGGTGGGCATCGTAGGGCCGACAGGCAGCGGAAAATCAACGGTGATGAGCCTGATTCCGCGCTTCTACGATCCGACGAACGGCACGATTCGGATTGACGGCACGGACGTGGCAAACCTGAAGCTGCAGCCGTTTCGAAATCAGGTTGGCTATGTGCTGCAGGATACCGTTCTGTTTCGCGGAACTGTGGCCGACAATATTGCGTTTGGCCGGCCGGGCGCCACTCGCGAAGAAGTGATTGCGGCGGCAAAAGCTGCGAACGCGGATGAGTTTATCGAGAAAATGCCGGCCGGATACGACACGATGGTCGGTGAAGGCGCACAGGCGCTTTCCGGTGGCCAGCGTCAGCGAATCGGGATTGCGCGCGTGTTCGTGCGGAACAGCTCGATCCTTCTGCTGGATGAACCGACGGCTGCACTCGACAGCGAATCGGAGCGAACGGTGATTCGAGCGCTCGAGAAGCTGATGAAGAATCGGACTGTGATTATGATCGCGCACCGCTTGTCCACGATTCGCGACGCAGACAAGATTTTGGCGCTGAAGGACGGCGTGGTTGCGGAGCAGGGTACGCACGACGAGTTGATGGCGCTGAATGGTCTGTACGCGGAGATGCACAGAACACAGTTCAGCGATTCTTCGCTGCGTGAATGCCCGCGCCTGGCGCGCGGGGCGGCCGCGCTTCAAACCGCGCGGGCCGCCGGCTAAGGGAGACTGTTCGGCAATGTCGCGACATTTGATTGTCCTGCCTGACGATTCGCCAAAAGAATTCTTGAAAGCCATTGCTAAGGCGAAGGAATCTCTGCGGATCAAGATGTTTATTTTTTCCGATCCTGCCATGCGCCAAGCGGTGATTGCGGCGCACAAGCGCGGCGTAAAAGTGCGCGTAATGCTGAATCCGGTGCGACGCGATGGGACCGGCGAGAATAAAGCGACTAGAGCGGCGCTGCTGGCGGCGGGCGTGGAAGTGATGGACAGCAACCCAAAGTTTCCCGTGACGCACGAGAAGTCCATGGTGGTGGACTCGAAAATCGCATTCATCAATTCGCTGAACTGGGATACCGAGAACCTCGAAGAAACCCGCGACTACTCCATCCGCACCAAGCATGCGCACGAGGTGCAGGAGGTGATCGACGGTTTCGAGGCGGATTGGCACCGGCATCACTTCGACCCGGGCGAAGGCGCGCACATGATCTGGGCGGTTGGCAATGCGCGCGAGAGGATTGCGAAACTCATCGACGGAGCCAAGCACTCGCTGTGCCTGCAACACGAGCGCTATCAGGACCCCGTGATTCTGGAGCGCTTGGTGCGCGCGAAAATGCGCGGCGTGGACGTGCGCGTGATGGCGCGGGCACCGCACACGTTAAAGGAAAAGAAGCTGCTGGAGGGCGTCGAGGGAATGCGGGTGCTCGACGATGTGGGGATTAAGGTGCATAAGCTGCACCACATGAAGCTGCACGCAAAGCTGGTGATGGCGGATGGCGAGCGAGCCATCGTGGGCTCAGTGAATCTGGCTCCGGGAAGTTTCGACGAACGGCGTGAGCTGGCCATCGAAGTGGACGACCGTAAAATTGTGCGCCGGCTGGGGCGCGTGATCGATCATGATTGGAAGCACTCGCGTCCGATTGATTTGTCCGACGAAGGACTGGCCCGTGACCTAAACAAATATGGACCGAAGGTGATTCACGAGCTAGCGCTCAATCCAGACCTTGCCCCCGAAACGAAACCTAGTAATACGGTTAAGCCAAAACACAAAAGCAAACCGAAGCAAAAGCGCCGCTGATTTCGAGCACGCCGAGAGAATCGGCATGGGTGAAATTTGAGATACGACGCCATCATCATCGGCTCAGGACAGGCGGGCAACCCTCTCTCCTCGGCGCTCACTGAGCACGGCTGGACCGTGGCACTCATCGAAAAATCGTATCTCGGCGGGACGTGCATCAATACGGGTTGCACCCCGACTAAGACGATGATCGCTTCAGCCCAGGTGGCGCACTACGCGCGCATGGGTAAGAGATGGGGAGTGAATGCGAGCGATGTGAGCGTGGGCCTTCCGGCGATTGTGGCACGCAAGAATGCAGTGGTGCAACATTTCCGCGATGGCCAGGAGCACCGCGTCGAGAAGCACCCAAAGCTACGGCTCTACCGTGGCGTAGCGCGTTTTCTCTCGCCGAAGCAAGTGCAGGTGGGAGATGAAATTCTCGAGAGCGATAAATTTTTCATTGATACGGGCACGCGGCCCGCTCCGCCGCGCATCCCCGGGATCGACTCGATCGGCTACCTCACGAATGAGTCGCTGATGGAACTGCAGGAAATTCCCGAACATTTGATTATTCTCGGGGGCGGTTACATCGGGCTTGAATTCGGGCAGATATTTCGCCGCTTCGGAAGTCGCGTCACGATTATTCACCGCAGCGGTCAAATCCTGGCTCGGGAAGACGCTGACGTCGCCTTTGCGCTTCAGAATGCGCTAGAAGCTGAAGGCATCGATTTCCATCTGAATGCAAATTCAAAGAAAGTAGAAAAGCAGAATGGCGAAATTGTCCTCACCGCGGATACAGCGGCCGGCTCGCAAACCTTTCGCGGCTCCCACCTTCTCGCAGCGACCGGACGCGTTCCGAACACCGACGACCTCGGCGGCGACAAAGCGGGAATTGCGCTCGATTCGCGCGGCTACATCAAAGTGAACGAAAGGCTGGAGACCAGCATGCCGGGAATCTGGGCGCTTGGCGACGTGACGGGCGGTCCTGCATTCACGCACATTTCTTACAACGACTACCAAATCGTCTACGGCAATCTTATCGAAGGCAAGAATCTCACGACCGTGAACCGTTACGTTCCGTATTCTCTTTTTACCGATCCGCAGCTCGGTCGCGTGGGCATGACGGAAAAAGAAGCGCGCGCCAGCGGCCGCAATTTGAAAATCGGTACGTTTCCGATGTCGAGCGTGTCCCGAGCCATCGAGCGCGACGAAACAACCGGCTTCATGAAAATCATCATTGACGCCGAAACGGATCGCATCCTGGGGGCTTCGATACTCGGGGTCGAAGGCGGCGAGACCGTGCAAATTATCGGCGCAATGATTCTGGCCGATGCGCCATACACGGTATTGAAGGGCGCTGTTTATATTCATCCCACATTGGCGGAGGGACTCTTCGGCCTCATGGAAGCGGTGAACCCGGTATGAGAGTTTTCTAGTCGTTCCCTACCGTCCGGCGGACGCGAATGTTTCGTCGCTACGCCACCCCGAATCTTTGATACTTCCCAGGCATCCAAATCCGAATAAAAAAAACTGGGTCGTCGCAACGCGTGTCGAGTTGTACCATATAGGTGGAGGCGCCCATGCGAATCTCTGAACTCCCCGTTCGAAGCATGACCTTCGCAGTCGCTTTCATTCTTGCCGTGATCGGCATCGCGCGCTCATCAACGGGCGCCGCGGCAACTGAACCGCCTGCGGCTGACCAGTCCGCGAGCCTTGCGGCATGGGATGAAATCGCATCTGTACTTCAAAATCCGCGCTGCCTGAACTGCCACCAATTGAATTCACCACTGCAGGGTGATTCGCGCAGGGTTCACATCCCGCGCGTCGTGCGCGGGCCGGATAATCAGGGTGTAGGCGCGATGCGTTGCCAGAATTGCCACAACAATATGGGAAACAACCCGACGTCCGGAACTCCGGGCGGATTGCACTGGCAGCTCGCTCCGGTGTCGATGCTGTGGCAGGGACTGTCGAGCGCAGGTCTATGCCGTGCCGTGAAGGATCCCAAACACAACGGGAATCGAGACGGCGCCGCGCTGATCAAGCATATGGAAGAGGAACCGCTCGTGCTGTACGGCTGGGATCCGGGGAAGGGACGCGAACCGGTGCCGGTTCCGCATGAAAAAGTCGTCGAAGACATGAAAGTTTGGGTGGCGGGCGGAATGGCCTGCCCGAATTGATCGCGACTTTCTAGGTTTATCCCGGCCGCGCCGTATGCGAGGCCAGAGGAGAAATTAGATGATCACTCTGAAAGTGAATGGCGAATCGCACGAATTGGACGTGAGCGCCGAAATGCCGCTGCTTTGGGCGCTGCGCGACAGGCTTCATTTGACCGGCACGAAATTCGGCTGCGGCAAGGCGATGTGCGGCGCGTGCACGGTTCATATCGACGGACAAGCCGCGCGCTCGTGCTCAATCATGGTCGGCGAGGCGACGGGAAAAACGATCACGACGATCGAAGCAGTCTCGGGAAAAGTTGCCGAGGCGGTGACACAGGCGTGGCAACGGCTCGACGTGGTGCAGTGCGGATATTGCCAGTCGGGGCAGATCATGTCCGCGATCGTCTTGCTCACGGGAAACAAGGCGCCCACCGACGAAGACATTGACCTGAGCATGGAAGGCAACATCTGCCGCTGCGGCACCTACGTTCGAATCCGTCATGCGATCCACGAAGCAGCAAAATCGCTGGCCTAGGAGGCTACAGCTATGAGCACATCGAATCTTGCGAATCCTGCAGCCCCCACACACTTTGACGCTTCGCGCCGCGATTTTCTGGAGTCGGCCGCCGTTGCTGCGGGCGCGTTCATTCTGGGCGCGTATGTTGCATTTCCTGAAATTGCCAACGCGCAGGGCGGGACCCCACAGGGACCTTACGATCCAAATCTGTTCCTGAAAATCGGCGCGGATAACAGCGTCACAGTGCTCAGCAAGCACTTCGAGATGGGACAAGGCGTGACCACGGGCCTCGCAACTATGGTGGCAGAAGAGTTGGGCGCAGATTGGTCCACTGTGCGATTTGAATTTGCGCCAGCGGACGCGAGGATTTACAACAATCTTCTATTCGGTCCCCTGATGGGCACAGGCGGCTCGAGTTCGATGGCCGAATCCTGGGAACAAATGCGCAAAGTGGGCGCGGCGGCGCGGATGATGTTTATCGCAGCGGCCGCCGAGAAATGGAATGTGCCGGGCGGAGAAATTGTCGTCGAGAAAAGCGTGGTGACCCATTTGCGCTCGGGACGCAAAGCAAACCTCGGAGAATTAGCCGCCGACGCGATGCACATGCCCGTGCCGAAGGACGTGACGCTCAAACCCGCGAAGGATTGGAATCTCATCGGAACGAAACTCCCGAGGCTCGACACGCCGGGAAAAACCACCGGTAAAGCGGTTTTCGCGCTGGATTTCACCCGCCCCGGAATGCTGACCGCGGTTATCAAACGTCCGGATCGCTTTGGCGCGAAAGTGGCTTCCTTCGACGCAACGGAAGCAAAAAAAATCGATGGAGTAGTCGAAGTGGTGCAAGTGCCGGCCGGCGTCGCTGTTCTCGCGAAGGATACGTGGTCTGCGATGCGCGGGCGCGACGCGCTGAAAGTTTCCTGGGACAATTCCAGTGCGGAAAAGCGTTCCACGGCTGAGATGCTCGAACAATATCGCCAGTTGATGAAGCAGCCAGGAATTTCTGCGGAAGGTCGCGGAGACGCCGCGGCGGGCCTGACGCGAGCCGCGAAGACGGTGGAAGCCGAGTACACGTTTCCGTACCTCGCGCACGCACCAATGGAACCGATGAATGGCGTGATTGAACTTCATAGCGACGGCGCGGAAATATGGTCAGGGTCGCAATTGCAAACCCTCGATCAAATGGTGGCCGCGCAGTTTCTAGGCATGAAACCCGAGCAGATCAAGATCAACACGCTTCTGGGCGGCGGCAGCTTCGGGCGGCGAGCGAGCACCGCGGCGGACTGGACTGCTGAGATGGCGCAAGTGGTGAAAGCGATCAACGGGCGCGCTCCCGTTCATGTGGTGTGGACTCGCGAGGATGACATTCGAGGCGGATTTTACCGGCCCATGGTGTTGCACCGAGTGAAGGCGGGCATGGACGGCAGCGGCGATATTTCAGGCTGGCAACAAACCGTGGTGAGCAAATCAATCTTTAAGGGCACCGGCCTCGAAGCGATGGCCATGAAGGGCGGCGTGGACAACAGCATGGTCGAGGGAATCGTGGACACGCCTTATGCGATTGGAAATCTGGCGGTTGACATTCGCTATGTCGAAACACCTATCACCGTCTTGTGGTTCCGGTCAGTGGGAAACACGCATACGGCTTACGTGATGGAGACGATGCTGGACGAGCTTGCCCATCTTGCGGGAAAAGATCCGGTCGCGTTGCGGCTCAGCTTGCTCACGAAACAACCTCGCCACGCTGAGGTGGTGCACCTGGCAGCGGAAAAAAGCGGATGGGGACAGGCTCTGGGCGACGGACGGGGGCGCGGATTTGCGTTCCACCATTCGTTCAATACGAGCGTCGCGATGGTAGCCGATGTCTCGACGAAAGCGGCGAAGCTGAAAGTCGAGCGCATTGTCGCGGCTGTCGATTGCGGAGTGGCGATCGATCCGGACGTGGTGACCGCGCAAATCGAGGGAGCGATAGGCTTCGCGCTCTCAATCGCGCTGCGAAATCAGCTGACGTTCAAAGACGGAATGGTAGAGCAGAGTAACTTCGACGACTACGAACCGACGCGCATGCGGGAGATGCCGAAAGTCGAAGTGCACATTGTGACTTCCACGGAGAGGCCCACCGGCATCGGCGAACCGGGCGTCCCGCCGCTCGCACCCGCAATTGCAAACGCTATCGCCGCGAGCACAGGCAAGCACCTGCGATCCCTGCCGCTCGATCTGAGCACGCTAGCGTAAAATCGAGCGCCGCTTTAGCCACTAACAGACTTATCGCGCCCTTGCGCGCCGTTTTGCATCGGCGCTCCAGCTCCAGCGTTTGCGATTCCGTTCCAGGCCTTCGGCGCATTGCTCAAGCTTGCGGCAACGGCACGACGTCATTGCTTCCAACATGTCTCGCATTGCCTTCGTTTTTGCCAGCAGGATGTCCAGTTCGCGGACCTTCTCGCGAGCCATTTTCTTCCAACGAGCGGACGCCGGCGTGGTTTCCGGGAATCCATGAAGCAGCAACCGAATCTCCGAAAGTGTAAAGCCGGTCTCCTTAGCAAACTCGATGATGACGAGCTGGTGCAGCACAGCTTCTGAATAGACGCGCCGCCCGTTCTTGCGCAATGGCTGCTCGAGCAACCCTGTCCTTTCGTAGTAGCGGATCGCCGACGTTGCGATCGTTGCTTTTGCCGCCACCTCTCCGATGATCATCGTGGACTCCTTCAAATAAGTGCTTGACTTAAAGTTAACTTCAACTTCTAGCATGGGGTCTGCAGGGAAGCCAGTGAAATCGGGAGGCAATTGTGAATGGACGCCTTCGGTATGAACAATCCGCAACCATGGCGCTGATAGCCTTTGTTTTAGTTGCGGCTCTTACGTTGACAGCACACCGATTGCAGAAAGCCAATTCGGTGCACGCGGCAATAGGCGAGCAACTGATGACCGAAACATCGAGCTTCTATTGCAACTTGAAGGCTCTTAGCCTGAAAGAACGAGTACGTCACATGCAGCTGACCTACGAAATCGAGCGGGCCAAGGTTGAAACGGTTGAGGTGGCCAACGGATTTGCGTTCCGTTTTCAAGAGGGCACGGTTTCGCTTGCAGAACTGGCGGAATGGATTTCGGCAGAACGGAAATGCTGCCCGTTTTTTGATTTTGAGATCGAGCAGCAGGCGGATAACGGGCCGTTGTGGCTGAAGCTGCGGGGAAAAGAAGGTGTGAAAGCGTTCACGCGCAGCGAATTCCGCATTCGCTGACGGAGCACAAATCAGTCATAGCCATAGAGGAGCTAAAAACATGAGAAGGAGTGGATCGATGCGCGCAACGCTGTTGATTTTGATTTCAGCCACATCCACAGTGGCTCAGAAGCAGGTGCCGGAACAGCCTAAGACCGTCAGCCAGGTGCTCGAATTCTGGATCAGCGACACGGAGCGCCTGGCGATTCCGGCGGCTGAGGCAATGCCGGAAGCCAGATACTCGTTCGCGCCTACTGACGGCGAGTTCAAAGGCGTTCGTACCTTCGCCGAGCAGGTGAAGCATCTGGCCGCAGCGAATTATCAGTTGGGAGCCGGCGCTCTCGGCGAAGCTCCGCCTGCGGGAACGCAGGACGAGTCAGCGCCGAATCCCGTCCGGACGAAAGCTGAAATCATGGAGTATCTGAAAGCATCATTCGCGTGCCTTCATCGAGCTGCCGCCGCGATCAACGAGAAGAACATGAACGAACCGATCGCCGCGAAAGGCGGCCGAACTCGCATGTGGCTCTTAATTGATGCTGTGGCACACTCGTCCAACCACTACGGGCAAATGGTTGAGTATCTTCGCATGAATGGAATCGTTCCGCCTGCGAGTCGCTAAAGGCTCAGTCGAGCGGCAACTGAACCGTTTTCATAATTTCTTTATCCACGCGCCAGCGTTATTAGCCAATTCCTTTAGTACACCCTCATCGGTCTTGCCCGAACTTTTCAGCACGTGAAACGAATGATCGGCTCCCTCGATTACGTGCAATGTCGCTCGCGTCCCAAGTTCGGCGCATATCGGCCGCAAAAGCTGGAGGTCGGCCAAAGCGTCGCGCGTTCCCTGTAGGAAAAGCATCGGCAATTTGACCTCGCGTAGATGCTCCGCGCGTTTCGTTCCAGGCCGATTTGGCGGATGAAGTGGAAATCCAAAAAACACCAGGCCTCCAACGCCATCCAAGCGCCCTTCCGCAGCCGCGAGCGAAGTCATTCGTCCTCCCAGTGACTTTCCTCCGGCGAATAGCGGCAAGTCCTGAACCGCTTTCGAAGCAGCCTGCACCGCCGCATGAACGGTCGCGGTCAGCACGGGCGCTCGGTCGGGCACTCTCCGCCGTTGTTCCATGTACGGAAACTGGAACCGAAACGTCGCCACTCCAGCGTCCGCCAGCTTGTGGGCCAGCGCAGTCATGAATGGATGATTCATCCCCGCACCCGCGCCGTGCGCCAATGCCAAGACACATTCTGCGTTCTTCGGCCGCAACAGAATCGCCTGCACCTCGCCCGCGTCTTGAACACTAAAACGAATGTTTTCCGTGATCATGATTTCGATGAGGGCATTTTGACTATCGTAACTCTCGCGTTCCTTACGGCTGGAGAAGCGAACGAATACGATCCACCAACTGCCCTCCCGTCTGGCTCGCGTCAGCGGAAGAAAAATCAGCAGGCAACTGCAGGAAAGGTCTTTGCGGATCAATCTGTCGAATCCTGTCGAGCGATATCTCGTTGGAGCCCATCTCCGCCCCATGAACGAAAACGTTTGGATGCATAGCCACCACCAATGTGCGAGCTTCGGCAAGAGTTGTGGCGGTGAACACTTCAAATCCTGCATGCCTCAGCACAGCACTCATGAACGCCAGCACATCCGTGGATTTGTGCGCGCACACCACCCGCGCCACAGTTTCTGGAATCGCTGTCCCCGCAACCGGAGATCTCAGGGAGAATGACTTTACTGCTTCCGTCTCCGACGGGCAGGCCTGAAAGAAACGGTGCAAAGTCGTCGATTCGAGCGCACGAAGAAGGAAAGGAGTCAGGTGGCAGAGCACCATGTCGCCGTGTTGGCGGCGAAGCACACGAGTCAAGCGAACCAGCGCGCCCAAACCGGCGCTGTCGAGGAAATTCACCTGCTCCAGATTCAGCACCACTTGCTTGGTATCAAGCGTGAGTTTCTCGACCTCGACTTGGAGGGCCACCACTTCGTCGCCCGCGACAATTCGGCCGTCGCATCGTATAACCGCGACGTTTCCGTTTCGCGCGTTTTGTAGCTTCAGTTGCATGACACCCGAAGTGCCACGATTCTATCCCAGATGTCTCGAAACGCCAGAAGGCTCGGGTGGCTCTAGGATTCGTCGAGAAGTCTTCCCATCATGCATTCAGATGATCGCTATTCGCGGCTACGCCGGAATTTCCGGCACCGCCGCCAACAGGGCTTGGGTGTAGGGATGTTCCGGCGTCGTCAGAACTTTTTCAGCCGGCCCTACTTCGACGAACTTCCCCGCCTGCATCACGGCCACCCGCGTCGCCAGCTGCGCAACTACCGGCAAACTGTGCGAAATCAAGATCAGCGTAAGCGAAAATTCGCGCTGCAGCCGGGCGAGCAGCTCCAGGATTTGCGCGCCCACGGAAACATCCAGCGCCGAGACCGGCTCGTCCGCGATCACCAGCTCGGGACGCAGAATCAGCGCGCGCGCGATTCCGATTCGCTGCCGCTGCCCGCCCGAAAATTCGTGAGGGTAGCGGTCGAAAGATTCCGCGCCGATCCCCACTGCCCGCAAAATTTCAATTTCGCTGTCCCGGCGCTTCGCGCGCGTTGAACCCGGCTCATGAATCGCGAGCGGCTCGCCGACAATTTCTCCTACCCGCATCCGCGGATTCAATGACGCGACCGGATCCTGAAATACCATTTGCATCCGGCGCCGCAGCGCTCGCAACGTGGCGCCCCTCGCCGCCAGCCAATCTTCACCACGGAAACGCATCTCGCCCGCGTCTGGTTCGATCAGCCGCAACACCATGCGCGCAAGTGTCGTCTTGCCGCAACCGGATTCGCCTACGATTCCCAGTGTCTCGCCGCGCGCCACCGAGAAACTCACGCCATCCACGGCCACTGCGCGATGCGAAGATTGCAGGAAAGCGCCGCTCGCCACCGGATACAGTTTTCGCAGGCCGCGGGCTTCGAGCAGAGTCTCTATTTCAACCGGAGGAACTGCCGGCGTCATCCGATTTTCTCGGCAGAAAAAAACACAACCGCGTTGACCATCTCGATGCCGGGCACTTCGCCGCCACTGGCCGCACTCGTGGCGCTGTAGCGCGGATGGAACGCGGCCAGATCGCCAGGAATCGTCTCTTCCATCAGCCGCCGAGTTTCGACGTACTCGGGATCGCCCGGCTCGCGACCGGCATTGTGCATCCATTGATCGAACTTAGCCGGATGTTCTTCCACGTGCGTGCCGGTGATGCGCAGATGATGTGCAGCGAAGAGCGACGCGAACTCGCTCTGCGCCAGTGTTCGCACGTGCGAAGGGTCGCGGACGCGCTCGATTCGGTCGTGCATGTCGGCGCTGCGCGGATCTTCTTGTACGAAAATGTCAATGATTCCGGCCCTGCCGCCGCGCTTCAGCACGCGCGACATTTCGCCGATCACCCGCCCCGGCTCCGGCACGTGGTGCAAGGCATAGCTTGAGAGGACGAGGTCGAGCGACTCGTCCGGAAACGGAATTCCCTGGGCGTTGCCGATCGCAAATGCAATGTTGCGCGCATTCACCTCACGCGCAGATCGCTGCGCCACGGCGAGCATCGCCGGCGTCAAATCCAGGCCGATAATCCAGCGGACATGCCGCGCGAACGCCAGGGCCAGGGCTCCCGTGCCGCTCGCCAGGTCCACAGCGCAGTCGCTTTTCTTCGCCGCGACCATCTCAGCCAGGATTTCCGCTTCCACGGCGCGCGTCTGCATCACCGCACTGCCGAAAACCTCCGCCGTGCGCGTAAATCGGTCGCGTATCAGCTCGTGCTGTTGTTCTTGGTTCAAATCTGCCATTAAATCCGCTCCCGCGTCGTAAAAACCTGCTCCAGCCTGAATCCTCAAAGGCCTCTAGGTCAAGGTACTTGACCGTTTTAATGTCCGTTTTTCTTCGCTTAATTTTCGCTTCACTGAATCAGTCGACCCATTTAAAACCGCCGTATCACTGAGCAAGAATACACCGCGCCAGATGTTCGCCCGCGCCCACCTTCACAAGCGGAGGCACCCCGGAATCGCACTCGGATACATGAATGTCGCAACGGGGACCGAACGAGCAACCCGCCGGTAACGCGTTCAGGGCGGGGACGGTGCCGCGAATCGGAGTGAGTTTGCCGCGTTCGAGGCGCGGGGCTGCGCGCAACAATCCCTCGGTATATGGATGCCGAGGGTGGCGCAAGACTTCCGCCGTCGGGCCTTCCTCCACGATGCGACCGGCATACATCACCATCGTGCGATCCGCAATCTGCGCCACGACGCCGAGATCATGCGTGATGAACAGCATCGAAAGCTGCAGCTCGCGCCGCAATTGCGCGAGCAGCTCCAGAATCTGCTTCTGCACTGTAACGTCGAGCGCCGTGGTGGGTTCATCTGCAATTAAAATCCGAGGACCAGGCGCGAGCGCCATCGCGATCATCACCCGTTGCCGCAAGCCGCCCGAAAGCTGATGCGGATACTGGCGCGCCCGCCGCTCCGGCTCCGGCACAGCCGCGCGCTTCAGCGCCTCGATCGCCCTTCGGCGGCTTTCCGTGGCGCTGGCTGAGAAGTCATGGACGCGAATTGCCTCTTCTACTTGTGAGCCGATCCGCATGACAGGATCGAGAGCCGTCATCGGCTCCTGGAAAATCATGGCGATATCGCGCCCGCGCATCTTGCGAAGCTCTTCGCGGGCGGCGGTCACAAGATTTGTGCGTTCGCCGTCGCGCGTCTCAAGCCAGGCTTCCCCGCTGCGACGCGCGCCCGGCGGCTCGAGTCCCATCAGCGCCAGCGACAGCATCGTCTTGCCCGATCCCGATTCGCCCACGATGCCAAGCGTCTCGCCCTCAGCCAGAGAGAACGAAACATCATTCACAGGGCGGACCCACCCCGATTCGGTCGGCAGTTCCACCGTGAGTCCACGAATGTCGAGTTTCGTCGCTATCGCGGTCGCCATAACAACATCATAAGACGCGTGCGTTGTTCGGTGGCGAAATTTTGCGTTGCGAATTGTGAAGATTTTGGGCAGTCAGCGATTGGCTATCGGAATGACGAAGCGAAGGGCGGTGTGCGTGCTCGAGAAGGCGCACACTTTGTTGTCGGTTAGGCCGGCGGCTTTGCCGGCTGTGATTACATCGAGCTCGCGTATGTCCTGGCGGCCCTTCGGATAGATCACCCAGATTCCGCCGTTTTTGGTGATCGATTTGCGCAATTGAGCGAGGCGGGCTAAATCTTTTTTCTGCTCGGCGTTGAAGAATATCAAGTCGATATCGCCGCCTGGCTTGCGTTCGGCGAATTCGGGATTGAAGGGCTGGATGTCGTTGATGAAGGCACCGTCGCTTACTCCGAGGATCAGGATTTTCCGGCCTGGCTTGACGCCAAGTTTATCGAGTAGCGAGCGGTAGGAATAATCGCGCTCAGGCGGGCGGGGCTTCGAACCTGATTTGTGTGGCATCGGTTTTACTGTACTAAAGTTACGAAACTAATTTTGGATTTCGGTTCACGGTAACTCCCGGCAAGGCGATGGCCGACGGCTGATTCGTGTAGCGGATTCTATCGCAGTTTACCGCGGCGCGGCGTTGGCAGATAATGCGGCGCAGCGCCGAAACTCGAATCTGTCGGATGAGGAGGGCTTGCCACGATGCTGCCGGGAATGAAAGCTGCACTGAACTACCATCCGATGTTCGTACATTTTCCGATTGTGTTGTGGCTTGCGGCGCTTTTGTTCCAGGCGCTGGCGTTGTGGCGCGCGAGCGACGAAATGCAGCGGGCCGCCGCGTGGATGTTATATCTCGGGACGCTGGGCGCGATCGTGACGGTGCTCACGGGCCTCGCAGCGGAGAAGTCCGTGCCGCCGGGCGATGCGATGCGGGCGGTGGGAATCCACGAAACGCTGATGCTCGTCTCGACGAGTCTGGCTCTGGCGCTATGCATTTTCGCATTCTTCGCACGCAAGAATTTCACAGTGCAACTGCGCAAATTAATGCTTCTGGGCCTGGCCGTTCTCGCCGTGCTTCTGACGATTGGCGCCGATCGCGGCGCGCAGTTGGTATACGGATACGGAACCGCCGTGAATTGGACCACCGCGCAGGAACAGAAATAAGGATGCCTGCAATCAATCCTCGAATGAACACGACGGCTCCGAGCAGAAGCGCGCTGGTTGGATTCGCGATTGGCATTGTTCTGATTCATTTCGCGATCAATCTGGCTCATGGTATGGCACACAAGCACCTGGCAATTGGGCTCAATCTTTTCCAGAATGTTTTCGTTGCGGTGGTAATTGTTGTTGCGCCGCTCTACGCGGCTTATCTGATTTGGAAGGGCACTATGCGCACAGGGGGAGCGCTGCTGGCTCTTTCAATGGCCGGCGCGCTTGCTTTTGGCGTTTACTATCACTTCATTTTGCCGGGCCCCGACCACGTGACGCACATTAACCTGCCCATTTCACTCGATATGCGGGACATTTTTGACGTGTCTGCGGTGCTCCTGGCTCTTTTTGAATGCCTCGGCGTACTGGCGGGCGCGCGAATTTTTTCGAAATCCTGAGCAAGATTCGTACATCCTATGGGTACCCACCCATTTTCCAACTGGGGAGAACTGACTTTGAAAGTCTTTATCGTAGGCGCAACCGGAGTTCTGGGCAGAAGTCTGATGCGGCAGTTTCGAGAACGGGGCCACAGTGTAATCGGGATGGCGCGCAGCGCCAAGAACGAAGATACGATTCGCAAGTTTGGAGGAGAGAGCCGGCGCGCGGACCTGTTTGACGCAGATTCGCTCGCGCGGGCGGCCGAAGGTGCGGACGTTGTCGTGCATGCGGCAACTTCCATTCCTACAAAAACGAAGCCGCGACCGGAGGATTGGAGAACCAACGATCTCATCCGGCGCGATGGCACGCGAGCGCTGGCGCAGGCTGCGGGAAGAGTTGGCGCAAGACAGTTTCTGGTGCAAAGCATAACGTGGGTAGCGCGCCCGGAAAATCAGTCGGCGTTCGACGAGGATTCACCGCCCCACACCGATTTCATTACCCGCTCGACGGTGGAGATGGAAACGATCGCGCGAGACACAGCCAACAAGGAAGGATTCAAGGCGGCGATTTTGCGCTGTGGATGGTTTCACGCGCCTGACGCTGCGCACACCCGTTACTTCGGCGCGCAGCTTCTGGCGCGCAAACTTCCGATCATCGGCAAGGGCGATGCGATGTGGCAATGGATTCATGTGGACGACGCGGCCAGCGCTTTTGTAACGGTTGCCGAATCCGGGCGCGGAGGCCTCTGGCATGTGACGGACGATCAGCCGGTGAACGCCGGCGCTTACTTGGCAGGATTTGCGCAACGGCTGGGTACGGCAACTCCGCGGCACGTTCCAGCATGGATTGCAAGAATTCTCGCTGGGCCCGTGGTGGTAAATATGATGACGGCTTCCACGCGAACGTCGAACGTGCGGTGCCGGCGTGATTTCGACTGGCAACCGCGCTTCCCCAGTTACCGCGAAGCCCTGGACCAAATCGTGGACGAGTGGCGACGCGAGAATTTTCTGGGACTTGGGGGTAGAATCGCCGCGTGAGGTGCCGCAACGATGACGCCCAAGAAACCTAGAGAGACGAAGCGTTCGAGCGATGAAGCGGTAAAGGCCAAGACAGGCAAGGTCTGGGCGGAGTGGTTCAAGATCCTCGACAAGGCTGGCGCGAAGAAGTGGCCACACAAAGAAATTTCCGCGTATTTGTACGATAAGCAGAAACTGACGCCATGGTGGGCGCAGATGGTGTCTGTCGGCTACGAACATGAGCGCGGCATCCGCCAAAAATTCCAGAAGTGCGATGGACAATTCAGCGCGTCGGGGAGCCGGACGATGGCGGCGCCGATGGCGAAGGCTTATGCGGCTTGGACGGATGAGAAACTGAGGAGCCGCTGGCTGCCGGACGCCGAGATGGAGATCACCTCGGCGACTCCGGGCAAATATGTACGCGCGAAATGGAATGGCGATTCTCGCCTAAGCGTGGGCTTTTTGAGCAAAGGGCCGGAGAAGACTCAGGTGGCCGTGGACCACGAAAAACTTTCCAGCTCGAAAGAATGCGCGAAGATGAAAGCATACTGGTTTGAAGCGTTGAACCGTCTCGAGAGAACTCTGAAACCCTGACGAATGCGAACGAACTTAAGAAACCAGTTACCAAGGCAATCAGAATCGTCGTAGGATGTTTGTCGAGGTCCTCAGAATGCTCGTGAAGATGGAAGTTTATCAGGATGGGGACACTTGGTGCGCTCGCGGCATCGGCGAAGATATTTTCACGCAGGCTGATACGGCGGACGAGCTTTTCCGAAACATTAAAGAAGCCGTTGCCCTGCACTTCGAAAACGGGAGTGAATCGCCCGATATCGACATTCTTGTAGTCTCGGAACTGAAGGTTCCTCATGCCCCGGCTGCCGCAGGTTAGCGGCCGAGCGCTCGTCAAACTACTGCACTCCCTCGGTTACGAAACCGTCCGGCAAAAAGGCAGCCATATTCGCCTGCGAAAGACGACGACATTAGGCGAGCACAATCTAACGGTGCCAGATCACAAGAGCCTCGCCAAAGGGACTTTGAACGACATTCTCACGCGCGTCAGTTTGTGGAACGGGATTCCTAAGGAAGAACTGCTTGATAGATTGAGCTAGCTCCTCCCGCAGGGCGTTTCAGCGACGCGCTCTAGTTCGGGTTCTCCGCGTCGCTTCCCAGGTTGCCGAAGGGCCACACGCCAAAAAGCTTCAGGAACACATCATCGTGCTTTTCCGTAAGCATGCGCGCCGTCCTCGCCTTGGGCCACGGGCTCGCGAAGCGATCGGGCCGGTCGGCAATCCAGAAACCCGTGAGCGCCATCACGGTCGCATTGCGATCGAGCACATCAGCTTTCACCTTGTCGAATGTGTCGACGGCAGAATGGTGCGTGTATTTGTAATCCGGCGAATCCTGATTCAGGTTGATGCCCGGCAGGCCTTCCATGATGAACGGGCCCGTGTCGGTTCCAAATTCGGCCTCATCGTCCACCTCCAGATTGCCAAACGCCTGCAGCGCCCCAGCGAATTTCTGCATCTCCGGAATTAAGTCGTCGTGGCCGCCCATCTGAAAGCCGGTCACAGGGCCCTGGCCGAAATCGAGAACCACCGCCGCAATGTGATTGGCCATCTCGCTTTGATGAGTTTTTGTGTACGCAAGAGACCCGAGCAGCCCTTCTTCTTCACCCGTAAACAGAACGAAACGAATCGTGCGGCGCGGCTTGAATCCGGATTTCATGATGGCCTCGGCAGCGCCGAGCGTCGTGGAGGATCCGCAGCCGTTATCCGTTGAACCCGATGCCAGATCCCAGGAATCGAGATGGCCGCCAACGACAACGATTTGCTCCGGATTCTGCGTGCCACGAATTTCGCCGACCACGTTGGCGGACGGAACGGGCCCGTCGCTAACGCGATTTTGCACGTTGATTTTCAACCGCACCGTCTTGCCGCGCTCGATGTAGCGCTCAATTTGTTCCTCATCTTCGGCGGCCATGCTGACCACGGGAATGTCGTAGTAGGTGTTGAATCCGAGCGCGCCGGTATGTGTAAGGTGCATTCCTTCCGCTTTTCGGCCACCTTGCCCGCCAATCACGGCTATCGCGCCTGCTTGATGAGCCGTTTTCAAGAAGTCGCCGAATTTTGCGAACATTGACATTCCGCTCTTCGGCTTGTCACCCTTCTGAACCATCAGCAGAACTTTCCCGCGCCATTTTCCTGCGTTGTCTTTCATCTCCTGCTCGAGCTGATAGCTGTTCACCTCCACCACGTCCGCTTCCGCCCCGCCCACGGCTGTGGAGCCCACCCAGCCCATCGCGTCAATCATCACGCGGCGATGAATCGGCGACTCAATTTCCGCGTCGGCGGAAATGCGCGTCCAGCCGCGCGAGAGTTCCCAGGGCTCCGTGTGCACGTTTTCGAGGCCAATGGCTTTCATCTTCTCAACGCCCCATTCGATCGCGCGGCCCGCTTCCGGCGAGCCGGTGACGCGCGCGCCGATGTCGTCGCTCAATTCCTCGAGATACTGATACGTGTGCGTATCCATCGTGCCGGCACCGGCCACAGCCGTGAGCGCTTTGAGAGTGCCGTCAGTGGCGGGTGACGAAAGATCGCTCGGGCCCGTGGCAGAGACAGCGGGTCGCGTGGCAAAAAAGAGAAACGCGCCCAAGCCCGCAAGCGCAATCATTTTTCGAATCATTCGAAACAGCTCCTTTTACAAACTGCTATGTCTTGGATGGAAAGAATAGGACGAATTCAGATAGGGCCCAAGAATTTCTTTGACGCGCTGAAAGGAGAATGGTTAGGGCTAGTTTCACCCAACGAATCACGCTCATGGAAAGGGTTTCAGTAGGGGCGGGTCTCAGACCAGCCCGCCACAAGTGCTTGGCAAATCGTCAGCCTTCGCAGCGCGGATGGTTCAACAACTATCCTTCGTCGCGATGCCGTATGTGATCCCGGCGGCAAAGCAGCCGGGTAACTCGAAATCGCGGCCCCGCATCATATTATTTGAGGGTGTTGGAAGTCAGCGAACCTGCAGCGGTTCGACTCCGGGGCATCCGTACGAAGCAGGAACTCCAATTCGCTCGCGTATCTCAAAAGGAGAAGCGCGCGCAATTTGCGTTTCGCCCCGTATTCGTGTGTTTGGAATCATTCTAATTAATCAATTCCGCCCCTGGCGCGGAACCGAATAACAAATTGCCGTGAGCTGCGTCTAATTTCACAGTAGCGAGGTAAAATAGCCACTCGCGCGCGAAATCGGGAGAAAGCCCGGAGCGAGAGGAACTCACAGGTAAGATCAAAAGGAGAAGGAAGAGATAGCCATGAAGAACGACACAATTCAAATTCGCCGGTGGGCCGCAACGGTAATTGTTCTCGCGGCGCTGATAGGCGGAGGGCTCCTGGCATCATCGCTCAAGAACTGGACGGGCCACGCAGTGGTGGGCGCCGCGCCAGCGACAGTGCCGATGGCCAAAGAAGCGCTGCCGATCAGTCTTGGTAGTTTTACCAACGGGTTTTCTTCCGTGCTGAAGCCCGCGCTCCCCGCGGTGGTGAATATTCACACATCCAAAGTTGTGAAGCAGAAGCAGGGAATGAATCCCTTTGGCAACGATCCATTTTTCCGCCAATTTTTTGGCGATCAGTTCGGACAAGCACAGCCGCGGCCGGAACGCGAACAGAGCCTCGGCTCGGGCGTGATTCTCACGCCGGACGGGACCATCCTGACGAACAATCACGTAATTGACGGAGCCTCCGATATCAAAGTGCAGTTGAGCGACAAGCGCGAATTCCAGGCCAAGCTGATTGGCACTGATCCGAAGACGGACGTAGCCGTTCTGAAGATCAACGCCAGCGGTTTGCCCACGCTTCCGCTCGGCGATTCGACCACCTTGCACGTGGGCGATCTCGTGTTCGCGATTGGCGACCCATTCGGAATCGGCGAAACGGCCACGATGGGAATCGTCAGCGCCACGGGACGCGGCGGTCTGGGCATCGAGAACTATGAGGACTTCATTCAAACCGACGCTTCGATCAACCCCGGAAATTCCGGCGGCGCGATGATCGATCTGCACGGCAATCTGGTGGGAATTAATACCGCCATTCTGACGGGCGGAGGCGGCGGCAATCAAGGCGTCGGCTTCGCGATTCCGATCAGCCTGGCGAAGAATGTGATGGACCAGATCATGACGCACGGCAAAGTGGTTCGTGGCTATCTGGGCGTCTACATTGAGGATGTAACGCCGGAATTGGCGCGAGCCTTCGGCCTCGAGCAGGCGGGTGGCGCACTGGTCGGCGACGTTTCGCCGGATACGCCAGCTGCGCGCGCGGGATTGAAGAAGGGCGACGTGATTCTCAAGCTCAACGGCGAGCCCGTGGATTCACGCAACCAACTCACGTTGCGCGTTTCGCAGACTCAGCCGGGAACACCGGTGAAGCTCACCATCTGGCGCGACGGCAAAATGCAGGACATCTCCATCAAGCTGGGTGAATTGCCGGAGAAGTCCGCGAAAGAAGAAGGCGAGGAAGCCAAGGGCAACACTGCGCTCGAAGGAGTGAACGTGGAGAACGTCACTTCGGATATCGCGCAACAGTTGAATCTGCCCACAGGCACGCAGGGCGTGGTGGTGACGGACGTCGATCCATCGAGTCCGGCAGCAACCACCGGCCTGAGCCGCGGCGACGTGATTCAGGAAGTGAATCACAAGCCCGTGCACAACATGGAGGAGTACAACCAGGCAATCTCGAGCTCTGGGAAGAAGCCGGTACTTCTGCTTGTGAACAAGGGCGGGCGTACAAGCTTTATCGTGGTCGAGCCAACGCAATAGCGCCGTCTTACATCACACTTCCGGGGGCATGGCTACCAACAGCCGCGCCCCCGGATTATTTTTCTTAATTTGCCTTGTTAGAACCAGCTTCTCGCCCCCCTGGCGCTGGTGGTTTTCCAACGCGGTTCTGGGTGGTTTCATGTATTCCGAGGGCAGGCCGATTACAGCATCATGCGAAGCTCATGCCATGCCACCACTTCGTCCTCCCGAATTTCAACATTTTCACTCCCAGCCATCCTTTGCAACCGAACGCCCTAGCTCGGGTTTGACCTGGCTGCTGAGGAGCTGCCAAGATCATGCTTATTCCCAATCTGAGACGGGCGGGGCTTACCAGTACGCAAGCCCCACCCATTGGGTTATCGCTTTCAGCACGACTGGGGATAGAATGGTACTTCAGTCCCATTCCGCCCAGCCCCGTAGTCTAGTACTAAAGTATAGACGCCGTTCTTCTGTCTCGGCGCATCCTAACTGAGGAAAGGCATCCGGAGAAAGTTATGGCGCGGGTCACACATCGAGCAGTATTCAACGAGTCCCTACTCCCTGACGGCGAAGCGCGCTGGGGTTCTTTTGGAGCCGGCTTCGGCATAGAATGCCTGGCATTGACGATCATCCTTGTCATACCTCTCCTCATGCCCCAGAAGATGGAGATGGTCCAGCGCTATTGGACTACACCTATTGAAGCGCCCGTCGTAGAGCCTTGGAAGCCGCAGCCGAAGCCTGTCGAGAAGCCGGTGGTAAAGCCGGCCCCTGTGAAGGTTGCGAAGGTCGAGCCCAAGCCCGATCCGGTTCCAGTCGAGATCCCGAAGCCCAAAATCATCAATCCAGTGTTCTCTTCGCCAGTCGCGAAACCAGCTACCGCCAAAAAGAACACAAAAGCTCCTGACACTCCGGATGTGGCCAAGGCTTACCCGGATCAGACCATTCCGTCCATGGGTAGCTCTGCAATTCCTACTCTCCGCAAGCCGCGCGAAGACGTTCAGACCGGCGGATTCGGCGATCCCAACGGCGTTCCAGCCAATGGAAACACCAGTCGTGCGCCCAACATCGCCGCCAAGGGCGCTTACGACATGCCCACGGGTCCCGGTTACGGAAACGGCACCGGCGGCGCGAAAGGCGCCAAGGGAGTAGTCGCAAGCTCTGGTTTTGGTAATGGAGTTGCAACCGGTTCAGGCGGGGGTAGCCACGGTCGAGTTCAGTCATCAGGTTTCGCTGACGAGGCTACGGCTGCGCCAGCGCCTAAAGCAAAGCCGGTAGCAGCATCCACGGCGAAGACTACACCTGTGGAAATCTTGTTCAAGCCCAAGCCGGTTTACACGGACGAAGCCAGGAACAAGAAAATCGAAGGCGACGTTCTCTTGCAGGTCGTATTCACCGCTGGCGGTAACGTCCAAATCCAGCGCGTCGTTCAGGGTCTCGGTTACGGTCTGGATGATTCGGCTCAGGCTGCAGCGAAACAGATTCGCTTCAAGCCGGCTCAGCAAGAGGGTCAAGCGGTAGATTTTCCGGCTATCGTCCACATCACTTTTGCATTGGCTTACTGAGAAGGAAGAGGGGGGAAGGCAATGCGCACGTCCAAGAAGTTCATCCTGGCAACACTGCTCATGGGCGCGGTGGCAGGCGCAGCTTCGGCACAAGCACCAACACAAACAGCCGATCAGACTCGTCCACAAGCCGGCGCTACAACGGCAGGTCCGGTCACGACCGTGGATCAGGCGATCGACCGTGTGATTGCGCGCGAGCACGACGAGATGGCCACCATTCGCCGCTACAATCCGATCATTGAAACCTACGTGCAGGACATGAAGCCCGACGACAAGATGGGTGCGATTCCGGTTCGCGACCATTACTACCTCGGCCAGGCCGATCTCGCCAAGGGCGTCGTGGATAATTCCATGCTCGCCAAAAGGAAGGGCAAGTTCGACAGCATGAATCCTCTCGCCCACATGGGCGGCTGGTTCACGTCCTCGTACATCCCCGAGGGCTTCCTGCAGATGATTTACATCGACGCCAACGGCTTCGACCGGCAGCACTACCAGATCGACTACGTGCGCCGCGAATTCCTCGGCGAAGTCCGCTGCCTCGTTTTCGATTTCACGCCGCTTCCGAAATCCGGCAAGGGCCGCTTCAAGGGCCGCGTCTGGGCGGAAGATCAGGGCTACACGATCGTGCGTTTCAACGGCGTATACACTCCCGTCGCCGGAATCAACGGTTTCAACCTTCACTTCGACAGCTGGCGCTTGAACGTCCAGCCCGGCCTCTGGCTGCCCGCGTATGTCTTCAGCCAGGAATCGGACCTGAAAGATTTCCTCGGCAGCCATGTGCGTTTCAAATCGCAGACGCGCCTCTGGGGTTACAACCTTAAGAACGTCGGACGCCAGGAAGAATTCAGCGAGTTGACGATTGAATCGCCCAACGCCGTGCAAGATCAGGTCGCGCAGTCTCAGGATCGCTCCCCGATAGAAGCCGAGCGCGAATGGCAGCACCAGGCCGAGGTCAACGTCCTCGACCGCTTGCAGCGCGTCGGCCTTCTCTCGCCTCCGGGAGACATCGACAAGGTTCTCGAAACCGTCGTCAACAACCTGGAAGTCACCAACAATCTCGACGTGCAGCCTGAAGTTCGCTGCCGCGTCCTCACCACCGGCACTCTCGAAATGTTCTCCATCGGCCACACCATCGTGCTGAGCCGCGGCCTTCTCGACGTCCTGCCCGACGAAGCCAGCCTCGCCACGATGCTCGCTCAGGAACTCGCGGACATCATCGTCACGAAGCCTTCCACCGATCAGTGGGGCTTCAACGATATGACCAACGTCTCGACCGTCGAAGCGCTAAGCCACTTCACCTTCAAAGACAGCCCGGAACAAGTGAAGATGGCCAGCGACAAAGCCCTCGAGCTGCTCAAGAACTCGCCTTACAAGGACAAGCTCGGCAACGCCGGACTTTTCCTGAAGCAGATGGACGCGGAATCGAAGAATCTGCCCGCTCTGATCAATCCGCGATTGGGTAACAAAGTGTTCCTCGCTTCCCAGTTGATGAGCTCGGCTCCGAATCTCGATCCTTCGAAGATCGACCAGATCTCGGCGCTCCCCATCGGAGCCCGCGTGAAGCTCGATCCATGGAGCGATCACGTCGAACTGCTCAAGGCCAAGGCGATCCCGCTGCTCTCCGCTCGCGAAAAGATGCCGTTCGAAGTTACGCCCTTCATGCCCTACCTCACTCGCTACCAGAAGCCCGGTGCGGGCGTTTCGGCAGATGCGGCCAAAGCGGACATGGCGAAACAGCAGGACCAGCAGCCCCAACAACAACAGCAGCAACAGTAAAAGTTCGCGTCAAGAATTTCGCTTCAAAGTTGGCGCCAAGAATTTCGCTTCAAATTGAAAAGCCCGGCGAGATCTCCCTCCCGCCGGGCTTTTTTTCTTTTCACGCGTTCTTTCAAAACAAAACTACATGTCATCCTGAGCGGAGAGTCGGCCGCCTTCGCCTTTCGTCCCGCTCCTCGCGGGACGGCCGACTCGCAGTCGAAGGATCTCAGCTTACCGCCCGGCACCCGTGTCCGCCCCGCGCCAGCCGGCGTCGCGCTCGACTCTCACATCTCCACGCTCGCCAAAAACCTCGGCGCCTTCCGCGCCCGCGTAGCCTGCTCAAACGCATAAGCAATCTTGATCAACGTCGGCTCGCTCCACGCCCGCCCAAAAAACGAAACCCCCACCGGCATCCCGAAAACAAATCCCGCCGGCACATTGATATTCGGATACCCCGCCACCGCGGCAAGTGACGAACTTCCTCCCGTGTCATGATCGCCCGTCACATGGTCCGTCAGCCACGCCGGCCCCGCCGTCGGCGCCATCAGCGCGTCAAGCTTGTGCTGATCCATCGCGCCATCAATTCCCTCCGCGCGCGTCAGCCGGTGATTCGATTCCAGCGCATCGCGATACACCTGCTCCGTCAGCGGCCCCTTTGCCTCGGACTTGATCATGATGTCCTGCCCGAAGAACGGCATTTCCTTTTCGCGATTGCCCTCGTTGAATTCGATAATCTCCTTGAGCGAGTGTACTGGCGCTTTCGAGCCCGCCGCTGCAAGATACGCATTCAGATCCGCTTTGAACTCGTATTGCAGCACCTCATTTTCCGATTTGTCGAATTTACCGATGGATGCGATCTCCATCGGATCCACGATCACCGCGCCTTCGCGCTTCATCACGTCAAGGAGTGACTCCATCATCGGCCCGAGCGCATCGTTGAAATCGAAAAATTTCCGGATCACCCCGATGCGCGCCCCGCGCAACCCTCCGCGATCGAGAAATTTCGAGTAATCCGCCTGGGCCTTTCCTCGTGAGCCCTCCGTCGCAGAATCCGCTGGGTCGATTCCCGCCATGGCCGTGAGCAAAATCGTTGCATCGGCCACCGTGCGGCAAATCGGCCCGGCCGTGTCCTGGCTATGCGCGATGGGAATAATTCCCGACCGGCTCACAAGTCCCAGCGTCGGCTTGATGCCCACCACTCCGTTCGCTGAGGCAGGGCACACGATCGACCCATCCGTCTCCGACCCCACCGTCACCGCGCAAAGATTCGCAGCCACCGCCGCGCCCGACCCGGAGCTCGATCCGCACGGATTGCGATCGAGTGAATAAGGGCTGCGCGTCTGCCCGCCGCGCCCGCTCCATCCACTCGACGAATGGCTCGACCGGAAATTCGCCCACTCGCTCAGATTCGTCTTGCCCAGAATCACGGCTCCCGATTCACGCAGCCGCTGCGCCACGCCCGAATCCTTCGCCGGCGTAAACCCAAGAAGCGCAAGCGAACCAGCCGTCGTCATCATCCGATCGGCCGTGCCGATGTTGTCCTTGATCAGCACCGGCACGCCGTGCATCGGCCCGCGCGGCCCCTTCGCTTTGCGCTCCTCATCCATCGAATCCGCAATCGCCAGCGCATCCGGATTCAACTCGATCACAGAATTCAGCGCCGGCCCGCCCTTATCAATCGCCGCGATCCGCTCGAGATACTTCTCCACAATCGCCCGCGCAGTAAATTTCCCAGCCTTCATCCCATCCTGCAATTCGGCCACAGTAATCTCGTCCAGCTCAAACGCCTTAGCTTCCTGCGCCCCAGCCTCCCGCAGCTCAGCAGCCAACAGCCCCGGAATCGCCAGCGAAGCCGCCCCAAGCGCCACCCCAGTCTCCAGAAATTTCCTGCGGCTCAGCTCATTCCCTTTGCCCACAGCATCATTTCCACTCAATGGAATTCTCCTCATTTCGAATTAGCACCAATCAGTAGGGGCGGCTCTAAGAGCCGCCCGCGTGACAACGCAGCAACCGCCATCAACATTCTTCTCGCACACGATTGCGTTCTTCGCCTTTAAGTAGCACAGGCATTCCTGCCTGTGCCAACAAAACGCCGCATCACGATTCTTATTGCTTGGCCAACCCCGCGACCTCGTTCTTTTCGCCGTTGCCTTTTCCCCAGTAGGGGCACGGCATGTCGAAGATCCGCCGCAGGAGGGCCGTGCCCGAAGCCGCCAGAACCCCGCATCCACCAACGACGCACCGCCGGCCCTGTCATCCCGACCGAAGCCTCGCGTCTTGCTTTTCCCACCGCGAAGCGGTGGCGCGAGGCGCAGTAGAGGGATCTCTCTTCGTCTTCAAGCTGCCACACTCCGCAACCACCCCTTAGACTCCCAAATCCCGCGATTGTATCCCACCGCCATTCCCAAACCGTCCACGAATAGGCGACACTAAACCCGCCATGCCCCGCCAATCCCTCCTCGAATATTTCCAGCCCCAATCGCGCCCACCCCGCGAAATCGCCGTCGCCTGGCGCCGAGGCTACCGCACCATCCGCTGGACATACTCCGAACTCCTGCAAACCTCCCATCAATTCACCAAAGACCTCACCTCGCGCGGCATCGCAAAAGGCGACCGCGTCCTGATCTGGGGCGAAAATTCCGGCGAATGGCTCGCCGCATTTCTCGGCTGCCTGTTCGCAGGCGCAGTAGCCGTCCCGATGGACGCAATCGCCGACCCGAATTTTGCAGCCCGCGTCGCCCGCCAAGCCGGCGCGCGCGCAGCCGCAGTCAGCCGTGAACTCGCCGCCGGAGCCGCGACCGATCTCGGCGTCCCTATCATCGAGCTCGAAACCCTGCATCCCGCCAACGCACAGAAAGAGTCGCCTGAATTTTCATCCCCGTCGATTCAACGAACCGATCCCGTCGAAATCGTCTTCACCTCTGGCACTACCTCCGAACCCCGCGGCGTCGTCATCACCCACGGCAACCTGCTCGCCAACCTCGAAGTGCTCGAAAAAGAAATCAACCGCTACCGCCGCTGGGAACGCTTCTTTCATCCCCTGCGCTTTCTCGATCTCCTTCCGCTCAGCCACGTGTTCGGCCAGCTTCTCGGAATTTTTCTCCCCCAGATTCTCGGCGGCACATCCGTGTTCCTCGATACGCTCAATCCCGCGGAAGTAATCCGCGCGATTCACAGTGAGCGCGTCTCGGTGCTCGTCACCGTGCCCCGCCTCGTCGAATCGCTCCAATATCAAATCGAGCGCGATCTCGCCGCCAGCGGCCAACTCGAAAATTTTCAGCGTGATTTCAAAACAACCGAAGGCGAACATTTCCTCCGCCGCTGGTGGCGTTTCCGCTCGATTCACCGCCGCTTCGGCTGGAAATTCTGGGCCGTAATTTCCGGAGGTGCCGCGCTCCCCGCTGCCACCGAGAAATTCTGGGGACGCCTCGGCTACGCCGCCGTGCAAGGCTACGGCCTCACCGAAACCACGTCGCTCGTCAGCGTGAATCACCCCTTCAAGCTCGGCGAAGGCTCCATCGGCAAAACTTTGCCCGGCCTCGAAGTGAAACTCTCCGAAACGGGAGAGATTCTGGTGCGCGGCGAAAATGTCTCGTCCGGCTACTGGAAAGATTCAGGCGTCGCCCCCGTCCTCGACGCGGACGGCTGGTTTCACACAGGCGATCTGGGCGAGCGCGACGCCAACGGCAACCTCTATTTCAAAGGCCGCCAAAAAAACGTAATCGTCACCCCGGCGGGCCTGAACATTTACCCCGAAGATCTCGAAGCCGAACTCCGCAAAGATCCGGGCGTTCGCGATTGCGTCGTGATAGGACTCGACCGCGACGGCAACGCCGAACCATGCGCGGTGCTCCTCCTTCGCGACGCGACTGATTCGGGCGCGTTACGTCAGGGCACGGCTTCAGCCGTGCCGAAAGGCGCCACCTATTTGGGGGCTTCAGCCCCTGAGGGTACGGACGCTCAAGCGAGCACCGCCGCAAAAATTGTCGCCGGCGCAAATTCCCGCCTCGCGGAATTTCAACGTATACGTTCCTGGGTCGTCTGGCGCGAGCCTGATTTTCCGCGCACGCCCACGCAGAAACCGATCCTCGCCCGCATCCGCGAAGGCGCCCTCACTCAACTCGCGGGACGTACACCCTCAGACTCCGCAACGCAATCCTCCGCGCCATCCACTGTCGCTGGCGTTCTCCAACGAATCGCGAGCGGTTCCGCATCGCCAAACGTCGGCGCGGATCTCCAACTCAGTTCGATCGAACGCGTGGAATTAATCAGCGCGCTCGAAGATCGCTATCAAGTGGATTTAGGCGAAGCTGATTTTTCGAACGCCCAATCCATCGCCGATCTCGAAAAGCTGGTGCAAAAAGCAGAACGGGGACAACCGATCGCCGATTCCGCCGGCCGCGCCCCGGTATTTCGCTACTCGCGCTGGCCGCGATGGTGGCCAATGCGATGGGTTCGCGCGCTGGCCTTTTATTGTCTAGTGCGTCCCGCCATGCTGCTGCTCGGCTGGCCGCGCGTCCGCGGGCGCGAAAATCTTCGCGGCGTAAACGGCCCGGTGCTAATCGTCTCGAACCACGCGTCCTACATCGACCCCGGATTCGTGCTGCACGCGCTCCCCGCTCGCCTGCGCTGGCGCACCGCGGTAGCAATGGGCGGTGAAACGCTAACCGATTTGCGAGTTCCTCCTCCAGGCACAAATTTCTTCCGCGCAATCCTCGGACGCATTCAATATCCACTCGCAATCGCCCTGTTCCATGTGTTCCCACTTCCTGTGCGTTCTGGATTCCGCAAAAGCTTCGAATTCGCCGGCGAGCTGGTGGACCGCGGCTGGAGCGTCCTGGTTTTCCCCGAAGGCATCCTCACTCCCGACGGCGCAATCGGCCCGTTCCGTGCCGGAATCGGACTTCTCGTCACCCGCCTGCGCATCCCCGTAATCCCCATGCGCCTCGAAGGCCTCTACGACCTCCGCGAAGCCAACAAACATTGGACCGGCCCCGGCCACATCCGCGTAACAGTAGGCCCCCCAGTCAACTTCGCAGAAACGGAAACCCCCGAAAACATCACCCAAGAGCTGGAGCGTCGAGTTAAAGCCCTCAAAGTAGATTAGTTACTCCAAATTCAGATTAACAGCCGTCTCGCAAATCTTTTCAGCGATTACGTCAGGGCACGGCTTCAGCCGTGCCGTAATTGGTCAAAATCCAGTGCGGCTTAAGCCGCTGAGGGACGAAGCATTCTAACTGCAAGAATCGACGACCCTTGCAATCGTCGGGCTAGAAAAGAGCCTCTCATTCTGAGCGAAGCGAAGAATCTCAACGTAACACTCTCGCCCCGATTTCCACAGATCTGCGTAGTTCTACGGATACCAAACCTACTCCCGTTGCGCTACCGTCGATCGTTTTAGGAGGAGGACTTGTTTATGACTGAGGACAGCGGCGTGAGCCCATGCCGAGCTTCACGACCACTTTTAATCCACGGTTCCGCGATTAAAACGCAGCGCAAGTAACGGCGATTCAATCGCTTACGATTTTCTAATAGGCGGTAAACGGGGGTACAAGAACTTGCATTTGAGGCTAATTGTTCATCGGAAGACGCAGCCGCGCTTCGCACCCGCGCTCGATTTCGCGGTTCTCAAGCGTCAAAGTGCCGCCGTGCGCCTCAGCAATCTGCCGGCTCAGCACCAGCCCGATCCCCGATCCGCCAGGTTTCGTGGTGAAGAACGGCACAAACAGGTTCGTCGGATTCGGGATGCCCGGCCCGTCGTCCTGCACCCACACGTCAATGTAGCCATCTTCGCGATGCCAGCCCACCTGCACTCCGCCTCCGGTTTCGAGCGAAGCGTCCACCGCATTCCGCAGCAGGTTGATGAGAAGCTGATCGAGTTGATCCGGGTCGGCCTGGATTCGCACTTCGGGGCCGGCTTGCACCTTCACTTGCAGGCGCGATTCGAGTCCGGTGACGCGGCGAATCCACACGCCCACATCGACGCCCTGAAAAGTGGGCGGTGGCAATTTCGCGAGCCGCGCGTACGCGCTCATGAAACGCGCGAGGCCGTCGGTGCGAGCGGCGATGATGTTCAAGCCGCTGCGCATATCGTCCGCCCAGTCGGGATCGCGGTCTTTGCGGGCAAGCATGCTGCCAAGATTTTCGGCGACGGATTTGATCGGCGCGAGCGAGTTGTTCAATTCGTGGCCCAGCACGCGAATCAGGCGTTGCCAGGCCTGGCGCTCTTCGTCGCGCAGCGCGCGGCTCAAATCCGTGATCACGAGCAGTTGATGCGCGAGCCCTGCTTCGCGAAAATTTCCGCGATGAATTTCCCATCGGCCGGATTTTCCGGGAAAAGCGATCTGCTCGATGCGCGGCGTGTCGCCGGTAAGGTATTCGGCAAGGCCAAGCTCGGCCGCATTGCCTCCAAGAAGCCGCTCTTCCGGCTGATTCAAAATGCGCTCACCGGCGCGATTCACGAGACGAAGCGCGCCGTTGCCGTCAATCGCAAAAACGGCGACGTCCACTTCCTCCATCACTTTGCGAAGAAGCGCAGTGGCTTCGAGAGCGCCGAGTCGTTGCTGGCGAAGCGTCTCGCCGAGCGCGTTCACTTCGCGCAGCACTTCGCCGAGCGCATCGCCTTCATTGGCGCCGCGCGCGCGAATTGAAAAATCGCCTTCGCGCAATGCAGCGAGGAGATTGGACAAAGTGCGAAGCGGAAAAACGACACGGCTCTGCGCCGTGAACGCAAAGCTGAGCCACGTGAGTATCATCAGCACGGTGAGCGTCCACTGCAGCTTCGACGAATAGCCGCCGGACCAAAGCAGAATTAAAGCGACGACCGTGCTAGCCAGGCCGGCGCAGAGGGCCAGGAGCAGAATGCGGCGTTCATACAGGAGCGGTTTCAAAGGCTGTATTTTTGGAGACGGCGATAGAGAGCGCTGCGGCTTAAGCCCAGCGCTTTGCTTGCATGGCTCACGTTACCACCGAAACGCGCGAGCGCTTTTTGAATCAGCACGCGCTCCACGTCTTCGATGCTCATTTCATCCAGTTTGATCGCGGCCTCGCGCGCGGGACGCAAACCAAGATCGCTCGCGCGAACTTGCGATCCCTCCGCCATCAGCACGGCGCGCTCGATCGAATGATCGAGCTCGCGAACGTTGCCCGGCCAGGGATGATCGAGAAGAAGCTGCAGCGCGACCGGCTCGAAACCTTCGAGCTGCTTGCGATAGCGTTGCGCCGATTGACGCAGGAAATGGTGCGCGAGGAGCGAAATATCTTCCTTGCGCTCGCGCAGCGGCGGCAGATGAATCTCGATCGTGTTCAGGCGGAAGAGAAGATCTTCGCGGAAGCGCCCGCCGGTGACTTCGGCTTGCACATCGGCGTTGGTCGCGGAAAGAATCCGTGCATCCACGCGGCGCGTGGTTGACGAGCCGACGCGCTCGAGCTCGCCGGTTTCGAGCGCGCGGAGAAGCTTGGCCTGCAGATTCATCGGCACGTTGGCGATTTCGTCGAGGAAGAGCGTGCCGCCATCGGCCAGTTCGAAGCGCCCCACGCGATCCGACTTCGCATCCGTGAAGGCACCTTTCACGTGGCCGAAAAGTTCGCTCTCGAAAACGCCTTCGGGCAAACCGCCGGCGTTGACGGTGACGAGCGGACGTCCAACTCGCGGCGAGAGAGCATAGAGCGTGCGCGCGATCACTTCTTTACCGGTGCCGTGCTCGCCGGTGATGAGAACGTTGGCGTCAGACGGGCCGACGCGCGCGATCAAGTCGAGCACGGGACGCATCGCCGCGGATTCGGCGATGAGCGTTGGGCGTCCATCGGCGCGCAGGAGACGATTCTCGGCTTCGAGGCGTTGGCCCTTGCGCAGGGCTTGCGAAAGCTCGATCTGAGTTTTCAGGATGGCGAGCAGGCGCGCGTTTTCCCAGGGTTTCTGGATGAAATCCTTGGCGCCGCGACGCATCGCTTCCACGGCGAGTTCGAGGCTGCCCCACGCCGTCATCACGATGATCGGAAGCGTGCTGTCCTTCGACCGGATGTTCGAGAGCAGGTCGAGGCCTTCCTGGCCGGAGGTGGTATCGCGCGCGTAGTTCAAGTCCATGAGCAGCCCGTCGAATTCGCGGGCTTCGAGCGCGGAGAGCACGGCGGCCGGCGATGCGACGGTTTCGACGTCGAATCCCTCGCCTTTCAGCAATAAGCGCAATGCTTCACGAATGTCCGGCTGGTCATCTGCAACCAGAATCCTGGTTCGGTTGGAATGTGGGCTTGTCATGATGCGCGGAGATTCTCCCTGTAGTTTACCGCCATTATTGTCGCGAAGCGTTTCGGGTGTGTTGTTCATGGTTTTACTCGCTATTCGTAACGTAATGCAATCAACGGATCGACTTTCGTGGCGCGACGTGCAGGCAAATAGGAAGCCAGCAGGCCGACAGCCACGAGCACAGCTGCGACGGAAAAATAGGTGATTGGGTCGAGAGCGCTCACGTCATAGAGAAAACTGCGCAGGACGCGAGTGAGCGCGAGCGAAGCTACGCAGCCGATGCCAACTCCGAGCAGGGCAAGGCGCAGTCCTTGGCCAGTGACGAGCTGAAAGACCTGGCGCGGCTGAGCGCCGAGCGCGATTCGGATTCCCATCTCGTGCACGCGCTGCGTGACGGAGTAAGACATCACGCCGTAGATTCCAATCGTCGAAAGCAGCAGCGCGAGCACCGCGAAAAGACCGAGCAACCAGGTGCGGAAACGCGGCTGCGCGACGGAAGTGGCCATGCTGTCTTCCATCGTGCGAACGTTGACGAGCGGCTGATTCTTATTGATTTCATTGAGGGCGCCGCGCAAGGCGGATGTTTCGCTTTTGGGATCGAGCGTGGTACGCAAGATCACGGAGAGCTGAAAGACCGGCAGAAGCGCGTCCACCTGGCGATAGGGGATGAACATTTCAGCTTGTAGCTCGGTGCCGAGGCCGGGGCGAACGTCGCCAACAACGCCGACGATTTCCATCCATGGAATTTGCGGATCAGGAGGCGAGCCGATCTGCATGCGCTTTCCGATCGGAGAGCGATCCGGGAAATATTGCTTGGCCATCGTTTGGTTGATGATGACGACGTCCGGTGTTTTTTCGCGATCGTTTTCGGTGAACATGCGACCGGCAATGAGCGGAACTCCGATCGTCTCGAGATATCTCGGAGTAATGAACCGAAATCCGACCGCGGCATACTCGCTCGCATTCTTGGGCGGGCGATCCATGATATTGAAGCGGATGAGGCCGCCGTTGCCGTTCATCGGGAGGAACGAAGCGGCGCCAGCGGAACGGACACCCGGAAGAGTGCGAGTGCGTTCGAGCAATTGGTCAAAAAACTGGAAGCGCTGCTCGGGCTTCGGATATTCCGTTTGAGAAAGAGGAATATCAGCGGCGAGGAGATGATCCGTCTGGAAGCCCGGCGCGACAGATTGCATACGCTCAAAGCTGCGCAGCAGTAGACCGGCGCCAACGAGCAGCAACATCGCTAGCGCGATTTCGGTGACGACCAGAATCGAACGAAGACGGTGACTCGAGGCGCCGCCTGTTGAGCCGCGACCGGATTCATTGAGCGTTTCGCGCAGGTCGAGTCTGGCGGTGCGCAGCGCCGGGACCAGTCCAAACAGGATTCCGGTGAGCAGAGAAGCTGAAATCGTGAAGAAGAGGACCCAACGATCGATGCGCACGACTCCTACATCCGGAACGGTGCCAGCCGCGAGCCGCAGAAGCGGAGGTATGGAAATATTTGCGAGAAGGAGCCCCAGCGCACCGCCGAGCAAGGCGATAACAACGCTTTCGGTGAGAAGCTGACGAATCACGCGCGTGCGCGAGGCTCCGAGAGCGGTACGCACAGCGATTTCCTTGGTGCGCGAAGCGGCGCGAGAGAGCAACAGGTTCGCAACGTTGGCGCAGGCAATGAGAAGGATGAAGCCCACCGCACAGAGGAGAACGATCAGAGCGGGACGAACGTTCTGCACAACCTGATCCTGAAGATGAACCACGTCAGCGCTGACGGAGGCATCCGCCTCGGGATATTGGTTAGCGAGTCGCGCTGTGATGGTTTTCATTTCGGCGCGCGCCTGGTCGAGCGGAACGCCTTGTTTCAAGCGCGCCGTGGCAATGATTCCAGGATGCCAATCGCGATCGTCAGGAAGCGTGTGGGCCCACGGCTCAAACGGGACGAAAATATCGGCAGCTTGAAGGAACTGAAAACCCGAAGGCAGAACACCGATGAGCGTATAAGGATGCGAATCGAGCGCGATGGTCTTGCCGATCCAATCCGGGGAACCGCCAAAGCGGCTCTGCCAGAGCGAGTAGCTGATCATGGCCACGGGTGGGCCGCCGACGCGGTCCTCCTCGGGAAGAAAGGCGCGGCCGATGACGGGCGTGACGCCCAAGAGCGGAAGAAGGCCGGAGGTGACGTACCTGCCTTTGAATCTCTCCGGCTCGCCGCGGCCGGTGAGGGTGAGATTTGTGAAGCAGGAGGCTTCCATGGACTCGAAAGAGCTGCTCTGGTCACGCCAGTCTTTATAATTCTGGTAAGAGGTGGTGATGGTGGCGAACATGGAGTTGCGTTCGACGACAAGCATGATGTGGGAGGGATCGCGATAGGCGAGCGGGCGAAGCAACACGCCATTGACGACGGTAAAGATCGCGGTATTCGCGCCAATGCCGAGAGCGAGCGTCAAGACCGCGACAATCGTAAAGCCCGGATTCTTGAGCAACATCCGGACGCCGTATTTCAGATCGTGCAAGAAGCTATCCACTTTGTGCCTTCTCCGCCCCGTTCATCTCCATCGACTAATCGTGCCTTAGCGCTGAAATCGGATCGACCTTGGTAGCGCGGCGCGCTGGAAAATAGCAGGCTGCAGCGGCAACGGCTGCGAGGCCCAAAGCTACTCCGGCATACGTGAACGGATCGGTGGTCTTGATGCCGTAGAGCTGACTTTCGAGATAGCGCGAGAGAAGCGCTGCGCCCACGATGCCGATGAGGAGTCCAACGACGGCGAGTTTCATACCGTCGGTGACGACCATTTTGAGCACGTCCGAGGGTTCGGCGCCGAGGGCCATGCGCACTCCGATTTCGTGAAAGCGCTGCGTGACGCCATAAGCCATCACGCCGTAAATTCCAATGGCGGCGAGAATGGTGGCGATGGCGGCAAATACAGCGAGCAAGAGCATATTGAGGCGACGCTGCGAGACCGCCTGAGACAGGAACTGATCCATGGTTCGGATTTCCGTGATGGGCTGGCTTGGATCGACGCTTTCTACGGCGTGGCGAACGGCCGGAGCGATCGCGGCGGGATCTCCCGTGGTACGCACGACCAGGCGCATGATGCGCGAGGGATTCTGCGCGTAAGGCAGATAGAGCTGGCCGACTTTTTTTTCGCCCAACTCCCATTCGCGGACATCAGCTACGACGCCGACGACGGTAAGCATGGAATCGCGGGCAACGGGCCGCCAGGGAGTTTTTGTGGGCGGGAATTTCAGGTGGATTTGCTGGCCGATGGGATTCTGGTCCGGCCAGTAACGATGGGCCAGCGCTTCGTTCAAGATTACGACACCTTCCGCAGTGGGCCCGTCCGAAGCAGCGAAATCGCGACCGGATTTCACACTAATGCCCATGGTGCGGAGATAGCGCCAATCCGCTACGCTGTATTGCGAGGTGTTGGGCTCGTCAGCGGGCGCGATGGGACGGCCGACGATATCGAAATTGCAATAATCGCCCCAGCCGCTGAGGGGAAGGAAATTGACGGCGCTGGCGGATTTCACACCGGGCAGAGCGCCAATGCGATCGATCGTCTCCTGATAGAAATTCATGACGGGTGCGCCGGCGGCGTAGTGCGATTCGGGTAGCCAGATTTGAGCGGTGAGCACGTTATTGGGATCGATGCCGAGATTTTCGGACATCAAAAGATAAAAGCTGCGAATCAACAAGCCGGAGCAGACCAGCAAGAGCAGCGAGAAAGCGACTTCGGCGACAACCAGCGCGGAACGCGTGAATTGGCTGCGGCGTCCGCCAATCGAGCCGTGGCTGCCCTCTTTCAGGGATTCGTAAAGTTCGGCGCGCGAGATTTGGATGGCGGGAGCAAGACCGAAAAGTATTCCGGTGAGAACAGACACAACGAATGTGAACATCAGAACCATGCCGTCGATTCCGAGCCATTCGGAATGCGGAATTTCGCCGTAGCCTCCTTCCGATGGGAGAGCGAGGCGGAGGAGATGAAGTCCGCCATAGGCGAGGAGGATGCCGAGTGCGCCGCCAATGAGCGCGAGAAGCGCGCTTTCGGTGAGCAACTGGCGGATGATGCGGCCGCGGCCTGCGCCGAGGGTTGCACGGAGGGTGATTTCACGTTCGCGGGCAGCGGCGCGAGCGAGGACGAGATTGGCGACGTTGACGCAGGCAATCAAGAGGACGAGAACCACTGCGCCGAATAATAGGAGGAGGCCGGGCTTGAGGTTGCGCGCCAGGTCTTCGCGAAAAGCGACAACGCGGACGCCGTCCTGCTGATCGACGCCTGGATACTGCTGCTTCAGGCGCGCTTTGATGGTTTCCATTTCCGCCTGAGCTTGAGCGAGCGTGACGCCTTTGCGGAGGCGTCCGAAGACAATCACGGAATGGTCTTCGCGGTGCAATTGAGCGCGGTCGAGCGCCATGGGCATCCAGACGTCAAACTGGCGGCTGGTACCGAAGATGGAGAAGCCGCGAGGAAGAACACCGACAACGGTGAACGGTTTCTCGTCGAGCAAAATATTTTTGCCGACGATCGTGGGGTCGCCGCCGAAACGGCGCTGCCATAATCCGTAGGTGATAATCGCGACCTGGTCGTGGCCAAGTTGATCTTCTTCGGGGATGAAGTCGCGGCCGAGGATTGGCGTGACACCCAGCAGGCGAAGGAAATTTGCGGAAGCGCGGACGCCGAAGACCTGCTCGGGTTCACTGGTGCCGGTGAGGTTGTAGAACCAGGTGCGCCAGGCGGAAATCTCTTCGAAGGAGCGGTTCTGGTCGCGCCAGTCGAGAAATTCGGCGGGTGAGGCGACGCCGCGGTCGACGTTGCGGTTGGGATCGGTATCCCAGATGAAAACGATGCGCTGCGCGTCGGGAAATGGAAGGGGCCGCAGCAGGACGGTATTAATCACACTGAATATGGCGGCGTTCGCGCCAATGCCGATGGCGAGCGTGAGGATAGCGACCAGCGAGAAGCCGGGGCTTCGCCGCAACATGCGCCAACCGTATTGCAGGTCCTGCCAAATGGTTCTCATAGAGTCGCCCCTGAGGGATAGTAAGAAGAGCAGCTATAATACTGCTTAACTGCGTCGTGTCCACCTCTCAGGCGTTATTCGTAACGCAATGCAAACATCGGGTCGGCGCGCATGGCGCGTTTGCCGGAACAACATTTTCGTGTTATGCGCCGCAACTAAATCGCGGCCGCCGCTTTCGACTTAGGATTTTTTACGCCGGTCTTGAGCTTGTTCGTCACTTCGCGCAACACGATTGCAGGCAAAACATCTTTGCGAGCTGCAAGATAATCGCGCACGGCGCGCGGATCGCGCTTGGCAAGCTCGCGCAGGGCCCAGGACATCGCTTTCGTAACCATCGGATCGCGGTCGCGCTCGAGGAGCCGGCAGACTTGCAGCGTGCGATAGGTATCGCCCGCGCCGCCTTGCGATTTGCTGTTGAGCGGAACCGTGCTGACGAGCCCCGCACGCCGCCACCAGCGATCGGCCGAGCGGGCCCATCCGTGAATCAGACTATTGGGAACGCGGCGGTCGCGCCACACAGGGCCGGAGAGGTAAACAGCGAAACAATCCACCGCTCCCCAACTGGCGATGCCGCGGCCGAGCTGTTCGAGTTGCCAGGCATTCAGGTGAGAAAGCGCAGCTGGGTGATGATGAATCAGCTCGTAGGCGATGAAGCGGTAGGCCGTTTGCGGCACGTCGATCAGAAGATTGGCGAGTTCGAGGACTACGTGCGGGGCCGCGTCCTTGAGCCGATGCGTGAATTCGCGGCGGACTTCGCGCAGCTCGGCTGTGGCCGCACCGCCGGCGAGACTTGAGAGGCGCTCATCGATTTCTTCAGCGAGCGCCGGGACTCCGGCAGGAACCGGTTCTTCGGCAGGCCGGTTGGACTCCTTCATTTTTCGTACCACCAGTGCCCCTTGCTGCCGTTGCTGCCCTTGCTGATTGATCGCGAAGCCGAAGCCACGCGCCGGTGAGTTTTTCCAAAGCTGACGAGCGCCTGACTGCGTTGAATCAAAGGATCGGCGCCGCGAAAAGACACATCCCCGCAAATCTCGCAAACTTAGACGCGAATGCGGCGACAACGGCGCGTCCGGTTCAACAGCTACTATTTTTCGTACTTCTCCCAAAAGCAGCGACTCGACGGACTTCCCCGCTGCGAATGTGCGCGGCTCGGTGCGTTTGACGCCGAACGAGAAACTCGACATCGATTCTGTCCAGGAGTTCAATTACGCGGCGCCCGCTTGCGTTTGCCCGTCGACGATCCAGCCATCGGCCAGCTGAATAATACGGTTGCCATAGGCGGCCCAAGCGTCATTGTGCGTCACCTGAATAATCGTGGTGCCGTCGTCGTTGAGGCGCTTGAGCAGGTCCATGATCATTTTTCCCTGGCTCGAATGGAGGCTGCCGGTGGGCTCATCGGCGAGAATCAGCTTGGGCTTGCCGATCACGGCGCGGGCGACGGCGACGAGCTGCTGCTGTCCGCCGGAAAGTTGATTCGGGTAAAGAGATTTTTTGCCGACGATCTGGAAGCGGTCGAGAATGTCGGCGACCATTCCTTCGCGCTCGGCTTTCTTGATGTCGCGGTAGGAAAGGGGCAGATCGAGATTTTCCGCGACGGTGAGATTATCGAGCAGGTGGTATTGCTGGAAGACGAAGCCGATATATTTTTTGTGCAATTCGACGCGGCGGCGATTGTCGAGTTTGTGGACGGGATTTTCGAGAAGGTAATACTCACCCTTCCAGGCGCCATCCAGCATTCCGACAATGCCCATCAGCGTGGATTTGCCTGCGCCCGACGGGCCCATGATGGTGACGAAGTCGCCCTCGGCAATATCGAGATTGATTCGGCGGAGCACCCACGTCTTCCCCGCGCCGGATTCGTAAACCTTTTCCACATTTGCCAGCTTGATCACGTTGCCTCGCTCTCTTTGAATCCGGTCTCGTGCGCCGCTATTCGACGCTGAGCACGATCAGCGTCGCGTCGTCTTCCCAATTGCCGCCGCAGAATTGCTCGACCGTACTGAATATTTTTTCCTGCGCGATCTGCGAATCGGCATCTTGGCAGTCGCGCAGAACTTCGAGCAGACGGGAATCGCCAAACTCAGTGCCCTCGCCGTCGTGGGCTTCCGTCACGCCGTCGGTATACAGCACGATGCGGTCACCGGGCGCGAGTTGGAAATTTCCCGCTTCGAAGGATTGCTGTTTGAAAATGCCCAGCACGCCGCCGCCTACGTCGAGCCGCTCGTGGGTGCCATCGCGATGCAGCACGATCGGGGCGTTGTGACCGGCATTTGCATAAGAGAGCTGGCGAGACGGTCCGTGGAGATGGGCGTAGACAAACGTTATGAAACGGTCCGCAGCGATATTCCGGCACACCAGGCTATTCAGTTTTTCACAGAGCGCGTCGGGCGATAGTGAAGGCGAAGCGAATCCGCGAACGCTGGCCTGAAAATTCGACATCAGCATCGCCGCCGACATTCCTTTGCCCGCGACATCCGCGATGCACAGGCCGACGGAGTCATCGTCAAAGGGCAGAACGTCGTAGTAATCTCCGCCGACGATTCTGGCGGGCTGCCACGCTCCGGAAATCTGATAGCCCGGAATCTGCGGAATTTCTTGCGGCAAAAATCCCTGCTGGATCGCGCGCGCTTCTTCCACCTCTCGCTCGCGGCGCTGCAACTTCTGCGCCGTCTCGTCGAGCGCGTGGCTTTTTTCCAGCGCCTGTTTTTTTGCGAGGCGCTTCTTTTCGCCGGCCTCAATTTGCTTTTTCAGAATTTCCAGCAGGCGCACGTTGGCCCACGGCTTTTCGACGAAGTCGCCTACGCCGCGCTGCATGGCTTCGACTGCAAGCCCCACGCTGGCCCAGCCCGTCATCACGACAATGGGAGGCGTGCTTTCGTTGGCCTGCAACTGCGTCAGAAGATCGAGCCCTTCGCGGCCGGACGTGGTGTCGCGCGCATAGTTCAAATCCATGAGGATGAGGTCGAATTCCTTCTTGGCGAGCGACTCGATCAGGGCGGAAGGCGAGGTGACCGATTCGGTGGAGTATCCGTGGCCTTTCAGGAGGAGCCGCAAGGCCTCAAGCACGTCTGGCTGATCGTCGGCGATGAGAATTCGCGGCAGCCGCGCATCGGTCCCGTTATTGAGTTCAAGCGCCATCGTAGCCATGGGTCGCGACTCCCGGCCTCAAACTCGAGGTCACATCGAATCGGAGTCTCCCAAATATGGGCAGGTCAGCTTCCAGCAGCCAAGTATTATAAGGCTATACCGTTCATCGAGTTACAGCTAATTTGGAGCCGCGTGGGCACTCATCCTGACCAGTTGCGGGAATGCCTGTCGCGAATTCGGACACCGGGGATTTCCCGACAGTTGCGCCGCTCCACGCGCTAATTGCTATTCATACCTCAACGCCACCATCGGGTCTACGCTCATCGCGCGCCGGGCGGGAACGTAGCACGCGAGCAGGACCACCGCAAGGAGTGTCGCAACTACGATGGCGAAGGAAAGGGGATCCGTAGCCGTCACGCCGAACAACAGGCTCGAGAGAAAACGCGTGAACGCGAATGCCGCGACCAGCCCCAACCCCACGCCAAATAGCGCAAGACGAACTCCCTCTGCGACGACCAGACGCATCATCTCGCCGGGCTGCGCTCCCAGAGCCATGCGAATGCCGATCTCGGGGGTTCGCTGCGCGACGGAGTACGAAATCACGCCATAGAGCCCGATGGCTGTGAGTAGTAGCGCGAGCCCCGCAAAGATTCCCAGCAGCAGGGTGTTGAAACGCGGAATTGCGATCGTGCCGCCGAGATATTCCTCGACCGTCTTGACGTTATAGGTTGGGAGATCGGGATCGATGGAGCGCACAGCTTCCGCCAGCGGGCGAGCCAGAGCATCGGGATTCCCCGCCGAGCGAATGACGACAGTGAGGCGGCCGATGGGAATCTGCGCCTGCGGAACGTAGGACGTGGGCGCCCATTCCGAAGTGAGACTTTTAATTTTCACGTCGGCCACAACGCCGACAATTTCGCGCATGCGCGACGGCTTCTCGTCCACGGAAATGCCCGGGCGGATGCGCTTGCCGATCGGGTTTTCGCCGGGGAAAAACTGCCGCGCGAACGATTCATTGACGATGACGACCGGTGTGGTGTCCGGACCATCCTGAGGCGCGAAATCGCGGCCCTTCAACAAGGCAATTTTCATGGTGCGAAAATAATCCGGAGTGACGGAGAAAAGAGTGGAGTGTGGTTCGTCGCTTTCGGCCACCGGGTGACCTTCAATTGTGACGTTCGTTTGCATCTCCGAGCCCGTCATCGGCAGAGGAAAAACTCCCGCCACGGATTCGGCGCCCGGAAGCGCCGCCAGCTTCGGCATCAACTCCCGGGCGAATTGATCCTGCTTCGCGTTGGTATATTTCTGGTCCGGCAAATCGACATCTGCGGCCAGAACATTGTGCGCGTCGAACCCGGGATTCACGTTCTGCAACCGCGTCAGGCTGCGGATCAAAAGGCCCGAACTTACCAGCAGAACGAGCGCTATCGCCATTTCGACAACCACGAGCGAGCTTCTCAAGTGGTGGCGGATGCTTCCCGCGGTTGTACTGAGCGACCCTTCCTTCAGCGCGTCCACCAAGTTCGAGCGCGAGATCTGGAGCGCCGGAGCCAAACCGAAGACGAGCCCGGTGAGCAGCGAAATCCCGGCTGTAAAGGCGAGCACCCAGCCGTCGGTATGAATTTCGGCGGAGCGAGGGAGGTCCTGCGGGCTTAGGCGCGCGAGCAAGCCGCTGCCCCACGCGGCAATCAGCACGCCGAAAGAGCCGGCGAGCCCCGCCAGCAGCATGCTTTCTGTTAAGAGCTGACGCACCACACGCTTTCGGCCCGCGCCGAGGGCCGAGCGAATAGCAATTTCGCGTCCGCGAGTAGTCGCTCGCGCGAGAAGAAGATTCGCCACATTTACGCAAGCGATGAGCAAAACAAGCCCAACCGCCGCCATGAGCGTAAGCAGCGCCGGACGAATCGCCCTTGTAATTTTCTCGCGTTCGAATTCGAGCTGGACTCCGAAGTATTTATCGGTATCGGGATATTGTTTTGACAGGCCGGAGCTGATCACATCCATCGCAGCCTGAGCCTGAGTGATCGAAACCCCTGGCTTCAACCGAGCAATGACTTGGAACCAGTGAGCGCCCCGCTGCTTCGTCATCGGCGCGGTGTTGTCGTCTGTAGACTGATCGGCCGAAAACGTAGTCCACACGGAAACAGGCTTCCGTTGCAGCGGGAATTCGAAGCCGGCGGGCATCACTCCCACAACCGTGTAAGCCCTGTTATTGAGCGTGATGGTGCGGCCGATGATTCCCGGATCGCCGCCAAACTGCTGCTTCCAGAATTCGTGCTCCAGTATCACGACGTTGTGGCCAGCTTCATCTTCGACCGGCAGGAATGTTCTGCCGAGCTTCGCAGTGACGCCCAGAAGCGCAAAAATATCGGCGGAAACAACTTCGCCTTCCAGGTGAGCCGGGCTTTCGACGCCTGTCAAGGTGAGCTTGTTGTCGTAATAAGCAGCGATTTTTTCGAAGACCTGGTTCTGCGAGCGCCAATCGTCGAAATCGGGATAATCGGCGTTGCCGGATTTCCATCCGGTGCGCGAATTGGTGACACCAATGCTCACGAGCCTGCCCGGATCATGGAACGGAAGGGGACGAAGCAGCTCGGCGTTTACCACCGAGAATATCGCCGTGTTCGCCCCGATTCCCAGAGCCAGCGTCAATACCGCGATCGCAGTGAAACCGGGATTCTTTGTGAGCATGCGCACGCCGTAACGAATATCCTGGAGCAGGGATTGCATTTACGCCTCCGGCGCTACTTACTCGTAGCGCAGAGCCACCATCGGGTCCACATTCATTGCGCGCCGCGCGGGGATGTAGCACGCGAGCAGCGCCACCAGAGCTAACAGAGCGGACACCGTGATGTAGGTGAGCGGGTCTGTGGCGCTCACGATCAGGAATTGACCCATCACGCGCGAAGCTGCGAGCACAGCCGCAAGCCCAAGAGCCAGGCCGATACCCACAATCACCAGCCCCTGCCCGAAAATCATTTTCAGCACGTCCCAGCGCTGCGCTCCCAGCGCCATGCGAACGCCAATTTCGTGTGTTTTCTGGCTGGCCGCAAATGAAATCACGCCATAAACGCCCACGAGCGCGAGAATCAATCCGAGGATTCCCAAAGCAGCCGCGAGCACCGCGCCGATTTGAAAGATCAAAAGGCCGTTCAATGTATTGAGCGCTTCCGTCATGGTCTTCACGTCGAAGACGGGCAGATCAGGCGCCATCGTCTGAATCACTCGTTCGACCTCGGGAATCATGGACTCCGGCGCAGCTGCAGTGCGAACCTGCAGGGTTGCCAGCGTGTTGGCGGCATAGTGCTGCAAAATGGGCACATAGAAATATGGCTGGATCTCGCCGGTCATCCCTGCGTAACGGGAATCTTTGGCGACGCCGACCACCGTGATCGAATGACTGGGATCTGCGCCGATTTTGAAATGTCTCCCGATTGGGTCCTGATTCGGCCAATATTTTTTGACCATAGCCTGGTTCACGATGCCGACAAACTGCGTGTTCTGATCGTCGGCGTCGGTGAACAAACGCCCCTGCAGCATCGGAATATCCATCGTCTTGAAATAGTCGGTAGAAATCGCGTTGTAGAGAGAAACGGGCGTTGACTGGCCCGCTGGCACTTCGTAGCCCTCTACAACAACAGTGTCGCCATTGTTGTAGTAGCCCAGCGGAGTGGAATTCGCGGTGCTCGCCGAGACCACGCCCGGAAGCGCGCGCACACGAGCCCGCAGGTTCTTGTAGAATTCGCGCCCCTGCGCCTCGTTGTAACCAATCTCGTTAGGGTCCATCACGAAATTCACAACGTGATTCGGATCGAATCCCAGGTTCGTTTTCTGAGCTTCGCCCAGGCTCCTCGTGAAAAGCCCTGCGATGATCAGCAGCATCAGCGAGCCGGCCACTTGTGCCACCACCAGTGCGTTGCGCACTCGGTGACGTCCTCCCACCATGCCGCGTCCGCCTTCGTGCAGGATTTGCGCAAGATTTCCGCGCGACGCGCGGATGGCCGGCACGATCCCCACAATAATTCCGGTGAATAGCGCCGCCGCGAATGCAAATCCAAAAACGCGCCAATCAAACCCAAAATCCAAACGCACCGGTAGATCGGTGCCGAGATTCATATGTTCCAGCGACGAACTTCCCCAGTAGCCGAGCGCCACCCCCGCCAAACCGCCGCAAACAGCGAGCAGAATGCTCTCCGTAAGCAGCTGCCGGATCAAACGGGTACGCCCGGCACCCAACGCGGCCCGAATGGCCATTTCACGTCCGCGCACGGTGGCACGCACGAGCAAAATGTTTCCCACGTTGGCGCAGGCAAGCAACAGCACAAGAGAGGAAAGACCTAGAAAAAGAGTTGAAATCACCATGATCGTGTTTTTCGGATCAGGATTCGGCCGCGAGCGCAGCTCGGGAAAAACCTGAAGACTCAAATCCTTATCCTCTTTGGGATTTTCCTGCGAAAGCCGTTGCGAGACGACGTCGAGCGAAGCTTGCGCTTCTTTTAGACTCACTCCGGGTCGCAGCCGTCCATAGATGAAGGAGTTGCGGAATCCTCGATTCGTGGTGAAGTCGCTGGGATTACCGGCGAGCGTCGCCAAACCCATCGGCAAGTATCCCTGCATTTCGCCTAATGGAAATAAGCCGTGGAATCCTTCGGGCGTCACTCCAACCACCGTCATCGGGCGGCCGTTGATCGAGACCTTGGCGCCGAGAATTCCTGGATCACCGCCAAAACGAGTCATCCAATAGGAATACCCGAGAACCAGCACGGGAGCCGTCGTTTCCTCTTCGGATGGCAAAATAAAACGTCCCAGCGCCGGCTTGATTCCTAAAGTCGTGAAAAAATTGCCGGCCACATAGCTGGTTATGATGCGATCGGCTTTTCCATTCACACTCAGGCCATCGAGGTCGATCTGATAGGTAATCAGGCCCGAGAACACGTTGCCGGTTTGGTCGCGGATATCACGATAGTCGGGCACAGAAAAATTATTGATCAGCTGGCCGCCCTTCAGTTGATAGGCGAGTGTGGTAATTTGCTGCGGATCTTTAACTGGCAAAGGACGCAGCAGGAAAGAATCCACCAGGCTGAAAATTGCAGTGTTCGCGCCGATGCCCAGCGCCAGAGTCAGGATCGCAACGGCTGTGAACCCTGGATTTTTTCGCAGCGTCCGCAAGCCGTACTGAACGTCCTGCAGCAGTGATCCCATTTTTGGCTCCTTCCGCTTCAAATCTTGAGAACTAATCCTGGACTGAACAGGCGCGACTGAATTTCACTCATACCGCAGCGCGACCATCGGATCGACGCTTGCCGCTTTTCGCGCAGGGAGCCATCCTGCAAGCATCGCGACGCTCGCGAGCGCAGCCGCCGCGGCAACGAAAACGATTGGATCGCTCGCCTTCACTCCGAATAATTGCGATTCGACGAGCCTGCCCACGCCGTAAGCCAGCGGCAATCCGATCGCGAGCCCGATGCCGGACATCAGCACCACTTCGCGCAAAATCAGCCAGCCCACATTTTCCCGCGTCGCGCCGAGCGCCATCCGGATGCCGATTTCACGCGTGCGCCGCACCACCACGTAGGCCATCACGCCGTAGAGTCCTACCGCGGCCAGTAGCGCCGCCAATGATCCCAGGCACGCCGAGAAAAACATCAACAGACGATCGTCGAACTCTGTGTCAGCCACTTGCGTCGCCAGCGCCCTCATATCGAAAACCGGCAGATTCGAATCAAGTCCGGCGACCACCGCCCTCACGGGATTAGCGAGCGCGTCAGGATCTTGTCCCGTACGCGCGAAAAACGTCACGCTTCCGAGAGCCGGATCCTGCGTGTACGGCAAATACACCATGGGACGAAGCTTCTCGTGCACGTCGGCGGTCTTGCTGTCCTTCACGAATCCCACGATCTCGATTTCCGGATGTTCCTTGTCTTGTTTCGGCCCGATTCCGATGTGCATGCCAACTGGATTGCGGCCGCCGAAAAATCGCCGCGCAATTCCTTCACTGACGATCGCTACCCTGGGACTCGTCGCGGTGTCACTGGCCGTGAATTCGCGCCCGGACAACAACGGAATCCTCATCGTCGAGAAATAGCCTTCTCCGATCCAGTCCTCGTTGACGTGCGTGTCTTCCGATTCCTGAGGAACGTAACCCTCCGCCACCATGTCCGACCCCGCGCTGTTACCGGCAAGAAGCGCCATTCGCGAAACGCTTACCGAGCGAACGCCCGGCAGCACAGCCACCTGATCGCGAATCTTTTTCACGAGCGCTGCCGTTTGCGCCGGTGAATACAGATTCAGGTCCGGCGATACGGCAAACTGAAGCACGTGGTCGGTGCGCAAACCCAGATCCTGATTTTTCAAGTTCAACAGGCTCTTCGTAAAAAATCCCGCCCCAGCCAGCAGAATCACCGTCAGCGCCACCTGCGAGACGAGCAGCCATTTCCGCAACCGCACGTTGGCCGTGCCCCCTGAAACATTCGCTCCCTGATCCTTCAGCGTGCTCTGCAAGTCGGTGTGACTGGCGCGCAGCGCAGGCGCCAACCCGAACAGAACTCCCGTCGCAATCGTCAGCGCGATTGCAAAGCCCAGCACGCGATAATCGAGATTCGCTTCGAGTCCGAAAATTCCTTCGCTCTTCGGAATCGAGCCAACGAGCGCGCTCAAAGTCCAGGCCGCCAGCGCCAGTCCCGCCGCTCCGCCTGCGATCGAAAGCATCAGGCTTTCTGTGAGAAGTTGCTTCACTAGTCGCCAGCGGCTCGCGCCCATCGTGAGCCGCACCGCGATTTCGCGCTGCCTCGCTTCGCCACGCGCCACCAGCAAGCTGGCCAGATTCACGCATGCAATCAACAGTACTAGCGCGACCATCGCCGTGAGGATCAGCAGCGGCTTTCCCGTACCCTGCTGCACGATTTGCCTGCCATTTGCCGCAGGATCAACCAGCAGTTTTTTATCCAGAAATTTCTGCCGGCTCTTTTCCGTTCCTTCGATTAAATGAACGTCCGACTCGAGAATCGCATGGTAAGTGGGAGCCAGCGCTACCTGCGCCTTGGCCAGATTGAATCCGGGCTTGAGACGCCCAAGAATAGCGATCCAATAATCCTTGCGGTTGTCGAGGCCGTTCCAGCCCGGCGTCATCTGCGCCTTCATTGTGATCGGGACGAAAAGGTTTGGAACTTGCCCGATCTGAATTCCGCTGAATCCTGCGCCTGTGACGCCTACGACCGTCAGCGAAGTGCGGTTCACCACAATCTGTTTATTGAGGATGCGGGGATCGCTTCCGAAGTGGCGCGCCCAGTAGCCATAACTCAAAACCGCCAGCGGATTCGCACCGGGTGCCGTTTCGTCGCTGGCGCTGAAGACGCGACCCAGAGCCGGATGCACTCCGAGCATCTCGAAATAATTGCCGGATACGAGTTCCCCCTGCACCAGCTCTGTCGGGCCTTGGCCGGAAACGCTCACCAAAGTTGGAAATCGCGCCAGCAAGTTGGAAAAGGCTTGGTTACGTTCGCGCAGGTCCTTATATACAGGATAGGAAAACATTCCCGAATCGTCGGTGCTGTCGCTCCACACGTGTCCCTGATTCGACCCGGTCGTCCGCAGCGAGACAAGTTGCTCCGGGTTCCGCACCGGCAAGCGCCGCAATAAAATCTGGTCAGTGAGAGAAAATATGGCCGTGTTCGCCCCGATGCCGAGCGTCAGCGTCAGCACTGCGATGGCGCTGAATGCCGGATTGCGCGCCAGCATTCTTAATCCGTAGCGAATGTCTTGTAGAAGAGAGCCCATTGAATTCCTCACTCGTACCGCAAGGCAACCATCGGATCCACGCGCATCGCGCGCCGTGCCGGGATGTAGCAGGCAAACAGTGCCACTCCCACGAGGATGATCGCGACACCCGTGAACGTGATTGGATCGGTGACGCTTACCCCGTAAAGTTGGCTCGCCATCAGACGTGTGAGAGCGAGCGCTGCGAGTATGCCGATGCCTGCGCCAATGGCCGCGAGCCGCGCGCCTTCGCCCACGATCATTCCTAGAATGTCTTTCCGCTGTGCGCCGAGCGCCATGCGAATGCCGATTTCATTCACGCGTTGGCCCACCAGGTAGGAAATCACGCCGTAAATTCCAATCGACGCGAGCAGCAGCGCCAGCAGCGCAAATGCTCCGAGCAGAATCATCGAAAACCGCTGCGCGCGTACCGAACGCGTCACGATCTCTTCCATGGTCATCGCGTCGTACATCACCTGCCGGCTATCGAGCTTCGACACTTCTTCTCGAATCGCTCCCAGCGCTGAGGCTGGCGCGCCTTTCGTTCGGACGATCACCGTCCCGCCGGTTGCCACCACCGGAAGGAATTTGTCGCTCACCTGCATCAACGGGACGTACATTTCCGCGTGAATCGGCCGGGTGCTCTCGTCAAGGCTCCAGTGCTTCACGTGTCCCACCACGCCGACGATTTCAGGGCTCACGTTGATCATGTCGATGTTGATGTGTTTTCCGATCGGGTTCGCGCCGCCGAAATATTGCTTCGCGAACTCTTCGTCGATCACCATCACCGGTGCCGCCGTTTCACTGTCCTGATCGGTGAGATAGCGCCCGCGCAGCAGCGGGATTCCCATCGCCTTCAGATAATTCGGCGTTGTCGCGTACCAGAGCGCGAGGCTCATCTGGCTTTCGATTGCCGGTTTCGGCTGCCCTTCCAGCCAGAATGGAAAATCCGAATCGCCCCCCTTCAATGGCAGCGAACCAGCCAGCAACGCGGCCGATTGAACGCCCGGCGTCGACTCGAGTCCTTCGAGAAGCTGCCGATAGGTGGCTCGAATTTTTGCTGCTTCGGAGGCTTTGTCGGGCGCGAGTGCGATGCTGAACTCAACGGTGTTGTGCGGATCGAATCCCGGCTTCACGTGCCAGAGTTGCCACACACTGCGAATCATCAGCCCGGCGCCCACCAGCAGCACCAGCGCCATCGCCATCTCTGCCACCACCAGCACGCCTTGTGCGCGATTGCGCGAGCGCACCACGCTGCGCCCGCCTTCTTTCAACGACGCTTGCACGTCCGACCGAGAAATCTTCAGCGCCGGCGCCAGACCGAAAAGGATTCCAGCCAGCAGTGACGCCCCGAACGTGAACGCCAGCACGCGCCCGTCCACGCCAATCTCATCCATTCGCGGAAGCGCCTCGGGAAGCAATTTCAACATCGCCCCCGTGCCCCACGCCGCTATCGCTAGCCCGAGTACGCCGCCGGCGAGCGCGACGAGAATGCTTTCCGTCAGCAGTTGGCGGATGATTCGCCCTTGCGTCGCGCCGAGCGCCAGGCGGATCGCAAGCTCTCGGGCGCGTCCGGTGGCGCGTGCGAGCAGCAGATTCGCCACATTCACGCACGCAATCAGCAGCACAAATCCCACGGCGCCGAGAAGTATCAGAAGGATTGGCTTGCGGTCACCCACCAGATCCTGCAGCAGGGGAATTGTTGTGATGCCCATGCCGCCATTCGATTTCGGATAGTCAATGGCCTGCTCTCGCGCCACGGAATCCATGTCCGCTCGCGCTTGCTCCACCGATACGCCGGGCCGCAGCCGCGCCACCACATCCATGCCCCTGCCCATGGTGCGATCGCGAAACGTGGGATCGTTCCATTGGCCGATTGGCACATATACCTGGCCGTCAGTGAAAATTTTGAAATTGTCGCGAACGACGCCGATCACCGTGTAATCGGTACCGTTCAGCAGAATGGTTTTCCCCAGCACGTCCGGAGCGCCGCCGAATTTCCGCTTCCAGAATCCTTCTCCCAGCACGATCACGGGAGAAGCGCCAAGCCGGTCTTCATCAGCGTTGAAAAGCCGGCCCATCATCGGATTTTCGCCAAGCACCTTGAAGAAATCTGCGGACACTTGCCCCACGGGCACTCGCTCAGCTTCCCCCATCCCCATCAGGTTGCAATTGTCTTCGCGATAGGAAGCCATCGCCTCTGTGGTGCGGTTCTGTTTTTGCCAATCCTGAAAGCTGAGATACGGAACCGAGCCGTGCTCGAAGCCAAACACTTTGCGGTACATCGAAACGAGCCGGGTCGGCTGTGGATACGGCAGCGGATTCAGCATCACGCCGTTCACGACGCTGAAAATTGCCGTGTTTGCGCCAATTCCAAGCGCCAGCGTGAGCACCGCGATGATCGTGAACCCCGGATTCTTCGCCAGCATCCGGATCGCGTATCGAATGTCTTGAATCAGATTTCCCATTTTTCCCGTTTCCCCGATTGAATCCGATTTCATTCGTGGCGCAGCGCCACGATTGGATCTACTGCCATCGCCCTTCGCGCCGGGATGAAACAGGCGATCAGCGCGACCGCACAAAGGGTCACCATTACTACGGCAAATGTCATTGGATCGTTCGCTGTGACGCCATATAAGAGCGTGCCGAGCAAGTGCATCGTCGCGAGCGCCGCGACTAGTCCAAGGCCCACTCCCAGCAGCGTAAGCCTCATTCCGTGCCCCACTACCAATCCCAGCACATTTCGCCGGTCAGCGCCCAGTGCCATGCGAATGCCGATTTCATGCGAGCGCTGGCTCACCGAATACGAAAGCACGCCATAGATCCCGATTGCCGCAAGCAAAAGTCCGAGTCCGCCAAGTACTGCTGCGAGCGTTGCCGCTGTGCGGTAGGCGAAAAGCGAAACGGACAACAAATTCGACACGGAGTCGCTTTCGAGGACGGCGACCCCAGGGTCGATAGCGCGAACTTGTTCGCGGACCTGCGGCAGGAACTTCAGTGGATCGCCCGCGGTTCGGATCAGAATGTTGGCATCGCCGGCGGTGTCCTGCCAGAACGGAAAATAGAGGAAAGGTTCGGGCGATTCGCTCAGGCTGTGGTATTTCACGTCTTTCACGACGCCGGCAACCGTCCATTGGTGATTCCACGTGCCGACGTGCCGGCCGACAGGATTTTGTCCCGGCCAGAAACGCTGGGCCATCGTCTGGTTGATGATGCAGACGAGCGGAGCATCCTTGCGGTCTTGCGCGGTGAATTCACGGCCCGAAAGAATCGGAATGCGCATCAGCGAGAAGTAATTCGGGCCGACTACGTTCAAGTCGATCAGGTTCTGCTCGCCGGGCTTCGGTGTGTAGCCTTCGAGCTCGGGAATCGTGTAGCGGCGCCCCGTAAACCACAGCGGAACAAATTGTTCGAGGCTCGCGCCTTCCACTCCCGGAACCGTTTTGAGCCGGTCGGTCAACTGCTCGAAGAACGCGGCCGCTTTGTCATCGGAATAGCCATTGCCGCGAAGATCGAAAGCCGTGAGAAGCACATGATCGGCGCTAAATCCCGGGCTCGACGTCGTCGCCGCTCGCAAGCTGCGCACCAGCAAACCCGCGCCCGCCAGGAGCACGACGGCGAGAATCGTTTCCGTGACGACCAGGAGATTCCGCAACCGATGCTGGCCGGCGCTACTGGATGAAGTGCGGCCACCGTTCTTGAGCGATGCGTTTCCGCTCGGTCGCGTGATTTGTAATGCTGGTGCGACGCCAAAAATCATCGCAGTAAAAATCGAGAGCGTCACCGTGAAGGCGAGAACTCGGCCGTCTACTCCGAGCGGCAAGCCAATCGGAAGGTGCGCGGGCGGCGTAAACACGGTGAGGAAATTCGTGGTCCACAGACTGATCAGAATTCCCGCTGCGCCTCCCATTCCGGCAAGCAGCAGGCTTTCGATGAGCAACTGGCGAATCAGCCGCGCGCGGCCCGCACCCAGCGCCGAACGAATCGCTATTTCCTTTTCGCGCACAGTGGCTCGCGCGAGAAGCAGATTCGCCACGTTCGCGCAGGCTATGAGCAAAACAAGAATTACGACGACCATCAGAAACGCTAGAACGGGCAGCAAAAATGACTGCAAACCGTAATGCGCCTCCCACACCGGGCAGACATAAGCACCGACATCTTTATTGGCGTTGGGATACTGCTGCTCGAGTTGCCGAGCGATCGTGCTCATTTCGGCGCGCGCTTGTTCAAGCGTTGCGCCCGGCTTCAGCCGGCCCATCATGTGCACGAAGGTCGGATTCCGAATCTCGAGGTCTTCACCCGGCAGCGCCTGCGGCTGCATCATCATCGGCACAAAATATTCGGCCGCGATGCCCACGATCGTGCCGTTGAATCCGCGCGGAGCCACGCCAATCACGGTGAACGGGTGCTGGTTGATCTCGACGGATTTGCCGACCACTTTTGGATCGGCGCCAAATCTCCGGCGCCACAAACCGTCGCTCAACAATTACGGATCCGAGTTCGGCCCGTGCGCGTCGTCAGCGTGGAACGTCCTTCCACGCTCCGCTTTCACGCCGAGGAGATCGAAATAGTTCTCGGTGACGATCAAACCCCAGTCGCGCTGCGGCTGCTGTTCCTTTTCGAGTTTCAGATTCGTGCCGATCAGCTCAAAGCCGATCATCCCCGAAAAAACATGATTGTGATCGCGATAGTCTTTGTAATCGGGATAAGAACTGGTGTGGTATTCGCCATCGGGCATCACGCTTTCAACGTCGACGAGCTGCCCGGAACTCTGAACGAGCGAAAGGGGATGAAGAAGCACAGCTTCGAGCCAGCTGTAAACAGTTGCGTTCCCGCCGATGCCTAGCGCAAGCGAGAGAACTGCTACAGCTGTGAAACCCGGATTCTTCGCGAGCATCCGGATTCCGTAACGAATGTCCTGCAGCAGTGTTTCCATTTCGCCCCTTACAACTCCCGCTGCGCGACTTGAAATCAGAAGATTTTCAAACACACCCCTGCACAAGCGCCGAAAAACTTCTTTGGCTTTTGTGCCGGGGAAATTTATGAAACCGCGCCGCTAGACCGTTGCCGTCCGAGTGCCGATCGTTTCTTCCACGATGCGGCCGTCGAACAAATGAATCGTGCGGTCGGCAATGCTGGCGTAGCGCGGATCGTGCGTGACCATGCAGATCGTCGCGCCCTCGCGATGCAGTTGCCGCAGCAAGTCCACCACCGCTTCGCTGTTCTTCGAGTCCAAGTTACCGGTCGGCTCGTCCGCCAGCAGGATGGATGGCTGGCCGACGAGAGCGCGGGCCACAGCGACGCGCTGTTGCTGACCGCCTGAGAGCTGCGACGGATAGTGCTTCATCCGATGCGCCATTCCGACGCGTTCCAGAACTTCCTGGACGCGCTTCTTGCGCTCCGCCGACGCCATGCTGCGATAGGTGAGCGGCAGCTCGACGTTCTCGAAAACCGTGAGATCGCCAATCAAATTGAACGCCTGGAAAATGAAACCGATTTCGCGATTGCGGATGCGAGTGCGATCGGAGAGCGAAAGATTCGCCACCGGCTGCTTATTGATCCAGTAGTTGCCGTCGGTCGGCGAATCGAGCAAGCCGAGGATCGAAAGCAAAGTGGATTTGCCGCAGCCCGACGGCCCGGCGATAGAAAGGAATTCGCCGTTCTTGATGTCGAGGTGCACGCCGCCGAGGGCATGGGTTTCCACCTCGTCGGTGTAGAAAACTTTCGTCACGCCTTCGAGGCGAATCAGGGATTGTGCGTCGCTATTCATTCTGTGCTCCTTCGCTATCAAACTACGTACGACGGGGCCGAAATGTTCCCGCCTACTTCAATTGCACCCGATCGAAATTGTCCCAGGCGGACATGTCGGAGAGAATCACCGTGTCGCCCACCTGCAAGCCCCTCTTAATCTCCACCGTATTCACCGACGTGCGGCCCAATTCCACCTGCACGCGCGTGGCATCTGCTCCGTCGTCGATGACCTTAAAGAGACCTACTGTGCTGTTTGCTTCACCGTGCACGGGACGGCCGACGTACAGCACGTCCGTCAATCGCTCGATTTCAACCGTGCCTTCGACGCTCAGGTCAGGACGCGCGCCAGTGGGCAAGTCGCCATCGAGCGCGACGTCCACCGTTACGGTGCCGTTGACGACGGCCGGATCGATGCGCATCACGTGGCCGGCGATTATGCCGTTGTGCGTATCCACCGAGGCCTTCTGCCCGATTTGAATATCTTTTGCCTGCGTCTCCGCGATTTTCAGAGCGGCTTTCAGGTGCGTGGGCTGCGCGACGCGTGCGAGCACGGTTCCCTGCGTCACTTTCTGCCCAACCTCGACGTCGAGTTCCTGCAGCACGCCGTCAATTCCCGGACGGACTCTGAGTTGGTCAACCTGCGATTTTTTCAGGTCGTACATTGCGCGCTTTTCGTCCACGTTGGCCTGTTGAACAGCAATCTGCGCGGCAATCGAATCAGAGAATGTCTGCACCTGCTTTTCGGCAATTTCGTTCTGTTTCTCGAGCTCTTCCGCCTGCACCTCAGACGTCTTCACGATGACGTCTGCCACAAGTCCGAGCGAGAAGAGTTTCTCGTTGTTGGCCTTTTGCAAGGCGGCTGTGTGATAGGCGGAACGAATCGCTGCGGCCTGCGCGCGCTTATCCATGAGCTGATTCTGAAGCTGCGCTTTCATGTTGTTCAGCGACGCTTCCGCGCCGCGCAACTGGTATTCCGCGTCAAGCGCTGTCTGCTGTAGTTCCTGGTTGCGCATGTCGAGAATTACCGTGTCGGCTTTGACGAGCGTGCCGGGCAACAGATAGCGGGTCTCGACGGTGCCGTCGGTGATGGCGGGAATCAGGCGGATTGTTACCGGGACTAGCGTTCCTAGACCTCGAACTTCGCGCAGCATCGGCCCGCGCTTCACTGTATCGGTCCAAACCGTGGCGCGATCCACACTGGGCGCGGCCGGTTTCAACTTCGAGAGAGCGTAGGTGACGAGCGGTATCAGTACCACGGCGACGGCGATATAAATCGTCCGGCGGATGCGTTTTTGTCGTTTGGCTTCGGGGCGTGCTATGTCCACGGGAAACAACCTCGCATATATATATCGCAACTCACATTCCGGCGCGAGCACTGCTGTAAGTTATGTATATTGAGTTGATTACGGACGATTCGAAGCGCCGGCAAGGTGCCATTTTGCCCGGACTTGGGAATCGTCCGTCCCATGACCGAACAATCGGCCAGGCTCGGGAAAGCCGCTCTGGACATGGCTAGGAAGCGGCTTCGGCGCTGGCCTTGATTTCCTGCCAGCGCTTGGGGCGCCGCTTGGCGTCGAGAACTTTCTTGCGGAGACGGATCGATTTCGGAGTTACTTCGACGAATTCATCGTCGGCGATGAATTCGATGGCTTTTTCGAGCGTCATTTCGCGCGGGGGGATCAGTCGGATGGCTTCGTCGGCTGAGGACGAGCGCATGTTGGTCTGCTTTTTTTCTTTGGTGACGTTGACGTTCATGTCGTCTTCGCGCGCATTTTCGCCGAGGATCATGCCTTCGTAAACTTCGACGCCCGGCCCTACGAACATTTCGCCGCGCTCTTGAATTCCCCAAAGCGCGTATGCGACGGAAACGCCCGGACGGTCAGCGACGAGCGCGCCGGTGGGACGCATGGCCATGTCGCCGACGTAGTCCGTCCAGCCTTCGAGGATGGAATGAATCAGCGCGGTGCCGCGCGTATCGGTGAGAAGCTGGCCTCGCAATCCGATCAAGCCGCGAGAGGGGATGCTGAACTCCATGCGCACGCGGCCGGAATGATGGTTGACCATTTTCTTCATTTCGCCGCGGCGTGAGCCGAGCAGTTCCATCACGATGCCGATGAAATTTTCAGGGCAGTCAATGACGAGCAGTTCGAGCGGCTCGACGCGGCGGCCGTTTTCGGTGCGCACCACGATTTCCGGCTTGCCGACCATCACCTCGTAGCCTTCGCGGCGCATCGTCTCGATCAAGATGGCGAGCTGCAATTCGCCGCGGCCCAGGACACGGAAGGCGTCGGTGGCGCCCATGTCTTCGACGCGCAGCGAGACGTTGGTGAGCAATTCTCTATCGAGGCGCGAGCGCAGATCGCGCGAAGTGACGTATTGGCCCTCTCTACCTGCGAATGGCGAGGTATTGATGGTGAAAACCATCGTGAGAGTGGGCTCGTCAATGGTGAGCGGTTCGAGCGGCGCGGGATTGGCGAGGTCGGTAATCGTCTCGCCGATTTGAATGCCTTCGACGCCGGCGATGGCGACGATGTCACCGGCTTTCACCTCCTCCGCTTCATCGCGATCCAGGCCCCGAAAAGTGAAAAGCTTGGTGATCTTTGTGGGCAGGATTTTGCCGTCGAGTTTCGCGATGCCTACTTCGGTGCCGCGAACGAGTGTTCCCTGGAAAACGCGGGCGATGGCGATGCGTCCGAGAAAATCGCTGTAGTCAAGATTGGTGACTTGAATTTGTAGGGTCGCTGCAGGATCTCCCGAAGGCGCGGGAATCGAAGCGACAATTTCATCGAACAGCGGCTGCAAGTTCGTGGAGGAGTCGCCGAGCTTGCGGTGGGCGACTCCGGTCTTCGCGTTCGTATAAATGATCGGAAAATCGAGCTGATCTTCGGTGGCGTCGAGATCGATGAAGAGGTCGTAGATTTCGTCGAGCACTTCGGCGGGACGCGCATCAGGCCGGTCGATTTTATTCAGAACAATAATCGGAGGAAGTTTTGCGGCGAGCGCTTTCTGCAGCACGTAGCGCGTTTGCGGCAGAGGGCCTTCACTCGCGTCCACAAGAACGAGCACGCCATCCACCATGCGAAGGGCGCGTTCCACTTCGCCGCCAAAATCGCTGTGGCCGGGCGTGTCGACGATGTTGATTTTCGTGTCGTGATAGGTGAGCGCGGTATTCTTGGCGAGAATCGTGATGCCGCGTTCGCGCTCGAGATCGTTCGAGTCCATCACCCGCTCGACGAGTTCCTGGTTGGCGCGGAAGATGCCGCTCTGGCGGAGCATGGCGTCGACAAGGGTGGTCTTGCCATGGTCGACGTGGGCGATGATGGCGATATTGCGGATGGGGGCGGTCATGACCCCACCCTCGGCCGTTGGCCTGAATTCCGGATGAAAATTGAGTTAAAAAATCGCATTTTATTTGCGATTAGAACTACTCGCCGTCCTTTATTTTGTTCAACTTACGGCGATTTCTAATTCCAGATTTGCGATTAGAAATCGCGCTTCTTTGCCGGTTGCGCCCGGCCAAAGAAAAAGGGCTGCATGTGCGACCCTGCAGCCCTGGCATAAGTCCTGCCAATTTTTCAGGAGCAACAACCGCGGATGCATTTTACCACATTTGAGGCTTTCTGGGGAACGATTCGAGCCGATCGGCGGGACTTTTGTTTGCGCCGTCAGGAGGCAAAGTCAAAAGAGCCGGCGAGACGCCGGCGTTACGGAATGGCGGCTTTGCGGTTAACAGAATGCTAGATCTGCGTCGGAGGTGCCTTCTGTACGGCTTGAAGAATTGGCTGCGCTGTGCCGAGCAAGACGAATGGGCACGGCATCGCGATGTTCAAAGGCTTTGGGGTGAAGGCATTGTGATATTCTCGCCGCGCTTTCGAGGCATATAGCGAATCATTGCAGGGGAAAGGCGCGATGAAGCTACGAGCGGGCAGGATTTTTTTGGTTTTGATTGTTGCGAGCTTGGCGACTTTTGCGATTTGGGCGGTGGCACCTGGCGGTAGAGTTTCAGCGCAGGGGCAGGAAGCCGAGAAGGAACCGTTCGGCGCCATCTTTGTGAAGACCGACGCGATGATTCCCATGCGCGACGGAGTGAAGCTGCACACGGAAATCTATGCGCCGAAAAATGCGGCGGAAAAATTGCCGCTCTTCATTACGCGGACGCCGTACGGAATTGCAGATGATGATGCTGGTTATTCGCGCCTGCTGGGGCTTTACCGGGAGATGTTTGCGGACGGGTATATTTTCGTGATGCAGGATATTCGCGGGCGTTACCTCTCAGAGGGAAAATTCGTGATGGGACGAGCGCCGCGGGATCGCAAGGATCCCCACTCGATTGATGAAGGAACCGACACCTACGACACGATCGAATGGCTGCTGAAAAACGTGCCGAACAATAACGGGCGCGCGGGCGAGGCGGGAATTTCGTATGGCGGATGGCTGACGGCGATGTCGCTGATCGAGCCGCATCCAGCGCTGAAGGCGGTGTCCGAACAGGCGACGCCGGCAGATATGTTTCTTGGCGACGACTTTCATCACAACGGAGCGTTCCGGCTGAGCTACGGATTCGAATACGCAGCGATGATGGAGACCGGGAAGACAAATTTTCAATTTCAATTCGACAAGTACGACACGTTTGAGTGGTATCTGGCGCTCGGGCCGCTGTCGAATGCAAATAAATTGTATTTTCACGGGACGCTGCCGACATGGAACGACTTCGTGGCGCATCCTAATTATGACGAATTCTGGCAAAAGCAGGCGTTCGCGCCGTACTTCAAGGATTTGACGCTGACGGTGCCGAATTTGAACGTGGCGGGTTGGTGGGACCAGGAAGATTTCTTTGGTCCGATGAAGGTGTATGAGCTGCTCGAGAAGAATGATACGAAGCACAACAACTATCTGGCGGTGGGGCCGTGGAATCATGGCGGCTGGGCACGGTCGGATGGGACAAAACTTGGCAACATCGATTTTGGGAGCAACACGAGCGCCTATTTCCGGAAGAATATTCAGGCGCCGTGGTTTGCATACTGGCTAAAGGACAAGGGGACGCAGCCGGTGAAGGAAGCGATGACGTTTGAGACGGGGGCGAACGAGTGGAAGACTTGGGACTCATGGCCACCGCATGAGGGCTTGACGCGGCGCAAACTTTATTTTCGCGGCGATGCGAAACTTTCTTTTGACGCGCCTGTGGAACGGCGCGGGGCTTCTGACGCGGCCGAGGAAAAGCGGGAGGGGTTCGATTCCTATGTTTCCGATCCGGCAAATCCGGTGCCTTACCGGACGCGTCCGGTGGAGGAAACGTATTCGGAGGGGAGCCGGTGGTTCACCTGGTTGCTCGAGGACCAGCGGTTCGTCCAGCAGCGGCCGGATACGCTGTCGTGGGAGACGGAACCGCTTACAGAAAACGTGACGGTGGCGGGAGATATCGTGGCGCATTTGTTCGCGTCGACGACGGGGACGGATGCCGATTGGATTGTGAAATTGATTGACGTGTATCCCGAGCGGTACGAGCCGGAGCGCAAGATGGGCGGTTACGAGCTGATGATTGCGGATGAAGTGTTTCGCGGGCGCTTTCGGAAGAGTTTCGAGAAGCCGGAAGCGATTGTGGCGGGGGAAGTGACTCCGTTTACGATCGATCTGCATACGAACGACCACGTGTTTCAGAAGGGGCACCGGATTATGGTGCAGGTGCAAAGTACATGGTTTCCGGTGATCGACCGCAACCCACAGAAGTTTGTGCCGAATATTTTTGAGGCGAAGGCGGAGGATTATCAGAAGGCGACGCAGAGGATTTGGAGGACAGCGGAGTATCCATCGAATGTGGAGATTCCGGTGGTGGTGAAGTGATGCAGATCGATACCGCAGAACCAAGCATCCTAAGTTGGGATTCTTCGCTCCGCTCAGAATGACAAGTTTCGTTACAGTTCGGACAGAGATAGGCTACGCCAACCATTTTGAGTCAAGATTCTTCGGCCCGCTACAGAATGCGGGACGCATAAAGCGCGCTGCACTCAGAATGACAACAACGCAGCGGAAATGAGAGGGTCCGATGAACGTGAGCGTGAATATCAATATGGTGACGACGGCGTTTGAATTGCCGGGCTATCGAGTGGTGAAAAATCTGGGGCTGGTGCGCGGGGTGACGGTGAGGTCGAGGAGTATTTTCGGGACGATTGGAGCGTCGCTCGAGACTCTGGTCGGCGGGAATATTACCTTGTTTGAAGATATGTGCGAGAAGACGCGGGAAGAAGCGCTGGAGCTGATGATGCAGCACGCCATCGAACGCGGAGCGAACGCGGTGATTGGGGTGCGGTACGACGCGACCGAAGTGATGCAGGGCGTAACGGAAGTGCTGGCGTACGGCTCAGCGGTGCAGGTGCAGCCTGCATGAATGATGGCGCAGGTTCCGCGAGCGGAATAGAATGGAGGATTGGGGCGACTTGCAAATTTTAGTGAGGAGGAGTGGATGAAGTTGCTGGAAATCGCGCGGGTGACCGGAGAGAGAGCGCGCGCAAGGCTCGGGGGGAGAATTCTATTGGCAGTAGCGGTGGTGGGCCTATTGGCTTGCGCGGGCGCCAGGGCGACGGAAAAGCCAAAAACCGCGACTGTACAGTTCAAGAACGGAGATCAGACTCTTAGCGGCTTCTTGGTTCTACCGGACAAAGAAGGAAAGCGTCCGGCAATGATCGTGATTCATGAGTCGTGGGGACTGAACGACTGGGTGAAGGAGCAGGCGGAAAAACTAGCCGAGCAGGGCTACGTGTCGCTAGCGGTGGATTTGTACGGGGGCAAGACGACGACCGATCCGGCAGAGGCCCACGAACTAATGCGTGCATTACCGGGAGCCGATGCAATTAAAGACCTTAGAGCAGCATTCGACTATCTTGCGACGCGGCCAGACGTGAAGCCGGAGAGTATCGGAGTGATTGGGTGGGGCACTGGCGGGGGGCTGGCGATGCAACTCGCGCCGCACGAACCACGGCTGAGGGCGTGCGTGGTGAATTACGGAGCTTTACCGACCGATCCTGGCGACTTGCAGAATATTGGCGCGGCGATCCTAGGAAATTTCGGAGCGCTGGATAGAGGTATCACTCCGGAGGATGTAAAGGCGTTTCAGATATCCATGACAAAACTTCAGAAATTCGTCAGCCTGAAAATCTACGATAACGCGGGCCACGGATTTGAGAATCCAAACAATGCAGAAGCCTATCGGCCGGAAGCTGCTGCGGATGCGTGGAGACGTACTTTGACCTTTTTGAAGACGGTTGTGAGATAGATGGATGACGCCTTTAGTCCCCGATTTCGCGCCTTCGCGCACCCGTCCTTCGGTACAAGATAACTTTGAGGGCAATCCAAGTTCGATTTGGCCGTCCCCCGCCTTGCCTCGTGGCCCCGACACGCGTACGCTTGAAGATGAATTTCAGGCGGACGATGAACGAGAAAATCGATAACGGACGAGCCGGGGTGACGCAATTTGCCCAGTCGGCGCCGATTTACGCGGGACGGCAACGGATGGGCCATGGTATCCGGCTTGCGATTTTTTCGGCGGTGCTCGTTCTGCCTCTGGCATTTTTCCTGGCCTTGAAGCCGACTTCTGCTCGCGTGGTCTGGGAACAATTCGCCCGGATGATTGAGTTCAAGGGCACCGGCAGCGTCGCAAGTTCTGCGAAGATTCCCGCAACGATGAGCATGGATTTGGCGGCTCTTCCGCCCCAAGCGCAAGCCGAATTTCTTCTCAAAGAAACCGTGAACGACTACGAGGCCGGCGGCGGGAAGCTCCTGTCGCAGATGGAAAGCTGGCGCGGGGAACTAACGATGACCCCGCAGCTGACGAACCTACTCGATTCCGGGCTGAACTCGCCTGATTTGCGCGTGCGGGCTGCGGCCATTGAGATGGAATTAGTCGCCTACGATCTTGCGAAAACGCGGGAGAGTTCGGACCTTTTGACCGATCGGATCGCGAACGATCCGGCGGGGCGCTCCTGGGCTCTATGGATGCTGGGGGCGATTGGAAATCGCGGTATCGAGCCGGAGCAGACACTTCGAACCCTGATTCAGTATTCGCATGACGCGGATGAGAAAACACGATTTTGGGCTGTGGAAGGGATGTCGCTGCTGGGCACGGATGCGACAATTCCGGCGCTGATTGATATTTTTCACAACGATCCTTCGATCGAGGTGCGCGAGAGGGCAGGGTCTGCGCTGGCGCAGTCAGGCATGTTGACGAAGCAACAGCGGATGACTGCCGTGCCTGCTCTGATGAGTCTTGGCGAAGATCCTTCGCTCGATTCCAACACGCGAAATTGGACGTATCAGGCACTGCGCGCGATTACCGGCGCCCGCTATGGAACTAATCCAACCGATTGGCGCGAGTGGTGGGCAGAGCACGCAGCCCACTAAACCACTTCCTTTCTTACGATTAAGTCTTTCCTCGGAAGCCTAGGACTAGTACCTCCCCGTTTGCAGTTCGATACACAAGCGCCTGAACTTTGCTGACAAGTTTGCCAACATGAAACACCTTATTCAGTCGCGAGCCGGAACTCAGAGGCCGGCACGCCGATAAAATTGGCTTTTTCTGCGAAGCGAAGCGACGCGAATTGCTTCGCGCGGAAGGGACACGAATGGGGATTTCTCCGGGCATGGCAAGTGGAGGATTTGAAACTGGCGCAGCAATGAGGGCGGCAGCGTCTAGCGTAAAAAAACGCGGCGAGCATGAACTGCCGGGGAAGCTTTTTGTGGTGGAAGGAATCGACGGCTCGGGAAAATCGACGCAACTGAGCTTGCTGCACAAGTGGCTGCAGTCGAGAGGCTACGGCGTCGTGTTCAGCGAATGGAATTCGTCACCACTCGTGAAGGACACGACAAAGCTGGGCAAAAAGAAAAAGCTGCTTACACCTGCGACTTTCTCGCTGATCCATTCCACGGATTTTGCTGACCGGACGGAGCGCAGCATTCTGCCGCTGCTGAAGGCGGGAGCGGTGGTGCTGTGCGACCGATACATGTACACGGCGTTTGCGCGCGATGTGGCGCGAGGGATGGATCGCGAATGGGTGCGCGATCTCTACGGATTTGCGGTGCAGCCGACGGTGGCCTTCTATTTTCGCGTTCCTCTGGAGACGGCCATCGGGCGGCTGCTCGACGCGCGCGACGGATTCAAATTCTACGAAGCGGGCATGGACCTGGGGCTCAGCGACGATGCGGCAGAAAGCTTCCGGCTGTTTCAAGGACGCATCATCGACGAGTACGAAAAAATGATTCCCGAGTTCGGGCTGACGGTGATCGACGCAACTCTACCGATTGAGATTCAGCAGACGCGCGTGAGACAGATCGTGAAATCGCATATCGCCAACGGAGCGGAATTGAGGATGCAGCCATGAGAGAGACGTATGGAAAAATCCTGCCGGGAATGGATCTTTCGCACGTCAACGGAAAGTTGATCGTAATCGAAGGAACCGACGGCGCGGGGCGCACGACGCAGATCGAGCTTTTGAAACCGTGGCTCGAAGAGCTTGGGCACGCGGTGCTTGATACGGGCATGACGCGTTCGACGCTGGCAGGGGACGGAATCCGGCGCGCGAAGGAGGGAGTGAATCTGGGGCGCGTGACCCAGAACCTTTTTTACGCGACTGATTTTGTGGACCGGTTCGAGAATGAAATCGTGCCGGCGCTGCGGGCGGGATTTATCGTGCTGACCGACCGTTACGTCTATTCGCTGATGGCGCGCGCGATCGTGCGAGGAGCGGACGCGCAATGGATTCGCAGCATCTATAGCGTGGCGCTGAAGCCGGACGCGGTGTTTTATTTGCGATTGGGAGTGGAGCAGCTTGTGCCGCGCGTGATTTTTTCCAGAGGATTCGACTACTGGGAATCGGGAATGGATCTTTATCCGGGGCAGGATATGTACGAGAGCTTCTGCAACTATCAGGCGGCGCTATTGGCGGAGTTTGACCGGCTGAGCGAAGAATTCAAATTCGAGACCGTGGATGCTTCAGCAGATGCTCGCAGCGTGTTTTCGCAACTGAAAGTGAAAATACTGGCGCTGCTGGAAAATGATTCGCGGAAGCAATTCGTTTCGATGCTGGCGATGCGAGCGAATGGCGGATTCATGCCGAAGAGCGAGGAAGATGCCATTGCGGCTGCTGCACGCAAACATTCCGTCACGCGCGACCTGGAACTCGTTTCGCAACCGTTTGCAGTGAACACGTCGAACGGGAACGGAAACGGCAACGGAAACCGCCACTCCGGGATTCAGAATTTTAAGCCCTGAGCCGCGGAAGATTGAAGGCTTACCGCAAATAGCCCCAATTGTGCAGGCGGTCGCTATCTTCCTCCCAGCGGTCGCCGATGTCGGTGCGGTAATACATGTTGGGAATCAACACGTTTTTGATGCGCGAGTAGACCTGCGCCTGGGCTTGCTTCATGGTCTGGCCCGTGCCGATTACGATCAAGATCACGCCTGAAGTTCCCGCGATGAGCCACTGGCCGTTGATTTGCTTCACGTCTTCAATGTGAATTTCGTCCGCGGGCGGTTTCTTAAAGATGATCGCGGAGTTTTTTGAGAACGAGTCGAAGGTTTCGTCATCGTCAAACGGAAACGGTGGAACGACGATGCGCACGCCGATCTGAAAGCCGCTGCGCACTTTGAGTTTTGGATCCGCGCCGTTCGCCAGATCCCAGAAAAACTGGCCGATGGGCGTGATCATGCCGGCCTGTTGAATGCTGATGGTGGGATATCCGAAGCGGGCGGTAAATTCGAGCGGATAGATGCCGTTGTTGTTGACGATGCAATTCAAGTCGATGTAGCCGACGTAGCCTTCTTCTGCGAGCTTGGGCTCCATCTTGAGAAGCGTCTGATTGAAAAGATGATTTGGGCCGCTCCAGAACATCGACGTGCCCATTTCACCGGTCGGCGGACCGATATCGCCGGGAAATAATTTCTTGTGCTCGAAATTGATATTGATCGGGCTGATGAAATTCTTGCCGTTGAAAAAAGCGCCCACGGCCACTTCCACACCGATCATCCGGCGCTGGAGCTGAAAGACTTTAATTTCATCGGAGAAGGCGCGCTTGTAGGCTTCGAGCATTCGAATTACGTCTTGCCCGTCTTCTTCTTCGCCGACAAATAGACGGCGCTTCACGTTCTGCGCTTCGCCGCTGGGCTTAATGACGTAGCGGCCGGGATTTTGCGTCACGTGGTCGACCGCGTTGTCGAAAGATTCGAACTCGGCGTAGGGGATGATGTTCACGCCGGCTTTCTTCAGCTCCTCCTGGCCGAATGAACGATCGTCCTCGAGTTTGTCGCCGTAGGCGGTGCCGCCGATCACGGGCTTGCCTTCCTTGCGCAACGCCTCCGCTTTCTCGCCCTGGCCGAGGGTGTCGTCGAAAACAATGATGTCCGCCCATTCCTTATCTTTTTCCCAGTCTTTCGATTTGGCGACGAAACCATCGGCGATGTCGCGCTCTTTCTTGTCGCCGATGAAGTAGCGGACTTCGTGGCCTTCCTTCGAAACTTGCCAGGCGATGTCGCTGATCAGCCCGGTGAGTGAGACAAACAGGAAATTTTTCTTATCCATCAAGCCTCATGTGACGCGAATGTGGACGGCAAGTTTACATGAGCCGGCAGCGAGAGGAATATTGATATTGGATTAAATTCGGCTGGCCGGGCGGTAGGAGCGCAACTGGGAGAATGGCTAGCGCTCGGTTGCCGGCACCGCGCATCAGTCGCTGTATGCTAAGATTACTAGCGTTTATAGGCCCGTAGCTCAGTTGGCTAGAGCGCTACCTTGACACGGTAGAGGTCTGCGGTTCGAGCCCGCACGGGCCTACCATCCATCTCACTGATTCTACTCAGCGGCAGCCAAGACCTTATCGCTCGATTGGTGTAACTCGTCACCATTCGTCACCAATTGCGATAGGTTTTCGACGGCCAAGCGTAGATGAGCCGGGATCGGTGAGGTGTAGACCTCCGGCATCGAAAACAAGTCAACCCTTTCCTACCCTTCGCAAACACGGCGAGGGATGGGGTACCCGCAAGAGCTATGACTGAACTTCGAAGTGACCTACCCGAGTGGTATCATCCTAACCGAAGCACCGGCAATCGTGGAAATTACGGACACAAGCGCAAGGGTGGGCCACCCGCCGCACTGAACACGGAGGTCTCGCATGTTTAGAACAGTGGGTGTTCTCCTGGCAGGTGCACTAACCGCAATAGCCCTAGTTGCACTAGGAGTTTACCTCGCCGCGTATGTCATTCCAGGGCGACTTGATCCTTACTTCTATCTCGTGTTTAAAGCGTTCATTGGAGCTGGGATTGGTCTAATGGTTGGGTTCCTGCAGAAGGGTAAAGCGGGCACCGTGGCGATGCTTTGTCTCCTTCCGGTCCTTCTCATGCAAGCTACCAGTCGCTCTTATCCGATTAAGGGCGGACTCGGTCTTTTCATGTTCTTGCTCGGCGAGGGCTTAGGTTTAGCAGTAGCGTTCGCCGTCGCCCATAGGATGTCCAAGATCAAGAGGAATACCGCAACCATTGCTGTTGGTTAGGGCGGGTGGCCCACCCATTGGATCGGAACCGCTTCAGATTTTGCGAATGCCCCACTCTTCCCCGCCTTCGCGAAGGGTGGGATCTTCGGATCCAAATCCTTAACCCCGAAACAACCTCTTCCGCACGCGCACCGTCCAACCTTGTAGTGCTGCGGGCCGCGTAAAACGGCCCCAAGGAGGCATTGGCAAAATCGACCGGCCCTTCGCCAAACGAAGACCGGCTAGCGAAAATCCAAGCCACTCCCACCTCCCAACACACGCGCCCGCGTCCTGCGGCCCGCGAATCCAAAAAAGCACCCACAAAAGGACCACCCAAAATGATTGCTAGAGCCACCAGGCCAATCAGCCAGGCAAATTCGCACCATCGCACTCGCAGAAGCATCGCCGCCTCTCGCGCTGCCTGTTCCACCGCGCAACCTTCGTCGGCTGAGAATCCCGCCCGGCAACGAGTAAAGTTAATACACGGTTCCGCGATTAAAACTTTCGGCAAACGACCGCGAATCAGCAAGTTGCAAAATTCTAATCGGCGGTAAAAGGGGGGGTACATCGCCGTGATACGATTCATGCTGGAACCTAAAGTTAGAATGGGCGCCAAGTCCAGGACCGAACATGGCAAAACCAATTTTGCTCAGTGTCGACGACGACCCTGACGTTCTGCGGGCGATCGAGCGCGACTTGCGAACGAAATACGGCGCTGAATTCCGTGTGATCGGGAGCGATTCGCCCGAAGCGGCACTCACGCTTTTGAAACAGCTGAAGCTGCGTAGTGACAGCGTGGCATTGCTGATTGCCGATCAACGAATGCCGCATATGGACGGCGTCGCGTTTTTGCAGGAAGCGATGCATGTATTCCCTGAAGCGAAACGGGCCTTGCTCACCGCCTACGCCGATACGAACGCAGCGATTGATGCGATCAATCAGGCCAGCATCAACTACTTCTTCTTGAAGCCATGGGATCCTCCCAGCGAACACCTTTATCCGCAATTGGATGATCTGCTTGACGATTGGCAAGCGTCGTATCGGCCAAAATTTGAGGGCATACGAGTGCTGGGAACGCGCTGGTCGCCGAAGTCTTATGAATTGCGGGATTTTCTTGCGCGGAATCGCGTTCCATATCAGTGGATGGATGTCGAAATTTCTGCCAACGATCCAGAGACAAAGCGCCTGTTGGAAGTCCTGGGACCAGAAGCTTCCAGTCTTCCTATTGTACTTTTCCCGGATGGCACAAGGCTCCTCGAGAGTGTCCCAGCGCAAGTGGCCCAAAGAGTCGGGTTGAAAACCCGCGCACAAACGAATTTTTATGATTTGGCGATCGTGGGCGGAGGGCCTGCGGGTTTGGCTGCGGCAGTCTATGGAGCGTCAGAAGGACTGCACACGGTGATGATCGAACGCGAGGCTCCCGGCGGGCAAGCCGGAATGAGTTCACGCATCGAGAATTATCTGGGGTTCCCTACGGGACTAAGTGGCGGAGACCTTGCTCGCCGCGCCGTGGTGCAGGCGAAGCGGTTTGGCGTAGAGATTCTGTCGCCTCAAGAAGCCGTTGGCATACGCACGGAAGGATCCTACCGAATCATCAAATTAGCGGATGGAAACGAGATTTCGTGCCACGCGCTGATGATCGCGACAGGCGTGCAGTGGCGACGACTCGAAGCGCCGGGCGTCGATCGTTTGCAGGGTGCAGGTATCTACTACGGCGGAGGCGCCACGGAAGCGTTGTCATGCAAAGGTGAGATCGTTTATGTGATTGGGGGCGCGAATTCGGCGGGGCAGGCGGCGATGAATTTTGCGAAGTACGCCGAGCGAGTGGTTATCGTCGTGCGCGGAAGCTCGCTATCCAGCACGATGTCGCAGTATCTGATCGACCAAATCAAAGAAGTGCCCAAAATTCAGCTGTGGGCGAACGCGAGCGTCGCCGAGGCGCACGGCGCAACGCATCTCGAAGAGATCTCATTTCTATGTTCGGATACCAATAAGATTGAGCGCGTGCCGGCGACTGCGATGTTCATTTTTATAGGAGCGCTTCCGAGGACAGACTGGCTGGCGGGTGTTGTGGAGCGCGACGAACGCGGATTTATCCTGACGGGCCCCGATCTGATACGAGACGGCCAGCGACCAAAAGGCTGGAAGCTCGACAGAGATCCCTTCCTGCTGGAGACGAATGTCCCGGGATTGTTTGCGGTGGGTGATGTGCGCCACGGCTCGGTGAAGCGCGTGGCTTCCGGAGTGGGTGAGGGGTCGGTCGCCGTTCAATTTATCCATCAATATTTGAGCAAGGTCTAAATGGTCGACAAAGCTGAACTGCTTCGCGTGCCGGCATTCGCTGATCTGCCCGACGATCAGCTCGACTGGTTCCTCGGCAATTCGCAAGAATTTCATGTGGCGGCAGGGGATAGCTATCTCCGTCAAGGTGATCCCGCTGACTGGATGGTTGTAATTCTCGAAGGCCAGTTTCAGTGGCGCGGTGACGTGGGCGGGGATATTGTCACATATCCAGCGAAGGCCGGAGACGTCACCGGGATCTTACCCTTCTCCCGGATGAAACGGTTCGGCGTAACCTTTCGAGCGCTCAGCGCAGGGCGGATCCTGAAATTCCCGGCTTCCTTGTTCCCAGAACTTGTGCAGAAAATGCCGGAATTGACTGCGCGCCTGGTAGGGTACCTGTCCGACCGGGTTCGAGAAACCACGCGCGTCGAACAGCAGCGGGACAGGCTGGCGTCGCTGGGGAAGCTTTCCGCGGGGCTCGCGCATGAACTCAATAATCCGGCGTCTGCTGCGAAACGTGCCACGAGCCAGTTGCGCGACGTCCTGAAGAAAATACGCGATGCGAGCCACGAATTGGGAAGTCGTGATTTGACGGCGGCGCAGAAAGCTGAAATCGAGAAACTGGAAACTGCATTCGTCCAGAGCAACGAGGTACCGCCCGATCCGCTAGCTGTCAGCGATCTTGAAGAGCAAATCGATTCCTTATTGCGAAGCCACGGCCAGAATGACTTGTGGCAGATGGCAGCGGACCTGGCGCGAAAGAACGTCAAGCCGGAAGCGCTGGAATCCTTATTCGCCACGCTTGATGCAGACACCGCGCGCGCCGCGCTGGTAAGGATCGCTGCCTCGGTTGAAGTGGCAACTCTGCTGAACGAAATCGAGAGCGGCACGTCGCGCATCTCCGATCTGGTCCGTGCGATTAAAGAATACACATACATGGATCAGACCCCGCTGCAAAACATCGACATCGTAAAAGGCCTGGAAACTACTCTCACCATTTTGAATCACAAGCTCAAGCACGGAGTCGCCGTGGAGCGCGACTACCAAAAAATACCGCTTCTTGTAAATTCATTTGGAAGCGAGCTCAATCAGGTTTGGACGAATATCATCGACAATGCCATCGATGCTATGAGAGGCGAGGGAAAGCTTCGAGTTCGAACCTATCGCGAGGACAATTGTGTGGTGGTTGAGATCGCAGACAACGGACCGGGAATTTCGCCTGAGGTACAACCGCATATCTTCGAACCTTTTTTTACCACCAAGGGAGTTGGCGAAGGCACTGGCCTGGGCCTCGACACGGTTCAGCGTATCGTGAAGAAGCACCGAGGCAGTATTCAGGTGAACTCGAAGCCCGGTGAAACGCGGTTTCAAGTATGGCTCCCGCTGGCAGAAGGTCTGAATCAGAAACCCTAGGTTGTAACCTCTCTGTAATATCCCCACCAAATAATAGGCCCCCTTTTCACGTTACTAGTAGCCTGTCTGGCGTGCGAAACTGTGCGCGCCAAATCGCGATCTGGCGCGGCGAATTAATTGAACCTTGCGGTCGGAAGTGAGGTTATCGAATGAGACGGCCAACCATTTGGATCGCGGTGCTGTCGTCCGCGGCCGGCTTATTTTTCGCTGGCTGCGGCAATGGCAAGAATGATGCGAACGCGGGAGCGCCGCCGCCGCTGAAAGTGGAGCGCGCGGAGGATCCAAACGTTTTCCAAGTCGAGCAGCCTGACAAGTTTCCCCTAGTCGCGGCCGTCGAGCATGTGGCGACGTCCCAGTTGACGACGACGGCTACGGTGAATCCGGACATTTCTCGAACTGTTCCTGTCATCTCCTTGGCCGTGGGCCGCGTGGTGGAAATCAAGGCTCGCTTGGGCGACATCGTCCAGAAGGGGCAAGTGCTGCTGCGCGTGCAGAGCGCGGACATTGCTGGAGCCTACTCCGACTATCAAAAAGCGGTGGCGGACGAGCAACTGGCGCGCACCCAGGCGGAGCGAGCGCGGCAGCTCTATGACAAAGGTGCAATCTCTCAGAACGACTTTCAGATTGCGCAGGACGTAGAGGCCAAGGCTCAAGTAGATGTAAAGACCACTGCCGAGAAACTTCGCGTGCTGGGCAATGCCAATCTTGATCAACCGTCTGGGATCGTCGATATCCGGGCTCCGGTGGCCGGAGTTATCACCGATCAGCAAGTGACCAATGCTGCCGGAGTTGCGGGCCTAACCTCACCCAACCCTTTCACAATCTCGGACCTGACTTACGTTTGGATTCTTTGTGACGTGTACGAAAACGATTTGGCAGCGGTGCGTATCGGCGACAAGGCTGACATTCGCCTGAACGCGTATCCCGACAAAGCATTCAGCGGAACCATCAGCAACATTGGTCCTATTCTCGACCCCAATATCCGCACCGCGAAGGTGAGGATTGAAGTGCGCAATCCGGCCGGCATTTTTCGACCGGGGATGTTCGCGACGGTCACCTTTCATGGCCAAAAAAAGGAAAGGTTGGCGGCTGTGCCTGCCAACGCAGTCTTGCATCTGCACGATCGCGATTGGGTTTACGTGCCTATCGGCGGCAACAAGTTCAGGCGCGTCGAAGTGAAGGCTGGTGAAATGCTGCCGGGAGAGATGCAGGAAATTCTCTCGGGAGTGGCGGCGGGTCAACAGGTAATAGCGAATGCGCTCGACTTCCAAAACACGGTGGAACAGTAGTGATCAATTCGCTGGTCGATTTTGCGCTCAACAACCGCTTCATCGTGCTCAGCGTGGCTGTGGTGCTTTTTGTGTGGGGCCTAATCGCTTTCAAGAGATTACCCGTGGAAGCCTATCCCGACGTGGCAAACACGTGGGTGCAAGTGATCACGCAGTGGCCCGGTCGCGCAGCGGAGGAGGTGGAGCAGCAGATCACCATACCGATTGAAATTCAGATGAACGGAGTTCCGCACCTGCAGCACATCCGAACCGCGTCGCTCGCGGGTTTGTCGGTGGTGAATCTCATCTTTGACGACAATTCCGACAACGACTGGGACCGTCAGAAAGTCCTCGAAAGGCTGTCGGCCGTGACCTTGCCGACCAATGTAACGGCGCAGATAGGGCCTGATTTCAGTCCCATCGGTTCGGTGTATTGGTACACGCTGAAGAGTACGAACCCGAAATACGACCTGATGGAGCTCAAATCGCTTCAGGACTGGACTGTCTCCAAATATATGAAGGCCGCGCCGGACGTGGTGGATGATTCCTCGTTCGGCGGGCTGACTCGCGAATACCAAGTCCGAGTGGACCCCGACAAACTGGTGGCGTACGGCTTGAGCCTCGCTCAGATCGAACAGCAGTTAACCAACAGCAACGCGAATGCCGGCGGCAGCTTTATCGAGGAGGGCGCTCAGCAAATCAATGTTCGCGCGGTCGGGTTAATAAGGAACGTACAGGATATCGAAGAGGTGGTGCTGAAAACACAGAAGGGCACCCCGATTCGGATCAAGGACGTTGCGGTGGTCACGCAAGGGCCAAAGATTCGCCTGGGGCAGATCGGAAAGGCGATTCATCGCGCCGATGGCGTGGTGGTGGACGATAACGATGTGGTGGAAGGCATTGTATTCATGCGCAAGGGCGCAGACACGGCGGCAACAATGGACGGGATTCATGCCGCCGTGCAGAAACTCAATGACCACATACTGCCGCCAGGAGTGAAGATCGTTCCGTACCTGGATCGCGACGATCTGGTGCACTACACGACGCACACGGTGCTGCACAATCTGGGCGAGGGAATGATCCTGGTGGTGATCATTCTCTTCATCTTCCTGGGAAACGTGCGCGGCGCGCTCATCGTCTCGTTTACGATACCGTTCTCCCTGCTGTTCGCTTCCATATGTCTCGACCTGCGGCACATTTCCGCGAACTTGCTATCGTTGGGCGCGCTGGATTTCGGCATGGTTGTGGATGGCGCGGTGGTGATGATTGAAAACATCGTCCGCCATTTAAATCGTCCCGAGCGGCATAATTTCACACCGATGGACCGCATTCGGGAAGCGGCTCACGAAGTGCAGCGGCCCGTGTTCTACGCGATCGCCATTATCATCACGGCGTATCTGCCGATCTTCACGCTGCAGAGCGTGGAAGGAAAATTGTTCAAGCCGATGGCCTGGACGGTGGCGTTCGCTTTGCTCGGCGCATTGGTCTTCTCGATGCTGGTTGCTCCTGCTCTGGCGAGCCTTCTCTTCAGTTCAGGGGTGAAGGAATGGAATAACCCTGTGATGGGCTACCTGACGGTTCATTACAGAAAAGCGGTGACTTGGACTATCCGCCATCGGCCTATCACCGTGGGGTCTGCGGCCATTCTGTTTGCATTTGCGATGTTTTTGGGCTTCAGCGGAGTGATCGGCTCGGAATTTCTGCCACATTTGGACGAAGGCGCTATCTGGGTTCGTGGCACTTTGGCGCCGAGCACCGGGCCCACCGAGAGCGCGCGTGTTGCGGAGAGAGCGCGCCAGGTGCTTGCATCGTTTCCTGAAGTCCCGCAAGTGGTCAATCAGATTGGCCGCCCGGATGACGGAACGGACACAACCGGATTCTTCGACATGGAATTCTTCGTTGACCTTCTGCCGAAAGACAAATGGCGGCCAGTGTTTCATCAAGATAAGGATTCATTGATCGCCGCGATGGACCACGAACTGGAGAAGATACCGGGAGTATTTTGGGGATTCTCTCAGCCGATTTCGGACAACCTGGAAGAGGCTGTGAGCGGTGTTAAGGGTGCGCTCGCAGTGAAAATTTATGGAGACGATCTTAAAACACTGGAAGCGAAGGGGGATGAAATTGTCAACGTGATGCGAAATGTCAAGGGCGTGGAGGATCTAGGGCTGTTCCGCATCCTTGGCCAGCCTAATCTCAATTTCGAAGTGGATCGCGAACAAGCTGCGCGCTTCGGTATCAATGTCTCCGACGTTCAAGATGCGATTCAAACGGCGGTCGGCGGCGGTGCTCTTACGCAAGTATTAATCGGAGAACAGCGGTATGACCTGGTGCTGCGTTACTTGCCGCAATACAGGGACACGAGAGAAGCAATTGAGAGGATTCGCCTTCTGTCACCCACTGGCGAGCGCGTTTCGCTGGCTCAGCTGACGAAGAGCAGCGTGACGGACGGTGGTTCAGAGATTTACCGCGAGGCGAATTCGCGATACGTGGCTGTGAAATTCAGCGTGCGCGGAAGAGATTTGGGCAGCACGGTGGAAGAAGCGATTAAGAAGGTGAGTGCCAACGTAAAATTGCCGCAAGGTTATACGATTGACTGGGCGGGCGAATATGAAAGCCAGAAGCGCTCGCAACGCCGATTGATGCTCGTGCTGCCAGTGACGATTGTGGCGATCTTCGTGATCTTGTATGCGATGTTTACTTCCGTGAAATGGGCTCTGCTGATTCTGACGAACGTGGCGATGGCTCCGCTGGGAGGCCTTTTGGCCTTGCTTGTTACGCACACAAATCTTAGCGTTTCGTCGGGCGTCGGGTTTCTGGCGCTTTTTGGTGTGTCGGTGCAAACGGGCGTGATCATGGTGGAATACATCAATCAACTTCGGGCTCGAGGATACACAATCGATCAGTCCGCTGCGGAAGGTGCTGTACTACGGCTTCGGCCCATCATGATGACCATGCTTGTTGCCACTTTAGGCCTGCTTCCCGCTGCGCTTTCACGCGGAATCGGATCTGATTCGCAGCGACCTTTCGCAATCGTGATTGTGGGGGGCCTTCTTTCCAACCTTATGATAGGCATCTTTCTTTTGCCGACTTTGTATACGTGGTTTGCGCGCGAAGACGATAAGCTTCCCGCGGCGGAGGCGGCGGACGCGGTATAGAGGTATAGAGGTATAGAGGTATAGAATAGAGCGAACATATCGGTCAACGGCCGCTTTACGAGATGCGGGAATTCGACAATGACAAAAAACGAGGTTTGCGCGCGCATTAGAGAACTTGGGATCATTCCGGCTGTTCGTGTTTGCTCCGCAGCGGATGCTCACTTCGCAGCCGATTCGGTGGCAGGAGGTGGAATACCCATTGTGGAAATCACGATGACTGTGCCAGAAGCGGTTGAGTTGATTTCCCATCTCGTTCATCACCATCAAAAAATGATCGTCGGGGCGGGCACCGTGCTCGACACGGAAACGGCTCGGCGCTGCGTTGATGCAGGGGCAAGTTTCCTGACGGCTCCCGGATTTGACCAGGCAATTGTGGAATTTGCCGTCAAAGAGGATATTGCAGTTCTTCCGGGCGCCCTCACACCGACGGAAGTGGTCACAGCCTGGAAGGCCGGTTCGGACTTCGTCAAAGTGTTTCCTTGCGCTCAGGTGGGCGGTGAGAAATACATCAAGGCTTTGACAACGGCGTTACCGCAGATTCCATTGATCGCAGCGGGAGGCGTGAATCAACAGAATGCGGCTGGTTTCATCCTGGCGGGGGCGGCTGCGATTGGGGTCGGTACCGAATTGATTCCGCCTGGCGCCATCGAGCGACGCGAAGTGGACCGAATTCAAGAGCTGTCACATCGCTTCCTCGGTTTCGTGAGTGATGCGCGTGAGCGGTTGGCCCCGCAAAAAGACAGCAGCGCTGCCACCAAGACTGACTTCAGGAAACTTCACAAGACCCTCGCGCGATAAACGCGAGGCTCGCCGAGAAACCATAGACACTAGACAGCGCGACCAACGCCCGGCATGTCGCTCCCGCGGCCTTCTTTGAGTTTCGCGCAAACCTCAGTCAGTTGATCGGAAATGGAAGATATGTACTCCGCGGCTACTTCCTGAAGTTCTTTCAGATTTTCGGGATCGGCATCGTCCATGCTGTTGGATGCATTCTGCAGGTGTGGAACCTGCAAACGGTAATAGGTGCAGCCGGGCAAGGCTCGCAATTCGAAATCAACTGCCTCAGAGACACTGTCCATCAGCACCGGCACAATCTCTTTCGCCCAACCGAGCAGGCCCCAGTCCTTTGCTGAAGCGTAAGTGATCTGGTCCTGCCGGTCGCCCGTTCCGACGGAAATAACAGTGAATGCCAGTGCCTCGGGATACAACGAACGCGCTTCTGCGTAAGCGGCCATGGAAGGATTGTTGACGAAGACACCGCCATCGACCAGAGCGTAATCCTCGTCGCCTCGCGTCAGATGGAGTGGAGGAAAGAACGTGGGCGCAGCAGAGGTGGCCCTCGCTATGTCGGTCAGTTGCCAGTTATAGGTAGGGTCGGATGCGATCTTGTGGCTCTTGAAGAAGAATGGAAGCTGCCCCTGCAAATCGTAGCTCGAAATCAAAAGGGGAGTGAGAGCCGATTTAAATTCCGCATCCCCGAAGAATTGATCGAGCGCCGCTTCCAAAGCGTCCGGGGAATATTTCGGGAGAAGTACCTGGCGTTCGGGCGTGATGACATTTTTTCGGAAGATTGCCGGGCCATTTTGAACGTAGAGATCGAGAAGCTCATCTGGAGAAAAGGGCCCATTGTCTTTGCAGCCGGCGCCGATCCCCAGTGCGATGATGCCGCCGGTGGAGGTTCCAGCAATCAGGTCGAACGCTTTGAAGAGGTCCACGCCGAGTCGATTCTGTATTTCGGCGAGAATCACGGCTGGTATGATCCCGCGAATCCCGCCACCGTCAATGGCCAAGACTTTTATGGACGGCATCGGTGCTCTCTATCGCGGCCAGAATTCAGTGTTGTGCCGCCATACTATAATCGAGGCGTTATATTGTCAACAAGTTTAATACTGAGGTAAAGATTCGAGCGGCTATTGCTCAGGTAAATCCGGATGGTGAGTCTTCACGTGGTATTGCCCCGAATGAAATATCAGCGGCTCGCCTTGCCGCCAGCGGTAGTGAATCACTTCACCGAGGAAGATCATGTGATCGCCTCCCTTGAATTTGCGCACCACGTGGCAGACAAAGTGAGCAGTGGCCCCTTTCAGCAGCGGGCAGCCTTCGACGCTATCGCTGCAGTCAATTTCTGCGAACCGGTCTGTGAGCTGCGCTGCAAATCGGCGTGAAAGATGGTGCTGGTCCGCCGCGAGGACATTAATCGCAAAATGGCGTGCTTTGGTGAAATCTGAATACTCGGTGGAGGCTTTGCCCAGGCTCCACAGCACGAGCGGCGGATCGAGCGAAACCGATGCGAATGAATTCACTGTGAGTCCGATACATCGGCCGCGCTTGGTGCGCCCGGTTACGATCGCGACGCCGGTGGCAAATTGGCCCAGGGCGTTGCGAAAATCCCGGTGGTCGAATTTGTGCGACCGTTTCACGGCTGATTCTTGATTATCTCACCGCCCTTCATCACGAAGCGAATGTGCTCGAGAGTGGAGACGTCGGCGACGGGATCGCCATCCACTGCGACGATGTCCGCAAATTTCCCGGGCTCCAGCGTGCCAACGCGATCGGACCAGCCCAAGAGATCGGCGGCATTCACTGTGGCAGCCTGGATTGCGACGAGCGGAGGCAGCCCCATCTTCACCATTGTGGCGAACTCGCCCGCGTTCATTCCGTGCGGATAAACAGCTGCATCCGTGCCGAAAGCGATCTTCACGCCTTCTTTAAACGCGTGCGAAAGATTCTGTTTCGCGATTGGCAGCACCATGTTCATTTTGTCCGTCATGCTTTGTGTGAAGCCGAGATGCTGGTAATTAGCGAGCAGCCAGTCTTCGAGAAAGACTGTGGGCACCAGGTAAGTGCCACGCTGCTTCATAAGCGCGATGTCTTCGTCATTGATGTAGCTGCCGTGCTCGATGGAATCGACTCCGGCGAGGACTGCGTTTTTGATTCCGAGCGCACCGTGCGCGTGGGCCGCGACTTTGCGGCCGAGGCCATGCGCGGTGTCGACGATGGCCTTCATTTCTTCAGGGCTGTATTGCTCGAGCGCGGGATTATCGCCTTCTGAAAGCACGCCGCCGGTGGCCATAAACTTTATGAGGTCCGCGCCATATTTGATGTTCTCGCGCACCTTGGTCATCACGCCGTCGACTCCATTGGCGACGCCTTCGTCGGAATAGTTAAATTGCGGCGCGAGGAAATTTTCGTCGCCGTGACCGCCTGTGATGCTGAGCGCAGGGCCGGAAGCGAGCATGCGCGGGCCGGGAACATCACCATCGTTGATGGCATCGCGGAGGGCGATATCCGCGTATCCTTCCGCGCCCACGTTGCGAACCGTTGTGAAACCGGCTTCCAGCGTGACGCGCGCATTGTGCGCACCGTACAGCGCGGAACGAGGATAGGAAGTGTGCAGGTGGCGCGGGCCCGCTAACCACGGAACAAAAGTCAGGTGCGTGTGGCAATCGATCAATCCGGGAAGAACGGTGAGATTCGAGAGGTCGATGGTCTTGGTGCCGGTAGGTAGCTGTTTGTTTAGGTCAGCGGCCTTGCCTACCGCTTTGATCTTGCCGTCTTGAATCCAGATGAGCTGGTCAGACGCGTAGGTTCCTGTGCGCACGTCGAGGATTTTGCCTGCGTGGACTGCAACGGTCGCCGTCGGGCTTGGTCTTGGTTCCTGAGAGCGTGTCGCGCTGGCGCTAGAAATTAGAAGGCAAAGCAAGATTGCGAAGCGCTTCATTTCGATTCCTCCGAATTGCGCGATTCGATCCTCGTTAAGGCCAGGTACAAGAAACGCGCGCCGCGCATTGTATCTCTACTGAGCGGAAGGCGCTCAGGACAATTCACAAAGTGAATCGGTTGCATCGCTTACTTTGATTTTTGCTTGACAGGCGGCACAGCGAATGTATGATTATACAGTGCGTTGCATAATAACGCATAAGGTTGGATGAGCGTACAAAAACGATACCGGCAAGGGCAGATTCTGAAGCTCCTCGCGGCTCACGCCGTGGCGAGCCAGGACGAACTGCGCCGCCATCTCGGGCACATCGGCATGCGCGTGACGCAAGCTACGCTCTCGCGCGATTTGCGCGAATTGCGACTGGTGAAGACGACTGAAGGGTACCGGCCACTCTCCGCAGCGGCAGCGGAAGAAGCTGCGCCGCAAGCGACGCTGGCGCGGGCACTCAAGGAATTCTTGCTGGATATTCGCCCGGCGCAAAATATGCTCGTGCTGAAGACTCCTCCGGGCGGCGCGCAGCCATTGGCCGCGGCGGTGGATTCCGAACGCTGGAAAGAAATTGTCGGAACACTCGCCGGCGACGACACGGTTCTTCTGATTACTCCCTCCCGGGGCGCTCGGGCAGCTGTGCAAAAGCGCGTGGAGGAACTGCTTCGATGAACGACCCATTACGGGTCGCCGTCGTCGGAGCAACGGGCTACGCGGGATATGAGCTGGCCCGGCTCCTTCTTCGGCACCCACAAATCGACAAGCCGACGTTCTATCTGCGCGACGGGAACGCGAACGTGCGCTGCCTGACCGAGGTCTATCCGCAACTGCGCGGCTGGGGCGAAGCACCGTGCAGGCCACTGTCGGCTGCGGCGATTGTCGCTAGCGGCGCCGATGTGGCGTTTCTCTCGACGCCGCACGAAGCATCGCTTGAGCTCGTACCGCAGCTGCTTGCGGCAAATCCGAAACTGCGGATCGTAGATTTGAGCGGTGCTTTTCGCTTTCACGAGCCCGAGACGTTTGAGAACTGGTACAAACTTGCTCCGGCCGCAAGCGAAATTCTGCAAGAAGCCGTTTACGGGCTTCCTGAGCTGTATGCGGAATCATTGCCCGCAGCGCGGCTCGTTGCCAATCCCGGGTGCTATCCAACCTCGGTGATTCTCGGATTGCGGCCGCTTATCGAAGCCGGCTGGATCGACACGGCGCGCGGGATCGTTTGTGATTGCAAGTCGGGCGTGAGCGGAGCGGGAAAAGAGCCGAAGCGCGAGACGCATTTCGTCGACGTGAACGAAAATTTTCGCGCGTATGGCTTGTTCACGCACCGGCACACGCCGGAAGTTGCGGAACATCTGGGACTCGCAGAGGGCGATTTCGTTTTCACGACTCACTTGCTGCCGGTCGAGCGCGGAATTCTTTCTACTTTGTATGTGTGGCTAAAACCGAAGCGCGATGCGGAAGAAGTCGGAACGCTCTACCGAAAATTTTATGCGGAGCGTCCGATGGTGCGGGTGCTACCGGCGGGGCGTTTGCCTGAGCTGCAGCACGTGGCGCATACAAATTTTTGCGACGTCGGATTCGCGCTGGACGTGGAAGGTGAGCGGCTGGTGATTGTGTCCTGCCTCGACAATCTGGGAAAAGGCGCGGCAGGACAGGCGGTCCAAAATCTGAACGGGATGTACGGATATCCCGAAACGGCGGGATTGATATGAGGCTGTTGATAAAAATCGCTGGCGCACTGCTCGAACAGGAAGACAACGTGCAAAGAATTGCGCGACAGATCGCAGAACTCGCGCGCGCAGGCCACGAGATGCTGATCGTCCACGGCGGCGGAAAGATTTTTACCGCGACCCTGGCGCGCATGGGAATTGAGAGCCGCTTTGTGAATGGTTTGCGCGTGACGGACCGCGAAACGCGCGACGTAGCCATGATGGTTTTTGGCGGACTGCTCAACAAGCGGTTGGCCGGGGCGATCTCGCTCGCGGGTCAGCCTGCGGTGGGGATTTCGGCGTCCGACGCGGCGTGCTTTCTGGCCGAGCCGATGCAAATTGATGAAAACGAGCGGCGCCTGGGGTTTGTCGGTTACCTGACGGGCGTGAATCTCGATTTTCTGCGTGCGCAGTGGCGCGCTGGAATTGTGCCGGTGGCTTCGTGCCTGGGGCTGGGAGCAGACGGCGAAATTTATAATATCAACGCCGACCACATGGCTGCGGCAGCCGCCGAATTTATCCACGCCGACCGGCTAATTTTCCTGACGGATGTCGCGGGAGTACTTGATGGCGACAAAGTGTTGCGGGCGGTGCGTGGAGGCGAAATCGAAGACATGATCCGGCGCAACAAAGTCTCGGGCGGAATGATTCTGAAACTCGAGGCAGCGAAACGGGCGTTGTCGGCCGGCGTGGCGGAAGTGCGAATTATTGGAGGCACCGCTCCACGCGCGCTCTTGAACGCTGCGAATGCAGTGCGCTGCTCAGGGACCCGCGTGCTGCCGGTGCTGAGGGTTACGGTGGCAAAAGCCGCGCAAGGAATGACACGATAGAAATGGCTAAAAATAAAACAGCGGCGAAGAGGGGATCATCGGCGTCGCGAGCGCGCGCGGATGAAGCGCGCCACTTGATGAATACCTATAAACGGCCGCCAATCGTATTCACGCGGGGCCGCGGGTGCCGCGTGTACGACTCGAATGAGCGAGAGTATTTGGATTTTCTCGGCGGTATTGCGGTGAATGCGCTCGGCCATGCACATCCGCGTCTTGTGCGCACGATTCGACGCGAAGCGGGGCGGACGATTCACACTTCGAACCTGTTTCACAATCCTTTTCAGGGGCCGCTGGCAAAAAAGCTCGCGCAATGGTCGGGACTCGATCGTGTGTTCTTCACGAACAGTGGTACGGAAGCCGTTGACGGAGCTCTTAAGCTCGCTCGAGCGTATGCGAACGCGAAGGCCAGCGCGGGCGGCAGCGGCAATGGCATCGCCGCGAAAAAGACGCGAATTCTCGCGCTCGAGAACTCTTTTCATGGGCGCACGTTTGGCGCCGTTTCCATCACGTACCCGGCAAAATATCGCGAACCCTTTGCTCCGCTCGTTCCGGGTGCGGAATTCGTAAAATTCAACGATGTCGCCGATCTTGAGCGCAAGTTTGATGATTCCGTGTGCGCGCTTGTCGTCGAAACGATCCAAGGCGAAGGCGGGATTTTTCCGGTCAACCAGGAATTTTGGCAGCGCGCACGCGACCTCGCTTCGCAGCACGATGCTGCGTTGATCGCCGACGAGATTCAATGCGGTCTTGGCCGGACAGGCCGATACTTTGCGTATCAGGCGCTTGGCTCGCTTCCCGATGTGGTGGCCGTAGCCAAGCCCCTGGCAGGCGGATTGCCGCTGGGTGCTTTTATCGCGAACGAGAAATTTGCGGCAGCGTTTACGCCCGGAATGCACGGCACGACCTTCGGTGGCGGCCCGCTTGTTTGTGCAGTGGCGCTCGAATTCCTCACCGTCGTCGAGGAAGAAAAGCTGCTTACAAATATTCGCGAGCGCGGCGCGGAACTGCGTGCCGGTATTGAAAAACTCGCCGGCAAATTCGATTTCATCCGTGAAGTTCGCGGCGAGGGCTTGATGCTGGGCGTTGACCTGTCCGTGGATGGAGCACCCTTTATCGCGGAAGCGCTGCGAAGCGGGCTGATCATGAATTGCACGCACGAGCATATTTTGCGGCTTCTTCCCGCCTTCATTATCAAGCGGCGCGACGTGGCCGACTTTCTCGCGAAATTCGAAGCGGTGCTGGCGCGAACAGCGAAGTCGTTGGAGAAGTCTCGATCAAAAACACAAAAGACCGAAACGCATGCGCAGCCGATGACCGTGGCTGCAGCGAGGTAAAAATGAACGCAACCGCAACAACGCTAACACTCACAAACGATCTTCTGACCGGAATGGAATGGGGGCCCGCGCAGGTGCGCGAACTCTTCCACCTGGCGGCGGACATCAAAGCGCGGCCGGACCGCTATCGCGGCGCGCTCGAAGGAAAGTTTCTGGCGATGATTTTTGAAAAGCCGTCGCTGCGCACCCGCGTGACGTTCGAGGTGGGAATCGCAAGCTTGGGCGGCGCATCAGTGTTTCTTGACCATACGGCGACAAGGCTTGGGGCGCGCGAATCCATTCGCGACGTGGCAAAGAATCTCGAGCGAATGGTTCACGGAATCGTCGCGCGCGTATTTTCGCAGGAGTCTCTGGATGGTTTGGCGGAGCACGGCCGGATCCCTGTGATCAACGCGCTTTCCGATCGCTTTCATCCGTGCCAGGCGCTGGCCGATTTTTTCACGCTCGAGGAACGCTTTGGCGGACTGCGCGGCCTTAAATTCGCATACGTCGGCGACGGCAACAATGTGTGCCATTCGCTGCTCACGATTGCGGCACGCGTCGGGGCGCACATTCGCGTGGCTACGCCGGCCGGGTACGAGCCAGACGCAGCGGTTGTAGCCGAAGCGAAACGCGTGGCGCGCGAGGCGCGGGGAAAAATCGAAATTATGCACTCAGCCGAAGATACCGTCGCAGGCGCACAGGCGATTTACACGGACGTATGGGCGAGCATGGGGCAAGAAGAACAATCAGCGGCGCGCGAACTCGCGTTTGCCGGTTACCAGGTGAATGAAGATCTATTTTCGCAGGCCGCCCCGGAAGCCGTTTTTATGCATTGCCTGCCGGCGCATCGTGGTTCAGAGGTGACGGAAGGCGTGATCGATTCGGAACGCTCAATCGTGTTCGATCAATCGGAAAATCGGCTGCACGTGCAGAAGGCGATTCTGCTCACGCTGCTGAATTAAGAAATCCGCGGTCGCAACCGCGCGAGGAGAAGGAATTGCCGAAGAAAGTCGTGCTGGCGTATTCCGGAGGGCTCGATACCTCCATCATTATTCCCTGGCTAAAGGAGACTTACGGCTGTGAAGTGATCGCCATGATCGGCGATCTGGGCCAGCGGGAGGATTTGGAAGGTGCGCGTAAAAAAGCGCTCGCAACCGGTGCGAGCGCAGCATACGTGGAAGATCTGCGCGAAGAATTCATCACCAGATTCATCTGGCCGACATTGCGTGCGGGCGCTGTTTACGAGCACAAATACCTGCTCGGAACTTCCTTTGCGAGGCCATTGCTCGCGCAACGCCAGGTGGAATTGGCAAAGAAGCTGGGGGCCGACGCGCTAGCCCACGGTTGCACGGGAAAAGGCAACGACCAGGTTCGCTTCGAGCTCGCGGCCAAGGCGCTGGCGCCGGAATTGAAAATCATCGCGCCGTGGCGTGAGTGGAAAATCAACTCGCGTGAAGACGCTATCACATATGCTCGCGAGCACAATGTCCCCGTCGAGCAGACTACCAAAAATATTTACAGCCGCGATCGCAATATATGGCATTTGAGCCATGAAGGCGGAGTGCTCGAAGATCCCGCGAACGCGCCGGAAGAATCGATGTGGCAATGGGTAGTTTCGCCGGCCAAAGCTCCCGATCAGCCCACGACAGTAGAAATCGGTTTTGACGCCGGAGTTCCGGTTTTCGTGAACGGCAAAAAACTCGGCGCGGTCGCGCTCATCGAACAGTTGAATGAAATCGCGGCGGCGAATGGCGTGGGACGAATGGAGATGGTTGAAAACCGCCTCGTAGGAATCAAGTCGCGCGGAGCATACGAAACGCCAGGTGGCACTCTTCTGATCGCAGCGCACCGCGAACTCGAGGCGTTGTGCCTGGATCGCGAGACGGCTCACTACCAGCAAATGCTCGCGTTGCGTTATGCCGAAATGGTCTATTACGGAATGTGGTTCACGCCCCTGCGCGAATCGCTCGACGCGTTCTTCGCGAAATCGCAAGAGCGCGTCACGGGCAGCGTCGGCTTGACGCTTTTCAAGGGCAATCTGAGCGTGGCGTCGCGACGTTCACCGTTCTCGCTTTATCGCACGAATTTGGCGAGTTTCACAATGACCGGCTACAACCCGAAAGACGCCGAGGGCTTCATCAACCTCTTCGCGCTCCCGATCACCGTGCCGCAGGAAACTGAGATTCGCCGCAAAGCCGAGGCCGGATGAGCAGCGCCCCCGAACAGAAAAAAGAACAGAAGATGTGGGGCGGGCGGTTCGAGCGCGGGCCGGACGCTTCGTTCTACGAGTTCGAGCGTTCGTGGCAGTTCGACCGTCGCTTGTTGCCGCAGGAGCTTGCGCTCGACCGCGCGTGGGCGCGGGCGATTGCTGCGGCCGGCATTCTCAACGATGAAGAATGCGCGCGAATCGTTCGCGCGCTTGATGAAATCGAGAGCCGCGCAAACGCCGAACCCGCATGGCTCGACGGTTCGAACGCAGAGGACGTACACCACTTTGCCGAAAGCGCGCTCATCGAGAAGCTGGGGCCGCTCGGAGCGAAGTTGCATACGGGACGCAGCCGCAACGAAATGGTCGCCACTGAGTTCCGCATGTACGTAAAAGATGCCGCACTTGAAATCCAGCGAGCGATTGCGGCGCTCGCGCGCGCCACGGCTGGGCAAGCTGAAAAGAATATGGGCGTGCCGATGCCGGGTACGACGCACATGCAGCACGCGCAGCCGTTGCTGCTGGCACACTGGTTGCTGGCGCATGGCGAAGCACTCGTCCGCGACGCGGAGCGCTTGAAATCCGCAGCTGCGCGTGCGGACTTGTGTCCACTTGGATCGGGGGCGCTCGCTGGTTGCGCGTTTCCACTCGATCGCAAAGCGCTGGCTCATGATCTGGGGTTTTCTGGCATCACTACCAATAGCCTGGACGCGGTGAGCGACCGCGATTTCGCGCTCGAATTTCTCTTTGCGCTCACGACGCTGGCCATGCATCTCTCGCGCCTGGCTGAGGACATGGTGCTGTTTGCGACACCTGAATTTGGCTTCATCGAGTTGCCGGACGAATTTTCGACCGGTAGCAGCTTGATGCCGCAGAAGAAAAACCCCGATGCGTGGGAGCTGATTCGCGGAAAAACAGGACGGGTTTACGGCTCGTTATTCTCATTGCTGACTACGTTCAAAGGCCTGCCTTCGAGTTATCAGCGCGACTTGCAGGAAGATAAGGAAGCGCTCTTCGCCGCGCACGATCAGGCGCTAGCCATGACGCAGATCGCCGCAGCTGCGCTCGCGGCTACGAAGTTCAACGAAATGCGTTTACGTGAAGCCGCACAGGACCCTGCGCTCGTCGCAACTGAGCTCGCGGATTATCTCGTGGCGTGTGGTGTTCCATTTCGCGAAGCGCATGAGGTAGTCGGCAAAGTGCTGCGTGCGGCAGAGCAGGAAGGCAAATCGATTCGCGAGATGCCAATCGAGCGGCTCAAGGAGTTTTCTCCAGCGTTCGGCCGCGACTTATCAACCGTGCTTACGCTCGAGTCGGCGCTCGCACGCCGAGCAGTAGCCGGAGGAACCGCGCCAGCTGCGGTTCGCGCCGCCCTTGGCGACTTTAAGGCGCGGCTTGAGAAAATCGAGGAAAGCCAATGAAGGCGCGAGGAGCCAAACTTTCAGATGTTCGCGCGATCTTTGAATTGATCTCCGGGTACGCCCAGCAGGGCTTGCTCCTACCCCGCGTCGAAGATGAAATTCGCCGGAATATAAGCCATTTCCTGGTGCATGAAGATAAAAAGCGCGTTGTGAGTTGTGTGGCCCTCGAAAGCTACGGCGCAGATCTGGCGGAAATCCGCTCGCTCGCCGTCGATCCGGAGCTTCGCGGGCGGCGCGCTGGCACAAAGTTGCTGGAGTTTGCGCTCGGGGAAGCGCGCCGAAGGGGGATCGCGCGCGTTTTCGCTGTAACGCATGCGCCGGAATTCTTTGTGCGTCAGGGTTTTGAGCCAACCTCGCGGCACACACTGACCGAAAAAGTGGAACGGGATTGCCGCACATGCCCGAAGCGGCGTTCTTGTCAATTGGTTGCGGTGGTCGCCACCGTGATTCCCGAACGCATCGCTCTGCCGATTCTCGCTGATTCGGCCACTCCTGTTTCGGCAGCATGACCCTCTCCGTAAAAGCGTCATATATTCCTCGCGGCTTCTCGTTTTCCTCCGTCGCCTGCGGATTGAAGAAATCGGGACTCGATCTCGGGCTTTTTGTGAGCGAAACGCCAGCGGTGGCTGCTGCGATGTTCACGACCAATCGTGTGCAGGCCGCCCCGGTTCGTCTGTCGCAAAGCCATCTGCGGCGGTCGCGAAGAAACATGCGAGCGGTGGTCGTTAACTCCGGCAACGCAAACTGCTGCACCGGCTCGAGCGGATACGCGGCCTCAGAAGTGACGTCTCGGAAAGTGTCGCAGGAGTTGGCTGCGCTCGATCCTTCGCAGATTCTGGTGTGCTCAACCGGCGTGATTGGCCTGCCGCTGCGCGTCGAGAAGATCCTGAAGGCGGTGCCAGACTTGGTCCGCGCGCGAAGCGGCAAAGCTGAAGCCTTCGCACAATTCACACGGGCGATCATGACCACAGATACTCGCCCGAAGTGGGCAGCGGCGAATTGCCGGATCGGTGGAAAAACGGTGAAGATTCTCGGCTGCTGCAAGGGCGCCGGAATGATTCAGCCCAATATGGCGACGATGCTGGCCTTACTTGCGACGGACGTCGCGATTTCGCCGTCACTCCTTTCGCAAGCGCTGCGGGCTGCCGTTGCCGGCACATTCAATGCGATCACGGTGGATGGCGACACCTCGACGAACGATACAGTAGCAATTCTTGCAAACGGCGAGAGCGGCGCGCGAAGGACGGTGAGCGCTAACGCCGATTTTAAAACCTTCTGCGCCGCGCTCGAAAAGGTCTGTCGCACACTCGCGCTAAAAATTGTCGAAGACGGCGAAGGAGCGCAACGCGTGATCGAAATTGAAGTTCGAGGAGCACCATCGGATCGCGCTGCCACTCAAATCGCGCGCACGATCGCGAACTCGCCCCTCGTAAAAACGGCCCTCGCCGGCGCTGATCCCAATTGGGGCCGTATCCTCGCGGCTGCAGGACGGGCCGGCGTACCGTTCGACTTCGAGCTCGTGGACATCAAGCTCGCAGGAATTCTTGTCTGCCGGCGAGGTGGCGAACATCCATTTTCTGAAAGCGTGGCGCACAAAAAGATGCTCGCGAAATACGTTCCGATCGTTGTGGATATGCATTCCGGCAAGGGCACCGCGCGGATGTGGACCTGCGATTTTACCGGCGAGTACGTCAACATCAACGCGAGCTACCGCACGTAGCTCACCAAATTAGCCTTCCCAATTCCAGTCCGAATACGTCTCGCGTAGTTTCAGCTTTAGCAGCTTGCCGACCGCCGAGCGCGGAAGCTCGTTACTGAAAACAAAGGCATCCGGAAGCTGCCACTTCGCAAATTTCGCAGCAAGAAATTCGCGCAATTCTTCCGGTGTCACCCGCGCGCCATCTTTCACCACTACGACCGCAAGCGGACGCTCCTGCCATTTCGGGTGCGCAACGCCAATCACGGCCGCCTCGCGCACGCTCGGATGCCCCATCAATTCATTCTCCAAATCCACCGAGCTAATCCATTCACCGCCTGATTTGATGAGATCTTTGCTGCGATCCACAATTTTGACGTAGCCCTCGGAATCAATCGTCGCGATATCTCCCGTCTTGAACCACCCATCGCGGGTCCAGCGATCCGCAGTCTCCGGCGCTTCAAAATAACTCGCTGCAACCCACGGCCCGCGAATTTCCAGTTCCCCAAACGTCGCGCCGTCACGGGGAGCTTCGCCTTCTGGCCGCATCACGCGAACTTCAACAAACGGCGCTGGCAATCCCTGTTTCACGCGAATCTTATATTTTTCGTCCTCGGAGCCATGAGCGAGCGTGGACTTGAGCGTACCGGTGGTCGCAAACGGAGTGGTTTCCGTCATGCCCCAGAGATGCGTTATACGGAAGCCAAATTTGTCCATGCGCCGAAGCAGCGTTTCCGGCACGGCCGATCCGCCGCACGTGATGCGGACGGGATGATTGATCTTCCAGCGCCCCGGCTCCTTTTCAAGCGCCAAAAGCACACCGAACCAAACGGTGGGCACAGCCGTCGCGATCGTGACTCTTTCCTGTTCAATCAAGTTCAGCAGGCTTTCGGCGTCGAGATGAGGTCCGGAGAAGACAAGCTTGGCGCCGACCATCGTCGCGGTAAACGGAACACCCCACGCATTGGCGTGAAACATCGAGGACGCAGGAAGCACTACCTCCTTGTGGCTAATTGCGAATGCATCTTCCAGGCACTGGGCGAAACTGTGAAGCACAAGCGCGCGATGCGAATAGACCACTCCTTTCGATTTGCCGGTAGTGCCGGACGTGAAACACATCGCCGCCGCTTCGTTCTCCTCTAGCACCGGATATTCAAATTCATCGTCGGCAGCACTGAGCAAGTCTTCGTAGCTTTCGTACTCTCGCGGAACCGGTTGACCGCTAAACGGCACGACAAACACGCGCTCAAAATGCACCTGAGAGCGGATCGATTCGTAGACGGGAAGGAGAACGTCGTCCACGATCAGATAGCGATCGCGCGCGTGGTTGGCGATGTAAGCAAGCTCGTTGGCATGCAGCCGAAGATTCAGCGTATGGAGCACGCCACCGGAAGCCGGTATCCCGAAGTATGCTTCGAGATGCGATGAGTGATTCCACATCAGCGTGGCGACGCGGTCACCTCGAGCAAGTCCGGCCAACTCCAGCGCGCGAGCCAGGCGTCGAGCGCGGCGATAGATCGCGCCATAATTCGTACGCGCAATCGTGCGGTCGGGCAGGCGCGAAACGATTTCCACCTGTCCGTAAAGCTTTCCGGCACGCTCGAGAATGGGCACGAGCGTGAGTGGAAAATCCATCATTGTTCCGAGCATGGAAATCTCCGCAGCGCTTGGGCGCATCGTACCACCGATGCCGAGGCTCGGCCTGTCCGGACTTTCTAGAACTGGACAAGAAGGCCGGCTTCGAGCTCGTTCTGCCCTCGATCGGCTTAGCGCCGTTTTCGGATGACGGCGTTGTTGACTGCGGGGGGTAGTTGCCGCAAGATGCTCGTGCGTTCCCGGGGACATCCTGGCCAGTCTATAAGAAGGCGGCTTTTACGGCCTGGTCATAAGCAAGGTTTGCATTCCTCAGTTGCGCTGATGTGTCCCACGCAAGTAGGGACCAGGAGAACGGCCGTGAAGAAATTGTACGTTGGGAACCTCTCGTTCAAAGCAACAGAAGAGCAGGTGCAAGCGCTGTTCGCTGAAATCGGCATACAACCGGACTCGCTGACGCTGCTTCGCGACCGTTTCACCGGACAACCGCGCGGCTTCGGTTTCGCCGAAATTCATGACGACGGCGCAGCGGAGAAGGCGATTGCAGCCCTCAACGGCAAAGACTTCCTTGGCCGCGCACTGGTAGTGAATGAGGCTCGTCCGCAAAGAGAAGGCGGCGGCGGTGGTGGTGGTGGCGGCGGGCGCGGCGGTGATCGCGGCGGGCACGGCGGGGGTGGTGGTGGACGCGGCGGTGGCGGCGGACGTGGAGGCCACGGCGGTGGCGGTGGGCGAGGCGGCGATCGCGGCGGTTACGGCGGACGCGACCGCTAAACTTTCCTCAGTTCGTTTTCTTCCAAATTTTGCGGGCGCAGAAAATTCGCGCGCATCGAATGCGTGTGGAAGAATTTGTGTGTGCCGAGCAGCCTCCTCTTTCGACCTGTCATGCGATAGCAGCTCGCTCTTGATCCGCTTTCGCGGTGCGAGGCTTGGGCGGAACCACTTCAACCTTTCCGCCTCGGTAATAGAAGCGCTCCACCGAAGTTTCGCGCACACCCTGCGCAATTAACCCGCGTATATCTAGCTTCGATTCCGCTTCATCGAGTTCCTCGGCGCTGGCGTAGAGCGCCGGCGTGCGCGGCATGAACACCGGGCAACAATCGTGAAACGGCTCGGAGGAAGTCTCGTACGTGCCGATCTTGCGCGCCGTGGCAAGAATTTCCATCTTGTCCGTGCCGATCAACGGGCGGAACACGGGCATCCGCGCGGCTGCTTCAACCGCGATCAGATTCCGAAGCGTTTGCGAAGCCACCTGTCCAAGGCTGTCACCCGTAACGAGCGCCAGCGAGCGAGCGCCCTTTGCCAGAACTTGGGCAATTCGCAGCATCATCCGGCGGTAGAGGAGCACGCGGTAGTCTTCCGGCGCATAACGAACGATCTCACGCTGAATCGCTTCGAATGGCACGCGATAAAGCTTGGCGTGAAATTGGTAGGGAACAAGCCGGCGGACAAGTTCGCTTGCAACGTGAACAGAGGATTCGCCGGGCCGCGCGCCGCTGCCATAGAAATGCGCGAAGCTCATGTGCGAGCCGCGCTTCATCATGTGATAAGCGGCGACCGCGGAATCGTAGCCACCTGAGAGCAGGCACATCATACGTCCAGCCGTGTTCGCAGGAAGTCCGCCCGTGCCGGGAATCCGCCGCGCATAGACGAGCGCGGGCCCCGGTGTGATTTCCACGTAGCAGGTCAACTCCGGATCGGTGAGCTTCACGCGCACGTCGCGACCCCGCTCGCGAAGCTTATCGAGCAGATAGCGCCCAATCGTCGAGTCGATTTCCATCGAAGTGTGCGGAAATGACTTATCGCTGCGCTTGGCCCGCACCGCGAAACTCGCAAAACGCAGCGGCTCAACTTCTTCCCATGCCGCTCGACACAGGTCTTCCATACTCCGCTCAACGGGCTTCGCGACGGCGTAGAACGCAATCCCGAGAACCCGGCTCACCCGGACCGTCGCTTCTTCGAGCGAAGCGCCATCACCCAAACGAACGATGAAGCGATCGCCCGGTTGCTCGATTCTCTGGACGGCTACGCCCTCCAGTGCTTTGCGAAGTGCCGTGAACAACTTACCCAGAAAGAACCGGCGGTTGCGGCCCTTGAGCCATAGTTCGTGGTAGTGAACGACGATAACTGGATTGTTCATTCTCTATACTTTTGCTTCGTTGCAACGCGGAATTAATGTCTCCGCGACACATTTCGCCTGCATTTATCCTTTCACGAAGTATAACAGTGATTTTCGTAGGGTGTAGCGCGCCGCCAATTCAAGCAGCTTGGGCCGCGCACTACCGGGAAACCCCTATGGCGCTTACGCCTAAAAAGCGATAACTCACTAGATACAATTTATGTTGACGCAAGACTTTCCACTACATGCGGGGTTAATATCGGCAACTGCTCCCGTACCGGGAGCGAATATTCGAGCCCGTGGAAAATGGGAAGCGACCGAAAGAGCAGGTAGTGCATCCATATCTCTGAACCCGGGGCGTTGGGGAGGAACTCATGTGGAACCGTAGAGATTGGGACGACTTCTTCGACATCGTGAGAAAGCGCTGGCACACCCACCGGCCACCTCGCCCACTGGATCGTTCAGGCCGTCGCCTGACGCCGGCAGAGGGCTACAGCCTTGCCGAACTTGATGATGCGGGGATGAGTATCGAGCAGGCCGAAATGTTTGGACTTCCGGTGGATGCCGGCCGCGTAGGTTCCTACGGGCCTAACGTCTCATCCTTGCGCGAGTTCCTTCGCGCCACGCGCTCGCGCATCTGAAAACGTCACAGGCGTACTAGGATTCTTAATCCCCGGGACGGAATCCGACCGTTTCGGGGATTTCCTTTTTGCGTAGAAGTTTCGTCTTGTTAGGAACTAAATCGCGTCATCAAGAATGAGGTAAGTCCTGCAACCAGCCCGCCTCCAATCACGATGGCTTCCCACGCAATTCCCGCAGCGACCGATAGAACCGCGGGCGCTCCAAATGGCAACAGCAGAGCAGCGAGTGCCGCTTCGCGCAAACCGATTCCTCCCTGGGTGAGCGGAATTGCCGCCGAAAGCTTCGCCAGGGGCCACGCGAACAACCATATTCGAAATGCTAAGTGCAATCCGCATGCTTCCGCTAGAGCCATATTCAAGACAATGAAAACGGTCTGCGCCGACAAAGCGAGGATGAGCGCGGTGAATACCGCTCCCGGGCGTCCGGTCATGGAACGAGCAGCAATTCTCACCCGAGCAAATCTCCGTCTCATACGGTAGGAAAATCGGCGCGTGGGAAGAAACGCGGCGATGGCCGCCGCCATCGCGATTCCAACCAACCCAACCCCGGCGAGCGCGAGAAAAATCCGCCGGTCTTTAGGATCGAGCGAGCCAGGTACCAGCAAAGCACCGGCGCCCGCCAAAAGCCCCAGCGCCACTAGATCAACACTCCGGTCAACCAGGCTTCCAAGCAGAACTCCTGCTTTGCTGCGGCCAATTCGCATCGCCATGCTCGCGCGAACCAGGTCCCCGCCGATGAGCGATGGCAGAAATAATGAGCCAAAAAGCCCCGCAAAATAGCAGCGCGCGGCCTGTTTCCACTTCAAGCCGGAACCGGCCACGCTTACCATGAGCCGCCATTTCGTCACACCGATGCAATGCGTCGCTAGATAGCCGGTCAGCACAAAAACCCACAAATGCGTCGGAAGCACCTCAAGCGTCTGCCAAATCTTGCGGCCCGACAGAAAACGGAACAGCAGGAAGAGAACCAAGGCGCTGCCACCATAATGCAAGAGCGCCTGAAGCGTCGCGCGCAGCCAATTTCTTTCAGGGGTTTGCGTGTCAGATGAAGAATTCACGGAAAGTGCCGGGCACATTATGCGGTGCCACGGTTCACGCGACAAGCCTTGGAAATGCGGTTGCAGTCGGGCGGATAACCCATTAACGTAGTCCACTCGTTTTTGTATTGCGCGATCTGACGGGGAGAACTTCGGAGCTGTCCTGAAGTCGTTCATCCCGATTCGAGGCCAAGTTGAAGAAGAAAATTCGTGTGCTGCAGTACGGTGTCGGACCGATTGGCGCTTCCATCGTCCGCCTGATGCGCGAGAAGGCGGCTCTGGAAATTGTCGGTGCCATCGACAAGGATCCCGCCAAAGTTGGGCGCGATCTCGGCGAAGTCGCGGGCTCTAAGGATGCTCCGTGGGGCATACTGATCGCCGCCGATTCTACCGGGTTGCTCGCGAAACCTGTGGACGTGGTGATCCACTCGACTTCTTCCTATTTACCGAACGTGATGGACCAGTTGCTCGAATGTCTCGGCGCGGGCTGCTGTGTTGTTTCCACATGCGAGGAACTCGCCTATCCATATCGCAAACATCCGGATCTTTCCGCACAGCTCGACGCCGCTGCGAAAGAAGAAGGCGTCGCTTTGGTCGGCACAGGAGTGAATCCCGGATTCGTGATGGACAAGCTCGTTCTTACGTTGAGCGCCGTTTCGCAGCGCGTCGAATGGGCTAAAGCTGTACGCATCGTTGACGCATCGAAGCGCCGGCTGCCGCTGCAGAAGAAAATCGGCGCCGGAATGAGGCCCGAAGAATTTCGCGCCCAGGTGAGCGCCGGCGTAATCAAGCATCACGGCCTACCCGAATCCATCGCCATGGTAGCCGATGGCCTGGGATTCGAGCTCGATGATATTTCAGAAACGATTGAGCCGGTGATCGCGGTACAACCCGTGAAAACCGAATTCCTGGAAGTTGCGCCCGGCCAGGTAGCCGGCGTGCATCAAATTGCGCGCGGAACGGACGGCGGCCAAGAGAAAATCTACATGGAGCTGAAGATGTTTGTGGGCGCAGAAGACTCCACCGACTCGATCGAACTGAAAGGCGAGCCGAACCTGTCGCTCACGATTCCCGGCGGCACGCATGGAGATGTGGCCACCGCCGCTGTAGTAGTCAACGCGATTCCTTCAATTCTCGCCGCGCAATCGGGCTTGCGTACCGCGCGCGACCTTCCCCTCAGCTACTTCCCAGCGTTTCGATTACCTTGACCCGTATATGGGTCGCTTTTTCGGCTAAAGGAAGGTAATTGGAATCTGGTTTTTAACGATTGAAAAGTCCGAATCGGAAGTCACGATCTCGCCCTTGACTCGGTGCGCCAGACTCGCAACAAAGCAGTCCGCATAGGGGAGCGCGTAACTTGCTTTATATTCCGCGGCCTGCTTCGTTGCTGTCCAAGTCGCATCCTCTATTTCAATTGGCAGCCGGGAAACTTTGGCGAGCAGCATTTCGGCAACCGGTTCACCTTGGGCTCGCCACGTCGAGTAGTAGACTTCTCCCCAGTTGATCACGCTCATGAATAGCTGCGTTTCCCCGTGAAGCGCCGAGACAATCAGTTGTTGGACGGTTTCCGCTCCCCGGGAATCGCGAAACAAAACGAGGATCGCGCTCGCGTCCAGGACGACGCGCCTCAAAGTTTTCGGTCCCGCTTCCGCTCCTCAAAAAGGGTCTTCAGCGGAGAACGTCCAGCCTTGAGAGCGCCCCGCAGGCTTTTCACGTACTCCGCGGTGAGAGGCTGAAGCACAAGGCGCTCGTCCTCTTCGATGAAGGCAATCTGTGTTCCCTGACGAATGCCGAGTTTTCTTCGTAGTTTCGAGGGAATCACGATCTGACCCTTCTGCGTTACTGTGGATGTCTTGATCTTCATATTTTCACCAGAACTTCTGATACCAAGACAAAAGTATACCATTCTATGATTCGTAATACTTAATAAGAATGTATTACTTTTCTTGGAGGGAGTGCAGCATCCATGCGCTACCAACGTTGGAGCCACAGCCTCGTCTACTTCTTATTCCAGAAGCGCGCCACCGCCGCATAGTCCGGGTCGTCCTTCGATGCTTCTTTCACGGCGCTGTACGTCGCAAACGCGGCTGCAGCAGCAGGTAAGTCGAGCCCTTCCTTCTTCGCCAGTTCGAGGGCAAGTCGAATATCCTTGTGCATCAGCCGTAACGGAAAGCTAGCCGGATATTCATTCTTAAGCATGGTGGGCGCCTTCACGTCCAGCACCCCCGCGCGGGCCATGCTGGACTGCATTACCTCCACAAGTTTCTCGCCGGCAATACCTGCCTTCGTAACCAGCGCAAGCGCTTCAGCCAGGGCTTCCACTTCGAGCGCGAGAATCAGATTCATCGCGAGCTTCACCGTCTGCCCCGCGCCGTTCGGACCCAGGAGAAAGAATTTCTTGCCCATTACCTCGAAAACCGGCTTCACGCGCTCGAACACCTCAGCCTTTCCGCCAATCATGAAAACCAGCTCGCCCTTTTTCGCGCCCCAATCACCACCCGTAACCGGTGCATCCAGATAGTCGGCGCCCTTCTCGGCACAAGCGGCAGCGGCACGGCGCGCAAGGTCGGGTGAAATGGTGCTCGAATCGATATACGTGCTGCCGCGTCGCAAACCCGCCAGCGCGCCATCCGCTCCCCATAAAATCCCCTCGACCGCAGGCGGGTCGCTCACAATCGTAATCAGCACATCCACCTGCGCCGCCGTTTCGCGAGGATTCGCGCCAAATTTCGCTCCTTCTCGCACGAGTTCATCCGCTCGATCCTTCGTTCGGTTCCAGACCACCAAGGGAAATCCCGCCTTCATCAGGTTGCCCGCCATCGGCTTTCCCATCAGCCCCAATCCGATAAATCCAACCGTCGGTTTCATTAGCCCCCCTCTGGCACACATGCAATATATGCGTGGCTCGACGCAGAATCGTCAAGAAAAGTTTGGAAAAATCCTCTTCAATAGGAAAGTTGGGAGAGTTAGCGTCGGGTCTTAGTTGGCTTGGCCTGAAGTATAGTGGGGATTTCGGAACTATGCGCCGCCTCGGTAAGCCGTATTACGTATTCGTAGGGAATCTCCACCCGCATCGTCTTCTTTCTTTCTCCCTGCAGAATCCGCTCTTCCACCACGATAGATCGCCCCGTGTCGGCCACAAGTGTCCCCACGGATTTCTGGTGGATGTCCGCCACCCGGTACTGGGCTTCCACACGCTTTCCCATGAATGAAACAAAGCGGCTCATCGAATAACCATTTCACCCTGTGCCCGTGTGACGGGTCAATGGTACGCCAGTTTACTATAAGTGCACTTCAACTGTGCCAACGAGAAACTGGCGAGTTTTGAGCGCTTAGTGAGTGGCGTGATGCGAAGGAGCAGAAGCTTGGGGGAGGGCCGGCGCTGCTTCAGTACTTCGGAGCTGTAAGTCGGCGGTGAGCGCCAGCACAATCGGCGCAACGATGCTGAGTGCGAAGTAACTGAACACGATCGGAAGGACCCAGGCGAGCGCCCACGAATCATTCGCGTAGTGTTTCGAAGCGGCCCACCACACCACCACCGCCGCGATTAGCCCTGCAAATGCAGCAAGATAGCGGCTAAGCAACGAAATATCGAGCGGCTTGGCGCAGTTGGGGCAGACTAGATCATTCGAATAGGCAAGAACTCTGCCTGCGGAAACTTCATGCAAGCAATCAGGACAAAGGCGAGCCGCCACGAGCGCCTCCAGAATTCAGTGCAAGATACACTACCCTTGCCGCACAAAAAAAGGCTCATCTAAATCAGAGAAAATTCCACGCGGTGGCGCATCGGATCGATTCGCTCAGCCCTCACGCGCACTCGATCGCCCAGCCTGAAAATCCTCTGCACTTTACCACCTCGCGATCCGCCGCGGTAAGGCTCAGCGACAATCACGTGGTCGCGCTCGCGAAACGTGCAGCGCATCCCGGTAACTTCTTCCAGCCGGTCGATACTCACCAGCCCCTCGACGAAAATTTCAACGAGTTCCACGAAAAATCCGAACTTCTGTACGGAAATAATCAGCGCTTCATACTCCTCGCCGAGATGGCCTTCCATGAACTGAGCGGTCTTCCATTCCATCAGTTCTCGCTCAGCCGCTTCTGCGCGCCGCTCGGCCTCCGAGCTTTCCGAGGCGATCTCTTCGAGCTCGACCCCGCGATATGGCCCCAGCATCGCCGCAGTCTGGGGCTCTTTTCCTGGCTTCGCGTCCGCCAGGTTCGCGCGCATTGGCTTCACGTCTGGATTCGCGAGTGCCCATTTCAAAGCGCGATGAACGATCAGGTCGGGGTAGCGGCGGATTGGCGACGTAAAGTGCGTGTACTCCTTCGTGGCGAGCGCGAAATGCCCGAGCACTTCCACGGCGTAGCGCGCCTGCTTTAATGAACGCAGCATCAAATAAGAAAGAATTCGCTCCTCGGGCTTCCCGGCAATTTTTTCCGTCAGACGCTGATAGTGCTGCGGACGAATATCCACTTCCTCGGCCCCCGGCACGGTCACGCTCATCGGACGCGCCCGCCCTCGACTGGTGTCGCGCCCTCCTCGCCCTCGCGCAGCCGGCTGCACCCGCCCGTGGCGCACAGCGATGCGGCGCTCCGTAAGATCTTCCACTCCCAGCGAGTAGCCAAACGCACGCGCCAATTCTTCGAACTCGATTACCTTTTTTGGATCCGGCTTTTCGTGCACGCGATGGAGCGAGGCGACGGCGCGACGCTCGAGATATTGCGCCACCGCCTCGTTCGCAGCCAGCATGAATTCCTCGATGATCCGGTGCGCGATGTTCCGCACGCTGCGGACGATGCTGAGCATCCGCCCCTGCTCGTCAAATTCGATAATCGGTTCGGGCAGATCGAAGTCAATCGAACCGCGTGCAACGCGTTTCTTGTTCAGCAGCAGCGCGAGCTCTTTCATGCGCCTGAAATTCCCGACGAGCGGCGCGTAGCGCTCGTTCATTTCCGGATCGCCCTCGAGAATCTTGTGCACGTTGGTATACGTCATCCGCTCCGCAGAGCGAATCACGCCCGAGGTGAAATCGGTGCGCACCGTGTTTCCGCTCGCGTCGATTTCCATAATCGCGCTCATCACCAGCCGGTCTACTTTTGGATTCAGCGAACAGATGCCATTCGAAAGTTCCTCCGGCAGCATGGGTACGGCGCGATTGGGAAAATATACCGAAGTCCCGCGCAGGTGTGCTTCTCGATCGTGCGGCGAATTGCGCTCCACATAATGCGCCACGTCCGCAATGTGCACCTGCAGCTCATAGTGCCCGTCCGGCAACTCGGTCACATGAACCGCATCGTCGAAATCGCGCGCCGTCTCGCCGTCAATCGTAACGATCGGCAGGTCACGAAAGTCGCGCCGGCCTCGCAAATCTGCCTCGGTAACCCGCTGCGGCTCAGATTTCGCTTCCGCCACTACTTCCGCAGGGAAAATGTGCGGCAGATGATGCTTCCGGATAATGATTTCGACGTCGACGCCAATGTCACCCGGCCGGCCGAGAATCTCAATCACGCGGCCCGTCGGCGCGAGGCCTCCTTTTGGATAGCGGGTGATTTCCACGTTCACCACTGCGCCATCCAACTCCGGCAGCCGTAATCGGCGATGGCTCGCCGTCGTGCCGCCCGCTTGCGGCCCGCCTACTTTCTCGCGCAACTCCGGAGTCAATTCGTCGCCCGGCGGAATCGCAACCTCGTGTTGAATTCGCGTGTCGTACGGCAGCACAACGTTTCCATGCGGACCGTAGCGGAAAAGCCCAACAACCGTCGGATTCTCCCTCTCGAGCACCTGTACGATGCGGCCCTCTGCGCGTCCATCCGCTTTTCGTCTTTCGACGCGTGCCAGCACACGATCACCGTGCATCGCGTCTGCCATAGCATCGCGCCCGATGAAGAGGTCACCTTCGACGCGCGCAATCGGTTTGTCCGGCACCAGGAAACCGTAGCCATCGCGGTGTGCCACGATTCGCCCAGAGACCAAATTCGGATCGGCATTTTTTCGGGCCGCGCCTGCCCCGCCAGCTGAGTCGGAGCCCGCATCTGCAGGCTTCTGGTCTCCCGCTGCCGCAGACTTCTTTCCTTTCGCCGTGGCACGTGACGACTGCTTGCTCTCCGCCAGTTGATATTGCCCGCCGCGAATTTCTTCCAAGTCACCCCGGCTCTTCAAATATTGAATGATTCGCGGCAGGAAGCGGCGCCCGTGGTGCTGCAACTCCATTCCGTGCGCAATCTGCCTGATGCTTTCTGGCTGCGAGATAGACGACAGGTAGGAAATCACCTGCTCTTCGGTCACATGACTCGGGTGCGGTTCTTTCTCCGAGTCTTTCGAGCCTTTATATTTTCGAGGATGTTTCATAGTTGGCGAGAAGTGCCACGCACAGGCTAGCGGAATTCAAGCCGGCTGGCAAAGAGTGTTAGCAACGCCTGGACGCGCAACATGCTCACGGTTTGTCCCGCTGTCACTCCTGTGCCGTTATTCCTGCGATTCGCGTGCGATCGGCAGATCGACAATTCCAATCCTGCCGTCCGGCTGTCGCTCGAGAGCAGGCGCATAAGCCCCCAGCAGTTTACGCTGCCACCAATCGCCGGTTTCGCGTTTCGTTTTTTCGTCCGTGAACCAGTATTGGTAGATGACCGCGCGAACTGCGATCGGCTGCGAGCCTCCAGCAAACGGATTGCCAGCAAATAAGTGCAGTACGTCGCCATCATTTTGAAGGAGCCTTTCCTCCGTCCACAGCACGAAGCGATTGTCACGCCAGCCGCCCAGCGACGCGAACCATAGGTTCCAGTCGAAGCGCGGCTGATACGGCGCGTAAATCCCCGGCGCCTTTTTCACATCCTGCGGTTTGTAGCGGAACGGATACGGAATCCACGTTTTCCCGTCGCTCGACCCTTGAAATTCAATTTCCAGGCGTTCGGGCGTCATCACCGCGAATAAGCCGTAGCGATTGGCGATGCGAAATGGTTCCAGCGCCGACACGGGCGACATCGGCAGAGGCAGCGTTGGAAGAAATACCCAGATAAGCTGAGCTGTCGTCGCATAAAAAACCAAGCCCAGAAACGCCCCGGCAATCGCCATTCGAAGCGGACGCAGCCGTTCGCGCCACACAGAGCGCCAGTCTCCGCCATTCTTGGCCGCCGCCGCAACCGCTTCGCTCCCAGCCCCAACGCTTGTCGTCGCTTTGAAAAGGCCTCGCACCTTACGCGGCAAAATCCGTTCAACGAATCGGTCATCAAGCAGCAAGAAACCAAGCGAGAGAACGAGATAGTTCAAAAACGTGTAGTTCGCGGTGAGGATGATTCCGATCTCGAATGGCGTCACGATGCAAAAACAAATTATCCGGAAACGTCGGGGCAGAAAAAGCATCCACACCAGCACAAGTTCAATTCCAAGCGTGAGCGCAACGGCCCCGGCGTGAAACCAGTGCGGAAAATGCTGCACGTACCATCCAATCCATGTGGGTAGCGGACCATTCTGATAGTAGTTGTCCATTGCCGTGAAATTGCGCCATGTAGGATCGCCGCTTCGAATCTTTGCCACACCCGATTCGAAGTAGATCCGGAACCACTCCCATTGCAGCAAGAACATGCTCGCTCGCGATGGAGGATTGCTTCGCCCCAATCCCGGCCAGAATCCCGACGGCGCGAAAAATAGCGAGATAAACCCCGCTTCGAGCAGCATTCCATCTGATTGGTAGCCGGAAAAATCCTGTGCCGCTGCTACAAACGACAAATAGCATACGAAACAAACAAGAAGCATTCCCCGTGGCCACACATTGAAAAACAGAATCACCGACGCGATCAACCCGATCCAGCAGATCGCCATCAGCATGCGGTTGTCGGAACTGATCCACAGCAGCGTCGGGGCATACCAGAATCGCAGCACTCCTGAAACCGCGGACGTGACCGCCTGAAGATAGTCCTTGGCTGGAAGCAGGCCGTCCGTACCGATGAGTCCTTTGACTTGAAACAGGAGTGAATAAAACGCGGAAAAATAGATGAGCGCCAGCGCGCGCAGGAAAATCCATCGCGGCCACAAGTGGCCGGGGCGCTTTTCGTTAATCGGCTCTGGCCCAAGCAGCCAGCTCACGGCATGCTGCAGGCGTTCAATTCCAGTCGGCCGTTCGAACGAGTGCTCGTATGTTTTCGACTGAAACATCTTGCTTCAGTCTACGGCAGGTTCCAAATTTGCGGAATTTAAACCGACTTCGACGCGGCCGCCACGAGCCCAGCGGCTTTGAACGGCCGCTCAGCGGCGGGAACGGACTGAAGATTGTCGCGGCCTTCCGCAACCGCGATCAAAAAGTCTTGCGCGTTGAAAGCGAAACCGTTCCGCATGTGCAGCAGTTTCGTCGCTTCACGAGAGCGGATGTATTTGCCGTCGGGCAATAGAAACCGCGTCTTCGCGGTATCGGCTAAATACGGCTGGAGGACTTCGGCGAAAATCTGGCGGGCCAGCTCCGGATCGCGCAGGTGGAACATCACCTCCACGCGCTCATAAATATTTCGATGCATCCAGTCCGCGCTGCCGAGGTATGTTTCCGTTGTACCGCCGTTGCCGAATATGAAGACGCGGCTGTGCTCGAGAAAGCGGCCGATCACGCTCCGCACACGAATGCGGCTGCTGACGCCCCGCAACCCCGGTCGCAGCGCGCACGCCCCGCGCACCACCAGCTCGATCTGCACACCCGCCTGCGAAGCGCGATAGAGCGCTTCAATAATTCTTTCATCGAGCAGCGCGTTCACTTTTGCGAAGATAAAGGCCGGCCCGCGCGCGCATGCTTGGCTTCGCGCTCGATGAGCGTTAGGCAGCTCTTTCCCAGATTGAGCGGCGCCACAAACAGAGGTGAGTAGCTGGTGCGTTCGGAATAGGCCGTCAGGTAATTAAAGACGTGGTGCACAGATGCGGTGATGTGCGCGTCGGTCGTAAGCAGGCTCAAATCGGTGTAGAAACGCGCGGTGGAAGGATTGTAATTCCCGGTCCCCAAATGTGCGTAGCGGCGAATCTGGCCGTTCGATTCCCGCCGCGCTACCAGCGCTAGTTTGCAGTGAGTCTTCAGGCCCACTACGCCGTGAAACACCTGCACGCCCGCTTCCTGCAAATTTCGTGCCCAGCGAATATTAGAAGCTTCATCGAACCGCGCCTTCAGCTCCACCACTACCGCCACTTCTTTCTTCGCTGCGGCGTCGATCAGCGCGCGCACGATCGGCGAATTTTCGCTCGTGCGGTAGAGCGTTTGCTTGATCGACAGCACGTCGGGATCCTGCGCAGCGCTCTCGATGAACCGCACCACCGCCGAATACGAATCGTAGGGATGGTGCAGCAGCACGCTGCGCTTTCGAATCATCTCGAAAATCGAAGGCGCACCTTTTTTGAGCACGAGCTCGCGGGACACAAACGGTTTGAACTTCAAATCTGGCCGCGGCGTCTGGTCATACATATGAAACAACCGCGAAAGGTTCGGAGGGCCGTTGACGTGAAACATCTGCCAGGGTTCCAGCCGAAAATTCGCCTGCAAGCGATCGACGATCTCGTGATTCGCCCCCGCCTCAATTTCCATTCGCACAGCCGCGCCTTTGCGGCGCCGGTGAAGCTGCGTATCGACAGTATCAAGAAGACTGCGCGATTCTTCCTCTTCGAGGTAAAGGTTGCTGTTGCGCGTCACTCGAAATGGAGCTGCAGAGAGCACTTCATACCCATGGTAGAGCCGCTCGGCAAAAGCGTGGACCACATCATGGAGAAACACATATTCCACTTTGCCTTCCTCGGAAGGCAGTAAAACCAGGCGCGGCAGCGCACGCGGCACCGTCGCGACACCGAGAAATGTCTGCGCGCTCCGCCGCTTTTTCTTCAGCAGAAACGCCACGCATAGCGCCTTGTTCAATACATGCGGGAAAGGATGCGCCGGATCGACCGTCACCGGCGTAAGCAGGGGCTCAACAGTTTTCGTGTAGAAATTCTCGATAAATTCTAGAGCCGCCGGGCTCAGCTCCGCTCGACTCAGCACGCGAATGGATTCTTCCGCAAGTGCGGGCACTAATATGTCGCGCCAGCATTCGTATTGCCGGCCCACAAACTCGTGGATTTTTGCAGCCAGCTCTTTCAGTACCTCTTCCGGAATCTTCCCGTCCGGCCCAGGCTCGCGAATTCCGTGCTCCACCTGCTGAAGCAACCCGGCCACGCGCACTTCCACAAACTCGTCGAGATTGCTCGCAGTGATGGCAAGAAATTTTACGCGCTCGAGAACCGGATTCGCCTCGTCACACGCCTCCTCCAGGACTCGATCATTGAACTGCATCCAGGAAAGATGCCGATTGAAGATGTTCTGTGGGTCGGGTACTGCATTGGTGGTCATAACAATCCCTGAGGCGCGCGAGCGTACAGCCGAAGTGTTACAGCCATGTTACGAGCTGGCCGTAGATCTTACCCCCGCCCGGAGCGTACGTCGAAAACGAACTCAGCGCTGGGTTTGCGCGCCGGCCATAGGAGCAGCCTACAGCGCGATTACAAATTGTGAATAGCTTTTTGATTGCTAATCTCTTGCCACCTTTCAACCTACAGAATAATCTGATTGTGGGGGATACTGAAGTTTGCATGACCCGTTTAATTGGGCCCGAGCTCAGCCCGCATCGATTCGACACTTTTCAAATGTGAAGGAGATTCATTATGGCATTGACGAAGCGTTCTCTCGGCTCGAGTGGTTTGGAGATCACTACGGTCGGATTCGGTTCCTGGGCAATTGGCGGAGGCGGCTGGTCCTACGGCTGGGGGCCCCAGGATGACGATGAGTCTATCGCTACGATGCGCCACGCGATCGATTTGGGCATCAACTGGATTGATACCGCCGCGATTTATGGGCTCGGCCATTCGGAGGAGGTGGTGGGCCGCCTTCTCCGCGAGATTCCCCAATCGCAGCATCCCCTCATTTTCACCAAGTGCGGCATGGCGTTCGAGAACGATCGCATGGCAGAGCCCCAGCGAACGTTAAAACCCGACTCCATACGGCGCGAATGCGAAGCCTCTCTGCGCCGTCTGGGTGTGGAACGAATCGATCTCTACCAATTTCATTGGCCCGATGAGACCGGCACGCCCGTGGAAGATTCCTGGGCCACGATGGTGGACCTGATCAAGGAAGGGAAAGTGCGCGCGGGCGGCGTATCGAATTTCGACGTGAATCTGCTCGAGCGTTGCGAAAAAATCCGCCACGTCGATTCTTTGCAGCCGCCTTTTTCGCTGATCAATCGGCCTGTCGCCGCTAGCGAAATTCCCTGGTGCGCAAGCCACCACACCGGCGTGATTTGCTACAGCCCGATGCAATCCGGCCTGCTGACCGATAGCTTCTCGCGCGAACGAATCGCAAATCTCGCTCAGGATGATTGGCGGCGGCGTTCCCCTTATTTTCAAGAGCCGAATCTCAGCCGCAATCTCGCGCTGCGAGACTCCCTGCGGCCGATTGCACAGCGCCACAACGCCTCGGTTTCGTCGGTCGCAATCGCTTGGACACTCGCGTGGCCTGGCGTGACCGGCGCAATCGTGGGTGCGCGAACGCCAAAGCAAGTCGATGGCTGGATCAGCGCAGCTTCGCTGGAACTTTCGGACACAGACGTGACAGAGATCGCAGCCGCGATTGAGCGCACGGGAGCCGGTACCGGCCCCATCCGCCCGTCGGCTGCAAAGAAGGTTGCGGCTCCTCGCAGCGCGTGAAAAGCTCAAAAGTGAATGCAGCGATTGAAGCGTAAGTAGCAGTACACTTGCGGCCGTATGGGACAGCTCTACGCAGGCACGTCGGGTTGGGCATATGCCACTTGGAAGCCCGACTTCTATCCTGCGAAGCTTCCCAATGCCAAATTCCTAGGCCACTACGCGAGCCGTCTCAATTCTGTTGAGGTGAATTACACATTTCGCCGCTTTCCTTCGCAAAAGCTGCTTCAGGGTTGGGTCGATTCAACCCCGCCGGATTTCAAATTTTCTTTCAAAGCGAACCAGCGGATCACGCACTTCATGCGGCTTCGCGACGCGGCCGGGCAAACGTTAGATTTCGTCGGTGCCCTGGAGCCAATGCAAAGAGCAAAGAAACTGGGACCGATTCTTTTTCAGTTGCCGCCGCAGCTGAAGCTTGACCTGAAACTGCTCGAAGGTTTTCTGGCCGCCATGCCGAAAGAAATTCGCGCTGCATTCGAGTTTCGCCACGAATCCTGGTTCAACGATGAAGTATTCTCAGCTCTGCGCAAAGCGAATGCCGCGCTCTGCCAGGCTGAAAGCGAAAATCTCGTCACGCCACAAGTCTCTACTGCAGATTTTTCCTATCTCCGCCTCCGCAACGAAAGCTATTCGCCCAAGGCCCGCAATGAAATCGCTGAAAGAGCCAAAAAGCTGCTGCCGTCCGGCGATGTGTTTACATATTTCAAGCACGAAGAAACCGCCGAAGGTGCCTTGTACGCCGAGGGATTGCTGAACTCCTGCCGGAGCTAAGTCTCGCGCCGCCCTGGAAAAAATCCATTCACCAGGAACATCGCCACACACGCGGCAATAGGAACTACCAAGCCGGCACGTAGGGCGCCCGAATGAGTCGATATGGCACCTACGAGCCACGGAAGCGTCGCCCCACCCAGACTACCGGTAGCAAATATAATGCTTCCGAATCGACGCGCCTGCGCGCCATAGATTCGAACCAGCCAACCTACCAATATCGGGTACACGCACGCGAGACCCAGGCCCGCAAGCGTCGCGCACAATGAAGCCGTTCGATACGTCGCTGCAAAAAGCAATGCGGCGCTCGCCAGCGCCGCGAGACTAACGCCGAAGCCCAGCAGAATTTTCTCTCTCTCTTTGCGCGTCGCAAGCGAGCGCAGCGCCACCGGTGCCAGAGCTCGCCCCACCGCCAACCCGCACCAGAAAAACGCTGGCGTCAGCGCCGCCATCATCGCAGAAATAGATTCCACTCGATTCGCGTATGCCGCCACCCAGCCGCCCACCGCGCTCTCAGTGCCGACGTACAAAAAGAAAAGCCCGCCCAGCGCAAACGCTGCCGCGCCAATCAAGCGAGCCCGCGGCGCAGCGCCGCCCACGTCGAGTTCGTCCGTTCCTCGCTCAAGCGGCTCGATGTCCCAAACGCCAATCAGCAGCGCGCAAATTGCGTGAAACAGCGCGACTCCCACCAAAAATTTTGCCAGCACGTGCAAGTCCTCAGCCACCATCACAAGCGGCCCGCACGCGATCGCCCCGATGGTCCACGTGACGTTCAGGATGCTCACCGCCGTTGCCCGGCGCTGCGGAAAAATCTCCGCCACCCACAAATTTCCGCCTGTCAACGCCAGCCCGAGACCGTAGCCGTACAGCGCCGTTCCCACTAGCCCGGCGTGAGCATCGCCCAATCCCAGCGCCGCCACGCCAAACGCGATGAGTGCAAACCCAATCGCAAACGTAAGCCTGTACCCGCGCCCGCGCAGCGGAATCAGCACTCCCGTCGAAAGACACCCCGCCAGCTGGCCGCAAAATTGAGTCGTAAAGAAGAGCCCGGCCTGTTCATCACTGAGCGACCAGCGGCTGATGAGAATCGGCAGAATCGGCCCCAGCAGTACAGTAACGATTCCTGCGGCTGCGAACGCAGCATGGATTACAAGATTCGCGCGGCCGTGATGCGAAGCGGGGTGCTGGATCGAGGTTTTGATTTCTGCATTACCTCCGGATCCTGAAGACTCTAGCAAACCGAGCGTTGCAGAGCTATGCTGTGCGCCTCTAACACGATGAACGCATACTGCGACAGGTCCACTGCTTTCCAGTTGGCGCGCCTCAAAAGCGAACGCCTGCGTATTTTGATTTTGCTTGCGGTCGTCGCCGTGGTGTTCGTAGTGCGATCCTTCCGTACCCTCCTTTATCACAACAGCGAAAATATCCGCCTGTCGATATTCTTCGCGGTCTTTCTAACCTTGCTCGTGGCCTACGAATGGCTGATGTTGCGAGCCGTAGACCGCGCGATGCAGGCCGCCCGGCCGTTGCCAACCGCAACATGGGTTACCAGCATTCTTCTGGAAACTTCGTTGCCCGCGTTCGTCATCGCGTTTCTTTCCGGCAACTCGGTCGAGTTCGCTTACCGGCCGCTGGCCAACCCGGCCGTCCTCGTATTTTTCATTTTCATTATCCTTTCCACGCTGCATCTGAACCCCGCTGCGAGTCGGCTCTCTGGATTCGTCGCGGCGGGAAGCTACCTCGCGGCGGCACTGTACGTCGGTTGGAGGCCTTCTTTCTCTCCGGACGAATCGGTGATGGCGCCGAACAAGATCGTCACCGTCTACGCAATCATAATGATCGTCGCGGGATTTGTCGCAGGTGCGGTTGCTACCGAAATCAAGAAACAAGCGGAAGCCGCGCTTAGCGAGGCGGAGACTAAACACCAGGTGGAGCGCTTGGAGCACGACCTTGAAGTAGCTCGCTCGATCCAACAATCCTTGCTCCCCACTTCGATGCCCGTCATCGAAGGTTTCGAGATCGCTGCCTGGAATCAGCCTGCCGATCAGACCGGCGGCGATTATTTCGATTGGCAGCCGCTGTCCGATGGGAAAGTTCTGGTCGCGCTAGCGGACGTCACCGGTCACGGAATCGGTCCCGCTCTGCTTGCAGCCGTGTGCCGCGCTTACGCAAGAGCCAACTTCAGCGTAGACAACGGGCTCTTCCCGGCGATGGGTAAGATCAATGCCGCCCTCGCCGCCGATTTAAAGGAAGGCCGCTTCGTCACCTTTGTCGCAGCCGTGTGCACCCCCAGAAACCCGCGCGTGGAATTGCTTTCGGCCGGACACGGGCCGTTGTTTCTGTATCTGCTGAAGCACGATTGTTTCGAAAAAATGGACGCGCAAGGCCTGCCGTTGGGAATATCGGAGAGTTTCGATTCTGACCCGCCCCTCCGCCTTGATCTCGAGCACGGCGATATGCTCGTCCTCGCCACCGACGGATTCTTCGAGTGGGCCAATGCACAAGGCGAGCAGTTTGGCTCCGCGCGAATGGAGCAAAACATTCGCGAATCAAGAGAAAGGCCGCCGAGCGAAATCATTTCCAATTTGTATCGCGCCGTTCTGGAGTTTTCGGGCGGCACCGAGCAGAAAGACGACCTCACCGCCATCATCATCAAGCGCACACCCTAAGTCGCAACCTCCCAGGAGACAAATGGATGGACGGAAAAAGCATACGTAGAATCTTCTGCCTTGCGCTTTTGGTTCCTATTTTCGAAATAGCAGCTGCGTCCGCTCAGACCGGCCCGGCTCCGAACGGTATGAGGGAAAGAGATCACCTTCGCAACATTCGCTACTGCGAGGTTTTCGTCGTAAGGAAGCATTTCTTCTCTTCGACCGCCGACGTTTACAACACGCTGGGCTTGAACGATTGCCCCGCAGAAAAATGGGCGTCGCTCGACACCGCCAAATTGAAACAGGAATGGAACGTAGCCGCAATCGTTCTCAACGGTCCGCGCTACTTCATAATGGATCGCAACGCGATCGAAAATCCGGGCAAAGTTGAGTCCTTCGACGGGCTCGACGCCCGCCTGCTCGCCGAGCTGGAAATAAAAATCCATTCGAGCAAACGCCAGCCATACACCGAAAACGGTGTACAACGTCAAAACCGCTACGTCTACGATCGCGGCAAGAATGTTTATGAACTTCTTTCCCCGGATGGCAAGGTCTATGTGATGCAAAGCTATTCGCAGGAAGTAGACAAGCAGTTAAACGAAGCAGCCCTCCTCACTTTGGCCGACCGCCTCAAATTACCGCATGGTTGGAAATACCGCACCCGCACGCTCGACGAAGACCTCGTCATCCAAAATGTCGGCGGAAAAGCCTACGTGATCCAGGACGATTTCAAGAACACCTATCAGCGCAAGCCATAGCGCACTCACTGGCCAGCTCCCGCGATGAAACGCGCTCGTTCAACCGCGGTTCAAGCACTGAAAGGTCGAAATTATTTTCCGGGGAGTTTTTAGCGAGCGAAGAATCTCAACCCTAATTCTTCACGCTCACGCCGCCGCGTTCCCCCGTCCGCGTTATACTTTTCTCCCCGGCCAATTTTCCTGGAGGCACGCCATGGCATCACGACAGGATCGGGTGGAACTGAAAGGCAGCGCGCGAGCTGCATTTCCGAGCGGGCAAGACGTCGGCCCCGCCGATCCAAATCAGCAAATCGAAGTCAGCGTCGTGCTGCGCCGCGGATCGAAGCCCAGTGATTTCCCCGCCGCCGATCAAATGGGTTCCCGCCTCCCTCGCGACCGCAAATATCTCACCCGCGACGAATTCGCCAAGCAGTACGGCGCGTCACCGGCCGACATAGAAAAAGTTCGCGCATTCGCCACGCAATATAATTTGAAAGTCGCGAGCGAAGATCGCGCCAGCCGCACCATCAAACTCACCGGCACAGTTCAAGCCTTCAACGACGCCTTCGGAGCGACCCTCCGCCGCTACGAACACCCTTCCGGCACATATCGCTGCCGCACCGGCGCACTCACGATTCCCGCCGACCTCGACGGCATCATCGAAGGCGTTCTCGGCCTCGACAATCGCCCCCAAGCCAAGCCGCACTTCCGCCTGCGCAAGAAAAATCCCAGCGCCCAGGCCCGCGCCACAGACGTTTCTTACTCGCCGCTCCAAATCGCGAAAGCGTACGCTTTCCCCTCAGGCACCACCGGCTCCGGCCAATGCATCGCCCTGATCGAACTCGGCGGCGGATACAATGCGTCTGATCTCACCCAGTTTTTCAGCCATCTCGGAATCTCCGCGCCAAAAGTCACCGCCGTTTCCGTCGACGGCGCCAAAAATTCGCCCACAGGAGACGCCAGCGGCCCCGACGGCGAAGTGGAACTCGATATCGAAGTCGCCGGCTCCATCGCGCCCGCCGCACAAATCGCCGTGTATTTCGCGCCAAATACGGATCAAGGCTTCATCGACGCAATCACGACGGCCGTGCACGACGCGACCCTCAAGCCATCCATCATTTCCATCAGCTGGGGCGGCCCGGAGGATTCCTGGACGGCCCAATCTCGCAATGCGCTCAATTCCGCCTGCCAGGACGCATCAACAATGGGCGTCACAGTTCTCGCAGCTTCGGGCGATAACGGTTCGACCGACGGAAGCACCAGCGGAAACCCCACCGTGGATTTCCCCGCATCGAGTCCGTTCCTCGTCGGTTGCGGCGGAACAAAACTAACTCTCTCAGGCACTTCAATCAGCAGTGAGCAAACCTGGAATGAGCTGTCAGCGAACGAAGGCGCCACGGGCGGCGGCGTGAGCGAGGCGTTCGCGCTTCCAAGTTTCCAGCAAAGCGCGAATGTCCCGAAAGCTCCCAACGGCTTCGCAGGCCGCGGTGTTCCCGACGTCGCAGGCGACGCCGACCCCGCAACGGGCTACAACGTTGTGGTAGATGGACAGCAATCCGTGATCGGCGGAACAAGCGCCGTCGCCCCGCTATGGGCGGGCTTGTTCGCGCTCATCAATCAATCGTTGGGAGCAAATGTTGGCTACGTGAACCCGCTTCTATATTCCGCAAAAGCCGAAGCCACATTTCACGACATCACCGCCGGAAACAATGGCACCTACTCCGCAGGCCGCGGCTGGGACGCCTGCACCGGCCTCGGCAGCCCAAACGGCGCCGCACTCCTCACCGCGTTGCGCGGCTCCTGAATTGGCCTTTGTGCCCAGTTGCTACTGGCGGATTAATCCGGGCGGCAAATGTAGCTCACCTCTTTAGAGGTGAGGCTTTTATCCTGGAATCCTGGAATTTGCGCCAGCTATTTCCGCTCAGCTTCGGCGACGATCATGCGAGTCGCCCGTTCGCGTAACTCCGCCGGCAGCGGCAATGATTTTCGTATTTCCGTATCGAAATAAACGCAAACAAGGTGCATGATGGCCGCCACTTCGCCCGTGTCATCGTTCGTCATCACGTGCGTCAGCCGCACCACCTTGTCTTTCACCTCATCCACCGTGGATCGTACCGTGATCACATCGCCCGCGCGCAGTTCGCGTTTGTATTCGATGCGCTGTTCCACGCCCGCCACCCCGCGTTTCTCCTTCTCCATCCGCGACCGCGTCAGCCCCATCGCCGCAAAGAGTTGCCAGCTCGCCTCGTCAAATTTCCCCACGTACCACATCACGTTCATATGCCCCATATGATCGCAATGCTCGGCCTTCACCACTCCGCGATACGTGATCGCACGCTCACCTTCAGCCATGCAAGGCTCCCCTGAAACGGAGTATCGTTTCTAACCAAAAATGTTTGAGAGTTGGTGCCCAAGAGAGGACTCGAACCTCCACTCCCTTGCGAGAACTAGCTCCTGAAGCTAGCGCGTCTGCCAATTCCGCCACTTGGGCATTTCCTGCGGCAGGAACAACAATTCATATTGCCGCGCACTCCCGGGTTTGTCAACGAACGCGCGTTCCACAGCCCAGCGTCAAAAACTTTTACAGCGCGCCGGTGCGCAACCTGAAGGGTGCGATGCGGAGGAAATCCTGGAATTAAAAAAGAAAAGGGGCGATTGCTCGCCCCTTCTCCTCAGTCGCGAAAGTCGCAGCTGCCAGCTTTCTCACCGTTTTACCGGCAGAAGCCGACCACAGCAAGTCGCGCTAGGTCAGGTCCGTGGTTTGCGTCGCGCTTTCCATCAAGCGTTAGCCTGACGGGAGCACGTCCTGCCCACCGCTGATCCAGACCTAGAGCCTCGCCGTGACGCTGTACTGCTCCGAACTTTCCCGAAGCCGTTCTATCCTTCCGAGCCCCGTGTAGCTCGTCAAGCTTTCGCTTGCCGTGCTTTCCGAGACTCGGTCGATCGGAACGCTCTCGCACCACCCTTGTAACTCTGCCCGCACAAGCGGTCAAGACTACCAAAAAGAATTTTGGCTGTGGAAATTTAGGAAATGTGGAAATCGCGCTTCGGCCCATTTGGAGTGCGTGCGGCTTGCCGCCGCTTTCATAAGCCCCGGCTCGCCCAGGGCGGTTTGGATTTCGTCCCAACCTTTCGGCCTCGAATCCCGGTCGCCCTCTCGCGAATCTAAACGCACGGACCCGAATACCGCCAGCATTTGGCACACTAGCTCGCATACGCGGAGATCAACAATGCAACCTTGCACCACACGTCATCAGGCCCGGTGCTTCCAGTTGTCCCGCATGGCTCTCGTCGTTGTGCTCTTCTCATCACTTCAACCGCCGGCCCAAGCTCGAGAAAACGCTCACGGAAAGATCCTAAAGGAACATTCCATGGAACACTCCACCGCATATCGCACAGTAAAAGTTGACGACCTCTCCATCTTCTACCGAGAAGCCGGCCCGAAAGATGCGCCAACCCTTCTCCTCCTTCACGGACTCCCCTCTTCATCGCGAATGTTCGAGCCTCTCTTCGCCCGCCTTTCCGATCGCTACCATCTCATCGCGCCCGATTACCCCGGCTTCGGTCACAGCGACTGGCCAGACCCGAAAAAGTTCGCCTACACCTTCGACCACATCGCAGACGTGATGAATCATTTCACCGAAGCGCTCGGCCTCACGCACTACTCGCTCTACATGCAGGATTACGGCGGCCCCGTCGGCTTTCGCATGATCCTGGCCCATCCAGAACGGGTCGAGTCTCTCATCGTCCAGGACGCCGTCGCTCACAACGAAGGCCTCGGCGAAAATTGGAAAACGCGCCGCGCCTTTTGGGCCGATCGCGCGGCCTACGAAAGCGCACTGCGCACAAATCTTCTCTCGCTCGCAACCACGCGCTCACGCCACGTCGGCGACGACCCCAACGTGGAACGCCACGACCCGGACCTGTGGACCGACGAATTTTACTTTCTCAACCAACCCGGCCAGGGCGAGATTCAGGTGGACCTCTTCTACGACTACCGCACCAACGTCGAGGCGTACCCGAAATGGCAAGCCTGGATGCGCGAGAAGCAGCCGCGCCTTCTGGTCATCTGGGGCAAGTACGAGTCCTCATTCGACCCCTCAGAACCGGAATCCTACCGCCGCGATGTTCCGAAAGCCGAAATCCACATCGTCGATGGTGGCCATTTCGCCCTCGACACCGCAGCAGATCAAATTGCAATGCTGATCCGCGACTTCATGAAGTAGCACCGGCGGCTTTTAGTCAGAGACAAATCGAACTACGTGAGTAGCCGAGAGGCGTCTTCCCACAACTGCTGAACGATGGTCCCAGCCGGTTCATTTCGCGCCAGCTTAGCCGACTGCCCCGCCCACATTTGCATGCGACCGGCATCCCCAGCCTTCAATGCCTCTTGCCGCATCGCTTGAGTCAGCCCGCGCTGCACAGGATACGGCGCTGAACGAGGAGCATCCGAAGCAGCTGCAGCCCGGACGTACGCGGTTGCCACGCTGCGCCCCGGCCGTCCACTGAACGCTCGCGTCACCATCGTTTCGTTGGCTTCGGCATGCGCGAGTCTCTCAGCATAAGCAGGATGCGTCTTCGCTTCCGGCGATCGCAGAAATCCGGTTCCGATCTGCACCGCGCTCGCGCCCAGTATCAGCGCCGCGGCGATTCCGCGTGCGTCGGCGATCCCGCCCGCAGCGATCACAGGCACCGCCACCGCATCCGCCACTTGCGGCAAGAGCGCCATCAAACCGACCATCTGCCGTTCCGCGTCTTCTGCACGGAAAGCTCCCCGGTGCCCTCCAGCCTCCATGCCCTGCGCGATAATTGCATCGGCGCCCGCCTCTTCCGCAGCCTTCGCTTCAGCAACCGTCGTAGCGGTGGCGAACCACAAGATCCCGCGTGCTTTCATTTCGGCTACGAAGCCCGGCGCATAGATTCCCATAATCGAAGAAATCGCCTTTGGCTCGACTGCCAGCACAGCTTGGCACTGGGCCTCAAAGTCCGGCAGCTTCGCGTCACCCGCTTCCGGTGGAACAGCAGGTCCCCATGTCGCAAGAAACTCGCGCTGCCGCTTTTCCAATTCGAAGTCTCGCACCGGCGCCGCCTCTGGAATCCAAAGATTAATCTGAAATCCTCCCCTGCTGCCTTCTCGAAACTCTTCGCTCCACGCTTTGATTTCATCTGGCTTCAGCAGCAGCGCACCGCAAGCCCCAAGCCCGCCTGCATTCGCCACCGCGATCGAGAGCGACGGAGGGCACGCTCCTGCCATAGGCGCAAGCAGAATCGGCAAACGAATGCCCAGCCGACTAGCGAAATTTTCGACACGCGCCCGAGCCGATGAATCCCTTTTCTCGACCATGGCAAAAGCCTCCGACTGGAATTGCGAGACACTCCCGCAACTCATATTTGCGGTGCGCCTTCAGGTTTGTCAACGAAGCACAATCCGCGCCGGGATTGCTTGACCCTGCCCGCGCCGCGCTCTAAAGTTATGATGGGTCGGCAAGGGGGGCCGTGCTATGGCCACAACTCGCGCAATGATTGAACGGCGGCGCGCAAGCCGCGTTCTCATCCGCATCCCAATCAAAGTATTCAGCAACGACTTCAACGGCGAGCCTCTCGATACACCCGCCGAAGCTATTGCCGTCAGCCGCACCGGCGCGCTGCTGCGCACTCCATTTCAGCCCGCACTCGGCTCGCGCATCGAAGTGCTCAACGGCCTGTCGCAGGAAACCCAGGAATTCCGCGTAATCCGCGTGAGCGATGCGAAATACGACGGCTCCTTCGAGCTGGGCGTCGAAATACTCTACCCCACCCGCAATTTCTGGGGCATCCAGTTTCCCGACGAACGCCTCACCGCTTAGATTTCACTCGTCTTCTAAACCACCACCCGCGTCAGTATTCTGATCGCCTGCCAATCCTAGACCTATCTCCCATGCACTGCATTGGTGCTATACTCGCGGAAAAGCCAGGCCCGCTTGGGCCGCTCACCCAGCCGGGGGTTTGGCTACACGTCCTGCGGGCGCGGGAGGTATGCGATGGGTTCGATGCACGACTTCCTCATGATTCTAATGATGGCGTGGGGCGCTGTGACCGCGATTCTGATTTGCCTTCTCATTTATCGTGGCACACTCGAAGCTCACGAAGACGATCAGGTTTTTCTGGACGCGGCCGGCGACTCGATGGCCGCCGAACAGCGCATGATCGTTGCCAAGATAGACAAGCTCAGCCGGCCGATCACACTCCTCATGATCGCGTCTGGCGCACTGCTGCTGATCGCGGGCGCGATCTGGGGCTGGGAAGCGTACCAGAGATTTTAGCCGCGGCTATTGCTGCGGTTTTGCGGGCGCTGGCGCAGCCGGATTCTGTGCCGGCGGTTGCGATTGCGCCGGTGATGGCTGCTGTGGTGGTTCCGGAGCCTGGTCGCAAACCTGCGAAGTATGATTGTGTACGATCAGCCAGTCGTCCCCCACTTTCTGCAGGATCAGCGTCGTCTGGCCGTGCGCTGAGTATGGCTTGCCCTGGTAAGACGAAAGAAACTCCCACTGGTAGGAAGCCCACGCAATATCCCCGTGCACGAACACGTCCGTATTTCGACGGATAAGCTGCATCCCCTGAAACGCGGCAAGGCTTCGCTTGTAGTCCTCCACGTAATTTGCCCAACCCACAATCGGCGGAGCATACGCACCGCTCACGAAGACAGCGTTGTCTGAATAATATTTGTGCATCATGTCGACTTTGCCGAGCTGGAATGCGGCGAGCATTTCACTGATGTCCTTATCGATCTCGTCGGACACAGGCATCGCCACTTTCGGCATCGGTGACTGGTCGGCAGCTTTATTTTTAGGCTTCTTCTGCGCCCAGGCAGCGCCGGATGCGAGCATGAATATTGCGATGAGTGCGGCGACTCTGCGGCTGGCGCAAGCGAATCCCCCAAGATGTTGCTTCATTCGCTCTTCCTCCTCGAACCGCACGAAGCATAGCACCGCGGAAAAGCGCGAGGCGAAGGGATGTCGGTGCATGTGTCGCGAATGCGACGGGCGGTTGGGAGGTTCGGGATTGGAGGTTGGAGATTAAAGGATGGAATTCGTAGCGAACTGGATTGGTGGAGTGCGGCGGAACAGGAAACCCCGATCCGTTCTCGATTAGAAATTTGCAAACGGTTGGAATCCTTGCCACTTAGGTCGGAGCTTAATCGCGCATTCTCGATTAGAAATTCCGTGGCATGCGACTCGCGATTCGTGGCACGGGTAGGAAACGAAGAAATCGCGAAAAATTTGCGATTAGAAAATTGTAGTTTGGTGATTCTTAAAGGGGCTACGCGGAATTCTAATCCCGGATTTGCGATTAGCCGCCCGCCACATGGCGGCCAGGGGTTCTGGGGGCTTGGGAGTAGGGGCTGGGGGTTGGAAGGGACGGCGGCGAAACGGTTTGTGCGAGCGGCGTCGAGATGCAAAAGGGGCATTCGCCACGGCGAATCTATCCGTAGAAAAAGGGCGATTTTGTAACGATTAGAAATCGCGGGGAGTGTTTGTTTCGTTGTGTTTGCGGGAAATTCTAATCGCGGTGTAACGATTAGAAATTGAGAGGCTGCAGTGATGAGCGAACCTTCGGAGGCGCACCTTTTCTGGGGAAGCGAGTGATGGGTGACAAGGGAAATGTGGGGACGTGGTTGATTGGCGCGGCGGAACGCGACGCCGCCAGCGCCTCGAGTTCGAGCCGCGCTCTCAAGTTCAGATTCTGTTTCGCAGAACATGGAGCACGGTAACATGGGGCGACGAAGAAATTCGACTGGTGAGAAGTACAGCACACGGGAGCCAGTTCTAGAACTGTACTTTTTGTGCGCGCAGAAAATCGCGCGACGAGAAGGGCGTCGTCGTGGCTACCCGAGTGCGTGAGGAGGGGTGCAAAATGCCCAGCGCTAAAGCGCATAACTTCAGCGGAAGCGTTTTCGGAGCGCTAAAGCGCTCCTCCCCCGCATGAATGCGGGGGCTCCGACCGAAAGGCACAAGCGCAGAGAATGCGGCGTCAGCGCTTCATAGCGCTAGGAGTATCAGCTTCGGTGGCGTCGTGGTTAGTCCTTGTGACAGGAGCGTCCGAACTTCGAAGTGACCTACCCGAGTGCTATTATCGGCACAAAAGCGCCGTCAATTGGAAACCACGGACGCGCAAAACAAAAGGCGGGCCACCCGCTAATTTTGAACGACTTCCACGCTTAACAAAATGGATGGTCTTTATGACCCAAGATGAGATGACAGGAAAGACGCAGGCCTCCCGTAGCGCATACCGATTGAATAAAACTGCGATCTGCCTCGCAACTGTGGCTGGCTATACCGACGGATACGGTCTTCGCCAATTCAACACATTCGTTTCTTTCATGAGCGGGAACACAACCTCGGCGGGTGTGTATGTGGGAGAACAGAAGTTCCATGCGGCTCTGCCTGAAGCAGTGGCAATATTTTTCTTCTTAGTGGGCACGTTTCTCGGACATTGGATCGTAGTGAGTAAATACCGCCATTCCCACAGAATCGTGCTTCTCACTTCTGCCGCATTCATGGCGCTGTTCGTTATCCTGAATTTGCGCGTTGCATTCATCGCTGAAGTTGGAATCGCCCTGCTTAGCGTATCCATGGGCATTATGAATCCCGCCGTGGTCAGGGTTGGAGCAGAGTCGGTGAATCTCACCTTCGTCACAGGCGCACTCAACAAAGTCGGAAATCATCTCGCCCTGGCTGCTCGCGGGACAACCCCGCTAGACGCGCAGGGCTCGTGGGACACTCACCTTCGGCGCGCTGGTCTAGAAAGTGGCCTGTGGCTCGCATTCTGTTCAGGTGCTGTATTAGCGGGTCTTGTGACGAAACGCGCGGCTGGTCTTGAACTTATTCCAGCCGTAGGCATCCTCCTTTTTTTCGGCCTCTTGAGTCGTGACACTAATTAAAAACAGGCTACCTACTTGCGGAGTGTCTCGCGTGCTTCACCTAAAGCTGAGGTGTGTCCGTCCCGTCACAATGCTCCAGTTGGCCGAATTCGGGTGCGATCTTCGATTTCATTTAGTAGGTGTTGAAAGGCATTCAAACGGGAGTCGATGACTAACTTCTGGGCAGTGGCCCGTAGTTCAATAGCTCCGCCTTGCTTTTTGTGCAAGCGTATCTCCGTGATCGCCTTCCACTGCAAAGAGTAATTCCGCCAAAGACCCTTCTTCGTGATTCCAGCTTGGTCCGTAGTGACAGAACCGGTTGTGATCGACAGACAGGCTGCCACGAATACAACGGTGATGCCAATTAACACTCCATTAGGACGGGAATGGGAATCCCTCGAAACCAAAATACAAATGGCAATCGCAAAAAATCCACCAACGAGGCCTACTGCCCGCCATTGCCACTTGATGCGATAAAAATTAATGCCGTCACGGTTTTCCGGAAGATCGGAGCCCTTCGCAGTAGCTAGCCAGCGGGTCGCAACAGCGATCAATGTGACTGTGGCAATCGAAGATACGATGCTTCCAAGCGAGGTTGTCATCTGCTCGGTGGGCCGCCACGCGGTTTCTACAATTGGCTCTTGCCCGCGCGGATGATACCACTCGAGCAAATCCCTCAGAAGTTCTGTCTAGCCTTTCGAGTGGCGGACGGGTGCTGCTACTCGCTCGGAGTGCTTGAGGGCGGGCGCGAGATGCCCTGCGCTGAAGCGCATAATTTTCTGGAGCTTTTTCGGAGCGCTGAAGCGCGCCTCCCCCGCATGAATGCGGGGGCTCCCACCGAAAAGCGCAAGCTTTGCGCCCCTTGAGTTGAAACCCAAGGGACGGTCAATCCGCTAGATCGCGGGCGACGCGGAAGCCGTAATCGGCGTATTGAAATTCTGGGGGGATGCTGGCGCGGGCGGCGCAGCGCGATACCTTGGTCTGATGGCGCCAGGAGCCGCCGCGCGAGGATTTGCGTTTTCCTTCGGCTGGGCCCTGCGGGTTGCGATCGGGCGAGATGCGATAGTAATCGGCGTCGAACCAGTCGGAGCACCATTCGTGGATATTTGCGCCGATGTCGAAGAGGCCGTAGGCGTTTTTCTCGGCGCGGCCTACGCGCTCGGGGGCAGTCTTCCAGCGCGAGGCGTAATTTGTGAGCGATTCGAGGGGCTCATCGCCCCAGGGGTAGAGTTTCTGTTCGGCGCCGCCGCGCGCTGCGCGTTCCCATTCGGCTTCGGTGGGCAGGCGGTAATGCTTGTGGGTGAGCGCGCTTAGCCATTCGCAGTACGCGGCCGCGTCGAACCACGACGGCGCGACCGCCGGTTGCTCCGGGTGCGAGAAATTTGGATCGTCCCAGTGGAGCGGCTTGCGCTGTACCTTGTCATGACCGGTAGCAGCTAGGAATTTGCCGTAGTCGGCGTTGGTTACCTGGCAGGCGGCGAGCTCGAAGGCGTCGATCCAGACGCGATGGACGGGGCGTTCGTTGTCTTGGCCGGGTTGGTTGGCGTCACTGCCCATTAGGAACCAGCCTTCGGGGATGCGGAGCATTGGGGGTTCGGTACCGAGGTTAGAAATTTCGGGCATCGCTTCTAAGCTTCCAAACCGAACCCTGCCAGTCTGAAGACTGGCGCTACAAAAGGCCAAACCTTAATTCTGAGGCGCGGCGTGTTGAGTTTGGCTTAGCAGATTTACGAAGAGGCGGTAGGCGCCTGGTACGCCTGCTGGGAGCTCGCGGAAAAATGAGAGGCCTGTGTAGATGTAGACGCCTTTGCCGTAGTGGGCGTAGACGAGCGAGCCGTTTGTTTCCGGCTCACCGGGGTCGGTGAGGCCAAGCACCGGTTGATAGTGCGAATCGAATGTGCCGAGGAAATAGAGGCCGCGCTCCTGGTCCCAGCCTTCGAAATCGGCGAGCGTGATTTTGTTGGGTGAATTGAGAAGCGGATTATCGGGCGCGAGGAAGTGCACGGGAGAATTCGCGTCGGTGACTCGCGAAGTCTGGCCGGGCATCGTTGCAGTGTAAGGCATCGCGGAAACCCATTGCGGATCGCGTTGATATTGGACGACGAGCGAGCCGCCCTGCTGGACGTAGTCGAGCAGACGGCGATTCGAGCGCATCAGATCGGGACGCAAATCGTAAGCGCGGATGCCGACGACGATCGCATCGTAGCGGCTGAGATCTTCGAAGGCGAGCGCGACTTCGTCGAGCAGATCCACTTGAATGCCGATTTGGCGGAGCGTGTCGGGAATCGGATCGTTGCTCGCGGCGATGTAGCCGATGCGCAGGTGCGCAGGGACAATCAGATTCAGAACATGCACAGTGACGTCGGCGGGCTCGCTCCAATCGCGTGTGGGCAATGAGGGAATTGGCTCGAGCGATGTGGTGAATTTCTCGCCGTCGAGCTGCGCGAAGGGATGCAGCGGATATGCGCCGGGGACGACGTTGGCGGAGGGCGTGACGCTGAAGCGAATCAATTGATCGCCGGGGCCGGAAAAATCAAGAGGCGCTATCGGTTGAAGCTGCCAGCCTTTGGGCGCGTCAAGACCCACTGAAACTTTTGCAGGTTTCGTTCCATGGTAGCGGACGCGGGTAAGCAGCGTGAGCGGTTGCGAGGCGCGCTCGGCGGGCACCATGATTTGCTGGGGATCAGGGGTGAGCGTGACGGCGGGGACGAACTCGAGCGGATACGTATCGATGCCGGTGGTGGTGGCTTTCAGGGATTCAACTGTTTGCGCGAGAGCGAAGGAATAGCCGTCAATTTCTATTTTGGGCGCGATGCGCACCAACGGCGGCGGGTACGGGAGAATCACATCGCCGGGTGAGGTCGGCGGCGTGGCGTGCACTGGAATTTCGACTTTGAATTTGTAGTTTTTGTCGCCGCTTTCTTTGTCGCCGTCACTTTTGTCGATTGTTACGTTCCATCCTTTGGGCACCAGCAGACTCGATGTGTCCACAGTGTATTTCACCGGCACGGCTGGCTTGCCGAGAAAGCTGACGTCTACCGAGAATTCTTCGCCCGCTACAAGCTCGTGGCGGTCGGCTTCAACAATCATGGGGAGCGCGATGTCCTCGTTCAGCGCGAGATCGATTTTTTCACTCACCCGGTCAAGCTCCCAAAGAAGCTGAGCGCTGCCTTCCGCGTGGTGGATCGAGGCCAGCTCGTGAAGCTCCGCGATCACTTTTGCCGCTTCTGCGAGATGTTTGGCCGCGTCGGAACGGCGAAGAGCGCGCGCCGCAGTGCGCGCGTCCTCGAGACGCGCGTCCACACGAGGGAGCCCCGCCAGCACGCCAATTGCTTCAAGCGGTTCAGCCAGGAGCCTCGAATTAAACCCGCCTGCAGGGTCGCCTTTTTCATCCTCGCGCAAGAGAGAGACCGGGCGGCGGAAAAACGGATTGCCGAAGAATGATGGGGTGCCTTGCGAACGGTGTTGCGCGTGGCCTTCCATGCCCATGTCGACGTAGCTCTTGCCCCAGAGCGGCGAAACGTCGTTGATGGGAAGCGGCACGGCGCCGGTGACGTTGGGCTCGCGCGCGGGTCGCAGATCGAGCGTTACTTTCCAGGCGGGCAGGCCCTCGGCAATCTGTTCGGGAAACATTTTGGGATCGGCGGCTGCGGCGATGGCTTGCGGCGTGAGAATTCCGCTTTCCTGGTGATGGCCGTGGCCGCCGTGAACGCCGGCCCAGCCATTGATGACGACTTGCGGGCGGAACGTGCGGATCACGCGGACCATGTCTTCGAGCGCGACGCCGCCCCAGATTTTTTGGGCTTGCTCGGGAGTCTTCACGTAGCCGGTGTCCATGGCGCGGGTGAAAAATTGGCGGACGCCGTAATGTTTGTCAGCGGCGAGGAGTTCTTCGGTGCGGATCACGCCGAGTTCGGCGCCCTGTTCGGGGCCGATGGCGTTCTGTCCGCCCTGGCCGCGGGTGATGGTGAGGAGGGCGACGTCGGCGTTGAGCCCGCGGGAGAGGTAGGTGAGCAGGCTGGCCCATTCGTCGTCAGGGTGCGCGGTGATGAAAAGGATGCGCGTGGTGATGCGGGCTTTGTTGATGGCTTCGACTGTTTCGGGGAGGGATTGGGCGGAGGTGGGGACGGTGATCGTTGTGGCTAGCGTGATCAGGGACACGACGGCTCTGAGAATGCGGGTGCGGAAAATTCCGGCGCTAAAGCCCCTTCGCAGCAGGTAGCGCTTTTTCGCTGGACTGAAGTCCAGCTCCCCCTGCTGAAGCAGGGGGCTCCCACCTTGGGAGAAAGTCAAAAGAGCCGGCGAGACGCCGGCGTTACGGAATGGCAGCGGGGCGATAATGGAATGCGGAGTCTTGCGCGTTGCTGCCCTCAATCTTTGCAAACAACACCTTAAGCTCTCTGCACAGCCCATCAGGCGGCCTCCTCGAATGGCCATTGGTGGAGCAGGCGGGCGCGGGTGAAGTAGACGAGAATTCCGGCGAGCATCGCTGCTATTGAGGCGAGCATCGGACGGCGCCCTGTAGAAATAAAAATTGCGATCCAGCCTGCAATCGAAAGAAACACTGGCAGGGGATAGAACCACATGTGAAAGGGCCAGCGGTCCTCCTTCCATCGCTGATGAAGCCTCATCAAGCCTACTGCCTGGGCCACAAATTGGATGAGGCAGCGCATCGCGAGGATGGAGCGTATGACGGAAAAGAGTCCGATGAAGATACAGACGAAAATGGAGGCGAGGCCGAGGGCGATGAGCGAGACGTTGGGGAAGCGCTTGGTGGGATGCACGCGGGCGAAGATTGAGAAGAAATTGCCGTCGAGCGCGGCGGCGTAAGGCACTCGCGAATAACCGAGCGTGGCGGAAAAAACGGAGCCGAACGCGGTGACGAGAATCAGCGCGGTGGCGAGAGAGGCCCAGTGCGGGCCGAAGGTGCGTTCGACGAAGAGGCTGACGACGTAGGGCGATTTCTGCGCTTCCTGCCAGGGAACGACGGCGAGAATGCAGGTTTGCAGCGCGAAATAGAGCGCGGCGATGCCGAAAATCGAAAGAAAAATCGCGCGCGGGATATTGCGCTCGGGATTTTTCATTTCGCCGCCGAGGTTGCAGACGTTGTAATAGCCGAGGTAGCTGTAGATGGCTTGCACGGAGGCGTGGCCGAGGCCGGCGAAAAAAATCCAGGAAAAGCTCCAGGCGCCGGCGGGATATGTGAAGACGAGGTTTTTGTTGAAATGAGTTGCGCCGCCGTAGATGAGCCAGGCGATCGTGGCGGCCGCGATGATCCAGAGGATTGTGGAGATTTTGCCGATGGAGGTGATGCGGCGGTAGAGGAGCACGACGGCGATCGCGATCAAGAGAATCGCGACGAGGCGATTGTAATTTGCGAGCGCGAACATTAGCTGGCGGGGGTGCGCGCCGAGCCACGCGTTTGCTGCTGCGATTTTGGCCGTGAGGTAGAGCGAATAATCCGCGAATCCGAGTGCGCCGGAAGAAATGCTGAGCGGGCCCTGGAAAAGCGTTTGCCAGATGAAGAGGAATGACATGAGGCGGCCGAAGCGGTTTGGTCCGTAGGCTTCACGCAGAAAGACGTAGCTGCCGCCGGCTTGCGGCATGGCGGCGCCGAGTTCGGCCCAGACGCAGCCATCGACGAGCGCGAGGGCGGCGCCGACGACCCAGGCGAGGATGCATTGCGGGCCGTTCATGGCGCGGATGATGAAGGGGATGACGACGAAGGGGCCGATGCCGATCATGAACGTCATGTTGAGGGAGGTGGCTTCGAGGAGGTTGAGGCCGCGTTCGAGTTTTTCGGGTTCGGTCATTTCGTGGCGACGCGGTGCTGCAAAAGAACGGAAAGCATAGCAAGAAAGGGCGGCGGGGCTGGGGGTAAAGTAGCGAAAGAGAACTGCAGATCCCTCGACTACGACCCGCGCCATCGCTTCGCGATGGAAAGAAGAAGCGACGCGGGCCTCCGCTCGGGATGACAGGTGTAGCTCGTGTGGCGAGGCGGTGCTGTTGGTTGCACGGCAGGGCGTGCGGGGAAGATAGGCGGCGGAGCTTGCTGATAGCTGCGTTACGATGACGGAGCATGGTGACGATTGGAATTGGGATTACAGCGGCGATTGTTGTGGGGTTGGTGCTGGGATACTTTCGTGTGCGGCGGCGGCGGAGGTTTCCTGCGCATGGGTGGCTGGGATTCATCGCGTTGGCTGGGGCTGAGTGGCTGCTTTTTCATCATGTAGAGCCGGTCGCCACTTATTTCACGCCGATTGCCTGGAGTGCTTACATCCTGATTGCCGACGCGGCGACGTTTGCCATCACCGGCCGGTCGCGCTTGAATGATGCGCCGCTTTCGCTTGCGCGCATGGCGCTACTTTCGATTCCTCTCTGGTTGATCTTCGAGGCTTACAATTTGCGGCTTGAAAATTGGGCGTATCTGGGTGTGCCTTTGCCGTGGGTAGCGGCGATGATCGGTTATGGGTGGTCGTTCGCGACGATCACGCCCTCGATTTTCGAAACTTCCGATCTGGTGCAGGCGATGCTGCCAACTGTGGGCGGCGAGCCGTGGAAAGTTTCGCGGCGCGTGGAAACTGCACTGATGATTGCCGGCGCGGCGTGCTTGATTATTCCGCTGGTGACGCCGCGGGCGATTGCCGGGCATCTTTTCGCGCTTGTGTGGGTGGGGTTTCTGCTGTTGCTCGATCCAATCAATCGGAGGCTTGGGCTTCCGTCGTTTCTTGGTGATCTTTCGGAGGGATTCCGGCGTCGTTTTTATGGTTTTCTGGCGGCGGGATTCATTTGCGGCTGGCTGTGGGAATTCTGGAACTACTGGGCGGCGGCGAAATGGCGTTACACGTTTCCGATGTATCAGAACATGAAGATTTTTGAGATGCCTGTGCCGGGATATCTCGGATTTCTGCCGTTTGCGCTGGAGTGCTTCACCATGTACGTTAGTGCGGCGTGGGTTCTGGGCTGGGTGAAACGAATCAAATGAATCCTGGGCGCGATACAGCTTCGCGGAATTTTGTTTATGGCCGCTTACTTGGCGGATTTGCGGCTTGCGCTTTTCTTTTTGGCTTGGCTGCGGAAACAGCGCGAGCCGGACGGGTGCAACTTCCGCCGGAAGCGGCCCAGGCGATCGAGAAAATGTATGCCGGCGATCCGGATGGCGCGATCGCGATGCTGCATACCTATGAGGGTGCGCATCCCGACGATCCCTTGCCGTATACGATCGAAGCGGAGGCGCGCTGGTGGAAGATGTTCTGCGACGCGGCGGAAATCAAATGGGGAATGATGGATTCACAGAAGCGGAGCAAAAGACCCGGAGATGATTCGTACTTTGCGCTCGCCGATCGCGCGATTCAGCTGGCGCAAGCTGCTATCGCGAAAAACGACACGTCAGAAAATCATCTTTATGCGGGGATCGGTTACGCGCTGAAGACGCGGCTCTATGGATTGCGCAACGAAAACAGAATCGCGGCGCACAACGGCGTGGCGGCGCGCACCGAATTCCTGCGGGCGCTCGAGCTTGATCCCGACAATGCGGACGCGTCAGTGGGAGTCGGCTTTTACAACTATTACGTGGACACGCTTTCGCCCATCGTGAAATTTCTGCGCTTCTTCATGGGGATTCCCGGCGGCAACAAACAGGAAGGACTAAGGCAGATTCGAGTGGGCGTCGATCACGGCGTGCTGCTGGCCGTGGATGCGCGATTTTATCTGGCCCGGAATTATCGGACGTACGAGCAGCAATATCAGGAGGCGCTTGACGTAGCGGAGCCGCTTGTAACGCGCTATCCGCAGAATCCGATTTTTCTGCTGCTGGTGGGGAATTTGAATGTGGAGCTGGGGCGGAATACGAAGGCGGCTGAGTATTTTAATGCGGTGCTGAAAGTGCCGGGGGTGGCTACGGCGAGTGATTGTTGTGCTGGGTGCGCGAATTGCGATCCGTGCCCGGCGCATGTGCGGAGCCTTGCGCAGGAATTTCTGAATTCGATTCATTGAGTCTTTCCAACCAAAGTTAACTGCAGATCCCTCGACTGCGACCCGCGCCATCGCTTCGCGATGGAAAGAAAAAGCGCGCGGGCCTCCGCTCGGGATGACAGACGGGGAAAAAGGCCCACGACGAGGACGGTGTCGTTCGTGGCTACCGGACTGGATTCGGGTTTCTTGTTCCTATGCGGCTCATCATCAGAGCTGAAATGCAGCCTGAGACGAAGGCTACACCCCAGAGACCGTGCGGGCCCCGGTGCTGTAGAAGTTCTGTACCGAGGATTGGGCCTAGTGAGAATGCGATGCTGAACGACATTGTGTAGAGGCCCATGTACTCGCCGCGGCGTCCTGGCGGGGCGATTTCGGCGGCGTAGGCGGAACTTCCGGGCAGGAGAATCATTTCGCCGAAGGTCCAGATGACGACAGAGACAAAAATTTGCGCGGGGCGCGTGACGAAGGCGAAGGAGCCGAAGCCGATTGCGTAGAGGAGAGCGCCGAGCGTGAGGGTGCGGCGATGGGACCAATGCGCCATGGCGGAATTGAGCGGTACTTCGAGCGCGACGATCATGAGCGTGTTCAATGTGAACACGGTGCCGTAGAGCGATTCCGGCAGGCGCAGATTGCGCACCAGGAAAAGCGGAAGAGAAGAGGTGAGTTGGAAAAAGACGAGCTGCGCGGGAATCATCGCCGCGAGGAAATAGAGCATGCGAGGGTTTCGGAACGCGCGCAAATCCTGGGCGGGATGCGCGGCTGCGAGCGGGACCACGGAATCTGCTTCGATCTCGCGGCCCAGTTCTTCCGGATCTGACCAGTCGGGATCGTGAGAAGGTTTCAGGCGAGCTGAATCCCAACGGGCCAATGCGATTACCACACCGGCGAGAATCGAAGTGGCGCCATCCACGAAAAACAGCCAGCGAAATGAAATCAGCGCGAGGACGCCTCCGACTGCGGGCCCTACGCTCATTCCCAGATTTACGGCGAGGCGGCTGAGCGCGAAGGCTGCTTTGCGCTGCGGCGGTCGAACGAGATCAGAAATCATCGAGAGGCTTGGCGGGCGAACGGATTCGTTCAAGATGGCGAAGAGGAATGTGATGGCGAGGATTGTGGGGAAACTGTGCGCGAGGGGGAAAAGAAATAAGAGGACGCCGGAGAGAAATAGCGAGGCTTTAATTACAGCGATGGGCCCGACGATGTCGGTGAGGCGTCCTGCGACTGGCATCGTGATGAGGGCGGCGATTCCGTAAACCGTGAGCGAGAGGGCGGCGTGGGCGGGCGTGATTCCGAGAGTGCGCGTGAGGTAGAGGACGAGGAAGGGGAGGACCATCGTGCCGGCGCGGTTCACGAGAGTGGCGGCGGAGAGGAGCCACACTTCGCGGGGCAAGTCTTTCAAGCCACGCCAGGGATTCATGGAGTGAGGATTATACGTGCTTGTTGGATTTCACTGGCTGCGCTTGGGAATTTGAGAACTTGATCCGGCGATTGAGTTTGCTTGAACTGGGAATTTCGTATTCGTTGGAGCACAGGCAGGAATGAGTCAGGATTATAGGTGGATGGCTGCCCACGTCAGAGCAAGAGGCCGAGTGCCTGCCACCGGACTTCAAAAGAGCCGGCGGGACGCCGGCGTTACGGAATGGCAGCGGAGCCGTAAGCAAACTGCGGAGTCTTTTTCGGTTGAACGCTCTTCGCTTGCGAAAAGTGCTTGTGCTATTGTCGGGCGGATTCTTCTTGTTCGAAGGCGTGGTAGGAAGAGCGGACTAACGGTCCGGCTTCTATGTGCTTGAAGCCCATCGGTGTGCCTGCGCGTTTGAATTCGGCGAATTCGTCGGGATGGACGAAGCGCTCTACGGGCAGGTGCTCGGGAGTGGGCTGCAGGTATTGGCCGAGGGTGAGGATGTGCGTGCCTTGCGCGGCGATTTCTTCCATGGCGGCGAGCACTTCGTCGCGCGTTTCACCGAGGCCTAGCATCATTCCGGTTTTTGTGGGCAGGCCCGGGGTCATTTCGCCAGCGCGCCGCAAGAGCTCGAGCGAGCGCTCGTAGACGGCACCTTTGCGAACGCGGCGGTAGAGGCGCGGCACGGTTTCCATATTGTGATTCAGCACGTCGGGGCGCGCGGCCATCACCGTTTCGAGCGCGGACCAATCGCCGCGGAAATCGGGGATGAGCACTTCCACTCGGCAGCCGGGGACGCGTTCGCGAATCTGCGAGATCGTGCGGGCGAAAATTGCGGCGCCGCCGTCGGGTTGATCGTCGCGATTCACGGAAGTTACGACGGCATAGCGCAGGCCCATCCGCTCGACGGCTTCAGCGACGCGTTCTGGCTCGTCTTCTTCGGGCGGGCCCAGCGGCTTGCCACTTGGCACGGCGCAGAAGCCGCAGGCGCGCGTGCAGATATTGCCGAGGATCATGAAGGTTGCGGTGCGGTGCTCCCAGCATTCGCCCATATTGGGGCAGCGCGCGCTTTCGCACACGGTGTGCAGGTCGAGCGTGCGCATGATGCGCTTCAGTTCCTGATAATTTGGGCCGCCGAAAAATTTCACGCGCAGCCAGGGCGGACGCGGGTGCGCTGCTGTGGGTGGCGGCGCGCCAGGCGGCAGATTCGAGATGATGTTGAAGGGCGAAGCCATTCGCGTGGTCTTGAATCATGTATTTTACGCGCGCCGCAGGGTTGACACAACCGGTCGGCGGTATAGCGCGATGATTCCGCCACATGTTTTTCGGCCAGTAATTTGGCAGTAGAAATCGCTCAAGTTTTCCTCACCGCTTGCCGATACCGCAGGTAAGCCAAAGTCCCTACCGGGGCGCGGCGAGCCAATTTGAAACATTGAAGAAGGAATGGCTTTCGCCGATGTTGCCAGCCCGATATGGGAACAGGCATCGAGTTGTTTGAGTTGATTGTGGGCCAATTATCATGAGTGCCATCAATTTCCCGCTCACTACGGATATTTCGAGTGCGGCGAATCAAGTTTCGTCGCAGAACGCGGAAGAGTTGCCGACAGGCGGATCCGGTCAGTCAGCTGTGTTGCAGACGGACACCGTGACACTTTCCGCAGCGTTTCCGCCAGCGCCGCCGGTAGACGCTGCGAACTTCGTTCAATTTCAAAGCCCCGCGCCGCCCGCGCTTGAAGCTTTTCCACCATCTGCCGCTCAAACCGCGAGCTCGCCGGCGCAACCCGCGCCCGTGCCGAACGCGACGGCGCCCGCGACTCTCAATCAGCAGGAACAGCTGGCGCAGCTCGATCAAGTGCTTGAGCAGCTTGGCATTAGCCCCCAGAGCATCAGTCTCGACAATCGGCTTGCGCTGATCAAATCGGCGAACGATCCTCCGGCGCTTTTGAATCTGGTTCGCACGCTCGGCGTGCTGAACCCTGCCGCGACGAGTGATCAAATCAGCGCGCTTAACGCGAACAATCTCTCGAACCCGGCCCCGGCCGGAATTCAAACACAAGCCCCAGCTCAGAACGAATCTCAAGCCCAAGCTCCACCTGCATCGGCAGCTCCGCTTCAAAGCTCAAGTCTGCCGGCCGGGTCCGGGTTCGAGTCCATTTCCCAGACGACTGCTGGTACGGCGCCATCGTCCACCGACCAAGCTAGTCTGCTCAGCAATGCGGCTGCGCAGTTCCAGGAGCTGCAGGCCGTGTTTCAGGAGGCTGGGAACGGGAACTCGCCAAACCAGGCGAGCGAGGCTGGTTCGGGCGTCGCTCCTCCGCCGTCGCTCAGCATTCTAGCCTGACGAAACTGTACCTCCGCTGAATCGCCACATATTGGCATCGCATTGTGTTGTATTATTACCACAGTGAGCTACTGCGTTGTTCGGTTTCCTTTTGTATATTATTGATTATAAATGATTAATATTCTAATGCAGCGGCCATCCAAGTGCTTTGGAGCGCCCTGGCGAATGCCCTCCCAACTCACTATTCAACGCCCAGTCGAGACGGAAGGAATCGGGCTTCATACGGCAGTTCGAAGCCGGGTTCGATTTGTGCCTGCCCCTGCGGATACGGGGATCGTGTTCCGGCGCGTCGATCTCGACAATTTCGAAATCGAAGCGCACGTGCGGAACGTGGCGCGGGTGAGTTATGCCACGAGCTTGATGAAGCAGGGCGTGCTGCTTTCCACCACCGAGCACGTGTTGGCGGCGCTCTACTCTTGCGGCATAGACAATGTGTATGTGGAAATCGACGCGCTCGAGCTGCCGATTCTGGACGGCTCGGCGAAGCCGTTCATCGACCTGCTAGCGCAGGCGGGAATCAGGCAGTTGCGCCGCCAGCGACGCTACATCAAGGTGATCAAGCCGCTTGAATTTGCCGATGGCGATCGGCTGCTCGGAATTTACCCCGCCGATGAGTTTCGCGTTCATTGCTATGTGGATTTCCGGCATCCGGCGGTTCCTCCGCAGGGAATCGAGTTGAGTGTTAACCGGGACACTTTCAGCCGCGAGCTGGCGCCAGCGCGCACGTTCGGTTTCACGAAGGATTTTCCGGGGCTTCAGGCGATGGGGCTGATTCGCGGCGGGTCGCTCGACAACGCGATTGTGATCGATGACAAGAATATTACGAATGGGCCGCTGCGATTCCCTGACGAGTTTGGGCGTCACAAGGCGCTTGATTTGATTGGGGATTTGGCGCTGGTTGGGCGGCCGCTGCTGGCGCGCATCGAGGCGCACAAGGCCGGGCACGCGACGCACACACAGCTGGTTACGCGGCTGCTGGCTGACCAGTCGTTGTGGACGGAAACGACCAACGGACATCACGCCGTGAGTGACTTCGCACCGGTTTCTGCTTCTCTTCCTTCCTGACTTTCTCGCTAACAACTGTTTTCGGTGCGAAAAATGTCTCTTCTGTTTGGGGGCGCGGCGCCAACGCCACGTCAACCCCTGCCGGTCTGAAGACCGGCGCTACGTAGCACCACTATATTGGGCTTCGTCGTTGCCAAACCTGATAGGGCACGCCACAATAACGGCCGATGCCAAACCATTCCGACACCGCCATTGTGATACTTGCTGCGGGCAAGGGTACGCGGATGCGTTCCGAGCTTGCGAAGGTGCTTCATCGCGCTGGTGGGCGCACGCTCATCGAGCACGTGATCCGGGCTTGCCTGCCGCTGAAGGCCGCGCAGCTTTTGGTTGTCGTGGGGCATCAGGCGGACGAAGTCGGCGCGGTTGCGGAGAATCTTGGCGCGCAAGTGATTCTGCAGAAGCCGCAGCACGGCACGGGGCACGCGATGCAGGTGGCGCGTCGCGCGATTCGCAAGAGCGCGAAGGTGGCGCTCGTGGTGCCAGGTGATGCTCCTCTGCTGCGCAGCGAATCGCTGGCAGCGCTTCTCTCTACACACCGCCGCGGCGAAGCGGCTGCCACAGTGTTGAGCGCGGAGCTTGCCGATCCGACGGATTACGGCCGGATCGTGCGAGATTCGGAAGGACGCGTCGAGGCGATCGTGGAAGAAAAGGCTGCGACGCCTGAGCAGCGCTCGATTCGCGAAGTGAATTCGAGCATTTATTGCTTTACGCTGGAGAAATTGTGGCCTGCGCTCGCTGCATTGCGGCCGAATAACGCGCACCGCGAACTGTATCTGACAGACGCGATCGCTCTGCTGCGGCAACGGAATGAACGGGTGCTGGCGCAGGTGGCGGCGAATGCAGAGGAGATTCTTGGTTGCAACACGCGCGCGAGCTTGGCAGACGTGGACCGGATTCTACGCGCGCGCAAAGCAGCGGAATTGATGGAAGCGGGCGCGACGATTTATTTGCCCGAGACGGTGGTGATCGATCCGGAGGTGGCCGTGGGGCCGGACACTGTGATCGAACCGGGCGTGCAGCTTTTGGGCGAGACTCGCATCGGCGCGCGATGCACGATTCAGACCGGCAGCGTGTTGCACGATGTGCGCGTGGATGATGACGTTACGGTGGGCGCGCATTGCGTGGCGACTGCGAGCCGGTTGCATTCGAAGTCGACTATCGGGCCGTTTTCGCGATTGCGGCCGGGCGCTGATATTCGTTCCGGCGCGCATATCGGAAATTTCGTCGAGGTGAAGAAATCCGTGGTGCATGAGGGCGCGAAGGCGATGCACCTGACGTATTTGGGCGATGCGTCGGTGGGGCGCGGGTCGAATATCGGCGCGGGGACGATCACTTGCAATTACGATGGAGTTGCCAAATATCAGACGAGCATTGGTGAGCACGTTTTCATCGGGAGCGATACGGCGCTGGTAGCGCCGATCCGGGTGGGCGATGGCGCGTATGTGGCGGCGGGTTCGACGCTGACCGAAAATGTACCGGCGGAAGCGCTGGCGCTGGCGCGCGGGCGGCAGGTGAACAAGCCGGGCTGGGCGCGAAAGCGGCGGTTGGAAGTGAAACGCGAAGAGAAAACGCGCACGCGTTCAGAACGCACGCCGCGAAGAAAGTCAGCGAAGCCCCGCGCCAGGACAAAACGCCGAGTGCGCAGCCGGTGACGTAGGCAGCGCTGAGATCCTTCGCTCCGCTCAGGATGACAACGTAGCCGACTAGTTTCGGTGTGTTAAAATTGCATCGGGAGACATCCAAGATGAAATTGGGAGTGGTGCAGTTTCCTGGTTCGAATTGCGATGATGACGCGTGCCATGCAATCGCGTCGGTGATCGAGCAGCCCGTTGAATTCATTTGGCACCAGTCTGAGGATCTTGCTGGGTTCGACGCGATCATTTTGCCTGGTGGATTTGCTTATGGCGATTATTTGCGAACTGGCGCGATTGCACGATTTTCTCCTGTGATGAAGGCTGTAGAGCGGTTTGCGCGTGGCGGCGGCTTGGTGCTGGGAATCTGCAATGGGTTTCAGATTCTGCTCGAGGCTGGGTTGCTGCCTGGAGCGATGCTGCGGAATAAGGGGCTGCGGTATTTGTGCCGCCACGTGCACATTCGCGTGGAGCGGACGGATACCCCGTTTACGGGCGCGTCGCGTCGCGGGGATGTGCTGAAGATTCCGATCGCGCACAATGAAGGAAATTATTTCTGCGATCCTGCGACGCTAGCCGAACTGGAGCGCGAGAACAGGATTATTTTTCGTTATGTGCACCCGGATGGAACGGATTGCGCGGAGGCGGTTCGGGGGGATGCGGATTCCCTTGAGTTCGACCGGCAGAATAATCCGAACGGTTCGCTGCGCGCGATTGCGGGGATTTGCAGCCGCGAGCGGAACGTGCTGGGGTTGATGCCGCATCCGGAGCGGGCGGTGGAATCGCCGCTGGGGTCGTCGGATGGGCTTGTGATTTTTCAGTCGATGGTTGAGTACCTCACGCGCGGGGAGCGCAAGGCTTCTGGCAATCGCGTGGCGGTGACAGCATAAATTTTCCACGAGAATCCGCGAAATTCCACAGAGTGACGGCCGGCGTTGTGCTTGCCCGCGTTTTTGTTTGCTGCGACAATTTGCGTGCGCGTGAGGCGCATATCCCCCAGCGGCTGAAGCCGCAAGCGTGCAGCGATGTGGGCGGCACGACTAAAGTCGTACCCTGACGATAAAACATGCATAAGGCGGTACAGAGCGAAATTCAGGTGACGCCGGAGATTGCGGCGGAGCATGGACTGACGGCGGAGGAATACGCGCGCATTCAGAAAATTCTGGGGCGCGATCCGAATTACACCGAGCTGGGAATTTTTAGCGTGATGTGGAGCGAGCATTGCTCCTATAAATCGTCGCGCGTGCATTTGAAGAGGTTGCCGACCACCGGCAAAGGTGTGGTGCAGGGGCCGGGGGAAAATGCTGGCGTTGTTGACATCGGCGACGGCATTTGCGCGGTTTTTAAGATCGAATCGCACAATCATCCGAGTTTTGTGGAACCGTTTCAGGGCGCGGCGACGGGCGTGGGCGGGATTTTGCGCGACATTTTCACGATGGGCGCGCGGCCGATTGCGGTGATGGATTCGCTGCGGTTTGGGGAGATTGCGCCCGCGAAAGAAAAAGGCAAAGGCGAAGAGAGATCTCTCGACTCCGGCTCGCGTCCTCGCGCTGCGAGGGAAGGCGAAAGCGCGCGAGCCTCCGCTCGAGATGACAGCACTTTTAATGAGGCGCCGGATGAGATTGCGCGGAATCGGCGCATTTTGGACGGCGTGATTCGCGGGATCGGATTTTACGGGAATTGCTTCGGCGTGCCGACTGTGGGCGGCGAAGTGCAGTTCGAATCGTGCTACTCGAATAATCCGCTGGTGAATGCGCTGGCCCTGGGAATTGCGCGGCGCGAGGAACTTTTCTTTGCGCGGGCGCGCGGCGCGGGCAATCCTGTGATCTACGCGGGCGCAAAAACGGGGCGCGACGGAATTCATGGCGCGTCATTGCTGGCATCGGCGGAATTCAGCGAAGAGTCGCAGCAGAAGCGCCCGAACGTGCAGGTGGGCGATCCGTTCATGGAAAAGCTGCTGTTGGAGGCGTGCCTCGAAGCGATGCGCACGGGCGCGGTGGTGGCGATTCAGGATATGGGCGCGGCCGGGTTGACGAGTTCGAGTTCGGAGATGGCGTCGCGCGGCGGAATGGGGATTGAAATTGACCTGGCGCGCGTGCCGCAGCGCGAAACGGGCATGACGCCGTACGAAATCATGCTTTCGGAGTCTCAGGAGCGGATGTTGCTGGTGGCGGAGCGCGGGCGGGAGCGTGAGGTTTTTGCCGTGTTCAGTAAATGGGGGCTGGACGCCGTCGAAATTGGCAAAGTGACCGATGACGGCAAGTTGCGAGTGCTCGATCATGGGCGCGTGGTGGCGGAAATTCCGGCGCACGCGATTGCGGAGGAAGGGCCGCGGTATGAGCGGCCGATTGCGGCGCCTGCTTCGCCGACTGGCACCGCCGGGCCTTTCGTTAAATTCGCAGCTGCAGGCACAGATCTCACTGAAAATTTCCGGGAGCTGCTGGCGTCGCCGGCTATCTCGTCGAAATACTGGATCACCGAGCAGTACGATTCGATGGTGCGAACGAATACGCGGTTCGGGCCGGGGGCGAGCGATGCGGCGGTATTGCGATTGAAGGAAACGGAGCGCGGGCTGGCGCTTTCGACGGACGGGAACGGGCGCTGGTGTTTTCTTTCGCCGCGCTTGGGCGCGATGCACGCCGTGGCTGAGGCGGCGCGTAATGTAGCGTGCAGCGGGGCGCGTCCTGTGGCGGCGACGAATTGCTTGAATTTTGGCAATCCGGAAAAACCCGAAGTGATGTGCCAGTTCAGCGAAGCTGTGGACGGGATTGCGGAGGCGTGCCGCGCGCTTGAGATTCCGATTACTGGCGGGAACGTCAGCTTCTACAACGAGACGCTGGGGAAGCCCATTTATCCGACGCCGATTCTGGGAGTGCTGGGCGTGCTGGACGATGCGGATTTTGCGGTGGGGTCGGCGTTTGACAAGGAAGGCGACGCGATTGTGCTGCTCGATGGTTTTGACGCTGCGATTCTTCGCTCCGCTCAGAATGACAGAGTAAGGCAGGAGGAGTTTTCGTCATCGGAGTATGCGAAGACGACTCAGGGAATCGTTGCGGGGGTGCCACCGGCGATCGACCTCGCTGCTGAGAAGCGGTTGATCGAATGCCTGGTGAGTCTTGCGAGCGCGGGTTTGATTCTTTCGGCGCACGACGTAAGCGACGGTGGGCTGGCTGTGACGATTGCGGAATCGTGCTTTGCGAGCGATGGGCTGTCGGCGGACGTTACTCTTAACTCTAACGCAGCAGCGGAAGAGAGATCCCTCGACTCCGACTCGCGCCCTCGCTCCGCGAGGGAAAACGAAAGCGCGCGAGCCTCCGCTCGAAATGACAGCACGGTTGCTGAGGTCGCAATTTTTGGCGAATGGGGCGCGCGGGCAGTGGTTTCGCTTTCGGCGGCTTCGCTTGCCCGGCTCAACGCTGTTGCGGCACAATATGGAGTGGCCGCAAATCGGATCGGAACCGTCACCCGCAGCGAATTTCGCATCCAATTTAATGGCACGCCTGTTATAAGAGGGGACGTGAGTTCCTTCCGGAAGGCCTGGTCTGAATCCCTGGCGGCAGCCATCGAGAAAGCATGAATTGCAAGGAAATCCAACTCGACGAGGATCGGTTCCACGATCACTGCGGCGTGTTTGGCGTCTTCGGGAATGACGAAGCGGCGAAGCTCGCGTATCTAGGAATCTACGCGCTGCAGCATCGTGGGCAGGAATCGGCCGGCATAGCCTCGACTGATGGCACCGACGTGCGCGTGCACAAGGCGCTCGGGCACGTGCAGGAAATTTTCACGCCGCGCGTGATTGCTTCGCTGCCAGGCGCGGCGGCGATCGGGCACACTCGCTATTCGACAGCCGGTGACACGACGTTGATGAACGCGCAGCCGGTGGTGATCGATTGCAACAAAGGCAAAATCGCGCTGGCGCACAATGGGAACCTGACCAACGCGATCGAAGTGCGGCGGCGGCTGGAGCATCGCGGGTCGATTTTTCAAACAACGAGCGACACAGAAGTGATCGTTCATCTGATTGCGCGCAGCGCGGCGCGGAATCTTTCGGGCGCGATCGCCGACGCGCTGAATCAAGTGGAGGGCGCGTACTCGCTGGTGCTGCTGACGCGCGATGAAATCTTTGCGATACGCGATCCGCGCGGTTTCCGTCCGCTGAACCTGGGCCGCATCGACGGCACCTGGGTGGTGGGCTCGGAAACGTGCGCGTTCGATTTGATCGATGCGGAATATGTGCGCGAAGTGGAGCCGGGCGAGATGGTGCGGATTTCGCGCAGCGGTGTCGAGTCCATTCGATTCGCCCCGGAAAAGCCGCATCAATACTGCATTTTCGAGCACGTCTATTTTTCGCGGCCCGACAGCCTGGTGTTCGGGCGACCTGTGAATCAAAGCCGCGAGCGACTCGGTCGTCTGCTGGCGCGCGAGCATCCCGTGGAGGCGGATATTGTGACGCCGGTGCCTGATTCGGGCGTGCCTGCAGCTATCGGATACGCGGCGGAATCGGGAATCCCGTTCCGCATGGGCTTGATTCGCAACCACTACATCGGGCGCACATTTATCGAGCCGTCGCAGGCCATTCGTGATTTTGGCGTGAAGCTTAAATTGAACCCGGTGCGTCGAATGTTGGAGGGGCAGCGCGTGGTGCTGGTGGACGATTCAATCGTGCGCGGGACGACGAGCCGGAAAATTGTGCGACTCGTGCGCGAAGCGGGCGCGACGGAAGTGCACGTGCGCATCAGCTGTCCGCCGACGATTTCGCCCTGTTATTACGGCGTGGACACGCCCAGGCGCGAAGAATTGATCGCAGCGAACCAATCGACGGAAGAGATACGGAAGTTTCTGGGCGCCGATTCGCTCGGCTATCTTTCGCTCGAATCGTTGCGCGAAGCTGTGGAAGATACGGAACGAAAATTTTGCACGTCGTGCTACACCGGCAGCTACCCAACGGAGCTGGTGCAACTCGAAGTGGAGGCTCATCGTGGCAGCTGAGGTGGGAGAAGCAGTTATCGTAGAAAAAGTTCAGGCGAAGCGCGCAAATACAGTGAGCGATCGCGTGTGGCGCGAGGTGCTTTCGTGGTTCTGGGTGATTCTCGCCTTCCTGGTGATCGAAGGCGGATTCGTGCAGGCGCGCGTGATTCCCAGCGGCTCGATGGAACCCACCGTGCTGATTGGCGATCACCTGATCGTGAGCCGCTTTGGCTACGACATGGGCATTCCGTTTACCGATTTCCACGTGCCCTTGTGGCGGAATCCGAAGAGGCAGCAGATCATCGTGTTTCGCGCGCCGCTGCCGGGGAATCCGGATTTCATCAAGCGCACAATCGGCTTGCCGGGCGATACGATCGAGATCAAGCAAGGCGTGGTGTACGTGGACGGGAAGGCGCTCGTTGAGCCATATCGCAATCAACCTCCAAATCCGATGGAGAATCGGCCTGCCCTTGCTGTCCCGCCCGACGACTATTTCATGATGGGCGACAATCGCGAGAATTCTTATGACAGCCGCTATTGGGGCTTCGTGCCACGAGCGAATATTATCGGCACGCCGGAAATCATATACATGTCGATCGACGCGCCGGAGGAAGTGTGGGAGCCCGGGCACGTGGCCGAGCGGTTTGAAACGTATTTCAGTGCTTTGATTCACCCGCGCGAAGTGCGCTGGAAACGTTTGTTCCATACATTTTGATGTTGATGCGCGAAGGCCTCAGGTCAGTTCCGGCCTGGTCTGGCTGGAATGGGACCTGAGCTACGGGTTTTAGATTCCATCGGTCCCTTCCAGAAACGGAACCTCTACATGCGTTACGCCGACGCCGGCGTGAATATTTCGGTTGCCGACGAAGCCAAACGGCGAATTGCCGCGATGGCGAAGAAAACATTTCAGCGCGGTGTGCTCGCGCCCATCGGCGGCTTCGGCGCGCTTTTCCAGCTTGACCGCAAGCGCTGGCGCGATCCCGTGCTCGTGGCGAGTGCGGACGGCGTGGGCACGAAGCTGAAAATCGCATTCGCCACCGGGATTCATTCCACCGTGGGCGCGGACATCCTGAACCACTGCGTGAACGATATTTTGACGCAGGGCGCCGAGCCACTTTTTTTTCTCGATTACCTGGCGATGGGGAAACTGGATGCGCGCGTGGTGGAGCAGGTGATCGAAGGAATGAGCCGCGCCGCGAAGAAGGCACATTGCTCATTGATCGGCGGTGAAACGGCGGAGATGCCGGACTTTTATCCTCCCGGCGAATACGATCTCGCGGGATTCATCGTAGGCGCGGTGGAGCGGCGGAAGCAGCTCGATCGCCGGAGGGTGCGGCCGGGAGATTTGCTGATTGCGTTGCCGTCGAGCGGGCTGCATACGAACGGCTACTCGCTGGCGCGCAAGCTGGCATTTGGCGTGGCGGAGCTTTCGCCGGACACCTACGTACCCGAAATCGGAAACAAGATTGGAGCCGAACTGCTGAAGCCGCATCGTCCTTACTGGCCGCTGTTGAAGGGCGTGCTAGCGCGCGGCTGGGTGACGTCCATGGCGCACATCACGGGCGGAGGAATCACGGGAAATCTTCCGCGCGCGTTGCCGAAGAACGTGCAGGCGGTGGTCGAGCTGGGGTCATGGCCGGTGTTGCCGATTTTTCGGTATCTGGCGAAACTAGGGAAGATCGATCGGGAGGAGTTGCTGCAGACGTTCAACATGGGCGTGGGGATGATTTTAGTGGTGCCGGCGAAATTTGTGGCGCGCCTGGAATCTGAATTGAAGCGGCGGCGCGAGAAATTCTATTTGATTGGGCGGATTGAGCCGGCGGCGCGGGGGAAGTCGCGGGTGACTTATTCGGGGGAATTGGGGTTGTAGCAGGGGCCGAAGAGAGATCCTTCGACTGCGCCCCGCGCCTTCGCTTCGCGAAGGAGAGAAAAGGCGCGCGGGGCTTCGCTCAGGATGACAATCCGAGCCGGATTGTCACTCGCCGATGTTGTCGATGTCCGCTATGGCTTTCCATTGGCCATTGGCTTGTTTCTTCCAGACGACTACGTACTTGCCTTTCTCGTCGGCTACCTTTCCCTTTTTCGCTTCGGTTTTCAGGTCGTAGGTGCCGTATTCGTACGCGAGATCGCCGGAGCGCGCGACTTCAACGTATGTCGTATCGAAGGTTAGGCCGGGGCCGGTCGTTTCGAGCATCGGCTTCCAGGCCATTTTGATGGCGTCTTTGCCCTTTACCATTGCGCCGTTGTTGACGAAATAGACGGCTTCATCAGCGTAGTACGACGTGGCTTTGTCGAGATCTTTTGCTTGCGAGGCTTTGCTCCAATCGGCGGAGGCGGCGCGAATGGCGGCTTCGTCGGCCTTGCGCGTGTCGGGCGGCGGCGCGGGTTTTTGCGCGGTTTGCTCGGCGCAAGCGATGGTGATGCTCATGGCGAAAAGCGCCGCGAGAAGTAGAAGCAAGGAACGGAATTGCGACATGCGAATGCCTCCTGGACACACGATGTTGCGGACAAGATGCCTCTTGAGCGCCAATGTGTCAAGGAATCATCGGGGGCCTTAATTCTGACTGGCGATTTTGTGGGCTCGGGGAACTATGCTAATTTCCTGCGGTGACGACGAAACGCATTGGAGTGCTGCTTTCCGGGCGCGGCTCGAATTTTGAGGCGCTGGCGGATAGTGTGGCTGCCGGACGCATTCCGAATGTGGAAATTGCGATCGTCATCAGCAATCGCGAGAATGCGCCAGGGATTGAAAAAGCGCGGGCGCGGGGGATTCCGGCGCAGGTGATTCCATCGCGGGGCCTTGAGCGCGAATCTTATGACAAGCTGGTGATTGCCACGCTTGAGGAAAAGAAAGTTGATCTCGTCTGCCTCGCGGGTTACATGAGGCTGCTCAGCCCGGCGTTTGTCACAGCATATCGTGGGCGCATCCTGAACATTCATCCTTCGCTCTTGCCGGCGTTTCCGGGGCTCGAGTCACAGCGGCAGGCAATCGAGCACGGCGCGAAATTTTCGGGATGCACGGTTCATTTTGTGGATGAAAATCTCGACGCCGGGCCGATTATTCTGCAAGCGGCTGTGCCGATCCGGGATGACGACACGCCGGAGACGCTTTCCGAGCGCGTGCTGAAGGAAGAGCATCGAATTTACACGGAAGCGGTGCGCATCGTTCTCGAAGGGCGATATCGAATGGATGGGCGGCGGGTACTGCTGACAAATTTAGCGGCGAGTGCGGAGAAAAAATAGTGGCAGCGAAGTTCAAGCCGGTGGACGAGCAGCTCGCGTACCTGCGCAAGGGCGTGGCGGAAATTATTCGCGAGGATGAGCTGAAGGCGAAGCTCGAAAAATCCGCGAAAGAGGAAAAGCCGCTGCGCGTGTACCTGGGCGTGGATCCCACCGCGCCGGATATTCATCTTGGCCACACCGTGGTGCTGCGGAAGCTGAAACAGTTTCAGGACATGGGGCATACAGCAATTTTCTTGATTGGCGATTTTTCGGCGATGATCGGCGATCCGACGGGACAGTCGGAGACGCGCCCGCCGCTTTCGCGCGAGCAAGTGGACGCGAACGCGCAAACGTATCTCGAGCAGGTGTACAAGATTCTCGACCGGGAAAAAACTGAGGTTCGCTACAACAGCGAATGGCTGGGGAAACTTTCGCCATTCGAGATCGTGCAACTCTGCGGAAAATACCGGCTGGCGCGATTGCTGGAGCGGGAGGATTTTAGGTCGCGGCTCGATAAAAATTTGCCGATTTCCGTGCACGAACTGCTCTATCCGCTTTTGACGGCTTACGACGCGGTGGCGTTGAAATCCGACATCGAATTGGGCGCGACTGAGCAGAAATTTAATCTGCTGGTGCACCGCGACATCCAGCGCGAATACGGCCTGACGGGCGAAGTGGTGCTGACGATGCCGATTCTCGTGGGGCTCGATGGCGAGCGCAAGATGTCAAAGAGCCTGGGGAATTACGTGGGTATCACGGAAGCCCCCGGCGAGATGTTCGGCAAGCTGATGTCGATTTCAGACGAGCAGATGTGGACTTACTACGAGCTGCTGACAGATTTTGGTTCGCCGGTGATCGTGCGGCTAAAGGAAGAAGTGCGGACGGGCATGCTGCATCCGAAAGAAGCGAAGATGCAGCTGGCGCACACGATTGTGGCGGGTTTTCACGGTGAGGATGCGGCGAAAAAAGCGAAGGATGAATTTCAGCGTGTGTTCAGTGAACGAAAACTACCCGAACATGCGATCGAGTGCCGAATCAAGAGTTTAGTTAGCGGCACTGTCAACATTACGATCGGTTTGGGGAATGTCGTTGAAATGCTCATCTTCCCCGTCGGATTGAACGGCAATGTAAAACTTGCGGCACTTCTCGTACCTCTAGCAGATATTCCATCCAAGTCAGAGGCCGAAAGGTTAATTAAGCAAGGCGGTGTCGAGATCAATGGTCAACGCGTTGATGATGTCAGAACTGAAGTCAACCTCGTAGAACATGGCGAGTTCCTTCTCCGCGTTGGGAAAAGAAAATTCCTCCGAGTTGTCGTCGAATAACTGAGAGCTTTTCTCATCTTGCGATGACACTCAGCGACGCTCGGCTAGGCGTTGGAGGCGATCGAGCCACGTGCGATCGCGCTGAGCGACAGCGAAACGCGTGAAAGCGGCGTCGATGAGGCGGCCGGATAGGCCGGGCATTTGGTACGAGTCGCGCATATATAGTCGCGTGCCGGACGGCACGCTTTCCAGTTCCCAGCGCTGCAATCCTCGCACGCCGTAAGAATCCTGAAACTGCCACTCGAGCAGCTTTTCCCAGCGATAGGCTGTGATTACGACAGTAAGAGAAACCTCGCGCTTGCTGAGCTGGCCGGTGATTTGTACTTTTTGGCCGACGGCAAAATCAGGAGCGCCGCCCTGCACCTCGAAATGCGAATTCATTTCCGTGGCGTACCAGAGCGGCATGCGTTGCGGAACGAAAAAGACGAAGACTTCGTTGGGCGCGACGGAAAAATCCCGGGAGAATTCGAGGTGTGCCATGGGTGAAAGGAGGTTATCTCATGAAGCGGCGGGGAGAGATCCTTCGGTCACGATGTTCCCTCAGGATGACGATGCTGGTCGCATCGTCAATTGTTCCATGAACGCAGCGATTCAAGAGTTGCGCTTCAGTGCACATCAACGAGCACGAGCGAAACATCGTCCGATGCCGGGCCTTCGCGCCACGCCGCCACGCGATCGAGAATTCCCTGCTTCATGTGCTTGAAGGGCAGCAGAGCCGCCTCGCGGACGAATTTCTGCACGCCTTCGACGCCCAGCATTTCGCCATTCGCGTCGAAGACGTCGGTGATGCCGTCGGTATAAAGCACGATGCGGTCGCCCGGCAGCAGGTCCACATCGAGAGTGGCTTCGCCATCCACGGCATTTGGCAACGCGCCCAGCACCATGCTGCGCGATTCAAGCAGGCGAGGCTCTTCGCCCGGCTGCACGATCATCGCGGGAGGATGACCGGCGCCCGCAAATACCATTCGTCGCGCGTTGCGTTCCACTCGCGCCGCGGCTACGGTGAAAAAGAAAACTGAGCTGCCCAGATTGCTCATCACGAAGCGATTGAGCTGTGTCAGCATGTCGCCAAGCGGAATGTCGCGGCGCAGATGCGAAATCGTTTCGGAATAGATGCGGTTCGCGACGAGCGCGGAGCCGATGCCGTGGCCGGAAACGTCGCAAACGAGAAGATTCAAGTGATCCGTATCGAGCGTGCTGACCAGGCCGAAGTCGCCGCCAATTGTGCGCACCGGATGATAGAAAGCTTCCACTTCGAGGTTGCCCCAGGTGAGCGATTTCGGCGCCAGGCTTTGCTGCACGCGGGCGGCGAGCGTCAGGTCCTCTTCGATCTCCCTTTGCCGCTCTTCGAGGAGTTTGTTCGCGGCGCGCAGCTGTTCCTCGGCGCTCTTTTGCTCCGAAATATCCGTGAAGCTGATGATGGTGAAGGTGCGGCCATCGGGATCTTCCATGGTTCGCGCACTGGAAACCACAGGAAGCTTCGAACCATCTTTTGTGGGAAGAAAAAACTCGTGGCGTATCCGGCCCAGCGATTGAACTTCCCGGCGCCGCTCGCGAATGTAGGCTACTTCGTCTGGCCCGTAATAGACGAGGAGAGGATCGTTGCCCAGAATTTCGTCGCGAGATACGCCTGTCATTTCCTCAAAGACCGAATTGACGAAGATTACATGCTCGCAATCGTCGACGATGAGCACACCCTCGTTCAATGTTTCGAGAATGCCGGCCATTTGCTCGAGCCATTCGGGCTGTTCGTATTCCAAGGACAAGTACAACCCCCGCACACCGCGCACGCAGCGTGGACGTTTCATCTTACCCAATCTGGCGGAAACCCACAAAGCGGCGTGCCCCGCCCGCATCTTACAGGTGAGAAACGGTTAGCTGACGTAAACTAGTGGTTCGCTGGGCGTGAAGTGGGGATGAAAGCCAACGTGCGTTCTAACGTTTGGCCGCATCTAATCAGCGCAGAACATCACTATGAATGCGAATGGATCAACGCAAACGCAGGAACTCAAACGCATGAGCGCCAATGGAAACCGCCTGCCGCCGGGACCGAAAGGCCTGCCGCTGGTAGGCGTGTCGTTCAGTCTGCTGCAAGACCCGCTGGAATTGATGCGCCGGGTGACGCGGGAATACGGCGACATCGTCCGCATCCCGGTGATCCTGCAAAGCCGAATCCTGCTGAATCATCCCGATTACATTCAACAACTGCTGCTTTTTCAGCAGAGCAAATTTCACAAGAGCACGCTGACGAAAGAAACCACCGAGCGCCTGCTGGGGCAAGGTCTGCTGATCAGCGAAGGAGATTTCTGGCGGCGCCAGCGGCGGCTCGCGCAGCCCGCGTTTCATCGCCACCGAATCAACGAATACGCGCCCACGATGATGGATTGCGCGGAGATGAAGGCGCGGGACTGGCGCGATGGCGATACACGCAACATGGCGGAAGAAATGATGGAGTTGACGCTCGAGGCCGCCGTGCGAACTCTTTTTGGCACCACGCTTCCAGGCGAGGCTCAACAAGTGGGCCGCGCCATGACTTTCTTGATGCGCTATTCGCTGCGCCGCGCGCGTTCGCCATTACGAATTCCGGCTGGCTGGCCCACGCCCAAAAACCGGCGCGCCACGAAGGAATTCGGTTTTCTCGATTCGCTGGTGTATCGAATCATCGAGGAACGCAAAGCGCAGGGGAACGGGCATCGCCACAGCGATCTGCTCTCGATGTTGATGGGCGCGATGGATGAAGACGGCACGCAAATGACGCCGCGGCAATTGCGCGACGAGACCATGACGCTTTTCCTTGCCGGCCACGAAACCACGGCGCTGACGCTTTCCTGGACATGGTATCTGCTCAGCCAGAATCCCGCCGCGGAAGCGCGGCTGCACGAAGAGCTCAGAGGTGTTCTCGGCGAACGCGCTCCGGGCGTGGCCGATCTCGAGCGGCTGCCCTATTTGAACGCAGTGATCAGCGAAGTGCTGCGAATGTATCCGCCGGCTTACATCATGGCGCGCACGTCGATCGCACCCTCCAGCTTCGGCGGCTACGATTTTCCGGTGGGCTCCACGATGATGGTTTCGCAGTGGGTGATGCACAGGGATGCGCGTTACTACGACTATCCGGATTCATTTCGCCCGGAACGCTGGCTCGATGGACTGGCCGATCGGCTGCCTGCGGGCGCATATTTTCCGTTTGGCGACGGCCCTCGGCGTTGCATCGGGCAGGGATTCGCGCTGCTTGAATCGGCGCTGGTGATTGGAGCGCTGGCGCAGCGGTTTCGTTTTGAGCTGGTGCCCGGTACAACGGTACAGCCGGAACCGCTCGTTACGCTGCGGCCCAAGAACGGGATTCGCATGACGATTCACGCCCGGTAGTTTGTTTTGATGCGAGCGAATCCCGGCGGTCGCGTTCGGAGCAAATTCTCCTGCTCGTCGCGCCCCCCTAACAGCGTGTCATTCCGAGCGGAGACCCGCGTCTTTTCTTTCCATCGCGAAGCGATGGCGCGGGTCGCAGTCGAGGAATCTCTCTTCGCACTCAAAGCGGCCTCGTCGCGACCTAACGCTTCATTTCACAAACTGCGGCTGCTCGCCTTTCGACCACGGATCGTATGTGAGGCACAGCTTCACGCGATCTGAAATCGGCGGGTGATCGTAGAACAGAAAAACGTCCACTGGATTCGGGTCAGGATCGGCGAGAAACGACTCGCCTTCCACCTGAAATGAATCAGCAGCAGCCTGACCGGCGTCGGGAATCACGCCGTGCGTCACCTCCAGGCCATACACATCGGCCTGATTCTCGATGTAGCGGCTGAAAGCATTCGAGATCGGGTCCGCCGCAAAATTGAAAATCGAGAGCAGCAAGAGCAACGCCGGCAGCGACGCCAAATCGTCCGGGCCGCGAATACCCCAGCCGCTTCCCCAGCGCTTCAGCATCCAGCCGAGGCACCGGAATCCGAGATAAAAGAGCACGAACAGCAAGCCCGCCGTAAAAGCCAGGCCCTTCCAGATATGGCCCAGGACGTAATGCCCCATCTCGTGTCCGAAATCCGAGAGGATTTCCGGAATGGATTCTTTGGTGATGTTCGTGTCCCAGACCACCACTCGCTTCGAAGCGCCGATTCCGCTGACGTAGGCGTTCATCGCGTTCGTTTTTTCGCTGGCCTTCATCCAGAACATGCGCTCGGGCGGAATCGTGAGGCCTGCGCGCTGCACCACTCGTTCAATCTGCGCGACGAGCTCGGGGTCTTTCTGGCTGAGCGGCGCAAACGTAAAAAACATCGGCTCAATCACAAACGGCTCGATAAAAGTGAGGAACACCACAATCGGCAGCGAAATCAGCCAGAAATAAAACCACCAGCGCCGCGGGCTGCGCCGGATCACGGCGTACAGGATCCACACAGTGAAAATTCCGCCCACAATCAAGAGGAGTTGCGCCTTGGCATAATCCAGAGACCACGCGCCCCAACGCTCCACCGAGATGCCGTAGGAAAGCGACACCCAGTGCTCGTAAGCATCGGCGGGCAATTGCAGGATCGCGATCGTCAAGGCCAGAAGCGGCGCAAAAACGAGAGCCTGAATAAAACGATTGGAAGAAGCTTTCTCGGCCGTATCCCGAAATTTTGGGCCGAGCTTCCAGTGCAAGATGATCCAGAGAATGAGGAGGCCGTAGAAAAAGCTGATGATGTTGAAACGGAACTGGGTGCGGCTGAGAGCTTTTGCTTTTTGATAAAGATCAGGCGGAAGCGTGTAGGCGGTTATTTTTCTTTCGATCGGCCTCGTAGCAACACCGGCTGATTGCACACCCGGGGATTCCAATCCGGGTGTTGACTGAGCGTGGCCAAGATACGCAGCCCTTCCGAAAGCGCCGGGAGAGAGCCCGAACGTGATCAGAATGAGTGCGAATCGAGCAAATTTCATTGAGCCTCGGTACAAATTGGAGCAATCAATCGAAACGCCCAACATACACGCGCGGATGCGATTCCGATTCAGGCCGGCCGCGCGGTCTCTCGTCGCTTCATCCTAATTATAGTGACCTGTCACGCCGAACAGGTTGCCTCTTTGGGTGCGCCTCTGAATGCCCTTTTAGCGGATTGGCCGCAGCGCGACTATCATATACGAGCGAAACTTGCTTTCGGGAGAACTGCGATGAAGAGCGCATGGCCAGGACTCGCGATTCTGCTGCTGCTGCCGGTGAATTCGGTGTTCGCGCGTCCGCCGCAGCCACAGCAATATCACGAGGAAGACCCTTCCAATGTTGCTGATGCCGCTCGCCGCACACGCGATCAAAAGAAAGAGCAATCCAAGCCAGCCAAGGTGTGGGACAACGACACGATTCCGAAGACGCCGGGCGCCGTAAGCGTGATCGGCCCCGCTCCGGCTGCGGCCGAGGGCGATGATGCCGCTGCAGGAGCCGACGCGAAAGATGCGGATGCCTCCGCGAAAGCGGCAACTGCCGGAGCTGAGGGCGCTGACAACGCGGGAAAACCTGCGAACGAGGGTGGATCCGGAGCGCCTGCTCCTGCCGCTGCAACCGAAGCCGGCGGCGCTACAGGTTCAGCTGCCACCGACGAAAAGGCTAAAGGCGGCGAAGCCAGTGCGGAAGTTGCAACGATCCAATCGGATCTTGCTGCCGCCAAGGCGCAATTGCAAACCGCAAAGGCCGATCTCGATATTCTGCAGCGCAAATTCAATCTCGATTCGCAGACCTACTACGGCAAGCCCGACTACGCTGCCGACAAAGAGGGCGCCGCCGCGATCGACGCCGAAAAAGGTCAGGTCGAGGCCAAGCAGCAGGAAGTGGCCGACGCGCAAATGAAAGTGGACCAACTCGAGGCCAAGCTTTCCAACGCCCGCTAACGCCGTCTGCTGGCCCCTTCGCCAGCCAGTTGAATCGCCTTCTCAGTAGATGCCACCTACCGCAGGCCGAGCGCTCTTCCGCTCTCCGTATTTTCCACAGCTTTGCAACAGCACCACTACTAATTGTATAGATTTGCCTTGACTCACTAGAGCCTCCGGCGCACAATCCCGCCAGTTCTTGGCGTTTTTGCTGTCGGGGCGCTTCGGCGGCATCGCTTTTCCTTCCGTCGCCGGGGCCGTGGGTTTGCGAGGCAAACGAATGCAATATCTGCCCGGTTGGACCGTGCAGTGTTTGAATCCGGGTTGTCCGGCGCGCGGCCACTGGCTGCGCGTGGAAAGCGCGCCTCAGGATCGTTGCAGCAATTGCGGCGGACCGCTTCACAACGTACCGCCGCCTCTTGCGCCGCGCTTCCGGATGCGGCCGCGTGCGCTGAGCAGCCGTCGGCCAGTCGGACGCCCGCGCTAGATTCGGTAGCTCGCTGCGACTAGCCAATGGCCGGAGACGGCGTCGTCCCCGCATCGTCTCCACGGTAGTTTTTCTGTGTCTGTGGGGTGCGTCGCTTGCGCGATGAGTCTGTCCAGCCTGCGTTTGCCTAGCAAACGCTCCGCGCGTGAAAAAGCCCGAGTCCGCTTTTCGCGGCCTCGGGCTTTTCCTTCCGAAGGGCTGGGCGTTCCCCTCTAGAAATAGAATTTCAAGCCAAACTGAATATTTCGTTGCCCTCGATCAAAACTGATCTGTCCAAAAGTGGAATCAAATCCTTGGTTATCTGGATTTAAGAACTGAGCGTGATTGAACGCATTAAAGAACTCCGCGCGAAACTCAAAGTACTTGCTCTCCGTAACATTGATGTGCTTCATCAGCAAGAGATCGAAGTTATTGATCCCCGGACCGCGCAACGCATTCCGTCCCAACGTTCCATAGGTGAAGAGTGGAACTCCGACTTCGCCGCCGGAGCACGTCGGGTCGTCGTTCGGACAAGGGTTACAAACCAAGTTCGTTGGATCGAACCAGAAGTTGCCCTCTGTCGGAACACCTTGACCCAAGGCGCAATCGCTGGAAAAACCTCCATTCGCGGCGTTGGGGTTGGGATTTCGCGGGTTGACTCGCCGGACCGGTCCAACCACATCAGGGCGATCCAGGAAACTATTCTGCCCGCTCGCATTGCCATTCGAAAAGAGGGTGAATGGCTGGCCCTTTTGGAACGTTGCAATTCCGCTCAGTTGCCATCCCTGGGCGATTTTTTTCAAGACGCCATCACTATGAATGCCATAGTCGAAAGGCAACTCCCAAATTCCGCTAATGACGAGCCGCTGAGGAACGTCAAAATCGGCGACCGCACGGTCAAGGCGGGGATCTAGCGGGTCCGTGTATTGAAACGAGCGGGAACGGAAACCTGAGGTCAAATCGATCGTCTTCGCTACGGTGTAGGCGCCTCGTAGCGCGAAGTGGCGGCTAAAACGTTTATCCACAGTCAGCTGAAACTGATCGCTGTCAGAGAGTCCATTGCCGGCGTTAGTGAATAGCTGAGTTGCTCCAGTCGCCGTTCCATTCGGATCGATAGGCGAAACTCCGCCTGTGCATTGCGCAATATCCGCTCCGGTTACGATCTGCCGCCGGGCGCAGTCTGGATTCACGAAGCCAAACTGGTTGAGCTGTTGCTGCAGGATCGTGGGGTCAGGAAAGTTCGTTTCGATCTGGGAGATCAGCTTCCTCCCCAGGCTCCCGACGTACACGGCCTCCACCATCGTGTCTCTCGTGGCCTGCCACTGAAAACCGTAATTGAAGTTCTCGGAATAAGGCGTTCGGAAGTGCGGAAACGTGGTGTAGGCAAACGGCAGTTTCGGAATTTCGAACGTGCCTACCTTCCCGGCTGAGGCGAACGGAAACGGATTTTCCAGGCCGAAGGGGGTATAAGGGTCGCTCACAAAGTCCCCAGTGATGCCTGTGTAGTCCGAAGGGAAAAAGTTGGAAACGGCGCCGAAGGGGGGCTGGCCGCCGAACTGAAGGTTCAACGCGCCGTCCTCGATGTCGTAGAAAATTCCGAATCCGCCTCGCATCACGAGCTTGGCATTGCCGAATATGTCCCAGGCAAAACCGAATCGCGGCGCGAAGTTATTGTAGTCGGGATAAACCAACGCCTTATTCGGAGTTCCAGGGTCACCGGGGTAGAGAATCCCGGAAGGAGCATCGGGAAAGCGCGTGGATTGCTGGCCGGGAAAGAATCCGAGAATGTTGTTGTGCACGTCGCTTTGCGGCAGATAGTACTCGTATCGCAGACCATAGCTCAGCGTAAGACGCGGGCGCACCTTCCACGTATCCTGTGCGTAGCCACCGAAAGATCCGGTTCGAATGCCGTAAATGGCGTTCGAGAATTGGAAGTAGTTGTCCCAGAATCCGCCGACAAAGTCCGCCAGCTCATTCCCGGTAAAATCGCCGAACGTGAAATCGAAGCTGCCATTGTTGAAGAAATCGAAATTGTAGTTCTGTCGTACGCGCGTGATGTCCACGCCGAACTTCAGCTCATGCCGCCCTCTTGTCCAGGTGTAATTATCGGCCCATTCGAATGTGGCGCTGTGCTCTTTCGTAGGTCCTCCCGGCGATGGCCCAAGATTAAACGAATTCGTGATTATCAGCGGAGGCGCGGTGCCTTTTGGATCATCCGGACTCACATTGGTAAATCCCAGCGCTGCCGGCGACGTCGTATCCGCGGGAATGGCCGAAAGAGTTGCGAAGCGGTTCGCCGCAAAGCGAAATTCATTCACTTTGCCACCCGATAACATATGCACCCAGCTGAAAGTGCCGATTTGTGAGCGAAAGTTATCAGCAAAACCAGAGCCAACCGGAACGTTTCCGCCGGTGGACGCGCCCTTGATGATCTGGAACGGGTACGCATCGCGCGTATCGTCGATTATGTAAACGAACGACAGAGTGTCCCGGCTCGTCAGATTGTGATCGATGTGCAAGACGCCCTGGTCGTTATCAATCGCCGCAGTGGGGAACGATATGAATTGATTCGTGCCCACATTGGCGTGCGGCAGATACTTATTGATGTAGTTTTGAATCGTCGGATTGACCAGGCCGGCGGTTGCCAGATTATTAAAAGGAACGTTATTGCCCGTGATTGGGTTTATCAGCTGAGTTCCATTTGGGTCCGCGCAGTCTCCGCCGCCGGTGTAGGCGCTGCAAAGCTCTCCAAAATCTCCCGTGCGTTCAGGATCGCTCAGCACGTCCAAAAGCCCGGAGTTCTGGCCTTCGCGCCGCCGTGTCCCCTGATAGGCCGCAAAAAAGAATGTCTTGTCTTTTTTGATCGGTCCCCCGACAGTTCCCCCGAATACATTTCGTTTGAAATTTTGTTGCGGTTGATCCGGAGGCAGGAACCAGTCTCTGGCGTTCAATACGTCGTTGCGCAAGAACTCAAAGAGATCGCCGTGATAGCTGTTCGTCCCCGACTTTGTAATCTGGTTGACGATGCCGCCGGACGTACGGCCATATTGCGCGTCGTAGTTGTTCGTCAGAATCTTGAATTCCTCAACTGCATCGGGATTAGGACTCGTAATGATGTTGTTGTTCAGGAAATTCGTGTTGTTGGCGCCGTCGAGCAGGAAGGTGAGCGACTCGGAACGCTGGCCACTTACTGAAAACGGGTTGCCGGAACCGTCGTCCGGGTCGGGCGAAAAAACTCCTGCTTGCAGCAGTCCCAGTTGCAAAGTGTCGCGATCGAGCAGCGGGAGATCCTGAATCATTCGCTGATTTTCCACTTTGCCGAGCACTGCACCGGTGGTATCCACCTGCACCAAGTTCTCTTTCACCTCGACCGTCTCGGAACCGGGTCCTATTTTCAAATTCACGTCGAGGCGGCCGTTTTGATTCAGTTCGAGAACGATGCCGGACCGCACGTACTTGGCGAAGCCGGATTTTTCCACAGTGACCGCGTAGGTGCCCACTGCGACCGGATCAAATACGTAGGAGCCATCGCTCGCCGAATTCGTAGTTCGCGAAACATCGGTGCCGGTGTTTGTGAGCGTGATTTTGGCTCCGCTCACCACGCCTCCGGATTGGTCGGTTACCGTGCCGCGCAACGATGTGGTTGTCTGCCCGTGGAGCGAATCGGCGGAAAAAACAAATGCGAATAGCGTTACGGCGCACAGGAATAGCGAGCGAAATCTGGACACAGCATACCCCCGATGAACACTGTGTTTTCGTGACACATGCGCGCGGCTGGCGCGTTCGGCGGAGAAATGGAAAAGCTGCAGATGGACTAAATTCCCCGCGAACGTGTGCTCTCGCCCCGAATCGCCCGACCCACGCAACCCCAATGCGCTTTCTATAGAACTACGAGCATACGAAGTCAAGACACTTTGGCTTTATGGCTCGCATAACAATTTTTTCTAGCTGACTTGAGGTCAGCGGGAGGGTCAAAAACATCGCGCCAAAAAGAAGAAGCGGCCGGTGGGGGAGCCGGCCGCTCGGGGCATTGGGGTGTTGGAGGAGCAGAAACTCGAGGTTGCCATCCAGCGGCCAGCGCTCATGGGGGGTGAGCGGTTGCCGGTCGCCGACAGTCCCCGAATCCGCAATCATCATGCGCCTGGGCAGCAACGGCGTCGATAGACCCTCGGTTCAGTTGGTGCCAGTACGAAGGTACTTCCCTTTCGCTTTCGAGCGATTTTCGCCGAGCGGCACGGCGGTTGGATGTTCGCTCTTGCTGAAGGCGCGTCCCACAAGCGAACGGTTACCGTTCATCTCCGAGTAACGCCACCAAGCTAAATGGCGCTCCAGCATTCGCTTAGACGGTACCCGGCGGTGGGCGAGGACATGCTTTGAATCATTCCAAACTGCCCTGGAGGTGCGCGGATGAGCTCGTTCTGGCAGGACGTTCGATACAGCCTGCGCATGATCGCCAAAGCGCCCGGGTACGCGGCGATTGCCATCCTCACGCTCGCGCTGGGCATCGGCGCGAACACCACCATTTTCAGCTGGATCAACTCGACGTTGCTGAACCCGATTCCCGGCCTCGCCAGCCCGAACGAGGTGGTGGCCCTGAGCCTCGGGCGAGGCACCGACAACCCTTTCCCGTTTACCTATCCCGATTTTGAGTCCATGCGCGACGGACAGCAGAGTTTCATCGGTATCACCGCCGCCAATATCGCTCCTATGAGTTTGACGGGAAAAGGCAAACCGGAGCGCGTGTGGGGAATGGTGGCGTCCGCGAACTATTTCGATCTGCTCGGTGTGCGGCCGATCCTGGGACGCGGTTTTCTTCCGGAGGAGGACACAAAGCCGGGCGGCGCACCCGTTGCTGTGATCAGTTACCGGCTATGGCAGACGCACTTCGGCGCGAATCCAGATGTGGTTGGGCAGACGCTCGAAATCAATCAGCACCCCTACACGATTGTCGGCGTCGCGCCCGCAGTATTTCAGGGAAGCCAGACCGGACTGCGCTCTGAAATCTGGATTCCCATGATGATGGAAGCTCAGTTAATGCCGCAGGGCGACCTGCTTCATGACCATCACTACTTCTGGCTAACCGCGCTCGGGCGGCTGAAGCCCGGAGTCCGGCCGGAGCAGGCTCAGGAAGAGATGACGCTGCGGCTGAAGCGGGAGGCGAAGAATTATCCGGAGGAGCACAAAGGGCACGACAGCGTGAGCGTGTATCCCTTGTGGCGCAATCCGTTTGGCGCGAATCAATTTCTCTCGACGTTGCTTCCCATGCTGATGACCATTGCGGGACTGGTGCTGCTGCTGGCGTGCGCGAACGTGGCGAATCTTATGCTGGTGCGCTCAGTGGCGCGGCGGCGCGAGATTGCGATTCGTCTGTCGCTCGGCGCGAACCGCTGGCGGCTGGTGCGGCAACTGCTCGTCGAGAGTTTAATCCTGGCCCTGGCGGGCGGCTTGGTCGCTTTCGCGATCACCTTCTGGACTGCCGGAACATTCATGAAGTTCATACCGAAGACGGATTTCCCGATCTCGCTGGGAATGCGAGTGGACCACACGGTGCTGCTAGCGACGATGGTGATCTCGCTGCTGACCGGAGTGATCTTCGGGATTCTTCCGGCACTGCGAGCATCAGGCGAGGCGCCGATCGCGGTGTTGAAGGAAGATACGGGGAGCGCTTCGGGAGGAATGCGCAAGGCGCGCCTCGCGAGCGCGCTGGTGGTGGCGCAGATTTCGCTGTCGCTGCTGCTCTTGGTTTGCGCGGGATTATTCATTCGCAGTTTCATGAGCGCGCAACAGATTAATCCGGGATTTAATCCTCACAATGTTCTCATCGCCACCTACGATTTGTTTACCGGCGGATATTCGGAAGCGAGCGGCGTCGAATTCGATCGCCAGCTCGTCGCGAAACTCGAAGCGCAGCCCGGTATTCAGTCGGTGGCTCTTTCCAGCCGCGTGCCGCTAGGATTTGGCGGTGGCTCGACGGCCGTGAATCCTGAAGGCTATGTTTCGCAGGCAAATGAATCGATGGAAACGCAGGTGGCCATCGTCACTCCGAATTATTTCCAGACTTTGCAGATTCCGCTTGTGAAGGGGCGCGACTTCACGCCGCAGGATACGAAGAGTTCGCAGCGCGTGGTGATTGTCAGCGAGACATTCGTGAATCGCTACTGGCCGAACCAGGAAGCCTTGGGAAAGCAGCTCAATTCGGATTTAACGCATGAGTGGTTCACGGTGATCGGCGTGGCGCGCGATAGCAAAGTGAACGGCTTGAATGAAAAGCCAACGCCATTCTTGTACCTCCCGCAGTATCAGGTCTACCGCGCGACGATGATCGTCCTCGCGCGCACGAATGGCGATGCGCTGGCCGCCGGCAAGACCGTGGAAAAAACGATCCACGAATTGAACGCGGACCTCGTCGTGTTCGACATCACTTCGCTCGAATTGCGCGAGCAGATTGCCAGTTTTGGCCAGCGCGTTGCCGGAACTTTTGTTGGCGCCTTCGGTCTGCTGGCGCTGGTCCTTGCGGCGGTCGGAATTTACGGTGTTACGTCCTACACCACGCGGCAGCGCACCCATGAAATCGGCATCCGCATGACGCTGGGCGCGAGCAAGCGCGACGTGCTGCGGCTGGTGCTCGGGCACGGATTGCGATTGACGCTCATCGGCGTTGCGCTCGGTCTCGCTGCGTCGTTTGCACTGACGCGCTTTTTAACCAGCTTGCTCCTCGGCGTGACGAGCACCGACGCCCTCACGTTCTCGAGCGTCGCGCTTTTGCTCTGCGCCGTGGCGCTTTTCGCCTGTTTCATACCCGCGCGACGCGCGATGCGCATGGACCCGATGGTAGCGCTGCGCTACGAGTGAAATCTAATCATTCACCATTCACGATTAGAATTGCGCATCACGGTTGGTTAACTTTATGATTTAAGTGATTTTCATGAAATACATATCCAATAAACGCTCAACTTTCACCCTGAGATCAGCAGTGCCCTTAAAGCTTTTCGCGATTCTGGTTAGCCTGGCTTCAGTGCAACTCCTTGTTGCAGTGGCTGCTTCGCATCCCAACAGCGCTCCTTCAGTCTCAATCTTGCTGCCCGACGCAGTCCCCTCGGAAATGGTGCAGATTGCGTACTACCTAATCGGTCCTTTCGGAGGCTATGAATATTACACGGAGCCGAAAGCTGGCCTTCACCAGTATGAGATTGAGGCTTCGGAAGGAGGCAGAGCAGCGACTGAAATCAGGCTGATCATCTACGCGACAGGTTGTGAGTTTCAAACCGTCATTCTTCCCGTTGAACAGAGCTCATTGCGACATGAATTCAAGTGTAAGACCGCGCAAAAAGCCACGCTTTCAGGACGGATCGCGCCGTACGATCCGGTTCGAGACAAAAACGCCCAAATAAAAATTGACTATGACGCCATTTGGGCTTACAGGTTCTTCGGCATCAGAGACGGTATGGTGACTACATTCTATTTGGCGACAAGCCGTCCGGACTCAAACGGGGTTTTTCAAGTCGATCTCCCTTATTTTCAGGAAGACACGAGTTCACTTGCAACGGAATCAAGGTCGAGATTCCATCTCACACTCGAAGATTCTGAAGCAGGAAATGTTATTGCGTACTCTCTTATACCGGCAGTTGAAGAATACAAGTTTCTAGATTACGGTCTGGAAATTCGAGCCAGCTACCCCAGCGAAATTGAATTCGCGCCGGCGCGATAATATTCGCTCCTAAACCGCCTTGAAGAACCAAATCGCGCCTACAAAGATGCAGCCGATGGCCGACCACATCAGCACGAACCGGGCCCACAGCAGCGCGCGATACCAGCGAACGTCTCGATCCCGAATTTCCTTCAAGGGAACGATCCCAATCACGGTGGGAAATATCGCTCCGATCCACCATCGCAAGGCCCAGTGAATCGCAATTTTAGCGGCCAAGGCGGGGTTCACTGTTAGGAAGGTGACCGCGGCGACGATGGCAAAGCTGAGGAAAATCAGAACCTGCGAGGCGGTGTTGTTCAGCTCCCCAAGGCGGGTGGCAAGATGGTTAAGCTGTTCTTTTTCGGTGCCCTCGGCTGAGGCGGTGGTCACGCAGCGATTCTACATCAGGCGCCATTCCACATCAGGCGCCATTCGACATCAAGCGATAGTGTCCGTCCTTTGTGTTCGCACCGTTGAAGCTGAATCGCTTTTTAGCAGAGGCATTGCCGCAGGTACCCGTGACGCTGGCTGTGTGTGCGGCGGCCAGATGATTTGTGTTCCCACTCCCCCGGAAGCCGGCGCCTTTGGCTGGCGCTCGTGCTTGGCTTCGCTCTTCGAGAAAAGCTTTGCCGTGGCCAGCATCGCAGCGAATGTGACGGCCAAGAGCCCGAACTGCCGCCAGCCGTTCAACATGGACGCATTACCCATGAGCGTGAGCCCGGCAAAGCAAAACAGCAGGTGCACGCAAAACACCTGCAGCGAAGATTGCCCCATCAGCACCAGCGGCCGCACCGCCAGGGGTTTTAACCAGCGTTGCCCAACGATCAGCACCGCGGCCACCGCCGCGAAATCGAGAAGCCGCAGCGGCCCCAGGTGCCATTTGTCGAAGAGCCACTCCGTCCCGTCAAGCTGAAACCCATGTGCAATTAAGCGCCGCATTACAAAGAACACCACAGCGATCACCGCCGCCGGGACCACCACTTTCCGCGCGCTCGCCTCGATCGGCAGATCATCCTGGGCCCAACGCACGCCCAGCCAGATTCCCACGATCCAAAGCAATTGCCAGGCCCACAAATCGAATGCTCCCATTTCGTGAATCGGAATTCGCGTGGGGATGTAGTGCATCATGAAGGTATGTTCGGCGGCACGAAAACCGAATTGCGCGAGCACCCAGAACGCGAAAGACCCGCACAGGATCGGTTTCCACCCGAACCGGCGAGCCAGCAAAATCAGTATCGACGACATCGCCAGAAAAATAATGTACAGAGGCAGAATATCGAGCAGCGGCGGGCGGTAAATCAGCAGTGCCGCTTCCGTGATGGCCTGCTTGGGACCCGCCGTGAAATAGAAGTTGAGCAGATTATGAAGTCCCGGGCGGTTGCCCCGCGATGCAATCGGCACAGCCACCAGAAACGCAAAAGCCAGCAAGAGCGCGTGATAGACGTACAAGCGGAGCGTTCGGCCCCACATTCTTCGCGTCATCGCACGATAGCCGTCGTGCTCGGTCAGGCGGAAATAGATGCGGCCGGTAAACAGCGCCGAAAGAAAAATGAACCCTTCGGCCGCGGAGATGAAACCAAAGGGCTGGTTTACGTAAGCGCTCGCGGAGGTAGGCAGGTGCGTGAGCGTGATCCAGACGAGCATCAGCCCGCGCATTGCGTCCAGTTCCAGCCGGCGCCCCGTCGTTCCACTCACCTTTAAGTAGACGCCGTTTTATTGCCAGGGGTTTCTAGGCAAAGGCCTCCCATAAGGCGTTTTGAAATTAAATTTCGAAAACTACAGGATTACACCTACGCCAGAAGGGCCGAACAGTCATGCTAGAGTAAAGAAAGGGAGGAATTGAGTGCACGGTTCGCCGCGAAGACTGCTTCCGCTCCTGATTCTGATGTTATCCCTACTGGTTGCCGCTCCCTCCTACGCAAGAAAACACGAAACAGGATTTCTCGATCGCACCATTACGGTGAAAGGAACCACTTACAAGTATCAGGTCTTCGTGCCGGATAACTGGGACTCCCACCAAAAGTGGCCGGTGATACTCTTCCTTCACGGCGCCGGCGAGCGCGGCGACGATGGCTTGCTCGAGACGGATGTGGGAATCGGCCCGGCCATTCGCAACGGACGCAGCCGGATCCCCGCCATCGTAGTGATGCCGCAATGCCCGAAGAATCTTTGGTGGCTCCATCCGCCGATGCAGGATCTCGCCATAGCCACGCTCGATGCCGCCATCAAGGAATTCGACGGCGACGCGCAACGCACCTATGTGACGGGGCTTTCCATGGGAGGCTACGGCTGCTGGCGCCTGGCTGAAAATAATCCCGGACGATTTGCTGCGCTGATTGTGATTTGCGGCGGCATCCGTCCGCCAGCCGCCGCGCTGAAAGCGTATCCGGACCTTGTAAAATTGACGCCGCCCGATGATCCGAAGAGCTACTCAGAAACAGCCACAAAAATCGGCGATGTTCCGGTGTGGATCTTCCACGGCGCTGCCGACGATATCGTCTCGGTCACAGAATCGCAGCGTATGTTCGCAGCGATGAAGAAGGTGAGCAGTGATGCCCACTACACCGAGTATCCCGGCGTCGGGCATCAATCCTGGGTAAGAGCCTACGACGATCCGAAATTATTCCCGTGGCTCTTCTCGAAATCCCTGGCCACCAACCCAAAATAACCCAGGCCTGAAATTGCGCTCGCGGCCGGGCTTACGAAGCCTCGCGATCTTTGGTAAGCCATATCTCCAGCCCTATGAGATCCTCGCGAATCTCGATACCGCGAAATTTTGTCTCTGCCATTAACTCTTCAAATTCACGCCTCGTGTAAGCCCGTTTCAGCAACATGAAACGGAAAGTCAATTTGGTTATCACCCGGTTCACAGCGCTGAGGTTCATATGATTTACGGCCTGCGCGATGGATTCCTTCGACGCATCTCTCCTAAGATCAATGATCAAAGCCTGGCCTCCGCGCTTCAGCACCCGATACATCTCTTGCAGCGCGCGCTTCGGTTCAGTGAAGTTCTTGAATGCAGCGCGGCAGAAAACAAAGTCGAACGTTTCGTCCCCAAAAGGCATGCCGGAGGCGTTCCCTTGGCGAAAGTCCACTCGCATCCCTGCTTTCGCAGCATTCGCACCGGCAATCTCGACAAATGTCTAGCTGATATCCAGGCCGACGATCTCGTAATTGCCGAGCTTGGCCAACTCAATCGCGCAATATCCCGGCCCTGGAGCAACTTCGAGGACACTGCTGCCGGGCGGAATCTGTGCGGCAATGCGCTTGGCCAGCGTTTTGAAATCCTCAAGCGATTTTTTTGTAAGGGACGCATACCACTTTGCAACGGCGCCCTCCATTCCCAACCCCTTGTAGGGTTTTGCATTTGCGGACGATGCAGAAACGGGCATGGATCCTCCTTCAATTCGCAACCTTCCACGCCAGGGGAATCTTTGGAAAATCATTCGTATGAACGAAACACAACGACTGGCCAGTACCGGAACTTGTACCACTTGTAGCCGGGTGGTAGGCTCGCTTCATCGGGGGTATTTGAGATTCGCACGCCGGGCGATACTTCGCCCTGACCATTCCTGTGGGCGCCGCCAAAATACAATTCGATCGCAAGGCCGTCGTCGAAGCGGAAGCGCTTGGAACCGTCCGGCAGCTGCTCGTCGAGCTTGGCGGTTTGCGCGGCCTAGAGGAGCTTGGCGCGCGCGGCGCGCGAGCGCATCTCGAACGCGAGCTGGGTCTGGGCAGTCTTGAGCGCGTGGAGCTCATGCTGCGGCTCGGCAACACTTGTGGCATACGGCTGCCGGATCAAGTGGTGGCTGAAGCCGACACGGTGCAGGATCTGATCGATGCGATCCTGCGCGAGGATCCGTCCGCGAACGGTACGAATGCTGGAGCGGGCACCGCCGCATCCGTCGCCGCGCAGCCTGTCACTCGTGATGTAATTCATCGCCATTTAACTCCGCCCGACCTCGAAGAACAGATCCGCAAAGCGGAAACGCTCACGGAAGTAATCCGCCTGCGCGGCCGGGCCGAGCCGAATCGCGCTCACATCTTTCTCTACGAGGAAGATGAAAAGCCGCGCACCATCACTTTCGGCGAGCTCTACGAGCGATCATCCGCCGTCGCAGACGAACTGCGCCGCCGCGGCCTCGAACCCGGCCAGACCGTCGCGATCATGCTGCCCACCTGCGCCGAATTTTTCTCCACGTTCGCGGGCATTTTGCTGGCGGGTGGCATTCCCGTCCCGATTTATCCTCCGTTCCGCGCCGACCGCATCGCCGAATACGCCGCGCGCCAATCGAACATCCTGCGCAATGCCGAAGCGCAATTTCTCGTCACCTGGCGCCAAGCCGAAGGGCTCGCTCGCACGCTACAGCCGCGCGTGCCGTCACTTCGCGAAGTGCTGAACGCGCAGCGGCTCGCGAGCGGCCAGCCAGCCGACGCAACTACAACGCCCTCCGGCGAATGGCGCCCCGTGGAACATCTTTCGCATCGCGCCAGCAGCGAAGATATCGCGTTCCTGCAATACACATCCGGCTCGACCGGCGATCCCAAGGGCGTGATTCTCACGCACGCCAATCTCCTCGCGAATATTCAGGCGATCATTGGCGGCATCAATATTCAGGCGGACGATGTAGCCGTCAGCTGGCTGCCGCTCTATCACGACATGGGATTAATTGGGGCCTGGTTCGTGCCAATCGTCACCGGGATTCCTCTGGTCGTGATGTCGCCGCTCGCGTTCCTCAGCCGTCCGGATCGCTGGCTGTGGGCGATTCACAAGCACCGCGGAACCATCAGCCCCGCGCCGAACTTCGCCTACGAGCTGTGCGTGCGAAAAGTGGCGGACAAAGATATCGAAGGCCTCGATCTCAGCTCGTGGCGAGCCGCAACGAACGGCGCCGAGCCGGTGGCCGCGGCCACGCTCGAACGGTTTGTCGCGCGCTTCACCCGTTACGGCTTTCACCGCGAAGCGTTGATGCCCGTGTATGGGCTTGCCGAGGCATGCCTCGGTGTCTCGGCACCGCCGCTAGGCTCTGGCTTCAAAGTGGATCGCATCGAGCGCGCCGCTCTCGAATCGAACGGCCGAGCAATTCCGGCGAAGCCAGATGACAAGGCGCCGCTCGAATTCGTCGGCGCCGGAAAGCCGATGCCGGGCGTCGAAGTTCGCATCGTTGACAAAGAAAAAAACGAGCGCGCACTTGGCGAACGCGCCGAAGGCCAGCTGCAATTTCGCGGCGCGTCGGCCACCAGCGGTTACTACCGGAATCCTGCCGCCACGCACGAACTGATTCACGATGGCGGCTGGCTCGACTCCGGCGATCTCGCCTATTGGGCGGACGGCGAAATTTACATCACGGGCCGCGCCAAGGACGTGATCATCAAAGCCGGCCGCAACATCTACCCGCACGAAGTGGAGGAAATCGCGGGCCGCGTCTCCGGAGTTCGCACAGGTTGCGTGGTGGCATTTGGCGCACCCGATGAGCGCAGCGGCACCGAAAAATTAATCGTCGCCGCGGAAGTGCGCGATATGTCGGCCGCGAAACGCATCTCGGGCGAAATCGTGCAGTCGATGAGCGAGGCGATGGGCGTGCCGCCCGACGCCGTCGAACTGCTTCGGCCGCAATCCATTCCTAAAACTTCCAGCGGCAAGCTCCGCCGCAGCGAAACGCGGCGCCTCTACCTCGAAGGCAATCTCGGCAAGAAACAGCAGGCAGTGTGGATGCAGGTGGCGCGCCTCGCAGCTCGCAGCGCCGTTCCCCGCGCGTGGACCTGGATGAAAGCTGGAACGAAACGCGCCTTCGAAGTGGCCTACGGCATCTACGCACTCTCGACTTTTGGAGTCATACTGACCGGGCTGTGGATTGCCGTCTCGCTCACATCCGATCGCGACCGCGCAGCGCGAATCGCGCACTCGGGCTCGCGGCTCATTCTGCGCGCCGCCAGGATTCCACTGGAACTCGAGCACAGCGAATTACTCAACGACCTCGCGACGTCCGGCCCCTGGATTTTTGCGCCCAATCATTCGAGCTACGTGGATATTTTTGTGGCGCTCGCGTCTCTTCCCCTCGGCGTGCGCTTCGTCGCGAAAGGCGAAGCCCTCGATATGCCGCTCGTCGGCAAAATCATCCGCCGCTCCGGCCAGCTCGCTTTCGACCGCAGCGATGCGCAAGCTCGCGTGCGCCAGACCGAAGATGTGGAAGAAGCGCTGGGCCGCCGCGAATCGGTGGCCATCTACCCCGAAGGAACCTTCACCTCGATGACCGGCATTCGCCCGTTTCAATTGGGCGCCTTCAAAGCGGCTGTTGATATGCAGCGGCCAATCTGCCCTGTCGCGGTTCGCGGCGCCCGCCAGGTTCTGCGCGATAAGACGCGCCTGCCTCGTCCCGGCCGCGTCACAGTTTCCTTCGGGCCGCTCGTCGTCCCCGATCCATCCGCGGGCAACGACTGGCACGAAATCGTTCGCCTCCGCGACGCCACTCGGGAAATCATTGCCAACGGCACCGGGGAACCTCTACTATAGACGGCGTAGAAGAAGTCTTTTATCCGTCACTGTTTAGGGCCAGATAGCATCCAATCAAATTCCAGCCGAAGGATAGGTGCTCGAGCCTCTCTCCCGGGGAGGCGAAGGGCGAACGAATCTTAGCTGGATACGAAATGGGCCTCGCCGGGCTGGGCGCACGGCGGGTCTCAATCCCAATACTCCTGAGGAGGAAGTTTTATGGTTCGAAAGCTTTCGTTACTGCTGGGCCTGCTATTCTTCGTGCCCTTCGCGGCGCACGCACAGGGCATTCTTTCCGATAAAGTGGAAGTGTTCGGCGGTTACACGTTCATGCACAACGATAACCGGCCCGACTCCAACCTGAACGGATGGGAGTTCTCGGGACAATACAAATTTACGGACTGGCTGGGCGTAGTGGGGGATTTTGACGGGCACTACGGAGGAGGCACGGCGAAATACAACTATCTGTTCGGGCCGCAAATTTCCTTTCCGGCTCGCGTGTCGCCTTTCATCCACCTACTCGTGGGCGGATCTCACCAGCACACGAATGGCGTCGGCAGTGATTCGTCCTTTGCCGCAGCCCTCGGCGCGGGAATTGACACAAAACTCAGCGGGCCGATTTACTGGCGCATCATTCAGGGCGACTGGATTCACACCAGCCTTTTCGGAGGCAGCCAGAATAATGGCCGCCTTTCGACGGGCATTGTGATCAAGTTCTAGCAGCCTCGGCCACAGCCGCGGCTTCAAGGGCGCTGCAAGATTTCGCAGCGCCCTTTTTTCCCCCGCATTCAGTTCAAAACGAAGTTCACCGTGACGTAGGTTTCCACTTCCACCGGCTCACCGTTCAGCCGAGTTGGCCTGTAGCGCCAAGCTTGCACCGCGAGCAGTGCTGCTCGCGCAAGCAGCGGATTTCCGTCCACCACTTCCAGCGCGCGCACGCTGCCATCCTTTCCAATGATGGCGCGCAGATGCACGGTGCCGGAAATGTGCGCCGCTTTGGCGATGGCCGGATATTGCGGCTCCACTCGGTTCACAAGCATTGCCGCCATTACCCCGCCGCTCACCTGTATTGTTCGAACGTGAGGCGGCTCGGCGTGCGGCGGTTCGGGGACGATAATGCGGTCGCCCGTTCCGCCGGGGAAACTTGGCCCTGAGCCCGGCAGGCCCGCTCCTTCGCTTCCGCCGCCCTGGTCCAGGCCAATGTCCGGCGCCTCCAAACCATTTTCTGGCGCCGACGGACGAACCACCGGAGCGCAAACGGCGAGACAAATCGCCGGCATACGCGATTCGATGTATGAGTGAAAGGTTCTGAGCGACTGCTTCTTTGCACCGCCAGCTCCTGAGTAGGGAGGTGCGGGAGTCACGATGTAATGCGCGGTGAGAACCCCCGGCGCAATCAGAGGCCAAAGGAACAGCGCTGCTAAGATGAGAGCTTCGAGCGCGACGGAAAGCACGAGAGCCTTGCTGCGAAGCCGGCGCGCACGCACTCGCGCGGCGGGATCGTTATCCACCAGGCATTCAGACAAGCTTCCGAGATCGCTCATGGGCACACCTCCACACACGACGGCCGGCAGCCGTTTTGCAAATCAGCTTTCTTTGATACTTTTTACGATTTTGTAGCGCCGGTCTTCAGACCGGCAGGTTTCTAGTCGAGTAACCGAGACAATGAAACTAACAACGCGCAGTCATCTTCAAATCGAAGCCGAAGCGATCGACTAAGAACTAAGCGCCGGAGGCGCGGCAGAAGTTAGCCCAGGGCGGAAAACCCTGGGTACACATTGCCCTGAATTATCCGAGCGCCGTAGGTGCGACACACGCTTCTAACGCAGCTAGTTCGCGGAGAAAGCTCCGCTTCGGCTTCACCGCGCCAACCACTCTGGAGTTCGCGCGGCCTCTTGAATCTATAGACACCGAAGCGTCGCAGCAGTTTCTGGAATTCAGGAATAACGGCGGGAGAGTTGCGAAATTATTGTTAGCATCGTTCTAAGTTATTCAATTCCATCCGATTACGATTTTGGCGCCGCGCCTGCACCATTTTTGGGTTTCTTGCGTCTAATTGTATTGTTCCTAGCCCCCTCTTGGGGGATTGAGAGGTCATCTTAATGAAGAATTCTCTGGAAACGATTGGAGTTCGATACACGGGATGGGCTGCGCTCAATCGCGATCCGCTCGAGGATCACGTTGAGTTCACCTGTCCGCATTGTGGCCTTCCGGGCGTGAAGAATGCTCGCCGCCCGCGCTCGGCGTATCACTTCACCGACGGATTCGTGCAGGATCTGCAAGGTGAAGCGACCACCTGCCGCGAGTGCAAGCAGTCAGTGCGCGTGTCGCCGGTGGTGCTGGTTCACGACAAGAACGAGAAGCAGCGCTTCGAAGCGATGTTTGGCGCCGCGTTCGAGCCGGATCTGGAAGTTTCGAAGAACTAACTGACGAAAATTAACGCTTCCCTCTGACGGTGAAAATGAAAGAGCGGGGATGGGGCATGCGCTCCATCCCCGATTTTTTTCTGCTTAAGCCTCTTCGTCGATCGAGAGGTGGTGTTCTTCCATCTCCGCGCGTACGCGATCGAACGCGTCGTCCACATTGTCTGAAAACTGAAGCAGCTTGTACTCGCGCTCGTTGATCGTTCCGTAGTGCAGCATGTGGCGCCAGTTGAACACCTTGTCCCAATACTTCCTGCCGTAAATCAGAATCATGTGGTGCGAGGAAAGCTTGTTCGTCTGCAGCAGGGTGAGCATTTCGAATAGCTCGTCCATCGTGCCGAATCCGCCGGGAAACACGATCAGCGCTTTCGCCATCTGCGCGAACCACAGCTTGCGCATGAAGAAATAATGAAAGCAGAAATTCAGGTCTTCGGTGATGTAAGGATTCGGGCGCTGCTCGTGCGGGAGCTGGATGCTGAGTCCGACGGACGAGCCGCCTGCGTCGAAAGCGCCGCGGTTCGCCGCTTCCATGATTCCCGGGCCGCCGCCCGAACAGATGACGAAGCGCTTGGGGTGTACTCCGAGCGTCATGGACCAGCTCGTGATGCGGCGAGAAAGTTCGCGCGCTTCTTCGTAGTAACGCGACATTTCCAGATGGGACTTAGCGTGGCGAATCCGCTCCGCCCACTGGGCGTTGCGGCGGCCGCGCGAGCGCGCTCGAACTTCTTTTAGCTCCTGCTGAGCTTGTTCGCGCGAGTGGATGCGCGCCGAGCCGAACATCACAATCGTGTCCGCCACTTTTTCGCGCCGCAGGCGGGCGAGAGGATCTAGATACTCGGCCAGAATGCGCAGCGGGCGTGCTCCCAGGCTCTCCATAAACCTGGGATCCTGGTAGGCGAGCTTCGCCATCGGCAGGTGGCTGGGACGTCTCATGAATTCCCCCTCAGAGTGAGCTGGTGCGCGCGGCCATGAGTGCGACAGCAAACAGGCAAATGAACACGCAAACAGCTATTTTAGTACTGTTGGCCGGAAGGCGCCCGGCGCGTATTGAGCGCGATTTCCATCGCGTGAACTTGCCTGGTTCCATGCATGCAACGCCCTAAGGCGAATCCGGAATCAGATAAAATACGTCTATGGGCTTCGGCTTACCGAGAACAGCGGGCTTGGCCGCGTTGATCGCGGCTGTTGCGGCGCTTCTCGCGCTGGCATCTCCGGCTCGCGCCCAGGCGCCTCCTGGGCCGCTTCACACCAAACCAGGTATTGAACCAGAAAAGCCGCCGACGCCCGAAGAAGCGAAACGCACGATACATGTGCGGGTGAACGAAGTGACCGCGCCGGTGACCGTTCGCAACGCGAGCGGCGAGATGCTGCTCGACATCCCCAAAGAAAGTTTCCACATTTTCGACAATGGAGTGGAACAGAAGATCGAGCACTTCGATCTTGGCGCGAGTTCGCTTTCGATTGTGCTCGTCGTCGAGACCAGTTCGCACATCGATCCGATGTTTCCGTCGGTGAAGCGCATGGGCATCGTGTTCACGGAAACGGTGATGGCGCAGACTTCGGAAGTGGCGGTGGTGGGCTACGACGACGACGTGAGCCTGCTGAAAAAATTTACTACCGATCCGGAGCGCATCGGAGAGGTGATCAACCATCTCACCACGGGAAATTCCGGGTCGCATTTGTACGACGCGATGGCGCGCGGGATTTCGCTGCTCGAAAAACGGCCGCTGGTGCAACGGCGGATTCTGGTTGTCCTCGGCGAAGCACAGGATACGGGCAGCGAGAGTACGCTGGGCGAAGTGCTGCGGAGCGCGCAGCTCGCGAATGTGACGATCTATTCGATCGGGCTCAGCACCGCGATGGCGGATTTGCGCGCGAAGAAAGAGCCGGTGGACCATTCGCTCGGCCCGCCGGGAACGTATCCGATTCCGACGCCGCCGGGAAAGCCGCAGACACCCGATCTCGAACGGCAGGCGGCCAACGCGCCGATCGATTATATGGCGCTCGTGATTTTCCTGGTGAAGACCGGCAGGAACGCGATTGGGCCGAATTCTCTGGCGATCGCGAGCAAGGCAACCGGCGGAATGTTCTTGAATGCGAAGAAGGACAGCACAATTCAGAAAGCCGTGGATGAAATCGGCGGCGAGATTCACGCGCAGTATTCGCTGGGGTACCGCCCGCCGCCAAATGTGGAATCCGGCTACCACGAGATCAAAGTGACGGTGGACCGGGAGGGCGTCAGTGTGCGCACCCGCCCCGGATATTATTTGCCGCCACCGCCGGCGGATTGAAGTGGCGCGGATTTTTCTGGCCATCCTCCGCTCACGCTGTAGTGAGCGCCTTCTGAATCTACAAACTGCGCCAGGTACGCCCCGAATTCCTGCTTTGTAGGTGGCATCGAAAATGTCAGCCCCTGGGCGACCATCTCCTCGTGAAATTTTCGCAGATCGTCCACCTGGAAACCTAATTCCGTCTTGCCGGTGGGGTTTTTCTCAGAAGCTGGATGCAGAGCGAGAGTCGTTTCGCCCGTTGCGAATTCACTCCAGCCGGGCGATTGAAATTTCAATGGCAGACCGAGCGTGTCGCGGTGAAAGCGAATGGCGCGGTCCATATCCGCTACGAACTTGATCGCGTACGTGAGTTTTGGCGGCATGGCTACCTCCTGCGTGCGGATAGAGTAACTTAATTGGATGCGACGCGATCAAGTGGCAGATGGCACGGCTGTGCTGAGGGGACATTCGGGCACGGCATGCCGTGCCCCTACTGACGCAACTGCAAAAACGCAAAGAACGTAATCGCGCTTGAGCCAAGAATAAGTGGCTTCGCCGTTTTCTGACGTTGGCGCAGGCTGAAGCCTACGCTACTGAACGGTTACTTCCTGTCGGGCTCTGGTGGCGCGACTACCGCGGCTTCTTCCTCTTCCAGGATTGCGGCGGCGGCGGCGATGCGGTCGCCTTCTTCGAGGCGCAGCAGGCGAACGCCTTGCGTCGAGCGGCCGGCTTCGCGGATTTCGCCGGAGTGGACGCGGATTACTTTGCCTTGGCCGGTGATGATCATCACGTCGGAATCTTCGCGGACTTGCAGGGCCGCGACGACCGGGCCGTTGCGATCGGTGGATTTGAGGTTGATGACGCCTTTGCCGCCGCGCGAGGTGACGCGATACTCGGCTAGCGGCGTGCGCTTGCCGTAGCCTTTTTCCGCGACGGTGAGCATGAGCGACGTGAGCGAGTCGCGGATTTGATCGCTTTCGAGTTCGTCGAGATTCTGCGTTTCTTTCTTGTATTCCTTGCGGATGATTTCGAAGTCGGGCTGGACGGCGTCCATGCTGACGACGTAATCATCCTTCGCGAGATCCATCCCGTTGACGCCACCCGCGCCGCGGCCCATGGAACGAACTTCTGTTTCGCGGAAGAGGATGGCCTGGCCGTCGCGACTGGCGAGGAAAATCATCTGCTTGCCATCGGTGAGTTTTGCGCCGATCAGTTCGTCTTTATCGTCGAGGCTGATGGCGATGATGCCCGACGGGCGCGGATTCGAAAATTCGGCGAGCTCGGTTTTCTTCACCGTGCCGTTTTTCGTGGCGAGAAAAACGTAGCGGCCGGTTTCTTCCAGGTTGCGCGTCGGCACGACGGCCGTGAGCGTCTCGCCTTCCTGTAGGCGGACGAGATTTGTGATCGCTTTGCCGCGCGTGGCTGCGGCGGCTTCGGGAATTTCGTAAACCTTCAGCCAGTAGATGCGGCCCTTGGAGGTGAATAGCAAGATGTAGCTGTGCGCTGAGGCGGTGAAGAAGTGCTCGACGAAATCGTCTTCACGCGTCTTGGCGCCGATACGACCCTTGCCGCCGCGCGATTGGTGGCGGTAGACGTCGACCGACGTGCGCTTGATGTAACCGGCGTGGCTGACGGTGATGGCCATCTCTTCGTCTTTGATCAAGTCTTCGAGCTTGATCTCTTCGACGCGGTCGACGATCTGGGTGCGGCGGTCGTCGCCATAGGATTTCATCACTTCGCGCAGTTCGGCGACGATGACGGCCTTCAATTTTTTCTCGCTGCCGAGAATTTCTTCGAGCTCCTCGATGCGTTTGCGAATTTCGCCGAGTTCTTTGAGGATTTCGTCGACCGAGAGCTGTGTGAGGCGGTGCAACTGCAGCTCGAGAATGGCGTCGATCTGGGCGTAGGTGAGGCCTTCGCCTTCGGCCGGACCAATCGCGGCGCCGGTGAGCGCAACGATGCCGTACTTCCTGCGGTCGACCTTGATGCCTTCGAGGGTGCGTTCCTTGCCGGCCACCATCACGCGCACGTTCTTGTTCGAGAAGAAGTCGTGCAAATTCTCGCGGGCGTTCGAGCGGCTGGATGATCCGCGGATGACCTTGATCACATCGTCGACATTGTCGAGCGCAATGCGGTAGCCGATCAGGATGTGCTCGCGTTCGCGGGCTTTGCGCAGGTCGTACTGCGTGCGGCGGCGGACAACGTCAATGCGGTGCGCGATGAAAAGATTCAGGAGCTGAATCAGGCCGAGCTCGCGCGGCTGGCCGCCCACGATGGCGAGCAGGATCATGCCGAAGGATTCCTGCATCTGCGTCATCTTGAAAAGCTTGTTGAGAATGATTTCCGGTTCCTCATCGCGCTTCACTTCGATGACGATACGCATGCCGTCGCGGTCGCTTTCGTCGCGAATGTCGGAGATGCCCTCGATTTTTTTGTTGTTGATGAGTTCGGCGATGTGCTGGATGAGATTTTTCTTGTTCACCTGATACGGCAATTCGGTGACGACGATGTCCTGACGGTCTTTGCCGCGCTGTTCGATGGCGGCTTTGGCGCGGACCTGGAAGCTACCGCGGCCTTTTTCGTATGCTTGCTGAATTCCGTCGCGGCCGTAGATGTAACCGGCTGTGGGAAAATCGGGGCCGGGAACGATTTTCATCACCTGCTTGAGCGTGGTTTCCGGATTTTCGACGAGCAGGATTGCGGCCTCGACGATTTCCTTCAAATTATGCGGCGGAATATTGGTGGCCATGCCGACGGCGATACCTGAGGAGCCGTTGACGAGAAGGCTGGGGATGCGCGTGGGCAGAACGACCGGCTCTTTTTCGCTTTCATCGAAATTGGGGATGAATTCGACCGTGTCCTTTTCGATGTCCGCGAGCATTTCTTCCGCGATCTTCGAGAGGCGCGCTTCGGTGTACCGCATCGCGGCCGGCGGATCGCCGTCGACGGAGCCGAAATTTCCCTGGCCATCGATGAGCGGGTAGCGCATGTTGAAATCCTGGGCCATGCGGACGAGCGCGTCGTACACGGGCGAATCGCCGTGCGGATGGAATTTGCCGAGGACTTCGCCGACGATCTTGGCGCACTTGCGATACGGCTTCGTGGAGGTGAGGCCCAGCTCATACATGCCGTAGAGGATGCGGCGATGGACGGGCTTGAGGCCGTCGCGCACGTCGGGCAGCGCGCGCCCGATGATTACGCTCATGGCGTAATCGAGATACGATTTTTTCATCTCCGATTCGATATCCACCGGAGTGAGGATTGATTGATTTGTTTCGTCAGCCACAGTTCGCTCCGCTCAAGAAATTGGAAAGTTGAAAAGGGAAAATGGTTCGGCGATTCTCAATTTTCCCTTCCCATTGGTGCCCGGCCCTGATACCGAAATGCCGTTTTTGTCCCTATTAGAAAATTGCTTTCTCCTTTGTTTGCAAGGAGATGAGTTGTTTTCTGAAATACCGATTGTTCCTATTAGAAATTCGCCGACCTGAAGGCCGCCGCCGCTACATTTTGCGCGGTGCGTCACAGCTTGCCCGCCATTTTTTCGAGGACGTAGGTCTTCACGGTTTCGAAGGCTGAGGCGTTGTTGGTGAAGCGCTGCTGGGCGAAGTGCGATTCGAGTTCTTGCAGCAGGGCGTTGCAGTCGCGCTCGCTCGGGCAATCGATGGCGACGCCTTGCTCGGTGTTGGGCGCGGCGGTGGGAGTGGCGCGGAAGTCGGAGCAGGAGAGGCCGCGCAGGCCCGGCAGAATTTTCCATGTGAGCTGGTAAATCAAAATCTTTTTCCTTGGTTACGTCAGGGCACGGCTTCAGCCGTGCCGTTTCACGATGCTTTATTCAGGGGTTTCAACCCCTGAGGGACTTCGTCCATGCGAAATGCGCCCGACGCCGAGGACCATGGGTATTCGGCGGCTGCAACGACGAGATGCTTTTTCACTGGATTGCTCGTCAGATAACGGACGTGCTGCTCGTAGTCGGCGCCGTCCCGGATGCGATGGTCGCTGAAACCTCGCTGCCATATTGGAAACTTGTAGAGGAGCTTTTCGCGAAGCGCGTGTGAGGAGCCGCCTTTGATGAATTGCACCGCACGCTCCAGGGCGACGGTTTCGGCCGGAGTCAACAATGTATGAAAGTGGTCGGGCATCACGACGAAACCGTGGAGGCGATAGGCTCCTTGGTCGCGGTAGTGCAGCAACAATTCGATAAAGATCTCGCACGGTGGCGCGATTTTGAATATGGCGCGGCTCTCCCACGTGCGAGAGGTGACGAAATATGTGCCGGGTATGTTGGCATGGCGCTTCGGAACGGCCATTCCCCTCAGCGGCTAAAGCCGCCCTCCTTTGCGATCTTTACGGCACGGCTGAAGCCGTGCCCTGACGTAAGACTTCGCATGAAACTGCCGACCGCGCGGATTCGCATTGTGGGCAACTAGACCCTCAGCGGCTAAAGCCGCCCTCTTTTGCAATCTTTACGGCACGGCTGAAGCCGTGCCCTGACGTAAACCAGGGGCGACCCACAAAGATTTCGGAAAGTTCTCGCCGATCCATCAAATATCCAGGTTGACGACGTCGAGGGCGTTGTCCTCGATGAATTTGCGGCGTTGTTCTACGTTTTCGCCCATTAGGGTTGAGAAGATATCTTCGGCGGCTACGGCGTCTTCGAGGCGCACTTGCAGCAATGTGCGCGATTCGGCGTTCATTGTGGTGGCCCAGAGCTGCTCGGGGTTCATTTCGCCGAGGCCCTTGAAGCGGGTGATGGTGAATTCTTTTTTTGCGTCTTCTAGGACGTAGCCGAGGAGCGCCGAGGAATTGTCGCGCGTCACTTTGTCGCCGTTGTGCTGGATCGTGAATGGCGGGCGGTCGTTTTCTTCGATTGCTTGATGCAGGGTGCGGAGGCGCTTGTAGTCGGCCGTGGCTGCGAGGGCCCAATTGATTTTGTGCTCGCCGCCATTTTTGAGGAGCAGTTCGTGCAGGCTGTGCTCTTCGTCGTAGACGAGTTTTGATTCGAGCTCGAGCTTGGCTTTTTCGATGGCTTTGGCGAGCTCCTGCAATTTCTTTTTGTCGGCGAAGTCGGTTTTCTTTTCGAGGTCGCTTTCAGCCAGGATGTCGACGAGCTTTGGGTCGCCCAGGCGGCGGCCGAGTTTCATGGCGACCTGGTCGTATTCCTGAATATTCAGGAGGAACTGCGTTAGCTCGCCGCCTTCGAGCGATTTGCCCGTCTTGCCTTTCACTACGTGCTCTTCGGTGGCGCGCTTCATCAGTTCGCGCGCGAAATCGCGCTCGTCGCGGATGTAGCGGTCCATTTTGCCGCGCTTCACGCGATAGAGAGGCGGCTGGGCGATGAAGATATTGCCCTTCTCGATCAGCTCGCGCATGTGGCGGAAGAAAAATGTGAGAAGCAGGGTGCGAATGTGGCTGCCGTCCACATCCGCGTCGGTCATGAGAATCACTTTGTGGTAGCGGAGTTTCGTGGCGTCAAAATCATCTTTGCCGATGCCGGTGCCGAGAGCGGTGATGATGGCGCGAATTTCTTCGTGGCCGAGCATCTTGTCGTAACGGGCTTTTTCGACGTTGAGGATTTTGCCCTTCAGCGGAAGGATCGCCTGATAGCGGCGATCGCGGCCGCCCTTTGCGGAGCCGCCGGCAGATTCGCCCTCGACAAGGAAGAGTTCGCAGCGCGCGGGGTCGCGTTCCTGGCAATCGGCGAGCTTGCCGGGGAGACCACTTGAATCGAGCGCGGATTTGCGGCGGGTGAGCTCGCGGGCTTTGCGCGCGGCTTCGCGGGCGCGGGCTGCGTCAATACACTTGCCGATGATTTTGCGCGCGATGGATGAGTGCTTGTCGAAATATTCGCCGAGCTTTTCGTTGACGAGCTGCTCGACGAGGCCTTTGATATCGCTATTCAGCTTGCCCTTGGTCTGGCCTTCGAACTGCGGCTGAGGAAGCTTGACGGAAACGACGGCGACGAGGCCTTCGCGCACATCGTCACCATTGATGGAGACTTCGTCCTTCTGCTCTTTGAGCATGCCGGTGGAGCTGGCGTAGTAATTCAGGGTGCGCGTGAGAGCAGAGCGGAAGCCGGCGAGGTGCGAACCGCCGTCGACGGTGTTGATCGTATTCGCGAAGGAGAAAATATTTTCGGCGTAGCTGTCGTTGTATTGCAGCGCGATTTCGATGTCCACCTGGGCGCGCTTGCCTTCCATGTAGATGGGCGAATCGTGGAGCACCTGCTTGCCGCGATTCAGGTGCTTGACGAATTCGGCGATGCCGCCGGTGAAGCGGAACTCGGTTTTTTTATTGCTGCGCTCGTCATCGAGCGTGATTTTCAAGCCTTTGTTGAGGAAGGCGAGTTCGCGGAGGCGCTGCGAAAGCGTGTCGAAGCTGTAAACGGTTTTGTCGAAGATGGAAGGATCGGCGTGAAAGGTGATTTTTGTGCCGGTTTTGCGCGTTTTTCCGGAGGCTTTGAGCTTCGAGGTGGGGACGCCTTTTTCGTAGGACTGCTCCCAGACTTCGCCGTCGCGCCAGATTTCGAGATCGAGCCAGTCGGCGAGCGCGTTGACGACGGAAACGCCGACACCATGCAAGCCGCCTGAAACTTTGTAGGTGTCGCTATCGAATTTTCCGCCAGCGTGCAGGACGGTCATCACGACTTCGGCTGCGGGCTTTTTCTCGGTGGCGTGCATGTCGACGGGAATGCCGCGGCCGTTGTCGACCACGGTGACGCTGTTATCGTCGTGCACCGTGACATTGATTTCGTCGCAGAAGCCGGCCATCGCTTCGTCCACGGAATTGTCGACCACTTCCCAGACGAGATGGTGCAGGCCGAGTTCGCCCGTGGAGCCGATGTACATGGCGGGGCGTTTGCGAACGGCTTCGATGCCGCCGAGAACTTTGATGGAGGTAGCGTCGTACTTGTGGCCCTTCGGGGGTTCCTTTTCAGCCATTACGTTTGCGTCTCCTCAGAAAAACGGACGGCCTTAGGCCGCCGTTGCAAAACCGAAAATCCCTCAGCGGCTGAAGCCGCGTGCATCGAGCGCTGCTTTCGGCACGGCTGAAGCCGTGCCCTGACGTAACAGCGCGATCTGAAACATAAAATAAAAAAATAAACTGCGCGAAAATCGCGAACTGCTCGGGAAGGCGGTCGGCGGAAGGCCGCGACACTTGCCTTGCCCATTGGCCCCAGACTTCGCACGAATGCGAGCTGGGACTCGAAGGGTTGCTGCTCCATCCCGTCCCGCTCCGAAATTTCGGTGGGACGCGGCGAAGCGTTGATTCTCCCCCGCGGAAGGGGAACAACCGGATTTGGGGGCCTCATTTGCCCTGGCGCGAGCAAAACGTCTGAGGCGAACCGGCTCCGGCTGGAACCACTATTAGCAGACTACACATTTTACCGGATGCGGGCGGAATTCTCAAGACAAATCGATGGCTTGAGACACTGATTACTCCTTTTATTTCAGTCGGTTACGGTAGGTTCGGAGCAGAATGAAATAGCCCAAGGTGCAGACACTGCAGGAATGAAAAATCGTGGCGAAATCGAGGCGAGAAAGGCGCTAAAGATCTCGCAGAAAGATTGGCTTTGAGCAAAATTGCGGGACGCGCGATCAGATGCGCATGGGCATCACGACGTAGCGGTAGCGCGTTGACTCGTCGGAAACGGGGCGCAGTTGGCCGGCGGATTGTTCGTCTTTTAGCTCGAAGTTGATGGGGCCGTCGGTGGCGGCGGCTAGGAAATCGAGGAGATATTGGGCGTTGAAGCCGATCGCGATTGGATCGCCCTTGAATTCTTTCTCGATTATTTCTTTGGCTTCGCCGTATTCGGGGCTCGACGCGGAAATTTCGAGGCCTTCTTTGGCGAGCATGAACTTCACGGCGTGCGAACGGGAGTCCGCCAGTTGCGAGACGCGGCGCAGAGCGTCCTGAAGCTCGGCGCGTTCGAGAACGACTACTTTGGTGACTTCGCGCGGCAGCACGGCTTCGTAGTTGGGGAACTGGCCGGTGAGTTTGCGCGAGGTGAGGAGGCGGCGGCCGAACTGGAAGAAGAGGTGGCTTTCGTCCTGCGCGAATTCCACCTGGCCGTCGTCGCCTGATTCGGCGGCGAGGCGCTGCACTTCAGTCATCGCCTTCTTGGGGACGAGGACGCGCGTTTCGGCCGAGAAGCCTTCGAATTTGTGGTCGCGCTCGACCATGGCGAGGCGATGGCCGTCGGTGGCAACCATCGTGATCGAGCCGGGCTTGAGGACCATGAGCGCGCCGTTGAGCGTGTAACGCGATTCTTCGAGTGAAATGGCGAAGGTGGTCTTGGCGATCAGGTCGGCGAGAAGCTTGGCTGGAATTTTCACGAGCGCGTGTGGAAATTGCGGCAGCGCGGGGAAATTTTCTTTGGACATGCCAACGAGCTTGTAATTGCGGCGATCGCTGGTGACCTGGACCCAATGATTCTCGAGCAGCTTGAAACGAATTTCTTCTTCGGGCAGCAGGCGCACGAGTTCGAGAAGCTTTTTCGCGGGAATCGTGCCGGCGCCTTCTTTCTTCACCTTGGCTTCGCAGGACGTGCGAATGCTCAGCTCAAGATCGGTGGCAGTGATCGTGAGGCGATTGCCCTTGGCCTCGAAAAGCAGATTCGAGAGGATCGGAATGGTCGTCTTGCGTTCGACGACGCCCTGCGTGAGCTGCAGCTCTTCGAGCAGGTCAAACTTTTTTACGCTGAATTCCATCGGGCCAGTTCCTTTTTCTTCGTGAGTGGCACGGGCAGACGCGGTCGCTTCCGTCATGCGTTAATCCCCTTTGTGGCTGCGGCTACTGTACTGCTTTTCTTTATTTGAATAAAGTAAGTATAAGAAAACCCGTCGCCGCCGCCGCATCTGTGGAGATTGCGGAAAACGGTATAAGTGCTATTCCCACCGGCGGTTAGTAGTTCGACTGGCTTGTGGAAGCCCGCGCGACCGGTGGGTAACTCGCGCCCCTCGAGCTCCTACCGACGCGCTGGCGGTAACTTCCACAGGGCGTCCACAGGGTGAAAGCGCGCGGGCCTCGCGCCAGGATGCTAAGTCTAACCAAACGAGTCGAGTAGCCTGTTGATCGTTTTGTTCAATTCTTTGTCGGTCTGGCGCTGGTTGGCAATTTTGTGAATCGAGTGGAGCACGGTGGTGTGGTGCTTGCCGCCAAATTGCCGGCCGATTTCTGGCAGCGAAGCGGACGTGAGCTGTTTCACAAGGAACATGGCGACCTGGCGCGGGAAGGCGATCACTCTCGAATTACTGCGCACCTTTAGATCCTGCGCGCGGATACCATACACTTCGCCGACGCGTTTCTGAATCTGCTCGATGGTGACTTTCTTGTCCTGCGTGTCGATCAGGTTCTTGAGCACTTGCTGCGCCGTGGGCAGATCGATGTGCGCGCCGGTGAGCGAAGCGTAGGCCATCAGGCGAATCAAGGCGCCTTCGAGCTCGCGGATGTTGGACTTGATGGCGCGGGCGATGTATTCGGCAACGTCGTCTGGAATCTGGACGTGTTCGTTCTCGCCCTTCTTCTGCAGAATCGCGATTTTGGTTTCGAGGTCGGGGGGCTGAATGTCTGCGATGAGTCCCCATTCGAAGCGCGAACGCAGGCGCTCTTCAATCGAGGAGATTTCCTTGGGCGGACAGTCAGACGAGATCACGATCTGCTTCTGCTGGTCGTAGAGCGCGTTGAAGGTATGGAAAAATTCTTCCTGGGTGCGTTCGCGGGTGGCGATGAACTGGATGTCGTCAATCATCAGGACATCCATGGTTCGGAAGCGCTCGCGAAATGCGGCCATGCGCTCGAAACGAATGGAAGAGATCACTTCGTTGGTAAATTTTTCCGCGCTGACGTAGGTGAGACGAAGCGACGGATCGCGACGCTTGAGCGAGTGGCCGATGGCTTGCATGAGGTGAGTCTTGCCAAGTCCTACTCCGCCGTACAAAAACAAAGGGTTATAAGATTTTGATGGCTGCTCGGCCACGGCGACGGCGGCTGCGTGCGCAAACTGGTTCGATGCGCCGACGATGAATGTGTCAAACGTGTAGCGCGGGTTGAGCTGGGGAACCGTAGAATCAAAATCCAGTTTGGCCTGAGCTTGCGGAGCGGAGGCGTTGGCCGGCGCCGGTTCCACTTCGGCACACACGTATTCGAGCACTACTTGAGGCTTGCCGATTTCGGTGAGCACGGCTTGCAAGAGCTCGCCGTAGGTTTCAGCTAATCGCTTACAGAAAAGCCGCGTAGGAACGCGAATGACCAGGCGATCGTTGTCAGCCGATTCCTGGCGAGTAGGACGAAACCATGTGGCGAAACTGTGGGGATTGACGCGCCGCTCGGTATGCTGAAGTATCTTATCCCACAAATTCATAGCAAAAGTTAGCCCCCGCGCAATTTCCACCGGTGTGGAAATGCTGTGGAAATAAAGTCTTAACTTAGGTGAGGCTTTTAGTCTGGCCTTTCAGAGTTTGTCGCACTCCGCGCCCGCGTGTGCAACGTCCGATGAGTGCTCGCGTTTGCCCGCATCTAAAAGAATCGCGAGACGGGATTCTGCCTAAACGCGGCGAAGACAGCAAGAGAAAATTGAGCGAAGAACACGCACAGGTTTCACACATTACTCACAGGTTTTCCACAGGACGGAAGGCGAAGCTAAAATTATTTTTGCGTGAATTTTCTTATTGCTTTCTTACAAAATATTCTTGCGCGCAAAAATTTTGGAGAACGGATGCGTTGATCCACGTTGGTTAATGCACAGATGAATTTGCGGAAGCTTTTGCGGGCTTGGCGAAATCGAAGATGCCCCAGGCCTCGGTGCCGAGAAGCAATCGGTCGGGTTCGACAAGGATTGTTTTCGCGCTCAACGGTGCGCCTGCAGGAGACAACGTGCGATAGGAGCCAATGGGCACGCCGTTTTTGTCGAAGCGGCGCAATTCATTTCCGATCGCGATCCAAATTTCCTGGGTGGCGGAATCAACAGCGAGCGCACCGATCTGCATCCTGACGGGCCGCGGATTATCGTTGGAGTCGGAGAAGGGGTCGTGATGGGGCGCGACGGGCGCGAATTCGTCCAAAGCGATCTCAGTACCGGCGAAGCCGAAGCGATCGAACCTTCGCACCACGGGCTCGGGCAGAAACAGGAAAACGTAATAAAGATTTCCTGTGGGGTCCGACGAAACGCGGCCGAGATCGGAAGTGTGCAGCGCGTCAGCCCCATGCGCGAAATCTCCTGGATCGCCTATGGCGCGGACGAGCGTGCCTGCGTACGCGTAAATTCCCATCAACCAGCGGTACCGCAGCGATGTGACGGCAAACTCGCTGCCCGGAAGAGCTGCGACAGAGGTCGGGGCGGGAATCGGAATCACACCGGCGAGCGATCCATCGGCGGCGAAAATCTTGACGTTGTTTGCGCCGCGGTCGGCGACGAGGACGTGGCCGCTCGAATCGACGTCGAAGTCGGCAGCGAAGACGATTTTTGGGTTTTTCTTCGGATCCGGGGGAGTGGGTTCTTGAGCGGCCGCGCCCGGAATCTCACCGACGCTCTTGCCGTCGGCGCTTAAAACCAAAACTTTGGTTGCGGGCGAGGCGGCTACGTAATAGCGTCCGGCAGCGTCGCGTTTAATCCCGATCAAGCCGGGGCCGACATCGGGAAACACGCGTGCGCGCGCACGAATTTCCGGTTCTGAAGTTTGGCCAGCGATTGGCGCAAGATGTGCGGCGGCGAGAAGAAGAATGCAAACGGCGACGGCGGCGAGCTGGATGCGGCGTAACATTTTACTGGAAACCCTGTTTAGAGACGCTCGCTGACCGCTGCGCGTTGCATGAAGATTGGGGCGGATGTGCCGAGAAATGAACTTCGTGAAGCAATGCATTCAACCGCGCCTGATTCTCACAAGATTCACGACAGCACTTTTCTGCGTTGCCGCAGACCGCGCCAGGAAACTGAATCCGTCCGATACGGTCTTAAAAGGGTTTCGAGATCGCCGGCGATCCAGGCATCCGCTTTTCCTTCGCGGTAGATGGCCCAGTTCAATAACGAGCCACCCATGAGCGATTGAACGGCGCGAGCGAGCCGCGCGACGGGACACCTACGGAGCTCGCCGGCGTGGACGGCATCCTTGATGAGCGCGCGAAGCTCGGCACCCAATTGGCGTGCATGAGCCAGCGCAAGCCGATGAAAGTCCGGATCAGCGAGGTCCATTTCAAGGAATGCGAGACTATTCGCCAGCGCTTCAGGAGTTCGTGCCATTTGCGCCATGCAGCGAGCAGCAGCATCCATCGCGCGTAAAGGTGAGCGAGACGCGGAGCGAATGCGTCGAAATTCTTCATGGACACCAGAGGCGCCCTGGCTCGCGATGGCTAGCAAGAGCCCCCGTTTCGATCCGAAGCGTTGCAGGAGGGTGGCGGGCGCGATGCCGGCTTCCCTGCCAACATCGGCGAGGGTGAAGCGCGAGGGGCCGAGCTGTTCGATCACGCGTAAGGCGGAAACCAGGATGTCAGAGTCAGACTTGAGCCGAGTACGCGGCGACATGGACGCAGCGACTATAAACGAACGGTGGTTCACAAACAAGCCTTGACAATAAATGAACAGCCATTTATAAATAGCCAATCACGAGAGAGGGGCCCCAATGAAACCTTCCAGAAAGAACCCCCCGAAGCGAGTTCCCGAAGCCAGGCCCGAGAACCAGCCTCTCAAGGGGCGAGTGGCGCTTGTGGCGGGCGCGACGCGCGGCGTGGGCCGCGGCATAGCTGTGGCGCTGGGCGAAGCCGGCGCGACAGTGTATTGCACCGGAAGGAGCAGCCGAACGGCCCGGAGCGCCAATGCGGGGAGCGGCCGTCGCCGCGGAGGTGGGGACGTAAAGGGGCGGCAAAAACTGTGGCCGGCGGAATATTACGCGAACCGCCCTGAAACGATCGAAGAGACGGCAGAACTTGTAACGGCGCGCGGCGGCAAGGGGATCGCGGTTGTTGTCGATCATTTGGAGATTGATGAAGTGGAGAAAGTAATTGCGCGGGTCCGCTCGGAGCAGGGGAAGCTGAATATTCTGGTCAACGACATATCGGAGAGCGCCGAGTACGAATTCGGGCAGACGTTCTGGAATATTGACCTCGAGCGAGGCTTCGCGATGTTTCGCAACGCGATTCACACGCACGTCATCACCAGCAGGTTTGCCGCGCCGCTCATGATCGAAACGGCAAAGGCCAGCGGCGCGAGCGGGCTGATTGTGGAGATCGGAGACGGGGATTCTTACGTGTACCGCGGGCACCTGATTTTCGACATGGTGAAGACGACAGTGATCCGGCTGGCTTTCTCGATGGCGCGCGAACTGCGGCGCAAGAATGTGGCGGCGATCGCGCTGACGCCGGGATTTCTGCGGTCGGAGGTGATGCTGGAGCGTTTCGGCGTGACGGAGGCGAACTGGCGAGACGCGGTGAAGAAAAATCCGGACTACTCTGAGTCTGAGACCCCGCTCTATGCGGGGCGGGCAGTGGCGGCGCTGGCGACTGATCCGAACATCATGAAGAAATCGGGACGAGTGTTCAGCACGTGGGGATTATCGGAGGAATACGAATTCACCGATGCGGATGGGAGGCGGCCGCATTTTTGGCGGCATTTTGTGGGGAAGTATGGAAAGACGTTGGAGCCATGCGACGAGGAATTTTACGCGTATTGGAAGGGCGGGCCGGTGGATACGATGTTTGCGGACTGGCCGTGAAGCAGGTTGGGTGCGAATGGATCCGCGCTTGTTGATTGAGCGCAGCGGTTGGGGGCTGAGATTTTCTTCGATCAGTCCAGACGGAAATTGAGGCGCTGGATCGAGCGGGCGCGTCCGGTGGATTCGTCAATATCGAGCAGCACCGTATTCATCTGCACGTCGCCTTCGGCGACGACGAAGCGTGCGGGCATTGCGTCGAGGAAACGTTGCAGCACGCCTTGCTTTTCCATGCCGATCACGGAATCGTGCGGGCCGGTCATGCCGGCATCTGTGATATAGGCAGTGCCGCCGGGGAGAACATGCTCGTCGGCCGTGGGGACGTGCGTGTGCGTGCCCAGGACGGCGGAAACTTTGCCGTCGAGATACCAGCCCATGGCCTGCTTTTCGGAAGTGGCTTCCGCGTGCATATCTACGACGATTACTTTCACGTCGGCCGGAATTTTCGCGCGCTCGCGATCGGCGGTGCGGAAAGGATCATCGAGCGAGGCCATGAAGGTGCGCCCCTGCAGATTCATTACCGCGTAGCCGATGCCGGTTTTTGTTTTGCCAACGTAAAGACCTGCGCCGGGAAGCCCATTCGGAAAATTCGCGGGACGCAACAAGCGCGGCTCGTGCGGGAAAAAATCCAGGATCTCCTTGCGATCCCAGATGTGGTTGCCGCCGGTGAGCACTTCGATTCCGCACGAGAAGAGTTCTTCAGCAAGGCGCGGTGTGATTCCGAAGCCCGAGGCGGAATTTTCCCCATTGGCGATGCAAAGATCGATGCGGCGTTGCGTAAGGATGTCGTTCAGGCGGTCGTGAACGATTTTGCGGCCGGGCGAGCCAACGATATCTCCCACGAATAGAATCTGCATGTTTCGCTTTCTGAAATCAGATTGGCGCGCGGCGGCGGGCAGCCGAATTTTTAGGAGCGGTCCACTCCGCCGTGCGTTACTAGGCCCTGAACCCCACGAATAAGTGGGTGCCCTGCGCCTGCTTTAAGGCTGTCGCGAGCCGGCAAGCCGGCCCAGGATTGCACAAGGGCAGGACGACGCGGGCTCCCGGGGATCCAGTGTTGGTTCAAATAGGCTTTCGCAACGACACCTGCGTTGCAGGCCAACTCCACGCGATATTGTAACAGGAATCGCGGGCGTGGCTCGATGGCGCAGCGCGTTGGTACACGCGAGCGCCCGGCGAAGAGAAATGTCAGCGAAGGGACTTGAGGTAGGTGACGATCTGCCAGCGGCGCTGCTCAGGCAGACCGGACCATGACGGCATCCCGTGAAATAAATTCCCGTTGCTCAGGAACCAGACGAGTTCTCCAGACGTTGCGTTCTGCACCTGTGGGCTCCGAAGATTGACGGCATTGCGCATGCCGCGGGCATATTTTCCATGGCACTCAGCGCAATGCTGCAGGTAAAGTTTTTTGCCCGCGAGAAGTGCGTCCGGATCGCCTTCATAGGGATTTTTCCAGTCGCGCGCTTTTGCCGGCGCCTGTGCGATCACGAGCAGAACCCCACGGTCGTCGGTGGCTCGCTCTCTTTCGCGCGCAGCACCCGCGAAAGCAAAGGCCAACGATGTCGCGACGATCGCTGCGAGCGACAACAGGCGCGGCCACGTCATTGGAATAGGCTCCTTACTTTGCGTCCGAAGCCGCTGATTTCATAGGTCACGCCCCAGCGCAGAAGCAGGCGGTGCGAGTTGTCATTCAGCCCAAAGCCGGGCGAAACGGTGAACGACACCCCATTCGGCAATTCCCACGCAACCAGCGGCGCGAAATAGTGTGAAGTGCCCGAGAGCGTAAGGCTCGCGGCCGTTCCCAACCCTCCGTACATTTCTGCGCCCACGACAAAATTCTCGCTGCAGAAATTGCAACCGTCCGATGTGGCAGCCAGTCGCAGAGGCCGGCTCACTCCCACGGCGTAACCGAATTCCCAGGGTTCGTGCCCGAGGTTTTTTTCGCCGATGAAATTCTCAGAGATGTTCCAGCCTTTGTAATCGCTGGAGAGAATCAGCTTGGTCTCGATCTCATGGTCGTGTTCTTTTCTCAGTTCGGAATTCGGCTCGGAGAAGTCAAATTGATTGTCGAAGCCCACCACTTCCTTGAGCGTCTTATCCGCGCCGCTCGTGTTTTCGTATTCGACGTACAGCACCGGATTGATCCAGTGCTCGCGCATCAAAGGTCGGAAGCGATTCTCCCAGCGAAACCCGGTGAAAAGAGTGCTGTCGTTGAAAGTCGACTGAGTATCGAGATAGAACTCCGTGGTCCACCAGGCTGTGGCGCCATATTCGAGCTCCACCCACGGAGCGACGAACGCGTTGCCCATTTTCTGCGTCCCGTAGTTGGTATCGAATTCAACTTCGAGATTGCCGGGCTCCTCCATGTGATGGGAATAGGCGACGAAGTAGCGGGTGTCTTGCGCCCGCGCGGCGCGGGGAAACGCCGCCGCGGAGGACGCGAGGATGGCGAAGTAAAGAAAAACTCGGCGCCAACTCAAAGGCAAAGCTCTTTTCACGGAAGTGGAAGCGACCCAGTTCCAGTTGAAACTGATTTACAACTGCAAACGATACTGCAGTTGAAAACGAGTTGCAACTGGAAATCAGCGAAACCGCAATGCTGCCTGGCAGACGGGCGTCAATCACGCCCCAAGTGCTGTTTTTAGGGGTCGGTTGTAGGTTGTAAGGCCGAATCTCGAGGTTTTCTTTGCTGCCGGAGAAAAAAGCGGCGGGCCTCACTATTCGAAGGCCCGCCGCACTAACTGTGCCGCTTCCGGCTAGAAGTGGAAACCGATCTCGGCCGTCAGCGCGCGTGGAGTCACATAGTGCGTGCCGCTGAAGGTCGAGAGGAAGTTGTACACGGCATCCTTATTGGCGATGTTGATCGCGGTGAGCCGGATGCTCCACTTGTAGCGATCACCGTTGAACAGGTTGTCGTGCCCGATGGCCACGTCGAACAAGTTGCGTCCTTGCACGCGCGGAGGGTTGCGGTCATCGTCCTCGGTCCCCGCAGCCGGGATCTTGAGCTTCGAGGAACCGTAGTCTGCCGCAAGGCAGACGGAATTGGGTGTGATAGGCGTCGTCGGTGTAGCAAACACCTTCGTGCCGCTGACGGTGCAGAAAAGCCCGGCCTGAAACTGCTGGTCGGGTGTCAGGATCGACGCGTCTACAGTGGTGTCGTTGCCTAACGGGCCGTTGGCACAGTTTCCGCCGGCGCACGGCACCGGACCGGCCACAAGGCCGCTGTCGTAACGCCAGTTGAATCCAACCCACGGCCCGCGCTTGGCGAACTGATATTGCAGGTGGGCGGTGAGATTGAATTTCTCGTCGTGATCGATGCGAAATGGGGAAAATTCTCCCGGTTCGATAGGAACCGCGCCCACCCCGCCAATCTGCGGATTAAAGAAGCGCGCGGCCACGCTGGACATCACGACGAGCGCCGTCAACCCGTGATAATTCGGGACGTTGGCACGAATCGCGTAGCCGGGAATCTTGGAATTGTTCCAGGCGATCGGAAACGTGACTGGCGTGGCGCCGAGGATGCTGAAATCGTAGGCGTTGTGCGTGTACTTCCAGATGTACTCGCCATCCACAACTAGATATTTGCCGAATGCCTGCTGCAAGCCGGCGTGAAACTCATTGCGGTAGCCGGGAGGCAGAGTGCTGGGAGCAATATTCACCGCGCCGGTCGTTGCGTTGGTGCAGCCTTCGCCAGTAGCAGCAAATAAATTCGCCACCACCGCGTCAAGACATCCGCGACTCGAAAGCACGAGGTTCTCATTGAAAGGAGACTCGAGAGTTCGCGCATAGGAGATGCGCAGCACTGTATTGCTCTGCTTGATGTTGTAGGCAACTCCGAGTCGAGGTTCCGCCTGCGTGGCTTTCGATAAGCCGTTGTAGATGTCGCCGCGAATGCCCAGGTTAAACGACCAGTTCTTCACCGAAATTGTGTCCTGAATGTAGAGCGCGAGCTGCTTCACGTCCGTGTGGCCGTGGAAAAAGTGCGTGGCGCTGGGACCCGTGCATCCATCCGCGGCTGAGGGGGTGGGCCGCGTCAGATCGATGCAACCGAGGATCGGCACGAAGCTGCCATTCGCCGCAAACGGCGTTGGATACAGAGCAGGATTGGTCGAAAGCGCCGTACCGCATTGCGCCGGATCGTTGAGTCCCGGATTGCCGACAAACACCGGAACGCCGTTTGCATCGAGACACGGCGCGTTGAGCGTGGGATCAACGATTCCGAAGTGATCGTTTTCGGTGAGAAATGTCTGTTCATACACCACTCCGGCTTTTACGTTGTGAATGCCCTTCACATACGAAACGCTTGCGCGAGCGCCGGCATTCGTCAGCGAGCGATCCTGACTCACGGTTTCCTGCTGGAGATTCGAAGGACCCAAATCGGCGAAGGGATCACCGCTCGGGTAGTAATTGTAGGCGTCGCGTCGCACGTAGAAGCCTGCGGTGAAGACCGCCGTCGAACCGATCAGGTGATTCCACGTGGGCGCGACATTGAACGTGCCGATTTTGGAGCGTTGATCCGTGGGGCCAACCACGTTGCCGTTAGGATCGAGTCCGTCGTTCGCCACCACGATCCCGTTCCACGGCGTGGCATTTTGCGCGTCGAACGAATTGGGCGTTTGAAACCAGGAACGCGTATAGCCCACGTTCAAATGCAGCGAGTCTGCGGTGGAGAGTTGATAGTCCACGCGGTCAAAGATATTTTCCTCGTTGCCTTTGTCGTGCATCACGCTGAACTCAGGCGGATCGAGGAAACGGCCGCTGTTAAGCCCGCCCACGGCGATGAAGTTTCCCCACTTTTCACCTCCGTAACCGAGATCGAAGCCGCCAGTTGCCGACCCGAACGAGCCATACGACCCAGTCACGCTTCCGTGCGGCGTCGTTTCGCCCAGGCCCGAGCGTGTGGTCACGTTAATTACGAGGCTCGTTTTATCGCCGTATTCGGCCGGCGGCGCACCGGAAATCACTTCGAGCGACTGGATCGAATCAAGCGGAATCTGATTCGAGAACACCTTGCTCTGCTGGTCGGTGATGGGCTGGCCGTCCACAGAAAACGAATTCTCCGCGTGATCGCCGAGGCCGTGGAAGAGACCGTTGGAATCCGCGGCGACGCCAGGGGTGGAAAGCGTGACGAGCGAGCTGACGGATGACGACTGGCTTTCGAGCGGAAGCTTGTCGAAGAGCGCGCGATCCACGTCCGTGTGGAAAGTGGAATCGTTCTCGATCAAATCTCCGCCGCCCTCCACCGTAACCGTTGAGGAAGATCCTGCCACCGTGAGAGCTATGTTTACCGCCAACGGAACCGATGACCGGACGTCAACGTCCTGCGCGAAGGGTCCGAACCCTTTCGCCTCAACAGCCAGGTGATAGGGATTCAGCGGGATATTCGAAAAAGTAAAGCTGCCCGCGCTGTCGGTGGTAGTTGAGCGGTCATACCCGCTCACCGGATTGTGGATGGAAACGGTGGCGCCCGTTACCACGGCACCAGAAGGGTCCTTCACAACTCCATTAATCGTGCCGGAATTGCCTGACTGCGCGAAAAGAACGCCGGCGTGCAGAAAAACACTCAAGCACAAAAATAAAAATAGCCGGAATACGAAATTCCTGTGCATCTCTCCTCCATCCCGTTAAGGGCCCAGCGATGTGGGCAGGTTCGGCTGCGTGGATTAGGCCGCAAATAAAAGCGGCGGCGCTGACCTCAACTCGACGTCAAAGCGAGATCAACACAGCGAGCCAATCAGTTTTTGCGATTTGGAAAACTACGCGGATGGAGGACCACGAGAAGAAAGCCGGTGAACGACGATTTCAAGCGCAGGCTCAAAGGAAAGCTTTACAGCCAGCCGGTTAACAACTTCCGGCAAAGGTAACGCGTTGCCGTGAGAAAAATCGACCGTCACCGAATGTGCGAAATGGCACACGCGGCAGTGCTGGTCTTCAAATGTTCGGCTGTGCCAGTGTCCCGCGGCCTGCAGGCCGAAAGACAACACCGCCACAGCCACGAGAACGGCTAACAGCCTGCGTGCTGTACGGCGGGAGATATGCACCCTTACACTCCTTTCTCTAGCATCGTACTTAGACGCAGGCCGGCCTGCAATAGTCGCGTGATTCTGCATGCTTATTTCATCAGGGCCGCGGCGCAATCGCAGGCCATCAGACCTGTAGTACGTCGCCGTCGCGGGCCACCATCTCGTACAGCACCGGGTTCACAAAAAATCCGAGGAGTAGGCGCGACACAAGACCCGCAACGATCACGATCGCGAAAGGCTTTTGCGTGTCCGAGCCGATGCCGGTAGAAAGCGCGGCAGGCAAAAGGCCCAGGCAGGCGACGAGCGCCGTCATCATGATCGGTCGCAAGCGCAGCAGCGAGGCTTCGCGGGTGGCCGTGCGAATATCTTTGTTTTCGAGCCGTAGCTTGTTGATATACGAAACCAAGATCACGGCGGTTTCCACCGAAACGCCCATCAGCGCGAGGAGCCCGAGCACGGAGGAAACGCTGAAGGGCGTATGCGTGAGTTTCAAGGCGATCAGAGCGCCCACCGGCTCGGTCATCACCACGCCGAGCGCGATCGTCACCGGGAATTTGAAGTTCCCGTAAAGCGCGAACAGGATCAGAAAAATCAGCAACACGGCTAGCGGGCCAATCACCTCCAGCTGCTGTTTCGCTTCGAGAAACTCGCTGTACTCCCCGCCCCATTCGAGCCGGTATCCGGGCGGCAGCGATTTTTGAATTTTTGCTACAGCGCGCTGCCCGTCTTTCACGGTGTTTTCCAAGTCCCGGCCCTCGATGCTGAACTGAACGCCGATGTAGCGCGAGTTGTTTTCGCGGTAGATGAACGACGCACCGGTCGCTTCCTGAATATCCGTCAGCGATGAAATCGGAATCTGCTGGCCGGCCGGCGTTCCCACCAGGAGATTGCCGATCTGCTGCGGGCTCTCGCGAAACTCCGGCTTCATGCGCACCACGAGGTCGAACAGCTTTTCGCCCTGGATCACTTGCGTTGCCGCCTGTCCGCCAACCGCGGCTTGAATTACGCCTTCCACGTCAGCCACGTTGACGCCGTAGCGCGCGATTTTGTCGCGATTCACGTTGATGAGAAGGCTCGGCTGGCCGAGCTCGCGCACGACGGTCAGTTCCGTAAACCCCGGAACCTTCGAGAGTTCTCGTTTGATGTCGAGAGCTTTTGTTTGCAGCAGGTTCAAATCCGGCCCGTAGATTTTCACAGCGAGCGCGCTCTTCAATCCCGTCAGCGCTTCGTCCACGGCGTCTTCGGCGGGCTGCGTGTAATTGAAAATCACTCCGGGGAAAGCTTCCAGCTGCTTTTGAAGATCCGCAATCAGGGCGGGCTTGTCGTGCGCTGAACTTTTCTCCCACGAGGGATCTTTGTAAGGTTTGAGCCCCACATAAAATTCGCAATTGAAAAAGCCGGTCGGGTCGGTCCCGTCGTCTGGCCGGCCCAGTTCCGAACCCACTTCCGTCACCTGCGGATACTTCGCGATCAACGCGCGCACCTGCGGCGCAAACTTGCTGGCCTCTTCGTAGGAAATTGTGTAAGGCAAAGTGGCGCGCACCCACAGGGCGCCTTCGTCCAGATGCGGCATGAATTCGCCGCCGATGAAAGGAATCAGCAGCAGCGTGGCCCCGAAAATCAGCGTGGCGACGAACATTGTCGTCTTCGGGTGATCGAGGCACCAGGTAAGCTCGCCGCGATATTTTTCCTTGATCCATTCGAACGGCTTGTTCTCGCGCTCGCGCACGCCTTTGCGGAACCAATACGAGCACATCACCGGAACAAACGTGAGCGTGAAAATCAGCGCGCCGATCAGGGCGATGGACATCGTGTCCGCCATCGGATGAAACAGCTTCCCGGAAGGCCCGCTGAGCGCATAAATCGGAATGTACCCGGCGATGATCACGGCCACGGAATAGAAAATCGGCCGGTCGACATCCTTCGCCGCGGCCAGGATTACTTCGTTCAAATCGTAGGGCTGGCCTTCCCGCAACCCCAGCTCGCGGAAAATGTTCTCCACCATCACGAGCGTGCCATCAATCACGATTCCGAAATCGATCGCACCGATGGAAAGCAAATTCGCCGGAACATTTCGCGCGTGTAGAAAAATAAATGCGAAGAGCAGCGCGAGCGGGATCGTCATCGCCACAATCAACGCTGCGCGGAAGCTCACCAGGAAGAAAATCAGCACGATCAACACCAGAATCATGCCGCGCACAAGATTCGCTTCCACCGTGTCCGTGGTGAGCCGCACCAGATCGCTGCGATCGTAGAAGGGGCGCACCTTGATATCGGACGGCAGGATGCGTTCATTGATCTGCTTTGTTTTTTCCTCCACACCTTTCAGCACGTTCTGGGTCTGCTCGCCGCGCCGCATCAGGATCACGCCTTCCACGGCGTCGTCGGTCTTGTTGAATCCGAATTCGCCCAGCCGTGGCGCATGCCCGATGGTCACGTCGCCGATGTCGCGCACACGCACCGGCACCCCATTCTGGTTTCCTACGATGACGCTGGCGATGTCCGCCTGATCGCGGATCAAGCCGATGCCGCGCACGTAATAAAATTGGCCGCCCTGCGAATAGAATCCGCCGCCGGTGTTCGCATTGTTGATGGAAAGCTGCGACAGCACCTGCGGCACGGTGATGTGGTAGCCGTAGAGCCGCGCCGGATCGAGCAGCACCTGATACTGCATCACGGTGCCGCCAAAGCCGGAATCATCCGCCACGCCCGGCACCTGCTTGTATTCGCGCTCCAGCACCCAGTCCTCGTACGTCTTCAATTCCATCGGAGAACGGTCTGGGCTTTCAATCACGTAGCGGTAAACAAGTCCGGAAGGACTGAAAAGCGGCGCCATCGATGGCTGCACGCCCATGGGCAGATTCGGTTGCACGTCGCTCAGCCGCTCGAAAACCACTTCGCGCGCGAAATAATCGTCGGACCCTTCCTCAAAGGTGAGAATCACGTCCGAGAGCCCGTACAGCGAAATCGACCGCATGATCATCATTCGCGGCACGCCGTTCATTTCCACTTCGATCGGGAGCGTGACGAGGCGCTCCACTTCTTCCGCCGCGTGCCCCGGCCATTGCGTAATCACTTCCACCATCGTTGGCGAAAGATCCGGGTAGGCATCCACCGGCATGCGTTTGAACGAAAAAGCGCCGGCGACTGCAACAAAGACAGTCATCAAAATAACGAGGAAGCGCTGCTGGAGTGAAAATTGAACGATGCGGTTGATCATCTCTTATTCAGTGTGTTGTGCGTGTGTTGTGCGTGCATTGTTCAGTGCGCTGCTCATCGGGCGCGCGCGCTCTAGCGCGATTGCTAAACAGTTAGTGCTGGAATGAATTTGCAAACTGTAAGAACAAGCTCCCGTCCCCGACCACCTTGTCCCCGGGCGTAAGTCCGTTCAAAACCTGCGTCTTCCCGCTCTCGCTCAGCCCGATCGACACATGTCGCCGGCTGAACTGATTCGATCCGCTCACCACGTACACGAATGGCTCGTTCTCGTCGTCGCGCAGCACCGCCGCGTCGGGCACCGCGATCGCATTCTGAATTTCGCCCGCCGTCACGGTCACCGTGCAATACATGTCCTTCTTCAACTTTTCGCCTTTGTTCTCCACCACGATTCGCGCCTGCAGTGTTCGCGTGGTGGGATCAAGCGCGGGCGAAATGAATGAAATTTTCCCGTGGAACATGTCGGGATACGCGTCCGTCGTCACGTCCACCGAATCGCCCACTTTCACATCGGCCAGATCAGCTTGATAAATATTCGCCAGCACCCACACCGTGCTCATATCCGAAATCGTGAATGCCTGCGTCGCTCCGGCTTGCAGCACCTGCCCTGGAGCCACCAACCGCTCCACCACTTGCCCGCCAATCGGCGCCAGCAGCCGAATTTCCGCGGAGCTCGGCGATTTCTCGAGGTCCTCCGGCTTAGGAATGCCCAGAATTTTCATGCTCTGCTCGGCGGCGTTCATATCTGCTTGCGCCTGGTTGCGATCGGATTCGGCCTGCAACAAATCGCGCTCCGCGATCGCGTGATGCTGATAGAGGTCCTGCGCGCGCTCCCAATTCTTCGAGGCCACACGCAGTGTGTCGTGCGCTTTCAAGTAAACTGCGAGCAATTGCGAATAATCCGGGCTGCTCACTGTCAGCAGCGGCTGCCCGCGCTTCACGAATTCACCGGGCACCACGAGAATGCGGCTCACGGGTCCGCCCACCTGCGTGATCACCGGAGTCGTCGCGAACGCGTTGTAAGCCACCGCGCCGGTGAGACGCAGCTTGCGCGTCATTTTCCCGGGCGCGATCGTCACCACCTGCACGTGCGACATCTGATCCTGCGGAATCGTGAACAGTTCCGGCGCCGCGCCCTTCGCTTCCTTCGATGAAAACGATGTCATCTCGGCCGCGCGCTCTGATTTTTCCGAGCCACAGCCGGAAATCCCTGCGACGATGGCAAACGCGATCATCAAGGCAACCCTCGCGAAGGCAACCGTTGCGCCCGATCGCACAGGAATTCCCGCCGCCCGCGGCCAATGCGTTGTGAGTTTGCGTTTCAAGGTAGAGTCCTCGTTCCCACCGCTTCGCGCAATTGCTCCACCGCCGTCAGATACGACGCGAGCGCCTGTCGGTAAGCCAGCTCCGTCGCACGATAGCTGCGCTCCGCGTCCAGATAATCGAGCAAACTTGCCGCGCCGCGCTTGTACGCGTACTCACTGATATCGCGTGAATCCTGCGCCTCTTTCAAATAACCGGAGCGATAGAGCGTCACAATCTGATCGTTCGTGCGCACGCCTTCGTATGCGTTCATCACATCCGTCATCACCTGATCACTCGCCGCGCGCGCCAGTTCGTCCGCCTGCGTGATCGCGTATTTAGCCTTTAGAATTTCGCCCTGGTTGCGGTTGAAAATCGGAATTTGAACGTTGCCAAAAAACGACGCGCTGCTCGCGTTGCTCACGTGTGAGTAGACGGCGGTGCCGGTCGGATCCACCTTGCCAATCGCTTTCTGCAGTTCGTACTGGCTGTTTGCTGCCGCAACACCTTGCCGCGCCGCTCGCAGGTCCGGACGATCCGCCAGCGCCTTCGCTTGCAGGTCTTCGAGCTTCATCGTCACCGGCGCGTAGTCGAACGCACCCGCCACGTCGTAGTCCGCAGGAACGGACTCGTATCCCAGTGACTGCCGCAGCGACGCGAGCGCCTGCACCTTCGCCAGTTGCGCCTGCGACATGTCCGTCTGGAATTGCAGCAGCTGAATCTTGATTTTTAGGAAATCCACTTCGCTGATGTCGCCCGCCTTGTAACGGCTTTCGCTGATGTCCACCGTGTTTTGAAAGCTTTTCAGGTCTTGCGCGGCGAGATCGATCGTGGATTCGGCCACCTGCACATCAATGTACTGCGAAGCCACAAGAAAAATCAGGCTGCGTTCGTTATCGATTACGGTGAAACGGGATTGCTCCGTCACGTCGCGCGCCGCCTGCAAACGATGCTGCCGCTTGCGACCGCGCTCAAACAAATAGCTGAGCCCCACGTCAAACTGCGCCGTCGTATTGATGTAATCCGCGCTGAACTTGTCCGGCTGGAAGATAGGCAGGAATTGCGCGTCACCCTGCAGCACTGGGTTCGGCCGCAGGTTCGCCGTAATTTCTTCGGCTTGGTTCTGCTGCACCACGGTGCGCTGCGCCAGCAAATTGTGGTTGTGCTGCAGCGCCATCTGGATCGCGTCATCGAGCGTGATCTTCACGGGACCGCTCGTGGGCGGCGTGGTTTGTGCAAAAGCCACACTGGAAACGCAAACCGCAGCGGCGGCCACAGCCAAAAGCCTTAAGTGTCGTACACGCATACGCGCTAAACCTACTTGAGTGAGCCGTACGTGAATCGAAGCGCCCTTTTTTACACTACTAGGCACGCAAAAGAACGGAATTCTTATGCAGCGGGAGGAGCGCGGGCCGGAATGCGGGAAATTACGGGGCCGTAAACGAATGCGGGTTCACGCGGATCGAACCGCGCGCCGATAGCTGCCAGCACCGGTGCTCGGTCCGACGCCGGGGGATGCCCCATCGCCTGGTGATTCAGATGGCAGATGGAGCAGTTTGTATCCGTTGAGCTGGCATGATGATGCCAGACGCAGCCCAGCGTGGCGAGCGTGAGCACCGCGACCAGAGTCACGGATACTGCTAGGTACCGAATTGCCTTGCTATCTGGCATGGATCAGAGAATTAGAGGGAACCTAGTCACAATCATACTGTAGACGCCTCGCGGTAGGAATAGGTTGCAGAACGAGGCATGCCTCGAGAGTCACTCGAAAATCAATTCGACATCTCCAGCGCCTTCTCGACCATCGCCACGCATTTCTCCACGCGCTTGCGCAGCGGCCCTTCAATCTCCTGCTGCTTCTGCCGCGTCGTGAACATTTCGTCCGCGATATTCAGCGCCGCGAGCACGGCCACCTTCAACGAATCCACCATGTGCGTAGACTCGGCGATCGTCCGCATCTTGCCGTCAACGTAAGCGGCCAGCTCCTTCAAATATTCCTCATTCTGCTCGCCATTCACGCTGTACAGCTGATCGTAAATCTCAATTTTCATGTGACGCTCCCGCCAGGCCAGCCCGCATTGTCATCCATTAGCAGCAACCGCGCAACGCACTTCGTCTGTTCGCCGCCCCGCTGGCTCTTGCTTTTTGTACCGCTGGCCTCCGGCCGGCGCTCTTCCCGTTCGACAACGACCAACGCGCCAGACTCCGCAGTCCACTGAATCCGCCGCTGCACTTCCGTACCGCCGTCTATAAAGGCGTCGGCGTTGTCAAGACACACTGGTGGTTTTGTTCTGAGACCGGGGAATCTCCGGTCCGGTTTTGTTGGATCCCTACCAGGAATCTTTGGTTTTGCTTGTGCATCGCCGACCAAGGCTCGCTGCTGAAATCATTTGCGATGGAACGTTGGTTCCACCAGCCATCTATTCGGTCTTTCCACCATGATTCTCGCTGCAGACTCCCCGGCTTTCCGAGGAGGCAGGGCGCTCACTCAGCGTCTCGATGGATCGACCGCTTCCATCCCGGCGGTACTCGAGCTACCCCGCAAACGAACCAACTGCGCCAGCAGTTCTCCGTAATCGACCCGGCTGCGCAGCATCCAGTACAACCTCACCGCCAGGCGGCGCGCCACCGCCACCTTCGCAATCTGACTCCCCCGACGGAATTTCAGCCGCTGATACAGCCGTCGCAGTTCCGCATCTTTCCGTGCCGCCGTCTGCCCGGCTTCGACCAGCAACCAGCGCGTAGTCGAACTGCCCTGCTTGCTGATCGATCCGATCCGCACTCGATCCGCCGACGAGTTCAGCCGGGGATCGAGTCCCAGATAGCTGCTCACCTGCCGGCTGCGGCGGAAGCGTTCGACTTCACCGATCGTCAGTGCGAAAGCCAGCGAGGTCAACGGTCCCACCCCCGGATGAGTCATCAGCCGAGCCGCTGCGGGATGAGCTGCCGCTTGTTTCTCGACCGCCCCATCTAGCTCTGCAATCGGCTTCTCCATCTGGTCGAGCAACTCCAGCAGTTCTTTCCGCCGCCGCGAGGCCCACGGCTCGAGCGCCAGTGCTTCCAGCTCCTGCCGTCCGGCCTTGCTCCACAACTTCTTTTTCCGGCACAGACCCTGGCCCATGGCGATGGCATGCAGTTGGTTCATCACCTTCGTTCTCATCTGCACCAGCTTCACGCGATGCAACACCAGTTGCCGCAAGTCCCGCTCCGCCACCGTGGGCATCCAGATTTTCGGAAAGCGGTTCTCGCTCATCAGCCTTCGCAGATGGGTTGCATCCCGCTCGTCGTTCTTCTGCTTGCGCACCACCGCAGCGCGAATCCGGGCCGCATCTCCGACCCACAGTTCCTGCCCTAGCTCTGCCAGCATCTGCTCGAACCATCGCGTGTAGCCGGTCGCCTCGATCCCCACCCTCACCGGTCCACGCAACTGCTCGTAAAACCGTCTGGCTTCCCCGTTGTGGTGTTCCAATCGCAACTGCACGATCTCTCCGGTCTCCGTATCCAACATCTCAATCTGCTGCTGGCGCGTGTGAAAATCACAGCCTATAATCTTCATCGCTCGGCTCCTTCCCTCCGAGCCTTGGTCGTTTCCCAACGCCAAGTGTACTCAGCTCGAAGGAGCCGACGCCTTTATCCAATCAGCGTCTCGCCGACTCTTTTGAATTTGGTTGCTGCCGCGATAGAACACGCTCGGACGATCAACCAGCCCGCAGCACCGCCCCCAGCTTCTCCTGCAACGCCTTCACAATCCGCCCCGAAAACTCCGCCACCAGCGCCTCCGTCAAAGTCGCCTGCACGCTCTGAAACGTCACCCGAATCATCAACGAAAATTTCCCCGCCGGAATCTGCCCGCCCCGAAACAAATCCGCAGCCTCAATACTTTCGACTTCCGCAATCTGCAGCGCACGAATCGTATCGGCCACCTGCACAAATGTGACGCCATCAGGAAGAATCAGCGAAAAATCCCGCTCAACCGCCGGATACCGCGGAAGCGGCTTAAACCGGAGCCCCGCGCTCAACCTGTCGAAGGCTTCGAGCAAAGGCTCGAGCCGCAACTCAGCCACAAACGCCTCTTGTCGCAATTTGAATTCATCGGCCACGCGCCTCGCAAGTTGGCCAGCATGGCCGATCGATTCCGCCGATCCATTTCGATGTGCAAGCGAAAACTTCGCTGCCCGCGCCGCTGCTAGCCAGCCTGGACTTCCTGCCTGCCACGCCAAACCGCCCGCAAGCTCGCCAATGCGATCCAAATCACCTTTCAGGTCCGCAAACGAGTACTCCCGCGCCTCTTCCCAAATTGTTTTCTCTCTCGCCAACCCCGTCGCGCCAATCGTCAGCACCGGCGTTTCCTTCGGCTCGCCGTTATGCAGTTCATACGTCCGTCCAATCTCAAAGAGCCGCAAATTGCGCTGTCCGTGATTCAAATTCCACTCAAGCGCGCTCGCCATGCTCACAATCCCATTCGACCGCATCGTCGAAGCATCCTCCGCCAGCGGATTGCCGATCACGGCTGGCGTCACGCCTTCGGGGCGAAACAGCGCATCGAGCGTCGAATCGACAATCGGTATCGCGACAATTTCCTGATAGCCGAGCGCGACAAGCCGCTCGATAATCCGCTCCATCGCCTCAGCATGAGGCAACGCGTGCGCGGGCTGCTTCGCGGGCGGCAGGCGCGGCGGAAACTTTTCGTAGCCGTAGTGGCGCGCCACTTCCTCCACGAGATCGATGCCGCGCGTCACATCGCGACGCCACGATGGCTGCTGGCATTCCCACTCCGCGACGAGCGCGCCCGAGGCGCCGCGATTGCCGTCAACGCGCACCGGACGAAATCCCAGAGCGCTCAAAATATCTTCAATGTCGCGGTCGGGAATGTCCGCGCCCATCACGCGCAGCAGTTCCTTGCGCGTGAATTTTATTTTGCGCAGCGGCTCCGGACGCGGATACACATCAATCACGCCCGAAAGAATCTCGCCGCCGGCCGCTTGTTGAATCAGTTCCGCCGTGCGCCGCGATGCCAGCTCTGCCATTTGCGGATCAGCGCCGCGTTCAAATCGGTAGGAAGCTTCGGTCCGCAATCCGAGTGCCTTCGAAGTCCGCCGCACTGCGATTGGGTCGAACCAGGCGCACTCAATCAGAATATTTCTCGTGCTGAAGCTGATTTCGGTTTCGGCGCCGCCCATCACGCCGCCGATCCCGATCGCGCGATTTCCATTTCCGTCCGCTATTACGCACATCTCTTTCGCCAGCGTCCGCTCGGCGCCGTCGAGCGTGCGAATCTTTTCGCCGGCTTTCGATTTGCGCACCACGATCCGCCGCTCATTCAATTTATCGAGATCGTACGCATGCAGCGGATGGCCCAACTCGAACATCACGTAGTTCGTTATATCCACCACGTTGTTGATCGAATTCTGCCCGATGGCTTCGAGGCGCTGCCGAAGCCAGTCCGGCGAAGGCTGCACTTTCACGCCGCGCATCACCCGCCCCGTGAATCGCCCGCACAATTCGGGCGCTTCGATATCCACGCGCGCAGCATCCGCGGCTTTCTCTGAGATTTCCTTCAGCTTCGGCTGAACAGGCTTCAACGGCAGGCGATAAATCGTGGCCACTTCGCGTGCAATTCCGTAATGGCCCAGGCAATCCGGCCGATTTGAAGTAATCTCCGCATCAAGCACAGGCCCGGCCGGAGTTTCCTCGACAGAATCAATCGCAACGCCGCACAACGAAAGCCGCGTGCCCAGTTCGGCCGCGCTCGCCTTCGCATCCACAAATTCTTTCAGCCAGTTATAAACAACCTTCATCTCGCCGCGTCCGCCTCGTCACGCCTACAGTAGGGGCACGGCATGCCGTGCCCGAATGCCCCGCACCGAAACCAATCCAATGAGCTTCACTGCGTGCCCGCCACTCCTGCCGCCCGCCCAAGCAAACCTGTCATCCCGAGCGAAGACCCGCGTCCTTTTTCTTCCCATCGCGCAGCGATGGCGCGGGTCGCAGTCGAGGGATCTCTCTTCGATTTCGATTGCACTGTGCGTCTGGCTTCGCCGTTCGCAGGCGCCGACCGCATCCTTACGGAAACTGCCGCAAGAACCGCACATCATTCTGGAAAAGCACCGGCAATTCACTCAACCCATACTTCATCATCGCCAGACGATCGATGCCCATCCCGAACGCAAATCCCGAAAGCCGCTCCGGACCGTAATTCACGAATCCGTACACTGCTGGATTCACCATACCCGCGCCGAAAAGCTCAATCCATCCCGACTGCTTGCAAATCCGGCAGCCGCTTCCGCCGCACACGTGGCAACTCGCGTCCACTTCCGCCGAAGGCTCCGTGAACGGAAAGTAACTCGGCCGCAGCCGCGTTTTCACTTGCGGCCCCAGAAACGCGCGCACGAAATATTCCACGGTTCCTTTGAAATCGCAGAACGTTATGTCCGTGTCTACCGCGAGCCCTTCGATCTGGTGAAACATGTAGCCGTGCGTCGCGTCGGGATTGTCGCGCCGGTAGACTTTTCCCGGCACGACGATGCGCACCGGTGGCGCCTGCTTTTCCATCGTGCGAATCTGCATCGGCGAAGTGTGCGTGCGCAGCACGTCGTGGTTCTTCGCGCCTTCGACGAAAAACGTATCCATGTTGTCGCGCGCCGGATGATGCTCGGGAATATTCAGCGCCTCAAAGTTGTAGTAGGGCGTTTCAATCTCAGGCCCTTGCACCACGCTGAACCCGATGGAGAGGAAAATGCGCTGCAGCTCTTCGGAGGTTTGCCTGATTAAGTGGCGCGTTCCAATTGCTCGCTCGATACCAGGAAGGGAAAGATCGATGCGCTCGCGCGCTTGCGCCGCCGTTTCGGCCGACGCTTCGATCACAGCGTGACGCTCGGCCAGCGCCGATTCCACGTGCGTCTTGATCCGGTTCAATTCCTGCCCGACGGCGCGCTTCAAATCCGGCGCAGCAGGTTTCAGCCAGTTGTCAGTAACTTGCGAGATCACGCCGGACTTTCGCCCCAGCCACGCATCGCGCACCGACTTCCAATTCGCGTCATCCGTCGCAGACGAAAGCTCGCGATCAAACTCCGCGCGCAATTCCGCGAACATCGCAGGAATTTTCTCCGGCGAATTCACGCCCAGCTGCTCAAGAGTCTGTTTCGTCGCCTCGTTCGTCATGATCGCGATAGCGTTTGTTGCGTTACTTCGTCAAGTTCGCTAGCATCTTGCCATGAACTACCGCTTTTCTGCCCTTATCACCCAAGAGGGAAAATGGTACGTCGCCCGCTGCCCCGAGCTTGGAATCACCTCGCAAGGCGAAGACGTTGAGTCGGCGCGCTCCAATTTGCGCGAGGCCATTGAGCTTTACCTGGAAACGTGGGGCGCTCCCGAAGCACCAGCCTCGTCGCCACAGACGTTTTGGACCTTCGTCGAAGTAGCGCACTAGAGTGGCTCGGCTTCCCAGCGTCTCGGGCGAGCGATTGGTTCGGGCGCTTAAGAAAGCCGGTTTCCAAGTCCTTCGACAAAAGGGAAGCCACGTCTCACTTGAAAGACGCGCCGGCGACAAGGTGTTTCGGACCATAGTTCCGCAGCACTCAACCCTCGCCAAGGGAACTCTGGCGGATATCCTCAAGCAGTGCGGCCTTACAGTGGAGCAACTTCTCGAACTCTTGTAGCGCGGCGACCACTCGGCGCCGCCTAGCCTTCGTCGTGACGGCGCGCGTGCTCCGGCTTCGGAGCCTTTGCGCCCGCCGGCGCTTTCGCAATGTGCTGCTTCGCCGATTGCACGAGAGAAGTGAATCCCGCCGCGTCGCGCACGGCCATGTCCGCGAGAATTTTCCGGTCGAGCTCGATGCCGCTCGCCTTCAGGCCGTGAATCAACTGACTGTACGTGATGCCGTTGTTACGCGCTGCTGCACCGATGCGCTGAATCCACAGCGTGCGGTAGTCGCGCTTGCGCGTGCGACGGTCGCGATAGCTATAGCGCAACGACCGATTCACCGCTTCCTTCGCCGAACGGAAGAGCTTTCCCTTGGTGAGGAAAAATCCCTTCGCGTGCTTCAGCAGCTTTTTGCGGCGCGCGCGGCGCTTCGTTCCACGTTTAACTCGAGGCATAGCTTGTCTCCTGATATGCGCTAGGTCGGCGCTTGAAATATCCAAAATTTAACGGGGAGACAAACGCAGGCCGCCGCTCGCCAAAAACACACCAGCGCAAGCAGCAGACGGGTTTGTCTCATGGAATTGCAACTACTTCTCCCGATCGCGATGAAGCTTCGCCGGGAAATCCGGCCGGCAGGCACCCGTTACGCTCTGCCCGGCACGAGAAAAAATCGAATCGAAACTAGACGCCGTACGGCAGCGCGAGCCGCACGTTCGGGACGTCTGCCTTATTCACGACGGCGGACTTACCGAGCTTGCGCATGCGGCGAGGCTTCTTCGTACCCAGCAAATGGCGCATGCCGGAATGCCGGCGAATAAATTTTCCAGTCGCGGTCTTCTTGAAGCGCTTGGCCGCCCCACGGTGCGTCTTCAACTTCATTTTCTTATTCTTCTTCACAATTTCCTCGTTCCAGCTAGTTCTTATGCTTTAAGTAGCACAGGCACTCTTGCCTGTGCGCAGTTATTCTCGGCTCGACTCAAAATACTTCGCAATCAATCGCGCTAGCTCGAAAGCCTAAGCCTGCCCACCCGGAGAAGCCGGACGGCCCGGCGCAGGCGCCGCACCCGCGCCTTTCTTCGGTGCAAGCAGCGCCAGCAAAATATTCGCTTCCATGCGCGGACCGAATTCCACCTGCGCGTGGTCGGTGATGTCTATCAACAGACGATTCATCTTCGCGCGACCCACATCCTGGTGCGCCATTTCGCGGCCGCGGTGAAAAATCATCGCCTTCACTTTGTAACCGTCACCCAGAAACCGGATGATCTGATTTTTTCGCACCTGATAATCGTGCTCGGCGGTAGAAGGGCGGAACTTCACTTCCTTGATGTGCGAACTCTTCTGATGCTTCTTCGCCTCGTGCGCCTTCTTGCTCTGCTCGTAGAGGAACTTTCCGTAATCCACCAGCTTGCAAACCGGCGGCACGGCATTGGGCGAGATCTCGACGACGTCCAGTCCAGATTCTCGCGCTGTTTTCATTGCATCGAGCAGGGTCATCACGCCCAGCTGATTCCCTGCGTCGTCAATCACGCGAACTTCGCGAGCGCGGATGCGCTCATTCACTCGAAGACCACCACCGCGTTCTGCTGGTATAAATCCACCTCCGGGGCCAGAAAAACAACTCTCGACGCCCCAATTTGCTGCTTCTCACGCACAGAAATTCTCAGCGGGAGAGACAGGGCAAGAAGTATAGCACGCACTCCAAGCCCACCCGCAAGAGCCCTTTTTGGCTGATAAAACGCAGACCTCTTAAACGAAAACTCATTTCGCGCCGTCACGCCGAGGAAACCGAAAACCGAAGAGAGATCCCTCGACTGCGGCTCGCGCCTTCGCTTCGCGAAGGAAGCAAAACCGCGCGAGCCTCCGCTCGGGATGACAATGTTTAGTCTAGTTCATCGGGAAGCTCGTCGTAGGTCGGTTGCTCAACGAACAGATCTAGCCACTTGGGATTCCGCTTTTCAATCAACGATACCTTCTTTGCACGACTCCAGCGCTTGATTTGTTTCTCGCGTTGAATTGCAGCACGGACATCGTCGAAAACTTCGTAGTACACGAGTTTGGTTACATTGTATTCAGCAGTGAATCCCGGAATGAGCTTTTGCCGGTGCTCCCAGACGCGCCGCATAAGGTTGTTCGTCACTCCGATATAGAGCACACCGGAGGCTGACGCGAGAATGTACACGCAATAGGTTTTCATATTCACAGCCGAGTGCGGAAAACCAGTGCTTTGGTAAGCGACTGCTTCAAAGCAAATTGTAAACATAATCTCGCCTCGAACAAAAAGCAGACTGTCATCCCGAGCGGAGGCTCGCGCGGTTTTGTTTCCTTCGCGAAGCGAAGGCGCGAGCCGGAGTCGAGGGATCTCTCTTCGATTTTGATTCGGTATTGCCTTAGCTAATCGCGCGGGTATCGACTTCCTTTTTCAGGTCGGTGAGGAATTGGTCGAGGGGGCGTGGGCCCTGGTCGCCTTTGGTGCGGTGACGGACGGCTACTGTGCCGGCTTCGGCTTCTTTGCCGCCGATTATCAGCATGTAGGGGATTTTTTGCAGTTGGGCGTCGCGGATTTTGGCTTGCACTTTTTCGTTGCGCTCGTCGAGTTCGACGCGAATGCCGGCGGCGAGCAATTTCTGCATCACTTCTGCGGCGTATGCGTTTTGGCGTTCGGTGATGGGCAGGATTGCGACCTGCACTGGAGCGAGCCACGCAGGAAAAGCTCCGCCGTAAAGTTCGATCAAGTAGGAGACCATGCGCTCCATCGTGCTTATCACGCCCCTGTGGATTATTACGGGGCGATGCTCCTTGCCATCGGCGCCTATGTAGCTGAGGTCGAATTGATTTGGTAGATGAAAATCTATCTGGATGGTGGAGTAGGTTTCCTGGTGGCCCATCACGTCGGCGAGTTGGATGTCCAGCTTCGGCCCGTAGAAAGCCGCTTCACCCGGTGCCTCGGTGTAAGGAAGGCCGAGCGCATTCATCGCCTCGCGGAGAACGTTTTCGGCCAGGTCCCACATTTCGTCGTTGGCCACATATTTCTCGGCATTCTCTTTGCCTCGCAGCGATAGCCGGTAGCTGTACTGAGTGATGCCGAGATCGCGGTACGCGCGCTCGACCAATCGCATGACGCCGGCAAATTCGTCTTTGATTTGCTCGGGGGTGCAGAAAATGTGCGCGTCATTCAGCGTCATAGCACGAACGCGGCTGAGACCGCTCAAAACACCGGAACGCTCGTAGCGATACATCGTTCCGAGTTCGGCGATGCGCACGGGCAGATCGCGATAGCTGCGCTTCTTCGACTCGTAAACCAGGATGTGGTGCGGGCAGTTCATCGGCCGCAACACGAGATCTTCGGTTTCGAGCTCCATGGGCGGAAACATATCTTCGTGATAATGCTCCCAGTGGCCGGAACGCTTGTAGAGATCCACTTTTGCGAGGTCGGGCGTGTAAACGTGCTGATAGCCGGCCTCTCGTTCGCGCTCGAGAATATATTCTTCGAGCAGGCGGCGAATCGTCGCGCCCTTGGGAAGCCACAAGGGCAATCCGGCGCCGACGAGATCGCTCACGGTAAATAGTTCAAGGTCTTTTCCAACGCGGCGGTGATCGCGTTTTCTTGCTTCTTCGAGTTTGTGCAGGTAGTCGTCGAGTTGTTTTTGATCGACGAAGCACGCGCCGTAAATCCGTTGCATCTGCGGATTGCTTTCTTTGCCTTTCCAGTAGGCGCCGGCGACGCTCATTAATTTGAAAGCTTTGATCCGGCCGGTGGACGGAATGTGCGGGCCGCGGCAGAAGTCGATAAATTTGCCGGTGGTGTAGAAGGAAACCATCGGCTCGTCGGCTTTTTCTTCGACCAACTCACATTTGAATTCCTGATTCTGCTGGCGGTATAGCTCGATCGCTTCGGGTTTGGGGATCAGTTTGCGTTCGTTGGGAATATCTTTCGAGGCGAGTTCGTGCATTTTCGCTTCGATTTTCGCGAGATCGTCGGGAGTAAACGGCTCATCGCGCACGAATTCGTAGAAAAAACCGGTTTCGATCGGCGGGCCGATGCCGAGCTTTACATTGGGATAAAGCTCCATCACGGCAGCAGCGAGAAGATGCGCGGCCGAGTGGCGGAACACCTGCACCGCGTCGGGGTCTTTCGCGGTGAGGATGGCGAGCTTGGTGTCGTGGTCGAGCGGGCGCGCGAGATCGATCAGGTCGCCATTGGTGCGCGCGACGAGAGCTTCTTTTGCGAGCCGCGGCGAAATTTGCTTCGCGATATCAGCGGCGGTGGTGCCCTTGGGGACGTCGCGGGTGGCGCCGTCGGGCAAAGTAATTTGAATGGTGTCCATGGTTTATCAGCTGTGCTCGCCGAGCGGTGCGCGGACGAAACAGGAAGCAGCTAGATTACTTTGCGGTGCTCGCAGGGTCAAGGTTGCACGTGAAGTTGCGCGGGAAGGTGGCCACAGAGGCACTAAGTCACCGAGGAAGTGGTGACACTTCGAATGCGCGAACGACGGCAAAAAGCGGACCACAAGGAACAGACGCTCGTGCTTGCCCGAGGCTGCCTTGAGTTCCCACCGGAGCTCAGACGTTTTTAGCTAGGAGAACTATCAGCGTCGCGAGGGTGGCGACATGGAGAAGAATGTGCGCGGTGTTTGGCACCATTCCGTTCCGTTTCAGGAGGAATGAGTGGGTATTGCCAAACATGATTCTGTAACGCTCTGCCCGCTTCGGCTCGGGGCTCAGAAGGTAGGGCACCCACCAGGCGCGAAGCTGACCGATGAAGAGCATCGCGTAACTGATCCATAGCCACTCATTGAGCCAGTGTGGATATCTGGTGCCGAGGTAGCGCGCGCTGAAAAACAGCCCGATTGCGAACGGAACCGTTTGGATGCACGTCACCAGCACAAGGCGACGATACGTGTCCTGGCTCCGCACCGCGGCCACATCGTTCAAGCGTCCGAGCGGGATCCAATCGTGAATCAGCAGAAAGAGAACCTGGAATGCCTGAAGAACCAGCAAAATTTTTTCTAACACACCAGCCTCTGCCCGGAGAATATCAGACTACGGGATGATGACGGCAGGGAGCCCGCGGAGTTTTGTGTTCGTTGTGACGAATTGGGCTTGGTGGGCGCGAGCGGTGGCGTAGAGGAGGGCGTCTGTCATGGCGAGGCGGTGATTGAGGCTGGCGTCGGCGGCGGCGAGAGCCGTCATTTCGTCGAGGGGGACGACGCGGCAGTGGAGCGCCTGCGAGAGAAAGCGATCGGCGAGGGGTTTGCCCCGGTGGCGGGCGAGCTGGCGGTAGACCTCGTAGATGACGAGCGACGGGACGATGACGGCGGCCTCGTTCTCGAGGTAGTGGGCGAACAGCGGGGCTTTCGAATCTTCCGTGAGATATTCGAGCCAGCCTGAGGAGTCGACGAGGTAAAGCTCAGAAGTGGTCCGAGTGCTCACGATAATCCTCTTTCCATCTCATGCCTTTGGCGGCACCGCGGAGTTCTTTTACGGAGCGGCGAGGAAGAATCCGGATAGTGCCTTCGGTCGAAAACATGACGAGATCCTGGCCGGGTTCGATGTGTAATTCCTCGCGAATCGATTTGGGGATAACGATCTGGAATTTGGGAGAAACGCGGACGCGAGCTCTCTCCATGGCTGGAAACCTCCCATTGCCAATCGATAGATACATCGTATTACAGTGGTGCCATCGATAGCAAATCGTATCCCGTGCAGAGGCATGCGAGCTGAACCTCTTGGGTTGCAACACGTTGGAGGGATGCGGTTGTAGTTTGTGATCGGCTCGAAGAATTGAATGCGTGGAAGTACGCGACGGACTACAAAATCCTACGCCTATGATGGAAGAAATTTTACCAGTCGACGCGCCGACAATTACGACGAAATATTTTTAATAAGGCGACAAATGACGAAAGCAGCGCGCAATTTGCAGTGCCTGATTTTATGTGAGCGGCCGTTCGATTTCGATCGCCAACGAGGGACGCGTTACTTGGCCAATTCTTTGCAGTAGAAAAGGAAGCGTTCCCTGATCTGAGGCGAAGCCCCGAAATGTAGTTTCGGCGATGAGCCGCTGAAATAACAACTCAGGATCCGCCAAACCCTTCTTTCCACCCGCAAGCAACACTCCGAGCGTCCCGATCGTTGATATGGACCGGCGTTTGGCTGCCAGACGGCCTTGTTTTTCATCGATCAGAAGAAGACTCGCGCGCATCTCTTCCGCGAGGAAAATCGCTTCGCGTTCGCCCGCGTCGAGATCTTCGAGACTTCCAACTTTTGAAGTGGCGGAGCGCACTTCGAGCCAGGCGGGAATGTGCTGAAGCCACGAAGCGATCGCGACTGGTGCGCGTGGGTGTCGCAGCTCCTCAATGACAGCCGTGGGGACAAAAACGCGTGTATACAATTCCTGGAGCAGTGAATCGTGCTGGATCTGAATGAGGTAGTTCAGCGGGGAAGAGTCCGCTACAACAATCATGCCTTCGGGTGGCCCTCAGCGTCAGGCTTCCGTTCAACGAGCTACGCCGTAGGCGTGGTCGTAGATTCCGCGCTCCTTGAGGAAAGCCTCGAATTCGAATCGGGATGAGAAGCCCAGGAGACGACTCGCCTGAAAGGCTGTCAGCTTTCCTGACCGATAGCCTGCTATCGCCAGCGCCTCGATCGCCTCCCGCGCCGGATCAGCGTGTTGGGTAAGGTCGTTTGGCAAATCGACCGTAATTTCCATAGTAATGTTATCCGCCCGTCCTCTGAGGCAAGATTAGCATGAAATCGTGGCTATAGCGGGACAGAGGGCTCGAGGAGTTCGGCCGCGTGTGGAAATGCTACAAAAAGATAACGCCGGGCAGACCGCGGAAATCGGGATCAGCTGTGACGAGTTGCGCGCCGTAGTGCTGGGCGATGGCGTAAATCATGGCGTCGGCCATCGCGAGACGATGGTCGATACTTGCTTTGGCTGATACAGCTGCGAGTTCGAAATCGAGCGACACTTGTATCGAGTGAAACGCGTGAGAAATGAATCGTTGGAGCGCAAATCCGTTGTTGGTCACTAGCAGTTTTTTGTGAACCTCATAAACAATGATTGCCGGCACCAGAAGCTGAAGGCCTCGCTCCAGGTACCATTCGAACGCGTCGGCCTTGGGGCCGTCGCCGAGGTATTCGATCCAGCCCGAAGAATCGACGAGGCAGAGATCAGAATCGGTCGTTGCGGTCACGATCGGACCTCTCCCAACGAACTCCCTTGGCGATCCCGCGCAACTCGCTAATGGGTTTGGGAATCTCGATGCGCAAAGTTCCGTCAAACGCATACACCAGGAGCTCTTGACCCGCGCGGATGTTGAGTTTCTCGCGCACCGGCTTGGGAATAACGATTTGGAATTTCGGGGAGACCGTTACTGAAGCATCAAACTTCTTTTCGGCTCTTGCCATGATTTTCAACTCCTGCTTCTGCTGTCGTTAAACGATTGTATCATCGATATGCATCGATAGGAATAATGGAGTAAATGAGATGCTCATAAGACTATAACTATCAGAATTTAAATAACTTTCCAAAAACGATTTCAGTTATTTCTTGCGGGCGGATTCGAGCATGTCCCAGGCGGCGTCTGGCAGGTCGACGAAGTCGTTGAATTCGCCGGCGCCGCGGAGCCAGAGAGCGCCATCGATTACGACGCATTCGCCGTTCACGTAATCGGATTGATCGCTTATCAGGTAGACGGCCAGGTCGGCGAGCTCTTCGTGGCGGCCGAAGCGCTTCATGGGGTGGTTATTCTTCGCGCGCTCTTCGATTTCCTTGGAGGGCATCAGGCGCGAGAAGGCGCCTTCGGTGGGGAAAGGGCCGGGGGCGATAGCGTTGAGTCGAATATGGTGCTTGGCCCATTCGACGGCGAGGGAGCGCGTCATGGCGAGGACGCCGGCTTTGGCGCAGGCCGAGGGCATCACAAATCCGGAGCCGGCATTGGTGGCAGCGTAGGTGGTGACGATGTTGAGGACGTTACCGGGCTTCTTGGCGGCGATCCATTTGCGGCCTAGCACCAGGGTGCAATGAAATGTGCCGGTGAGAACGATTCCGATTACGGCGTTGAAGGCGTTGGGCGAAAGCTTTTCGCTGCGGGCGATGAAATTGCCTGCGGCGTTGTTGACGAGCGTGTCGACGGAGCCGAATTTTTCTTCGGCCGCGGCGACAACGTTTTCGACAGCCGCGAAGTCGCGAACGTCGGCGATGCCGTAGGCGGCTTGGGCGCCCTTGGCGTGGATGTCGTTTGCGGTTTGCTTCAGGGGCTCTTCGCGGCGGCCGGTGAGAAAAATATTGGCGCCGAGTTCGGCGAAGCGCAGGGCCATGGAGCGGCCGAGGCCGGTGCCGCCCCCAGTGATGAAGATTGTGCGGCCTTTTAGCAGGTCTGGCTGGTACATGGGAATGCCTCCGTAGTTTTCGCGGCACCATTCTTCACGTATCCGCGCATTCATCGCAAGGCAATCTTGCGAGGGAGACGTCATTTCCCTGATGGGGTCGGGCTTGCTGTGGGCAGCGCGGGCGGCTCTTAGAGCCGCCCCTACTGTACGGGCGCTACTTGGCTACGGGCGTGAGGAATTCTTTCGGCAGCGGATTATCCGGCGTTTCTTCCTGCCACATGATTGTGACGATCCACCAGCGCGAGCCGTCGTTGTAGAGCTGAAAACTATTGATGCCGCGCGCGAAGGGCTTTTCGTCTTTGGCGTCGTGGCGCGATTCGTAGGTGCTGAAAACCTGCATGATGTTGCCGTAGCGCTCGGTTTTGCGGGAGGCTTCGCGCTCGACGAAACCGTTTTTGTCGAAGTAGGCGCCGGCGCGGTCTGAATAATCCTTGGGCGTCATGACGAGGATGTTGATGCCGGGCTTATCTTTCCGCGGGCCGATGGGAATCAGGCGGGCGCCGGGAGCGAAGAGGGAATTGAAGCGGTCCCAATCGCGCGGGCCCGCGGGACCGGAGATCACGTCGTAGACGGCGGCGAGGATGGCGTCGGGTGAAGCGACATCGGCGGGCTTTGCTGCGGGAGGCTCGGCGGATTGCGAGGCGGTCGCGGGAGCTGTTTGAGGCTGAGGCTTCTCTTGCGCGCGGGCAGGAAGCGTGAGCGCGCACACGAAAACCAGCGCGAAGATCAGAACGACGGACCAGGTTACACGTGACATTCAATTCCTCCGGCGGCTCGCCGTGAAATGCTTGATAGCCCCAATGCCGCAGGGGCGGAGCTTAGACTGCGTAGGCTCGGGATGCCAGAGGAAAACGTGCGCGATGGATGTTAGAAGTCGACGTGGAAGCGGGCGCCGGGCACCAGCACTGAGCCGCGATCTTTGTTGTAGCCGGGATTATTGATGTGCTGCAAATCGAGAGAGGCGAAGAAACCGCGCCAGAGATGCACAGTATAGAAAGCTTCGACGATTTTTTCGGGGCCGTAAGTGAGATTGCCATCACCGAGGAGAAATCCGAGGCCGCCGAGCGCAAGATATTCCTGATGAGCTTTGACGATCCCGTTAGCGACGAAGACGGCTCCCACGCGATCATTGCGCCGTTTCCAGCGATCGCCTTTCGAAAAAGCGCCCAGCTCGATGGTGCGGTCCACTTCCGTGTATTCGTAGGCTTCGTTGCGGCCATCGCTCCAGCCCAGTCGCCCGAAAATGCCAATCTGCGGCGCGATTTCCTGCTCGAAATTCAGACCGAAGCCGTAACGGTGGCGGCCTTCGCGGCGAGTGGCGACGATATCCGGAACGGACGCCTCGCCATTTTGGAAATCGCGAATGGCTTGTTCGTAATTTCCCATGTTCGCTTGATTCAGATAGCTGAGGAAGCGGACGACGCCGTCGCGATGAAGGATGCGATTGCCACGCGCTTCGAATTCGAGATTTTCGGCGCGCGCGCGGGCGATGTCTGCGTCGAGATTGATTCCGTTCGCCACTTTGGACATCAGCGTTTCGGCGAAGCGAACGGTCCACCAGTGATCGTCGTACTCGAGGATCACGCCGTCGGTGTAGCCGCGCGTGTTCGCGGAGTAGTCGTAGGCGCCGTTGTTGTCGATGGTCCAATTGAGGAATTGGAGGTGGCTGTCGTTGCCGTAGGAATTCATATCGAAGAAATCGGGAATCGTGAATTTTCCCACGCGAATTTCGATACGCCGGGCAGGAAGCGACGTGGCGAGAGCCAGCGTGTTGCGCGTAGCGGCGATCCGCTCGTCACTCAGCGGAATAATTTGGCGGATCATCACGCGGGCGAGATATGGATTGTCGCCGAGAGCGGGATTGCGGACGACGTCGAGATTCGTAAAGCCCGCCAGACCGACGGCGTTGCTGAGTCCGTGGCCGCCGGCGCTTTCGGCATCGAGAAATACCTCCGTGGTGTGAGTGAGCTGGTAACCGAGGAAGAGCGTGTAAACCCTGGACGTCGCGTTCTGGGCGCGCGGACCGAAGCTGTGGGTGCCGCTATACTTTGCCGGAAGCATGGGGTTCCACTGCAAGATGATGTTGGCCTGGCCGGAGATCCAATAGCGGGCCGTCTCGGAATGGGGGAAAACGGTGAGCGTATCCTCAGCCGTTGAATCGTCGGGAGGCGTTGCGGGAGTCTGCGATTCAGGGCTTTGATCTTTGGAGGACGAAGACTTTTCCGCTGAGTTACCGGCGGTGAGCGCCTGCGCTCGCGTGAGGTTCGCTGCGGCGATACCAAGCGAAAACAGGCACAGGAATCGAAGGGCGAGTTGGGCGGCGGGATGGGGCATCCTCAGCGGAAAGAGCCGGAACGAGAGCTGATTCCCAAGGAAAAGAGAGTAAACAGGCGAGGGACGGAAATCCACGTGAAAAACCAGGTCACAGGATAGAGGGCTTGGGCGGTCATTTACGCACCTTGAAGCCGGGTTTCCTTTCCCAGCGAAGTAGGGCCCAAGCATCCCGATTGCCCGCAACAGACATCTTTAGTAGTCTCTACGATTGCGCTTACGACAAAACAGAGGGCAGAGTGACTTGGGGATGAACTTTTTGCAGCGAAAACTGGGTTTCAATTTCTGGGTTCTTTTACTTGCCATAATTCTGCTTCCGGCCTGCGAGGAGCAGATTAATTTCCCGAAGCCGTCGCTGAAGTCGATGTCTCCCACGACGAAGCAGGCCGGCGATACGGCGTTTACCCTGACGGTGATGGGCAAGAGTTTTTCGCCGGGCTCGCTGGTGCAGTGGAACGGAACTCCGCTGGTGACAAATTTCCTGAGCGTTAGCCAGATGACCACGCAGGTTCCAGCAGCTCTGATCGCAACTCCGGGCACCGCGACGGTGAATGTTTTTACTTCTCAGCCCGGCGGAGGCACATCGGTCACCTCTCTTACTTTCACAATTACTCCGGCGCCCAGCAATGTTCCTACGATCACCTCGATTTCGCCGACCACAGTTCTCGCGGGCACGGCATCGGCGAACCTGCTTATCAGCGGCACTCAATTCGCTCCGCAGTCGGTTGTGTCCGTGAACAATACGAACCGTTCCACGGTCTTTATCAACAGCACAAGCCTGCAGGTCAGTCTGACGACGGTCGACCTGGCCACAGCCGGGACTTTATCGATCGCGGTCACCAATCCTGCAGCGCCGCCGCCCGCGCCGCCGAACGGCGGTACGTCCAACATCTTTTCCTACGCAATTGACAACCCGTTTCCTGTGATCACGCTCATTGCGCCCACCAGTGTGGCAGCGGGCGCGGCACCAGTGCCCGTTTTGACTCTGACCGGCACCGGTTTCAATGCGACTTCTGTGGTCGAGATCAACGGGGGACCACGCGCGACTACGTTTGCCGGTTCTACGTCCCTTATGACCGCACTGACTGTCGGTGACATAGCTGCCGGTGGAGTCGATCAGGTGCAGGTTTTCAATTCTGCACCGGGCGGAGGAACGTCGAACATTGTGGTATTCGCTGTGAATCCCACTGCGACAAAGGGACTGCCCGTGCTATTGGATCTGGCTCCCGATGGCTCTCAGGCAATAAATGGAATCTGCGGCACCACTTCGATGTGTGCGAGCGGTACGCCGGACGTCATGACGGCCGGCCCCTCGACGGACCTGGCCGGGGCGATGGTCGCGTACGCGTCGATATCGAACAATTTGGTGATAACTGACACGAACGCATCGAGCGACGTGTTTATCCGCACTACGTGTGTGACTGCGGCCTCCTGCACACCTTCGAACACATTGATTAGCGTGGACCCGAACGGGAATGCGGCGAATGGCCCAAGTTGGGAACCTACGATTGCTTCGTCGGGCGACAACGTTGCATTCACATCGACCGCGTCGAACTTGGTTACCTCAGCGCCACTCGATGGGAAAACTCGTCAAGTGTTCTGGCGTCCTGCCAATGTGGTTGTGGGGTCGACGGTTGGTACGCAACTCGTATCCATGGGCGCCGATGGGCTCAGCGCGGGGAATGGCGACAGCTTCAATCCGGTAATCAGCTCGGATGGCCTATTCGTGGCCTTTGTGTCGCTGGCGACGAATCTCGTGTCCAACGCGACATTCGACGGAGTCACTCCCCAGGTATTCGTGCGGAGCACGTGCGGCGGTATCGCGAGCACCACCTGTACGCCTACCACGTTTCTGGTTTCCACGCCGGATGGAACGACGCCCGGAAATGGGCCGAGTTCAGCGCCCTCGATCTCCAGCGCTGCATCTGTGATCGCATTTGTATCGAAGGCGCGAAATCTGGGCGCGACGGCTCCAAACCCTGGCGGGTTGGCGGAAGTGTTCTCGCGCACGTGCGCGACACTACTCACGACGTGCACGGGAGAAACCGACCTCGTATCTACGCCCGATGGGGTAACCCCGGCGAACGGCGCGAGCACGCAAACCGCGACCTCCGGCTCGAGCGGGCGCTTTATTGCCTTCACGTCGACGGGAACGAATCTCGGCTTCAATTCGAGCGGAGTGCAGGAAATATATATACGCGACACCTGTTTAAGCACGTTCACGGCGGGTTGCACGCCTTCGACGATCCTCGCCTCCACGCGCGACGGCACCACGCCCGCGAATTCGCTCGCGGAAACGCCTTCGTTCGACACCACCGGGCAATTTATTGCTTTCGCTTCTGCGGCGTCGAATCTGGGCGCAAATACGGCAAACGGCATCGAAAACGCGTTTGTGAGAAACACGTGCCTCAATGTCATCATCAACTGCACTATGGATACGGTTGTCGCCAGCCAGCCTGCCGGTACCCTGTCGCCATCTTTGAATGGAAGCAGCCTGGCCCCTTCCATCAGCGGCGACGGGCATACGGTGAGTTTCCTTTCGTTTGCGAACAATCTGGTGGCGCGCGATACGAACGGATTGGCCGATGCGTTCCTGGCCTCGACCACGTTTTAATTTCGCGTTGTGCTGCTGCGGGATTTTTAGTGCGCGGTGGTTGAACCGATGCGCTGCAGAATGGCGGATCGCGTGCGATCGAGCGTGAACGTGAGCGATTCGCGCGGCACGCTATTCACGTAGGGCCCGATCATCCATCCGAGTCCCGTCGGAATATCGCGCGTCAGCGAGATCGACTGGCTCTCGATGTAAGTTCCGCCGTCCTTCTCTTCAAATCGCCAGTAGGTGTTCATTCGCCACAGAAATCCGTTGTCGTGCCCTTCGCGCTTGAGCTTTTCGTGGGGCTCGCCTGCGTCTTCCACTTCCTGAACGCGCGTGGTATGGGAACGGCTCCATTCGTGCGTGGCATCCACGGGCTGATAGTGGACCTCGTGCGTCGTGTCGAGCACCGTGCTGATGATTTTCTTCTTGTAGAAGCGAATATCCACCACGAAATCGCTGCCATTGTGCTGCAAGATGTTCGAACGCATCACGTCCGGCTGGAAATATTGCAGCTGATTGTCGTAGTCCTGCTCGAATGCGACCACTTGCGCGAGCGTGGCGCCGGGCACGAAAATTGTTCCAATCCAGTGGTGTATCAGCCCGCCCGGTACATCTATTTTATTCCCGCGATCGAGCGTTTCCAGGCGCTCGATCACCACCTTCCCGTCGCGCAAATCCTGGTAGACCGCTTCGCGGCGATTTTCGGGAAGGCTTTCGATCCACAGAAACGGCTCGTGGCGCGCGAGCTCAGAATCGATCTGCGCTTCGGTGAGCTGCACGTAACGATCAAATGCGGCGATCGTTTCCGGCTTCAAATCCTCAGCACTTGCCCCGCCCGGCGCAATCAGGCACACGACAAGCGCTGCGATGAAATACTGCTTGATGCAATGCCGGACGCTGATTTGCCCGTCCTGTTTCTCTTCCAACTGTCCGCCCAAGGCGCCTGATCCCCGTTGGTTGCTTTCTCTCGCGGCCAGATTTCAAAAGACTTAGCACGCGAAATCGAAACGGCGCATTGATTAGGACGCAGGATGAGTTCCAAACGATTCAATCCGCGGGCGACTCGGGCGACTCGGCGAATCGAAAAGCCCGGCCTGCTGACAGGGTCAGGGTGTGCCAGCAGGCGAGGCTTGGGCGGGCTGGGTGACTTGCCCCGGCTCCATTCGGAACCGTCGTCCCCGCAGCGCAGTCCCCAACCCGCAAGATGATTGTTGCGGCCCAAAGCGGCGGCCCACAATGGCTCGCCCGGGACAAATTTCGGGTACCCGGGTTTTAGTACCGGGTTAATTTTCGCGTTTGAACAGTGAGGAATTGACGGCCCCCGCGACTGCTCACTTTTTGTAGCCGCTCTCGTCTGACGAAGAGTCTCCCCTTGTTATTCTACAGGAGGCATGGCAGACTCCTGTGGTTAGCCCTGTAGTTTGTCTAGGAGAGAGCCCGAATGACTGCTTCGACCGAAGTGCTGCAAGGCACGCTCGACCTTCTGATTCTGAAAACGCTTGCGCTCGAGGCCATGCACGGCTGGGGAATCGCGCAACGGATTCAGCAAGTGTCCCGCGAGATGCTGCAAATCCAGCAGGGCTCGCTCTACCCGGCGCTCTACCGCCTGGAACGCAAAGGCCTGATTCGCGCGGAATGGGGCGCTTCTGACAACAATCGCCGCGCGAAATTCTATTCGCTGACGAAAAAGGGCCGTGCGCAACTCGAAAAAGAGCTAGCGGACTGGGAGCGGCTCTCGTCGGCGGTAGCCCTGATTCTGCAGCGCGTGTAACGGAGCGCAGATTATGAGTTTTTTGCAGCGATGGTTCCGGCGCGGTAACCGCGAACAAGAGATGAGCGACGAACTGCGCGACCATATCGAGCGCCAGACCGACGCGAATATCGCCGCCGGAATGCCGCGCGACGAAGCACGGCGGCAGGCCATTCTGCAGTTCGGCGCAGCCGAAGCTGTGAAAGAAGACTGCCGCGAGCAGAGCAGCGGCTTCTGGCTCGAGATGCTCTCGAGCGACGTGCGCTACGGCATTCGCATGATGGCGCGCTCGCCCGGATTCACGATCATCGCGATTCTCACGCTGGCTCTGGGCATCGGTGCGAACACGGCGATATTTTCCGTCGTGAACGGCGTGCTGCTCAACCCCCTGCCGTTCCCGCAGCCCGAGCAACTCGTCTCGCTGAGCGAGAGCAAACCAAATTTCGCCACCGGCTCGATTTCCTATCTCAATTTTCGCGATTGGCAGCGCAACAATCACACATTTTCGGCGATGGCGATCTCGCGCTCGCTTTCGTTCAGCCTTACGGGATCAGGCGAAGCCGAGCAATTGAAAGCCGAATTGCTCTCCTCCGATTATTTTTCCTTGTTGGGCGTAAAGCCGGTGCTCGGGCGAATGTTTGCGCCCGGCGAAGACGAAGTAGGCGCGGCGCCCATCGTGCTGATCAGCGCCGGCCTCTGGAAACGCAAATTCGGCTCATCGCCCGATGTGCTGGGACGCACCATCACCCTCGATGGCGGCGGTTTCACGATCGTCGGCGTGATTCCCGCGGATTTCGATCTTTCCACTCGCAGCTTCCGCAATAGCGAAATCTACGTCCCCATCGGCCAGTGGAAGAATAATTTTCTGCTCAACCGCGGCGCCGGCCTCGGCATTCATGGCCTCGGCCGCCTCAAACCCGGCGTCTCCATCGAGCAGGCTCGCGCGGATATGGACGAAGTCACGCGCAATCTGATCGTCGCGTATCCCGACACCGACAAAGGAATCGGCGCGACCGTGTTCCCCCTTAAGCAGGACATGCTCGGAGAAGTGCGCCCGCTTCTGTTGCTGCTGCTCGGCGCGGTTTGCTTCGTGCTGTTGATCGCGTGTGTGAATGTGGCGAATCTTCTGCTGGCGCGTTCCACATCGCGTGCGCGCGAGTTTGCAATTCGCGCGGCACTGGGCGCCGCCAGGGGCCGCCTGATTCGACAGCTGCTGACTGAAAGCATTCTGCTGGGCATCGCGGGCGGCGGCCTGGGACTCTTGCTCGCAATGTGGGCCACTCGCATCGCGCTTCAACATCTACCCGTCACTCTGCCGCGCGCCGCGGGCGTGGGCCTTGACGCGCGCGTGCTGCTTTTCACGACCGCGATTTCAGTGGGAGTCGGAATTGTTTTCGGTCTCGTTCCAGCGCTGAAATCGCTCAAGCCAGTGTTGCAAGTGACCCTGAATGAAGGCGGCCGAGGCGGAAGCGGCACCCGCCATCGGGCGCAAAGTATTTTCGTCGTGGTGGAAATGGCCTTGGCTCTTGTGCTGCTGGCGGGCGCTGGATTAATGGTCCGCACGCTCGCACAGCTCTGGAGTCAGGACCCCGGTTTCAATCCGCGCAACGTGCTGACGTTTAATCTCTCGCCTCCGCCGTCGCTGATGAACTCAAACGCCGAAACCGTGCGCGCCTTTACGCGCGAACTCAATCGCCGAATCGCCGCCACGCTAGGCGTGCAAGCCGTCTCTATGACGTGGGCTGCTATCCCCATGTCCGGCGACGATGAAGACGTCTTCTGGCTCGACAGCCACCCAAAACCCGCCAGCCAGAACGAAATGAACTGGGCGGTGAAATACGTTGTTGACCCCGATTACCTGAAGGTGATGCAAATTCGCCTGCGGCGCGGCCGCTTCTTCACTCCTCAGGACAACGAACACGCCCCGTCCGTAGCCGTGATCGATGAGACCCTCGCCAGAAAATATTTCGGCAGCGACGATCCGATTGGCAAACGCCTTCGCATAACAGAAAACGAGGGGATGGGCGATGGAACCACCGAGATCGTCGGCGTCGTGGACCACGTGAATCAGTGGGGCCTAGCTTCCGACGCGCAAAATCTCCAGGCCCAGATTTATCTTCCCGCCATGCAGATGTCGGACGGTTTCACGGTGCTCGTTTCCTACGGCACCAGTGCAGTCGTGCGCTATGCAGGATCGGCCTCTGGAATCATCGAATCGATTCGCGACACCAGCCGCAAGATGAATAGCGAACAGGTTGTCTACGGCGAGCAGACCATGGACGAAATCATTTCCGATTCTATTTCCGATCGCAAATTCTCGATGGTGCTGCTGGGGACTTTTGCCGCCCTCGCGCTCCTCCTCTCAAGCATCGGCATCTACGGCGTGATTTCCTATTTGGTCGGAGAGCGAACGCACGAAATCGGGATTCGCATGGCACTCGGCGCGCAGCGCAAGGACGTTCTCGCGCTCGTGCTGAGCCAAGGCGTGCGACTCACGCTCCTCGGCGCTGCGATCGGAATCGCCGCGGCGCTCGGATTGACGCGCCTGATGGCCAATCTGCTCTACGGAGTGAGCGCCACCGATCCGCTCACGTTTGCTGCTGTGCCCATCGTGCTGCTCGGCGTCGCCATGCTGGCCTGCTACATCCCGGCGCGGCGCGCCATGCGCGTCGATCCCATGACGGCGTTGCGTTATGAATGATGATCGCATCAAGTCGGCACCCGGATTCGTACTGAGGCTCATATAAAATGCCTTGGTTTTCGCGCAAAAAATGGGAGCAGGACGCGAACGACGAGCTGCGTTTCCACATCGAGCAGCAAACCGCCGCCAATATCGCAGCGGGAATGCCGCCCGAAGAAGCGCGACGCCAAGCAACGTTGCAATTCGGCGCGGTAGAAGGCGTGAAGGAAGATTGCCGCGAGCAGCGCAGCGGCTTTTGGCTCGAAACTCTCATCGCCGACGCGCGTTACGCCCTGCGCGTGATGCGCAAGAATCCCGGCTTCGCCGCGATTGCGATTCTCACGCTCGCTCTCGGCATCGGCGCGAACACCGCCATCTTCAGCGTCGTGTACGCGGTTCTGCTCAAGCCCTTGCCCTACCCCGCGCCCGATCAACTCGTCGTCGTGTTCGAAGCCAAGCCGCAGGAAGGAGTGGATTTTACCGGCGTTTCGTATCTGGATTTTGAGGACGTCCGCGCGCAGAACGGCGTGTTCACCGAACTGGCCGGAAATCAGGAGCACGATCTCACCGTCACCGGCCGCGGCGAACCCTTCGTCGCGGACACCGCCGTGGTTACAGCCGGGCTCTTCGACGTCCTTCAAGTCGCGCCTCTCATGGGCCGCACCTTCGTTCCCGAGGACGGCCTGCCCGGCGCCGCGCCCGTCGCGATCATCAGCGAAAACCTGTGGCGCAGCCGTTTCGGCGCCGATCCCCATCTCGTCGGCAGCTCCATCAATCTCGACAAACGTTCTTTCACCGTCATCGGAATCATGCGCGCCGGTTTTCATTCGCCCATCCTCATCCGCAACCAGGACATCTGGGTGCCCACTCCCGACGACCCGGTTTTCGGAGGATGGATGACCAGGCGCTCGGGCCATTGGCTCAGCGTCATCGGGCGATTGAAGCCCGGCGTTTCCATCGCGCAAGCGCAGGCGGAAATGGACGGGATCAGCCGCAGCCTCGCCGCGGAATTTCCTAAGGACGACGCGGGCTGGTCAATTCGCGTCGCGCCGCTGCAGAGGACGATCGTGGGTGACGAGCGGCCAGCGCTTCTCCTGCTGCTCGGCGCCGTTGCGCTCGTGCTCCTGATCGCGTGCGCCAATATTGCCAACCTCCTTCTTTCTCGCGCCACCTCGCGCGCCAAAGAAATGTCCTTGCGGATCGCGCTCGGCGCCGGGCGCGGGCGCATCGTCCGCCAGTTGCTCACCGAAAGCGCGGCGCTCGGTTTGCTCGGCGGCGTGGGCGGAACATTGCTCGCCTATTGGGGCGTGCGGGTTCTGGGTTCGCTTCTCCCCTCGGACTTGGCGAAGATGCAGGATATTCGCGTGGACGGATGGGTGCTGGCTTTCGCGCTCACGCTTTCGGTGGCCGCGAGTTTTGTATTCGGGCTGGCGCCAGCGCTTTTCGCCGCTGGTTCCGATGTGCAGAAAACTCTTCGCGAAGGCTCCGGCCGCGCCGGTGCGGGCGGCAGCCGCCAAAACGCGCGAACGATTCTGGCCGCGGCAGAAATCGCGCTCGCGATGGTTTTGCTCGTGGGCGCTGGCCTGCTGGTGCGCAGCTTTATTGCGATCGCGGCGGTGAGCCCGGGATTCACCTCTCAGCATCTGGTGAAGGCGGAGGTCTCGCTGCCGCAGTTCGAATATTCCACGGCCCAGCAGTGGGCCGCATTTGGCGACGATCTGCTCGCGCGAGTTCAAGCCGAGCCGGGCATGCGCGATTCGGCCATCGGGCTTCCACTGCCGCTCGTGCACCCGTTCGTCAATCTCGGATTTGAGATTGAAGGATCCCCCGCGCCGCCCTCGTCGCAAGCCCGTACGGCAAATTACGTGGCGGCGTCCCCCGAGTATTTTCGAGTGATGGGGATTCCGCTGTTGCAGGGCCGGGAATTCACCCGCGAAGACGTTGCGTCCACTCCGCGCGTCACCATCATCAGCGAAGCAATGGCCCGCATGTATTTCCCGAACCAGAATCCCATCGGCAAACGGCTCATTTTCGGATTTCCTCCCCATGGCGAAACGCCGCGCGAAATCATCGGCGTTGTGGGCAATGTGCGCGACGTTGAACTTCGGCAGGCTCCCGCGGCGATGATGTACGTGCCATTCGCGCAGGCGCCTCTCTGGGGCACCGTCGTTGTCGTCCGCACCAATCTGAGCGTCGCGGCGGTGGCCGAGGCAATCCGGCGTGACGCTCACGCCATCGACAAGGATTTGCCGGTTACAGACATTGCGGCGATGCCGGAACTTGTGGACGCCACTCTCGCGCAGCCGCGCTTTCAAACTCTGCTGCTCGGTCTCTTCAGCGGGCTCGCGCTCACTCTCGCCGCCATCGGCATCTACGGCGTGATTTCCTATTCCGTGATTCGGCGCACCCACGAAATCGGAATCCGCATGTCGCTCGGCGCTCAGCCGACCCAGGTGCTGCGGCTCGTAATGGGGCAAGGAGCAAAATTGGCGCTCGCCGGAATCGCGATTGGGGCCGCCGCGGCGTTCGCGCTCACGCGCTTGATGCGGAGCTTGCTATTCGAGGTGAGCCCCGCAGATCCGTTGACGTTCGCCGGCATCGCAGCGCTGCTCGTTGCCGTTGCGCTCGTCGCGTGTTACGTGCCGGCACGGCGCGCCATGCGCATCGACCCGATGACGGCGCTTCGTTACGAATGATGCGCTACCAATAGCACTGCTCGACCTCACCATCCCGCATTTGGGTGATCGCAAGAACCTCCGCCTCATTCACGGAACAACTTTTCGAAACTGCGCGTATCTTCTTTCGCACGGCGGCTCGTTTCACTGCCTCGGACGTGCGACACGCGCGCAGGACGGAGGAACGCAATGGCAGAATCAGCGGCAATGGGACAAGAATCCGCCAGTGGTGGCAATTGGCTGGAATCCTTCTGGATGGATCTGCGCTACGGGCTGCGAACGCTGCGAAAGAATCCCGGATTTGCCGCAGTCGCAATCCTCACGCTCGCGCTCGGCATCGGCGCCAATACCGCGATATTCAGCGCAGTGAACGCTGTTTTGCTGCGTCCCCTTCCTTTCAGCCAGCCGGATCGCCTCGTCCAGCTTTGGGAAACGGAGACGGAGGTGCCGCAAGCGCCCTTCGCCGCGCCCGATTTTGTCGATTGGCGCGCGCAGAATGAGACGTTCGACGACATGACGCTCTACACCTGGCCCAACAGCCTGAATATGAGCGGCACGGGCGAACCCGAGCACGTGTACGGAATTCTCGCGCAGGCCAATTTCTTTTCCGTGCTCGGCTCAGCACCGCTGATGGGCCGCACTTTCGTCAATGGTGAAGACCAGGCGGGACACAATCACGTCGCCGTGCTCAGCTACGGATTATGGCAGCGGCGTTTTGGCGGAACGCGTGACGTGCTCGGCAAAGATATCGAGCTGGGCGGCGAGAAATACCAGATTGTCGGCGTCATGCCCGACGATTTTCGCATTGGCCTGCGCGCGGACCTGTGGATTCCGATCGACATGGACCTGAAGAAGCTGCCGGGCCGCGGCGAGCACTCCTATCCCGCCATTGGACGCTTGAAGCCCGGCGTCACTGCGCAACAGGCAAAAGCCAACCTGAATGCGATTGCCAAAAGGCTCGAAGAACAATATCCGGATTCGAACAGGAAGATTGGCGCGGATGTGGTCAAAATGCGCGAGCAGCTTACAGGGAACGTGCGTCCCGCGTTACTCGTTTTGCTCGGCGCTGTTGCTCTGGTGCTGCTGATTGCTTGCGTGAACGTGGCCAATTTGCTGCTCGCTCGCGCGTCCAGCAGGCAGCGTGAGATTGCTTTGCGCAGCGCGCTGGGTGCTGTCCGCTCGCGAATCATCCGGCAGCTGCTCACCGAAAGTGTGTTGCTCTCTTTCCTGGCGGCGATTCCTGGAATTCTCCTTGCCTATTGGGGCGTGGCATTGTTGAAGACGCTGCCCAGCGTTCCCGGCCGCGCGTTTGAGCAGATCAGCGTAGACGGAGTGGTGCTGTGCTTCGCGCTGGGCATCGCCATATTCACCGGCCTCGTCTTTGGTTTAGCGCCCGTGTTGCAGGTGGGCGCGCGAGATCTGCATGACGATTTGAAATCGGGCGGAAAAGGCGCCGGCGCTGCTGCGTCGTCGAGCAAGTGGTTGCGCAATAGCCTCGTGGTCGGCGAGATTGCGCTCTCGCTCTGCCTCTTGATCGCGGCAGGCCTTCTGCTCCGCACCTTCGAGCGACTGCGCGCCGTCGAAATCGGCGTGCGCCCGGACAAAGTGCTCACGGCGAAAGTCGCGTTGCCGGATACGCAGTACAAAGACGATGCTCAGTTCCGCGTCTATCGCGAAATGGCCGAAAGGTTGGAGCAGGCTCCCGGCGTGGATGCGGCTGCGGTGTCGAGCGAGATTCCGCTGGACGGTGGAACGAACACCTATGCCAAGAAGCCCGGCGCGCCGGCGGAAGAACTCGGCTCGCTGATGGAATGGAACGAAGTCACGCCCGGCTATTTCAAGACGTTCGGAATTCCGTTCCGCACGGGCCGCAATTTCACTGACGCCGATTACGAACTCGTCGGGAAAGTCACCGAGGCTTCGAAGAAATCGCCGTCGAAATACGACGGGCCGATGATGGTGGGCATCATCAACCAGAAGATGGCGAGCGAATTCTGGCCGAACGAGAACGCCGTCGGGAAAGTGTTTGAGCTCGATACGCTTCCCGTGCAGGTGATCGGCGTCGTAGCCGATACGAAGATATTCAATTCTCCGCGGCAGAAAACAATCGACGAAGCCTACTTTCCGATTGGCTGGGGTTCGCGGACGGAAATGGCAATCACTGTCCACGGCGCCGGCGCGGCCGCGTCGCTGCCGGAGACGGTGCGCCGCACCATTGCAGAAGCGGATTCAAAGGTTCCGGTGTTCAACGTGCGCGAGATGGACCAGGTGATCTTGGAAGCGAATTCGGACGCGCGCATCGAAGCGCAGTTGCTTGGAATCTTTGCGGGGCTCGCGTTGGTGCTCGCGGCGGTGGGAATCTACGGAGTGATGTCGTATCTCGTCGCTCAACGGACGCAAGAGCTCGGGATTCGCATGGCGCTTGGCGCGCAGCCGCTCGACGTGCTGCGGCTGGTGCTTGAGCGCGGCGTCGTGCTGACCATCGCTGGGCTTGCGATCGGGCTTGTGGCGGCGTTTGCGATTACGAGATTGCTGAGCAAGCTGCTGTTTGGCGTAAGCGCGACCGATCCGTTGACGTTTTTTGGAGTCGCGCTTTTGCTGGGAGCCGTTGCCCTGGCTGCTTGTTGGATTCCGGCGCGGCGCGCGATGCGCGTGGACCCGATGACCGCGCTCCGTTACGAATGAAAAGTTACGAACGAAGCGTTGTGAACAAAAAATGATGAATCGTGCGCGATGAATAAATTGGCGCTCCGCGAGCGCGCGTTTATTTTTGCTCCGGAAGTCGCAGCGTGATTTTGGTGGGCTTCTTGGTGTGGATCATGATGCGTTTCTGCCAGTCGGAGAAGACGCCGTCTGAATAGGCACGCAGGTCATACTGGCCCGTTTCCCAGCGCGCGAATTGGAAATGTCCTTCCGCGTCGGTGTGCGTGGCGTGCGGATGCAGGCCGTCGGACGTTTGAATGGTGACGCTGGCATTGGCGACGGGTTTGTCATGCGCGTCGACTACGATTCCTTCGAGCGTTCCCACAGGAATCGCCATTTTCTGCTGCGCGGCGGTGGCGAGCGCGAAACAAGAGAGTGCGAGCGTGGCTGCGATTGCGATATGAGCGAATCGTCGCGTCATTCGGGCCTCCTGAAAGCTGCATTCATTTTAGCGTTTGGCTCATGCGGCGGCTCGATTCGCAAGCGCCGGCACATCGCTTTCGTAAACTGGCCGTTCGTACAAGCGAAAATGGGCGCGGCGGCAAGCATTCGAAGCTGAGATTCTTCGCTTCGCTCAGAATGACAGCGTGAGATCTCTCGCATTGGGATGTCGGACGCGAGATTTATTGTCTTAGGCATTTTCTTGGCTCGCTAATATTTGTAGTGGCGGCTGGCGGCGGCATGGGCGGGTTGATCCTGGCGTCCTGTGTCGGGATTCAGGCCGCGTTCGAGGGCGATGAAATAATTGAGCAACTGCAGAGGGACGAGGTGCGTGAAGGCGGCGAGCCACTCGCCTGTTTCTGGGCTTGCTTCCGGGACGACGAGGGTGTGCTCGGCGGAAATGTCGTGATTTGCCGATGGAGTGGCGATGGCGATGCGCTGCGTTTTCAGTTCGCCTGCGGCGCGGAGGATTTGGCGGGCGCGGTCGTCGCTGGGGCTTCCGGTTAAAAGGCCTATCAGGGCGGCGCGCGAATCGATTTCTGAGAATGGGCCGTGCAGAACTTCTTCGGTTTCGAATCCTTCGGCGGCGATGTAGCAGCTCTCTTTGATTTTCAGGGCGCCTTCGCGAGCGGTGGGCCAGCCGACGCGTGCGCCGAAGAGAACGATGCGCGCGAGCGGCGCGATTTTCTTGGCAACTTCGCGGATTTGCGGCTCGAGAGCGAGCGCTTGGCGAATCAATTCGGGGATCCGCTCGATGCCACGCACATCGATTCCCGCTGTTCGAAGTTTTTTGCGCTCGGCGATGTGCAGAATCATGAGAGCGAGAGCGGCGAGCGCCGTGGTGTAACTTTTTGTGTAGGCGAAGGAGACTTCCTGGTCGCACGTTTCGATGTGAAAATCGGCGCTGCGAATTTCTGTGCTGATCGTTGCGCTGCCCGGTGCGCTGGCTAGCTCGCCGGTGATCGCGACGGTGAGCGCTCCGGCTGCCCGGGCTGCACGCAGGGCTGTGACCGAAGCAGTTGTGGTTCCCGTGTGCGTGATAACGACGACGGCGTCGCGCGGGCTGAACGCGGTCGGCTGGTTGACGAGTTCGAAGGATTGCTCGAAGTGTGGCCAGATGCGTCCGGCCGTGAATTCGCGCATCCAAAGCTCTGCGATCTGCGCGGCATGAAGTGAAGTGCCGATGCCGACGAAGGTGATGCGGTCTTTTTCTGCCATCGCGTCGGCTGCGGGCTCGATGGCGTCGCGTCGAGCGAGAACTTTCTCGATGAGGCCGGGCTGCGCGTGGATCGCGTCGTAGAGATAGTAGGGATGAGCTGCGCGGGGTTCGGGCATTTGCTTTTTCTCCCGGCACAGTGTATCCGATGAGATTCGATTCGCGCTCGTTCGATTGATGCTGGCGCGGCTGGCAGGAACTTGAGTGGCGCCGGCTCGATTTCGCTGCTCCGAATTGCGCGCTATTAAATTATTTGGCGAGGAGACCCGATGGCTCGTTACATCACGCAGCACACGTTGGCTTGCCTGACGCGGCAAGGCGCGGAGGAATTGGGGAAGCGAATCGCGGCGGCGACTGCGGTGACGGCGAAGCGCGTGCTGGTGAACATGCAGGAGGGCAAGATGATGGCGGAGTTCGAAGCGGCGTCGCGGGAAGAGCTGGAGAAATGGTTCGCGGCGGAGAAATTTCACTTCGACTGGATTTTGCGTCTCGAGTTTGAGTTTGCCGAGGGCGTGCTGCGTCCGCTGGGCTGAAACTGGCGGCGTTTTCTGGCTTCTTAGACCCCCCTTTAACCGCCTATTAGAAATTCGCAAGTGATTGATTCTTGACGATTTGCCAAGACATTTAATCGCGGAACCGTAGATTAAAAGGCCGAGGTGTCTTCGCCGGGCCCAGGCATTCCTCGAGGGCCGCGCGTGATGGTTCTCCACTGGCCGGGAGCGTGCTGTGAAGACGGTTGCAAGACGACAAAAGAGCCGACAAGACGCCCTTCATCCCTCTGGGCAAGCCGGCGTTACGGAATGGCCACGGCAACGACAACAGCAACAGCCAACAGCGAAGGCAAAGAGCAACTGCAGATCCCTCGACTGCGACGCGCGCCATCGCTTCGCGATGGAGGCAAAGGCACGCGCGTCTTCGCTCGGGATGACAGGTTGGGTGACTGGGCGATGGTGATCCTGAGAGCGCCGCTTGCCCGGTTCGAATTTTTGTGAGTTTTGCCATTGCACCAGCTTCGACGGTAGCACTGCGTTGAGTGAATACAACTTGTACGAAAGTACAGTTTTGGACTACTGATTGAAGTTTGGCGCGGAGATAGTAACATGCAGCGTTTATGGGCGACGCTGAGCCGATACTTGGCAAAGTAATCTCGCACTACCGCATCATCGCGAAGCTGGGCGGCGGCGGTATGGGCGTCGTTTACAAAGCCGAGGATACCCGCCTGCGTCGTTCTGTGGCCCTGAAATTTCTTCCTGACAGCGTGGCGCGTGACCGGCAGGCGCTTGAACGGTTCGAGCGCGAGGCGCAAGCCGCTTCCGCTCTCGATCATCCAGACATCTGCACGATCTACGAAATTGGCGAACACGAAGGGCAGCCCTTCATCGCCATGCAGTTTCTGGATGGGCAAACGCTGAAGCACCTGATCGGCGGGAAAGCGCTTCCGGTGGAGCGCGTGCTGGATTTGGGAATTCAGATTGCCGACGCGCTGGATGCGGCGCATGCCAAGGGCATCATTCATCGCGACATCAAGCCCGCGAATATTTTTGTGACGCAGCGGGGCGACGCCAAGATCCTCGACTTCGGACTGGCAAAAGTTACGTTGGGAGATCTCGTCGGCAGCAAAGATGGGCGCACCGCCACTGTGCAAATGGATTCGGAACAGTTGACGAGCCCTGGGACTGCGTTGGGAACGGTGCTGTATATGTCCCCGGAGCAGGTGCTCGGCAAAGAGTTGGACCCACGCAGCGACCTCTTTTCGTTTGCGGTGGTGCTGTATGAGATGGCGACGGGAGCGCTTCCGTTTCGCGGTGACAGCACGGGAGCGATCTTTGACGAAATACTGCACAAGGATCCGGTTGATCCGGTCCGTCTGAACACGGCGATTCCGTCCGAGCTCGCGCAAGTGATCCACAAGGGGATGGAGAAGGACCGCGACCTGCGGTATCAGAGCGCGGCGGAGATGCGGGCGGACTTGAAGCGGCTGAAGCGGGACACGAGTTCGGGGCGCGTGCATGTAGCGAGCGGATCACAAAGCTCCGCTGCGGCAGCCGTTGTTGCCGAACGCGCTTCCTCGGCTTTCACCTCAATGCCGACTATCAATGTCCCGGAGGTTCCGAGACGTAAATTTTCGATCATCGCGCTCGGGGTTGTGCTCGCGGTGCTGGCGTTACTGGCTCTTGCCGCCTACAAATGGGCGAGGCGCTCTCCAAGTCTCAATCTCCAGGGGATGCAGATCACAAAGCTCACGAATAGCGGCAAGGCCTTGCGGGCCGCTATTTCGCCGGATGGTCACTACATCGTTTACGCGCTGGCTGGCGGCGGCCAGCAAAGCCTGTGGGTACGCAATGTGGCGAGCAAGAGCGACGTACAGATTCTTCCGCCGGACGACGTAATTTTTCGTGGACTGAACTTCTCCGCCGACGGCAACTATATCTACTTCGTACGCTCCGACAAACGCCGGGCCTTCTTCAGCGACCTGTTCATGATGCCCGTGCTGGGAGGCGTAGCGCAGCTGATCCTCCAGGACCTAGACACGCCCGTCAGCTTCTCTCCCGACGGGAAGCAGTTCACGTTCATGCGCGGCACGCTCGAGGGAATGGTCGGAGTGCACACAGCCAGCCAGGACGGCACGAATCAAAAACTGCTCGCATCGTTTTTTGTGGGAGCTCCTTTCTTTAACGGAGCCGCCTGGTCCCCCGATGGCGCGACCATCGCGGCGTCGACGATCCAGAACGCAAAGGAAATCAAATGGGTTCTCAATGCCATTCGCGTTGCGGACGGCCAAGTGACGCCGCTTTATTCCAACTCGGATGGAATCGGACAACCGGTATGGCTTCCCGATGGCAACTCGCTGATTGTTCCCGTGACGCTTCCCAACGAAAGCCGCTCTCAGCTCTCGCTGATCGCTTTTCCGGGCGGCCAAGCGAGCCGTTTTACAAACGATCTCTCCGATTACGGCGAGCCGCTTGACCTGACCCGCGACGGGAAGAGTTTGGTGGCCCTGGAACGAAGGCAAGTGTCACATATCTGGGTGGCAGCTCATGGGCAGGCTTCACAAGCCAAGCAGATAACTTTCGGGGACCTGCCGGACACGCTGGTGAATCCCGGGCCTGCGGGAAAACTGCTAGTGCTTGGAAACGCCAGGCAAGTGGAACTCATTGGGGCCGACGGCGGCCAGCGTACGCCGGTGCTGCCCCAGTCACGCACGGTGACGACTTTCTCCACCTGCGGAGACCACTACATCGTGCTTGATTCTTACACCGGTACAAAGGTGGAGCTCTGGCGCACCGATGCGGATGGAACAAACCCGACCAAGCTTGCAGATGATGGCATCTTCCCTACCTGTACCCGGGACGGAAAGTGGATCTTCTACGCCGCCGAGAAGGGACCCAATGTTTTGCGCTTGGCCTCGGAAGGGGGGAAGCCGACAGAAATCAAGATTCCCCATTTGGTGGGCGCCCCTCAGGTGTCCCCCTCACCAGATGGAAAGTGGCTGGCCTATGTTTACAAGGAGGAATCTCCTTCAGCCCCTGTGAAAATGGCGGTGGTTTCGTCAGAAGGGGGAACTCCTCTCTATCTCCTGCCGTTTCCCAACCTGGCGGCAGACGTTCACTGGTCACCCGATGGAAAGAGTTTGCAGTACCATCTGGCGCGCAATGGGGCGAGCAACATCTGGGACCAGCCACTGAGCGGAGCGCCGGCGCGGCAAATTACTGACTTTCCCTCCGGCCTTATCTTCGATTTTGCGTGGTCGAACGACGGCAAAGAGCTCTACGTGGCGAAGGGTGAGAGAACCAGCGACGTAGTTCTCATCAGCAATTTCCGGTAGTGCGATTTGAGAGAACGATTCAATACGAACAATTATGGAAAAGATGAAGCTGACAAAACTCAAAGAGCGCTCGGTGACGGAGAATGTCCGAGGACCGCGTACAGACGAATTGTTCGGGTTCCTTGCGGGCGAAGTCAAAATTATCGGCGATCGATATTGAGTCGCCGGTATTTCCGGCGAAGCGTTGGAAGAAGATAAAGAAGCAGTCCTGATGGAACCTTTAATCAGGAGTCGAGAAAAATCCCTCAGCGGCTGAAGCCGCTTTAATCTCGCGTCGTTGCGGCACGGCTGCCCTTCGCCGCTCAGGGTAAAAAGCCGTGCCCTGACGTAAGATTCTGGTCCCGGCGCGGGTGCCTCTTCAGGCAAAAGGCAAAAGGCAACTGCAGATCCCTCGTACTGCGACGCGCGCCATCGCTTCGTGGAAGGGGAGGTGTGGGCGACGCGGGCGGGTCTGAGACCCGCCCCTACGATTCGACGGGGGGCCCCCCGCCCCGCGGAGGCGGTACTTCAGGGGCTAAAGCCCTGACGCAAGAGCGGCGGAAAATTATGGCAGTGGGATGCGGTAGAGGTTGCGGTGGGTGTTCTGGCGGGTATAGGCGTAGACGGAGGGGCTTAGGGCGGATTCTACGGCCACGGGGATTGGGGGAGCTGCTTTCGCGCTGGCCAAATCTTCGATTCGTGAGATTCCGGCTGGGGGCAGTTTCGGAAGTCCTGTGTCATGCAGCACGGGTAACTCGTAAGTGCCCTCGTACAGCGATGGGAAGTACAGGTATGCAAACTCTCCGGTGCTGCCCCAAATGAGGTGGCAATAACCCAGGCACACGGGAACCGATGTGCTTCCGTCCACAGCAAAAGCAGTGGCCTGAGCGGTGTGCTCCTGATCGGGCCCCGGTGAAACAGCAAGAAGCCAACGACCGTCGGGCGAAACCGAAAAAGCATCGAAAACGCGTTGCGAGGATATTTTGCGGCGACCTGTTCCGTCGGCGTTCATGCGATAGAGAAAATTCGAGCCGCCTTCGATGGTGCGAAAAACGAGGTCGCCATCGGGCAGGAAGAACGGGGAATCGTCGATCGCATTTTGGGAGGAGATGCGCAGCGGGGAAGAGCGATGATTCGTGGGAGCAACCCAAATGCCAGGATGTCCGCTTTGGTCCATCCTCGCGAAAGCGACTTCCTTTCCATCGTGAGAAACCGAGTAGCCCTTGATGAGATAGTCCCCCTGAATGAAATAACCCGGAAGAAGGCTCTCCGTTTTGTCGCCGGCCAAATCCCTGACCCGGAGTTCGTAACCGGGCGTTTGGCCATTGGACATCAGATAGAAAAGGCTCTTCCCATCGGAGGAGAGAGAAGGCGCGATCGCATTGCCCTCCGAAGAAATCTGGTGGTCGCCCTGGGTGTCATGGAGCCAAACGGTGCTGTCCTGCGATCCGACGGCAGTGATGAACGATTTGCCATCCGTTGCCATCGCAATACCCTCTTGCGTGGTAGGGCCGAATGTCAATTGCTCAGGATCTCCATCCGGAAAGCGCTGCCGCCAAATATGAAATTGGCCATTCTTATTTGCGGTGAGGTATACCCATTTACCGTCGGGGGACCACGCACCTGAGAGGCACGCACCGTCCGGGGGTCCTACCACACGCACGGCGGCGTTACCCTGGAAAGGGACAACGCGGCAGGGCAGCAGGTCGCCACGACTGCCCATCTCGACGACGAGGACCCATTTGCCGTCAGGGGAGAGATAGGAATGATGGACCATGCCCCGCTCGCTGGGCGGAACGTAGACGTCGCGGCTCTGTCCGCGGCCTTCGTCGGTGGTGACGAGGACCATGTGGAGTCCCTCTTTAATCTCCGAGAAGAGGAGGCGCTTGCCGCCTTCGATCCAGGTGAGAGACGAGGCATTGGGCAGCAGAATGTGAGGATCGCCGCCGAGAACGGGCACTTCCCAAACGCTCCAGGGTTGAAAGGTTCCGTACGCGATGTTGGTGCCATCCGGCGAGAAGGCCGGACCTAACTTCTCGAGAGAATCGTGGGTGAGTTGGACGGGCTGGCCGTCGGGAAGAAACTTGACGTAAATCTGCCCGAGCCCCAGGAAGGAATCACTTCCGCGAATGAAGGCGAGCATGCGGCCGTCGGGCGAGAGGGCCGGGTAGACGGCGGAATCGGTGAAGAAAGTGAGCTGTTGCCATTCGCTGCTCGACGCTGGAGGCCGGGCCGACCGGTGGTAATAGAAAAACGTAGTGGCGGCTGCGGCGAGCACGAGGATTGCGGCTGCTACGGCGAAAATTACTTTCGGTATGCGGCGTTTCGTTGAGCCCTGTGGTTCTGCGCGTTGAGACTCTTGTTCCGCCTGCGCCGCTTGGGCTGCTTGCGCTGCGGCCGATGGATGCGAGCGGCCCGAGCTGCTGTCGCGCTTCAACCTCTGCAATTCTGCGCGGAGGTCTGAAGCGTGCTGGTAGCGGAGATTGCGGTCTTTCTCGATTGCGCGGTTGATGATTTCTTCCATCTTCGCGGGTAAATCGGGATTCAGGCGAACTGGCGGGACGGGATCGCGGTTCAAGATGGCATCGAAAATGACGCCGGAAGTATCTCCGCGAAAAGGCAGAGTGCCTGTGGACATTTCGTAGAGCACCACACCGAAGGAAAAGAGATCCGTGCGCGCGTCGAGCGGAGTGCCGCGCACTTGTTCCGGCGACATGTAGGCGACCGTGCCGACGGCGCTGCCGGGGCTGGTGAGAAATTCTTCCGCAGGGGCGGTGGGCAAAGTAGAAACACCACGGCCTTCGGAGGCTGGGGTGAGCTTTGCCAAGCCGAAATCGAGAATCTTGGCGTGGCCGCGCTCGGTGATGAATATGTTGGCGGGCTTGATGTCGCGGTGGACGATGCCTTTCGCGTGGGCGGCTTCGAGCGCGTCGGCAATTTCGATTCCCCAGTCGAGCATCTGCTCGAGCGGCTGCGGCTTGGCACCGATGTGATGTTTCAGCGTGTAGCCTTCGAGGAACTCCATGGCGATGAAGGCGACGCCATCTTCGTGGCGAATCTCGTAGATGGTGCAGATGTTGGGATGATTGAGGGCGGAGGCGGCACGTGCCTCGCGGCGAAATCGTTCGAGGGCCTGCGAATCCTGCGCGACGTCTTCTGGAAGAAATTTTAGAGCGACGAAGCGGCCGAGGTCTGTGTCTTCGGCTTTGTAGACGACGCCCATGCCGCCGCCACCGAGTTTTTCGACGATTCGGTAGTGGGAGATTGTCTTGCCGAGCATGGAGGAGGAATCGGGCACAGAGGGCGCATGTTACGCCCAAGGGGTGGGGGTGGGCAATTGTGGGCGGGGTGTGGGGATTGGCGTTTTGGGGGGAAGGCGATTTGAAATTTCAGAATTTGAAATTTCAGATGGACGGCGAAAGGCAAAAACCAAAAGGCAAAGGCAAAGGCAAAGGCAAAGGCAAAGGCAAAGGCAAAGGCAACTGCAGATCCCTCGACTGCGACGCGCGCCATCGCTTCGCGATGGAAGCAAAGGCGCGCGCGTCTACGCTCGGGATGACAGGTTCCCTTTTTGGGGGCGTAAACAAACAGCGACAGCGACGGCAAAAGGCGCGGCGAGACGCCAGCGGTACGAACGGCAACAGTGCCGACGGCAGCGACGGCAACGGCAACGGCAACAGCAAACGGCAACCGCGAACACCTGCCGGTCTTAAGACCGGCGCTACAAACGGCAAGACCTGACGGCAGAACCAAACGGCAAATGCTGACGGAAGACTGCGAGTTTATTGTTTGCGGTACTGCGCGACGAGCTTTTGGTAACGCGGGTCGGAGCGGAGGTTGGCGAAGTAGGGGCTGGCGTCGAGGACGGCGAAATCGCGGAAGCCGGTTTGGAGTGCTTGCTGGAGGGCGGCGAGGGACTTGTCTTTATCGCCTTTTGCGGAGTAGATGGCGGCCAGCCAGTACTGATCGATCGTCGTTTTCTTCGCGTCGACCTGCGACATGTATTTGAGGGCTTCATCGTAGTTGGCCTGAGCGAGGGCGAGCTGAGCCATTCCGAGGTTTTCGTAACGGCTGCTGCCTAACTCGTTGGCGCGCTGGAAAGCGATGGCGGCTTCCTGGTAACGGCTCTGAAAAATCATGGCGCGGCCGAGGTGATACTGGGCGGCCGCCGAAGTGGGCTGGAGGCGAATCGCTTCTCGCGCTGCTTTTTCTGCTTCGATCGCGTCGGGAGGTTGCTCGTAACCGAGAGCCCAGGACAACAGATCCCAGGCCAGCGGATTGTCCGGCTCGAGCCGCGTGGCTTCGCGGAATTCGCCCACTGCACGGGGGTAGTCGAAATGCAGAGCATACGATTGAGCCATTGCGATATGAGCTTCGCCGAGGTCGGGATCAGCGGCGAGGGCGCGCTTCGCAAAATCTTCGGACCGTGCGAGGTGGGATGGATTGGAATCGAGATCGCGATAGTAGAGACCTTCGACGTGAGAGAGGCCGGCTAGAGCGGGAGCGTAATTGGGATCGAATTTGAGGGCTTGCTCAAAACTTTTTCGAGCGGCCTCCATTTTTTCGGGGGTTTCGTCGAGGAGCAGGCCGCGGCCGACGAGGAAGGCTTCGTAGGCTTGGGGATTTTGCGTGTAGCGCTGCTGGATGGCTTTGGTTTCCTGGGTGCTGAGATGGAGATTGAGGGCTTGCGCGATTTTGAGGGCGGTTTGTTCCTGCAGGGAGAAGACGTCTTTCATTTCGCCGGTGAAATCGTCGGCCCAGACCTGGAAGCCGGTGGTCGAGTCGATTAAGTGGACGTTGACGCGGACTTGATTGCCGGATTTGCGGACGGTGCCTTCGAGCAGGTAACGCACGCCTAGTTCACGGCCGAGGTCAGCGGCATTTTGATCTGCGGCTTTTACTGTGGTGACGGAAGAGTGCGGTGCGACGTTGATGCCCTGGATTTTGGAGAGCTTGGTGGTGATTTCGTCGGTCATGCCATCGCTGAAATAGGCGCTGTCGGAATCGGTGCTGAGATTTTGAAGCGGGAGGACGGCGACGGAAGGCTTGGAGCCGACCGCGGCAGCGGGCGCTGCTGAATGCGCTTGATACCAGTGAGAGCCACCGATTGCAACGAGCAGCAGGACGACGGCGGCAGCGGCGTAGAGGGGCCAGCGTTTTGAGGGCGTGGCAGGGCGGGCGGGATCGTAGAGATTCTGTTGTGAGACGGCTGTGCGCGTGGAGGAATCCGTTTCGCGTTTCACGCGGCGCAGGTCGGCGCGCATATCGGCGGCGGATTGGTAGCGCATGGTGCGATCTTTTTCGAGCGATTTTTGGATGATGCGCTCGAGTTCGGCAGGGACCGCGGGATTCAAGCGGACGGGTGGAACGGGAGCGCGATTCAGAATGGCTTCAAAGATCACGCCGGAAGTGGAGCCGGTAAAGGGCATTGCGCCGGTGGCCATTTCGTAGAGGACGGCGCCGAGAGAAAAAAGATCGGTGCGGCGATCGAGGTCGGCGCCGCGAACCTGCTCGGGGGACATGTAGGTGACGGTGCCGATGGCGCTGCCGGGACTGGTGAGCAGATTTTCGGAAGTGACGAGGCCGGCGGAGACGGTGGCGCCTTCGGCGACTTTTTGTCCGGCGGGGGCGAGCTTGGCGAGGCCGAAGTCCATGATTTTCGCGTGGCCGCGGGTGGTGACGAAAAGGTTGGCGGGCTTGATGTCGCGATGGATGATGCCTGCGGCGTGGGCGGCGTCGAGGCCGTCGGCAATCTGGATGCTCCAATCGAGGAGGGTTTCGATGTCGAGAGGGCGGCCGGCGATATTGTGCTTCAGCGTTTGGCCGTCGAGAAATTCCATGGCGATGAAGTGGCGGCCTTCGAATTCGTCAATTTCGTAGATGGTGCAGATATTGGGGTGATTGAGGGCGGAGGCGGCTTGCGCTTCGCGCTGGAAACGTTCGAGGGCTTGCGTGTCGCGGGCGAGATCTTCAGGAAGAAATTTCAGCGCGACGAAACGGCGGAGCTTGGTGTCTTCGGCTTTGTAGACGACGCCCATTCCGCCGCCGCCGAGTTTTTCCAGGATGCGGTAGTGGGAGATGGTTTGGCCGATCATTGAATATTCATGCGACGGGAAGATTGTGGGCGCACATGTTAGCTACGGCGTGAGGGCAAGTCAACGCGGGGTGCCCGGATTACTGCGCTGCGGTTGCATCGCGCAATAGCACCGCATCGGAATCAACGTGGACCCTCATCACGCCCAACGTTTTGCCGTCGGGCGAATACTGCGCGATGCGGATCGTGTCGCTGTCGAAATTCGTGATCTGGCGGCTGGGTCCGCCGGCGAGGGGCTGCTGCCAGAGGTTGTCGACTCCATTCTTGCGCACCGGATAGACCAGGGCCGTTCCGTCCGGCGTGAAAATTGGATTCGCCGAAATCCGGGGGTCGGGATCGAGCCAACGCACTTCGGGATGGGGACCGGCGCCGAGCGGAACCAAAGCGATTCGCTTCCTGGCGTCGCTCGGATCGGCCTTGATCACAAACATGGCCAGCAATTTTTGATCCGGCGAGATGTCAAACTGCGGCGCGCCGAGCAACATTCCTGGAATCACCGTTCCCGGCACCTCTTCCGCCGGGCCGCCCGCGAGAGGGGCGCGCATGATGCCCTGAGTTTCGGCATTATGGTTGTAATACACTGATTTCCCGTCGGGTGAACAGAGAGGTGCGACGTCGTAGCCGCTGGTAGTGAGTTGAGTGGGATTCGTACCGTCGTCGTTGGCGCGCCACACATTCACCTGGCCGTTTCCCTGGCTCCCGGTCCGCACGAAAGTAACGAAGCGGGTGCCGGGGCAGCGCGTGGGCCGCAAGATCTGGTTGTCCGGCACGCTCAAGAGAGTGGTTCGACCGCTGCCGTCTGCCGCGATGCGAACGAGACTCGCCCCGTCGTCGAAGAGAAGCGTGCCGTCATTCTGCCAGCCGAAGACGAACGAGTTACGATTCTGCGCGGGGGCGGGCTGGGGCGGATTTCCCGTGAAGCCCGCCGCCGGAAGCAGAAAAAGGTTCGCGCTCGTCTTACGCTGCACGGTCGCGATCGTTTTTCCATCGCCAGAGAGAGAAAGAGACGTGTAGTCGTTGGTGTCGCGCGTGATCGTGGTGAATTCGCCCGCGGGATAGGAGATGTAGCCGATCTGCGCTCGAGCGATCGGGCTGAGCCTTTCCGAGTAGCGTGCGACGAGGCCGCGCCCGCTAGGCAGCCACAGGGTGTCTGACAGGATTTTGCCGGCTATCCGGACGAGAGTCTCGACGCTCCCGCCCTTCACCGGATCGAGGAGGATCCTACTGAGCGCGTCTCTCTCGGTATCATCCAATTCCGCGAAGCGCGTGCCGTCTGGCGACCAGCTGATCGAAACCATTCCGCTTTGGTCCGACGTCCGGAGCACCTTCTCCTCCGTGCCATCGGAACGAACCGTCACAATCTGAATCTTTCCGATCTCGGGCGCATTCTGGCGCAGAAACACGATCCGGCTTCCGTCCGGCGAAAAGCTCGGATTGCTGTCGATGTTTCGCACGATCACCTGCGGTACTCCGCCGAAAAGAGGGGCGCGAAGCAGGTTGAAGGCGATACCGCTATTGTCCGCGGCTTTGACCACGTAGATGTAGTTCGCGTCGGGTGAAAACGCCACGCTGTAATAATTCGTATCGGCGGGCGCAATCACTTGCGTGTCGCTCTGGGTCGGAAGATTGCGAAGCCATAAGCCCTCGCGGCCGCCGTCCGCAACAACGCTCAGCAGATACTTACTGTCCGGTGAAATCGCCGCGGCGGTAACTTTTCCGTTGTTGGTAAGCTGCGTGATCGTGAAATTCTGGAAGGGCACTGCTTCGCGGGAGCGCACAAGGACGTAGATTCCGTAAGCGGCGGCAGCAACCAACGCGACGACGAGTAGCGCGACCACCGCAAGCTTTCCTTTGTGCTGCCGCGCCACTTCTACCACCGTCGAGCTGCCGCTTCTGTCGGAGGCCTGCGACGGACGCTCTTCCGCTGGCAGCGCGGTGCGTCCGGAACCCGAGCCAGCGGCCAGGACGGGTGTTGAGCCGGACACCGGGGCGGACTCCGCCAGAGACGCTTTGGAATCGGCGCTCACCGCTGCTTGTCCCATCACGAGCGCGCGTCCGGAATCCGTGTCGCGTTTGAGCCGCTGCAAGTCCGCACGGAGATCCGATGCATGCTGATAACGCAGACGCCGATCCTTCTCCAGCGCCTTGTGAATGATGCGTTCGAGCTCAGCCGGCAACTCGGGATTCAAGCGTGATGGCGGCACCGGCGATTTGTGGAGAATCGCATCGAAAATAGCCGCGGACGTGGAGCCCCAGAAGGGCAGAGCGCCGGTAGCCATTTCGTAGAGCACCGCGCCAAAGGAAAATAGATCGGTGCGCGGGTCGAGCTCTTCGCCCATGGCCTGCTCGGGGGACATGTACATTACAGTTCCCATAGCCGAGCCGGGGCTGCTCAGCAATTCTTCCGCCGATACGGTGGGCAAGCCGGAGGCCGTCATGCTCGCGCCGGCGCCAGTGCGTAACGGCGAGAGGATTTTCGCGAGGCCGAAATCGAGGACCTTCACCTGGCCGCCACGGATGCAGAAAATATTCGCCGGCTTGATGTCGCGATGAATGATGCCGCGCGCGTGGGCGGCATCGAGGGCGTTGGCGGTCTGGATGCCCGCGTCGAGAAGGTCGTCGAGGGGGAGTGGTCCTCGCGCGATGCGCTGCTTAAGCGTGTGACCGTCGAGAAACTCCATGGCGATGAAGGTCTGGCCTTGGACGTCGTCGATTTCGTAGATCGTGCAGATGTTGGGATGATTCAATGCGGATGCGGCGCGCGCTTCGCGCTGGAAGCGTTCGAGCGCGGCGTGGTCGCCCGCCATCGATGCGGGAAGAAATTTCAGCGCGACCGGGCGGTCGAGCTTCACGTCGATAGCGCGATAGACAACGCCCATACCGCCGCCGCCGATTTGTTCGATGACGCGGTAGTGCGAGATAGTCTGACCGATCACGCGATATGCCGCCTTTGCGCGGCATGTTAGGCCGTGCTGTTAGGGCAAGTCAAACGCGATGGGGCGAAGTGTTGCAACCATTGGGGAACCGGTGTAGGCTTTTGCGCATGAGGAACTGCTGCCAGAGGATCGACTGCGTTTGCTGTTGTTGTGCGTGTTGTCGATTTGTGTGCTCTGGCACGGGGAGGCTGGGAGGGTAGCAGGCAAACCAGCTTAGGGATTTGAACCCGCCGCCAGATGTAGCTGGGCGGCGTTTTTTTTTGTGGGGGCGGAGGCACTGAGACGCGGAGAGAAATGGCGGGATGGAGGTGTGGGCTACGCGGGCGGGTCTGAGACCCGCCCCTACTTTCGGAGGTGGCGGTGCGTAGGGCGGGGCGATTTTTGTTGAATTGAGGTGGGGGTGGCGGGCATCGAATTTACATACTTCAAGGAGGAATCGAGATGAGCGAGTACAAGCATCCGGAAGTGCTGGTTTCGACTGAGTGGGCGGCTGGGCACTTGAATGATCCGAAGGTGCGGTTGATCGAAGTGGATGTGGATACCACGGCTTACGATCAGGGGCACATTTCTGGGGCGGTGGGTTGGAACTGGCAGACGCAGCTGCAGGACAACATCCGGCGAGATTTGATCGACAAGGTTACGCTGGAAGGGTTGCTGGGGAAGTCGGGCGTGGGGAACGACACGACGATTTTACTTTATGGCGACAATAACAACTGGTTCGCGGCGTATGCGCTGTGGCAGTTGAAATATTACGGGCACAAGGATGTGCGGTTGATCAATGGCGGGCGGAAGAAGTGGATTGAGGAGAAGCGGGCGTTGACGACTGATCCTGTGAAGGTGACGGCGACGACGTATCACGCTTCGGGGCCGGATGAATCGATCCGCGCGCGCAAGGAAGAGATTTTCGACGCGCTCAACAAGAAAAAAGCGGCGCAGCTTGTGGATGTGCGGTCGGTGGATGAGTTTACGGGGAAGATTATCGCGCCGCCGGGGATGAGCGAGACGGCGCAGAGGGCCGGTCATATTCCGGGGGCGGCGAATATTCCGTGGGCGCAGGCGGCGAATGAGGATGGGACGTTCAAGTCGGCGGATGCGCTGAAGCAGCTGTATGGCGCGAAGGGCGTAAACGGCGATAGCGAAATCATTGCGTACTGCCGGATTGGGGAGCGGAGTTCGCATACCTGGTTTGTGCTGAAGTATTTGCTGGGGTACGACAATGTGAAGAATTACGACGGGTCGTGGACGGAATGGGGGAATTTGATTGGCGCGCCGGTGGATAAGGAGGCTGCGGCGGCGGCGCGGTAGGCTGTTGGGCGGCGGAGACGTTGGCGCGCAAGAGCGGAGAGAGATCCCTCGACTTCGCTCGGGATGACCGAACAACCTAAACGACGACGACAAAAACGAAGACGACAAAATAGCTGAAGGCGGGTGCAGCACCCCGCCCAGGAATGGAAGCCCCGAGGTGGAGTTGGCCTTGGGGCTTTTTTTTTTGCGCCGCATTGCTGGGCAATTCCAAGAGAAAGGCCCATAACGAGGAAGGCGTCGTCGTGGCTAGCACGGCTGAATTTTTCGCTTGACATATTCCTATATGGGAATGTATATTTGGATGTGCCCAGAGCTGCTACTACTTCGGATGCGTTTAATGCGGTGGCCGAGCCTCGGCGGAGGGAGATCTTGAACTACCTGGCGCTACAGGAAAGGCCGGTGGGGGAGATCGTCGCTGCGCTGGGGCTCGAACAGCCCTCGGTATCGAAGCACCTGCGGGTGTTGCGGGATGTGGGACTTGTGCGGGTGCGGCGGGAGGGACGGAACATGCTTTACAGCCTTGATGCGGAAGCGATCCGGCCAATGTACGAATGGACGCAGACGTTCGAGCGTTTCTGGAAGCATCAACTGCAGCGCGTGAAGGAGAGAGCCGAAGAGCGGGCGGCGGCTAGAGGACCCCGAGAGGACCCCGAGAAGGCGGAGTGACAGTAGTCGTTAATCTGATTTTCACAAAGGAGAGCAACGATGATTGGAACGGCTATGCAGCTTGAAAACCTGACGTTGAGCATCAACGAGGAAGTCCGGGTGCGCGCGGGGCTAGAGACGACGTTCGCGGCACTGCTCGAACAGCTTGGACCGGGGAACGAGAGGGGCGACGGAACGGCGATGCCGATGAAGCTCGAAGCGCGGCCCGGCGGCAGATGGTTTCGCGACCTGGGCAACGAAGACGGGCACTACTGGGGAGTGGTGCAGGCGATCAAGCGTCCCACGCTGCTGGAGATCACGGGGCCGCTGTTCATGTCGTACCCCGCGATTTCGAATGTGCAGTACCGGTTGAGCGAGGCGAACGGCGTGACGCTTATTGAGTTTCATCACCTGGCGCTTGGATTGATTTCCGACGATCATCGAAAGGGAGTGTCAACCGGATGGGGGCACATCAACGAAAACGTGCGCAAGCGTGCTGAGAATCAGGCGGGACGGAAGACGGGAGCATAAGCGTTAATTTCGACTACCACGTTTCGTTTACAAAGGAACAGCTAGCGAAGGGCGATACTTTCTATAACTTTGAAATGCAGAGCAAGTTCGGCGGAGAAGAGTGAAATTTTCCATACGTACTCGACGTATTCACGAGGTCTGGATATTCTGATCGGGGGCTTATAACTTCCTGGACCTCACGCCGAAGGGCCGGGACGAAGAGGGGCTGAAGCGCGGGATGGAGTGGGTTCGGCATCACGATCGCTATCAATGAGTCGGTCTGAAATGTGAATGGTCTTACAGGGGCGTAAAAAACCAGAGCATAAATAGGAGAAAACATGGGAAATACAACGCACGAGCAAGTGAATTTGATGTTGAAGTTGTACGATTTGCGGCGTGAGGCGAAGTTGCGAGAGGCGCGTGACTGGTATTTCCAGAATTTCAATATCAAGAGTGTCGAAGACGTGATGCGCATCGCGCCCTTCGGCAGCCAGGAAAACGCCTACATGCGTATGGTGATGAGCTACTGGGATATGGTGGCGGGCATCGCCAATCGCGGGCTGATTGACGAGGAGCTCTTCTTCGAGAGCACCGGCGAGCAGTGGGGTACCTGGGAGAGAATCAAACCGGTGGTGGGAGCGTTTCGGACAATGTTCAGCAATCCGAAATTTCTGAGCAACCTCGAAGAGCACTGCAAGCGTTATGAAGCTTGGCGTGAAAAGGTGGCACCCGGCTCAACCGAGGCAATGCGGAAATTCCAGGAGCAAATCCAGCAGCAGATGAGCCAGAAGAAGGCGCAGGCTGCAGGCGACTAGAACTCCGCTCCTTATCGAGTGGTGTGGTGGTTCAAGAAAGCCCTGGGGCCGACACAGCCTCGGGGCTTTCGTTTTTCAGCAAGGCAACAAGTAAGGATTAAGGAAGCGCGTTGGTTGCGACGCCGTTGTGGCGGGCTTGGTCTTCGAGTGCGGCAATTTTGTCGAGCGTGTCCTGCCGCTTTGTTTCAAGCTGCTGCAACTGCTCTTTCCAATCACCGATTCGATTGCCGCCGTAGTGCAGCGGCTCATTGAGCGTCTTGCCTTCGATCGCGGCCTGCAATTCGGCAATCGTCTTATCGAGAGGCGGTATTTGCGCTTGCAGCTTTGCGATCTGATCGTGATACCACTTCGCGTCTTTCCTGGCCTTTGGTTTTGCCGGTGCGGTTGCGCCTGAATTGGAACCCGGCTGAGCGGCGGCCGATGAATCGTCGGGTTGGCTATGAGATCCGCCGAGATTTTCATTTGTCCAAACTTTTTTCTGAGGCGTTTGCGGCTGTGGCTGCGATTGAGTCGATCCGGAGGCTGGAACTGACGCTGGCGCAGGCGCGTCTTGCGCGTGAATCTCTGGCGTTGCGCCCAATGTAAACAGCAATGCCGCAAGAGCAGCAAACGAGAGCCGAGCAAAGAATGGCGTGGCCATGATTCCTCCTACGAGGCCGCGAGACTTATCACTATTAGGCGCTTAAGGATGCGATCGGAGCTACGGGATTAAACCCAGCCGGCGCGGAAAAGTTACGGGTCAGCAGTGAGAGATTTGCCGCTGGCGATCTCGCTCTGCACGATGGCGAGGGCTTCCTTCGGCGAGCCGACGCGGCGGTAATGCGAAACTTCAATCCATTGATGCTGCTCAAAAGTGAAGAGAAACTTTCTCGCGGTGTAGTCGTATTGATAGCGAGAGGGAAGCCAGACGCCCGGAGCGACTTCGGATTGAGAGAAGGCGAAAACGCCTCCACGATAGAGTTTTCCGAGGATTCCTCCTCCGAACGAGATGTCGCGAACCACATGAGCCTCCGCCCGGACAAGCTGATTCGCAGCATGGTCCACCCAGATTTTCGCGGTGACACGCGTGATCGCTTCCTGAAGCATGGAGTGCGGATGGAATTCAGGGCTGGGATCCAGCTGAATAACGTCGCACAGGTGGCCGTCGACCGTCTCTTGTCCGATCCATTTGCGCAGAAGGCCTTCTCTCATGCTATTGATCAATTCGGCGCGATCTTTTTTCTTCTTCTCGAATTTCGCGTAGGCAGCTTTGGCGCGTGAATCGTCGGGTTTCAGCGCGAGTTCAAGCGCCTGTTCCCAAAGCTGAAGCTCCTTGCGGTATTCGGCCGGGTCAACCTGCTTGCCGCGCTCGCTGACCAGCAGCTTCATGGTACCTGCGCCGTTCGGGACGATGCGGTAGGTACGATCTTCGAGAATTTTCGGCGTCATGCCGGCCGTTTGATCCACCTGGCGCTCGAGGCGTTCGTACTCGTCGAGGAATTGCTCGTTGCGATGCTGGTTGGCGATGAGCTTGTCGGCGCGAGCCAGGAGCTCGGCATCAGTCGGAGGCTGGGGTTGCTGGGCGGGTCGAGCGAAACCCGGCGCGAGGGTAGCCAGAGCAAGCGCGGCGACGGTAACGGGGATGGCAAACGATTTGGGCATCGAGTGGGCGATTCCGTTTGGATTGCGCTGGCTGGCAGCCGAGTTGCAAGTCTATTGTAACCGCAATTCTGGTCTTGCGCGCCGACTGGAGGGACGAGTGTTACAGGATTGTTTCTGAGGGCGCTGAACTTTTTCGGCTAGTCAGCCGTCTATAATGGATAGAGTGAACGAACCTTCCCGATTAGCGCAAATCCAGCGGGCCGTTGTGGGTCTGCAGGAGACCTTTGGCATCGCGCTCGATACGCTGCGATCGCACAAGCTGCGAACATTTCTCACATTGCTGGGGGTGATCCTGGCGGTGACGACACTCGTGGCGGTGATATCTGTGCTCAACGGGCTTAACGTCTACGTGTCCGACAAGGTGGCCAATTTGGGCGCGAACGCGCTGGTGGTGGATAAGATCGGCATCGTGACCAATCTCGACCAATGGACGAAGGCGAAAAAACGGCCGCCACTCGATATGTCGGATTACGAAGCGCTGCGAGACGGAATGAAGCTGGCATCGGCCGTGGCGGCGGAGCAAAACAACGTGGCAGACGTGCGCTACGGAAACGGATTGAGCGAAGATGTGACGATCCTGGGGGCGACACCGGCGTTTGCCGATATTCGCCAGATGGAAGTGGGAAGCGGGCGGCTTTTTACGCAGGCGGATGAAGACCATGCGGCGAACGTCTGCGTGATTGGAATGGATGTGGTGAACAAGCTGATGCCGGGAGTGGATCCGCTGGGGAAAGAAATTCGCGCGGGGCAGGGCCAGTATCAGATCGTCGGGGTGGCGAAGCCGAAGGGAACCGTGCTGGGCCAGCCGCAAGATAATTTCGTGATGATTCCGCTGCGAACGTATCGGTCAGTATGGCTGCAGCATGAAGATTCGGTGACGATGTTCGTGCAGGCGCGGGGGCCGGAGTGGATGTCTGCCGCGGAGGACGAAGCGCGCGTGATTATCCGGACGCGCCGGCATCTGCGCTACGAAGAGGATGACAACTTTGCGATCATCATGCCGGACTCGATTACGGGAATCTGGAACCGGATCACGGGAAACGCTTTCGGAATCGCCATCTGGGTGACTTCGGTGTTTCTGGTGGTAGGCGGAATTGTGATCATGAACATCATGCTGGCGAGTGTGACGGAGAGGACGCGAGAAATAGGATTGCGGAAATCGCTGGGAGCGCGGCGCGGACAGATCGTGATGCAATTTTTGGTTGAGTCGTCAATGCTGGCGACGCTCGGTGGCGTAATTGGGGTGATTCTGGCGCTGGCAATCGCTGCGATTGTGCGCGCGGCGAGTCCTGTGCCGATTTCGACGCCCTTGTATGCGGTTTCCATTGCGCTGGCGCTCTCGACGGGAGTCGGTTTGTTTTTTGGAATTTATCCGGCGGTGCGGGCTTCGAAGCTGGATCCGATTGAAGCATTGCGAGCGGAGAACTGAAATGATGCCGGTGCGGCAGGATTTTCGCGAGAATCTGGGGCTTGCGTTCGACACGATTCGAACGCACAAGTTGCGGAGCTTTCTTGCCGTGTTGGGCGTGTTGATCGGGGTGGCGCTGATTATTCTCGTGGTCGGCCTGGTGCAAGGATTCCGCACGTCGATTTCGGAGGAGATTGCATCCGAGGGGCTGGACACCGCGTGGGTGGCCCGTTTTACGCAAGGCCCGGGATTGAACGGGCGGCGGCCAAAAGAAGAGCGCGAGCGCAAACCGCTGACGTTTGCAGATGCACAGGCGGTAATGACGCAATGCCCGGCGGTGAAGCAAACGGCAGTTTCCGTTTTTGAGTGGACGCAGCCGCACACGGTGCGTTACCAGAGCAACCAGGTGGCGGGCGGCGAGTTTCGCGGGACGTTTCCCGCATACCTCGAGGTTTATTCGAACGCAAACATCAAAGCCGGGCGATTCTTCACCGAAACCGAGAACGACCATCGAGAAAATGTGGTGGTGCTTGGCGAAAACATCGCCACGGCGCTTTTTGGAAAAGTGGATGCGGCGCTCGATAAACAGGTGCTTGTGGACGGCGTGAATTTCCGCGTGATAGGCGTGCTGGAAAAGCCGGTAGGACTTTTTGGCACGTCGGATGAAGACCGGCGGGTGGTGATGCCGTACTACACGTTTTTCAAGATTTATCCGGCGAGTTTTGAACTGGCGATGCGTATTCTGGCGTATCCGGGGAAGCTCGACCTGGCGGTGGATCAGATCCGCGACGTGCTGCGGCGGCGGCGAAATGTTCCGTATGACAAGCCTGATAGCTTCGCGATACAGACGAACGTCGAAATGGTGAAGCAGTTCAACGACATCATCGGCGGCGTGGTGCTGGTGATCGTGGTGCTGAGTTCGATCGGGCTTTTGATTGGCGGGATGGGCGTGATGAACATCATGCTCGTTTCGGTGACGGAGCGAACGCGCGAGATTGGCGTGCGAAAAGCGATCGGTGCGCGGAGCCGCGACATTACCTGGCAATTCTTATTCGAGGCGATGACGCTGACGGGAACCGGCGGTCTGATCGGAATCATTGTTGGCAGCGCGATCGTGATGTTGATTCCAGTGGTGAGTTCTCTGAAAGCGATCGTGCCGCTTTGGGCGGTGATCGTGGGATTCACGGTATCTGTGGGAATCGGGCTGATATTCGGCGTGTGGCCTGCGACAAAGGCGTCGAAATTGAATCCGGTGGAAGCGCTTCGTTACGAATAGGGCTACGAATCATCTTCGAATCGAAGCGGATGCGATTATTTGGGAGTGGGTGCGCCGGGGTCAATCTTTATAGTGCTTTTGGGATCCAGTTGGGATTTGCCATCCGGTCCAAATGCATAGGGAAAGCCGTCCGGATCGACCGGAACGCCTTTTAGCATCGCGGCGTCGACCAGCTCACGAGTAGATTGCGGGTAGCGACCGAAGCGCGTGTGGTAGTCCTGCGCGAGTTGATCGAGCTGTATTTCGTCCGACTGAGCTTTCAGCCCCTTTAATTCCTCGAGCGCATGCTTCTTTATCTTCTCATCCTTCGTGGTCTCGTAGATTTCCGACCAGATCATGCGCGAGGTATCGAGCGCGCCTCCCTTGGAGGCGATGCGCGCAGCGAGAATTTTGAAGACTTGCGGAGCGCCGGGAATCTTGCTGGTTTCCAGATACGTAGCCGCGGCCCTCTCGTAATCCTTCAACTTCATGTAGTAAATAAATCCGAGGTCGGCCGAAATCTGTATGTTACTTGGGTTCGCAGCGATTCCTTTCTTCACCAGATCCACGGCGAGATCGGGCCGGCCAGCTCCGCCCTGCTTCTCGGAGAGAAAAAAGGCTCCGAAGTGATATGCGGGGACGAGATATGGGTCAAGCGTCGTGGCGACGTCGAGCAACGGAGCCAGCAAATGGAAGTCGCGATCAGACGTGGGCAGCTTGGCCCCGTAATACTGCACGGCGCGAGTCCAATAAATATCGGCAAGCAGAGCGTCATAACCGAGGCTCAGTCTTTTCAGAAGCGGGCCAGACTTAACGAGAAGTTCGTCGCCCTGTTTTTCCAGAGTGCCGCGGGAGGAATCGATTCCCCGTTGCAGCGCGACGACGGACACGAACAATACCGGCACTAAGATTGCTGCCAGCCATGCGACCGGATTTCGATGGCGGTCACTCACTTCAAATTCCGCCCCGAAAATACCGCCGCCGCCGCGACCAACAGGATTGCCGAGTAGAGCAGGGCGTAGAGCGTGTTCTGCAAGATGAGTTGTGGCGGAATCGAAAAGCCGTGAGACGCTTGGCCGATTACGTCGAAATTGTGGAAGTTAGGGAGCACGTAATAGAGAACTCGCGTGATGGCTTTCACGGCGGGATTCTGCGTCACCATGCCGATATTCAGAAAATCCGTGGAAAACATTCCGGCGAGATAAATTCCGATGGTGAAGAGCGTGGACAGCATCGGCGTTGAGAAGCACGAGAAAAATAGCGCCAGAGCCGTGACGATAGCCAATTTGAGCAGAATGAAATACACCGCCACGAGTATGTATACGTCCGAGCGTGCGAACGAGCGGTTCACGTAGAGGAGCGCTGCGCCCACTCCGATGGTCATGAAACAGGTGTTCACGAAGAGCGTGAGCAGCAGACCCGCATATTTTCCGACGATGAATTGCCAGCGGCGAATCGGTTTTGCGAGCAGGCTGTAGAGCGTGCGCTTCTCCATCTCTTTGTAGATCAAGCCGACTCCGATGAAGATTGCCATCACCAGCCCGAAGGCGGAAATCGCCGACAGGCCCAGATTTACGATCACCAGGCTATCTATCCCGATGGAAATCTGCCCCACCAGAATCGCAGCGCCTATCATCATGAGCGCGAAGAATACGAGGTTGTAGAGGACGCGATCGCGAACTGCTTCGCGGAACGTATTGACGGCAACCACTCCCGGTATCGCGCTCATCGAGCGAGCACCTCCACCGCGTGAGAGGCAGCTTTCTCGCGGTTCACCATGCGGAAGAAATATTCTTCCAGCGATGGTCGGACGGGCTGCACGGAAAGGATGCGCGCATCGCACTCGCGCAGTTTCTCAAGCGTGGCGTACAGGTCCGCTTCGGGAACTTCGGCGCGATAGTGCGCCCCGGCTTTTGTGGTGAAGGCTGCGAGTGCTTGAGGCAACGCGCGGCCCTCTTTCAGTTCGAAGAGAATGTCCATTGCGACCACGTCCATCGAAACGATTTCGCCCGGAGCACCCACGCCCTGCAATTTTCCGTCAACCAACACGGCGACGCGATCGCACAGCATTTCGGCGTCGGAAAGAATGTGGGTGGAGAAAAACACAGTGCGGCCCTGATTTTTCAAATCAAGAATAATGTCGCGGACTTCGCGGCGGCCGATGGGATCGAGGCCGGACATCGGCTCATCCAAAAAGACGACCTTTGGATCATGCAAGATTGCTTGGGCGATTCCCGCGCGCTGCAGCATGCCCTTCGAGAATTTTCGCAGCTGAACGTCGGCTGCCGAGGTGAGGCCGACAAGCGCGAGAAATCGCGCCACGCGCTCGCGGCGGTCGGCGGAAGCGAAGCCAAAAAATCGCGCGTAATAATCGAGCAGCTCGCGCGCCGTCAGGTAGTCATAAAAATAAGGCTGCTCGGGAAGATAGCCGATTTCGCGGTGCATGCTGACGTCGTCGATTGATTTTCCGCGGATGCGCGCCGTTCCAGCCGTGGGGAAAATCAGGCCCATCAGCAACTTCAGCGTGGTGGTCTTGCCGGCGCCGTTGGGGCCCAGAAAACCAAAGATTTCACCGTCTTCGACGCGCAGAGAAAGATTGTCGAGCGACCGGCGCATGCGCTTGCGCCAGAACCCCAGGGCGTAGTCTTTCGTCAGACCGTCGATTTCGATTGCCGTGCTAGTCATGGCCGTCATTATTATTTTTTTTGAGTTGATTAGCTCGTGTCAATACCCAAGGTGTTGCTTCGAACAACACATCCGGCCATCGCGGGGGCAGGATCCCCTGCCACCTTTTGGGCCTGGATTGCGTGCAGGAGCGAATCTGATGCGGGATTGAAGCGACTACCCGCTAGTTCGTATTCGAAGGAGCCGGCTGAGCCGAAGGAAGAGCGGAGGACGGGCGAAGATTTTCGAACGCAGAACTGCTTGCGAAGGCGCTGGGAAAGTTCGATTCGAACGAGCTTAGCCCCGGGCAAACCATTCTGTGCCTGACTGTAAAACCGAATGATTCCATCTCGCGCCGCGACTCTTCGGCCGTCCAGCCTTGCGAAATTCGATAAGCGGCCACCATCATCCCCGTGCGATCTACGCCATACTTGCAATGAATGAAGACTTTTTTGTCCGGATGGTCGCGCACAAGGGTGAGGAACTTTGCGACGCCGTCTTCTGTCATGCGCGAGCAGTGCGACGGAATCGCAACGTATTCCATACCAAGCTTTGTAACTTGTTCGCGTTCGTCGTCGCTATCGCCCCTTAAATCCACCACGATACCCACGCCCATTTTCGCAAGCGCGCCAAATCCATCGTCCGAAGGTTGAGCGCCGCGGAAAAGCGACGGCGTAACTTGCCCGAAATTAGGCACGCCCGGCAAAACCACTTTCTGCGGCCCTGTATGCTCTGCCACAGATGAGCCGGCAGTCTTCGTGGCTTCTTGAGCGCGAGTCGGCAAGCACAAAGCAGCGATAAAAATTCCGTTCGCTAGCGTACGCAAGAATTTCGAAGTCATCCCGCTCATAACAATAAGATGCTCTTTAGGAAGAAAAAGTAACTTGTGGCGGTCTGCACATGTACCACTACGGATAGACGCTTTCGACAACTGCTGCCTAAGATTTTGTGGTTACAGTATGAATTTTTCTTGACAACTTTTCGTCAACCGCTGATACTGCGCACCCAGACTCGGGGGAACGTGAACCGGTTCTTAGCTGCTTAGAGCAGCCGGTTAGCGCAGATAGCAGACCGGGTTTTACCGAAAATCCGAAGGGAACCGCCCGCAAGTCACACCGCGCTTGGATTTCCAGCGCGGCTTGGCTGGGCATTTCTCTTTTTTCCGGTCTGAGGCAACGCAAACGCAATTGGATCGTTGCGGCGCTAAATTACAACCGGCTCCCCGATCTGCTCCGAAGATAGCTCGGTCAACAACAAGGGTTCCGGCGCCCAGCGGTTGGGAGTAAAATGGTAGTTGACCCTCCCGCACGGCTCCCCGGCGAACATTACGGCGGAAGTGCTGCCGGCGCGGAGGCAGAGATGGCAGAAACGAGAACGGCATTGAACGGACACACAGAAGCGCAACAAGTTACGAGGCGAACGACCGGACTGGAATTCCAGCGACGGTTTACAGACGGAAAAGTGTCAGCATTCGACGCGGTTGAATGGGAGCGTCGCACCGCACTCATAGGCAATGATAAGGGTCAGGTAATTTTCCGCCAGGAAAACATAGAAGTTCCGAAGTCCTGGTCGCAGACCGCTACGAACATCGTAGTTTCGAAATATTTCCACGGCAAACCCAACTCGCCGGAACGTGAGACGTCCGTGCGGCAATTGATCGCGCGCGTTGTCGATACGATCGTGCGCTGGGGTGAAGAAGGCGGCTACTTCGCTTCCGCCGACTCCCGGAATATTTTCCGTGACGAACTCACTCACCTGCTCGTCGAGCAAAAAATGGCATTCAATTCGCCGGTGTGGTTCAACGTAGGCGTGCAGGCGAAGCCGCAATGCTCGGCGTGCTTCATCAATTCCGTCCAGGACAACATGGACTCGATCATGAACCTGGCGAAGACGGAAGGGATGCTCTTCAAGTGGGGCTCCGGCACGGGAACGAACTTCTCCTCGCTACGCGGCAGCAAGGAATCGCTCTCCGGCGGCGGCATCGCCTCGGGACCTGTAAGTTTCATGAAGGGCTTCGACGCCTTCGCTGGCGTGATCAAGAGCGGCGGCAAGACGCGCCGCGCCGCGAAGATGGTGATCCTCAACGCCGACCACCCGGACATCATGGAATTCATCGAGTCGAAAATGAAGGAAGAGCGTAAAGCGCACGTGCTGATCGAGCAGGGTTACAACTCCTCGATCGACGGCGAAGCCTACGCCTCCGTCTTTTTCCAGAACGCGAACCATTCCGTGCGCGTCACCGACGATTTCATGCGCGCTGCCGAAGAAGATCGCGATTGGTGGACGCGCAACGTGAACGACGGAAAGCCCTGCGACCAATTTCGCGCCAAGGATTTGCTGAAGGAGATGGCCAAGTCCGCCTGGCAGTGCGGCGATCCCGGCATGCAGTACGATACGACGATCAATCGCTGGCACACCTGCAAGGCCACTGACCGCATTTACGCTTCGAATCCGTGCTCGGAGTACATGTTCCTCGACGACACGGCCTGCAATCTCGCGTCGCTGAATCTTCTGAAGTTTTTGGGCTCGAATGGCCAGTTTGACACCGAGGGTTTCCGGCACTCGGTGGACGTGACGATCACGGCGCAGGAAATCCTGGTCGACAACGCCAGCTATCCCACCGAGCGCATCGCGCGCAACTCGCACGATTACCGCCCACTCGGCCTCGGCTACGCGAATCTTGGCGCGCTTCTGATGTCGCTCGCGCTTCCCTATGATTCGGACGGCGGCCGAGATTTCTGCGGCGCCATTACGGCGCTGATGACCGGCGAAGCCTATGCACAATCGGCGCGGATTGCCGAGCGCATGGGCCCCTTTGGCGGCTACCTGCGCAATCGCGATTCGATGCTCGACGTGGTGCGTATGCATCGCGACGCGCTGCGGCCAATCAAAGAAGATAACGTCCAGCCTTCGCTCCTGCACGCGGCGCAAAAGTCCTGGGACGACGCCGTCGCTCTCGGCGAACGCTTCGGTTACAAAAATTCGCAAGTTTCAGTGCTCGCGCCCACCGGCACCATCGGCTTCATGATGGATTGCGATACCACCGGCATCGAGCCCGACCTCGCGCTTGTAAAGCAGAAGAGGCTCGTCGGTGGGGGCGTGATCAAGATCGTCAATAACACCGTGCCGCAGGCGCTGATGAAGCTCGGCTACCCGCCGGAGCAGGTGGCGCAGATCGTGGATTATATTGACGCGAACGGCACGATCGAAGGCGCGCCCGGATTCAAGCCCGAGCACCTCGCTGTGTTCGATTGCTCGCTCACCTCGATGGGCGGGGGCCGCTCGATTTCCTGGCGCGGTCATCTGCAAATGATGGCGGCGGCGCAGCCGTTCATCTCCGGCGCGATCAGCAAGACGATCAACATGCCGGAAGAATCCACGGTCGAGGACATCATGGAGGCTTACATCGAGTCCTGGAAATTTGGACTCAAAGCCGTGGCCATCTATCGCGACAATTCGAAGCGCTCCCAGCCGCTTTCGGCCGCGGGGAAGAAAGAGGACGACAAGCCGGCTGCGGCGGTACCTGCTGCAGTGGCGGCGGCCGCGATTGTCGCTCCGATCGCTGAGGCGGTTCCGGCGCAGCAGAATCTTTTCCCCGGCACGCAGCGCCGAAAACTTTCAGCCGAACGCGATTCGATCACGCACAAGTTTTCGATCGGCGGCCACGAAGGCTACCTGACCGTCGGAAAATACTCCGATGGCACCCCGGGCGAAATCTTCATCAAGATGGCGAAGGAAGGCTCGACGCTCTCCGGAATCATGGACGCGTTCGCGCTTTCCGTCTCCATCTCATTGCAATATGGCGTCCCGCTACGCGCGCTCGTCGACAAATTCGTCAACTCGCGCTTCGAGCCTTCGGGCTACACCGGCAATCCGCAAATCCGTTACGCGAAGTCGATCGTGGACTACATCGGGCGGTGGCTCGGCGGAAAATTCATCTCGCCCGACTATCTCGACGCAGACGTAGCAGCAGCGATGGCTTCAGAGGCCGAAGCTGCGCCATCGCCCACCGCGACAGCCTCGCAAGCACCGGCGCCGTCATTCGCTGCGAAGGCAGCAGAAGCGGAAGCCACGCGTCCGCGCGCAGCTATCGACGATGCACCGTCTTGCTCCGAGTGCGGGATGCTGATGACGCCCAACGGCAGCTGCTACAAATGCGCAAACTGCGGCAGCACGTCAGGCTGCAGCTAAACCTAGAAACTTAAGGTGAATTCAGAAAGGGCGTTCCGCCGAGCGGAGCGCCCTTTTTTTTCTTTCGGGTGCCTCCGCGTGGCGCTCACGTCAAGAGTGCTATCATGGGCCGACTTCGCGATTAAAGAGGCGCCGTGCTACGCAATCGGCAGCTCATTCCACCACTCACCATCCACACGCCTGAGGGCCGTACCGTCCGCGCCTGGGATTACAAGCAAAAGAAAAACCTTGTCATCGCATTTCTCGATACAGATTGCGCGCCGTGCGAGGAGTTTCTGCGCGCCCTCGAGGCAAGCGCAGCTGCGTTGCGCGAAAAAGAGGCGGTCGCGCTCGTCGTGTTTCTCGAGCAGCCCGCCCGCCGCGTGACCGATTCACTTCCGCCGGGAATCATCATTGGCGCGGACACGCCGGGAAATTCGGCACGCGCGTTTCTAGGCGAGGACGCGTTCGCATCGCACGGATTCGTCCGCGGCGGCGTGTTCGTCACGGATCACTACGGCGAACTCTTCGCCCAATGGACCATCAACCGCCACAAATTCCCGGCGATCGCAGAAATTCTCGCCGCGCTTGACTACGTCGAGATGGCCTGCGACGAGTGCAGCACGCCACTGTGGACGGCCGAGTAGCGCCGTTTTTCTAACGTTACAGCGGGCAGGATCACGCCAGGCAAGATCAAAAGAGCCGGCGAGACGCCGGCGTTGCGGAAGTGAAATGCTTGCCGCGAACGAAATTGTTGGGCCATCTCGGTGTTTCTTCTAAATGTCGCAGAGGCAAGATCGCGGCAAGCCTCCGCGACAAATTTAAGCGAGCGCGCCATTCCGTAACGCCAGCGTCCCGCCGGCTCTTTTCGCCGCCAGATGCGCGATTGACCGCAGCGAAAGGAATGGCCGAGCGCCGATGTGCCAAATAAAAAAGGGAGCCCCATAGGGACTCCCTTTATTGCTCTACCCAAGATTCCGGTTTCGGCGCGGCGAAACCGGCCCACCCCGGGATAAGAGACAGCCACTCATTTGATTTGCACGCGGAATGCCACCACTTTCATTCTTCAACAAAAGGAACCGCGGATTGGCAGGACATGACTTAGCCCGCACAAAGCAGTTTTTGCACGACTATAAATCCAGAAAACCTCCAGTTTCTGAAAGCTGGATCTCCCGTTTTCTAGAGTCTTTGGAAGGACTCTCTCGGTGCGCGCTGCGAAAAAACAGTGTCAGGCGGAACCGAAGTCTAGGCTTGGGCGGCGACTGGCTTACGCGCGCTTGTTAGCGCGCGTCGCACCCGCCTCCACGCCCAGCGGATCGGGAAGAAGAGCAGCGCGGCCCACAGCAGCAGCGTCGGGCCGGCTTCGAGCAGCCACGCGACGAGTCCAATCACATTCTCCACCACGCTGTGATAGCCAGTGACGAAGGCGTTGTGCAGCCGCGTACTCGTTGACGAAGGCGCGCCGTTCAGGCTGGCCTTATATTCTTCGGTCACCGAAAGCGTGATGGTCGCGAAGTCGATGCGGGCCTGAAGCGTGCGCTGGTCGGCTTCCATTTCTTCGATCTCGCCACGGACGCGCGAGATCTCGTTCTCCACTTCGAGCACGTCTTTCACTTTGCCTGTGTTGTTACGAAGGACGGCCAGCAGGCGCTCTTCGGTGGCGCGTGAATTCTTCAGGCGCGCCGCGAGATCCACATACTGCTTCGTCACTTCTTCGCCTGCCTGCGACGCCTGGTCGGCTCGCCCGAGCTGCTTCAATTCCGCAAGTGCCGGCTCGAGTTGCGCGGAAGGCACCCGCAGCGTGGCGGAAAATGTTTTTGCCGCGTCGGGCGGCGTAGACGTATTGAGTTCGCCGATGTAGCCGGAATGGCGAGATACTACATTTTTCACCGCCGCTTCGATTCCCGCGAAATCCCTTACGACCAGCGAAAGCGAAGCCGTGCGCGCGATCATCGGAGAAGCGGCTGGACTACCAATCGTTTCCGCCGATGGAGAAACTGGCGGTGCAGGCGCGGCGGCGTTTGGTTCGATGGAGACTGAATAGCGCCCGTCCGCCTGATTGTTCTCAAGAGAGCTGGCAACCTCCTGCTGCACCATCCTTTTTTGAAGTTCCTGCAATTGCTCCCGTTGCGTTTCCTGAACCGGTCGACCGAAGATTGGTGCCTTGCCCAGACTTGTGCTCATTGGGAGGGTCGCCCTATCGCGAGAGGCAATGAACGGGGCAGTACGTAGAGTTGGAATGGCAATAGCGAGCAAGAGTATCGTCGCCAAAGCGCCTGCACCAGCCCACATCCACGGACGCCCTTTCAGCCAACGAATCAGCGCGATCGATCGCTCCGCTGGTGTCATCTCAGGTTGCGAAACCTTTGCTCCAGCCGGTGCAGCGACGGAAGCCACTTCGGCATTCACTTGTTCCGTCAGCCGCGCAGGCGATGCTTCGACTGCCCACGCCGCGAGCTCGCGCGACAGGTTGCGAAAACTGGCAGCTAACTCCTGGCATTCCGCGCACTGTTGCATATGGTGGGCGATTTCCGCCGCGCGATCGGCGTACATTTCGCCGTCGAGGTACGCCATCACCTCTTCTAGTTCAAATGGATGAGTCGAGCGCATTTTCTTTCCTCGCTGATTTACTGGGAACACTCACCAGAATTTCTTTCAACGCCACGCGCGCGCGGAAGAGCCGCGATCGCACAGTATTCACCGGTACGCGCAGCACGCCGACGATTTCCTCGTAACTTAATTCCTCGTATTCGCGCAGCAGGAGCACTTCCCGATCGTTGCCGTCGAGCTTTGCGATCGCCTCGCGAACCCACATCCCGGTCTCGGCGTTTCCGGGCGCGGAGGGGTCGGGCAAATTGAACCCAGACCCCGCGCCGCCGGAGTTCTGGTCCAATTTGCGGCGGTCATTGGCCAGAATCTTGTACGCGATGCCAAAAAGGTACGTGCGGAACGTAGCGCGTGGCTCATATCGCTGGATGCCGCGCAGGATGGCAACGAAAGTTTCCTGCGCCAGCTCCTCCGCGCGCGCCGCATCTTTCACCCGCCGCCGAAAAAATGCGTAAATCATCTCCCGGTAGCGCAGAAAAAGTTCGCCGAAGGCTTCGCGAGAGCCCTTCTGGAATTCAAGGATCAGCTGCTCGTCAGTCGCCATCAAAATTTTCTCGCCGCCCTGAAGTTCTCGCCTTTTCAGCTCTCTACTATGTGTAATGTCGTGGCGAGGCAAAAAGTTCCCTCGAACCTGAGGCGTCCTTCGCCGTCAGTAGGGGCACGGCATGCCGCACCCGCTCGACCGGAGGCGATGTGCTGCTCCATTCACGAAACGGAATGAACGTCTTTTGGGATTTGCAGCGTTGCACTCACAAGGTAAGAACGTGCGAGGGAAGATTTCTTGCAGGACTGCCAGCGCCGTTAGGCGCCGATAGCGGAGCGAACAGCCGATGCCAACGAATCCGTCCAGCGGCGAACATCTTCGTCGCGCTCCGCTTCCACCATCACGCGCGCGAGCGGCTCGGTGCCGGAATAACGCAAAATCACGCGCCCGGATTTACCGAGCGCCTGTTCCGCTTCGCCCAGCGTCCGCGAAACCTCCGGAAGCGATTCGAGCGGCGGTTTGGCCCGCACCCGGACATTCACGATCTTCTGCGGATAGATTTTCAAGTCGGCAACGAGTGAATCGAGCGGCCCGGCAAGCGAAATAATCGACGCAATTTTCACCGCCGTGAGCATCCCATCGCCGGTCGTGGCATCGTCGAGAAACAGAATGTGCCCGGATTGCTCCCCGCCCAGATTCGCGCCGATGCGGAGCATCTCTTCGAGCACGTACCGGTCACCGACGGCCGTGCGCACCAGCTTCAGTCCTGATTGATCGAGCGCGCGCTCGAGTCCGAGGTTCGCCATCGTCGTGCCGACAATAACGTTGCCCTTCAGCTTGCCGGCCGATTTCATATAGCGACCCGCAACGAGCAATACCCCGTCGCCATCCACCAGCTTTCCCGAAGCGCTGGCAAAAATCGTGCGGTCAGCGTCCCCATCGAACGCCACTCCAAGCGTAGCGCGCGACTCGACGACGCGTTTCTGCATTCCCTCAGGATGCAGCGAACCGCAGCCGGCGTTGATATTTTCACCGTCGGGCGCGTTGTTGATCGCCACAACCTCCGCGCCAAGCATTCGAAAAAGTTCCGGCGCCAGCTTGCTCGCCGCGCCATTCGCACAATCCATCACGATTTTCATACCCGCGAATTTCGCGCCCGGCAGCGCCGCGGCGCGCAGCCCGTGGAGATAATCCTGATGCAACTTTTCATCGCCATCCGGATGCTCTTTATTTGCTTGCGCGGCATCTGCAGCGCGCCGGGCCGCGGGCGCTCCGCCGTTTGGCGAAAGAATCAAACGCTCGATCTCATGCTCCGCGGCATCGGGAAATTTCATTCCCGATGACGAAATCAGCTTCACTCCATTATCGTGATAGGGATTGTGCGACGCGGAAATGACGACCCCCGCAGAAAATCCCTCGCGGCTCACAAGCCACGCAACTCCCGGCGTGGTGACAACCCCTGCCGAAACCGGCTCAGCTCCCGCCAACACCAACCCACGCGCAATCAACTCCGCAATGTGCGGACCGGATTCGCGAGGATCCCGGCCAATGAGAACGCGGGCAGGCTTGCTGTTCGCATTTTTCTGAGCCGCCAAATGAAGGCCGAGGGCGCAACCGACGCGCTCGAGCGTCGCATCGTCCAATGGATATTCGCCGGGGATGCCGCGAATGCCATCAGTGCCGAAAAGTTGTTTTGCGCGTTCCGTTGCCATTCAACCGGATCCTAACTCGCGAGAGGCAAGCCAATAATTCTATCATCGCGCTTGTGCGCAGCCGCACCAGCTGCCTGCGACGCAAACCAACTCGTAACCCGCCCTCACGCGCCCCGCGAACGCCATTATCCTGCCCGGCACATCATGTTCCCAACGCGCGCGCCTGTGTTATCGTACGCGGGTGCCAGTCGAAACCACCACCCCAGTCAAAGCGACTGCGGCGGCCAACTCGGTAAGCGCGCGAATCATCGCGGCAGGTATCGTGATTGCCTTCTGTTACTGGGCCTCGACGGTGCTGGTCACTCTCGTCGTCGCTGTTCTCATGGCGTATTTTCTCGATCCAGTCGTCAACTGGCTTGAGGAGTGGCACGTTCCGCGCGCTCTGGGCGCGCTGATCGTCGTTCTATCGACGATCTGCCTGATGTTGGTACTCGCCTGGACGCTCATTCTGCGCTTCGATCAGTTCGGGCAGGACTGGCCAAATTACCAGAAACCTCTTAAAGCGGCTGCGAGCGCTGTCTCAAAAAAACTTGAGACGTTCGAGTCCCACGTATCTGAAATCGAGCCAGCGGAGAAGCCCGGCGAACGGATCATTGCCGTCGCCGATTCTCATCCGGTACGAAACGCCGTGCTTTCCCGGCTCGGTGCTCTCGAGGCAGTTTTCGTAGCTGCTACGTTTGTGCCGTTCCTTTTATTTTTCATGCTTGCAGCCAAACGACAGGTCTGGCACGCCACCATGCAGCTATTTCCAGCCACAGAGCGAACGCGTGTGAAACAGACTCTTGCGGAAGTCACGCTTGTCCTGCGCAGCTACGTGATTGGCACAGCCCTCGTGGGATTGATACTCGTGTTTGCGAGCTGGATGTTTTTCATGAGCATTGGACTCGAGTTTCCGTTCCTGGCTGCGCTCGTCTCGGGCTCCGTCAACCTCATTCCCTACTTCGGAGTGGTTCTGTCCTGGTTCCCGCCCGTGATTATTGGGCTCAAACAGTTCAAGCATGTGGAGCCTTACATCGGCATCATCGTGATGATGACGGTCCTCCACCTGATTGCCGCAAACTTGCTTATGCCCGCGCTTGTCGGCTGGCGCGTTCGCCTCAATGCTCTGGCTCTCACAGTGGCGCTGCTTTTCTGGGGTTGGCTCTGGGGACCGATGGGCCTGATTCTCGCGGTTCCAATAACCGCCGTAATCAAAGTAATCTGCGATCACGTCGAAAGCCTGCAACCCGTGGGACGCTGGCTCAGCGCCTAGCCATTTTCCAAGGCAGTTCGTCTTCCTCGTTTTTCTGAACTCTTCATCGTGAGTTGCGAATCGCCGTGACTGCTTCTTTGAGCGCGTCTGAATTTGCCGCGCCTTGAATTAGGCGGATGGCGGCTATGCCCGCCGCGCCAGCGCGAAGGCATTCGGCGGCATTCGATTGGTTCACTCCTCCGATGGCAATCACCGGAATGCTCACTGCCTTCGTCACCAGGGCGAGTTCCTCCACACCATGCGGGTTGCCGAAAGGGATTTTCGAAGGCGTCTCGTAGATTGGCCCGAAGTATGTGTAATTGGCGCCCGCATTTTCCGCTTCCCGCGCGCCTTCAAGGCTGTGGCACGAAACGCCGATGAGAAAATCCACCGGCGCATTTCCCGCGCGGCACCAGCGAACCACTTCACGCGCCCGTACCGACGCGTGCCCCAGGTGCACGCCATCCGCCCCAGCGCCCAGCGCCACGTCGAGCCGATCGTTGACGATCACTTTGATTGAGCGTGGGCCAATTGAGCCCGGGCGCGCGGACCCGAGCCCCACTGCCTCCCGGACGAGCTCGAAAAGCTCGCGCGTCGATAAATCTTTCTCCCGAATTTGCACCCAATCGACGCCTGCGGCCGCAGCCGCGCGAATCGTATCGAGCAGCGCGGCAACAGTCTTGTCCCCAGCGAGCGCCTTACGATCCGTCACATAGCAAATGATCGGTGGGGTGATCGGCTGAACGACCGGTTGAATAACCGGTTGGCTATCCCTGGCTGGCAACGGTGGCGGTCCTGCGGCGAAATGCTTCAAGTGCGAGGAAAACATTCATGATGCCCAAGCCCGAAATCGCTCCGCGCATAAAAGGATTGTTGACGAAAAAAGCCAGCGCCGGATACTGATACAAAAAATAGTTGGTCTCCCAGATTTCCGACCATGGCACAAGGATCAGCACCAGCCCAAGTTCCAGCCAGACGAGCAACCACACCACTCGAAACAAACGCGTGATCATCAGCCTAGGATTATCGGAGATTATTTCCGGAGTGGCAACAGCCGTTGCTTTTTCCCTTGTAGCGCCACGCCTAGATGAGAAACAGAGGGCGCATTTCGAAGCTGGCGTATTGAGGACGGAGGCGGCTGGTGTTGTACTGTTCCTTGACGTTGACGATTTTCTTGGTAGCGGTCACGGTCTCAAGCGGAATGTTGTCGTAGTGGCCTTTGTTGAGCGCGACGAGGCGGCCGCTGATGTTTTTTAGAAGCAAGTCGAGAGCGAGATTGCCATAAGCCATGGGTGCGATGGAATCGATCGCATCAGGATCGCCGCAACGCACCAGATAACCGAGTTTCTGGCTGATCACGTCGATTTTCTTGCCGTTATTGAACTTTGCGGAGATGTCCTTCACTTGATCGGCAACGATGTCGCCAATCCCTCCCAGTTTTTTGTGACCGAAGGCGTCGGTCGCTTCGCCTTCGAACACCATCGCGCCGCCCTCGAACGTTGCACCCTCCGAAACGAGCACAATCGAGTAGCGGCTCGGATTCTTGCGGCGATCGGCAACGAGCAGCTCGGTGAGGTGCTCAATATTGAATTTGTATTCGGGAATCACGCAGCGATTGGCGGCGCCGGCTAGAGTGGGAAGCATGGCAGTGAAGCCGGCGTAGCGGCCAAAAACTTCGAGGACCATAAAGCGCTCGTGCGAGCCCGCGGACGTGCGCAAGCTATTCACCATCTGTATAGTGCGCGTCACGCAAGTGCTGAATCCAATGCAGTAGTCAGTGCCAGGGACGTCATTGTCCATGGTTTTCGGTATGCCGATGACTTTGAAGCCTTCTTTGTGGAGACGAACGCCATAGCTGAGCGTGTCGTCGCCACCAATCGGAATCAGAGTATCGATGCCGAGCCATTCGAGATTCTTCAGAACTTCGGGCGTCAGGTCGTTCTTCTCCGCAGTGAACTTGCCGCTAAGATGCGCGGGCACGCTGGACTTGGCCACGCGCCCGGGATTCGTGCGCGAAGAATGCAGAAACGTTCCGCCGGTGCGCCCGGTGCGATCGACAATCTCTTCGTCCAGAAGAATGAAATTGTCGGAGTTGTCGTAGTCCTTCTCGCGCACCATGTCCACGAGGCCGGCCCAGCCGTGGCGTATGCCAATCACCTGGTAGCCTTCACGCAGGGCGCGAAGAGTAACACCGCGAATGGCAGGATTCAGCCCGGGAACGTCGCCGCCCCCGGTAAGAATTCCGATTACGCCTCGTTTGCTGTTCACGTTTGCCATGAATCCCTGCTGTTCCCGTTCCTTATTTTATTACTACTTCCTTGGATTTGGTTCTGCTTCGTCCCGGCGCGTTGCTTCAGCGGATCGCGTAGCCGCCATCCACGCGAATCGTAGTTCCGGTAACGAAGTCCGAAGCGCGCGACGCCAGGTAGACGGCCGTTCCGGCAAGTTCATCCGGCTGGCCCCATCGGGCCGCGGGAGTCCTCGAAAGAACTTCGTCGTTCAGCGGCATTTTGTGTACAGCCACCGTCATGGCCGTTTCAATCCATCCTGGCGCGATGCAATTCACTTGAATGTTGTGCGGCGCGAGTTCGATGGCCATGGACTTCGTCAGCTGGATGATCGCTCCCTTCGCTGCGCTGTACGAAGGCACCAACCCCGATCCAAAGAACGAGTACATGCTGCCGATGTTGATGATCTTCCCGGATTTCTGGCGCACCATCGAAGCCGCCGCGAGCTTCGATAGAAGAAAAACGGAATTGAGCTGCGTTTCGATGACGTTGTCCCAATCTTCCGGTTTTTCCTGCAGCACGCCGCCGCTCAACGACACGTTGCCCGCATTATTCACCAGGATGCTCACGCCGCCGAGTGCGCTCTCCACTTGATTCAGCGCGGGCTGCAATCCGGCTCGATCGGTCATATCCACCTTCAGGGCCATCGAGGGACCGCCGATTGATTTCAGTTCCGCGAGCACCTGCTGATTCTTTTCCTCGTTGCGTCCGAATATCGCGACGGCTGCCCCGGCCTCGGCGAAGCCAAGCGCAATGCTGCGGCCAATTCCGCCAATTGCCGCCGGTCACGATAGCAACGCGGCCTCTTAGGTCAAATAATGCAGGCATGTTCATCGAGTTCTCCCAGTTCGAGTGTTAGAAGCGGATCTGGGGCCCGCTATAGACCCAGCCATGAACACCGATCAAGCGCCGGCTTTCAAGCTCGCTGGATCTTGCATCGACACCAGAAAATTGCTGGCGAGAAGATAGTCAAACAGGTGTCCGAGAGGCGGCGCGCGACGCAACTGCGCCGCAGAAACCATTCCATTCGTCTCGCTCCATTCCCAACCGGCAGCAGAAACACCCTTCAGCCTTTCGCGCAGCTCTGTAGCCGCCATCGGATAGGCGTAGATGCGAACATTCTGCGCGAAGAGTCGCGCAAGCGCTTCGAGGAGCCTCCCTTCGAGATTGCCGTAAATATCCTCAAACGCTCGAATGGTCAGGGAAAGTCCGGCGACGAAACGCACAGGCGCTTGCGTGTAGCGGTGCACGAGAGTTGTCATATTGTAGAGCTCGCCCTGGCGGAAAAGCAGCACGTCGCCGCCGGCAGCGAGAAGAGCATCGATACGACGAAGCAAATCGGGAATCTCCGGCACCGGTTCGCCGGGCAAGATCGCAGCCGCCGTCAGGCAAAAAAATCCGGCGGGCGCTGCCTTGGTTTCGCCCAGCTCTTTCCGAAGCTCCTCGATACCCGAAGCCAGCAATCGCATGTGAACCTGCGAGTGATCTGAATCCGCGTGGCCAAAAATTCCAGGCGCAAGCACCACGGCTTTCTTGTAAAGCGCTTCGGTCGGCGGAACAGCGGGACCCTTCGCGGGGAAAAATACGGCTTCAGCAAATCCACCATGCACCAGGTCGGCTGGCAGCGCGCGGCGATCCCAGCTCTCGAATGCCGGCCCGCGAAGATCCATGTAGTCAATCTCGATTCGCTCTTTCACCACGTCTTGCGCCAGGCCTGCCAGAAATGATTCCTTCGTTTGCAGTTCATTGAACGCGGTGTAAACGAGATTCACGCCCAGAATACCGATGGCTTCCTGCTGAAGCACGTTCGACGGGTCGAGCATATTCACGTGCAGCACGATGTCGTTGGGAGCGCCGCCCGGTTGCAACTGAAACCGAAGGCCTACCCAGCCGTGCGGGTCGTTCGTTCCGGCGTAGTTCCGCGCCGAGACGGTATCAACAAAGGAAAAGAACCGCGTTTGCGGCCCGCGCGTTTTGCTTAACTCCGCGAGAAGCTGCGTCCACTCCGCGTCCAGCATCGCTTCGAGCCGCTGCTTCGATACGTACCGCGTTCCGGCGCCGTAGAGATCGTCGCTCACTTCCTTGTCGTAAGCGGAAATCGTCTTGGCCACCGTGGCCGACGCGCCCCCAACCACAAAGAACCACCGCGCCACTTCCTGCCCCGCGCCAATCTCAGCAAAAGAACCGAAGATGGACGCATCAAGATTCAAAGTGAGCGCTTTATGGTGCGCATCGAGCTTTTGAGCGGAAGGCATAGCAAGGCTCCTCCAGTCGGCCGATTTCTGAGCAGCGTAACGCGTCAGCGACAAGCAACGAAATCACGCGCGCCAAGAAGATTCTACTCTTTTGAATGGATTTAGTGAGGGCCACGAATAGCACGTAGATCGAACCTCGAAGAGTGGGGGCCGGGAGCAAAACCGAAGAAACTGATTTAGTGCCTGTCACCCAAGAGATTGTGAATCGCCACGGCGAGAATCGCCGCGATTACCGCGTACACGCACATCAAACCGATAAAACGAAAGACTCGTCCGTACCAAGTCTTGGGGTCGTCTGGTCCCGGTGAGAAAACCCCCTTCGTGGCCTCGAACAAACTCTGGAAAATGGTGAGCAAGTTTTGGGCACTTCGCTGTGTTCTCTGAACCTCGTACGGAGCCATAGAGGGCGCAGGCACGTTGCTTCGCTCGGGCTTCTTTGGCTGGTTCATCATCGCAGTCTACTTGAAAACCGCCAAGGTGCGGGATAACTGTTGCGAAGGATTTATCAACATCTATCCCTCGCTGCACGTCTTCCACAACACATTTGCCGCTGGCCCCCACAGCAATTGACGGGTATCGGCTTCGGCACACAACAGCAACTATGTACCTCTGCATTATAATTACAATCTGTTAATTTAAGGGTCGCACCCATGATGCAGCGTTTGCGCTAACGAAATTTACGCGGTGAAGAACAGGAGAATCTCCGGCCATGAAGGTCATCCCTGCACTCACGTCGATTGCTTCCGTGATGATGCTAGGTCTTGCTTTATCCGCCTGTAGCAGCAAGAGCGCTCCGACCTTCACCGTCGGCGGCACCGTCGTAAACCTTGTGGGCACCGGCGGTGGTGGTCTCGTTTTACAAGACAACCTGCAAGACAACCTGACGGTGAATGCGAATGGGAGCTTCACTTTTGCAAACGCGGTCTCAAGCGGCGGCCTGTATAGCGTCACCATTTCTGCGCAGCCTTCCAATCCGGCGCAGACTTGCGGTGTCAGCGGTGGCTCCGGGATAGCAACTGCGGACGTCACCAACATAGTCGTTGACTGTTCCCACAACGAATGGACGTGGATTAAAGGGCCAAAGACAGCAACCAACAATGGCATTTACGGCACCCTGGATGTGCCTGCCGTCAACAACAACCCGGGCGGACGACAAATGCCCCTTCTATTCACGGATAATTCCGGAAATCTGTGGTTGTTTGGGGGATATGGTTATGACTCGGTCGGAACGCTCTTGCCCATGAACGACCTATGGAAATTCAGCTCCGGCCAGTGGACCTGGATGGGTGGGTCAAATCTCGGCGGCCAAAAAGGCTCGTATGGGACCATTGGTATTCCCGCCATTGACAACATTCCGGGAGCGCGCTCTGAAGCCGTCGGTTGGACTGACCCTTCTGGGAACTTCTGGCTGTTTGGAGGAAACGGTTACGATTCGGCCGGCGCAGAAGCATCGCTCAATGACCTGTGGAAGTACAGCGCAGGTGAATGGACATGGATGAGCGGCGCTACTCTTGCAAATCAGCCGGGCGCGTACGGCGTTCGGGGTGTGGCTGCAGCCAATAATGTCCCTGGTTCGCGAATGAGCCCGACAAATTGGGTCGATTCATCCGGGAATTTGTGGCTCTTCGGCGGATTCGGCTACGATTCAGCCGGAACTCGCGGCTCCCTGAATGATCTGTGGAAATACAGCAATGGCGAATGGACGTGGGAGTCCGGGTCCAAGTTAGTTAATCAAATCGGGGTGTACGGCACGCAGGGCGTACCGGCACCAGGGAACATACCCGGTGCGAGGAATTGGTCCGTCACTTGGACAGATTTGTCGGGGAATCTCTGGCTTTTCGGCGGAGTCGGTTACGGCGCCACCGGAGTAACGGGATTGCTTAATGACTTATGGAAGTACAGCAATGGCCAATGGACTTGGGTGTCCGGCTCCCCTCTGCTGGATCAGGTGGGAGTCTATGGCTCTCTGGGTGTAACCAGCTCAGGTAACTTTCCCGGTTCGCGCCAGGTGGCTGTGGGCTGGACCGATTCGTCCGGTAATTTCTGGCTATTCGGAGGAAATGGGATTGATTCCGCGGCAGAAACGGGATTGCTTAATGATATGTGGAAGTTCAGCGGAGGCGAGTGGACATGGATGTCGGGCTCAAAGCTAGTGAATCAAAGTGGCGTGTACGGCGTACAGGGCATGCCTGCACCGGGCAATATTCCGGGCGCTCGCACTAACTTGAGTACTTGGATGGACGCGAAAGGAAACCTGTGGCTCTTCGGTGGGTACGGTGTCGCAGGCGGCTCGGAGGGTGATCTAAGCGACCTTTGGATGTATCTCCCCTAAGAGCGACGAGACGCTCACCATTGGATTCTCCATCTCACCACACAGCCTGAATTCCACTCGATGCCGAGCCTAAGATAAACTGTTTCCAAACGCCTTTCTTTCGAGCTTCCACATAACTGTTGATAACAAGGGATTGTCATCAGCCATCTCGAAGTGAGATGGTTGGAGCCAAGAGGATTTCCGGCGTGAACCCGCCTTACGCGCTGCGTGATGAAGCGAATCTTATGCGAGTCGTCTCCGCCGCCACGCTCCCACCAGGCCAAAGAGACCGCAGCTGAGCAGAGCCAGACTGCCCGGCTCGGGTGCGCCGACTGGTCCGGAAGAGGCGATCCCGAGCGTCCCGATTTCCTGCGTGAACGAGAAATCGTTAAAGGCCGTGAAGGTGCCCAGAGAAGTGATCGGCGTGTTGAAGTCGGCAGTGCCCCCAAGAAAGAGACAACCGGCGCCTGTAAAAAAGATGTCCATTTCGATGTTGGTAGACGCCGAGGGAGTATTAACAGTTACAGAGCTGACCGAACACAATGGAAACGACGAGCCGAGCGAGGAAGAAGTGGGAATGATGCCAGTCGTAGTCGTTGTGAGTATGGCAGGAACGTCGAACTGGACCTGGATATTCGCTGTCGAAATACCATCCTCGTTGACGTCGAGCGTGTAGACGGTGTCAGCACGGAGCAGGCCGGGGAGAAGCAAACAGAATCCTAGTAATGCCACACGAATTTTCATGAAATTCCCCCTATGCCGCCCATCGCCAGCAATCCCAGGCCCAAATGTGATCCCCCGCAAAACACAGAATTTATAGAATTGGCATGCTGATTTCTTGCACAATTCCGAACACCCACTGCCCGAACCGACCATTTTCTTGCAGTAGTGCTTGTTGGCCGGATCAATCACTGTGCCGCTGTGCTTGACTCGCGCAACAGCACCACGTCCGATTCCGCGTGATTGCGCAGCACGCCAAGGGTCTTGCCGTCCGGCGAGTACCCATACCAGCGAAATTCATCCGCGGTAAAATTTGTGATCGGGTGCCCGCCACCGCCGGGTCCCGCGCCATCAATCGGTTGCAGCCACAGATTCTCCACGCCGTTTTCGCGGATCCCGTACATCACCGACTTGCCGTCCGGTGAAAAGCTTGGAGGCTTTGACATCAACGGGTTTGGATCGAGCATACGCCGCGGGGGCTGCGGCCCCGCATCGAGCGCCAGCAGCACAATCTTCTGCTGAGTTTCTGCCCCGGGGTGAGGTGACACCGTCGCGAGGAACGTCAGCGTCTTGCCGTCGGGAGAAACGTCAAAATACGGCGAGCCCACAATCGCACCAGGAATCTCCACGCCCGGGATGGCTTCCGGCTTCCCTCCATCAATCGAAACACGATGAATCGTCTGACCGGTGAAGTAATAAACCCACTTTCCGTCGGGCGAGCACGTTGGACCGAAGTCGCTCTTGGTGTCGGAAATCTCTTTCGCATTGGCGCCGTCCGCATCCACCCGCCAAACGCTTCGCCCGTCGATTCCTGATGGTGAGTGATGGCCGCTGACGAATACAATCGGGTGCGGCGTGGACGTGCCGGAACCGGCCGCTCCACAGCCCGCAGGCTCGGTGACCGATTGATTCAGGACGATAACCCGGTTGCTTCCGTCGGGCGAAATCCGCACAAGTTTCCCCGGCTCCGACAAATAAAGTTCTCCGCTGGCGCTCCAGCCGAAACTATCCACATCCCTCTCTTGTGCAAGCTCCGGGTTCGGAAGATTCCCCTTGCTTCCCGCAGCCGGCAGAAAAAAGAAAGTTCGAATATCCTTGCGAAGCACCGCCGCAATCGTCTTGTTGTCCGCCGATACGCTGAGCCCGCTGTAGTTATTTATATCGTTGGTGATGGATTGCATTTTTGCGCTGGGAAGCGAAACGAACGCGAGTTGAGATCGAAAATCGAGCGAATCCAAACGCGTCAGATTCACGAACACTCCCGCGGCATCTGCCGCTGGGACGAGTTCGTGCAGGAGCATGTCATTGTATTTGGCCACCATTTTCGATTCGCCGGTAGCCGCGTCAAAAGCCTCGATACCCGCCAGCGATCCGCCCACTTGGATTGTCGTTCCCAAGAGGCTCTTTCCGTCCGGCATCCAGTGAATGAATTGGGGAATTCCCCGGGCAGTCCCGCCCGCAATCATCTTTTCATCGCTGCCGTCGGGATTGGCGGTCAAAAGTTGAAACTTGCCCACTTCCGGATCATTGGCGCGTGCGTAAGCGATCCGCTTGCCATCTGGGGAAAACGTGATGTTCGTGTCCACATCGTGAGCGATTGCTTTCGGCGTCCCGCCCAGCACGGGAGCGCGGTAAAAGTCGTGCACGTCCTCCACAGTACCGGTAGGGCGCCGGAAATAGAGATAGCTTGCGTCGGGAGAAAACGCGAGCCTCGAATAACGCGTGGCTTCCGGCGTCACCACCTGCGTGTCGCTGTTCGTTTCCACATGCCGCAGCCAGAGGCTTTGCTTGCCGGCATCCGCCACCACGCTCAAAATATATTTTCCGTCGGGCGAGAGCGCCGCTTGAATGGACTTCCCGTTGTCGGTGACTTTCGTAATCGTGAAACTTCGGAACGGGATCGCCGCCGCCTTTCCGCGCAAGAGCGAATAGACCCCGTAGCCTGTTCCCACCAACAGCAGCGCAACCACCACCGCCACCGCGATCAGTTTCCCCTTGTGCTCGTGCGCTACCACCGCAACCGCTGAGCTCCCGGATTCGCGCGCAGCCGCAGGCAAGATCCCTGACGCGCCGGATGTTCCCGCCGCTGCAATCGCGCGTACCGATCCCGACCTTCCCGACTCCGTGTCGCGTTTCAGCCGCTGCAAATCCGAACGCAAATCGGAAGCGTGCTGATAACGCAGCTTGGGATCCTTCTCGAGCGCTTTCGCGATCACGCGTTCAAGGTCAAGGGGCAGCTCAGGAACCACGCGTGTCGCGGGCGGTGGTTCGCGCTCCAGAATGGCTGCAAAAATCACGCCGGAAGTGTTTCCCTTGAACGCTTGCTGCCCCGTCGCCATTTCGTAAAGCACCAGACCGAAAGAAAACAGATCCGAACGCGCATCCAGGTTTTCGCCGCGCACCTGTTCGGGCGACATATAAGCCACCGTGCCGAGCGCGGTCCCCGGGCTCGTCAGATTCGGGTCCGTGCCCATGGTTACGCCGCCGGCCGTTACTGTCTCGCCCACGTTCTTGGCCACCAGCTTTGCCAGCCCAAAGTCGAGCACCTTTGCCTGCCCGCGCTCGGTCACAAAAATATTCGCGGGCTTGATGTCGCGATGAATAATTCCCTCGCTGTGCGCGGCTTCGAGCGCGTCGGCGACGTCGATACCGATTTCGAGCAGTGCGTCGAGCTGCATTGGCTGGCCGTTGATGCGATGTTTCAGCGTCATGCCCTTCAGCAATTCCATGGCGATGAAAGGCACGCCCGAATCCCGGTCAATGTCGTAAATGGTGCATATGCTGGGATGATTCAATGCGGAAGCCGCCTGCGCCTCGCGCTCGAATCGTTCAAGCGCGGACTTGTCGGCCGAAGAATCCTGCGGAAGGAATTTCAGCGCCACCTGGCGCCGGAGCTTGGTGTCCTCCGCGCGGTAGACCACGCCCATGCCGCCGCCGCCGAGCTTCTCGATGATGCGGTAGTGCGAGACGGTGTGGCCGATGAGAGGCTGCGCATCCTGCATGGCTCGCGCATCTTAGGATGCATATAGAGGCAAGTCAACGAAGACAGGTGCAAGCTGAGAACGAGTCTGGCGCAGCGACCGCCGATTCCGACGATCCGTCCAGGATCGTCGCCCTGAGCGACCGAAGGGAGTCGAAGGGTCTCTCTTCCGCACTCTAATCTACGGTTCCGCGATTAAAATTCACGCCAACCTCCAGCGTTTCAATAACATGCAAAATTCTAATCGGCGGTAAAAGGGGTGGAAGCCGCTACAAATTAGCGGGACTAATGGCGCTGCAGTTCGGCGATGCGGTCGGCTACGTCGCGGTAATCGATGTTCATGGCGTAGACCTGGCGGAAGCTGTCGAGCGCTTGCTTCGATTCGCCCGCGTTTTCGAGCGCCATGCCCAGATCGTAGCGCAGCGCGAGAACCGCGTCCTGCTCGAGCCCCGGAGATTCGAGGGCGCGTTGATACCACATCGACGCGACTTTCGGCTCGCCCTTATCCATGAAGCAGAGGCCCAGCATCGTGGCGCAGTTCATCGAGTAGCGGAAGGGCTTACCTTTCTGCACGGCCTTGGCGACTTTCTGAAATTCGCCGATGGCTTCGTCGAGCAGGCCCATTTCGCGATAGGCGATGCCGAGATTGTAGTGGGTCTCGAGATCTTCGTCTTCTTCGCCCAGTTCGCCCAGCTCCGCGCGGAATTCCTGGAACACTTCGGAGAGCTGGTTCAGACTTTCGGCCGTCACTTGCGGTGCGGCGGGCTCGGCGGTGTTGCCGTTCGCCGGCTCGGGAACGTGCGGCAGCGTGACCGCCTTCATCGGCTGCGGCTCTTGCTCGAATATTTTGCTGAGCGATGCGGGGGGGACTTCGCCACGCACTTCCGCCGGAACTTTAGAGCTTGCGCGCGGGGCGTCGAAGCCATCAATTTCAGCGACGAGTTCGCTGATGAAATCCTCGGTGGTGGCCGCTTCGGGATCGCTCTTGGATTTGGCTGGTGCTGTTAGCTCGAGATCGAATTCATGGCTGGCCGGCAGCGTCTCGGGTGCGGCGCTGTACTCGATGCTGGGCTCGGCTTCCGCAATTGGCTCAGTCTCTGCGACGCGCTCTTCTGCCGGTTCCTCGACGAGCTCGAAGGCCGGTTGCGGCGCTCCTTCTTCACCAAGTTCCTGAGAGACGATGTCTTGCAGCTCGATCACTTCGGCTTCCGGAGCCGCGGGCGCAGGAGCGGGTTCATCGAGATCAACTTGCGAGAGAGTGAGTTCAGGAATTTCAGCGGCTTCAGGAATTGGCGCGGGCTCGGGAGTCGATGCAGGCTCGGGCTCGAGCGCCGGAGCAGCTTCTTCGGGAATCACGAACTCAGCCGGTGGCTCAGTGGCAGCAGCTTGCGGTGAAGCGGCCGATGCGACGGGCGCTTTCGTCGCCGTGTCGGCAACGTCCTGAATCATCGCTTCCCACTCGTCCGAGAGGTCAACTTCCTCGGCCGGCGAAGTAGAAGACGCAGTGGAAGACGCGGCGGCCGGCGTTGCAGCCGCAGGCGGTTGCGCGGCAACGGATTCTGGCGGCGCATGCGTTTCCGCGGCGACTGGTGTTGATGGCCCAGCAGCGGGCGGAGCGGAAGCAGCAGGCTCCGCGGAAGCCGGTTGCGATTCTGGTTGAATGAGCGAAATTTCGAATTCTTCGAAAACTGACGAGGTAGCGGCAGCCGCTTCGGCCTCCGTGGGAGACGGAGCGACTTCGAACGCGGACGGCTCGGATGCTGGCACGGCGCTTACGACCGATGCGTGTGCTTCTGCTGATGCGGCGGGCGTAACGGGCGGCGCGCCAATTGGCGGAGCGGCCGGCAATTCCGCCTCCGACATTCCCGCGGCTTTCTGGAATCGCTGGCGAAGCTCAAGGAAGCGGTCGGCATTCACCGTGTCGTTGCGTTCGCGATGAATCTGTTCGAGCTGCGAGGCAAGTTCGGCGGTGCGGCGTTCGTTTCCAGCGCCAAGGTGCAGGTCGAGAAGGCGCTCGAGCGTGGGCGTGTGGCGCGGCGCTCGTTGCAGAACATTTTCGAGAAGGTGCGTGGCCTTTTGCGTGAGGCCATAGCTCGAGAAGAGGTCCACATCCGTAAGCGCCTGCGCGATGTACTTCTGCGTTTCTTCATCGAACGTCTCTTCGATGATGGCGGGCGGCGCTACGGGAATCGGCTTCTCGTCTACGTCAATTCTTGGCGGCGGTTCTGAAGCGGCCTTCTCGGCTTTCTCTTCGGCCGTGGGCTGGGAGGTGCCGCCACTCTGGGCGCGCAGCTGATTCAGCCGTTCGACGAGGCGCTCGTCGTCCTTGTTGCGGTCGATGAGTTCCTGCAGACATTCTTCCGCGCGCGAATAATTTCCGGTGGCGGCGCAGAGATCGGCCAGTTGGCTGAGCGCGAGCGGCAGCTGATGCGAATTGCTCGTGTAGCGGCAGAAATCCACCATCAGTTCTAGAGGCGCCACTTCCTTCGGTTGTTTCTCGACGATGGCCGAAACAGCTTTGAGGAATTTGTCCTGCTCGCCCGCTTCGATCATCGGATGGCGAAGCTCTTCGAGCAGGCGCATCGCCTCCATTCCCTGGCCATTGGCAATCATCGTTTCGGCCACGGTGTAGAGCGGAGCGGTGTGCTGGTGGCCGCGCGCGAGTTGCTCGCGAGCGCGATCGGCGGCTTTCTCGGTTTGGCCGGACTTGATTTCAAGGTCCAGCAGCATCTGCGACACTTCGCCGCCCGCGTGCGCTTCGGGATGGGATTCGAGCAGCGCGATGGCGTCATGATCCTTGCTGCCCGCAATGAGAGACTTGGCGCGCAGAAGCATGGCCGCGCCGTTCGCCGGATCGACTTCAATCGCGCGCTGGACAAGCTTTTCCGCTTCTTCGTGCTCGCCGCGATCGAACAGGCGCTGGGCGTAACTCAGATAGGTCTGGGCCGCTTCCTTCTTCTGGCCCATCACGTTGTAAAGCTCGGCCAGGCGCATCTGCACGCGCAGGTTTTCCGGTTCGACGTCGAGCAGGCGGTGCAGCACTTCCACCGCGCGCTGAGCGTGATTCGCTTTCAGGTGCGCTTCGGCAATTTGAAGGAAGAGAGGACGCGCTTCGCTGAGCACTCCTTGCTGGACGTAGAGGTCGGCGAGGCGTTCGAGCGGCGCTAGCTCATTCGGCGCCAGCTTGGCAATTTTCTTATAGATCGCGATGGCTTTGCTGTTGAAACCGTCGTTGAGATAGACCTGCGCGAGGCGCTCGAAGTACTCGATGGCGTGCGACATATCGCCCTGGCGGGCATAGAGGTCACCAACCGTCATCAATGTGGCTTGATCCTTCGGGTCGTTGCGCAGAATTTGCTGATACTCGGCGATGGCCTGAGGGACTTTGCCCTGATTGAGGAACTTCAGCGCGTTTTCGAGCGCTTTGCTTTTGTTGAACGCCATGGATGCTTTCGTCTGCCTCGCGCGCGCAGCCTCGACGGCAGAGCCTTCCGCCCCGTTGTCCCCCTACTGCAGGTAGAGATGGAAGGTTAGCACGGCTGAAAATGGAGGGTCTATGAGAGGGCGAAGATGTGGTGACGAAGGGGATAACACAGTACTAGGGTACCACTAGGACTCGGGGATTGAGGCGATCGGCTGCTCGGGAAGCGGAAGTGGACTCTGCGTGGCGCCTGTGGACCAGCATCGGGCTTCCCTCACCGGAGCGTATGAAAACCTGTGAAGCGGGGTTGGACCGTGCTGGCGAAGAGCGGCCAAGTGCTCCGGAGTGCCGTAGCCCTTGTGCTGCGCGAGACCATATTGAGGATAGAGCTGGTCGTACTCCTCCATCCGGCGGTCGCGCTCTACTTTTGCCAGAATCGAGGCGGCGGCGATTGAGGCGGAGCGCATGTCGCCATGAATGAGAGCTTTTTGCTCGATGGGAAGATCGAGCTCGAGCGCGTCGAGGAGGAGATAATCGGGAAGAGGCTGGAGTTGCGAGATGGCGGCGACCATGGCTTGCCGGCTGGCCTGATAGATGTTCCAGGCGTCGATGCGGCTGGCATCAATTTCGGCTACCGCCCAGGCCAAGGCGTGCAGGCGGATGCGTTCGGCGAGAATGAAGCGGCGCTCGGGATTGATTTTCTTGGAATCGTCGAGGCCAACGATGCGGCGGGTGGGACTGAGGATGACCGCGGCGGCGACCACGGGACCGAATAGCGATCCGCGACCTGCTTCGTCGAGTCCGGCGATACGAAGCCAGCCACGCTGTCGCGCTTCGCGTTCGTAACGCCTCGAGCAGAGCCGCTCCACGTCCGCGAATTCTAGCACAGGCTTGGCAGTGCGCTGCGGCTTGATCGCGCGACTCATGTTGCCATTTTACAACACGCGTTTTGTGGAGTGTAATATGGGCCGAAATTCCTCCGGTCACACGCTATGTGAGCTTCGCAACAGGAGAGAAAGAGCATGTCGTCTTCACATTACGACCTGATCACCGCTGGCGGAGGGATGGCGGCTTCAGCGCTGGCGAAGTCTATGGCGGAAAGCGGCGCGAAGGTGCTAGTTCTCGAGCAGGAGACGCGCTTTCGCGATCGCATCCGCGGCGAGTACATGATGCCGTGGGGCGTGGCCGAAATCGCAGCTCTTGGAATTTACGAACTTCTTTGCAGGGAGTGTGCGCAGAAAATTCCGTGGATTGATTTGGGCATGGGCGGTCCTCCGCGCGAATTCACAACCACGACCCCACAACAGCAGCCCGGCATGGGTTACTCGCACCCGGAAATGCAGGAGGCGCTGCTGACAGCCGCTGAGCAAGCGGGCGCGGAAGTGCGGCGCGGAGTTGCAGTGCAGGGAGTGGAGCCGGGCGCGCCGGCGGTGGTGATTGCCGCGAGCGGCAAAAAATCAGAGCGAATTTCGGCGCGGCTAGTGGTGGGCGCGGACGGGCGCAGTTCGAAAACGCGAAAATGGGCGGGATTCGAGCTGACAAAAGAGCACAATCCATTTTTTGCTTTGCGGCGTAGTTTTGAAGGGAGTTACAACGCGGGAAGACGTAGCCTTCGTGCAGTTCAACCCGGAATTAGGCACGATTGCCACGATATTTCCCCAGACGAAGGGCCGCTTCCGCATTTATCTCGGTTATCCCACGACGATGAATTACCGTTTGCAAGGCAGCGGCGATATGAAACTCCTTTTTTCTGAATTTGCGCGGACGGCACCCGGGCTGGCGCCTTTCCTGAGCGGCGCGGAGTGCATCGGGCCGCTGGCTTCGTTCGAAACAGACGATTTCTGGGTGAAGCATCCCTACCGGAACGGTGTGGCGCTAATCGGTGACGCGGCTGCAACAAGCGATCCGACCCATGGGCAAGGAATGGCGATTTCGCTTCGCGACGCGCGGGTGTTGCGCGACCACCTTCTCGCGTCGTCCGATTGGGACAGCGCGGGGCACGCCTACGCTTCTGAGCACGACAATTATTTTGCAAAGTGCCATACCGCTGGGGTGTGGCAGCGGCAAGTGTTTCAGGAGCAGACGCCGGAAGCGAGATTGCGGCGGCAGAGGGCGATGCCGTTGATCGCGGAGGATGCTACGCGCGTGCCGGACTACCTTTTTAGCGGGCCGGATTTGCCGATGGATGACGGGGTGCGGGCGCGGTTCTTTGGCGAGGTTTGAGCTTCGCTGGGGAAAATAAAAAGCCCGCACCGATTGCTCGGGGCGGGCTTGAAATGTGACTCTGAGATTCTGTGGCGACGTTACTTGGTTTCCGTGGTTCCGGCGGCGGCTGCGGCTGTTTCGAATTTCTCGATGCGCTTGATGCGGGCGGCTTTGCCGCGCAGTCCGCGGAGGTAGCCGAGCTTGGCGCGACGCACGCGGCCCTGGCGTACCACTTCGATTGAACCGATCATCGGGGAATGCACGGGGAAGATTCGCTCGACGCCGATTCCAAAGCTGACTCGACGCACTGTAAATGATTCGCCCAGCATTTCGCCGCGGCGGCTCATCACCACGCCTTCGAAAGGCTGGATGCGCTCTTTATCGCCCTCACCTTCTTTCAGGCGGACGTTGACGCGAATGGTATCGCCCGGGCGGAATTTGGGGAGATCCTTGCGGATTTGAGATTCTTGCACACTGCGAAGTATCGGTTTCATTTCTATTTGTCCGTGCAGACCCGCTCAGGTGGGGCCAGCTTACGACGCACAATCGGTGATTTTACCGAATTTCGGGGTTTTTGCCTAGATTAAATTGCGGTTGGGTTCACGGCGAGCGCATTTCAATATGCCGCGATGTTGCCAGCCGGGCGCAAAAGAGCCGGCGAGGCGCCGGCGGTACGGAATTACATCCTTGGCGAGAATGTTCTCCGGAGTCTGGGGCGCATCACCTGCTAGTTCGATCTGAAAGACCTCGAGCGAGGAGGTCGGGGCGGTTGCGCTTGGTTTTTTCGAGGGCTTGTTGGTGGCGCCAGCGGCGGATTTCTTCGTGATTGCCGCCGAGGAGAATTTCGGGGACGTCCCAGCCTCGAAAGCTTGGCGGGCGCGTGTAGTGAGGATAGTCGAGGATGCCGTTAGGGCCGTGACTCGTAACCCTCCCTACATCCGGCGGGCAGGCTCGTGACTCGTGACTCGTGATCTCCGCGCGAGTGGCGCTTGGCTCGGCAACTGCGGGGCTGAATGATTCATTGACTGTGGAATCTTCGTTGCCCAGGGCACCGGGGATCAGACGCGTTACCGCGTCGAGAATAAGTGCGGCGGCGAGTTCGCCGCCTGATAGCACGAAATCGCCGATGGAGATTTCGTCGGTGGCGAGGTGCTCCGCGACGCGCTCGTCAACGCCTTCGTAGCGGCCGCAGATCAGGATGATTCGGTCGAGTTGCGCGAAGCGTCGCGCGGTTTCCTGGCGGAAGAGTTTGCCGGCGGCTGAGAGCAACACGATGGCTGTGCCGCGCGGCGGACCCGCTTCGGCCGGCGGTCCTGCGAGAGATTCGACGGCCTCAAACAACGGCTCGCACTTCATCACCATGCCCTCGCCGCCGCCGAAGGGGCGGTCGTCTATTGTGCGGTGGCGATCGTGCGTGAAATTGCGCAGGTCGTGGACGTGCGTTTCGATCAGGCGCGCTTCGCGGGCGCGGCGCACGATGCCGTAGTCGAGCGGGCCGCTGAAGAATTCAGGGAAAATTGTGATGAGATCGAAGCGCATTGGTGACAATCGTACCTTAAATATGGCACCGGGACGCGGCGTGTCCGGTTCTCGCGCGACGGGCGGCGCAAATGCAGTTGCGCGGGTGAGGCTGCGCAAGCGGTGGCGCTTCAGGGGCTGAAGCCCCCGTGCTTGTTGTCTGGTTTTTCCCGCGGTTGAAACCGCGGGCTACAACGACGGCGTGGTTGAAATCCGTGGGGAAACTCGAAACGTCGAGCGGGCAGACGCGTTGAAGTCGCTCAGTTATTCGCGATTCAAATCGCGGAGGCCTTCGGGTAAGACAACGTCGATGCGATGAGCGGTGGTGTCGATTTGGACGCAGATTTCCTGGGCTAGCGGGATCAATAGTTCACCTTGCAGGGAATCTACTTCTAGCAGGGGCGTGCCTTTTAATTCTTCGCCTGGGAACTGGACATCGCGGACGCGGCCGATTATTTTTCCGCTGTCGCGTTCGTAGACTTCGCAGCCGATTAGATCGCTTACGTAGAAAGTGCCGGCAGGAAGAGATATGCGGTCGCTTAGCGGAATTTGGACTTCGAGGCCGACCAGTTTCTCGGCATCGGACATGGAATTCGAACCCTCGAAAAGGAAAATTGCCTGGCCGCCGCGGCTGTGGCTTAGCCAGCACGAGCGGACGACGACGCTGCGCGGCGGCTCGGTGCGGCCGTTCCATAGCTGCGCGGATTTCAGGCGAGTGAGGCGGTCGGGAAAATCGGTGAGGATTTCTGTGGCCACTTCGCCGCGTATGCCGTGCGGGCGCAAAATGCGCGCTACGGTGACGCGGCTCGATTGAGGTGAAGGCTCGATTTGCGCTACTCGAGAATTTCCAGCGTGAACCGCTTCCGCAATTTCATTCCGGCTGCACCGAGCAGCGTGCGGATCGATTTCGCCGTGCGGCCCTGGCGCCCGATCACTTTGCCCAGATCTTCGGGATGGACTCGGAGTTCCAGCACGGTGACCTGCTCGCCCTCTACTGACTTAACTTGAACGTCGTCCGGATGATCTACCAGCGCTTTCGCAATTGACTCGACGAGCTCTCTCATCGCGATTCCTCCGCAGCGTGGCGAGTGGAAAAAAACTCGCACGAACATGTACGTGAACTAAGCACATATCTCGGCTGGGAGTGAGACGGCTCAGGCAGGCTTCTGGTTCCGTAGGAAGCTGCGAACGGTATCGCTGGGCTGCGCGCCTTTGCTGATCCAATACTGTGCGCGCTCGCGGTCGAGCTCAATCGCCGCCGGCTTCTTAAGGGGATCGTATGTCCCGATTATTTCGACAAAGCGCCCATTGCGCGGTCGAGTTTTTTCGGTGACGATCACGCGATAGAACGGACGCTTCTTCTTACCAAATCGGGCCAAGCGAATCATCAACACTAGAAATTCCTCCTGAGTGCAATCTTACCATTATATGGGAATGAATGGGATTCACCTATCGATAATCTGACGCGTGACTTAGGGGTTTCACTGTAGGCATGGCGGTCTGATCTGAATGGCTACTTTTCGCCTGCCAGGCCGGGGGGCGGCTTCATGCCGGCGAATTTGCCGAGGCCGCGCATCTTGGTTTTTGCGTAGCTGCCGTACTGCTTCATCATGCGGCGCATGTCCGCGTACTGCTTCAGCACCTGGTTCACTTCCTGGACGGAGGTGCCGCTGCCGCGGGCGATTCGCTTCCGGCGCTTGCCGTCGATCAGGCGATCGTCGGCGCGCTCGGCGGAGGTCATGGAATTGATGATGGCTTCGACGGAGGTGAGGCGCTTTTCGTCGATTTCCGTGTTCTTTGGAAGATTCGCGAATGGGCCTACTTTGGGGAGCATGCCCATGAGCTGTTCGAGTGAGCCCATCTTTTTGATCTGGCGGAGCTGGTCGCGAAAATCCTCGAGGGTGAAATCGTTTTCGCGGAGCTTGCGTTCTAGTTCGCGGGCTTTCTTTTCGTCGATGTGCTTTTCGGCTTTTTCGATCAGGCCGAGCACGTCGCCCATGCCGAGAATGCGGGAGACGATGCGGTCGGGGTAGAAGGGTTCGAGCGCGTCGTATTTTTCGCCGATGCCGACGAACTTAACCGGGGCGCCGGAAACTTTGCGGATGGAGAGGGCCGCGCCGCCGCGTGCGTCGCCATCGAGCTTTGTGAGAACGACACCTGTGATGCCGAGTTGTTTGTGGAATTCGCCTGCGGAGCGAACGGCGTCTTGCCCGATCATGGCGTCGGCGACGAAGAGGATCTCCGTGGGATTCAGCTCGCGCTTCAGCATCTGCAATTCGTTCATCAGCTCGGAGTCGATGTGGAGGCGGCCGGCGGTGTCGACGAGGATTACGTCGTTCGCGGAAAGCTTTGCTTCGCGGACTGCGCCGCGCACGATTTCGAGGGGCTTGTCGGTTCCGGTGCCTGGCCAGCATGGAGTGCCGGTGGCGCGGGCGACTTGGGCGAGTTGTTCGCGGGCGGCGGGGCGATAGACGTCGGTGGAAACGACCATCGGGCGGTGGCCGTGTTCAGCCAGCCATTTGCCCATTTTTCCGGTGGAGGTGGTTTTGCCGGAGCCTTGCAGGCCGACGACGAGCCAGATGGAAGGCGGGCGCGAGCCGAATTGCGGTTTGGCTTCACGGCCGAGCAGGTCGGCGAGTTCGTCGCGCACGATTTTTACGACTTGCTGATCAGGCGAGAGCTGCAGAAGCACTTCCTGGCCGAGGGCTTTTTCGCGGACGTGGGCGATGAATTCGTCGGCGACGCCGAGGTTCACGTCGCCATCGAGGAGCGCTTCGCGAATTTCGGCGAGGCCGGCATCGAGGTGCTCGTCGGTGAGCTTGCCCTGGCCGCGCATGTTCTTGAAGGCGCGTTGTAATTTTTCGGTGAGCGTTTCAAACATGGGAAAACCCGTGACTCGTGACTTGTTTCTCGTGACTCGTGAAGAGACCGCATTTCACATGAGCTTCCGTTGGGCACCGAACGGCCTCAGGGGTTGAAACCCCTGAGCATTCGGAGCTTTTCGGCACGGCTGAAGCCGTGCCCTGACGAAGTCCATTTGCGGCGCGAGTCTTCATTTCGCTAGTTGCTCGCTTGCTTGGCGGCGTCGGCGCGTTTGGGTGGTGGCGCGGCTGTGGTCTTCAGGAGCGCGCTGATTTCTGCGGATGTGATTGTGTCGTCGACGAAACTGAATGTGCCCTTTTCCTTCATTTCTTTGGCGGCTTTGAGGAACGCGCCGATTGCTACGCGAGAGAGCGCTGCGCCGAGGCTGATTCGCCGCGCGCCTGCTGCGACGAGATCGGCGACCGGGAAATTGAGTCCTTTGATTCCGGAGAGCGCGTTCACCGGTTTTGGCGCGACTGCGGCGCAGACTTCGCGGATTGCTTCGAGGCTGGGAAGGCCGGGCGCGTAGAGCACATCGGCGCCTGCTGCGGCGAAGGCTTGGAGGCGGCGGATGGTGTCGTGGAGATCGTTGCGGCCGTGGAGATAATTTTCGGCGCGGGCGGTGAGCGTGAAAGGAAACGGGAGCGCTCGCGCGGCTTCGACGGCGGCGGCGACGCGTTCGACGGCGTGCTCGTGATCGTAAATCGGGCGATTCTCGTTGCCAGTGGCGTCTTCGACGGAGCCGCCGACAATTCCTGTGGCGCCGGCGAGGCGAATGGTTTGCGCGACGAATCGCGGGACGTGGCCGAAAGTATTTTCGAGATCGGCGCTGACCGGAAGATCGGTGGCTGCGGCGATCGCGGCGCTGTGCGCGAGGGCTTCTTCGCGTTTTACTTCGCCATCGCTGCGACCGAGGGTGAAGGCGAAGCCGGCGCTTGTGGTGGCGAGGGCTTCGAAACCGAGACCGGCGAGCATGCGGGCCGAGCCCGTGTCCCAGGGATTGGGGATGATGAAGGCGCCGAGTCTGGTGGGGCCGAGTGAGCTGCTCGGTTGGCCGACTTGAGCGGTGAGGCCGTGAAGCGTGCGGAACTTGATTGCTTTATCGAGCTGACTGAGACTCATGCGATTCTCTTTTCTGGGCGCGAGGTGCGCGGCTAAAGGGGGCTGTTTGCCGCCTATTAGAAATCTGTAAGTGAATGATTTTAGGCGTGATACGCGAAGATTTAATCGCGGTACCGTGTATTAGAATCTGCTGCGCTGCCGATTTCGGCGAAAGAGTTGCGGCCAGCGCCCTGTGCTCGGCGTTGATGGATCCGCCGAGGCTGAGTGCTCCGTTGCGAGTCATTCTCCTTGACCCGATTCTAGACCCGCTTCCTTCGAGACCCGCTTCTCGACTCGGGCCGCTCGATCCGTCCGAATTTGCGATTCGATTCATAGCCATCATTAGGCTAGCACGATAAAGGAATGATGCAAGTGGGTAGAGTACGCGAGGATTTCGCTTAGCTGGAGTGGGAGCGCGCATCGCTGGCGAGAAAGCGTTTTGCATACGACAACTTGTTTAGAAAATTAATGCGCGGGTGAGGCCGGTGGAGTAGGATGCGTCGCATGGTACGCAAAGTGTTGCGGCTTTGCGAGGAAGAGATGCGGCGCATGATCGGGGCGATTGTCGGGATGTGGGAACATGCGCGCGAGCTTGACGAGCAGGCGTTGCGCTCGTTGGGCGTGGTTCCTCGAGAGCCTCGCCACTAGAACTGCCGGCCGTGAGGTCCTGGCCTCATAGACTGGCGGGTGGGTGTCGGCGGTGGTTTTTCCTTCGCGGTGGAGTTTACCTTCAAAGCCAAATCCGATTTCGTGGGATTGCCAAGTATCGTGATGGCGATGTGTTTCTACTTGTGGCACAGGCCCTTCGGTCGTTCCTCAGGACAGGCAGGAATGCCTGTGCTACTGAAAGGCTTGGCCGAAAAGGCCCACGACGAAAAATGCGTCGTCGTGGCTACCTCGCTGGAATCAGGGTTGGATTTGGATTAGGCCTGGCTCGGGCTTTGGAGTTGGTGGGCGGCCTGGGCGCCAGCGGGATGGGTGGATTGACTTGGCTCGGAGTTTGTTGACGAGAAGGCCTGTGTTGATTGAGCCGGAGACGAAGTGGCCGACCTTGAACGGGCCTACTACCTTCTCGGTTTTGATCCAGTGCAGGGCGCTGCTGATGGTGCAGCCGCACTGGGAGCAGTCAGGCGTGCCGCCGAAGACGCAGGGTTCGACGCGGCTTTTGAGATCGGCGGAATAGTTGGCGGACATTTTGGCGAAGAGGCAATCGTCGGGATTTTCGGGCGGGCGGAGAAGGGCTTCGCCCATGCCTTTTGTGAACAGGAATTTGGGAAACTTTTTGTACATCACGGGCAGCTCGCGCGCGAGGATTTCGCGATGCTCGGGCAAGAGCTTCTCCGCGCTCTCTTCGCCGATTTGCGGGGTGTAGACGCTGACCCAGACGCGATTGACTTCGGGGCGGGCGCTCCAGAACGCGACATATTCTTCTAGATAGCCGGGGCGCTCGAACATCGGACGCGTGATGACCCAGTGGACGTTGATTTCGCGGCCTTCGATATTTTTCAGGATGCGTTCATAGGTGGCGGGCTGACGGCGGACGTCGTGATGTTCGGGAAGGCCGTCAATCGAGACGGCGACACGGACACGCGGAAGCTTCATCCACTCGACGGGAATGGGGATCACGGCGCTGGTGACGACGAGCGTGAAAATATTCATGCCGCTGAGAATCGGAAGAATGCGGCTGAGTTCTTTGTGGCGGACGAGCGGCTCGCCGCCGACAAGCGAGACGTGAATGGGCTTGTGTTTGCGGACGAGATCCACGACGCCGTTGACGAGAGCGTCGCCACGGAGATCGTTGAGCTGTCGAAGAGTGGTTTCGCCGCCGAGATGCGAATCGCCATAGGCATAACAGCCGGGACAGGTGAGCGGACATTCGCGAGTGATTTCGATGGAGAGCATGGGAACTTTGCCGGTGAGGATGTTGCCCCAGGCGGACAGGATTTCGCGCTTGGTTATGCTCGGGTTAGGCATACGCCCATTATGACGCAGAATCGGGTGGGAAGGATTGTTCAGTTTGTCTTCGTTGACAGGGGCTGGCACGCGGAGTAGTTTGCGGTTGCAGGGAAGGAGGGAGGATGAAAGCGATATGGGCGGGAGTGGCGGTGCTGAGCGTGGCGCTGGGGGCGAGGGGGCAAGCGCCGGCGGCGAATCCGGTGGCGACGAAGGACGAGCCGCACCATCATTTGGTACTCGAAAATGCGTACGTGCGTGTGCTGCACTTCGAGCTTGCCGGGCACGAAGCGACTCTTCTACACGCGCACGATTTACCGTACGTTTCGGTGGCCCTGGGACCGGGAGATTTCATAAACGCGGTGACCGGCAAACCGGAAGCGCATGCTGCGTTGAAAGATGCTCAGGTGGGCTATTCGAAAGGCGGGTTTTCGCACATCGTGCGGACTGATGCCGGGCCGCCGTTCCAGAATTTCACGGTGGAGCTGCTCAAGCCGCAGGGCGCGGTGCGCAACCTGTGCGTGAAAGTGGTGGCGGATGCGCCCGACGGGGGATGCAATCAGGCCGCGTCTAGCGACGCGAACGTGATGATCTTCGAGACGGACGAGATGCTGGTCCAGTCTGGATCGCTCGCCGCGCAGCAGAAACGGACAGAGGCAGCGGAGAAATCGCCGCGGCTTTATCTCGTGCTGGATAAGTCAGAGCTGACGATTACGATTCTTGGGTTAGGCGACAAGACGCTGCGGACGGGCGATGCGTTTTGGCTGCCGGCAGGAGCAGCGCCGTCCCTGGCAAATCCGGGGGCGGAGGTTTCGCGGTTTCTGGTGCTCACGTTCAAGTAGGCGGAGCGGCAGGGTGAAATCGGAGGCCGCGTCTCGAGTTGAGTGGTTGTGTACGATCAAAAACCCAATGAGGAGGAACTCGATGGTTCGGAGAACCGTGGTGATGTGCATCGCGCTTTGTGCGGCTTTTGCTCTGGGTGCAGCTCTCTTTGCGCAAGCTCCGGGAGTGACCGTTGGTGACCGACACGGAAACATGCGAGCCGCGCAACAGTACATTCAGCAGGCGTGGCGAAAAGTTGACGAGGCGCAAAAAGACAATCGTTACAATCTGGGCGGGCATGCGGGAAGGGCGAAGGAGCTTCTGGCGCAGGCGAGCGAAGAGATAAAACTTTCCGCCGAAGACGCCAACTCACACCACTAGCAGTCCCCGAAGCACCGGCACGGCTTTGCTCCTTTGCAGCAGAGCCGTCCTGCGCCACGTTCGTTCCGAATCAGGCAGCCCTGACAAGCACACAGCGGTTAAACGACGGCGATTTGCTTGCGCAGATCGGGCGCGAAAAGGCTTTTCGGGATCATCGCGTGAACGCCGCGCACGATGTCGACCACCTGAGTGACCCGGAAGCTGACCGCGATGCTGCACAGAGCGTAAGCGTCGAGCTTTGAGAGGCTGGTGCGAGCGGCAAGGAAATTAATGGCGTTGCGCGCCGCCAGGGTCATAGCCGCGTTCAGATCTTTGTCCAATCCGAGGATGATCCAGTGCGTGGGAGTTTCGGCGATGGGCCACGCGAAATTCTTCTGTTTGTGGAGAATCACCTGGATGCGCAATTCCTGCATACGCGTCTCCAGAGCGCTGAGATTGATTTCGCCATCGCCCTGCGCGGCATGGGAGTCACCTGTAAAAATCAGGGCGCCCGATTTCCAGACGGGAATGAACATCGTGGAGCCTTCGGCCATTTCGCTCAGGTCCGTGTTGCCGGCGTGCGGACCCGGCGGGACGGAAGTGGTGACACCGGGACTTAGAGGAGGAAAGTAGCCGTCGGGCGGGGCTACGCCGAGGGTGCCCTGGAACGGCTTGAGGGGAACGTGAATGTCCTTGGCAAACTCCCCCGTCATTTTCGGAAGATCGAGATCGAGATACTTCACCTGGCCTTCGGGAAAATCCTGCGGAAGCAAACCGGTTCCGAGGGAGCCGGGATTATTGAAAACTGCGCCCCAGTTGAAGGGAAGAATCCGTTTGTAGCGGACTTCGAGGACATCGCCGGGTTCCGCATTGTTGACGAAGATGGGGCCGATGATCGAGTGCGGACCTCTCCCGGGATTGCTGACGCGGAGCTTCGCCAATGTTTCCACGGGGACGCCGGGCTGCATCTTGTTTAGGAAATGGGACCACGTGTTGGGAAAGCTGATGGAGTCGCCGGAATCGATCTTGAGGATGGGCGGGAGGGTGGTGTCAAAGACTCCCAGGTGGACGGTTTGATCGTTGGACTCGACGACGTGGACATGGCCTTCGTCTTCTTTTTTCTTTTGCGCGAGGAACGATTCGTCGGTAGCGGCGGCGCTTGATTCTCCCGAATCTGCGGCGTAGGCGAGCTTCGTGAACCATGGACCGATGGCTGCCAGCGCGCCCATGAAGCTGCTTGCGCGGAGCAGTTTGCGGCGCGAACGGCCGCGTGCAGTGAGACAGCCGTCGAACTGCGCTTGATTGATCTCGTCCATGTGGAGAAGACGATCGGCGGAGCGATTCGTGAAGGCGGAATCTTTGATGTCTTCGCGGAATACCCCTGTGCCTTTTTCGTCGCCGCATCCGAAGAGGTTGCCGCAGGAGTGGTGGTGCGGTTGGGGCTGGGTTTCTGGGCCTTGTTCGTTATCGTGGACCATTGTCTTCTCCTGAATGAAATCGTAAGAAGAGAAGCTAGAGGCGACCTGTAATTCCGGGGATTATACCCGCAATTGCGGAAGCTGTGGTGGGTCTGAGCGGAGGGGAATCGGAAAACAACCTTTTGAGTTGCAATACGGATTCTATTTGTCGTGAGCGCGTTCGGCAGCGCGTGCCGCGCCCTGCAATGCGTCGCGGCGGCCGGGCGTGTTTGCGAGAGCCGTCTGAAATTCTGCGGCAGCCAGCTCCGGCTGATTTTGTTGCAGGAGCAGGTCGCCGAGCTGTTCGCGAGCCGGAAGAATCGGCCCGGGGGTAACGGGAAGCTTTTCGACGCGGTCCTCCTGATCTGCTGCCTCACGGAGCAAGGTCGCGGCTTCCTCGTGTTTGCCGTCGGCTTCGGCGGACCACGCCATCACTTCGCGGAGCAAAATGTGGACCTGAGCCGCCCAATAATCATTGGTCGATTGATTGTTGGATTGGTTGCCAGGTGCACGAAGCTGGGTTTCGATCTGCCGCAAGCGATCGACCTCTGTTTGAGCGTCTCCGACGCGTCCAGTGCGGCTTAGGCCCATCCCTCTGGCCCAGACTGCAATCGCAGCCACATGGGGCGGGACTCCGGGCGGAGAAGCGATTTTTGCAGCGCTTGCCCAATCGCCCCTTTCGACGGCAAGGCGAATGGGCATGACTGTGTATGCGTATCCGATCTTGAAATCAGCTGCGTCCAGGCCGGACATGGCTTGCAGTTGCTGAACCACTTGAACCGCTTCCGGATCGCGGCCGGTTTGCAGGTAGGCGTAGACGAGATAATCCATGGCGTGAAGTTCTTCTCCCGTGTCGCCCTGCTCTTGCGCTGCCTTCATGGCCGCTAAGTTGGAAGCGATGGAGTCGTCCCATCGGCCGAGGCGGGTGAATATATGCGAGGGCATGTGCAATGCGTGCGGAGCTGAGGGCGCGATCTGGGCATAGGCCTTTGCTGCCTGGAGGCCGTTTGGCGCCATTTCGGCATTGTCATAAGCGTGGATCAGGTAATGAGGGATTCCCGGATGCTGAGGGTGGGAGCGATACAGGGGTTCAAGCAGGCTGGCCGCTTGCTTTTGCTTCGAATGCGTCTTGTCGGTGGGCGACGAGTTGGCCAGGAGCGCGAGCGCGTAAAACACATTTGCTTCCACGTCCTCATTGTTTTGTGAGACGAGGGCGCTCATCGCGCGTTCGTAGTTTAAGGCGCGCGTCGTATATGGAACTGAGCCAGCATTCTGATATAGCTCGGCCAGAGCTTTCATGAAGCTGCGTTCGCGCTCGGAGTTGGTACCGAGTTGCTGGGCCCGCTGGATTTCATTTTGCGCGATGGAAATTGTTTCGGGCAGGATGGGCGGATCCCAAAGCTGGCGAAAATACGTCATGGCGATTCCCCAATGCGCCATGGCGCAGCGTTCGTCCTGCGCTGCTACGGCCTGAAATGTATTGCGAGCGTCTGCATAGGCAAAAGAATGAAGAAGGGCGACGCCTCGGTCGAACTGCTGCTGGACTTCGGGCTGGCAAGAAATTGGAAAAGAGACGACGCCAAGTTTTTCGGGCGCAGCGTGGTTGTGGGCGTCCTGTGCTGCTAAAGACACAGGAAGAACGAGCAGAAGCGCGAGCAAGGGCCGTAGTAAATGCAACAAGGCTGTCTCCCGAGGATGATTGGCAATCTTGCGACGAATATTACCCTGACGCGGAGGAAAATGCTCGCCGCTTGATTCGTGCGAGCGACGTTCCTTGACCGATGTGCGGGGGTCGTCTAGACTCATTGTTTCGTTTGGGTGCGCGATTCGTTCTAGTAAGAGAACGGAATTTGCTGGGCGAAACTTGGCGGGCGCGCGGGACGTAGTACATACAGAGATTGAGCGAAGAGCAGAGGAGAGGGATCGTTGCCGAAACGCACTTTTCAGCCGCATGTGCGGCGCCGTCATAAGAAGCATGGATTTCGCGCTCGAATGAAGAGCCAGGGTGGACGGAAGGTACTTGCGACACGCCGCAAGAAGGGGCGCCACAGTCTTACGCGCGTCTGATAAGCCGCGGCATGATTTTCCACGCAGCGCTCGCCTGGTGCGCCGGTCGGAGTATGACGCGGTGTATCGCGAAGGCCGCCGCCGGACGAGCCGAGAATTTGCCGTTTTTCTTCGCGCCAATGGCCTCGATGAAAGCCGGTTTGGATGGAGCATCAAGAAAGCGCTGGGGAGCGCGGTAAAACGCAACCGCATCCGCCGGCGAATCCGCGAAATCGTACGACTGCACCGACAGGAGATTTCTCCAGGATGGGACATAGTGATTCATCCGCGCACGTCAGTGGCGACGGCGGAGTTTGCGGCGGTGACGAGCGAGTTGCTGAAGCTGCTGCCGAAGCGCGACGCGACAACTTGAAGCACGATTCTTTTCGGGAGACCCTGCGTTCGGCTGGGAAATGGATTTTGCTGCTGTTCGTTCGCTTTTATCAGGTTTTTCTTTCTCCGTTTTTTGGCGGGGCCTGCAAATTTTATCCCTCGTGTTCGAGATATGGATATGAAGCGATTGCGAAGCATGGGGCTTGGCGTGGAAGTGTGCTAGCGGCGAAGCGATTGCTGCGCTGCCGGCCGTTTACCAAGGGCGGATTCGATCCTGTGCCGGATGTTGAGGATGCGGCGGATGAGAGGGAACTTCAGGGGCTAAAGCCCCATCGCACTCCTATCGTAAATGTCGCGGCTGAAGCCGCGACCTACAAAGATCAGGACGGGACATTTATGGAAGCCGTTGAAGGCAGGCCGTTCGTGGGAGTTGGTGAGGGCAAACCCTTCGCGCATGGTGTTCGGGGCAAGCCCTTCGCGCATAGCGCTCAGGGTAAACAGGGGTTCGCGCAGTGACGGAAATGAACGATCAGATTCGCGCGGTGGTTTTTATTCTGCTCGCGCTTCTGATTCTTTTCACGTGGGGACATTTCTTCAAGCCGCCTGCTCCGGCTCCTGCGCCGACAGGATCGGCGATTTCACAAAGTGGTACGAGCCCTGCTCCGTCGGGACAGCCTGCAGCGACCATCCTTCGAGACTCCGTGGCGGCTGGCGAGAAAAAGCCTGCATCGGCGGCCGCTATTCAAGCAGCGGAAGAAAAAACCATTGTGGTGGAGAGTCCGCTTTACCGCGTGGAGTTTTCAAATCGCGGCGGCGTGGTGCGGAGTTGGAAGCTCAAGAAATATTCGACGGATCAGAAGCCGCCGCGGCCGCTGGATCTTGTGAACGCGGATGCAGCGAAGCAATTGGGCTGGCCTTTTTCGCTGGTTCTCACCGATAAGCAACTGGAAGCGGAGGTGAATTCAGGATTGTACGAAGTGACGCCGGCTGCGGCAGGAGCGGGCGCGGATTTGCAGGCGCCTGCCGGCGTGACATTTCACTGGAGCGACGGGCACGTGGACGTGATGAAGAAGCTTTCGTTCACGCCGGATTATGAGTTGACGGTGGAGTGCGCGGTGACGGTGGACGGCAAGGCGATACCCGTTGCGATTGCGTGGCGCAGCGGATTCGGGGACAAAGAGGTTTACAACGCGGCGCAGCTCGTTACAGTTTTTTATAAGCAGAACGACAAGCTCAATCTCCTGCAGTACAAGAAACTCGGCGTATCGGGGAACCAGTCGGAGCCTGCGGTGCAAAGCGGACCGCTGGAATATTTGGGCGTCGAGGACCAATTCTTCACCGCTGCCTTCATTCCGGACGGAACCAACCTTTCACTGTGGCACTGGATGCAGAACCACGACGTGCTTGTGGAGGGGAAAACCGTCGGGGAACCGGAAGCGGAAATGGCGGCGGGGACGACGGAACCGGCGCCATTGAAGGCGCGCGTCTACGTTGGCCCGAAAGACTTGACGCTACTGAGCAAGATGAAGCCGCCACTCGAGGATTTGGTGCAGTTCGGGTGGACCGGAATCATCGCCAAGCCGATTTTCGAGATTCTGAAATGGATTTACCGGTTTGTTCCGAACTACGGATGGGCGATCGTGATTTTGACGCTCATTATTAACATGGCGATATTCCCGTTGAAGATGAAGAGCTGGCGCTCGATGCAGAAAATGCAGAAAGTGGCGCCGGAAGTCCGGCAGATTCAGGACCGCTACAAGAAATATTCGATGAGCGACCCTCGCAAGAAAAAGATGAACGAAGAAGTGATGGCGGTGTATTCGCGCGAGGGCATCAATCCGATGGGAAGTTGCATTCCGATGCTTTTCCAGATGCCGATCTGGTGGGCGCTATGGCGTGTGTTGAACGGTGCGATTGAATTGCGGCATGCGCCGTGGATTGGCTGGATTCACGATTTGTCTGCGAAGGATCCTTATTACATTTTGCCGATTGCGATGACGATTACGATGTATCTGACGACGAAGATGACGCCGCAGACGACGACCGATCCTTCGCAACAGAAAATGATGCAGTTCATGCCGCTTTTTATGGGCGTGATTTTCTTCCGGTTGTCGAGCGGGCTGAATCTGTATATGTTTACGAGCAACCTCGTTGGCATGGGGCAGCAGTATTATCTGAATCGGACGGAGCCGCTGCCGTCGAGAAGCAAATTCAAGAAGAAAGACGAATGAACGAAGGGCGAGGGCGCAGTCCGGCCGGGAAACGGCCGCCGATGAAAGAGAAGCCGCGCGAGGAAGCGCATTTTGACCGGGCGCGCGCGGCGGAAGAGCTGAAGCGTTATCTTGAGGTGTGCGTGCGCGGGATGGGGCTGGAACTCGAATATGAGGTTTCCTCGGGCGACGCGGGCGCGCAAGCTGATGGCGGTTCGCAGGCTGGGGACGTGGTGGTGGCGTTTCGCGGCGCGGATGAAGCGTTGCTGCTTGAGCATAACGCCGAGCTGCTGCTGGCGCTCGAACATGTGGGGCATCGCTGGCTGCGGCTTGATCCGCGACTGCACGATCACGTGCGCTTCGATTGCGGGGATTATCGAACGACGCGGCTCGAAGAATTAAAATTGTCGGCGCGGGTGGCGGCGCAACGCGTGCGCGAGACGGGGCAACCGTTCCGATTCAATCCGATGTCGTCGCGAGACCGGCGGTTGATTCACTTGGAGTTGAATGGCGCGGCCGGAGTGCGGACGATGAGCGAAGGTTCCGGGGATCATCGGCAGCTTGTGATTTATCCTGCGAATAATACAACCAAAAGATAACTCGAAGAGAGATTCCTCGACTCCGGCCGGCTCGTCCCGCAAGAGCGGGACGAAAAAGCAGATGAGCCGGCCTCCGCTTGGAATGACAAATTTCTAGTGGCGCGCGAACATCAGACTTCGAGGGTGTAACCCTTTTTCCCGACGTTGAAAGCTTGCGTTGAGCCGAGGCGATCGCTGCGGCCTGCGCATTCGTGGATGTGGCCGCAGAAAAGGTAGAGCGGCTGCACGCGATCGACCCATTCGCGGAGCGTGGGGCTGCCTGCATGTTTTCCTGCTGCAAATTCGTCGAGGCGCGTGCCTTGCGGCGGAAAGTGGACGACGAGATAGAGCGGCTTCAGGTGATCGAATGCCGCTAGGGCTTTCGCGATTTCGTCTTCTGTGTATTCTCCCGGTGTGTTGAAGGGCGTGATGTTGCTGTAGCCGAGGCCGGCCCATTGCGTGGTGCCGCGTTCGGATTTCAGCGCGCGGATTTGGCGATGAAAGTCAAAGAAGCCGAAGCGTTTGCAAAACGCGCGGGTGTCGTCGTGGCTTTCGTGATTTCCCGGCAGGACCCACACTTTTTCGCCAAGCGGTCTCATAATCTCGCCGCAGCGGTCGAGATCTTTGCCAAATGTGGAAAGATCGCCGGCCGCGATGTATACGTCGGCGGGTTGCGCGATCAACTTTTCGAGGGCGCGCATGTCGCCGTGAATGTCGCTGAAGATCAGAATCTTCACGGGGCCACCGCGTGATGGGGAATGCGCGTTAAATTTTCCATGAACATTCCGTTCTGTTCCCAGCCTTCCTCCACAACTTTACCACCGGAATCAAATACGACGACGTAGGTGAAGGGTTGCGGCCTGCGGCGCTTGGGATTCACGAAGCGATTTTCGCCGAATTCGATGATATGCAGGCCTTCTTCCGTGGAGCTGCGAATTACTGGAAAGCGCGCAAAGCCCCAGTACGTTTTTACTTCGGGAAGCTGCAACGCTTCGTTCATGTATTGGTCGGGCGGCGAATCGGCGGTGAATGTGAACGGTTGGGGATGAAGATGGCGGAGATCGAAGCGCGATTGGTAGACGCCGTTGGTCGAGCGAATCACGCCGCCCCAGCTGAGCCACGAGGGCGGAAGCGGGAGCGCTCCCATGCGCTCCACTTCTATGTGATTTGCGGCCGCGAAGGATTTCACCTGCGCCATTACAAGGTGATGAGCAGTCCAGCAGAGGGCGATGTAAACAAACGTAGCGTAGGTCCCACCGCGGCACCACGCCGAACGCCTTAGGCGAAAGCCCCAATCGCCGAGCGCAGGAAGAAAAAACAATGCGCCGATGACAAAAATCGCAACGACAAGCACCCAAACGTGGAACGGGTAACCCACGCCGCTGGCCAGAACCCAACTCGCGATAGCTGCCAGAGTGAAAAGAATCCACATCTTCACAGCGCGCACACGGCTATCGGCGCGGTCGCTGTGAATCCAGGCAATGATTTGCGGCAACAGCACGATTGACGTGAACGCGAGGTCTATGATGAAGAGCAGATCCCAGGCGACTCGCTGTTGGGAGATGGGCGTGAGCATTCGCGTGCCGAATGAGGTCATACCGTCGAGAAGAATGTGGCTGGCGATGCCGACGCCGTAAATTAACGTGAGCACCGCGAAGGAAGGCGCTTCGATTTTCAAGCGGCGCGCGGCCCAGCGCGTAAGCCAGGCGAGGATCGCCGCGAAAAACGGAAGGCCTACGAAGGAGTGCGTGATGCCCCGATGATATTTAATAATTGCGAGCGGATCGCGGGAGATTGCGTCGGCGACCGTGTCGATATCCGGGAAAACGGCGCCGAGCGTTGCGGCGAAAATCGCGACGCGGCCGTTGCGGTCAGCGAAATAGCCTTTGCCTAAGAGCGCGCCGGTGATGCCGTGGGTTACGGGATCCATTTACGGGTGGAAGAGAAGAAATTGTACACGATTGGGCGAAAGCTCAAAAAATCTCGATAAGCGGGTGGCGTTTCGGAACCACTTCGCCGATGATTCGAGCCGGAATGCCTCGCCGTTCCATCGCTGCGCGCGCGGAGTTTGCAGCGTCCGGAGTTAGCGCGACGAGCAAGCCGCCGGACGTTTGCGGATCGAAGAGCAACGCGCGAAATTCGTCGGCGACGCTATCGGTGAATTCGACACAGCTTTCCACGAATTCGCGATTATTCTTCATGCCTCCGGAAAAAAAGCCGGCGCGAGCTGCTTCGATCGCACCGGGCAGATATTCGATGCGTTCACGGTCAATTTTCAGCGATACGCCGCTGCCGATGGCCATTTCGCGCGCGTGGCCGAGAACGCCAAAGCCAGTGACGTCCGTTACGGCGTGAATGGGCTTTTCAGATTTAGCCGCGCCGTCGATTTCATGTAACGCTTCGGCGGCTTCGCGGTTGAGGCGGGTCATCGAGGCGGTGGACGCCGCGGTCCAAGATGGCTCCGCTTTACCTTGTTTCAGAGCTGTGGAGATAACTCCCGTCCCGATGGCCTTGGTGAAGAGGAGGACGTCACCGGGCTTTGCGCCCACATTCTTCCAGATGTGATTTGGGTTGATGACACCCGTGACGGCGTAACCGAACTTCAATTCGTCGTCGCGAATCGAATGGCCGCCGACGACCGTACATTTAGCCTCCATCATTTTCGAAAGGCCGCCGCGCAGAATCTCCTCGAGAATTTCGGGTGGGCTGGCGGTGGGAAACGCAACGATCGTCAGCGCCGAAATCGGCCGGCCGCCCATGGCATAGATGTCGCTGAGAGCATTTGCCGCGGTCACCTGGCCGAATAGAGCGGGGTCGTCCACGATGGGCGTGAAAAAATCTACGGTCTGGACAATGGCAAGGTCGTCCGTGAGGCGGTATACGGCCGCGTCGTCACTGGTTTCGAAGCCGACGATTACGTTCGGATCGGTTTGTGCGGGAAGGCGCTTTAGAACTGCGTCGAGGATACTGGGGCTAAGTTTGGCCGCGCAGCCGGCGGCTTTCGCTGTGGTGGTCAATCGAACTGCTTCCGTCAATTCTGCCTCCGGGAACGCGAACTGTGATTATAGCGCCTTGGGCTCGACGGTGCTGAAGCTTCAGGTTGGGATTACTGGGGCGAGCGAGGGCCGATAATTCAGGCTTGTGCTGCCGCCGAACGGATGGGGATTGTGATGGTTTTTGGCGAATCGGTCTTGGCTTGAGTTGCCGTGAGCATGTGGCAGCGGCCATCGAACACGGCTCCAGGTTCGATGATCAGGCACGGCGTATGAATCTCGGCTACAACAATCGCGCCGGTTTGAATCTCGACTTTCCCCTTGGCGTTGATAATGCCATCGAAGCGCCCGCCAATGGTGACGGCATTCCCGTCTATTGTGCCTTCCATTGAGGAATGCTCACCGAGGATAAGCGTTCCGGCAGATATGAGCGTTCCCTTGATGGCAGCGTCGAGGCGAAATGTTCCAAACACCTCCAGCTTGCCCTCGAAGCGAACACCTTTTTCAAGGAACCCGGTCCATTCGCCGGAGTCTTGAGATTTCCCCTCAAACCACGAAAGAGCCACGCCCATCTCCTACAACGGAAGTGTTATTTTACGACGAGCAGATCATACAGGCGAATCAGGTCACTATCATTATAGTATTCGAAGATCAGCTTTCCGGGGTGTCCTGCCACGCTCGGAGAAATGGAAACTTTTGTGCCGTAGAGGCGCTGCAGTTCATCAAGGGCTGCCTTGATGTTTGCATCCTGCTGGACGGGGGCGCGCTCGGTTTTCGGTTTTGCCAGGCGACCAGCCAGGCGTTCTACTTGGCGAACCGTCATTCCGCCGCGAGCGATTCGACGCGAGAGCTCGAGACGCTCCTGCGTATCGGCGATGGCGAGTAGAGCGCGGCCGTGGCCTGCGGTGAGATGCCCTTCCTCGAGGAGATCCTGGATGGGCTGATCGAGTTTCAGTAGGCGGACCGCATTGGCGATGGTGGTGCGATCCTTTCCAGTGCGCTCGGCGACCTTCTCTTGCGTGAGGTTGAATTCCTCTGTGAGGCGCTGGAAGGCACGAGCCTGCTCGATGGGATTGAGATCTTCGCGCTGAAGGTTCTCAACAAGCGTCATCTCGAGCGCCATTTCTTCGGGCACATCGCGCACTACAACGGATACCCGCTGGATTGCAGCACGCTGCGCGGCCCGCCATCGGCGCTCGCCTGCGATCAACTGGTAGCGGTTGTTGATTCTGCGAACGACGAGCGGCTGGACGATGCCACTCGAAATGATGGAGCGGGCCAGCTCTTCGAGAGCTTCTTCTCGGAAGCGCGTTCGCGGCTGGTAGGGGCTTGGGTCGATCAGGTCTATGTCGACTTGAAAGAGCCCTTCACTCTGCGGACTCGCCGGGGTCGCTACCGGTGCGCTCCCCTGCGCCTGCGCTTGAGTCGTCGGAGGGTGCGACAGAGCCGGAGCTGTGGCTGCTGCTGCTCCCGATCCCACCGGTAGTGACTCTGGCACCTGCGGCGGCTGCTGCTGCGGTGGCGGCTGCTCCGGTTCCCGAATTAGTGCGCCCAGTCCCCTGCCCAGAGCGTTTCTCGGCATTGGCAATAACCTCCTTAGCTAGCTGAATATAGCTTTCTGCGCCTTTACTATTTATGTCGTAGAATATGACGGGCTTTCCATGGCTCGGAGCTTCCGCGAGGCGAACATTTCTGGGGATGACGGACTCGAAAACCTGGGAACCGAAGAAGCTTCTAAGATCGGCAGCCACCTGTTTCGAGAGGGTCGTGCGGTCGTCATACATCGTCAGCAAGATGCCCTCGATGGCGAGCGACGGATTGATGGTGCGGCGGAGGCGCATAAGGGTATCGAGAAGTTCGGAAACACCCTCGAGAGCGAGGTACTCGCACTGTATGGGGACCAAGACGGAATCAGCAGCAGCCAGAGCGTTCAACGTTAGAAGATCCAGGGCGGGAGGGGAATCTATCAGGATGAATTCGTATTTGTCCTGAACCTGCTTCAGGACTGATTTTAGCCGAAATTCGCGCTCATCTGCGGATACGAGTTCTACGGCCGCGCCTGCTAGATTCTTGTCGGAAGGGACGATATCGAGAGATTCCACCTGTGTGTGAAGGATGATGCGCTCGAGGGGTTCGTTGAGAATAAGAGGCTGATAGAGAGTGCGTCTTGAGGGATCTTTTGGGAATCCCAAGGCGCTGGTGGTATTCCCTTGGGGATCGCAGTCGATGACTAGGGTGCGCTTTTCGGCGACGGCGAGGGAGGCTCCCAGATTGACGGCTGTGGTGGTCTTTCCGACGCCGCCCTTCTGATTTGAGACCGCGATTATGCGCGCCAAACTTGGCCCCCAGAAATGTCGAAGCTGGAATTTACAGAAAGTAGTTTTCGGATGCAATATGTTTCACGTGGAACAAATGCGAAAGTGACGATGAAAGATTGATTTGTTCCACGTGGAACAGAGATTCAGATGGATTTTTCGTTTTTGAGAGTGCCAGAGAGGATGGATCGGCGGTCGGTACCAGGAATTCGCACTGGCGAATCCCACTCAAAGCGTTTGTCGCTTATGATCTTCTTCGCATCCTCGTCGCCTACCCATAGAATCAACTTGCCTCCGGACGTAATTCTGTCCTTGGTCCATCCAATTAGATCACTGAATTGCCCCACGGCCCGGGCGGTTACGATCTCGAACCGCCCGTTAGAGGACTGAAGATCGTCCGTTCTGCCGCGAACTGCGCTGACATTAGGAAGCGAAAGCTGACGAATAACCTCGCTGAGAAATGCAAATTTCTTTGCGTTTGGCTCGATTAGCGTGACATCCAGGGATGGTCTTACCATGGCGAGAGGGATACCTGGAAATCCGGCACCGGAGCCAACGTCGGCGAGCCGACTTTTTTCCACAGGGAGCATCGGCAAGGCAAACAGACTTTCGCCGAAATGGAAGGCTAGGATCTGATCTACCTTGGTTACAGTGGTTAGGGAGACGCTCTTATTCCACTTCAGGAGCAATTCGATGTAGTTCTTTATGCCGGCTGCGATCTCGGGCGCAGGCAGAACGCCGTAGGGTTTAAGAACTTCGTTGATTTGCGTGTTGGTCAGGGAGAGCATCAGCGAGTTGAGGTGATCTCAGCCCTCCCCCTTTCGTTCTGCGGGTTTGGACGCTCTCGGAGCGCTTCCTGGATGTAACGGGGGGCTAAGAGACCAATTGAAAGATCTGCGACGAAATGGGCGGCGATCGTTGGCACGATGCTGTCGGCCCAGGCGCGGACTCCTGAAAAGAGCAGTCCCACGGCAAACGTGGACACCAAACCTCGCTTACCTTGATAGAGATGCGCAAACGAAAACAGCAGAGCCGACCCGAGGACGCCGACGAGCAAGAAGCCAGACCAACTTTGGAAGACATACTGGGCAAAACCGCGGTATATGAACTCCTCGCAGATCGCTACGGTCGTCACCAGGGCCACGAAGCCGAGGCGCTCAATTCCGTCTCGCGGAAATACCTTGAGAGCCAGCTGAACCGTCTCGGAGCGAAGCGCACTTGGATCGGACCTAATTCGGCGAACGGTGGCAATCTGATTAATCAGAAGGAGAGAACCAAATACTATCGACATAGTAGTAGTGATATAGCCGCGGCCAAGCGTGACCCCGAGTTGCGCGGGCACGATACCGTGGTGAATCGAGCGCCAGAATATCAAAGCAGCGGCAAGCCATTGGAAGGCAATCGTCGATGCGTAAATCGAGAGGCGATCTAGTTTCGTTGTGTCGGGAAGTGCGAGCAAAGCGCGTACGCGCCGCCGCCCGAGGACGGGGACTAGGAAGGCGAGGACGCCAAGGATGAGGGCAAAATCCCAATGCAAGGTTAGGCCACCTTAGTTTCGTTCGGCATTAATCGAGTTCTGTCGCCTATCGCGGTTCAGCGCACGTGCGAGCAGATGATTGTACATCGCCTCAAAAACAGAGACGCGGCGCAGTTGAAAAATTCTCGAGGCTGCCGCGAATGAATTGGGACTGCGTGTTGACACTGACGGAGCGAACGCCGTATGGTTCTGGTTTGGAAATTTTCGGATCGTTTCGAAGAGCTGAATGAAAATTCTTGTCATCGGTGGTGGCGGACGCGAGCATGCGCTGGTGTGGAAGCTTGCGCAATCGCCGAGCGTGGAAAAAGTTTGGTGTGCGCCGGGCAACGGCGGGATCGCGAGCGATGCGGAATGCTTTGCACTCGATTTAAGCGACGTGCGAGCTGCGGCCGATCTTGCTGCGAAGCTCGGCGCCGATTTGACTGTCGTTGGTCCTGAGATTCCGTTGGTTCGCGGTATCGCCGACGAATTTGCCTCGCGCGGACTTACCTTATTGGGGCCTTCAAAGGTGGCTGCGCAGCTCGAGGGCAGCAAGATTTTTGCGAAGAAGTTTATGGAGCGGCACGGCATTCCTACCGCCGCGGTGTACGGAATTTACGAGCAGGCCGTAGATGTCTACACTGACCTTTGTTCCGTTGATTGGCCGCTGGTGATTAAAGCGGATGGGTTGGCGGCTGGGAAAGGTGTTCTGGTGACGTCGTCTCCCGATGAGGCGACAGCCTTTATCGATCGAGTAATGGAGCGCAAGGAATTCGGAGAAGCGGGCCAGCGAGTGCTGCTGGAGGAAGGGCTTCAGGGCGAGGAGCTGTCGTTCATCATTCTGACCGACGGCAAGAATTTTGTGCGCATGGCGCCCACGCGCGATTACAAGCGAGCGTATGACGGGGACCGCGGGCCAAACACCGGCGGCATGGGAGCGTACTCGACGGATGATCTTTTGCCGGCAGACCTGGAGAAGAAGATTGTCGAGACAATCGTGCGGCCGACGCTGGCTGGACTTGAGAAAGATGGCCTGCCATATCGGGGGTTCTTGTATTTCGGGCTGATGCTTACTCAGCAGGGGCCGAAAGTGCTGGAGTTCAATTGCCGGCTTGGAGACCCGGAGACGCAGGCGATTATGATGAGGGCGGATTTTGATTTCGCGCAGACTTGTATGGCAGCTGCGCGGGGCCAAGTTGGCAAGGTCCAGGCGACCTGGGCACCGGCTTCGAGCATTTGCGTTGTGCTGGCTTCGAGGGGTTATCCTGAAAAGCCGGAGGTAGGACAGGAGATTTCGGGGCTGGATTCACATGACCGAGCTAGCACGCCCGCGACCGTGTTCTATTCCGGAGTGCGAAGCGAGGCGACCAAGTACTACACAAGTGCTGGTAGGGTTCTTGGGATAGCGGCTTCTGGTAAAGACCTCAACATGTGCCGCCAGGCTGTCTATGTTCTATGTAGTAGCATTAAGTTTGAGGGGCGGCAGTATCGGACTGATGTCGCAGCACCGGCCAAGGCCGGCGCTCAGGCAACTGTTGGAGCTAGCAATGCCTGAGGTAACGAATCTCTTCCTATGCCTCGTGCACCGTTTCCCGATGAAAGAAGTCGAAGAGGCGGAGGCCGTTCAGAACAAGGGACTAAAAGGATGTATCCACGGACGACCAAACAGCAAACGGCAAGTCTCGCTTATGGACATTGAGTCCCTGCAAAAACTGGGCGTTCCGCCTGGCGCTGTGAAAGAAAACGTAACCACACGGGGCTTGGATTTTCAGCGTTTGAAGCCTGGTCAGCACTTGCGTATTGGCGGCAGCTTACTGGAGATAACGTTGCCATGTGAGCCGTGCTCGAGGATGGATGAAATCCGTCACGGGCTGCAGGAAGAATTGCGCGGGCAGCGTGGTTGGTTGTGCCGGGTGGTGGAGGGCGGGACAATTCGGCGTGGTGACCGGATCGAGGTTGCGGCTATTGTTTCGGAAGCTGCACAACAGGAGGTTTCAGGGTGACGGCTAGCGACGGCGCTTTGGGCGTGACGGTTGGAATTCTGATGGGGTCGGATACAGACCTGCCGGTGATGAGCGAGGCGAGCAAGACGCTCGAGAAATTTGGAATTCGCTACGAGATGGAGGTGGTATCGGCGCACCGGACGCCCGCGCGGGCGCACGAATATGCTACGTCTGCGGCGGGGCGTGGGGTGAAGGTGCTGATCGTCGGTGCTGGTGCGGCGGCACATCTTGCTGGCGTAATTGCAGCAAATACGACGCTACCTGTAATCGGCGTGCCGCTCGCGACGAGCGCGCTCAATGGGCTCGACGCGCTGCTGGCGACCGTGCAGATGCCGGGCGGAATTCCAGTAGCGACGATGGCGATCGACAAGGCGGGAGCAGTTAACGCGGCGATCTTTGCCGCTGAGATTCTGGGTTTGGCGGACGCCGAAATAGCGCGCCGGCTCCTAGCGCACAAGGAAGATCTGGTTCGCGGGGTTGCAGAAAAGAACGCAAAACTTCAGGAACAATTGAAACAGAAAAAATGAACGCACCACTGGCAGTCACTTTCGTCCGTAACGGCACCCTTCCGTACGCACCGCAAATCCCAATTAGTTTCCAGATGGCTTGAGAAGCGTTGGCGCACCCGCCGGACGCTCCTTCTGCTGGAGGGCGGGTTTCGGTTCGTTGGGTGGCTGCAATATCCAGGCGAAGCCGGTTTGAAAACCAATCGTGGCCACGGTTTCGCGGGCCTTTGGCGGAGAGATGGCATTAAGGGCGGCACGCAGAAACTGCGTTGCGTCAGCGGATGAGACCTTATTGCTGATTCCTTTGAGAAGCATGGAAGCTACCGAGGCCATCACGGGATCAGAATTGGAGAGCTTTTCAAGGCGGGGGTCCTTTTGACGCAGCATTTCAAGCAGGGTCGGTGTAGTCAGGCTCGGTGGATAGTCAAATTCGAGTAGCGTGTGTGGCTGATTTTTTTCCGGGGGCCAGTCCTGAAGATACCGTGGACGGGGTATACGCGTCTCCCAAAAATCGCCCCGTTGCGGAAACTGCTCAATCGAATAGTCCACGTGCCAAACTTCGGGGCCGTAACCGGGGATGAAGTCGGCAATCACTAATTCGACGAGTGGTTCGCCTTCCGCCAAATCCAGCTTGGCGTGAAGAGTTTTCACCACTTCGTTCAGCCGGTCGTTCAAGCCCTCGCCGACGAACTCGATATCCGTGGCCTCGCTACCTTCCTCGCCCGCCAGCAGCCTTGGCCCTTGCGGTTTGACGCGGCCGTGAAGACGCGGAAGATCGTGATCAAGTCGGGCGATCTGGACTTTCGATGATGGCGAAAACCAGTCGACCGCGCCTAGAATCACGCCGGCACGCTCGCCGGAAAGAGGGACCGGAACGGGTGGGTGCGTCTGGGCCTCGAAAGGATTTTCGACGGTAGCGATTAAGATGGCGTCCTTAACAACTGCAATCACGACGCGCCCCGCTGCGAGATTAGCGACGATTTCTTCGCCTGGCTGATCGGACGCGTTCTGAGCGAGGGCGCGAAGTTGATGGAAACATAAGGAAATAACGGCAAGGCCGGCGAGAAGGGTGGGTACGAAGATTCGACGCAGCGAAACGAGAGGCGCGCGACGGAAGCGGAGCGGCACGAGAATTAGTCTCCGGAGACGGATGCGATTTCCTTGCGCGCAATAGCCTGGACAGCGGTGATGGCGATAACTTTCGCAATATCGTCAGAAGAGCAACCGCGCGATAGATCGTTCGCGGGGCGTGCTAGACCTTGGAGAATCGGACCAAGAGCTTCGGCGCCGGCGAGACGCTCGACGAGTTTATAGGCGATGTTTCCGGAATTGAGATCGGGAAAGATCAAAACGTTCGCGCGGCCGGCGACGGGCGAGCCGGGAGCTTTGCTTGCGCCTATTGCGGTGACGAGGGCGGCGTCGGCTTGCAGTTCGCCGTCGATTGCAAGGTCCGGTTGGCGGGCTTTCACGATACGCAACGCCTCGCGGATCTTTTCGACGTGAGCATGCGCAGCGGAACCTTTGGTCGAAAATGAGAGAAGCGCGACGCGTGGTTCGGTTTCGAGGAAAACACGAGCATTTTCGGCTGTGGCCAGTGCGATTTCCGCGAGCTCCTGCGCCGTGGGGTCAGGAACCACGGCGCAATCGGCAAAAAGCAGGGCGCCTTTTTCGCCGAAGGCTGTGCGATTGCGTTCCGGCGCGATCATCAGGAAGAAACTCGACATAAGACGCGCATCGGGGGCTAGCCCGATGGAATGCAGTGCCGCGCGAACCGTGTCGGACGTTGAGTTCGCAGCGCCGCCAACGGTCGAGTCAGCATCGCCGGCCGCTACGCTCAGCGCCGCGAAATAGAGCGGTTTGCGCGCAAATTCTTGAGCTTCCTCGTGCGTAAGGCCGCGAGCGTGCCGGCGTTCGAAATAGATTTCTGCATAGGAATTGACGCGGGGACTCGATAGTGGATCAACAATTTGTATACCGTCGAGCTGTAAGCCCGCCCTATCGGCTGCGGCGCGAATATTGACCGGGCGGCCCAGGAGCGTGATTTGCCCATAGCGCTCGGCCGTCACTTGAACAGCGGCGCGAATTACGCGCTCGTCTTCGCCTTCCGGCAGGACGATCCGCTGTGGATAAGCCCGCGCTTTGCTCTTGAGCCTGTCGAGCAAGTCCATTCAAGTGAACTTATCATAGATTGGACGGTGATAGGACGCGCGATGGAGGTGTCGGGGACGATGTGGAACGAGCTTCGGTGCCCTATTTGTTCTGAGTTCTAGTAAAATTGGTGCGTCTTCAAAGGACCAATGGCAAATCGAAAATGAGCATTCTGAGCGCGATTACGGGCGGGCTGAGGTCTCCGGACCGAATTCGGCACAATGGCAAGCGGCTGTCAGACATCCTCGCTGCACACGCAAAGTTCATGCGCGGCGACGAGTCCGGTGTTCGCGCGGACCTCGCCGGCGCGGATTTGTCTCGCGCGGACCTGCACAAGATGAATCTGGCCTATGTAAATCTGCAAGGCGCAAACTTAACCCGCGCCAATCTTCGCGACGCGAAGCTGGCGTCTGTCGATTTTGGCAAAGCGAAACTGCATCGAGCCGACCTGCGGAAGGCGGACCTCACGGAAGCGAATCTGAGTGGGGCGGACCTTTCTGAGGCACAGGTGGGCGGAGCGGAGCTTTTTCGCGCCGATCTTCGCCATGCGAATCTGCGCCGTGCAAATTTTGGAGCGACGAATTTTCGCCAAGCCGAAATAGGCGGCGCGAATTTCGAAGGCGCAATTCTACAAACGACGATTTTGCGCGAGACCAATCTCGACGGCGTCGATCTTTCCGGCGTTGACCTCACGACCACGCTTCTGCCACCCGGTTACAAGCGCTCAGGCGCTGCAAGCGGTTAGGGGTTTCGACGCCCGTGCCGCTGAAGCGACCTGACAGAACCCAGGCTTCTTGGATTCAGGTGGAAGATTACCGCCTGCCGGGGGGATGGGTGGGACGCGAGCAGGTGGCTTCGCGCTCGCGCGGTTATTGCGAACTCCTCGAGAAGGGGCAGATCGTTTTTTTCCGGTCCCTTCCTTTTCATTTCCCGATTGAGGATCAAGAGTTTCTTCTCGCGCAACAATGGACTGAGTTACGGTTGCACAAGAACGTGTCTTACCGACCGTCCGAGGACATCCTCCGCGGCGTTTCAGGCGACGTGCGGACGATCGAACGAATCCACACGATCATGCGCAACTACAGCGCAAAGGTGATCGAGTTCCTCACGAAATTCCTGGCTCCTTACGCGACGAAGTGGAACCTCGATTTCTCCAGTTTTCGCCCGATCGAGGAAGAGGGGCGGGATCTTCCCATCCACAAACGAAACGATCTTCTGCATGTGGATGCCTTTCCGAGCCGGCCGACGCGTGGCGGAAGAATTTTACGGGTTTTCACGAATCTCAACCCCAAACGCCCGCGCGTTTGGAACACGACGGAAGGGTTTGAATCGCTCGCGCGCCAGTTTGCCAACGATGCGGGGCTGGGACAAATTGCCGAGGGCGATACTGTGATCAGCCGCACGGTGCAAACCTGGGGCGAAAAACTAGGCTTTCGCGGGATGGGCAGGACGCCTTACGACATGTTTATGCTGCGCTTTCACGATTATCTGAAAGAAAATGCGAAATTCCAGGAAGATTGCCCGAAATTCCGGCTGGAATTTCCGCCTCTCGCCACATGGCTCGTTTTTACGGATTGCGTGGCGCACGCAGTAATCTCCGGCCAATACGCCATCGAACAAACTCTCCTGATACCTCCGAAAGCGTTGGTTGCTCCGAACGCAGCACCCTACCGAATTCTGGAGAATCTGGCGGGACACCCTCTCGTCATCTAACAACTTCTTCTCTCGCTTCTTTGTCCGAGTCTATTTGCCGGCGGAAAAATCGGCAGGATCGGTGCCGTAACCATAACCACCACGAGGCGGATTGGCGCGGCGGCGGGTCTCAATGCCGAGGCGTTTGATCTTTTGGTTCAACGTGGAGAGCGGAATCTGGAAGCGCTCGGCCGCCTCGGTCTGGTTCCAGTTGGTGCGCTCAAGCATGTCCACGATAATGCGGCGCTCCACTTCTTCGAGTATCTCAAAGAGTGAAGGAGCGGGTGCCGTGGTGCGCGCTCCCACTTCTCCCGGCAGTGGCGGCAGGAATTCAGCCAGCTGCAGGCGTACACCTCTTACGATCTCGCGCGTGCGGACATTTTCAGGCAGCAGATCGACGTCGACTGCGTCCTGCGTGGAGAGCACCACGGCACGCTCGACAACATTTTCGAGCTCGCGGACGTTACCGGGCCAATCGTAGTCCATCAAGAGCTTCATTGCGCCGTGCGAGAACCGGCGCAGCGGCTTGCCGTTTTCGTGGCAGAACTGTTCAAGAAAGCGGTCGATGAGCAGCGGGATGTCTTCCTTGCGGTTGCGCAGGGGCGGAAGCTGAACGGAAATCACGTTCAGGCGGTGATACAAATCATCGCGGAAGCGGCCCTCGCGGACAAGCTTGGTGAGATCTTCATTCGACGCGGTGAGGATGCGGACGTCTACCTTGATGGTGTCGGTGCCGCCCAAGCGCATAAATTCGCGTTCCTGAATCACGCGCAATAGCTTGGCCTGCGTTTCGGGGCCGATGGTGGAAATCTCGTCAAAGAAGATCGTCCCCTGATCGGCAACTTCAAAGAGTCCCTTTTTCGATGCGACGGCGCTTGTGAAGGCGCCTCTCACGTGGCCAAAAAGCTGCGATTCGAGTAAATCTACGGGAATCGAGCCGGTATTGATGGGGATAAAAGCTTTGTCCGCGCGAGTGGATGCGGAATGAATCGCCTTGGCGATTAATTCCTTACCCGTGCCGCTCTCACCGTAGATGAGAACGGTGGAACGCGACGGCGCGACCTGCGTGATTAGATCAAACACGGCGAGCATTTTTTCGCTCTTGCCGATGATGCTGGGAAAATTGTAGCGCTGCTTCAAAGCGCGCTTTAGCTGGACGTTCTCTTCGCGCAGCCGGCGGCCCTCGATCGCAACGGAAACCTGCGCAATCAGTTCGTCGTTCGACCACGGCTTGGTGATGAAATCCTGTGCGCCGCCCTTGAAGGCTGCGCGGGCCATGTCAATCGAGCCAAACGCAGTAATCAGAATGATCGAGAGATTCGGATCGCGGCGGCGAATCTCGCGGAGCAGCTCAAGGCCGTTGCGATCCGGCAGGCTCACATCGAGCAGCATCAAGTCAAACGGGCGATCTTCGAGCCTCTGCAGCCCGGCTTCGCCGGTATCCGCGGGCGTAACTTCGAATCCCTCGGATGTGAGAAGGGCTTCAAGGCCCTCTCGAATTTCGATTTCGTCGTCAACGACGAGTATGGATCCCTTAGGCATGAACAGGTTTTCTTGCTACGGGAAATTCGAGCCGGAAAGATGTTCCCTTTCCTGGCGTGGAGCGCACGTCAACTTTTCCCGCATGCTCCTTTATGATGCCGTAGCTCACCGAAAGACCCAGGCCGGTGCCCCTACCGGAGGCCTTTGTTGTGAAAAATGGATCGAAAATGCGATGGAGGTGCTCAGGAGGAATGCCGGCGCCTGTGTCAGTGACTTCAATTTCGACCGAACCGTTGTGGGCGCCCGTTCGGACTTCCAACATGCCGCCGCTGGGCATCGCATCGCGCGCGTTCATGAAAAGATTCAGGAACACCTGCTGTAAGCGCGTGATAGAGCCCAGGACCGTCGGCAGTTCCTGGGTGTAATTCTTGATTACCTTCACTTGCGCCGTCTTGAACGGATGTTGTACCAACGTGAGCGTTTCCTCGAGAACGTGATTCACGTCCACTTCGACGAACTCTGCGGCGCCGGTACGCGAGAAGTTGAGCAGATTATTAACGATTTCGCTGGCGCGGAAGGTCTGCTTGACGATGCGTTCAATCGTTTTCTGGCGCGGATCGTCGGAGGGGATCTGCTTGGCGAGCATCTGAATATAGTTCGAGATCACAGCGAGCGGCGTATTCACTTCGTGAGCGACGCCGGCTGCGAGCAATCCGAGCGAAGTGAGTTTTTCGGTTTGAACCATCTGCTCTTCGAGCCGCACGCGCTGGGTGATGTCGTCGAGCAGAATCAGCCGGCCGAGCCGCGCGCCATTCTTGCCAACGAGCGGAGCAATAGAGGCGTTGATTACGAGCTGGCCTCCGCTGCGCGTGCTCAGACGGAATTTGTAGATCCCGGAAACATGGTCACCTGCCGCTCGTGCGGCTATCTCGCCAGCCAAATCCGCAGGCAGCACTTCCTGCAGGCGTTTGCGAATTGCGTCCTGGCGCGGCACCCCGAGCAAACCCTCGAGCTGCGGATTCCACGATTCGATGCGGTCTTCCAGATCGACTGTGAGCACTCCGATGTTGAGCGACTCGACGATATTCTCACTGAAGTCCTTGAGCCGCTCCACTTGCATGGCCTTTTGTTCCAGCGACTGGTAGAGACGCGCATTCTCGATGGCGATCGCGACATAACCCGCAATCGTAGAGAGCAGTTCGAGGTCATCGCTCGAAAGATAATCGCCGTCGACCGTCTTGCCCAGTCCGAGAACCGCGACGCTGCGTTCGCGGAAATGGCAAGCGATGAAGTAGTTCAGGTCCAGCTCTTCGAGTGTGCGGCGAACCGATTCGGACTCCTGCGAGGCGGCGCGCGCCGATTCGAAGAAGAGGCAGCCGTGCTCGAGCCCCGGCCGCGACGAATCAAGAAAGCTGAGATCGAGCGAACCCTCGGGCCGCAAGCCCATGGAACGCGAAAGGATGAATTTTCCCGGGGCCACCGGATCCTCGAGAAAAATCGCAAGGCGATCGACAAGCAGAGTTTGCGACACACGGTCGAGAACCGAGCCGACCAACGGCTCGAGCCGGACCTCATTCGTTAGCGCAGAGCCAAATTCGATCAGCGTACGGCGATAGTCGAGGCGGTCGCGATAGAAAAAGCGATCGAGGCGAGCCTGCACCCAGTCTCTCAGCGGTTGAAACAGAAACGCCGCTACGACAATCGCGATGACGCTCCCCGCCGGCCCGGCCGTCAGCGTCGTATGGAACGCCTCGCCGATCAGCGCCACCGCGGCAAAATAAATGGCCACCACGCCCGCGGTTGCAAATGTGTAAGCCAGGCCGCGCTTGAAGATGATATCCACGTCCATCAGGCGGTATCGGATGATGGCGTAACCAAAGCACAGCGGAATCAGGGCCAGCGAACACGCCGACGCCTTCATCCATGATGCCGGGACGATGCCGAAGACGTAGGGCACGATGTACAGCAGCAGAAATGGAATCGTGCCGGCAAAAGTGCCACCTGTAACCCATTTGAGCTGCTGCCGCAGAATGGCGGTGGGAGCCCGGCGGTAACTCATCAAGAAAATCACCGCAGCGACGAGAAAATAAATTCCCAGATTCGCTTGCTCCACTTTATCGAGCCAGTAACGCGTGCTTACTGCCGGCAGGAAATCAAGCGTGCCGCTAGCGATGAAAACATGCAGGGTTAAAAGGCCGGCCGGAATCCCGTATGTAAGGGCGAGCTTGGGCCAGATCCAGCCTCGACGTTCCGGAAACACGAGCGCGAAATGAACCAGAAGAGCCGGTTGCAGAAGTAAAGCGACAACGTTGCTCCAGTAGATCACCCAATCGAAGGAATTCAATTTGCCGCTGTAGTGAAAACTGTAAAGAATGAACGAAACAAGGCAGAAAATATAAAAATGAATTGCGCGAGGCGCATTCCAGCGGCGAGCAAAAATAAACAGGCCGATGAACAAATACAGCAGTGCAGTAAAGCGTAGGTAATTCTCGATCGACGAAGGATTTTCCTGCGGCGCCGTCACAAGCGGCGTTTCAAAAGCAGCTCCGTCCCGCCGCATTCCGTATCGAACTTCAGCCCAGGGGCCTACCTTGAACAACACGCGCGTTACGTCCGTCGCGCGGTGTATCGAGAAGCCGCGAACGGTGGCCACGTAATCGCCCTGCTTGATCCCAGCTCTGGAAGCGGGCGAATCTGCCACCACGTGCCATGCGACGACACCCTGCGGACTGTCCATCCAGGTGACGCCGTCGTCCGGCAGGATATAGCGAGTGCGCTGTTGGTAGTTGAGGACGGCGAAAATTACAGCAGCAAGCGTGAGGACCGCCAGCACCACCGCGCCGAGCCGCATGCGAAGGCTATCGTTCACGCACCTACACCCTTATCCTTCTACTATTATGCCAGCACGTAGATTTCCACAAATCACAGATTTCATATCGGGGAAGTGGCTATTTTTGTTCATGTTAGGAGATACCGCGACTGCCCGTTTTTCAGAAATTCTGTTTCTGGGATTAACCTTCCCAATTCCGGTAGGCGACTAAACGCTAGAACTGAACGCTCAACCCGCCGCGGAAGTACCGGTAGGAAGGCACAAGGACCACCCGCCCATCTCCCGTTGAGACTGGGACGTATCCCTGCGCCAGGAGGTTTCCGAAGTCAGCCAAGGCTTCCATGTGGCCAGGGAAGAAACTGGGAAGCTGCTGGCGAATTTCCATATTCAAGTAGGGATCGAGATGGAACAAAGACTCTCCGTACGGATCGAGGTGGGTGACCGCTTGTCCGCCAATCCACTTGTATCCAACGGAGACCTTCGTTCCGAGACGGGGCACGTTCGCTGACACGCGTCCCGCAAGGCTCTGGCGATAACGAGTCATGAGCTGATCGCGCAAAGGGCCTTCAAAAGCACTGTCATCGGGTGCAAGAACTCCGGCATAGTCATACACGATAGTAGTGTCGAGATTGTCGGTCCAACGATGATGAAAGGCCGCTCGCGCGCCGGTGGAACCCGTCCTCCCGCCGTCGTAGGCGAACACATCGGAGAAATAATCCTGAAGATAATCGCCGCCGGAAACAGGTCCGCGCCCAAAAACGGCCGTGTGGCTTGAGTTGTCGTGGAATACGGCCGCGCTGATGTTCGAACCGTTACCCAGGGCATGCTCTACCGAGACCTCTGCATGCAAATTGTTTTCGAATACCGGCTGGCCATCACGAAGCAGCAATGTAGGGAAAGCGTCGAGAGAATTCATCGCCGACTGCAGGCCGGCTTGTGAACCGTCCGGCGTCTGCTGCCAATTGCTCATGGCTGCGAGCGCGGCCAGTTGCCACGAGGAAGAAAGCTGAATAGCAAGCTCGCCTCGCGGGCGCAATGCCATCGTCGACTGCCGAAGGCCTGCCGCCACGTAGTCGCTGCCGTAGCGAAGGCTAACGCGATCGCCCAACGCCATTTGATTATCGTGGGACACTCGGATGCCGCGGAAAATTGGGCCGTAGGCCCCGAGTTCGGATTCGCGAACAACTACGCTGGTAGCCGGCCCATCGCCGATTTTTCCGGAAGGAACCCACTCGGCGACCAGCCCTCCGGCCGGTGAACCACCCTCATAGCTGAACTGTCCGGCCACGTAGAGCCGACCATGCTCGCCCACAGCGACGTCGTAGGCGAAAGCCGTTGCCGGAGAGTCGGCAAGATTTGAAACTGAACCCGGATGGTCGGAGCCAGACGTCACGTCGAATCGCCCGTGAATCGCCTGCGATTGAGCGACTTCACCCTGATTCGGAATTCCCTCGACGATTACGGTGCCATCCTGCCAGCGCAAAATCGACCGCGTCGCCGACGAACTGCGAAGCACCCAGATCCATTCGTCTGAAGCCAACTGTTCAGCCGGCTGCTTGCGCAGTTTTTCGAACGAGGAAAGCACCGATCCAAGCACGATTTCCAGCAGGGTCGTCTGTTGATCGCTTACCTGAATGTGCTGTTGGATTGCCGGCAAAAAGCCGGCGAGGGTCACTTTGACCGAGTACATTCCGGGAGCCAGGGTGGCGGTAGAGAAGCGCCCGCGATCGTTGGTGAGAAGCTCAGTGGGCGCAAAGCTCAGAAGGTTTTCCGCCGAGATCGAGACGGTGGCACCCATCTGGGGCGTTCCCTTCGGGTCCATCACAACTCCCGAAATTTTCCCGGAGTTTGGCGCGGCCGCCAAAGGCAGCGCGCACAGCAAAAGCACCCCAAATCCCAGGCCCACGACGCGAATCGATCTAAGATTCACGATACCTCACTTCC
>CAWFGI010000014.1:0-18511 GCA_963815265.1 uncultured Acidobacteriota bacterium | reverse complement strand
GATCTGGCGTACCACCGTGGGCTGATTCACGTTGATTACGGTGGTGCCGCCGCGAAAAAGGCCAATCAACTGAAGAAAGCCCATGCCCGTCCACAACCACACGGCGAGGCCAACTACAGCAAGCGCAATCGCAGCGCCCAGAAGAATTCCGCGCGCAGGAACGCGTTGCCGTTCGATATTTGGCGGGACAAAGCTCATTACTCTAATCTTGCCTGAATCGCAGGATTTTACGCCGCAGAAATTAAAGGCACCGCCTTCCGTAGCCGCGCGATCACTCGCTCTTTGCCCAGCGCAACCATCGTATCGAAGAGCGGAGGCGCCACCGCACGGCCCACAATCGCCACGCGAGTCGCATTGATCAGCATGCCGGCTTTCACGCCCTCAGCTGACGCCACGGCGCGCGTAGCCGCATCGCACGCATCGTGATTCCATTCCGGCAGAGCTGCAAGAGCATCGGCAAGCTTCGCGAGAAGCCCGGGAATCTTTTCGTCCTTCCAGAATTTCGCCCGCGCCTCCGGTTCATACTCGAAATCGTCCGTAAAGAAAGCTCGCGCCCATCCCGAGAAATCGTGAAGCAAGCGAGTTCGCGGCCGGATCAAATCCACCGTACGCGCAAACCATTCTTTCTCGGCGCCCGACCACGCATCTTTCCACAATCCGGCCCGCTTCAATTCCGCTTCAACATACGGCAGGACTTCTTCCACCGGAGGCTTCTGCAAATACTGCGTATTGAACCATTCGAGTTTCGCCCGGTCGAAAATCGCATTCGTGCGGCTCACTCCCGAAAGCGAAAATCTCTCAATCAATTCTGGAGTCCGCATATACTCCGCGTCGCCGCCAGCCGACCACCCGAGCAGCGCCAGAAAATTTCGAAAAGCCTCGGGCAGAAATCCCTCGTCCGCATACGACCCGACGCTCGTCGCCCCGTGCCGCTTCGAAAGCCGCGTCCGATCCGCACCAAGAATCAACGGCACATGCGCGAAAATCGGCGGCTCCGCCCCCAGCGCGCGATAAATCAACACCTGCTTCGGTGTATTCGACAGGTGATCCGCCCCGCGAATAATGTGCGTAATCCGCATGTCGATATCATCCACCACCACGCTTAACTGGTATGTTGGCAACCCCGACGAACGCAGCAGCACAAAATCCTCAATCTCAGCATTCTGCACTTCCCGTGGCCCAAACACGGCGTCCTCGAATTTGGTAACCCCCGTCCGTGGAACCTAAAAACGAATCGCCCGCGGAATGCCTTGCGCCTCTTTCGCGGCCCTTTCGGCCTCGCTCAAATCGCGGCAATTGCAGACAACCATCTTGTCCGATTTCGGCGTTTCATCGTCGCCCTCGCCCTCTTGCTCCTCATGCGCCGCATCGGCTCCCCCGTAAGCCACGGGCTTGCAGTAACACGCATAGGCAGCCCCGCTCGCCAGAATCTTCTCTCCAGCGGCGCGATACATCTCCAGCCGCTGCGACTGAAAATACGGCCCTTCATCCCATTCAACTCCAAGCCACTTCAGTCCCTCAAGAATGCCTTCCACAAGTTCCGGCCGATTGCGTTCCACATCGGTATCTTCAATCCGCAGCAGGAGTGTGCCACCCTCATGCCGTGCGAAAAGCCAATTAAAAAGAGCGGTGCGCGCGCCGCCGACGTGCAAATATCCCGTCGGAGAAGGCGCGAATCGCACACGCGGTTTTTGCGGCGAATTCATTCAGTCGATCCCTTCATCACTCGGAAACCATCCATCTTAGCGGATAGCCCTCGCGAAATCGAGAGAGCGGAGCGGAAATAGATGAAACGACGGGAGTTGGTACGAGGGTACTGTTGACCGTTTTTGACCGCTCAGTCATAGTCACACTTGGATGCGGCCCTCCGCCCTCGGCCTGGAACTTCATGCCGATTGTGCGCCAAATCCAAGACTCGCCGGAGGTTGACCTCCACGAAACTCGACTGGACACGCCGCCGGAAGGCTGGCAATTTTCTGATATTCTCGGCGGAAGACCGCTGTTCATGAAAAAGGCGCCAAGTTGCTGAGCCAACTCAATCCGGCCTCCATTGTCCCGCTGGCGAGCGCCTTCCTGCTTGGAGTGTTTTTCGTCTACGTCTACCTGCAAAAAAGGCAGGAGTACCTGCTCGTGTGGTCCATTGGCTGGTTCCTGCTTGCTGCCCACTTCGTTCCGATGATGTTACCTCCTCAAATTACCGTGCCCAAATGGGCCTGGAGCGTGAACGAGTGGATGCTGGCGATTGCGGCTCTGTCTTTTTATTGTTCCGCGCGGCTTTATGGCCGTCTCACAGTCCACTTCCGTGCGATTTTTGCAGTCGCTGCTGCTTTGGCGGTTTGGGCTGTCGCGTTTGACCGCGGCTGGACTCAGGCCCCTTTGGGCCTCTCCGTTACGCTGACGTTTTTCTTCGTCGCCCGCACATTCTGGCAAGAAGGCCAAAAACAGGAATCGCGTGCGGATCTTCTGCTTGCGATCACATTCGTTTTCTGGGGTCTGATTCGCGTCGCTACCGTCCTTCAGCCGCGCTTCGGGGGCCGCTTTGCCAACGTCAGTCTGGTCCCGCTGGTCGCTTTGCCTGAGCTTTTCGCCGGCGTGCTGATGGTGATGGCCGTCTACGAAGAGGAGCGGCGCCGCGTCGAGCGAAATATGCTGGCGCTTTCGAACCTGAATCTCGCGACCTCCAGCTTCGTGGGCGGCGAAATTCAGAAAATGCTGGCGCAGGCGCTCGATCGCGTTCTGAATGTCGTGCGCATTCCCGCCGGCGCGTTGTGCCTGCATTATGGCGATTCGGAAGGGCCCACCTCTGTCGTCGGCACCGGCATGGGCGATGCGTTCTGTTCCGCTGCACAGCAGGATGACCTTGACGAGTACATTGTAAATCTCGTCGCTCGCCTCGGCGGCCTCGTGGTCCTTCGAAATCTCGCCAGCGATTCGGATTACCGCACGCTCGAAAAAGAGGAACAGTTCCAGCACCTCCGCAAGCTGCTGCTCGAACAGGGGCTTCGAACCGTCGTAGGTATCAGCCTGCAGGCCAAGGAGCGAGTGTTTGGAGTGCTCTTGCTCGGGACGCCGGACAACCGCAATTTCACCGCAGCCGAGTTGCGTCTTTTGCTCGCGCTTGGTCACCAGATCGGCATGGCCGTTGAGAATAGCTACTTGATTCAGCAAACGGCCCGGCGCAGCGAAGAGCTTCACATCCTGAACGAAATTGGCCGCGCACTGAGCTCCACGCTCCAGCCGGACATCCTCTTCGAGCGTATCTATTCGGAAATCCGCAGATTGCTCGACGTGAGCAGCTTTTTCATCGCTTTCTATGACGGCAAGGCCGACGAAGTGCGATTCGAGATTGAAGTGGTGGACGGCGAACGCCAACCCAAACGGACGCGCCCGCCGGGAAATCACCTGGTCGAATTCGTGGTCCGCGAGCGGCAACCGCTCTTAATCCGCGATCACTTCCATGATGAAACAGCGCGGCTCGGATTCGATCCCGCTCGCGAAGCAGGCTCGATCTGCGTGGTGCCGCTGATTCTTTACGACCGCGCTATCGGCGTGATGGCCGTGCACAGTCCCAACGAGCGCGTTTTCGACGAAGGCCACGTGGAGCTGCTGCGCGTACTTTCGAGCGAAGCCTGCATCGCCATTGAGAATGCGCGCCTCTTCGCCGAAGAGCAGAAAAAATCGCGGCATCTTACGCTGGTAAATAATATTTCGAGCCATGCGATCACTACCCTGAATCCCGAAGAGATGCTCGCCAAAATCGCCTCCGAAATCGAGAATGGCCTCACCTACGATCACATCGGAATCGCCGTGCTCGATTATTCGGCGAAAGAGCTCGTGATTCAGGCGGAGGCCGGCGCACGGCACGACGCCATCGGCCGCCGCATTCTGCTGGGCGAAGGTCTCATCGGCCAGGTCGCACGAACCGGGCAACTCGCCATCGTTCGCGAGGTCAACGCCACCACTCCGCGCCTGATCGTGCCGGGAAGCGTCTCTGCGATTGCCTTGCCGGTATCGTACGCGGACGGTCTCCTCGGTGTTTTGTATGTCGAGTCATCCGAGAAGTCCAGCTTCCCGGATGAGGAGGTTCTTGTCCTCCGTACTCTCGCCGATCTTTTTGCTGGCGCGCTGCACAATGCGCTTACATTCCAAAAAGCACAGGAACAGGCAATCACCGACGGCCTCACGGGCGTCAAAACTCATCGCTACTTGATGGAAACGCTTTCGCAGGAATGGAAGCGTTCCACGCGCGCAAACCGTCCCTTCTCTCTCGTCCTGATGGACCTGGACCGCTTTAAGTTTGTGAACGATTTCTACGGCCACCTCGAAGGCGACGTGGTCCTGCAACGCGTGGGCCACATCCTCGAGCAAAATTGCCGCCGTTCCGACGTGGTCGCGCGATACGGCGGCGACGAATTCGTGATCCTGATGCCGGAAACCTCCGTAGAACAAGCGCGCCAGTTGGCGAGCAAGCTGCGCGGCTGGATTGCGTCCGATCCCTTGCTGCGCGATAAAAATATTACGGCCAGCTTCGGCATCGCCGGCTTCCCTGTGCACGGGTCCACGCCGCAAGAGCTTATCCAGGTGGCGGACTCCTCGATGTACCTCTCGAAGCATCAAGGCGGCAATTCCGTATCCAGCGCGGAGCAGACCGATCCGAACGATACGAAGCGCTGGAAGAAAGATGTCCTCGAAGCCTATCTCGGCGTCACCCTCAAGCGTCTGTTTTCCACTGGCCCGGAAGCGTTCGACGAGATCTACCGGCGCCTGGAGCAATTCACGCGTTCACTCACGGAACAGGGTGCGGGAACCACGGCCGAGTCGTTGCCGCCGGCTGTGGTGGAAACCGTAACTTCGCTCGCGCTCGCGATCGACGCGAAAGACCACTATACGCAGGGCCATTCGCAGAAGGTCTCCGCGTACGCGGTGATGATCGCAGAGGCTCTCAGCATGGACGCGTCGGAAGTGGAAGAGATACGCCTTGCAGGCTTGCTGCATGACATCGGCAAGGTGGGCATCCCCGAACCGATTTTGAACAAGTCCGGACCGCTCGATGCTACCGAGTGGGAGACGATGAAGACGCATACCGAGCTGGGCGCCAAAATTCTGGAACCGCTCGAGGCCATGAAACGCATCCGGCTGATGGTGCGCCACCATCACGAGTTCTACGACGGCACCGGGTATCCGGATCGCATGGAAGGCGAACGCATTCCGTATGGCGCGCGCGTGATCGCAATCGCCGATGCCTACGACACAATTACATCGGAGCGGACCTACAAGAAGGCGCGGACTCCCGAGGACGCGTTCCTCGAGCTCGAGCGTTGCGCTGCAAACCAGTTCGATCCCTCGCTCGTGCGCGTGTTCATCGAAACGATGCGCCGGGCCCCCCGCCAAACCGTTGAGGCCGGCGTAGGCGCTTCAGAACGTCCTAGCGATTCAGCGCTGGCGTAGAAATACGCCTGCTTCCCGCCACGCTGGACGCGAGAAATCCTTCCCGGTAAAGTCTCTTGTGCGAATTTGTGCGCGCCGGAGACGATAATGCGAACTGCGGTGGTGAAATGGGCGGGTGAAGAGGAATTTCTCGCTACGATGCCTTCGGGGCAGACTGTCCTGTTCGATGCTGCAACCGAGCACAAAAAGGGTCCCAGCCCGAAGGAAACTCTCCTCGGAGCGCTCGGGGCATGTACCGGCGTTGACGTGGTATCGATTCTCCGAAAAAAACGGCAAGACCTTCGTTCGCTCGAAATAACCATTTCCGGCGAAGACGCGCACGACCCGCCTCAGGTCTGGACGAAAATCGAAATCGTCTACCGGCTCACGGGTAAGCTCGACGACAAAGCCGTTCGCGACGCAATCGAGCTGAGCGAAACGAAATATTGCTCGGTGTCTGCGATGCTCGGCAAAACCGCGAAAATCACCTACCGCTACGAGATCATTCCCGTGGATTAACTCACCGCAATTGTAATTCTGGCTTCAGGCTTGTCTTGCTGGAGCGCGATTGCATACAATCGCCGGATTATCCTGGGTAAATGGAGAGTGTAATGGGCCGACGCCTTGCCGCGAAGATCACCGGAGTGGCCGGATACGTGCCGCCGCGCGTGGTGACCAACTTCGATCTCGAGAAGATCACCGATACCACCGACGAATGGATTCGCACGCGCACCGGCATTATCGAACGCCACTATGCCGATCCGGGAATGGCCAGCTCGCATCTGGGAACCGAAGCAGCGAAAAAGCTGCTCGAGGCAAAGGGGATCCCTGCAGCAGAAATTGAAATGATCGTTCTCGCCACGGTCACGCCGGACATGTTGTTTCCCTCCACGGCTTGCCTGATTCAGGATCGTCTGGGCGCTTCGCAGGCCTGGGGATTCGATCTTTCGGCGGCGTGTTCCGGATTCGTCTACGCCCTCACCGTGGGCGCGCAGTTCGTCGGGGCAGGCTCGCACAAGAAAGTGCTCGTGATTGGCAGCGACGTGATGACCTCGATTCTCGATTTCAAGGATCGCGCCACCTGCGTCCTGTTCGGTGACGGCGCGGGCGCGGTTCTCGTCGAGCCGGCCGCGTCGGACTCCGAGGGCATCATCGATTTCGTGAATGACGTGGATGGCTCGGGCGGCTGCAACCTCTACATGCCGGCAGGCGGTTCGCTGCATCCGTCGTCGCACGAAACCGTGGACAAACGCATGCACTACGTCCATCAGGAAGGCGCGCAGGTTTTCAAATACGCGGTGCGACGGATGAGCGAGCTGGCCGTCGAGATTCTGGAGCGCAACGGGCTCACGAGCCGCGATCTCGCGCTCGTGGTGCCGCACCAGGCGAATCTGCGCATCATTCGCGGGATGCAGGAGCGCCTGGGGGTGGATGATTCGAAGATCCTGATCAACATCGACCACTTCGGCAACACCACCGCCGCCACAATTCCGCTCGGGCTGATGGACGCCCTCGAGCAAAAGCGACTCCGCAAAGGCGATCTGGTTCTTTTGATCTCCGTGGGCGCCGGATACACCACAGGAGCGATGCTACTGCGTTGGGCCTACTAGGGAGTGACCTCGGAGCGCAGATGCTTGGCCAGCCTTTCGATGCGCTTGAGATTGTCGACGAGATCCTTGGGGTACTGATTCTTCGTCACCAACTCGATTTGGGCAGGCACGCCATCCGCCAGCTTCTTTAATTCGTCCGCCTCCTGCTTCACTTGATCCACATTCATTTTCCGGCTGCGCATCTCCATCGGTGGTTCGACGGACTGGTTAGATTGCTGGTCTGCCGTCACAATTCCGGGTGGCTTGGCGCGCTGGAAGGATGTGGCGGAAACGGGCAGGAGGAAAAGTATGCAAAGCCACAAAGGAAATTGCCGCATAAAGCCTCCTTTGTGCGGAAAGAGCCCAATCGCAGGTAAGGCTCCGTTGCGAATTCCCAAAGCAAAACGCCAACGGCTCCGGTTGCCCGGAGCCATTGGCGTATTCAGATCACCGAAGCTGGATCGCCGAGGGAGCAGCGAGCCCCGCCGCGAGCTAGAATTGAAGTTTCAACCCCCACTCAATCGTCCGTGGAGCTCCGAATGCGAACACGCCGGTCCCCGCACCGATGCGGTCGGGACGCGGATTATCGACCGTGTTCGGGCCGGTGCCGTTGATTGAGCCTGGAGTGCCAGTCAGCTGAGGGTTCAGGATGCTGGCTGCCGAATCATAGTTGGCGAAGTTGAAGGTGTTGAAGATGCTGACACTCGGAATGATTGTCAGCCTCTCATGCCAAGCATGCCCGACCCAGCTGAAGGTGGCATCGAAGTCCTTCAGCCAACCGTAACCGACGTTGTTGGCTGGAGGCACCGCGATCGGCTGAGCCACGGCACCCAACGCCTGCAGGTCCGCAAGCGTCACCAGACCCGAGTTAATGAGCACCTGACCCGCTGGCGTGGGAAGCCCGGCGATGTTCGTGTTGTAATTGTTGATTGCGTTTGTCAGACCGACCGGCCCGATTTGGCGCATGAAGGCACCCACCTTGTAGAGCGAGTAGTCGCAGGTGCCACCCATGGTGCCGCACGAGCTGCTCGTCTCTTCACGGGGAAGCGGGTTTCCAACCTGCCCGGTGCCGATGTAATCGGTTTCGAAGATTCCACCGGCTGCGCCGATATTGTTGCTGCCATTCACCGGCAGAGTAAAGGGCGTACCCGCAAAAGGCGACCAGAAGTGGGAAACGATTCCGACCCGGAAGCCAAGCGGCAGATCGGCATAGCCGCCGATATTGAACTGGTGAGTCCGGTCAAGAGAGCCCGGCCCAGACAGTGCGTTGGGATTGCGATTGTCGAGAGCGTTGTTCACGAAATCCTGGTCGCCTCCTGCTGCGCAGGTCGGGCTGCAGGTGTTGGAACCTGAGTTGACGAAGCGCGACAGGCTGTAAGCGAATTGGAAATTCATGTACTTGACGCCCTTAAACGGATGGCTAACGTTCTGCGCCAACTTGATATCCAATCCGTTGTAAACCGAGCGTCCGGCCGACTGGTACTGATACAGAGCGCCGACGTTCGGGTTGATTCCGCCAAAGGCGCATGCCTGCCCCAAACCCACTGAGCATTCACCTACGCCCTGGTCGTAAGGCGAATCGAGGCCAAACGCACCAAATGTGCCAATCGTGGCTCCCTTATTCGCCGCCAATCCCGGAGCACCGGGTACGTTGCAACCATTCGCTGCGGCCGCCGCCTGGATATTGGCAGCTCCGCAGAATGCGAGAGTACTTGCAATTGCGTTCGCCGCTGCGTCCTTACTGAAGTACGCGGTGTCGCCCGTGTGGTTGATGTCGGTTCCGATCAGATAGTGCAAGCCGACGTTGCGGATGTAGTCCGCAGTGAGAATCAATCCCGGCCGTAACTCTCGCTGCATACCCACGTTCATTTGGAACGACCGTGGCGACTTGTAGTCGGGAGCCAGCAAACCAGTGGTGAGCAAGCTACCGTTTGCGATTCCTGATGGAATAAACGCTCCATTGGAACCGCCGCCGGCATAAGACGCCTGATACTCGGTCTGGAAGTTACCGAGGCAGGTTGCAAATGTAATACCTGAGCATGTACCGGCACCGGGTCCCACCGTCGCGCCGATTGGCGTGTTGCATGCAACACCCCCGGCAGCCTTAGTCGAGTCCCCGAGGAAGTGGGTGCTCCCATCTCCAAACACAACACTGCTCGGCCCGAAAGCACAGGGAGCCTGGACGACGTTGAACGCTCCGTTCTGAAGCCGCAGCAAGCGATCGAACAGAATGTCGTTGAAGACAGTATTGTCGTAGTAGATTCCGGCTCCGGCGCGGAACACCATCTTGCCATCGCCCTTGGGATCCCAAGCGATGCCGGCCTGCGGGCCGAAGTTCTTGTTCGGCTGATTCACGGTGTTGCCAGCGCCCGGAAATTGAGCGTTCACTGCCGCGAGAGGACCCAAATCGCTGTCGGTGCGGCCCGTGTCGCGGACGTATCGCACGCCGTACGTGAGCGTCAAATTCGGTTTTACCTTCCAGCTATCACCGATATACGCCCCGAGGCGATTGTCCGGACCGAGGCCACCATCCGGCTTGCCAAAGCGCGAAAGTTCCGTGAACGCACCCTGACCGTTCCCGACATCAGCGATATCCGCGATGTAGTTCAACGGGCATGCGGCACCCGTCTGTCCGCCCGGGCACGTCAAAGTGCCAGGAGCAGAGAGGTTGACGCTGTCAGCAATCGGGGCGATACCGAAGAAGCTGGCATTGGTCCAACCCGTGATGCGGTTGTAGCTGATTCCGTAACGGATGATGTGCGCGCCCCAGACCTTGCTTCCGTCGTATTTCACCTGACGGTCGCTCTGGATTGTCGATTGCGGAGCCAGGAAACTGGGGCCGCTCTGAAAGCCGGTGCCTCCCAGAATGATGCCGACGGGAAGATCTGCGAAGGGCAAGTCGCTTCCCTGAACAGCGTCTCCGATTACGTTCACAAACTTCAGATATTCCGCTCGGAAGCTGTGGGTGTACTGCCCGGTGGTGAAATCCACGCCGCCGACCAGGTTCTTCGTGCGGTCACGATTGTCATACACCGAATAGTTCGCCGCACCGCCGAAGTTTCCGACGTCGCTAGCTTGCCAGTAGCTGAAGCGGCCAAATGCATGAATCGTCTTGCTCGCCTGCCAGTCCAGCCTGCCGAGAAGATTGTTGTCGTGGAATGGAGCCGGAAAAGTTCCGTTGAAAGAATTCAAGTTCGTGCCGTCGCCTCCGGGAATCGAAGAGATCAGAACGCCGCCCGCGTCATGGGCAAGAATTCTTTCGCCGTCGGCAAAGAAGAACAGCTTGTCCTTGATGATCGCTCCGCCTACATCGCCGCCATACTGGCTGCGCTGAAACTGAGCGTCGCCCGGATACACCGCAGCCTGCGAGTTGTCGCGGAAGAGGCCAAAGCCCTCGCCGTGCAACGAGTTCGTTCCGGACTTGGTCGCAACGTTGACCGCGCCGCTGGACGTCAAATCATTCGAAAGATCCAAGCTCGATTGCGCAAGCTGGAATTCTGCGATCGCGCTCGAGGGAACGCCCGTGGTCGTGGTGCCGACGTTTTCGTCGCTCACGTCCACGCCGTCCACTGAGATGCGCGCGCTGCGGCCATATCGGCCACCGAATGAAATCGAGGAGAAACCAATCTTCGTGGGATCAAAATTGCCGCCGTCCTGAATCTGAACGCCGGGCTCGAGTTGCGCCAGGTCGAGAAAGTTTCGGCCGTTGATCGGCAAATTCTCGATCTGTTGTGTGGTCAAGCTGCCGGACACCTGCGCCTGATCCGTATTCACCGCGATTACTTGACCGCTCACCTCCACGATTGTGCTGGAGGCGCCCAGTTCGAGCTTGATCGTCGCGCTCGACACCTGGTTGATCTGCACGACGTAGGTTCCGGTCACGGTCTTGAAGCTTGGCGCTTCCACCCGAACCGTATAGTTTCCCGGCACCAGCGAACCCGATGTGAAAGTGCCGGCCGACGTTGTCGTCGTGTCGAGCACCGCTCCTGTATCTTTGTTGGTGATCGTCACCTTGGCATTGGGCACGATACCGCCCTGCGGGTCGGTCACCACGCCTTGAATGCTTCCTGCTTGTACGTTCGATTGCGCGTGAGCCGGCTGATAGCTGAGAAGCAGCACAGCCAGCAGCGCGAAAGTGAACGCCGTAAATCGCTTCCAGTTCATACACCCTCCTGAAGACCTGCCAAGAATCGAATGTCGCTAAAAATTCCGCCGCACACTGGGAAAAATATCCCCGCGGCGTGTATTGGCACGTTGATGCCCAGCTTCGCGCAAAAATACGGTTTTAATTTTCAGTCACTTACAGGATTTTTCTTGCAGGCGGGAGCGCACAGTCCGAATTTCCATAGAAGACCGGATTTCGGCGCGTACGAAGAAAATTCGGATTTGCAGAATGTTATGACATTCAGAATTGCAAATTTCGTAGAAAACTTTCCGGAGAAAGTACTAAGTGGTTTGCCCTAGTCAGCGCTCCCACGATTTGGCCGCGACAACTTCCCTCAGTCTTTGGCGCTGCCCACGAGTTTTTCCACTTCGTCTGCTTCCTTAGGAATCGCGGCCGAAAGATTTTCTGGTGCGCCGTTGGTGATGAGGATCGTATCTTCCACGCGATAGTGCATGTGTTTATCGGGAAATTCCACGATCGGCTCCACAGTCACCACCTGTCCGGCCTTGACGGGCCCACTTGCGCGCATCACGTCATGTGTTGCGAGTCCCACGAAGTGTCCCGGATACCCGTACCATTGATTGCCGATGCCGGCTTTGTCGAACACGGCTTTCCCCGCCGCGTTGGCTTCTTCGTACGTGTGACCGGGAGTGAGAAGCGCGATGATTGCCTTCTGGCAATCGAGATCCACCGCGTACCACTTCGCTTGTTCAGGAGTGAATTTCCCGCTGATATTGAATGTGCGCGTGATATCCATCGTTTCGTGATCGAGTGAACCGGCAAAATCGAACACGACGAGTTCGTCGGCTTCAATCTTGTGGCGATTCGAAAAATAGTGCCACGTGTTGATGTCGTTTCCGGAGCCGACAATCGCCAGATACGACGCGCCTTGCGCGCCGTGGTCGAAATCGTAGAAATAGGCGCGCGCTTCGATCTGATATTGATACATTCCCGGATGGGCGTGAGCGATCGCGTCGCGATTTCCTTCGGCGCTGATTTTTCCAATGCGGCGCAGTACTTCGATTTCTTCCGGCCGCTTGATGTTGCGCATTTCGTCGATCACGGGAGTCATGTCGCGCAGATGCGCCATGGCATAGCGTTCGGCGAGCAGTTTTGCCGGGGCGAGATCGCTCGGAATCGGCTCATGGTAGGGATGCGCGAATTTCCAGGCATGGTCGCGTCCAACTTCGGGACGCGCGCCGTCGGCTTTATCGGGGAAGCCAAGCCGCAGCCACAGATCAGGCGTGCCGCCGCGCGCGAGCGCATAGGAAAGCGCCGTGTCGAGATCAGAAACCGGCAACACCACTTTGTAGCCCAGCGCTTCGCGATCCGCGGCCGGAAGCGATAGGAGGTTCGGTCCGTATACCTGAGCCGTGCGTCCCGCCTGCGCGGGCTCAAAAATTGCGGTGGTGCCCTTCTCGACGTCCATCAGCATTACAGCGCCGGGATCCTGCAGGCCCGTGAAGTAATAGAAGTCATTGTCTTCGCGATAGTGCGTGGATTCGGGAATTTCATTGCGGGCGAAAAGGATTGCGTAACCGGTTTTCAACTGCTTGGCAAGATCAGCGCGGCGAGCGGCGAATGTCTGGGAGCCGCCGAGATCGTCGATTGCCTGCTTGTCGGTATATTGTGCCGCAGCGGCGCCGCAAAATATCAGAAAGAAAATCGCGCATATCCATCCGCGCAGCAAATGTCTGCTTTCACTTCCCATCCGCGCCATCGCATTCCTCCGGAAAATGATTTGCACGAATTTTATTTTCAAGTGGACGGAGCTTATCGCAGAAGCGCGAGCCAGAAAAGGAATTAGATGCCAGTTGGCAGCCAGCTTGGATGTGCTTTGGGGGGCGAAGAGTTGGGGTAAATCTTAGAAATTCGCCAATAACAAAGACTTCTCGTCATCCTGAGCGAAGCGCTCTATGCGTCCCGGATTCTCACGGGGCGAAGGATCTCAGCTGAAAAACTTGGCACAAACCCCTAATGAACACTACGTGATCGCCGGCCCGCATCAATCGCCTGCGAAGCCGTCGGCTGCAATTTGGCCCCCGTGGAAGCGCCAAATGTGATCGCTTCGCGCGTCTTCGCAAACGGCGCCGAATCGATGAACTTCACGGTTTCTCCGTCGCGCTCAACTCCAAGTTCTTTCCACAATGCATCGAGATCCACCGGATAAGGCTGACCTTTCATTTTCTGATAGAGCGGCATCAGGACAGAAACTCCGGTAGCCGCGTCGCCGGCCGTGAGAGCTTTCTGGATCGGCCAATCGTAACGGATCTCGCCGCCGGCATTCAGGATTCCGCGCAACGCGTCGTCGAGGCCTTTGCGGTTATTCGTCTGCTTGTGAATTTCGATGTCCGCGAGGAAGCAGAAAAGCGCGCCGCCCCAATACGTTCGGCCCCATGTGTGCGTGTTGTCGAGCCCTTCATCGCCGGACTGCGGTAATCCCTGATGAAGATCGCGCACCAGTTCAAACCACATTTCATGCGCGTCCATGTGCTTGGCTCGCACGCGGGCAATCGGCTCCACATAGGTGGCGATTCCCTCCTCGATCCAGTGGTGCTCATCCGCCATCGAAGGGAACGAGAGATGCACCATTTCGTGCGTCAGCATCCAGTCGGAGTTCAGCCCGTTTACCGTCGTTTCTCTGCCTACGTGAATCGAAATGCGCCCGCCTTCTTTCGCGCCGAACGTTTGTCCTCCACGGACGCCGCGCCCGTCCGCTGGAATAATTCGCAGCGCAACGGCTTGAACGGGGAAGCGCCCGTAATATGTCGAGACGGAATCCGCTGCCATGCGCACCCATTGCATCACGTCCTGATTTGAAAGCTGCATCGGGCCATCTTCGATATGCACGTCGATTCGCGACGAGCCAACCAGAATTGTGGACGTCATTTCATCCGCCGGGACGCATGATGCGGGAACGAAAAGCAAAAGGAAGAATACCGGAATTAGAATTCGAAAGCTGCTACGCGGAACACGATGAATTGCGAAAGGGCCGGAGCGTGTGGTCATCACTTAGTAGGATGCGATGAAAGGACGCCTTGCTGGAAGAAAAATCAGAGCCGCATCGAAAAATATATGCGAGGTCAGCTGTTGTCAGATATTGACTTGGCCTCGATTCGCGTACTTTTTCTCGATCAGGTAGTCGAGAGCGATCTTGCCGGGTCCGAAGATCAAGATCACCAAGGCGACGGCAAGGTAGATAAACGGGTCCGCATTGTAGAACTTGGACGGATCGGAAATAAAAGAGGTAAGCGAATCGCGGTCGGATGTCATGTAGGCAGTGAGCATGTCGATGACGAGGCCAAGTGCGGCTACGCGCGAAAGCAGGCCAACGGCCAGCAGAATCCCGGCGACAAGTTCAAACGTTGAGACAAATGTGGCAGTGGCTCCCGGCGCCGGAAGGCCAAGGCTGGCGAAGAATTGCGCGACGTGCGGGAGATTGTGAAGCTTTCCCCACCCGTTCAGCGCAATGCCAGCCGGCCACAGGCCGAAATAGACGCGGATACAAAGCAGGAGCGCCGACTGCAAGCTTGAGGCCACTCGGACCGGCACGCCGTACAGGTTTTGGATTTGTTCCCGCAGGCCGCTCATTTCTTTTTCGCTGCCACGGAGCGGCAGAACCAGCCCAGAGTAGACCAGGTCTGGAACCAGCTCTGAATTTGCGCGGGCCTGTCTTCTGGCGCGATCGAACTCTTGCGCAGAGCGGAGGCGACGGCCCGGCTCAGCGTCTTGCCGGCGCGCAGCTCCTTCAGGATCAGGAATTCTTCGTGCTCCAGGCGCCGGAAATACACCGAATCATCGAGGCGGTGCACAGCAAGAAAAATAGTCGAAGGCTTCAGCCGGGCCACCGCGCGAACGCGCTTCTGCTTGTGTCGCTCGTTGAAAGCATTGCTCGCAAAATCCGTGTCCTCTTCGTCTTTTTTCAACTCGATCAGCAGGTCATCCACCGGATAGTGCAAATCAAGAAGATGGATGTAAGGCTGCAGCTGCAAGCGCAGCGTTTCAGGGTCGGCCCCCGCGAGATCTTCTGGTTTCAAAGCGGGTTCTGCTTTTCCATCGAACGCATCAATATCGGCCCATTCCAGCCTGACCATATCGAGCGCAAGCTCTCGCCGCGAGCCGGTCCATTTCGGATTCTTGCGCAGCCACGCCTCCAATTTTGACCCGAGGTTTCGCAGCGTGAAGGATGTCGACGGGCAATCGTTGATGTAAGCCTTCGCGGCTGCATCGAATTTGCGCTCGCCAAGCACGGCGCGAAGACCTGGAAAATCCTCCGCAAACGCGGAAAGCACTCGAAACCAGTATTGCCGGTTGTAGATTTCCAGGCGCTCAAACGAAGTGAGCCTGTCATTCGGCTTGATGATGTCGGAGGCAACTTTGCGCAACGAGCGGCCGTCAGGAGCCGTCGGACGCATGCGTTCGGCAGGAGTGAGAGGCGTCATTACCGCCCGCGCCAGGCGGCGCTGGATGCTCAGTAGGCTCATACGGCGGTGGCGAGCGAGGCACTCGCGAGAAACTTATTGGCCTTCAACGCCTCGTCGTGAACTTCCTGGAACGACGGAATGCTGTCGTCCCATTCGAGCAGTGTCGCCGTGTGGCCCACACGCTCAATGGCGCGCTCGTAAAGCTTCCATACCGGATCGATCACCGGATGATCGTGCGTATCGAGAATGTATTTCTTGAATTTTGAATGGCCGGCGATATGAATCTGCGCCACGCGGTCCGCTGGAACGCTATTCACATAGGTGAACGGATCGAAGCTGTGGTTCTTCGACGATACGTAAATGTTGTTCACATCGAGCAGAATGCCGCAATCCGCCCGCTCCACCACCTCATTCAGAAACTCCCATTCCGTCATTTCCGAAACGTGAAACTCGGCATAGCTGCTCACGTTTTCCACCACTACCGGCGTCTCGATAAAATCCCGCACCTCGCGAACTTTTTGCGCGGTGATGCGAGCCGCTTCAAACGTGTAAGGCATCGGAAGCAGGTCGTGGGTGTAGCGCCCATCCACGCTGCCCCAGCAGAGATGGTCGGAGACCCACGGCGTTTTCGTCCGCTTCACCAATTCCTTCAATCGCCGTAAATGTTCGCGGTTCGGCTTTTCCGCCGAGCCGAAATACATCGAAACGCCATGCTGTACCACGCGATACTGCTCGAGAATCTGATCGAGAATCCGCAGCGGCCGTCCGCCGTCAATCATGAAATTTTCAGAGATGATTTCGAACCAGTCCACCACCGGTTTCTTCGTAAGAATGTGGTGATAGTGCGGCGCGCGCAACCCGATTCCCACTCCATAATCCGTGAATCCGTTGAACCGATTTGCAGGCATTGAATTCCCCAAGTTTACAAAAGCGAGTCTAGATAGAAAGAGGGCCGGAGAATTCTTGCCGGCCCTCCGTCAGGTAACGCGGTATTGCTTCAGCGGGTCACTACTACGACGGCATCTTCGAGCCGTCAGTTGCGCAACCGCCCTTGCCCTTGCAAGAGTTCTTGCCCTTGCAACCATTGTCGCTCGACTTGCAGCCGCCCTTGCCCTTACAGGAATTCTGGCCTTTACAGGCGTGCTTTTCCTTCACCTTTTTGTCGCCCGAATCCTGCGAGCTGAAGGTGTTGCCCTTCGCGCTCGAGAGTAGGTTCGACGCCTGCACCGTTACCGCAGTCCCGGCCAACAAACCAGCCAGCGCTGCTCCTGCTACCAAGCTCTTCTTGGACTTTGTCATTTTTCCACATCCTCCTGTCGAATTGGACTGCAACCGCCCTGATGCTAGTACGTCGCCCCAATGCATTTGGATTGGCTTACTGGTTGGTCGAGACTGGGTTCGTTCCAAGCCCCTCGCACGGCGCGAGAGACTGCGGGGAGCATAATCCAGGTTGGCGCTTTGTAACAATAGGTAAAGCACCGCATCGCCGAGTACCAGACCCGCATAGGACTCGCCCGGCTACGATCGTTAGTTTTCGTGTCAGTTTGGTTCAGGTCAGGGTTCAGCTCGCGGCCCAGATCTGATTCAGGATCATCGCCAGGCGGAAGCCGGCCTTCGCGAGTTGCTCTTCGATGGTGCGAGTCACGAAAGTTTGATACTCCGGTCCCACTTTTTCCCTCAACTTCAGCATTCGCTCAGCAATCTGGTCCGCATCGGCACAGGAGTTCACTGGCTCGGGCGTCTCCACCGGGATCTTCCGGTTCAGCGCTCCGTACGTCACCGTTTCGGCGTACTCGTGACTTTCCCACGCCCATTTATCAAAGTTCACGCCCTCTTCTTTCCACGTCGCGAACTGAGGCTTGAACCTTTTCTCGATAGCGGCGGCGAACTGCTCGACGCTTTCGATGCCAGCGATACGCTCGACAAGTTGCGTGTCCCAAACTCCGTGCAGGTTCAGCTGAAAGGTCTTGCTGATCTGATCGGTCTCTAGCGGCTTTTGGCCGAAGTATGTGACGGGCACGCAGTTGCCGCCGCGGTCGTTGTTCGTTGTGCAGTGCAGCGGTTGATGAATGTCGCCCGCGAAATGGATGATGAATCGCAGGGCGTTCGCTCGCACTGCCGGATCGCTCGCCGAGTCTTGGAGAATCTTCACCTGCTCGGCGAGAGCGAGCGTGATGCAGCTTTGCGTCGCGTCGCAAGTGAAGCTCCCCTTCTTGGATCCGCGAGGGATGTCAATGAAATGCCAGCCTGCGGTTTCGGGATGCCCTTTGCGGTAATCGTCGGCCCACGTTGAAGCGTCTTCGATTGGATCTGTTGCTACCGGCTTGCAGAAACGGTCAAGAGTTGGATCGACAGGATTATCAGTGAGAATCTGATTCACCATCGCCAGCGCGTGAGGATTCAGGTTCTGCTTGGCGATGAGGGCGACGGTTTGATGGCCTTCGCAGCCCCATGCGAATGCGCGAGGACAATGCAACAGAACAGAACCGAATACGAGAGCGACGAGAGTTGCGAAGCGAGCCCGATTCAGGTTAGCACCTCAGTTTGAATGCCCCAGTTGGAACACAATGCCTCGCCATAAATTCTATTCGGTCGAGCGCGCGGAAAATAGTCTTCATTTGTGGCGAATCATCATAGATGCGGGCTCTTGCTTGGGCGTCAGTCGCTATGTGTGAAAACCCGGTTTTTCCGTGTGTTAAAAATTAGCATCTGTATGATTCTATGGTTCTTACAAAAAATCTTAATCGCGGAACCGTGCATTAAAATGAGCGCGGTTTGCACCTATCGTAGGCTACGGACAAGGCTTAGGGAAATTTACAGAGTTCCGTGCATTGAGCCCGGCCAGTAGGCGAATTTATAGTGCGGTTAGAAGAAACATACACCCAAAGGGAGGTCGGCCAGATTCT
>CAWFGI010000013.1:0-323220 GCA_963815265.1 uncultured Acidobacteriota bacterium | reverse complement strand
GCGCGCTCACGTAGCTCTTCGAGCGTCTTGTCGATCTGCGCCTCGCCTGCCTCAACCGCGTCCACCTGCACTTCGACGCCTTTGTAATCGCCCAGATCGAATTCGGGGAGCACTTCGAATATGGCGCGGAAGCGCAGGGGCTCGCCTTCCTTAAATTCCACTTTGTCCACTTCGGGACGAGTGACCGGAATCAGATTCTTTTCGCCGAGAGCTTTCTCGAGGTATTCGGGAACGAGCGATTGGACCACTTCTCCTTGAATATCGTCGGCGAACCGGCGGCGAATCAGTGTGACGGGCGCTTTACCGGGACGGAATCCCGGCACGCGCGCTACGCGGGCGAGATCTTTCGCGATCTTCTCGGTTGCTTTTTGAACGTTGTCAGCCGGAATTTCCAGCTCGAGCTCACGCTTGCAGTTTGCTTCAGCCATTTAGAATTTTTCGGGGAATCTCGAGATTAAATTGAGGTATCGAACAGAGAAACGCTGTCGAACCTGTTTCCAATTCTGCCTTTCGCCTGTTCAGTGTCAGGGGAAGAAAAGGGCAGGAGTGTTCGGCCAGACGCGACCGCCACGGAAGAACTAGTATAAGGAAAGTTGCTGCGCACGTCAACTGCGACACGAAATCACGACGGGGGCATCGCGCGGATCAGCCGGCCATTTTCCGGGATTTATCGCTGGGCTTCTCGTCCGGACGCGGCGATTTGCGCTTCATGCGGCGGACGATTTTTCCCACCTGCGCGCAAAACAAGTAGTATTCGCAGTCTTCGGCAGCGGCGAGTTCTTCCATTCGATTCATGGCGCGTTCAAGGCCCTGAACGGCTTCGATCCACAGGGGACTGCCTACGGGGTCGTCCTTGAAAATGTCGTACGTGATGTCATCAGACAAGACACGTCTCCCACGGAGTCAACTGGCTGAGAGGCGTTAAACGTAGACCGACGTGGCTGTGCTGTCAAGCCCATAAAACTTGACGGCCGGCTCGTGAAAAGAATGCGGAAGAGGGGAGTAGAACCAAGTTGTACGAATTGCTGTTTCCGCCCATGAATTCGGTGAAGCAATTCCTGTGGGTTTAACTCGGTCAAAGTTTCGTATTTAAGGCCGACCAGTTGCAGGCACTGGCGTACATGTTTCTCCAACTGAGCGCTCAAGCCTCGATGCGTTCATCGTATTTTTGGGATTCTACTGCGTCCTGCTTGGCTGCCTGATTTTCAAGTCAACGTTCTGCTTCGAATTGTGGGCGCGCTGATGGCGCTGGCCGGTTTGGGTGGCCTGACATTGCCGAAGGAAAATGGGCTGCGTTGTTGGCTTGTGCATCCTCGGCGGTCACGAAATCGGGAATACGCCTTGAGCCTTGGTCTCAGATGAGGCAGCATTGCCAACAGGAACGATGGTCAAGAAGAAAAATCCCCCGCAAGCGACAAATCGGCGTTCGGTACGTCGCTGCCAACTTGTCGCCTCTGCTGTGGTAACCGATCTTCATTCTGGTACGAGGCTCTCGGCCCGTATTTCTGAACTGGGCGTCGGAGGTTGTTATGTTGACGCGCTGACTCCGTTCCCCGAGGGAACGCTGGTCAAGTTGCGGATTATCAGGGACCAGGGCGCTTTCGAGAGCACCGGCAAAGTGGTTTACACCCATGCGAATTTTGGCATGGGCATTGCTTTCACCAACGTGACATCGGATCAGCGGTCAATATTAGAAACATGGATAGCCGAGATTGTGAGCGACCGGGGCTGACGTAATTTGCTTTGCTCGTCGAAGACGCTCAACATTTGTAGCAGACTTACTTCCAGCAACGGAGTTGGAAACGCTGGTCAACATTTCCCCGCTCTGCCTCTACCACAATGTTCCGATGGTGCTTGCTCATACCTAAGATCTTTTCCTCAATTCTTAGACGCCCCCGGTTTGTTGACACTTCGGGCGAAAGCCTTGCCGAGCATTGCCGGAGGGTACCGACATAATTCGCAGAAAGCCCAATAAATCTAGCGAAACCGATCAATGGATAGAAGGTATCTGCGGAAGAAGGGACTCGAACCCCTACGGCCTTTCGGCCACCAGCTCCTAAGGCTGGCGCGTCTGCCAATTCCGCCACTTCCGCATCGGCGATGTAGCGATTATACAGGCGCCGGATTGTAGCGCCTACTCTTGGGATTGAGTGAGCGGTTAGGAGTGGCGGCGCTCGTGGCGCGCGTTGAGCATGAAGCGTTCGATGGCCCGAGGCTGACGGGAGACACGTTTCTCCTTGCCGCTGAGTGGGTATTTTGTTAGGTTCGCGGCCATTGGGCTGAATTGGGGCTGAATTCCTGGGAGGCGCGATGCCACATTGCACAAAATGCGGGGCCATGGTCGCGGACAATGCGGGTTTCTGTCCGAGTTGTGGCGCGGCGCAAGCAGGAACGGGCGGTGTGGCGTCGTCGAGCGCAATGACGCAAACGGGAATGAAAGAAAACGTAGCGGGTTTGCTGTGCTACGTTTTGTGGTGGGTGACGGGCCTCATCTTTTTCCTCATCGATAAACGTTCGTTCGTGCAGTTTCACGCGAAGCAATCGATCGTGATTTTCGGAGGGCTGCAGCTGATCGGGGTTGTGGTGGGGATGGCTTTTGGACTCAGCCTGATGACGGGAGGCTGGACGGGGTTCTCACTCGGCTTCGCGCTCTATCACTTGTTGCAGCTCGTCGGTTTGATCCTCTGGATCGTTTGCATGATCAAGGCGTACCAGGGGGAGCGCTTCCGCGTGCCGGTGGCGGCAGACATCGCGGACAAAATCTTCGGGAAATCCTAGCCAGGTTCAGTAGCTACGGGGTTTCGTTGACGCTTTACAGATGAGTTCCTATTGTGGCCCCGCATCCTTGCCTCTTGACAACCGGATAGGGAGCGTCCATCTTTATTGACTTTCCTCGCAGGGAAAGCTCGTCCGGATGCAAGCGGCAGGAGAGGGAATTGAAGGTTCGGGTCTGTTTCCACGATAAATGCTTCGACGGCGCTTCGTCGGCGGCTATTTTCACGCGCTTCTATTGCGAACGCATCCATCCGGACGCTGAATTTCTCTATCGCGGGATGACCCATAAAGCTTCGCATCCGTTCGAGGGCGGGGTGTTCGATGGCGACGAGAATGTGGTGGTCGATTTCAAGTATTCCACATCGCCGCTACTGACCTGGTGGTTCGACCATCATCAGAGCGCATTTCTCAGGCCCGAGGACGCCGAGCAATTCCGGCAGGACCATTCGGGCAAGAAATTCTACGATCCGAATTTCAAGTCGTGCACGAAATTCCTGGCGACGATCGCGGCGGAGAAATTCGGGTTCGATGCGAAGCCGCTCGCCGAGTTGATCAAATGGGGAGACATCATTGACGGCGCGCAGTTTTCCTCGGCGGAGGAGGCGGTTGGGCTGGCAGAGCCGGCGATGCAGTTGGCGCTGGTGATCGAGGCGGCGCCGGAGCAGGATCTCGTTCCGCAACTGATCCCGCACCTTGCCACGCTTTCGCTGTCCGAAATGATCGAGCTGCCGATTGTGAAGAAACACTTGCAGCCGCTGCTCGATCGGCACCGCCGGTCGATCGATATTTTGCGCGAGCGTGCCGATCAACGAGGCGGCGTGATTTATTTTGACGTGAGCGATCTCGACCTGGAAGGCTACAATAAATTTATTCCTTACCTGCTGTTCCCGAGCGCGATCTATTCGGTGGGTGTGAGTGCATCTCCTACGCGTTCGAAGGTGTCGGTCGGCACAAACCCCTGGAAAGAGCCGGATCCGGAAGTGAATCTGGCTTCGCTCAGCGAGAAATATGGCGGAGGGGGACACGCCCGAGTCGCCGCGATCTCGTTTGGGCCGGGGGATTTAGTGCGAGCGCGTCAAGTGGCGAAAGAGATTGCCGCCAAACTACGGCAGTAGCTTCGAGTTTCGCCTAAGCTCCTCCGTTGGAACGCGCTTCCGCACGTGTTACAATTTTTGGCTCGTGGGCCGGTAGCTCAATGGTAGAGCAGCTGACTCTTAATCAGCGGGTTGCAGGTTCAAGTCCTGCCCGGCTCACCACGTGTTTTCAGTGAGTTAGCTTCGTCTGATTTTCCGCTCACAAAAAACTGTGCCCAATTTTGTGCCACACCCGGCTCAAAATCGATGCCGCTGAGATCGTCCACGGCGCGGCGCTTCGCTTCCATGCGGATGTGCGAGTAGCGTTCCATCATGGCGCGGGACACGTGCCCGGCTAGGGCCATAACGGTTGAGTCCGAAGCCTGGGATTCGGCCAGCCGTGAAATGAACGTGTGGCGGAGATCGTGGAAGCGACAGGCGACGTTCGCCGTCTTGCGCGCGCTCTCCCAGGCAACCTTCCAGCGATGCATCGGTTCCGTAGGAATAATCTCGTAAGCGCACAGTTTCCGGTCGTTCCCTGCAAGGCCGTACTTCTCGTGTGGGAAAACATAGTGCTCCGGCTCAGCCCCGCGGAAAAGGCCTCGCCAATGCGTCAGGACGAGCCACGGCGCGCGGATTTAACGGGATGATGCGTCCGGTGCCTGCCGCCGTCTTTGATTTGCCCACGGTGAGGCTCTTCGCGAAAAAGTCTACTTGCCCCCACGTAAGGCCGCGAATCTCGCTCGCACGCATCCCTGTGTTGATTGCCAGCATGATGACGGGGTAGAGGCTCCGGCAGCGACTCTTCGAGGCTGAGTCAAGAAGAGCAGCTTCTTCCTCGGGAGCGAGCGCCCGGCCCGGCGAAGCGCTCTCTTTTAGGAAGTCCACGTCCGCCGCTATCGGTTCCCACATTCGATAGCGCCGAAGGATGCTCCGTAATACGCCTAGCTCAAGATTTACGGTGCGATTGCTCACGCCGTCGCGCTTACGGCGGGTCTGGTAGCCCGCCAGGTCTTCTCCGGAAAGGTCGCAGAGCAAGTTGTTTCCCGAAGTCCTTCGTTAGCTGAAAAATGGCGAGCTTGTAGCTTCGCTCTGTTGAGGGAGCGATGCTCGTGCGCGTCTTCAGCCAGTCTGCCGCCGCGAGGGAGAACAGGGGAGGGAGTTTGCGGCGCTTAATCTGATTCCAGATTCCTCTAGCTCGCGGCGTCGGGCGCGCTCCGCGTCTTTTGCGACTGTCTTGCTCTCACTCTTTGATGATTCGCGGATCATCTGTCCCGCGAAGCGAAATTTGTACCACCAAACGTCTCCACGCTTGTAGAGGCTCATTGCTTCTTTCCCTTCCTCGGCGGACGCCCGCCCATCTTCCCGTTTTCCCGCGCGATCTCGCGGATTCGCTCAATGCCCAATCGTGCGAGTCGCGCTTGGTAACTGCGCTTGCCCAGCCAACTGGTGAATTGCCTAAGCTCTGAATCCGTCATATCAGTATCCTAAACTGTTTAGGTTTATTTGACAAGCCCGAAATGATAGAATCCACACGCGGCTAGGGTAGCTCCCGAAGAACACGCTTTCCGGGCGTGTCTGCCGCTCACCCTACACACGGAGCCACGACGGAGGTGGTGATGAAACCATTTGACGAACACCTGTACACGCGGAAAATCCAGGAGCTAAGCCACTGGTTGCACGCCGAGACAGACGCGCGATTGCGCCAAGCGGACGCCGAACAGAAGGCGATTGGTCAGGGGCTAGGAACCGGATGGCTGGCGAAGCGAGTAGACGCCGCTACAGACGTGTTGCGCGAATACCTTCCAAAGGTTGATGAAGCCTGCCGTGAGACATGGCTCTCCGACCATGAAGCCATCACTCCAGACTTCGTCCGTAAGGTCCTGGTTCCGCATGTCTTCACTGTTATCGCCGACCGCAAAGGGAGCACCCAGGGAGACCTTGAGCTTCTGGTAGTGCGGACCGGCATCGGCGTAACGGGTTTGACTCCCGCGCTCAATCACCTTGCAATGGAGATCGGGCATCTGGAAGCAGAAATCGTAAATCGCTACGAGATTGAAGCTATCAAACTCGCAAAACAAGTGGACCGGAATGTTGCTGCGGTAAACACGCAGATACCGTCGAAGCCTCCCGGCTATTTCCCATCCGACTTGAGGTCAAGGCCCCCCGCCCAGAGTGACTCCTGGAAGTATTTTCACGAAAGATTCACTGACCTAGCGCGCGAGGAACAAGGGCGAGCGGTGGTCGTCACAAAAGGAGAGGTGCTGGGGATGATAAACAAATTGCTGAGAGCCTCTTGCAACTACAGGGAGCGCCCGGAAGTGTTGGAAAAGGGAAAGCCTGAACAGGGCTGTTTCTGTTTGCTCGAAACACCACCACACGGAATATGGAATTACAGTGATGGCGTGAGTGAGAATTTTCTGGAGCGGGTTCGCCTTTGTGTTGCGGAGGCTGGCCGCGCCCTTCCTGACTATCCGAAAAGCACAGACGCGGAAGATTTCTGGCTCCATCGGCTCTATCTCAACCTACTGAAACACAACAGCGATCAACTGTTTGCAGCCACCAGGGAAGGCGGAATGATCCACAGCGTTTGCGTGGCTTCCGCGACGTTTTGCTCACGGCTTGAGAGGGAGGCACTTGCGCAGTCGGAACCCAGCAGTATGATGGAGCGCCGTTCCGCTCAGAACAGCGACAAAACAGTGAAAAGGAACGGAGCCATTGGTCGAAACATAACGAGGCTCAGAAAGGAATGCGGCTGGAGCCTTGACCAACTTGCCAGAAAAACTGGGATTGACAAGAAGTTGATTCTTTCCCACGTGAACAAGGGAGCCAGACCGATACCGCGCATTCTCAAGGAGTACGCCGACGCTTTCAGCGAAAAACTCGGACGAAAAATCACTGCGCCTGACCTGGAAACGTAGCCTGCAAAGACCTTCTTTGTCTAATCACCACCGGAATACCACCGCAACGCCACCGATTCACCACTGACTTTCTCGTTCTTGGTAACGCACAATCCCGCCCTGGGGTGAATCGCGTGACGAAATTGCTCTCCATCATAGAAGCAAGCGAAATGCTCGCAGTCAAGCCCGCAACGATCCGCGCGTGGCTCGCCAAACGAAAACTTCCCCGCGTCAACTGCGGCAGGGCTGTTCGCATCCCCGCCGACGCTATTGCGCAATTCATCGAGCGCAACACCGTTCCGGCGAGAGAAGAGCGGCGATGAGGGTTGAGGAAATCGCGGATCGCCTCCATGCGAGGCCGAGCGGCACCGGATTCGCCGCACGATGCCCGGCGCACGCGGACCGCTCGCCGAGCCTGTCTGTTCGCGAGGGCAGCGACGGGCGCGTGCTTCTTCATTGCTTCGCGGGATGCAGCGTCGAAAGCGTCTGTGATGCTCTGAAAATCAGAGTCTCCGATCTCTTCTCCGGCCCTGGAACGATGCAACCCAAACCACGCGCCGTACGAGAAGCCGAGAAAGCCATCGCTGCATTTCGCCATCGCCTAACTCCCCGCGAGCGAGTCCTGGCCATCACGGTCGTTTATTGCGGCCTGGAGAATCTGGACGCAGGAATAGCACGCGCTCTCGCATTGGCCGTCGAGGGCGAGTTAGTCCAAGCGGTCCTGGCGGATTCGCAATGAACATCGACCGCATCGAGAGGGTCACCAAATCAGGGCCGCAGATTCTTTACGATGCGGAGGTAGCCAATCGCGCCGGATGGCGCTGCGTTGGTGCGGGATCTTGAGAATTTTTTCACGCGCTTCTTAATTTTCCCCGCGCACGCGGTCTTGCCGCTGGCCCTGTGGGCGCTAATGACGCACACGTTTCATTCTTTCGACGCCGTTCCCTATTTTGTGATTTCCAGCCCGGCTCCGCGATGCGGCAAAACTCGCCTACTGGAATGCTTGGAACTGATAGTTTCAATGCCGCGCCGGGCGTCAAATGTTTCAGAAGCCGCGCTTTTTCGAATGATCGAGAAACTCTCTCCTACACTTCTGCTTGATGAAGCGGAAACGCTAAACGGCAAGAGCGAACGAGCTGAGTATATTCGCCAGATTCTAAATGCCGGGAATCGTCGGGGCGCGGTTGTGACGCGATGCACCGGCCAGGGTGCGAGTCTGGATGCCGAGGATTTCTCAGTCTTTTGTCCCAAAGTGCTTGCGGGCATCGGGAGTTTCCCGCAGACAATCACTGACCGCGCCATCCTCATTGGGATGCAACGGCGGAAGGATTGCGAGAAGGTCGAGCGATTCCTTTATCGGGCCATCAAGCCGGTAGGCAAGGCGCTGAGCGAGCGAGCCGCCGTGTTCGTTGCACAACGACGGGAGGAGATCGGCGCGGCTTACGAAGCCGCCGAGTTAGAGTTTGTTTCCGACCGCGACGCTGAGGCATGGGCACCGCTTTTCGCAATTCTCTCGGTTGCCGCGCCGGAGCGGTTGCCGGAGCTTCGGACGTGTGCGGAACGGCTGACTCACTCGAAAGGCGCAAACGCCGAAGATGACTCCCTTACACTTCGCCTCCTGGCAGACATCCGGGAGGTGTGGTCTGACACTGAGCCGAAGATATTCACAGCCGAATTGCTGCAGCGCCTAAAGAAAATCGAAGATGGCCCGTGGGCCTCGGATGAGCGCTTCGATGGCCGCAGACTTTCGCGCTTGCTGAGACCATTCGGGGTAACGGCGGCGACTGTGCGGATTGGCACAGAGACTCGCAAGGGCTACACCTGGGAAGATGCTGAGGCTGCCTTCGCTCGCTATCTGGTCTCGCAGCCGTCACAACCGTCACAACCCGCATAAGGGTTGGCGATTGCGCGGTTATGTGTTGCGTCACAAGCCGTAACTGTGACGGATGGGAAACTCACAGAAGCCGCATAAACATTGGCTAGTGACGCTGTGACGGATAAAAGGCCACGACAGGAGAGAGGTGCGCGATGGACAGGGCAATCGTAGAGCGGGCGGTTAGGGCGCTGGTAGCGCTAAATTCGAGCCGTGGCTCTGAGACTCCCTCCACTTCCGCGCTGCACGCGCCGGTGACGCAAGCGGAAGAGTCAAAGGGCAGAGAGGTCGCATCGGTGCGGATCGCCTCACTGTGCCGGATGCTACGAGGTCCAGCCCGGCGTGCTTGATTCACCCGCCGAAGTGCAGTGATGAATATCAGCACGTGGCTCGAACGCTGGGAAGCCAAAGATCAGGTCCAATGACCAAGCAGCCTGGGACAGCACCGAATCCGATTGGTGAGAGCTTCTTGACGATCCGTGAAGCGGCAGAAGTTCTGCGTTTGAGCGAAAGAACGCTCAGAAAGTACGTAAAATCGGGCGAAATCAGAGGAAAAATCATCGGAAAACGATGGAGATTTCGGCGTGCGGACCTTGACGCTTTCTTTGAAAATGCACCCTCTGGGTGGGATTTTCCTGGAAACAACAATCACGGGGATTAGACGGTGGAACAGCGGAGAAAACAGGCCCGCGGGTGGCATCAGCACTTCATTGGGTCGTGGGCGAGGCTCAACTGCGAGAACATGCCCGTCATCCCCGCGTGGCTTGTGCGAAGCAATCTCAACGATCCTCGCAGAATTCCCTATCTGTTGGTCTGGAAGGATGAGAGACACGACGGCGAGATCAAAGAAGCTGTGCGGCTGGCGCGCTATGTTGAGCCGAGCAATTCTCGTGTGGCAGACAACTATGTCGAACTGAAGCGAGCCGATGGGAGCACCTACAGTTCTACGCATCACTTGGCGCATGCTGCCCCGGAACGGTGGGCGGGCCTTGTTGCTGGTCTGCTCCTACTGCAACGCGCCGCGCCGTCACGTTTACGGATGGGAGTGGGACAGCTTTTCGGGATGGTCGAACAGAGTCAGGCGAATTAGTTGGCGATGCCGGTCTTGTGCTCGATTGCGCTACTCTTCCGAAGGCGGCTATCTGCGCCCCGCCTATGGCAGGCTTGGGCAGCTCGGCGTCATGCTTCGGGCTTCTTGGGGAAACCTGCCACGCCCGGAGTCATGGCTTCCCTACGTGTGCACGTCATCTGAGGAGGCGGAGGAAGCTGGCGTCTGCACGGTGGATCCCTAGGATGAAGAGACCGCATTGAACCTTCGCTATTTCTTTTCAATCAGGTTTGCATTGAGCAATGCCGCGAGTACCGTTAGAATCGCGTCCTGATGTAGCTTTTCAGGGTGTTGGGTTCGGCAACTGTCTGGGCTATTCCCAGGGGTTCATCGAAGGCTTGGCATTTGGCAAGGCTGGACTAAATTTCGGGGGGCAGGTCAGCGCCAATGCCGCAGCCTACGGCTGTGATATAAACCCTCTCAGTGAACCTGGTACAAAAACGCGGCTTGGTCACGGTCACCTCAGCGTCCGGCCCCTTCCTCCGTGGGTGGTCGTACTATCTAGCCTCACGTAGAGTGATATTGTGCTGCTTTGCGATCTGGCTGACGGGATTGCTCACCTTTGACTACTACGTTCGGGTAGAAGCTCCTAATACCGAAAAAAGAATCTCGTTACACAGTGACATCGCAAATGGTAATGCACCCAACCCATACCGATACAGAGTCTTAATTCCTTATTTCGCCGAGGCTCTTGCTAGACTGATTCAGCATTCCCCCATTGCTCGCTCACGTCCTATGGTGCCATCTCAGTCGTATAGTAAGCGTGCGTTCGCACTTGCGTATTGTTTGCTCAACAGCGCAGCATTTCTTATTTTATTTTTGTCTCTCGGAGAGTTGCTATGGCGATTATACACATATGACCTTGCATTGGTCGGTATGCTTGTGTCGGCTTTCTTGGTGAACTTCACTTTTCGAGACCAGTATTTTCATCCGTGGTCATTTTGGGAAGGGGCATTCTTCGCATCGGGGTTACTACTAATTTATCGCGAATATTACTGGCTGTTTTCTGGTGTGAGCGTTCTTGGTCTGCTGAACAGGGAGACTTCAGTGTTTCTGTTGGTGGCCTTTCTGTTGTGCACACTGCCGAAAAGCATAACGAAGGATGATCTGTTCGAAGCATTTAAGAAACGGAATGTCCGTTTTGCGGTGGGAAACCTCATCGTCTGGATACTTGGATTCTTCATCCTTCGACAGGTGATCGGTTACAAACCGGCGACGTTTACAGTTGAAACTGCCATACACGGCAATCTTACCAACATAAAGTACGCACTGGTGCTCAATTTCTTGTTGTTTGGATCTCTCTGGCCGCTAGTATTGAAGGGAATACCGTTCTCCCCTTTGCTCATCCGTCGATCAGCGATGATGCTTCCAGCCTACTTTGGATTATTGCTGGTCATTGGGTACTGGTGGGAGATTAGATACTGGATAACTGTGATCCCGATCATAGTACCCGCTCTGATTGCGGCAGTGGCAAGTGCATCGTCACGACGGCCCTCAACTCCCGATTAACGCTATGTGGGGCTCTTCTGACTTTCCCTTCAGGTCACAGAGCCTTAGTGACTAGGGTCATGCAATGTGATAATTACATTCACGCGCGCCTCAGAAATAGGGGCGTCACCCAATGTCAGATAAGGCGCCCAGAAGACTCTCTCTCTCTTGCACACGTGATAACTTTGTGCGCCACGCCCTCTTGACCGGAACTTGTCCCGTTTGCCGCCAGCGAATTGAGATCAACCCGCGCATCTCCTGTGCTTGTGGCTTCACCGTAGACGTGGACGAGATGGCGCTGCACTTAAATGCCTTAGGCAATAAGGCGTCCAAGGATGGGCTCGAAGACAGTTCTGCTTCCGAATAAGAACTGCTGAGCAAGCGCATTACGGGACAACTGGGTAATAGTACTTCAAGCGCGATTGCCTTTCCTTGCTTCGCTCATCGGCAGGATGACCGAGGTTGTGTCCGAGATCCTGTAGAAATGTGGATAGCGCATTTTCCGTGTGAAGTCATGAAATTCTTTTTTAAGCAGCGGCTTTTTCTTTCCCTCCGATGTCGCGGTAGCCATCTCCTCTGCAGATTGGCTCACGCATAGCCAGCGAACTAGATCTGCGCGAATGTGTCGTTCGCCTCACCAAGATGCGGCTGTCATTGGATTATTGGCCACATTGTGGACGCCACCGCTCAGGCCACACGAGGCGACAACGCCCACAGAAAGAGCGCGCAAAAGTTTTGTTTCGGATTCGGACAAGTCAAGTTCAAGCGTGCTAAAGCTAAAAGTCGATCATCAGGTGGAGACATGGTATGAACTTTCTACATCGCCGTTGATATGCAGAACAAAGGAATTGTTGGCAACGATGACAAAAAGCTCTGAGGTCAACTGACGGAGTAAGGCACTCGACAGCTATGCCTCACCTTGAGGTAGATGGTGCGGATGAACCGGACTGGCGGCGAAAGCTTTTGCACTTAACGATGCGTCGAGAACGAGGAATCGCCAAGGCAATCGTTGGTGTCACGGCAGCAACCCGCTCCCGTCGAAAGTTACAAGCTGAGACCGGAGTCACTGTGCCCCATTTTGTGCCCACCCTCGAAGAGAAACCATCGTAACCGGTAGTAGAACGCGAGAGGTGAGAATCGCCTGTACTGGTGTGGAAATTCAACTCCATAGCGGCCAGTCGCACTCGGTCCTATTCCCCTTGGGACGGTCTCTTAATCAGCGGGTTGCAGGTTCAAGTCCTGCCCGGCTCACCACTTCCTCGATGGAACCCCTTCGCTTACACGAACGCTACGGATCTCGCTAGCTGGCTTCTTGGAGCACGGCGGCGATGAAATCGACGAGCCGAAGTTGATCAGTCCAAGTCGCTTTGTGTTGTAGATCGACGTGAGTGAATGCTGGTGTGATCAGAACTGCGCGGACATCCCGGCGCGGAACCTCTTTTTCGAGCCAGAGGCTTTCGGCGGGAGGGATTACGGTGTCTGTGGCGCCGTGAAGTATGAAAACTGGAATGCGAAGCTGCGCAATTTGGCCATCGGGCGAAAGGGAAGCGAGTTCGGCTGCGTCCGCGTGGATGGCGGCGAGTAGTTGTGGACGCACCAAATCGATTCGACGGGACATGAGCGCGTCAAGAAGCTGCCGGGCTGGCGGACTTACCTTATAGAGCCAAGGCTGAGCATTCTCCGGTTCTTCCCACAGCCAGTATTTCAGCGCCTCGTGCGCTGCCGGGATGTCCTTGGCTGCGAAGAATTGAAAGAGGTGCGCATAGACGAAGACGGATGCGCCGTAATCGTGCGCCGGGGCGGGGATTACGCGGCCGTCGGGGAATTCTTCTTGCCCTGTGGCAAGAAAGCGTGAGACGCGCTCGAGATTTTCGTAGCCGCCGAACAGCACGAGCGCTCGTATGTGCGGGGCGTACTGTGGATCGCAGGCCGCGAGGAGCGCTAGTCCCCCTGAAAAACTGAGCGCAATCACAGTGACAGGGCCTGTGCCTAGTCGTCGCTCGAGCCAGACGGGCGATGCGCCGATTGTGGGTAGCGAAGCGGCGTCTACGTGATAGTCGGCGAGCGAGGCGAGCACAGGCGTTAGGACAGCGAACCCGCTAGCGGCGAGGGCGTTGGAAAAATTTACGAACCGCGGATCGTAAATTCCGAGGTGGTGAACTCCTGGCAGGACGACAATGCCGTGCGGTTTTGAGATTCCAATCGGAATGTACAAACGTGCCGGCACTGGGCCATCTTTCGTGTCGATCGTGACATCTTCAGAGGTTACCGCATTTGATTCGAATCGCAGGAGTGGGCCGCTCGCTTGCGGATCGACGAGATGCGTTAATAGGGCATAACTCCGCAGCTCGTAGCGCAGACGATTGATAGCAAGGAACAGTAGCGGGAATGCGACAAGCGCGATAACAAGACCGCGATAGAAACGGCGCGCTGGTTCTTGTCGAGCGTTGCTTTGTTCCTGCCGGCCTTCATGAGTGGCCATTGGCTTGGGAGGTGCCTTTTCGAGCGGAAGCGATCTCGAATTCGAAAATCGCTAAGCGGATCTTACGACGTCCAATCCCAGGGCCTCGACGTAGAATCGGTTCACGTACTCCTTCACCATACGCCGGGTGCTAAATTGTGGCGCAATGCGCTTGATCGATTCTTTCATCACCTGAACAAAATCGTGCGGAATCTCGTCGTCGGCTCGGCGGTAATACATGGGAATTACTTCATCCTCCAGCAGACGATAAGCCGCATCCGCATCGGTTGACGTCCGGTCGCCCGTGATATCGCCCGCTCCGAAAGCCCATCCGTCCTTTCCGTTGTAGCCTTCAATCCACCAGCCGTCCAGGATCGAAAGGTTTGGAACGCCATTCGCGCCTGCTTTCATTCCGCTGGTTCCACTGGCTTCCAGCGGCGGAATCGGATTGTTGAGCCACACATCCACGCCGCGCACCATGCGCTGGGCGAGCCGCTGATCGTAGTTTTCGACGAATGCGATTCGCGCGCCGAATTCGGGATTCTGAGCCAACTGAAAGATTCTCTGGATTAGCCTCTCGCCTTCGACGTCGGAAGGATGCGCCTTCCCGGCAAAAATAATCTGGGCCGGGCGCAACCGATTCGTCAGCAGGTGCTTGAGCCGTTCGAGATCATGCAAAAAAAGATCGGGGCGCTTATAAGCGGTGAAACGCCGCGCGAATCCAACTGTGAAAATCTCAGGATCGAGCAGAGCCCCACAGGCAATAATACTTTCCGCCCGGGACCGCTTCTTCTCCCAGCGCTGCCTCGCGCGGTCGTTAACTTCCGAAATCAAAAGGCCCTTCAATTTTCGCCGCAGTCTCCAGAGCTCCACGTCCGGAATTCGCTCCACCCGTTCCCAGATTCCCGGCCGGTCCTGGTCATTCACCCAATTGGGCCCCACATAACGGTCCAGCAGCGGCTGCAGCCAGATGGGATCCATCCACGTCAGCAAATGAACGCCGTTTGTGATTGCGACGATACCCGTCTCGTCCGCGGATTTTCCTTTATGCGAAGCGACGTTCGCCCACATTTTTCGCGACACTTCGGCGTGTTTCTTGCTGACGGCATTGCAGAACTTGCTCATGCGGAGAGCAAACACAGTCATGTTGAAACCAGCACCGGGGTCGGACGGGTTCACTCCGAGCTGCAGTAGCGCATCGCGATCGGCTCCAAACCGATTGTAAAAATTGGCGAAGTATTTTTCGAAGAGCGAAAACGGAAACACGTCGGTCCCGGCGGGCAACGGCGTATGCGTCGTAAAAACAGAGCTCGTTCGCACTTGCTCAAGAGCGTCCTGAAAGTTCGTTCCCGCATCCACCAGCACCCGCAGGCGTTCAAGAATTGCCAATGCCGCATGCCCTTCATTGATATGAGTCGCGGCAGGCCGAATTCCCAGCGCTTCGAGGACGCACATCCCGCCCATCCCGAGCACAATTTCCTGGCGGAGGCGCTGCTCGGGATCGTTCGTGTAGAGACGGTTCGCGATCGCCCGGTCCCACGGCTGATTGCTCTCGATATCCGTATCCATCAAATACACGGGCACACGACCGATATCGGCGCGCCAAACCAGCACATCGACGGGGGGATCGAAGAGAGGCACACGCACGCGAAGCTGGTTATCGTTCGCGTCCAGAACAGGCTTAATCGGATCGTAGGTTCGGTCGAGTTTTTTCTCTTCGTCTTCCTGCCACCCGTCATCACGAAGATTTTGTGTGACGTAGCCTCTCGAATAGATCATGCCAATGGCAACCACCGAAACGGCAAGGTCGCTGCATTCTTTGATGTAATCGCCTGCGAGCACGCCCAATCCGCCCGCGTAAAGAGGAAGCGATTCGTGAAAGGCATATTCAGCTGAAAAATAGGCGAGAGGCGCATTGCCTTTCCCGTGTTCACTAGTGAACCAGCCGATTTGCGTGCCGACTTCCGCCTCAAATTCATCCATCACCGCATCATAGCGCTCGAGAAAATCGGAATTGCGCGCAGCGGCTTGCAGAGTCTCTTCGGGTAGCATGGCCAGCATGCGAAGCGGGTTGTGGCCGCTCTCGCGCCAGGCCTGCACATCCAGAGCGGGAAACATTTCTCTGGCTGCACGGTGCCAACTCCACCAAAGGTTATAGGCGAGCTTTTCCAGGCCTTGAATTCGCTCCGGCAAAGTAGGAAAGCGGGGAAAGGAATTTAAGTTTTGTTCCATTATGAGCGCTTATTGCCCTTTCGATTTTTTTCTCTTATCTATACTCACAAAGCACTCGCTTTGGGTCAACCGGGGATTCGAGGCCAAAATACTAGAACAGCATGGGGATGGTTAGCTTGCGCTCATGGAAACGCATAAGGCCGCACCGCCCGCTATGCCAGAATCCTCCCCATATTGCGCGCGCATGAAGGGAATCTCGCCGCACCGCGAGTTGACCGACCATTTCGGTACTTCCTGGCCGATTCGCCCGAACCACGCGCAGATTAGCTCGCTCATTCCACCACCGACGACAATTACGTCGGGGTCAAACAGATCGATCATGTTGCCAAGCCAGATCGCTAGCAGGTCCGCGGTTTGTTCCAGGATCGCGGTGGCAAGAGGATCACCGGCACGCCAGGCTTTTGCCACCATCTCTGCTGTTACAGCTGCTGGATGGCCGCCTGCAAGGGCGAGCAACGCCTTGGCCTCGGCGCCCCCGGCTTCGAGTCTCTCCCTTGCGCGACGTGCAACGGCAGGTCCCGCCGCCAGCGCTTCGATGCAGCCTCGCTTACCACAGGGACAGGGCGGCCCGTTGTAGTCGATTGAAACGTGGCCGCCTTCTCCCGCTGCTCCGGTGCGCCCGTGATAGATAGTGCCGTTGAGTATGATTCCTACACCGATGCCGGTGCCGATAGTCACGTAAAACACAAATGAGTATCCAGCACCGGCGCCCCAGCGCGCTTCCGCAAGCGCCGCCGCATTCGCGTCGTTATCTAGAATTGTCGGAAGCCCACGCGATTTCTTAATTTCGGCGACCAGCGGATAATTGCGCCAGCAAGGCAAGTTCCCGGGATTCACGATCACACCAAGCCGTGGATCGACGGGCCCCGGACTGACGATTCCGATCCCGGCAACAGAGGTCCGCCGAGCAGGTTCGACAGCGAATGCAGCATCGATGGCCCCTTCGACGGCGCGCAATCCGGCTGCTGCGTTTTCGCGGCTCGGCATCGGTACGCGGACCTTCGAGAGAATTTCTCCTCGCGACGTTACGAGTCCCGCCGCCACCTTCGTACCGCCGACGTCTACGCCCAAATAGAGTGGGTCTGTGGATTTCATCTCGCTTGGCTCTGATTATTGAACGGTTCCTGGCCTCCGTCGAGTGCGGCGCGCTGGGAGTTTCGAGGCGTGAACCCGCGAGAGACCCGGTGTAAAATAAAACCATGAGCGACAAAATCAAGAAACCAGATTCCGAGTGGAAGTCCAAACTTACTGACGAGCAATACTACGTCACGCGCCAGAAGGGAACTGAACCTCCCTTCAGCGGTGAGTTCGCGGATACGGAAACGGAGGGGACGTACGTTTGCGTGTGCTGCGGCCAGCTTCTGTTTAGTTCGGACGCGAAATATCATTCAGGTTCGGGATGGCCGAGCTACTACCAGCCGATCGCGGCGGAAAATGTGGAGTTGGAACGCGATTCGTCCCATGGAATGGCGCGCACGGAAGTCCTTTGCAGCCGCTGCGATGCGCATCTCGGCCACGTTTTCGAAGACGGCCCTCAGCCCACAGGCCTGCGCTTTTGCATTAATTCCGCTGCGCTCGACTTGAAAGAAAAGAACAAGAAATAAGGTTCGACCGCAACGCTCTCCCGCCGGGAACAGCAGCCTCGGCGCATGTTTACCAATCGAAGCTCTTAGTGGTCGAAGAAAATCACCTGGGGATGTTTGTCGATCGAATCTGTCGAAATCGCCCGAATAGTGCTTGGTGATGCCACGTAAATCGCCAGATTGGTAGGAATGCCTACGGGCGCGTTCGTCGTCATCGTACCCTGCCCGCTTGAGGTCACCGTATAGTTACCCACGAAGGACTGGGCAGGGTTCTGGCCCGAGGAATCCACTTCGTCCAGCACTCCTTGCATTGTTCCGGCGCCGTTCGCGGTTGTCTGGCCGATGATGTTGCTGACCATATCGTCCGCCGGCGAGGGAGCGCTCAACGCATAGCTTCCCATCACCGACGCGACGCCGAAGGGGCCGCCAGTCTGATTTTCCAGCAAGCCGACCGTCGCGGTCTTATCGGAACCGACCAGGAATCCCTGGTTGACGCCAGTGAGGTAGGCAGCCGTCATTCGTGGCCCCAAGGCGCCGAAGCCGGTAAATTCCACCCGTCCGTTCGTTGTCACCAAATATGTGCCCGGCACGGACGCACCTTGCGAAATCGAACCGGCATCGTTTTGATTGAAATTCACGGTGGCACCGCCCGAGCCGTTCGAAGCCAGTAATCCAACAAATGCGCTCGCGCTTGGACTATCCAGTCCGGTGCCGCTGATCACACTGCCGCCCGTCAACGCCGTGTTATCAAAAACCACAGCAGGGTTCTGAAGGACCATCTCGCCGCCGATTTTGGGATGGGTTGCGTCGGTGGTGTCGATCTCGATGGCGAAAAGATCCGATGGCGATACGAAATAGCAGATGACATTGAGCGTCAACTGTGCCGACGAGGGGATTTGGAAAACCAAATTCGCGACGACGCGGCCAGCTGTGCTGCTCGAGGAAAAATTACCCGAGGTCGGAACGGCGGCGCTGTATTGTCCTGCGTCATTGTAATCCACTGTTCCGGGAGAAAACGACGAGGTTCCGTCCGCGTGGACGACGCCAACCAAGGTTGCGGGAGCTGTCGTGAGATCTTGTCCGCTGAAAGCAAACGCATAGTTTCCACTAAAGTTCGCAGCGGAAAAGCTGCTGCCCACTTGCGGCTTAATGATTCCCTCGCCGCGGGTGGGAAGCGGCGGTGGCGTCGTATTGCCGGTATCGTTTTCGAAGAAGCGGGCATTTCCATTCGCATCCAGAACCAGTTGGTAGATCGCCGTGAGTTTCTGGTTGGTGGAATTGGTAGCGGTCAGAGTCAGCGTTCCGCGTCCATCGGTTCCGAGTGAATAGGTCCCAGAGAGAGTGGCGTTAAGGGAGATGCCGGACACCCGATTCATATCCTCGCTGCCGCTGGTGATGTTGCCGGAACCGTCTACCGTGAATTGCCCGGTTGCGAGCACAACTCCTTGCGTATCATAACCGCTAAAGAAAAATGCATAGGCTCCGCGAAGCAGGGAGTTGGGGTTCGCGGTGCCTGCCGTTATCGAAATGCTGAAGGCTCTCGAAGCGGTGGCAGGGACCGTCTGAGAATCTTTAACGCCGAGCGTGAAGCTCACCGGCGTGCCGCTTACCAGAATCGGATTTCCGGTGATTTCTCCCGAGCCTGAATTCAAGCTGAGCCCGGCAGGAAGCTGCCCGGAAACGACGCTCCACGTATACGGCTGCACCCCTCCGGTCGCCTGGACGGATGTTGAGTAGGGCGTCGCCACCGAACCCACTGGCAAAACGCTGGGCGTTACTTGAAGAGGCGGCGGACCGATCACGGTGATAGAAAGCGGCGCCGGCGTCGATGCCGTCTGCGGGGGAATCGCTGAATCGACCACTTGCAGCGTGAACTGAAACACGCCCGCCATCGTAGGAGTGCCGCTTATCTGCCCGGAGGTAGTGTTAAACGTTAGCCCCGGGGGGAAATTGCCCGAAGTCTTCAACCACGTAAACGGAGGCACACCGCCAGAGGTCACGATGGAGGTTGCATAGGCCGTGTTGATTGTCGCACCCAGCAGCGCCCCGCTCGAAGTAATTGAAAGGGGCGGCGCCGCACTAATGTTGATCGTATATTGGGGCGAAAGAACTTTGATCGGAGGATTCCCGCTGTCGGCCACCTGCACCGTGAACGTATTAGTCGTGTTTGAGCCTGTGGGTTTGCCGCTGATCGTGCCGGATTGGCTGATCGTTAGGCCTGCAGGGAGGCTTCCGGAACCGATCGTGAGTGTCAAGGGCGCCACCCCGCCGGTCACAGAAACCGCAAACGAATAGGGAACGCCGTTCGCACCGTTGGGTGGAAGAGTTGTTCCGAAAGTGGGTGCAATCACTACATCGATTGTCACCGTGGCCGTAGCGCCTTTATCGGCCAGTGACACAGCTTGCAAGGAGACTGAAAGCGTGGCGGAAATGCCTGTGGGCGCGGTGTACTGGACGCTGCTGGAAGTCATATCGGTGAGTGTCCCGCAGCCGGCTCCGGAGCAACCGGTTCCCGTGAACTGCCACATTACGCCTTTGTTGGAGGTATCGTTCGCCAGCGTCGCCATGAACGTGAGCGACTGGCCCGTGTCGACCATCTGGGTGGTGCCGGGAATGATTTGGACGGTGATCTTGGAGCTGGAGCTGCCCCCACATCCCGCGGCAAATGCAATTGCCAAGCACAGGAATGCAAGGAATGAGCGTCCGAATAGAAGTCTTGTAGAATTGCCTGTTATTCGGGCATACGTCTTCGAAGTTCGCATATCACCTTTTCGGATGACTTTTTTGGTACGCCCGCGCTGGGATGAGAGGACTCCCCACCGAACCCGCAGCATAAGCGAAACAAGTTGAATAACAAAACGCTTCGGGAGTGTCAACGCACATCTCCGCGCGCTAGCTTCCGGACCATCCACCCGCCTGACACTCCGCTTGATAGTTCCTGCTGCCGTCGGGATAATGCCCGGCATGTTTCAGCCATCTGGATGCGGCGAGTGATTCGCTCGTTGCCTGCGGCTAAGTGCATTTTGCTGCTTCCAGTCCTGTTCTATCTCGTTCCATCGCCCCGCGCATGTGCACAGGATCCGACAGGGGCCCTTCGAGGCACCATCGAGGACACAAGCGGAGCCCGAGTGGCCGGCGCGACGATCGAGGTCCGAGCGATCGGTGAATCACTCGTGCGCGAAGCTGCCGCTGACCAACGCGGGGAATTTCGGTTCGACCTGCTGCCGCCTGGCAAATATCAAATAACCGCCAATTCCGCAGGGTTTGCCCCGGCACTTTCGGACGTTGCGGTAACGATTAGCTCGGTGCGGGAACTGACAATCATCTTACTGCCGGCCCCCGTTCGTCAGACCGTTACCGTGAATCGGCAAGTCTCTTCGATCACCGCGGAGCCGATCGACGCGGCGAGCGCCACTTTGCAAAGCATCATCACCGCAAAGGATCTCGAAAGCATTCCGCTCGCGCATCGCAGCTTTGCGAATATAGCCTATCTTGCGCCAGGTACGGAACCGGTTGAGCCGTCTGATCCCACGAAAGCGCGCATCACGGCGGTTTCTTTCGGCGGCAGCTCGGGACTCAACGTCGAACTCTCCGTGGATGGCGGCGATAACTCCGACGATTACATTGGCGGGTTCCTGCAGAATATTTCTCCGGGTGCGATTCAGGAGTTTGCCGTCCGCACGGCGCAGGAAGACGCGGACACCGGCCGCACGACCGCGGGCTCCGTTGTGATCAGCACCAAGCGCGGCACGGATGTGTGGCACGGTGATGCTGCGTTCTACGAACGGGCCGCTGCGCTCAACGCACGTTACCCGATCGAAAATCCCGCCCCTGATCCCAAGCAGCCCTTCTCTCGCCAGAACTACGTGGGCACCTTCGGGGGTCCGATCAAGCCCGGCAAGCTCTGGTTTTTCTCTTCGTTTGAATACGTTCACGAAGATGCCAGCATCGCTTACAGTCCCGCGAGCCAGGCGCAATTTGGTGCGCTGGCAGAACTGGCACAGATGGGCTTGATTCCGAATGTGAACTCAATTGCTGTGCCGAGCAGCGTTCCCATTCCATTTCGCGATTATCTCGCCACGGTTCGTCTTGATTGGTCGCAGTCTGCGCGCTCGCAGTGGTTTCTACGCGCTGCTGCCGATAACTACACGACGGAAAACGACCTCGTGCAGCAGGCCACGCTCCCTTCCACCGGCGCTACTTCACACTCGAATTACTTGAATCTGCTTTTGAACCAGCAATTCACGTTCAGCTCCACGTGGCTTGGCTCGTTCACATTTGACGCCGGCGGTCTTCATCACACCGAAGCGCGCAATTCTGATTTCGGCTACGCGCTGGCTTTTCCGTTCAGCGCGACATCGCAGACCGTCTCTGGCTTCGAGACCTTCGGCGACAATCAGTTCATGACCGCGATTACCAATTTTCCTGTTCTGCGCAATCAGGAAAAGTATCAGTTTCGCTACGATGTGTGGCACACGTCCGGGCGTCACGCCACGAGCTTCGGCGTGAACTTCATTCATGAACCGGTTCTTGATGGCGCGCTCAGCGGCACGCAGGAAACTCTCATCACGTATCCCAACGACCCCAGCTTCTACGTGGCGAACCCGTTGCAGTTCTATTCCGACCTAACGTGTGCAACCCCGCTTCCCGCAGACGTGACTTGCAACGCAATGCCGGCCAGCAACGGCTCGTTCTCGCAAAATGTTCAGCGGCTGGGCCTTTACGCGCAGGACTCCTGGCGCGCCAAGCCGAATCTCACGCTGAATTACGGCTTGCGCTGGGATACGACGTTTGGTTTATTCGATGCCTCCGGGCGCTCCCAGTCGGACAATCCCGCGTTGCTCACGCTGCGCGCCTTGGGCATTCCGCTCGTGTCCGGAGTGCCGCACGACTACCACAAGCAATTCGCGCCGAGGTTGGGATTTGCCTACTCGCCGGGGGGATCGCAAACCACTGTAATCCGGGGCGGTTTCGGCCTCTTCTTTAACGACCTTGCGCAGAATGGTTGGGTGAACGCGTTTCAAGCAGTGAACACTGCGCCGCTTCCCTGTGTTGTTCCGGCGGATCCGGGATGCATTCCGGCCGGCGGAGCAGGGGCGTTGATTGACCCGCGCTACCGCACGCCGTATGCGATTCACGTGACGGCCGGCGTTCAGCACGCCTTCAACTCGAAATGGATGGTGAGCGCCGATTACAACCACGAGCAAGGTGTGCACGGTTACCGGCGCTATGAATATGTGGCCGGCTTCACTCTTCCGGCTGATGCTCCGGATATCTCCGTGTTTCGTTCTGACAATCGCTCGAGCTACAACGCGCTTTTGATTCACCTGCAGGGAAATGTTTCGCGGCGCTTCAATCTGATCGCGAACTACACGCTCGCGAGCGCGAAAACGTGGGGCTGCGTTCTCGGTGAGCTATTTGACTACGTCAATGGCGTTTGCAATCCGAACGATGCGTTCGCCCGCGGTGACTATGGGCCTTCCGGCGAGGACGTTCGCCACCGCTTCGTGCTTGCTGGCACGCTCTACGTTCCGGGCGGCTTCGAACTCACCACGCTTTCGCAATTCGAAAGCGCGCGACCCCTTACGCTAACGACTCCCGTAGACGTGAACGGTTTCGGAGATTCGGCCGATGATCGCGCGGTCTTGAATGGCGTGCAGACGGCACTCGACCAGATCCGCGGGACGCCATATATTCAGGTTGATCTCCGCGTCAGCCGCCCATTCCACTTTGGCGATCGCTGGACCGCGACGCCATTCATCGAGTTCTTCAATCTATTCAACCGCAATAATCCGGGAGCGAATTACGTCACCGATATTTCCGCGCTTCCAGTTCCGGTGAACAATCTGGCCAATGCAACCGCTCTATGCCCCACACCCGCTTGCAGCGTGCCAATTACCAGCCTCAATCAGCTGCGCGTTCCTGCTGGAGCGCTCGGCGATTTCTTTGGTCCGGGGACGACTGTGGGCATTCCGTTTGCCGCGCAAGTAGGATTTCGATTGACGTTCTAGGCGTGCTTCTGCGGGTACTCGCCTTCCCAACCTGCTACTACGACCGTTGCCAGACAATTTCCCAGCACATTCACTGCGGTTCGCGGCATGTCCATCAGCTGATCGATTCCAAAGAGCAGAAAAAATGGCTCGATCGGCAGATTGAATTGCGTTGCAGTGGCCAGCACGATTACCAGCGACGCACGCGCCACTCCGGCCGTGCCTTTGCTGCTCAGCAGCAGCGTGAGCATCATCAGCACCTGCTGGCCGAGCGAGAGCTGCACGCCGGCGGCTTGCGCCATGAATATCAGCGCTAGCGATTGATAGAGGCTTGAGCCGTCCAGATTAAAGCTGTAACCGGTGGGCAACACAAACGCGACAACGGAGCGTGGCACTCCCAGTGTTTCCATGTTTTCCATCGCTCTTGGCAGCGCCGCCTCAGAGCTCGCCGTCGCAAACGCGATCGTTACCGGCTCGGCCACCGCTTGCGTGAAACGCAGAATGGGAACCTTCGCGAAATACGCGATGGGCCACAGCACGAACACCACGAAGGCAACCAGCGCAACGTACATCGTCGCCAGCAGCTTGAGCAGCGGAAGCAGAACGCCGAGGCCCATATGGCCCACTGTGTAAGCGATCGAGCCGAAGACTCCCAAGGGCGCCGCCAGCATCACGATATTTGTGAACTTGAACATTGTCTCGGAAAGGCTCTCGGCGAGAGCCACCAGCGGCTTTCGTTTTGCTTCGGGCACCATCGCCAGCGCGATTCCGAAGAGGATGCTGAAGACTACGACTTGCAGCACCTGCCCCTCTGCCACCGACTTCGCAATGTTTTCCGGGAACACGTTGAGAATCAAATCGGTTGCAGTGTGTGGTACGACAGCCGGCACATTTTCCGGCGCTGAGGCCGGCATCTGAATTCCCACACCGGCTCGGCTGATGTTGATTGCGGCCAGACCGATGAAAATCGCGATCGTCGACACTATTTCGAAATAGACGATGGCTTTGATTCCCATCCGGCCTACTTTTTTAATGTCCGCGTGGCCTGCGATGCCCACCACCAGAGTGCCGAAGAGCAGGGGTGCGATAATTACTTTGATCAGCCGGAGGAAAATCGTGCCAAGCACCTGGAATTTCATTGCCAGGGCGGGAGCGTCGTGGCCGAGCTCCGCTCCAGCCGCGAGGCCTACGAGAATCCATGCTGTGAGCGAACGCTGTGTTACCGCGTATGCAGTGAGCAGGGCGATGGCGATCCACCGCACCGCTTCGAACGCACCAGCGGAGATTCCTGCGACGCCGGAATGGCGCACCACTCCCATCGCAGCCGCGACAAAAAGAACCGCTAGCAGCGCAGAAAGAAGCCCACGAGTTGTCGAGCGGGAAGTCATCGCAGCGGCCGTGCTGGCGGCGAACGTTATGCTGCCCGGCCGCCAGTGTCAACCGCGTGATTCGCAAGGCCCGGCAACTTCGCCGCACGGTTCGTGCATCTTATGAACTGGGAATGTTATTTCTGAGTTTGAGCACGCCTGTGGCTGTTGAAAAACTCGCTCGTCAAAAATTCGTCAGAAATTGCTTCGCGTCAGGAAGCTCTACAAACGATTTTTCCACGTCACCTAGACATTTTCTACCACCCAAATTTTGACTTTCTTCAAGAAAAGCGAGTTTTTCAACAGCCACGCCTGTTGTCAACCTCGGGGAGTTTCTAGTATAAAGGTCGGCTCTGTAGCAGCCCGGCAATCCTGCTGGTTCCCATTGATACGGAAGCGTGAACGAATCGCGGAGGAGTGCCTTGATTGAAGTTCAGGATCTGACGAAAACATTCGGCGAAAGAACCGCCGTGGACCATATCTCGTTTGCAGTGAACAAAGGCGAGATCCTGGGATTCCTTGGTCCCAATGGTGCCGGCAAAACGACCACGATGCGCATGCTTACGAGTTTCATGCCCGCGACGTCCGGCACGGCGCGCATTGCGGGCTTCGACGTGTTCGACAATTCGCTCGAGGTTCGCCGCCACATCGGATACCTCCCCGAGAATCCGCCGGTCTATCCGGATATGACGGTTGAAAGCTACCTTGATTTCGTCGCGCGCATTAAAGGCGTGCCAGGGGAAAAACGGGCGCAGCGCGTTACCGACGCGCTCGAAAAGACGAACATCACAGATAAGCGCAATGAGCTGATCAAGCGCCTCTCGCGGGGCTATAAGCAGCGCGTCGGGTTGGCGCAGGCTCTCGTGCACGATCCGGATGTAATCATCCTCGACGAACCAACCGTGGGCCTCGATCCCAAGCAGATCATCGAAGTCCGTCACCTGATCAAGAATCTCGCAGGCAATCACACGATCGTGCTCTCAACGCATATCCTGCCCGAAGTGAGCATGACGTGCGATCGCGTGGTCATCATCAACAAAGGCAAAATTGCAGCCGTAGATACTCCGCAAAATCTCACGTCGCAACTGAAGGGCGGGCAGCGCATCCGCGTGGAGGTGCAGGCATCCGAGCAGCCGCTGCGCGAATTGCTCGCCCAGATCCCGGGGGCAAGCAGCGTGCAGATTGAGGCGGCACCTCTGACGGGCCACGTCCTAGCCACGATTGAAGCTGCCGAGGGCAAAGATATTCGCAGCGCGATAGCGACAAGAATTGTCGAGAAAGGCTGGCCGCTTTTCGAGCTGAAAGGCGTGAGCCTCAGCCTCGAGGATATTTTCCTCGAACTCACCACGGACGATGCCGCCCACGCGCAGCCGTCCGCCAAATCGGAATGAATAAGGAGCGATGACCGCGATGCAAAACCTCTACGCCATCTATCGCAAAGAACTGGCTCACTATTTCGTTTCTCCGGTGGCCTACATTCTGATTGGCGTGTTCCTGATAGTGGCGGGATTCTTCTTCAACATTATTCTCGCCTCAGCGATTCAATCGGCATTTTCCGCCGAGATGCAGAGCATGCGTTTCGGGGCGCCCGCGGATTTCGACGTTCCGGGAGCGGTGTTGCGCTCTTTCCTGGGGCTACTTTCCACCCTGGTGCTGTTCATCAGCCCGCTGCTGGCGATGGGCGTGTACGCCGAGGAGCGCAAGCGCGGAACCATCGAGTTGCTGATGACGTCGCCCATCACTGACACCGAAATCGTGCTTGGCAAATTCCTCGCTTCGCTCACCCTTTACGCGATCATGATCCTGCCCACCGCCATCCTTCTCGGATTTATGAATTCCCGCAGCGAGCCGCATCTGCCGTGGCGCATGTTGCTGATCGGCTACGCTGGAATTTTGCTGCTGGGTGGTTCGCTACTGGCGCTCGGCTCGCTCATTTCTTCGTTTACGGAGAATCAACTGATTGCTGGTGTGCTGACTTTCGCAGTGAGCCTGGTGATTTGGGTGATCGACGCAGGGAGAAGGGCAGAAGGCTGGAAGGGAGATCTGTTCGGCTACCTGTCGCTGGTCCGACACTACGACGACTTTACCCGCGGCGTGGTGGACACGTCGGCGCTGATCTACTACTGCAGTTTTATTTTTCTATGCATGTTTTCGACGGTGCGGTCGCTCGAATCGATGCGCTGGCGGCGCGCTTAGCGGCCGAATCAGCTGCGTGACGGAGTGGAGGGAATCATAGGATGAAATTGGACAGGAAAGAGCTGGCGCGATTTCTCTGGATGATCGCAGCGGCGCTGCTGATAGCGGGTTATCTGCGCTACACGATTCAGGGCGAACTTCTGCGTTTCAGCAAAATACTTTTAATCGGTGGCGGAGTTGTTTTCGTTGCGGCGCTGGTGGTGGGGTTTCCATACATCATTCAATACTTTTCGAAGCGCTCTTCGAAACTCGGCACGAATACGGCGATCCTGACGGTTGCCGTGCTTGCGATTCTCGTCTTTCTGAATTTTGTCGGTTATCGCCATCACAAGCGTTTCGATCTCACCACGGAAAAGCTCTATACGCTTTCCGACCAGACAAAAAAGATTGTGGGCGGCCTGCGCAACGACGTAACGATCGTCCACTTCGCGAAATTACCCGATCCGGCGCTCGACGACTTGATGTCTGAATATGTGAATCTCGGCCCGCACGTGAAGTATCAATCGGTGGATCCGGAACAGAAACCCGACGTGGCGAAGCAGTACGGCGCAACGCACATGGGCGATTTGATCGCGGCGTCCGGCGCCCGCACCGAACGCATCGAACCGGGCGCTCGTGGCCAGGTCGGCGAAGAAGACGTGACCACAGCGCTTATCAAACTCACGCGCGAGAAATCGAAGATGGTCTGCTTCCTCACCGGGCATGGCGAAAAATCTGTGAGCGACACTTCGAACGCCGGGTACAGCACCGCCGAGCAAGGTCTCAAGAAGGAATCGTATACGGATAAGACGGTGAACCTTGTCACGGATAACGGAGTGCCGGCGGATTGCGACGTGCTGGTGGTGCCGGGGCCCACGCAATCTTTCCTGCCGGCGGAAGAGGCCATGATTGCAAAGTATCTGGCCGACGGCGGCAAAGCCCTGATCGAGGTGGACCCCGAAACCGATCCCAAGCTTCAGGACACTTTTCAGGCCTGGAACATAAAAGTTGGCGACAACGTGGTGATTGACGCGAGTGGAATGGGCCAATTGATTGGCGCGGGACCGGGAATTCCTCTCGTAACTACTTTTGGCGCGAGCCCGATTACGAATGGATTCGCGGGTGGCATGGCGTATTTTCCGCTCGCGCGTACCGTCTCGATAGCCGACACTTCGAAAACGGATCCCGAAGCCGTCGAGCTGTTGAAGACCTCGGCGCGCAGCTTTACGACGCCGAACCTGAAAGAGAAGAAGATCGCTTACAATCCGAAAACGGATACGCTCGGGCCGCTCTCGCTCGGCGTTGCCGCCAACCGCAAATCGGGCGACAAAACCGAGCGGCTTGTGGTGATTGGCGACTCCGATTTCGCTTCCAATCGCGCGGTCAGCGACTATCGCAATGGCGATCTTTTCTATAACACGGTCAACTGGCTCGCACAGGACGAGAATCTGATCTCGATTCGGCCGAAATCTCCCGCGAATCGGCGCGTGAATATGACGACGGGACAAGAAGCGGCGCTGCACTGGCTCGACGTTGTTTTCTTTCCCGGTGCTGTGATTCTCGCGGGAGTTTACATCTGGTGGAAACGACGGTAGGTATTACCGCTCGGCAGGCCAACGGCAAGATCGAAGCACAACGATGATAAAGAAATCCACTTTGTTCATTCTGCTCGGCGCCATCGCGCTGGGTGCTGCGGTTTATTATTTCGACTGGAAACGCGGCCAGAAAGAAGCGGAGAAATCGGCGGCGGATACTACGAAGCCCGCTTTCTCGATTCCGGCCGGCTCGGAGATTGTGTCGCTGGTGATCAGTCGCCCACAAGCGGCTGGTGAGGCGCCCACTCATCTCGAAAAGCAGAATGGCACCTGGCAGATTTTGCAGCCGCTTCAAACCGAGGCCGATCAGCATATCGTCGATTCCATAGTCGAAACACTGGGCAGCTCGCGCATCGAATCGAATCAACCGGGAACTCCAGACCGGCTCAAAGCGTATGGACTCGACCCGCCTGCCGTTTCCGTTGAATTCAAGCTTCAGAATGGAACGCAGCACACACTGAAACTTGGCAATAAGGATTTCACGAACACGTATGTCTATGGGCTGATTGATGGCAAGGACGCTGCTTTGCTGCCCAGCGCTCTGCGCACGCAAACCGATCTCTCGGTGAATTTTCTGCGCGATCACGATGTGCTGCATTTCGCGCAGAGCGATGTGAACTCGTTCTCGCTCAAGAATCCTGCGGGGCAGATTGAGGCGAAAAAAGAGAAAGCCGGTTGGACATTCGCGAAGCCGGATGCAGGCCAGCTTGCCGACGATTCAGACGTTGCGTCGCTTCTGAACTCTGTGACAGGCGGGAAAATGACCGCCGTGGTAGCCGAGTCCGCCGACAATCTCAGTAAGTACGGTCTTGCCGCTCCGGCGATTACATTCACCGCTGCCGAAGATAACGGGAAATCCGCAACGCTGCTCGTGGGCAAGAAAGAAGGCAACGATTATTACGCGAAGGATTCTTCGCGCCCCACGATTTTCAAAGTGAATGAGACGCTCTACAAGAAGCTTTCAGAAACTTACGGCGACCTGCGCGACAAGAAGGTGGTTCACCTGACGCAAAGCGATGTCACGCACGCCGAGCTCCGCAACGAGAACGGCACGATCGTCATCGCGCCAAAATCGGACCAGGACTGGATTGCGGAAGCGCCGCCGGAACTGAAGGGCAAGGCGGTGGCAACATGGAAGATCTTCCCTTCGGTCGCGAACACTCGCGCCCTGGCGATCGTTGACCATCCAAGCGCAGAGATTCAGGCCAAGCTCGCGAAGCCCCTCGTTCAGGTGACGCTCACCGCCAAGGACGGAAAGAAAATCACCGTGAGCTTTACGCCCGTGATCGAAGATTTCGTGTACGCGAAGACCAGCGACGCGCCAACCGTCTACAAGCTCAACAAGAACGCTCTGGCCGACTTGAATTCGAAGATTTCGGAGTTTGCGATCGAGAATTCGGTTTCGCGTTGAGGTTTTAAGCGGCGGCGCTAGAATGCGCCAACTCATTTACGCGCGGCCACGTCGCAAGCAGCGTCACTTTCCCGTTCAAACGAGGCGCATAGATGTAATAGACGGTCGAGCGGCTTTCCACCTCGTAAAATCCGGCTCGCTTGGGGTCCGGAGTGACTTTCGCGCCGCATGACAGTACTCGCTTCAAAGTCATCACCGCTTCTAACCCGTGATTGCGAAGGTCTTCGATTTGCACTTCCCGCTTCTGGCACGTTACCATGGCTCCCTCCAGCCTCGGCTCCCTCTGCTCTCTTACTGTTACGCCCGGCAGCCCAGAAATGTTGCAGCGCTGCAACTTTATTTCGAAAATTTCATCCAAAGGATTGGACGCGGGTGGCGGCACAAAGTCGCACCCATTTTGTAGTTCATAGTGCGAAAGTTAACCCCCAAGTTGTTACTTGCGCTCACGCCGGGGAATTGCGATAGTCCCTGTCACAGAAGTCCGGTAGTCCCATCAGAGGAGCTATGGCGAAAACGAAAAGTCCCGGCAAGTCCAGCCGCATGCGGCGCGACCGGCGCAGGAAACACCGTCACTGGCAGGTGACGATCTACTACAGAGACGGCGAGAAATTCGCGCGGGTTTACATCGACCGCGAGAGGGCTACCCGTTTTGCGGAACGGCAGAGGCGCTCACCGGTGGTGAAGTCCACGCGCATTATGGAAGTTGACTGAGCGTAGGCGATCGTTCGTCGAATTGCGCATGGCGTCGTGCCAGGCCAATTCGGTCGCGATGATTTCTGCCACCTCGAATTCCTAATTCCTCTAAAATTTGGGGCAACGAAGCTGCTGACGAGAGCTTGTTCGGCTTTGGTCCGCATGCTATAAATGTAAATTCGTTTTCGCGGGATTCGTATAGTGGTAGTACGCGACCTTGCCAAGGTCGAGGCGAGGGTTCGATTCCCTCATCCCGCTCCATTCTTATCATCGTCATCACGATTTTCCGCTTTTGTGCTGCTTCGTCTGCTTGAGTCAGAATTGAATCGGAGGGCCACTTGCCATTTTTGTCCTACCGGAAAGATGATTTCACGGTAGTCACCGATCCGTCGAAGCTCGATGTGGGTGCCATTCATGGCTATCTGTCGCGAGCGTATTGGTCGGAAGGAATTCCGCGTCACATCGTGGAGAAGGCGATTGCGAACTCCATATGTTTCGGGTTATTTCACAGCGCTGACCAGATTGGGCTGGCGCGAGTTGTTACCGATTGCGCCACCTATGCGTATCTTTGCGACGTGTACGTGCTCGAAGAATTCCGCGGGAAGGGGCTTGGCTTGTGGCTCATGGAATGCGTGATGAGCCATCCTGATTTGCAGGGGCTGCGGCGCTTTAGCCTTGCTACTCGCGACGCTCACGGCCTATATGAGAAATTCGGATTCGCCGCGCTGAAAAAGCCACAATCGCAGATGGAAATCGTGCGCCACGATATTTATTTGCACTCTCCGCGTTGAATCCACGCAACTATTCGCTCGATTGCAGCGCTTCGCGCAGCGTGCTAGAGTCCCGCTGCTCGATTCACTTAACTCATATGCTTGCGTATTTGTGCGGCCTAATCGAGTTTGCTCAGGATGGCGGAAAGCTTTGGCGGCGCAGGCTCGCTCCGTTTCTCGCCGAACAGCTTGGCCATCGCGTGTACGATCCTGCGGAAGACGAGAAGAAGAACCTCTCCGACGAAGAAGCCGCGAGCTTTCGCGACTGGAAGAACACTGATCTCGACCGTTTCCGGCATGCCGTTAGGAAAATCATCGCGTTCGACCTTGATCTGATCGAAAACCATGCTGACTATTTGATTTGCTACTGGGATTCGGCCGCTGCGCAAAGCGGTGGCACGGCTGCGGAACTCACGGTCGCGCATCGAAAAGGCATTCCGGTCTACCTCGTCACGCCGCTGCCCCTCGATCAGATTAGTGGCTGGATGCTTGGCTGTACCGATGAAGTGTTCGCTTCGGTCGAACAACTGAAGGAGTTTCTGGTGACCCGGTTCGCGCCTGAAAAGCAGACACAGCTCTGGAAGGGCTGATCGCAACCACTGTCGATGGGAAAACTGCTTATCGTTGTCGGGAGCGCCCGCAAACCCAAAGTGGAAGCGGTTCGCGACGCGCTCTCCGTCGTTGGCCCCTTTCTTGCTTCCGGCGCCGAGTTCGAAATTGTGCCGGTCGAAGTGCCGAGCGGCGTCCGCCACACTCCGCTTTCGCGCGAGGACTTAATGGCTGGTGCGCGACAGCGCGCTGAAGCCCTCGTTCGGATCGCTCGCGAGTCGAATGCGCCCTGGAAGTATTTTGTCGGACTGGAGGGCGGGCTTGACGTGATTCGCGAAGGCGCGAAGCGCTGGGTGTTTCTGGAGAGCTGGGCGTACGTGGCGGACGATACGGGCCGAGGCGCATTCGGACGCTCAGGTGCGGTGCTCGTTCCCGAAGCGCTCGCCAAGGTGGTGGTGGATGATGGCCTGGAGCTTTCCGTAGCGATTGATGCGTTTGCAGGCGGACGCGGGATTCGCGACGCGCAGGGAGCGTGGGGTGTGCTGTCGCGCAATCTGATCACGCGGCAGGATGCGTTCCGGATCGCAGTGATCAGCGCGTTCGCACCCTTTTTCAACCGCGAGATTTTTTCGGATGCGGAACGCAAAGCGCGAGCCTGAATTTCACTTCGCGGTGTGTTAGCCTAGCCGCAGGAGGTAGCGAGTGGACATCGTCAAGGGCAACATGGGCTGGATCGAGGTGGTGGTGGGGCCGATGTTTTCCGGCAAGAGCGAGGAGCTGATTCGGCGCTTGCGACGGGCCGAAATCGGCAAGCAACGCGTGCAGATCTTCAAACCGCTTATCGACCAGCGCTACGCCAAGAATGGAATCGTGTCGCACTCCGGCCTCGAAATCGCCTCCGAGCTGGTGCAGACCGGCAGCGACATTCTCGACAAAGTGCAGGCGCGCACGGAAGTGGTTGGCGTTGACGAGGCGCAATTCCTGGGCGAATCGATCGTCGAGTCCTGCGTCAAACTCGCCGATCTTGGCAAGCGCGTGATCGTTGCGGGCCTCGATACGGATTTTATGGGGCGGCCGTTTGAACCGATTCCTCGCTTGCTTGCCGTGGCGGAAGAAATCACCAAGCTGCTGGCGATTTGCATGCGCTGCGGGAATCCGGCGGTACACACGCAGCGGCTGGTGGCATCGGAAGAACTGATCGTGGTCGGCGCGGGCGGAATGTACGAGGCTCGCTGCCGCCGCTGCTTCGAGCCGCAGCTGGCGCACGAAAAGATTCAGCAGGAGGCCGAGACGAAGCAGGACGAGCGCAAAGAAAACTCCGCTGATGCCTCGCGAGCGCGAGCCGCTACACAAAACTAGCAACCCAACTAGCAACCCAGGATTCCTAGCCCGCTCATGAACACGAGGAAAGTGGCATGAGCGTACTGCCGGTACTGTTACGGGTTAGCCTCAGCCGCAGACCGACACCAGCTTGCAACCAACCGCCCGCCGTACGAATCCTTATTCACCTGGAAGTCGAAAAGCCTTAAAATAGGCGCGGTAGGCCTAGCCATGTACGTTCGGACAACTATTATCATCGCGGCCCTGGTTTTCTTCTGCGCCAATGCGCCGGATGGGACTCGCGCTCGGGGCGCGCTTCCCATCGTTTCCGATCTCGGTCCCGCTCCCGATCTTCCGCCATCTGAACCGGCCACCGAGATTTACATGTCGGTGGGCCAACGGCCCGGGCAACCCGCCGACTTGCAGCCTCAATCGCGCATCGAAATCATCCGCTACGTGTCGGGAGAATTTGCCAAGGTGGTGAAGCCGCTGCCCGCCGGGAAGAAAGGCTACAAGGTGCCGGTAGGGAAGCCGATTGACGACAAGAACCTGCAGACGGCTTTGCGGTTTCAAGGTGTTGCCGCGCGTCCCGGTGACACGGTACAGATCACGAGTATCGAGTTTCATCCCAAGGAAATCATCATCCAGGTGAATGGCGGCGGTCACAAGAAATTCAATCTTCGCGACCACTTGACGATTGGAATGGATGGCGGAGGCGGTCCGAGTGTGACACCGCCGCCTACTCAGACTCCCGCGCAACCGCCGCCGGGCGGAGGCCTGCAGCCGGGAATGGGCGCGGAATTGATTCTCGAGTACGGGCGGCCGGTGCCGGATATGAGCGCCGAAGATCTGATGCACGACCTGAATTACTTCCTCGATTTCTCGAAGGAGCATTCCGCGGCTGTGGATTGGGTGGAGTCGCTGCCGCCGCAATTCAAACAAGCGATCAAAGATCACACCGCTCTCGAAGGCATGGACCATGAGATGGTGCTTGCGTCGCTGGGACGCCCGGACCACAAAGTGAGGGAAACCAAACCTGGCGGCGAGCAGACCGAGGACTGGATTTACGGGACGCCTCCCGCAAAAACGTTGTTCGTTACCTTCTCCGGCGATCGCGTCGTGAAAGTGAAACAATACGATTGAGCCGCGTTGACATTTTCCCCTTCGCGCCCTAGCATTTCCCGTCGAAGAAAGCCTGCCGGTTGTACCGACGGTTCGCATTGAACAAGCTCCCGGAGGAACTATGCCAGTGAAAGTGGGAATCAACGGTTTCGGACGCATCGGCCGCAATATCTTTCGGGCAGCGCTCGGCGACCCGGCAATCGAAATCGTGGCGGTGAACGACATCACCGACTCGAAGACGCTCGCGTACCTGCTGAAGTACGATTCCATTCTTGGCAATCTTCCGAACAAAGTGACGCATACGGACGACACGATCTCCGTGGACGGCAAGAGTTTCAAAGTGTTTCGGGTGAAGGATCCTGCGGCTCTCGATTGGGCTTCGGTGGGAGCGGATATTGTGGTTGAGTCCACGGGCCTTTTTACTGCGGGCGCGGATGCTCGCAAGCACATTCGCGGGCCGGTGAAGAAGGTGATTATCTCGGCTCCCGCTACCGATCCTGATTTCACGATCGTGCTGGGCGTGAACGACAAAGCGTATGACCCGTCGAAGCATCACGTGGTCTCCAATGCTTCGTGCACCACGAATTGCCTGGCGCCTGTGGCGAAAGTGATTCAAGACAATTTTGGCGTCGTGGTGGGCACGATGACCACGATTCATTCCTACACGAACGACCAGAAACTGCTCGATCTGCCGCACAAGGATTTGCGTCGTGCGCGTGCCGCGGCAATTTCGATGATTCCCACTTCGACAGGCGCTGCGAAGGCGTTGCATCTCGTGATACCCGAGCTGAAAGGAAAGCTCGATGGCTATGCGATGCGAGTGCCGACGCCCAACGTGAGCGTGGTGGATCTTACCGTGATTACCGAGAAGCCTGTGACCGTGGAAGCGGTGAACGCAGCGCTGAAGAAGGCTGCGGAAGGGCCGATGAAGGGCATCCTCGCCTATAGCGAAGAGGAATTGGTGTCGATCGATTTCAAAGGCAATCCCAACTCCGCGATCGTGGACGCGGGCTACACGCGCGTGGTGGGAAACAACTGCCTGAAGGTGCTGGCGTGGTACGACAACGAGTGGGGTTACTCCAGCCGCTGCCGCGATTTGATTAAATTCTTCGCTGCGAAATTGTAGGCGCTTCCGGCGGCGGATGCTTGCATCCTGTGCCGTGCCGCTCGCTTCGCTGCGCTAAATCATCGTTATGAACAAACTCTCGATTCGCGACCTCGATCTGAAGGGCAAGCGCGTTTTCATCCGCGTGGATTTCAATGTGCCGCTGGACAGCGGCAAGGTGGGCGACGATACGCGCATCCGCGAGACGCTACCCACGCTGCAGCTCGCGATGAATCGAGGCGCTCGCTTAATTCTCGCCTCGCATCTTGGGCGTCCCAAGGGCAAAGTGGACGCGAAGTACAGCCTTGCTCCTGTGGCGACGCGTTTGCAGGAACTGCTTGGCAAGCCCGTAGCATTCGCCAGCGATTGCGTGGGTGCGGAAGCGAAATCGAAATCGCTGCGCGATGGCGAAGTGCTGCTGCTCGAAAATGTGCGCTTCCATCCTGAGGAAGAGGCCAACGATCCGGGATTTGCGAAGCAACTTGCGGCTCTGTGCGATGGAATGTTCGTGTGCGACGCGTTTGGCTCGGCGCATCGCGCGCATGCTTCCGTGGTAGGCATCACGAAGTTCGTGCGCCAGGCTGCGGCCGGTTTGCTGATGGAGAAGGAGCTGACCTATCTCGGCAAAGCCATTTCCAATCCCGACCGGCCGTTTATCTCCGTGCTGGGCGGCGCGAAAGTGTCCGACAAAATCGAAGTGGTGCGCAACCTGATGAAGCTCGCCAACGCGATGCTCATCGGCGGCGCGATGGCTTACACATTTCTTAAGGCGCAGGGGCTGCCGATAGGGAAGTCGCTGGTTGAGAACGATAAGCTCGATCTCGCGCGCGAATTGTTGCTGGAAGCTGCCGAGCGTAAATTCGCGCTGCTCCTGCCGGTGGACCATGTGCTCGCTGAGTCGCCCAACTCCACCGCGACTATGATTGCTGACATCGCGCACACGCCCGACAACATGATGGGACTCGACGTCGGCCCGCAGACGGTGAAGCTATTCAGCGATGAGATTGCCAAGGCTCGCACCATCGTGTGGAACGGGCCGCTGGGCATGTTTGAGAAGCCGCAATTCGCGCAGGGAACGCTGGGCATCGCTCGTGCTGTGGCGGCGGCTACTCGCAACGGCGCTACTTCGATCATCGGCGGCGGCGATTCCGTCGCGGCGGTAGAGCAGGCGGGCGTGGCGTCGCAAATCTCGCATATTTCGACGGGCGGCGGTGCATCGCTCGAGTTTCTCGCGGGCGACAAGCTGCCCGGCGTCGAAGCATTGACCAACGCATCCACCGGTGCGCCCACAAACGCGCCGTCAGGGAAGGCGAACTGAATGCGACGGCCAGTGATTGCCGGGAACTGGAAGATGTATAAGACGCAGGCGGAGACGCGCGCGTTCTTCGAGGCGTTCAAGCCGCTGGTCGCCAATGCCACGCATTGCGACATCATCATCGCGCCGCCATTCACTTCGCTCAGCGCAGCTGTCGAAGCAGCGCGCGGCAGCGCCATTTCCATCGCGGCGCAGAATTGCGACTGGCACGCGGAGGGCGCATTCACCGGCGAAATTTCCACGCGCATGATTCTCGACACCGGCTCGCGCGGCGTGATCATCGGCCACTCCGAGCGCCGCCAGCATTTCGGCGAGACGGACGAATCCGTGAATCGCAAAGTGAAAGCCGCGCTCGAAGCGGGACTCACGCCCATCGTCTGCGTAGGGGAGCATCTCGCCGAGCGCGAAGCGAATCTCACTCACGGCGTGCTGAAGCGCCAATTTGAGGGCGCAGTGGCCGCGTTGACCGGCGCTGACTTCTCGCGTATTCTGATTGCTTACGAGCCATGCTGGGCGATCGGCACGGGGCGCACGGCGACGCCTGAGATCGCGGCCGACGCGCATCGCTTTATCCGCGAACTGGCCGATGCCCGCTTCACGCCGGAACGGGCTGCCGCGCTTCGGATCCTCTACGGTGGCAGCGTCAAACCCGACAACATACGGGGATTGATGGCGCAGGTGGAGATTGATGGCGCGCTGGTAGGCGGAGCGAGCCTTGAGGCGCAGTCATTCGCGTCGATCGTGAATTTTTAGCGCGGGGTTTCAGTAGGGGCACGGCATGCCGTGCCCGCGAAAGAACTTGGCACGATCGAAACGATAGCTCGTGTGTTTTTTGGTTTGCGGCGTGAGATCGCAAAAGACGGAGCTTCGTAGTTAGACTTTCGCTGGTTGGCGCGAGGCAAGCTTGTGGCGCGTTCGGGCACGGCATGCCGTGCCCCTACTGTAACGCGCGAGCGCGATGAGCATCGCGAAATTAGGAGATAGCAATGCCTTGGTGGGCTAAGTGGGGACTGGCGCTGCTGATTGCCGTGGCGCTGATTTCGATCGGATGGCGGTACATGTTCGTCCTGACGACGCTGCACGTGCTGGTGTGCTTCGTGCTGGTGATCGTCATCATGCTGCAGAGCGGCAACGCGGCGGATCTCGCGGGCGCATTCGGCGGCGCCGGCAGCCAGACGGCTTTCGGTCCGCGCGGCGCTGCGTCGTTTCTGTCGCGCGCCACTACTTGGTGCGCCATCGTGTTTATGATGACGTCGCTCACGCTTTCCGTGAAGCGCGCGCCTGCTGACGCGCTCTCCACAACCGGCTCCGTGCTCGAGGAGACGCAGAAGCCTGCGCCCGCGGGCAAGCCCGCGACGCCGCCGGCGAACGCGCCCGTGCAAGTGCCAATACAGCCGACGCCAGGTCAGGCTCCCGGGCAAGCCCCTGGGCAGGCACCGAGCCAAGCGCCAGCTCCCGCGCAGAATCCACAGCCAGCACCGAAGAAATAAGCTTGAGGACGACGTGCTTTCGGTGGGAGCCCTCTGCTTCAGCAGAGGGAGCTGGACTTCAGTCCAGCGGAAGAAGCCGCGAGAAAAGCGTGGCTTTAGCCGCGGGCACTTCGAAGCCCAGCGCTAAAGCGCGAGACAAAGTTGAGCGTCATCGTTGCGGAGCGCTGAAGCGCTCTTCCCCCGCATGAATGCGAGGGCTCCCACCAAGAGGCGAAAAACGAAAAGAGAAAAGCAAAAGCCCCGATGCTTTGGCACCGGGGCTTTTTATTTGCATCGCGATTTGCCTTGCGAATCGAATCTTGGTGCGGTCGAGTGGATTCGAACCACCACGGTATTGCTACCGCCAGCCCCTCAAGCTGGTGCGTCTGCCAGTTCCGCCACGACCGCTCGTGTCAATGCAGCTCACCTCTTCCGGGGTGAGGCCTTTGTGCAAGACACGATTATCAGCGGGTTTCGCTGCGGCGTCAATATCAGCGCTGCGTCAATATCCGCGCGTGGTTTTCACGTAATGCGTGGAGGTAATGCGTGCAGCTAATGCGTGCAGCTAATGCGCGGCCTTTTATTTAGCGAGTAAGAAAGTTTCGCGCAGTGCGTCGCGCAGGTTGTCGGCCTTGGCGTCGAACTCCGCGCGGTCGTTGCCCACAAGAGTAAGATGTTCGGCGGCGCTCAGTGCAGAATCGAGGGCGGCTTGCGCGCGGATGCGAATGTGTTCTGCGGCGGCATCGTCCGCGGCGGTGGCAGCCAGGCGGCAATACACCACGCCCACTTCGAGCCGCAGTATCACGGAGCGGATCGTGGCCGCTTCACCGCGGGCCACGGCTTCCGCTGCTCGTTCCAGAGGATGGACCATCGCAAATCTTCGCGTAGTCATTCAGTACGTGTGCACAAGGTCTCCGTCGTGTCAGGGAGCGGAGGGGCGGAAAGATTGTGTAGTGAACGCCTGAGGATACGCCGAATTCTTCGCGCCCCGCAACGGAATTTCAGTAGCACAGGCATCCGCCGATAGGCGGCTCGTGAAAACGACGCCTGTGGCAACGTCCAAACATGCTACAGTTCGCGCCATACCTGCAAGATCAAGGAACGCGTTCTTTTGCTTCCTCGTTTTACGACGCCACGCACGCAGCCACTTGCGGCACAGGCCCTTCGGTTCTCAGGGTAAACCCTTCGTTCCTCAGGACAAGCAGGAATGCCTGTGCTACTTACCCACAATCGGCCTTGAAATTCGGTTGGGCTTATATATGATGGCGTGTTTGTGTAATCTGACTGACGCTTATCCTCAACGCGACTCGGGAGCGAAAGCGAATGCGAATAAGGAAGTCCGAAAGCGGCTCGGCGGCCGTACCGGCGCTGCTGGCTGTGCTGCAAGTGCTTATGGTGGTGGTGACGGTGTATATCTTCGCCGCGAAACTTTACAGCCCACCGGCGCCAATCACCGATATCGGCCGAGCGGTTGACGAGCAATACAGCCTGACGCTGTGGGTGACCGCAGTGGTGTTCGTGCTCTCGCAGCTGGGCCTCGCCTACGCCGTGTGGCGCTTCCGCGACCATGGCCAGCGCGCCCACTTTTCGCGTGGCAACAACACGATGGAGTTCGTCTGGACCACCGCCACGATCATTCTCTTCCTCGGCCTCGGCATTCTGGGTCGCCGCGCCTGGGCCGAAGTGCGATTCACGCCGCCTGCCGCTGATGCGGTGCAAGTGGAAGTGACGGAGAATCAATTCGTCTTCAACTTCCGCTATCCCGGCCCCGACGGAAAATTCGGCAGACTCGACGCCAAGCAGATCAGCGCTTCCACGGGCAATCCGCTGGGCATTGATTCACACGATCCGGCAGGGAAGGACGACATCGTGGTGCCGACGCTCACCGTGCCAGTGAATCGGCAGGTGGAGTTGCACGTCACATCGCAGGACGTGATTCACAATTTCTTCGTGCGCGAGCTGCGCTTGCAGCAGGATGCCGTGCCGGGATTGATTGTTCCCATCCACTTCACAGCGGAAAAAATCGGGCAGTACGAAATCGTCTGCACGCAGCTGTGCGGGCTGGGGCATTCGCGCATGCACAGCTATTTGAATGTGGTATCTGACGCGGATTATGAGGCGTTCCTGAAGTCAGGCGGCCAGTAAGTTTGATGAAGCTAATGACCGAACGAATCACCCGCAGCAAGAATCCAGGAGGCCACGAATGAGTTCGCACGCCCATGGCGCTCACGCCGCGCATGCGATGGAAGCGCCGACGGGCTTCATCCGGAAATATATTTTCAGCGTTGACCACAAAGTGATCGGCATCCAGTATTTCCTGCTGGCGCTGACGGCGGTGCTGGTGGGCATCGTGCTCTCCGTGCTGATGCGCCTGCACCTGGTGTGGCCCAACATGCATCTGCCGTTCGTGTCCGGCGGATTGATGACGCAGGAGCAATACCTTTCGCTCGTCACAATGCACGGCACGATCATGGTTTTCTTCGTGCTCACCACAGCGCCGCAAGGCGGCTTCGGCAATTACTTCCTGCCCATTCAAATCGGCGCGCCGGATATGGCGTTTCCGCGGCTCAACATGCTGTCGTTCTGGGTCACATTTCTGGCGTTCATCGCGATTCTCGCTGCGTTCGTCGTTCCCGGTGGCGCACCGATCAGCGGCTGGACGGGCTACACGCCGCTCAGCGGACTCGGCGAAGTGACGGGCCCCGGTGAAGGCTGGGGCCAGACGATGTGGATCATCAGCATCTCGCTCTTCTGCCTGGCGTCGCTCTTGGGCGCGCTGAATTTCATCGCGACGCTCATCGACATGCGCGCTCCCGGAATGAGCCTGTTCCGTATGCCGCTCACGTGCTGGGGCTGGTTCGTCACCGCGATTCTGGGTTTGCTCGCGTTCGGTGTGCTGCTGGCAGGCGGGATTTTGCTGCTACTCGATCGTTCGGCGGGCACCAGCTTTTTCATTCCGGCTGGTCTCGTGGTGAACGACCAGATTCAACCTCATTCGGGCGGCTCGCCGCTGCTCTGGCAGCACCTATTCTGGTTCTTCGGGCATCCCGAGGTGTACATCGCGATTCTGCCGGGCATGGGAGTCGCGTCGCATGTGCTGTCCACGTTTGCGCGCAAGCCGGTCTTCGGTTATCGGGCGATGGCGATGGCGATGTGCGCGATCGGGTTCCTCGGCTTCATGGTTTGGGGCCACCACATGTTCGTCAGCGGCATGAGTCCCTATTCGGGATTTGCTTTCTCGGTGCTGACGATGTCCATCGGCGTGCCTTCCGCGATCAAGACGTTCAACTGGCTCGGCACACTGTGGGGCGGGAAGATTCAATTCACCACGCCCATGCTTTTCGCCATCGGCTTCGTGTCGCTCTTCGTTTCGGGCGGCCTTTCGGGATTGTTTCTCGCGCAGCCGGCGGTGGATAACCTGCTGCATGCCACGTACTACGTCGTAGCGCACTTCCACCTGGTGATGGGCGTCGCTGCCATCTTCGGAATTTTTGCGGCTACTTACTTCTGGTTCCCGAAAATGTTCGGCCGCATGATGAACGAGCCGCTTGGCAAATTGCATTTCTGGTTCACGTTCGTCGGCGCCTACTGCATTTTCATGCCCATGCACTGGGTGGGAATCGCAGGCGGCATCCGTCGTTATGCGGACGCCAGCGCCGTCGCGTATCTGCAACCGCTTCAGCCTGTGCATCAATTCATGAGCATCGCGGCCTTTATTACGGCAGCGGCGCAGATCCTGTTCCTGATAAATTTTTTCTGGAGCCTCAAGAGCGGCCCCAAGGCGTCGAAGAATCCGTGGAACGCCACGACGCTCGAATGGATCACCGATTCGCCGCCGCCTCACGATAATTTCGGCGGCCATTTCCCCAGCGTCTATCGCGGGCCGTATGATTTCAGCGTTCCCGGCGTGAAGGAAGACTTCGTGCCGCAGAACTTGACGCCGCAGGAAGTGGCGCGCGAGAAGGAATAGTTAGCACCGGACTCTGAGATGCCAGGCATCGTTACTGACGATATCGAGATAAAAGTTCAAACGCCGAGCGGCGGACGCGGCGGTTCGTCTTCGGATGGCGGCGAAGGTTCGGGCGGCCGTGGCGGCGACGGGAGCGGATCAGGAGGCAGCGGCTCGGTTCCTCAGCGCACATACATTACGGGAATGACCGTCGGCCTCGGCGGCATCCTGATGTTCTTCATGGCGCTGGTGAGCGCGTACATCGTTCGCAAAGATATTCCGAACAGCGGCTGGCATCCGCTCGCAGTTCCGCGAATCCTGTGGCTCAACACGGCAGTGCTCATCGCGAGCAGTTTCACGCTTTCTCGCGCACGCAAACTTTTCAAGTCGAACGACCAGCAAGGCTTTCGTCACTGGTGGAGCGTCACCACGGTTTTGGGCGTGTTCTTTCTCGTAGGGCAAATCATCGCGTGGCAGCAGCTGCGGGCTGCGGGCTTGTTTCTGGCGACGAATGCGAGCAGCAGCTTTTTCTACGTCTTCACCGCCGCGCACGGCTTGCACCTGCTGGGCGGCGTGCTGGCGCTCACGTGGATTCTGTTTCGTCCCACGCACCGGCTGACGCAAGGCACGGCAACAGAAGTGGCTGCGATGTACTGGCATTTCATGGACGGTCTGTGGGTCTTCCTGTTTCTACTTTTCCTTCTGGGACGGTGAATCGTGAGTGATACCGAATTCGAAGGCATAGTCGCAACGCCGTGGTCGGGCGGTGCGTCGCCCTTCGGCATCAATTCGAAGAAACTGGGAATGTGGCTGTTCATCGTCTCTGACACGCTGACGTTTTCGGCGCTCCTCGTCAGCTACGCATACGTTCGGCTCGCCACGCCGGACTGGCCGCGTCCATTCGAGATCTGGCCGGCCATCGCGAAATCGTCGTTCATGACGTTCGTGCTCCTCTCGAGCAGCTTGACGATGGTGCTGGCCGTTGCTGCGGCGCATCGGCACGACGTGAAGAAAGCGGTACGCTACTTGATTTTCACGATGATCTGCGGCGCCGCTTTCGTGCTGATTCACGCCACGGAATGGGTCACGCTGTTTCATGAGGGAGTGACGCCGTGGTCAAATCCCTGGGGCGTGCCGCTCTTCGGCGGCACTTTCTTCGGCCTCACCGGGCTGCACATGGTCCACGTAACGATCGGCGTCGCCTATCTCGCGATCATTTGCGCGGGATACAGCAAGGGGAAATGGACCGCCGACCACGTCGAAGTGAGCGGCCTTTACTGGCACTTCGTTGATCTCGTCTGGATGTTTATTTTTCCGCTGGTCTATTTGCTGAGCGTCAACCCGAAGTAATGCTGTATTTCGTCAGGGCACGGCCCTTTGGCCTCGGCCGAAGGTGCGACAAGCGGTGCGGCTTTAGCCGCCGATAGTAAGAAACTGGAATACGGGAGCGAACGACTCGATGAGCGAACCCGCATACATGAGAACAGAAGCTGTCGATGACCACTCCGTCGGCAGCACGAAGCTTTTCGCCACGGTGTGGGTGTGGCTGCTGCTGCTGACAGCGATCGAGGTGTTCCTCGCCTACGAACGCGTCGAAGTCCACCTGATGATCACAATCCTTCTCGGCCTCTCGCTCGTTAAATCGGCGCTCATCATGTCTTACTTCATGCACCTGCGCTTCGAGCGCCTCGGCCTGTTCCTGATTCTGGTGCCCGCCATGGTCTTCTGCATCTGCATGATGCTCATCATGTTCTACCCAGATAGCATCCGCCTGATGGACATGCGCCCGCACTGATCGCTTACAAATCTTTGGGCTGTATCCCCATAGAAAGTACGATATTCCTCGCAACGATGCGGAGAATCTTTTCGCCCAACGTGCGTGTCGATGGAAACGGCCGGATAGCTTCTTTCCTTACTATTGAGACGTTTTCTGGTTGCAGTTCACTGATTTCTGCCAACCCTGTCTCCCCGGGTTGCAATCTCACGTGGATCGGTATGTCGGTTAACGTGGTGGAGAGGGGAACGATCAGAACAGTGTTTGCGCGAGGATGCACATTTCGGCCATCGCTCGAAACGATTAACACAGGACGAGCCCGTTTCCCCGGCGGGTCCGTGGGCAGAACGGCAAACCAAATCTGGCCGCGCCTCGGTTGGGGGAGAAGCGATTGCGACATCTAGCGCTTTCGCTTGATGGATCGGTGGCGATTGGTAGCTTCGATCGAAGCGAGAGCTGATTCACCCAACTTCCCCCACGCAGCCTCCTCCTCACGGTCAGCCTCGCTCATGCTGTCGTAGTGGGCTTTCATCTTTGACTCGAGATCCTCGAGCTCGGTCTTGCCTCTGAGGTCGTCCACGATTCTTTCAATTAGTGCGCTCATGGAAGGGGACTGGACCCGGGCCTGAATCTCGCGGAGCAGGTCAACGGTTTCCAGCGATACAGAAACCGTGATGCGTGCTTTTCGAGTCCGGGTCTTAGCGGACTTAGTCATCTTATCCTCGTATGACAACAATCATACGAGAATCATACCACATTTCCTACTGTTGCCGCCCTACGACCCGTGCGGCTTATGCAGCCCCGTGCAGACGGAGACGGCGCTATTAGGATCCACGGCGCTGTCACCCTGTTCGACGTGCTGAATTTTCCCCTGCTTGTCCACCACGATGGTGGTGCGCTGCGCCCACTGATACTTGCCGCCCTTCACGTCGTAGGGCTTCAAAATCTGGTACGACGTTAGCACTTCCTTGTTCATATCGCTGAGAAGCGGAAACGTGACTCCGATTTGCTTGGCGAATGCGGCGTTGGCGGCGGGACTGTCGATGCTGATTCCGAGGACGACGGTGTCGCTTGCTTCGAGTTTGGCCAAATCAGCCTGATAGGCCTGAAGTTCTTTCGTTCAACCGCCGGTAAAGGCCAGGACGTAGAAGGCGAGAATGACGTTTTTCTTGCCGCGATAATCGCTTAGCTTTACTTGCTCCCACTTGTCGCTGAGCAGAGAAAAATCAGGAGCGGTGTCTCCCACCTTCAGATTCGTCTTGGCGACGGCTTCTTCCTGCGTTGCGGCCGTAACGGGAGCAATCACTTGCCCCCCGAGGCCTAGCAGCAGGAGGATGCCGGCCAGTGCCGTGACAATCGCCGTGACAATCCCTTTCATGCGCTTCTCCTTATCGATTGGAATGCAATAGCAGGTGAGCATTATAGACTTGCCCGGTGTTCGCCAGCTGAGATTTGACGAACGGGCCGCCACTTCGGATAGCGTTTGTTGTACGCTGATGCGCGTTTGCGACGACGGAGATGTGCCGACTTGTTTGCGGACCGCACGAATTGGAATCTCGCGCCGAATCGTCTGAGCGAAGCGCTCGCGCGTCATCGTTCCGCCGGGAAGCCGCTGATTGACTTGACCGCTTCGAATCCCACCGAATGCGGCTTCCTGTACGATCGCGAGAAGATTCTAAGCGCGCTAGCGAACCCGCACAGTCTTTCATACGAGCCTGAACCAAAGAGCCTGCTCGCCGCCCGTGAGGCCGTCGTTGGTTACTATGCGGACCGCGGCGACCGCGTTGCCGCCAGCGACATGCTGCTCACTACGAGCACAAGCGAAGCCTATTCGTTCGTATTCCGGACATTGTGCAATCCCGGCGACGAGGTTCTGATTCCTACTCCGAGCTATCCGCTCTTTGATCTTCTCGCCGATATCCAAGACGTGAGGCTCGTGCGTTATCCGCTCATCTACGACCACGGCTGGCAAATCGATTTTTACGCGCTGGAAGCTGCACTCACCACTCGTACCCGTGCGATCATCGTGGTCCATCCCAATAATCCCACGGGCCATTTCACAAAAGCCGAAGAACGTTCAAGACTCAATCAAATCTGTGCTGGCCGTCAAATCGCCGTGATCGCGGACGAAGTCTTTCTGGATTTTGCGCTCTCCGCCGAGCCTCGCATCAGTTGGGCAGCAAACTCGGACGCGCTCACGTTTACAATGAGCGGCCTTTCGAAAATGTGCGGCCTGCCGCAGATGAAAGTCGCATGGCTCGCGGTGAGCGGACCGGCACAACTGAAAGCACAAGCCCTCGACCGGCTCGAAGTAATCGCCGACACCTACCTCTCGATGAATGCGCCGATCCAGCACGCTATTCCGCAATTGTTGGAGCAGCGCCACCAATTTCGCCGGCAACTGGTGTCACGAGTGAAAGCAAATCTCGCCGAACTCGACCGGCAACTCGCAACGCAGAAAGCCTGCAACCGTCTTGAAATCGGAGGTGGCTGGTACGCCGTGCTTCGCGTGCCGTCGACGCGCACCGACGAAGAGGTCGCACTCGATTTGATCGGAAAAAAAGGCGTTTACGTTCACCCAGGCCATTTCTATGATTTCCCGGCCGACGGTTACCTGATTGTCAGCCTCATCGCTCCCGAGCAGGAGTTTGCCGAAGGAATCAAGCGCCTGGTTTCGATTTTCTGATCAAAAAGAATTCAACGCATCGCAGGGAGGGGCAGCCTGCGGTTTACTTGAGTCGTCCCGGCGGGTCGGCAGCTTCCGGCATGGCCAGAGGCGGAGCAGTTGCATCACCTTCGGGCAGTTTCGAGGGAGCGAGCTGAGGAATGCCGACGCCGCGATTCAATTCGAGATGTTCCTTCGCGCACCGCGGGCAATATCCTTTGCCATTCTCGTCATCACGCTGGCTCGCGAGTTCATAGCAACCGCAGACGCAATCGCAGTAGCCCGTGATGGACGCAGTCTTGATCGGCACTAAAGCCATTCAGCGTTCCTCCGAGCTGCAAATACTACCCGCGTGGCAACGGTTTCGCAAGTTGGCGATAATCCAGGGCTGATCGAAGTGAAGATGCGCGGCGTCAATCTGCCGATGCGGGTTCGAGTTGTGCGAGGCGGAATGGGTCGCCAATCTTTCCGTGCAGCGCGATCCACACGCTATCCGGGTGCGAGAGAAATACTTCCACCACGCGCGGATCGAATTGCCGGCCCGCATATCTCTTGATTTCTTCTCGCGCGGCGGAAATGGGCAGCGCTTTGCGATAAGGACGATCGGATATCATCGCGTCCAGCGTATCGGCCACGGCAAATATTCGTGCACCAAGCGGAATCTGCTCGCCGCGCAGCCCGCGAGGGTAGCCAGAGCCGTCGTAGCACTCCTGGTGCGACAGCACGATTTCAGCAGCTTCCTTGAGAAAGGGAATTCGTTCCAGCACGGCATAGCCGATATCGCAATGGCGGCGCATGATTTCGCGTTCCTCCGCGGTTAGCGGACCCGGCTTGCGCAAAATGCTATCCGGCACTCCCATCTTGCCAATGTCATGCAGAAAAGCGCCGCGCGCAATATGCCGCAGCAGCGCTTTGTCCACGCCCATCGCTTTTGCAATCGTGATGGTAAACGCGGTCACGCGCTGGCAGTGGCCTTCCGTCTCCGCGTCTTTCGCGTCCAGCGCGCCACCCAGAGCTTCCAGCGTGTAGTCGTACGATTGTTCGAGGTCCTGCAGCGCGATCGAAAGCTGCTGCGTGCGCTCGGCGACCAGATGTTCCAGATCGCTTTGATACGTGCGATTTTCAATCACCAATCGCCTGTGTTCCAGCGCACGGCGGACGCTCAAATAGAGCTGGTCCTTTTCAAATGGCTTGAGAATGTAGTCGTAAGCTCCCGCGCGAATTGCTTCGAGAGCGATAGCAATGTCGTGCATCGCTGTGACCATGATCACAGGCACATCGGGATCGTCCACACGCAGCTCGGAGAGAAGCTTGAGCCCGTCCATTTCCGGCATGACGATATCGCTTAATACCAGATCGAATGTATCCTTGCGGAAAGCGTCGAGCGCGATGCGCCCGTTCGCGCAGGCGAGGCAATAATAACCCTGCGCCTCAAGAAGAGTGGTTACGACCTCTCGAATCGCTTCTTCGTCATCTACGACCAGGACCTTTTCTCTATCCACGAGTGGGCTCCGAAGTCTCACCATTATAAAGCAGGGCACAGGGGGGTGTTGGCCTCGTTGCCCTACTTCTAACCCTCATGCTAGGTTTCGTAGTGGCTTCCCGACATCCTCGATTTCATTTGTGCCGAGTTTTCCTGGCGACTAGGCGTCGCTGATACAGGACTCGATGCCCTTCGTTTCTAACCCGGGCTTTCTGGCCGTGGCCTTCATTGAAGGCTCGGCAGCGTTTATTATCCTTGTTCTGTATTCGCTGCTCGTTCCCAGCTTTTCGGCCCGTTTCTTCCGCTTCTGGATTGCCGGCTGGACCGCTTACGTGCTTTGGGGAGCTTTGCGTATGTTGTCGATTTGGCGCGGAGGCCCCGATGCGAACTTCCAATTCAGTGCCGTCCTTTCGCTGGTCTCCTCGGCTCTATTTTTCGTAGCCATCCTGGAATGTACGGGACGAGCAGACAAGCTTCGTTGGCTCACGCCGCTGGCCGCAATTGCCGCGCTAGCCATTTATGCAACCCACTCGATTGCCAAGATGCCCTCGGAAGCGCTCTGGGCCGAGCGCATCTCAGAATCGGGGTTTTATCTGGTAGCTGGTTGGCTCCTCTGGCGGACAAACTCCCGGCACCAGGGAGTTGGATGGAAGCTGCTTGCCGGCGCACTGATGCTGCGAGGCCTCCACGGATTCGATCGAGCCGCCTGGTCCGGCGAAGAATTCGGATTGTTTCGCATGTCGTTTCACGGGCTGTTCGGAATCGCGATGGGAATTGCGATGGCGGTGCTCGTTTTGGAAGCGGGCCGCGCTCGTACGGAAGATCTGAACGAGAAACTGCGGCGCCTTGCGATCATCACCGCAGAAGCCACTCAGTCATTCCGCGTTCACGAAACGCTGGAAGGAGTGGTTCGCCATCTCGTAGAAAGCCTCGGGGCCAGTCACGGCGTGGTGTACCTCTTCGAAGGTTCCGGGGACACTCGTTCGCTTCTGGCGCGAGCGAGTGTTGGCTTTAGCGAAGGCTTCTTGAACCGTTACGCACGAATATCTCCGCGTGTGCTCTGGGCTCAGACGGTGCTCGAACAACAAATTCCCTTTGTGGTCTTCGACGCGGCAACGGATTCGGGCGTTCGCGACTGGATGCGCGACGAGAAGCTATCGACACTGGTCCTCGTTCGCATTCCGGGAAAGGAGAATCCTCTCGGATTTCTCGGAATAGGTTCCAGCACCGCACGCACATTTGCCAACGACGAAGAAAATTTCCTGGTCAATGTCGCCAATCTTCTCGGCCTCACTGTGCAAAACGTTTCGCTTTTCGAGGTCGCAGCGAATTCCCGCAGGCAATGGCTCGATACTTTCGATTCGATTGGCGACTTGATCGTAGTGCATTCTCCAAGCGGTGCTGTGCTGCGGGCAAATCGCACTCTGGCCTGGCATTTGGGTGTTGAACCCGGTGAACTCGAAGGCCAGCAACTTCGAAATCTCCTGCAGCAGGCGGACGTCCAGTGGACGACTTGTCCCTACTGCGAAGGCGCCGCCGGAGATCCCGAACAAATTGACCCTACATTCGGCGGATACTTTCTCGTCACCAATTCCGCCTTCCACGATTCCAATGGTGTGCCGCTTGGCACGATTCACGTGCTCAAGGATTTCACCGAACGCCGCCAGGCTGAAAACAAGTTCCGCATGCTCTTCGAGAACGTCCAGGAAGGCATCTTTATTTCGACGCCAGAGGGCCGCTTTCTGGATTTTAACAAGGCTCTAATGAACATCCTTGGCTACGAAAAGCGCGAGGAACTTTTAGCGGTCGATATCACTCCGACGTTCTATTTGCACGCTGAGGAACGCGATCACCTGAAACGGCTACTTCGCGAGCACGGACAGGTAAGCGATTTCGAATTCCATTTCCGCCGTCGCGACGGTGAGATTCGAATCGCGCATGAATCGAGCTTCGTGACGCGCGATGATTCTGGAGGCGTGGCCGCCTACCAAGGTTTTCTGCTGGACGTAACCGATCGAAAGCAGGCGGAGATGGAAATCCGCCGCCGCAACCGCGAATTGCTTGCGCTGAATGCGATTGGCGGGATGCTCAGCCAGTCGGCAGAGATCGACGAAATCCTGAATCGCGTGCCTCCCAAAGTTGCAGAGCTGTTCAAAGTCGAAACCTGCTCCATCTATTTGCTGGATGAGCCCTCGCACACTTTGAAGCGCATGGCGGCCTTCGGGTACGAGACTGAATTCGCGCGGAATCTGCCGCCCGTCGAGATATCGCCCATACTGCTCGAACAGGTGAAGCAGGCGCGCGCGACTCTGCTCTCAGGTTCAGCCGTCATCCTGCCCGAGCTCTTGCGTGAGCTTGTGCGTAAAGAAGGAATTCAGGAATCGCAGATTTCGGTGCTCTGGTCAAAAGACCGCATCATGGGAATTCTGGTGATCGGATGCCGCGAGAACCGTGAGTTTTCGCCAGCGGAACTGAATCTTCTGGCAGCCGTGGGGAATCAAATCGCCACAACGATCGACAAGGCGCTGCTCTTGAAAGAAACGCAGGACGCTTATCAGAGCCTCGCGCTTGCTCAGGAACAGCTTCTCCAAAGCGAGAAGATGGCGGCGGTCGGCCAGCTCATCTCCGGCGTAGCTCACGAACTCAATAATCCGCTTACGGCGATTCTCGGTTACAGCCAACTGCTGCAAGCCGAAGAACTCACCAATTCGCGCGGCGCGGACTACATCGAAAAACTGTACAAACAGGCGCAGCGCACGCATCACATCGTGCAAAGCCTGCTCAGCTTCGCCCGCCAGCACAAACCGGAACGTAAATCAGTGGACCTGAATCAGATTCTCGAAGACACGCTGATCCTTCGAGAATACGACATGAAACTCAACAGCATTCGCATCCATCGGGAATTCGAACCCGATCTTCCCGTTACCGCGGGAGATTTTCACCAGCTTCAGCAAGTCTTTCTCAACATTGTGAACAACGCCGTCGATGCGGTCGTCGAAAAAGGTGGACACGGCGAAATCTGGATTCGAACGGCTCTTGCAGGAAATCGCTTGCGCGTGGAAATCACCGACAACGGGCCAGGAGTGAAGGACCCGCATCGCGTCTTCGACCCGTTCTACACCACGAAGCCCGTAGGGAAGGGAACGGGGCTGGGATTGAGCATCTGCTATGGAATCGTGAAGGAACACGGCGGCGAAATTCAGGTGCGCAATTCGCCTCCCCGTGGCGCCACGTTTGCAATCGTCCTGCCTATTCTCAGCGTTTCTGACTCGCCCCAGACTGAGTCATCTTCACCGTCAAAGGCGTCGGTTGCTGGAACGGTTCTGCTTGTGGACCATGAAGAAGCGGTGTTGCAGCTTGAACAGGAAATTCTACGCGCGCGCGGAGTGACGGTTCGCGCAGCCCGATCCGTGCAGGAAGCCCTCGATCTTTTGAGACGAGAGACGGTTGACGCGATCGTCGCGGATATGAAAATTCCCGGAGAACTTTCTGCTACGGGGCTTTATCGTTGGATTGAGGAAAATCGCAGCGAACTCGCCGGACGTATCGTCTTCACCGTGTCGAACGCGCGGGATGGAGAAATTAGCGGAACATTGCGCAATTCCGGTTGCTCGATTCTGGAAAAACCCTTCTCAATTGATTCGTTTTGCGGAACCGTACTCAAGACACTTCGCTCGGAAGCTCCTGCCCCATTGAAACGCTGACGTTCTTTGCTCGCATGAACTCACATATCAGAGGCTTGAGTTCACCCGCTGTTTACCGAAAGGCTGTTGACTTCAGAGCCTACAGGGCGTAGCATCTCCGGCGATCAGAGTGTTCGGGAGCGCGCATGGAATCCCTCGAACGGTTCGCCCAGAACCAGCTCGTTATTGAGGAGTACGTCTCGCAATGGCTGGCTCCGATCCCCGGAGACTTCGGCCGCCTTGCCAACGTAGCGACGCTCCGCGATGTGACTAGCGGCCATTATCACCACCCCGCTCTCGAAGAGGTTTATTCCGAATCTTCCGTTCATCAAGCTTTGCTATATTGCCACGAAGAACTTTTCGAAAAAGTAATCGGCATGCCTCTCGATGTGCAGGAGTGGGATTTGCGCATGCATTTCGCACGTATGAACGCTCCCGTTGCGGATATCGCCTTTCGCTGGCTCGAAGTTGAACATTTTCGCTCTTTCGTCCCCCTTGGCATGGCGCCGCATCTGCGCGATCTGTTTCTAGCCAACACTCGCGCCATCCTCGGCCGTCTGGTCCGCGAACAAACCGCAATAGCCGCCACCGCGTAGAGAAGCTGCTTTGCGACTCTCTGCAACCTGCCCTCCCATCTGGCGCTGAATCCCCGAGAAACCTGTTACTCTGATTCTTCATCCAAGTTTGCTGGAGGAAGTCAGCGAATGAAGCGTTTTATCGAACTTATCTGTCTTTGCGCTCTTGCCGTGGTTCCCGCAAGGGCGCAGCAATCGGTCTCGCCGCCGCCTCCTATCGCGGGGTCGTCCGGCTCGCATGCGGGGCCCACTACGAGCGCCGATTTCATCAAAGCAGCCGACGAGGTGCTCGCTCAAATGAGCAAGCTTCTCGACTTGCCGATTAAGGAGCCGCTGAAAAAGAGCCTGCGCTCCAAGCAAGAAATCCGGGAATATTTGATTCGCGAAGAAAAGGAAGACCGCAACGACGCCCAGCGTTACGCTGATGACAAAGCACTCGAGGCGTTCGGCCTGATCCCGAAGGATTTCCCGCTCGATTCTTTCATGCTGGACGTTTTGACCGACCAGGTTGCCGGCCTCTACGACCCCAAGGCCAAAGAGTTTTACATTGCCGATTGGATTCCCGCCGACGAACAGCGCGCCGTTATGTCTCACGAGCTGACGCACGCGCTCGAGGATCAGTCCTTCCACATCGATCCGTGGATCAAAGCCGCGCGCCCCAATGACGATGCCGAACTCGCTCGCGAAGCCGTGAGCGAAGGCTCCGCGCTTGCTGCGATGGTGGATTACACTCTGCGCGATCAACAAGTGAGCGTCCGCGACTTACCCGACGTCGCGCTCTTGATCCGCTCTGGCGCCGTGGAAGAAATGGACAAGGATCCCAATCTCGCAAAGGCGCCCGGATACATTCGCGACGAATTGCTTTTCCCGTATCTCGCGGGAACAAGTTTCTCGCAACAATTCCTGAAGGCGCACGACGGATGGAAGGATCTAAACCTGCTGTTCAAGGATCCACCGGTTTCCACGCAACAGATTCTTCATCCTCAAATGTATCTGACGAACGTGAAGCCGGCCGCGGTGACGCTTCCTGAATGGAAAGGTCTGGTTCCCTCCGATTGGAAGCTGCTGGAAGAAAATGTGCTCGGTGAGTTTGGATTGCAGGAGGTTCTGAAACAATTTCTCGGCCAGGATCGCGCTGACACGCTATCCGCAGCCTGGGCAGGGGATCGTTACGCACTCTTCGAGGATCCAAAGACGAAAGAAACTTCGCTTGTCTTCCGTCTCGTCCTGGACAACACCGAGGATGCCGCGCGTTTCTTCGGGCAGTACAGCGAATTGCTCGAACTCAAGTACAAAACTCGCACGGCGCTGTTTCGCCGGCCCAACTATTTTCAATTTCAGAGTGACTCTGGCGGTATCTTCCTGCGGTGCGTAGGGAACGCCTGCCTGGTGGTCGAGAACACCACTCGCGAAACCTATGACAAGATCGACCGCGCCTTGGGCTGGCCCGCCGCTCCTGCGCCTGCCGAGGCACACACCGGAAACACTTTCACGCAACACCGCGAGAAATCGCAGATTATCGTGGGCGGGTTCTAGTCGTTCAGCGAAATGCTTGCTGAATCGCTGCGGTGAATTACCATCAGGGTTTGGTCGTCACCCTGGTACGTTCCCGAGCAATGCCCGGCTACGTCCCTCATGCAAGCCGCCAGTAATTCCTGCGGCACCCATCCGTATCTTTCGCCCGCGACGCTCGCAAGCCGCTTCATTCCGTACTCGGCACCGCTTGGGTTACGCGCCTCAGAGATTCCATCGGTGTACAGGAGCAACGAATCGCCCGGTTCCATTTTCGTTCGCTGCACGGTATATGGACTGGTTGCAAACATTCCCAGCGGCAACCCGGTGGCGTGAATCTGTTTCACGCCTTCGCGTGTTACGATCACGGCCGGCAAATGTCCCGCGCTGGCGATTTCCACCTCACCCGATTTGCCCGCGCGCCCGCAAATCAGCGTCGCATATTGCCCGGCAAACGTACTCTCGCAGAACACCCGGTTCGCCGTGCCTAGAAGCTTTTCCAAATCCAAGGGGCCTTTTGTTTTCGAGTCGGAGCCCACATTCGCGAGGCTTCGAAACATGGCGTGCAGGTGAGTCATCAACAGCGCCGCAGCCATTCCTTTGCCCGCCACATCGCCGAGCAGAAACACGAGCTGGCCGTCGCTCTCAAGCGGCAAGATCAAGTCGCAATAATCGCCGCTTACCGCGCCTGCGGGCTTGTACTCGTAGTGAATGTGCCAGTCGCCAAATTGCGTGCGCTTCTTCGGCAAAAGGCCTCGCTGAACCACCGATGCAAGCTCAAGATCGCCTTCGAGCGCCCGCCTCTCCTCCGTCGAAAGGCAGTCCAGGCAGACGCGCGCGAGCGGATTCGCGATGAGGCGTTCTTGCTCCACAGTTCCCTGGCATACCACGCAGGTTCCATACGTTCCGTCGTGAATGTGTTGTATGGCGGAATCCACTTCTTGCAGCAGTTCCACGAACGGGGCAGTCTGCTCCGCCGAAGGAACAGCAGAGATGGTTGCTTGCAGCTCCCCGCGCCGCCTTTCAAGTTGTTCGCGGATATAGGGTTCGCTTACTTCGGGCATAGCTTGCGTCTCCACGCGACTTTCAATGTCTGCATCTTCCAATCGTCTCGCCATTCTGGTGGCAACACCATCCGTTTCTTGCATGGAAATCCCCCATTTTTTGCCCCATCAGTTAGATTCATCTGCTGGCGCCGCCGATTCGGGCTTAATCGGCACAAGGGACATACGCGAAGTCTTTCTTTCCAATCGAGATAGACGGTGTTCAAAACGCTCCCGGCTACGCTTATAGAGACCTACCCCAACGGTCCCAGTGCGGTTCGCCCGGCGAAGCTCCACCAGAGCTTTTTTGACGATGGAAGCTGCCTGGTGGGGCTCACGCGCATGACGCTCGTAATATATGGCCAGCTGCTCGTAGGCTTCAAAACCTTCCTGCGAATTTCCCACCAGTCCCTCCCAGAGCTCTCGCGCTCGCACAAAATCTCCTTCGCGCTTCGCCATCATTGCCAGCGACCGTCGCGCCGCACGCTCGGTTTCAACCGGCAATTCACCTTCGATTGACCGCTGGAAAAGCACTCGAGCCCGGGCCGATTCGCCGCGCCGTTCGCAAATGCGCGAAATGCCAAAAAGTTCGAATGCATCCGTGCACTGATTCTCCGCGTCTGCCAGCACTGAAAGCACTCGCGTCGAAAGTCCGGCAAGCCCGCGCAAGTCCATCTGATTGTGATAAAAAATCGGCAACAACGGCTCGGGCGGACCGCCTCGAAGAAAATCGAAATAGAGCGACGGGATCAACTCCGACATCACGTCACATCCGCGATTCCAGCCCAGCACGTGTCGCTCGAGTTCAGCCAGTCGCACCGATCCCAGGCGCAATCGCCACAAATTGCGTGCCGGATGCAGGAAATCCAGATGCGCTTGTAGCGTTGGCACGCCGATCTTCCGGGTCATTCGGTAGCGCGTCTCAAGTAGCGGCCAATCGAACGATTTACCGTTGAACGTCACCAGCACGGGACGCTCGGTCATTCGTTCGGCGAGTGCGACCAGCACTGAATGCTCCTCGCTGTGCTCGCGCATGAAAAATTGTTCCACCTCGAGGCCGCCCACATCCCACCACGCAATACCGATCAGGAACGGATACGTCCCCGTGCCGCCGCAGAGACCGGTTGTCTCCGTATCCAGAAATAGCCACTGGCTGGGGTCGGCAATTTTTTCGGCCACGTCCGGCGCCAGCAACCGGAGAGCATCGGGATGAAGGTGAACTTCAGGCGGCGCACAGTCGATCGTCTCCGCAAACCATCGCCTCAATCCGAGATGCGCGCCGAATTTGTTCTCCCGAATGGAGGCGCCCAGAATGCTCGCCAGCCGCTCGGCGCCCTCAGGCACATCTGGCGATGTTCCTGGCAGCGCTTCGAATCGCCGCTCTCGAGGGACCGCAATTCCACTGCGGTTGCCGCCGCCGATGGTTGCGTCGCCGATAGTCGCGACTGAAACGGCTGGCCTCCGCAGCGCGTTTAATCTAGCAAATCGTTCCTCGGTCGGCGCTTTCAACTCGGTGCCCTCATTCCGACTTCGGCGTTCTCTGTGCTACATGCCGAGCACAGTTTCTCCAGGATCGCCAGCGCTGCTTCCTTCGTCCTTTCGCTCTTTTCTCCGGCTGGGCCCACGCACGAAGGGCAGCCGCTCTCGCATGGGCACGCGGCGATCAATTCGTGCGTCCGTCGCAGCAGCAAATCGTGAACGCGATAGAGCGGCTCGCTGAATCCGATCCCGCCCGGATACGCGTCGTAGAGATAAAGGTTCGGCTCGTAGAATTCCTTCGCGTTTGTCGCATCGTCCCCATCCGAAAATTCCACCCAGTCGGTTTCGACGCCCGCGCTCGGCGGTCGTTCGCCGACCGCGATCCCGAGATCCCGCCGATCGCACATCAGCAGCAGCGTCGCCATCGATTCGAGCGCGTACAGCAGCCCGAAGATTCCGCTTTGCCGGTCGCTCAGCGCGAACGGCAGTGCGGCCAGCAATTCGTGGCCGAGCGTGATCCAGAATGCGGTGGTGTGCATCTCGTTTTCTGGCAGCTCGAGTTTTCCCGCCCCTACATTTTCATTAGTGAAGAATTTGATCTTTTTGAATCCCACCACCTGCGAGCGCACCAGCACATCTCCATGAACGCGCGCTGCGGGCCCCGCGATTGGCTCCTCTTCAGCAATCTCGAGTACGCGCACCTGCGTATACCGAATGGCATCGGTGTAATGATCCACATCGACGCACTTGACGTAAGCTTTACGCTGCTCGAAGTCCAGACGCTCCACGTGATACTGCTGGCCCTGATGAATGTAGATCGCTTTCGGGTGCAGAGTCGTCAGCGCTGAAGAGAAATCCACTTCACCGATCACTTCGGGGCTGCCGTCGGCGACGCCTTTATCAGTATTCCCATCGTCGCTAGTCACATCGTTGCTTGTCACATCAATGATCACAAAATTGTCGGACGTGACCGCCCGCAAACTCACCGTGTCCGCGGGATAAGCCTGTTGCACCCAGTGCCAGTTGCCACCGCTGCGATGCAAGAACCCCGCCTCGCCGAGCCGCTCGCACAATTCCGGCAACTCGACGGTGCCAAATCGTTCGTCCGGCGAGAGCGGCAGCTCAAATGCCGCGCACTTCAAATGATTCACAAGAATCTCGAGATTGTCCGGCTGCACATAGGCATGCTCGGGCGAGCGCCCGAAAAAATAGTCGGGATGCTGCACGATAAATTGGTCGAGTGGCGCAGACGATGCCACCAGCACCGCACACGACGTTCCATTCCGTCGCCCCGCGCGGCCGGCGCGTTGCCATGTGGACGCAATCGATCCTGCATAGCCCGCCATCACGCACGCATCCAGCGACCCGATATCGATGCCTAGCTCCAGCGCATTCGTCGCGACCACGGCGCGCACGCGCCCTTCGCGCAATCCGCGCTCAATTTCCCGCCGCTCGCCCGGCAAATATCCTCCGCGGTAGCCGCGAATCGGCTCTGGCTGCCCGATTTGCGGCGGATTCGCCTGCTGCAAATAGGTCAGCAGCACTTCCGTGTGCAAACGGCTATTCGCGAACACAATCGTCTGAAGCTTTCGCGCGAGTAGTTCTTTCGCCACGCGCGTCGTCTCGTTCAAGTAGCTCCGCCGGATACCGAGATTGCGATTCACCATCGGCGGATTATAGAAAACGAATAATTTCTCAGCGGCGGGAGCGCCATTCTCAGCCACCACTTCCACGTCCCGTTCGATCAGCTGCGAAGCCAGCTCGCCTGGATTCGCAATCGTTGCCGAGCAGCAGATGAATTGCGGTTTCGACCCGTAGAATTCCGCGACGCGCGCGAGCCGCCGGAGCACGTTCGCCAGATGACTCCCAAAAACTCCGCGATAGGTATGAAGTTCATCCAGGACGATGTATCGCAGGTTCTCAAAAAGCCGCGTCCACTTCGTGTGGTGCGGCAAAATCCCCGTGTGCAGCATGTCGGGGTTTGAAAGCACCACGTGCCCGCGCTCACGAATCGCTTTCCGCGCGTCAGACGGCGTGTCGCCGTCATACGTAAACACCCCGAAGCAATCGTCGAGCCTGCCCGCGAGATCGTGCAACTCGGCAAGCTGGTCCTGTGCCAGCGCCTTGGTGGGGAAGAGGTAAAGCGCTCGCGTGTCGGGCTCCTCCAGGACCGAATTCAGCACCGGCAAGTTGTAGCAGAGCGTCTTGCCCGAGGCCGTCGGCGTCACGACCACAAAATCCTTGCCTGAGTGCGCCAACTCGGCGGCCTCCGCCTGGTGCGAAAAGAGCTGCTCGATCCCTTTCGCGCGGTAAGCGTCACGAAGCTCAGGCCGCACCCATGTCGGCAGGGCACGAAACCGGGCCTCCCGCGCCGGCAGGTGCCGAATAGCCGTTAGCACCTCGTCGGTCTTATAACGCCCGGCAAGGCTTCCTAGCACGTCCTGGAAGGTAGCTAGCGTTGTTCCCGTCTTTACCACCGCCAGCCCTCGAGTCGGCGCAGCCATTGAAAAATCCCCCGCGATTCTCTTCGCCTTTTGTTCGCTCACCCTAGCAGAATGCGTAGGAGCGCGCAACCCACAATTTGACCCCGTTCGCATATCGCTCACGGGCGGCCCGCCCACTTGACACACTCGCCCGCAAGCCGCTAAATAAAGACCATGGCTCATTCGTATTTAGTCTTCGACTTCGGCACCGACGAGGAAACCGCACAACAGGCCCGGCACAAGATCGAAGCGTGGAAGCAGGGATTTCGCCTCGGCAACAAGATGCTTCTGAAATTCGAGCGCGTCGAGCCCGACGAGCAGTCGGACGCCGCGAAGGCTTCCGCCGCGAAGAAGAAATCATCGGCGAAGTCTGAAAAAAATAATTCCGGTTCGAGCGTCCGCGTCCTCGTACGGCTCGATTTCTCCGATCACGAGAAGCTGTCCCAACAGCGCTGGCTCGATCGCATCCCCACCGAAGACCCTTTCAAATCCGTGGACTGCGAGATCATCCGGCAGCCTGACGCTGAGTTTGAGCAGACCGCCGAATTGTTCGAATCTCTCGACTAAGCTGTGCAATCAACAAAGGAACTCCGATGAAAGTCGCTCGAACTATCGCCGTGTTCGCTATTTTCGCGCTTCTCGCAGTGGCTTCAAGAGCTCAGTCGAACCGTCCTTCGCAGACCTTCGACACTTCTGCCGGCGCCGTGAAGGTTACGCCGATTTATCACGCCACCATGCTGATCGAGGCCGGCGGAAAGAATATCTACGTGGATCCTGCGAAGCCTGCGAATTTCAGCGGACTACCGAAAGCCGACCTGATTCTGATCACTGACATTCACGGCGACCATATGGATCCTGAAGCAATCGCCGCGATCAGCAAATCCGGCACGCAAATTTTCGCGCCGCCCGCCGTGGTCGCAACAGTGACCACAGCCGCTGCAATCTCCAGCGGCGAAACCAAATCCTGGGCCGGCTGGATGATCGAGGCAATCCCCATGTACAACCTGAAGCGAGGCCCTGAACCGGGCAAGCTTTACCACGACAAGGGCCGCGGCAACGGTTACGTTCTCACCTACGGCGGCAAGCGTTTTTATATTTCAGGCGATACCGAAGGCATCCCCGAAATGCGCGCCCTCAAGAATATCGATGTCGCTTTCGTCTGCATGAATCTGCCCTACACCATGCCGCCCGACGAAGCCGCTGATGCGGTGAAGGCCTTCCATCCGAAAATCGTCATCCCATACCACTATCACGGCTCGGACCTCACCGTTTTCGAAAACGCGCTGAAGGGGACTGGGATCGAGGTTCGCCTGCTGGATTGGTACCCGAAAGCTACTTCCTAATCCAAATCTGCCGGAGCGTCGGACCTAGTTGTAGTACCCAAAGCCGATACTGCTTCGCAAAAATTACTCGCAGACGGCGCAAATACAGTTTTCCTTCTACCCCGTAAGCCACTGACTCCATTCGCTTTCGTCATGCATCATTGGCATCCAAACTGCACTTCCTTACCGCGAGCGTTGAAGCTCACAGGAGCCACTCGATGAATCACACGTTCGATATCTTCAAGCGCTTAGAGGATGGCAACTTCTTTTGGGTTTCCGCAGATGGGGATTTTGAATCGGCGCGAAAACATCTCGACCGGCTTTCAGCCGTCGCGCCCGGGCACTATTTAATCCATGCGCAGGATAAAGGCTTCGTTTTGGAGTTGAATAACTCGCCTTCGATGGCCCGCGTGGCCTAGGCGCCATCTCTTTTTCGACCGCTCACCCCTGAGACAGGAAAGTCGGCGACGCACAACGCGTCGTCGGCTTCGTGTGTGCCAAGTGGTGAGCGATTGTGGGTCGGCTTACTTTCCCGCCGCCGCCCCTCGCGCTCGTTCTGCTTGTTCGCTCTGCAGCGCCCGCTCTGCCTGGCGAGGAGTAATCGTCTCGCCAGGAATGCGCATCGCGCCATATACAACCGCGGCGAGCGTCGCCCCTGCAAGCGGTGCGACGATAAATAGCCACAGTTGCTGCAGCGCCCATCCGCCGACAAAGATCGCAGGTCCAATGCTGCGTGCCGGGTTCACCGAAGTATTCGTGATTGGAATGCCGACCAGATGAATCAACGTCAGCACGAGTCCGATGGCAACCCCCGCAAACCCTACCGGCGCTTTCAAATCCGTCGAGCCCAGCACCGTAAGCACCAGGAACATCGTCAGAACGATTTCAACCAGCATCGCCGCTCCCATTGAATACAACCCGGGCGAGTGCTCTCCATAACCGTTTGCGCCCAACCCGCTGGCAATGGGATTCGGCGCGCCCGCTGCGTTACTGGCAACGTAGAGAATTAGCGCCGACGCAATCACGGCCCCGATGATTTGAGCAACCATGTACGCCACAGCGTCCTTCGCGCCGATCTTTTTGGAGACGAGCATTCCAAAAGTGACGGCAGGATTGATGTGGCACCCGGAAATCGGTCCTATCGTGTAGACCATCGCGAGCAGCGAAAGCCCAAAAGCGAAAGCAACTCCGAGATACCCGATTTTGCCTCCGGCCAGCACGGCGCTGCCGACTCCTCCGAATACGAGCACAAATGTGCCGACAAGTTCGGCTGTATATTTCTTCATTTTTATTCTCCCAAGGTTTCAGTCGGCTGGCTGCTGCAGGAACTCAATCGGGGCGATTCTGCCTCAAAAGGGAACCGGGGTCTAGCGCAAACATATGAATGGCGCTCATTCGAATTTCGAAGAGGCCGATAGCTGGCGCGCTCGTATAAAGCTCGTCAGCGTCCAAAACAATTCGCAGTTATCGAGTGAGCTTTACCGGAACCAGCCGGAATCCGCCCCGGCCTTGCGTCCTTCCTCTTCCAGCGCATCTAGCTGGCTCTGCAGTTTTGCTTTCTGCTCTTCGAGTTGCTTGATCTGCGCGTTACGATCCTCGATGTAAATTACATTTTGTTGCAGGCCGGTCGCAGGGTCGAAGCTCACGGCTCCATATTTCTGAATCTCTTCCTGAATCTTGCTGATTCGCTCGTCGATTTGCGCCATCTGTTCCTGAATCGCTCGGGCCTTTTCGCGCCACATCTTTTCGTCAGAGTTTCCAGATGGCGCGTTTGCCTTTGCAGGGCCGGGCCCGTTGGGCTCGCGTCCGGAATTTTCCGCATTCTCCGCGTCGGATGAATCGCCAGATTGATTTCCATCGCCGACCACTGACACGCCGTGGCCCGAAAGGCCTGCGACTTTGTCCTCAGTGTAAACCTTGGCAGCCGGGGCCGCGGACTTCTGCGCTCGCGCCTTTCGCGCTGCTTCACCGAGCGATTCCTGTGGCGGAGCTTCCTGCGATTCCATTTGTGGCTCGTTGCTGGAAGCATTTTGTGTTTTTGGCTGAGTTGAGGCTGACGAAGACGCGGATGCGTCAGTGTGTCCCTGGGTTTTCGCTGATGCGGCCGCCTGCGAGGAATCCTGTGCGGACGTTTGCGGTTGTGATTGAGCGAGCACCGCAGGTGCAGCGCTCAGGGACGCGAGCAGCGCGCCAAGAATAAATTTTGCTTCGAAGTGATTGCGCATCGCCGCCTCCGTTCTGCAGACCGTCATTCAACGGTAAGCTGCCCGGCCAGTAGCGTCAACGCGGCTCGCTCTAGCCTTCGTCCTCCCAATTACCTGTACGGACGACCAGCCGCAACTAGAACACAAACTCCAGTCGTACCATTGGCACTCGTGCAGCACCTGCCTAACCTTGAACAAGATTCGCTCCCAGCGAGGTGTCGCCACCGTGAAACGCGCAGTGCAGATCGCGCGCCTCTTTCTCGGACTCGGCTTTTCGGTGCCCACGCTGGCCCAAAGCGCGCCGGCGCAGCAGCAGGCGATGACCCAGTCCCAGTCCAATGGCGCGGCAAGGAAACCTGTGGCAGCAGCACCCTCGCTACAACCTGCTCAGAACAATTTCCTCGCCGATGGCAGCCAGCCAACGTCACTGGGCGATCTGGCTCGCCTCGCACGCGCAAAAAAGAAAGATGAGCCGAAAGCAGCCAAGGTCATCGACGATGAAAGCATGCCCCGAGGCGGAATCCCCATTGGCGGGAGCGCTCCGGATTCCAGTTCGTCATCCTCCCAATCAGGCGAGAAGCTGGTCTTGCTCGATTTCTGGGCTTCCTGGTGCGGCCCCTGCCGCGAATCTTTACCTGACCTGAAACGCTTTCAATCAGCCTTTAGTGGCGACCAGGTTCAAGTGGTGAGCATCAGCGAGGATCGCGACGAAAATACGTGGAACAGTTTCGTTTCGCAGAATCAGATGACTTGGGAGCAACGCTTTGACAACAACGGTGAATCAGCCCGCCGCTACGGGGTACAAGGATTTCCGACTTACATCCTGATGGATAGCAAGGGAACGATTCTGCAGCGCTACCAAGGCGAAGATCCTAGCCAATCCCTCGTCGAACGCATCGGACCTGACGTAAAGAAGGCCCAGGATTCGAAGTCCGCGCCCGCCAGTTAATTAAGTCTGAAGGAATCGAAGCCGCCGCAATAACCCACAGGCAACTTCATGCCCTTAGAATGAATCTTCTCATTGCCCATGCAAAAGGGAAGTAAAACGACCGTTGATTACGGCGCGGATGTGCGAAGATTCACTAAAATAACTTTCGCCACCCTGGCCCTCTTTGTTTTCGCAATTTCGCCTGGAAACATTTCATGGGGCCAGAATCAGCAACAATCGCAGCCGCAACAGCAGCAATCGCCACCGCCCCCAAAGCCCTCAACGCCGCCGGCGGCACCTCCATCCCAGTTGCAGCAGCAAACGCCGCCTCAATCGCCATCCAAAATCTCTACCGAAGTAAAACTGGTTACGGTTTACGCCGCCGTCCGCGATAAACACGGGAAGATTATCCCCAATTTGAATCAATCCGACTTTGCCCTCCAGGAAGACACCCGCCCGCAAACAATCAAGTATTTCGCACGCGAGAGCGATCTGCCGCTCACCCTGGGCCTGCTGGTTGACACTAGCTTCAGCCAGCGGCGCGTACTCGATCAGGAGAAGAGCGCCAGCTATTCGTTCTTCGACCACATCCTGCGCGAAGATAAAGACAAAGCCTTCCTGATTCATTTCGATCGCGAGGTAGAGCTTCTCCAGGATTTGACTGCATCGCGCGAAAAACTTCGCGCCGGTCTCGAGCAGCTCGATACTCCGTCATTTTCCAATACCAGCGGAGGCGGTGGCAGCGGTGGTGGTGGCGGAGGCGGCTCAGGGCGTGGCCACGGCCACGGCGGGGGAGGCGGCGGCACGTTGCTCTACGATTCAATCTATCTCGCTTCAAACGAGCTGATGAAGAAGCAACACGGACGCAAAGCCCTGATTATCCTCACCGATGGAGTTGACCACGGCAGCAAGGAGTCTTTGAACACCGCGATTGCCTCCGCGCAGCGCGCCGACACGGCGGTTTACTCGATCTTATTTTCAGACGAGGATGCTTACGGCTCTGGTGGTCGCGGCGGTTATGGAGGCCACGGCGGCTACGGCGGGGGCGGTATGGGGCGCGGCGGCGGAGGACACTACCCGCAGCAAGACCGCCCCGACGGCAAGAAAGTGCTGGAACGAATCTCCAAGGAAACCGGCGGCCAGCTTTTCGAGGTAAAAAAGAAGCTTGCCATCGAACAAATCTATGCGCAGATCGAAGAAGAGCTGCGAAACCAATACAGCCTCGGCTACACGCCCGACCGTCCCGGCGACGATGCGACGTATCACCTAATCCACGTCACGGTGAATCAGAAGGATCTCATCGTCCAAGCACGCGAAGGCTACTACTCAGGCCCCTAGCGATCACTGTCCTGCTTATCACTTACTTGCTTCCCGGAAGCCTCGCGCCAACACTACAAATCCGTTCGTCCCGGCTCGCCGGTCTTTCGAGATCTCTTGATATTCAGGCGAATCAGCAAACTCTCGAAAATCCCTTTCGCTCGGAAACGAAAGCATCACCACCTTATCCCGGTCCCAGTCGCCCTCGACAACTACCGGATGTTCATCCGCCGCAAGCACTGTTCCCTTATAACGATTCAGCACGCCCATGAATTGTGCCTGATACCTCCTATACGCCGCTCGATCGGTAATCGAGAACATCGCAATCGCATAGATAGCCATTTGATTTCCTCTATTACTGTGCAACACCGTTTTGTTGCCGGTTCAAACCCTTCACGCGATGTTCTGCACGTCATGCCGGCAAAAAGAAAAGGGTCCCGTGTTCGGGACCCTTTCGCTATTCTTGCACGGAACAGTGCTGCTTATTTACTTCGTGGTTTGCGCGTTAGTCGCTTCCTGCTCGCTTTCCGCTGGATGCCAGGATGAATCGGGATTGAGGGTCTTTATCGCTTTCGCTTCTGTTTCCGTCTTTTTCCCGAGATCCTTTTCGTGAACGGCCCCATCAGAGCCAACAACGAAAGTCATCACGCCCGAGGAACGGTACTCCACTGGATAGGCCACGATCGCAAACCCACCAGTCATTTTGCCGTCCACCATATAGCTCTTCGCGCCACCCGGAGCATCTTTTCCTTGATCGGTCAGCACTCGGAAGTAGTAGCCCCGGAATGGTGTGGCAGATGCGTTTTTGCTCGTTGTATCTGCCGCCGCAACCTTTGGCCCGATCGGGCTCTTCGGTTCGCCGCTCCAGTAAAGGCCATTCTTCTGGTCTGGGTCGCTCGCGATTCTCGCAGCATACACATTCTGCATCGCAAAATACTCTTTCTCTGCTGCGGCCAGTTGCTCGCAAACTCGAATCGTGGAGATCTCATTCTTTCCGATCCGGCGGAAAAGGACTGCTTGTTTCGCGGCTTCGCCATCGAAGTACCACACGTTGCCTTTCTTCACGAGCGCCATTGGCGTGGGCCAGTTGTCCACACCGACGTAAAGCGTGGTTGTCCCGTCCGGTTCCTTGAAAAGCCGGTGCATTTCTTCGTAGCGCTTGACGAAGTGCGCACGGTGCTGCGCGTCCTGTTTGTCGTCGCCCGACGAAATAATTTCCTTCGCGCTTTTGCCGACGATCTCGATCAGCATTTTTTCGTCGTTGTCCTGCGCTGCTTTCACGAGCGCCTGGCTCGCATCCTCCGCCGACGAGAAAGTCCTCTGCCCCTTCTCTTGTGAAAAGGCGCTCACAGGAAGGCACGTTAATATCACCGCCGCCGCTCCAACCCTGCAAAGATTGCCCCAGCCGGAATGTCTAACCTCGATCTTCATCAGCCGCATATATTCTCTCCGTGTCGCATGTTCTCGATGCTGTTGGAAGATTCAGATACGTCGCTATCGGTGCCCGCCACCGCCACCGCGCCCACCGCCTCCGCCGAAGCCACCGCCGCCGCCGCGACCGCCACCGAAGCCGCCTCCGCCATAGCTGGACGAACCCCGCGATTCATAGCTCCTCGTTTGTCCGCCACGGTCGTACCCGCTGAACCCACCGGAACGGGTATCTTCTCGTTGATTCTCTTCGCCTCCCCAACCTCGCGATTCGGCTTTGTTTCCCTCAAAAGGCTTCGTTGTCGCTCCCGGACGGTTGTATACGTTGCTTGGCGATCGGCCGTTGTCATGCCCACCCCGATCCGCCTCGTTTCCGCGATTCGCCTCATTGCCGCGATTATTCTGGTTTCCTCGCGTGTCATACGCGTGATTGTTGTTGAAGCTGTTCCGCGGATTCGACGTCACGCCGCGGTCCCCGCCGTGCGAATAGTAAACGTTCCGGTTATAGAATGTCCGGCTGTGCGAGTAATACGTGTTGTGGTTGTAGATCACCACGTGGTTATGCCAACCGACTCCCCAATTGTTCCAGCCCCAGCCATACCCTCCAAACCATCCGATCCCGAACCCCGCTCCCCAGTAAAAACCGGGGCCTCCCCACCAGATTCCCGGATACGGATACCAGCCCGGCCACGCCACTATCGGCCCTCCGTATACGATCCACGGATCATAGGCAGGCACGTAGACAACCTGCGGGTTCGCAGGCTGGATCACGATGGTCGAGCCTTGCGTCTGCACGGTTTGTTGGTCCGTCGATTTCAGGTTGCCCGCCGACTGCGCCTTCTGCCGCATCACCTGAACCGCGTCCATTACGTCTTGCTGCTGGTTGTAATAAGCATCGCCCAGCGACGACGTCCACGAAATATTCTTGTCCATGTTTCCGAGCACGGTTGGAAACGCTGTTAAGGCCTTCACGCTCGGATCCCACGATTGCTGATCCACCGCCTTCGCCAGGTCGTCGCCTTTCAAATCCGGATGCGCTTGCACCCACCGGTCTGCCTCTACGACTTCTGCGGGGAAAGTCGTCGCTGCCAGAATCTGCGCCACCAGCGAATCCGGATATAGCGCGATTGGCGCAACAAGTTGCTGCAATTGCTCCGGCGTCTGCTGCGTGTAAGGCGTCTGCTGCCCCTGCGATTGATCTTGTCCTTGGTCTTGCCCCTGCTGCTGGTCAGATGCTTGCTGCTGTTGCGCGGCCTGATGCCCACTCAGGCTCTGCGGCCACGTCGCAAACACCAACGCGAACGTCACCACTACTGCCAGCATCTGACCGCCGAGTCGAATCCTGCCCTCTCGAGTGACAGGCCAGGGGACCACTGCGCTTAAGTGTCTCTTGGGCACCTTCATGATCGGATGCCTCCTGATATGTGAGATGTTCTGTTTACCCGCGAGGTTTCACGCGTTCGGACCGAGACCCGAGGCTGGTACCGACGTATCGAATCTTACGCCACCGCGCGAAGTAAATTCAATCCTAGTAGGGTGCGCCACAGACGGAACACTCCAGACCTGCTACACACTCCTCGCCAAACCCGGGGGTGGAGTGGACCGCGATTACGATCTGTTCGAAAGGTTTGACGATGGTTCCGTGATATGGCGTGCTTGCGTTCGCGGAATTGAGAATGCCATCGCCAAGCTTAAAGAAATGGGTGGCGATTCACCGAACGAACATTTTGCCATCCACACCCCGACGAAAGCGGTTGTCGCTCGAGTCAATGCTACTTCATCCGATGAGCCTGATGTCTAACGCAGTGAAGCACGAAGTAACTTTTGCCGATATAGATGAGCGGAGGACACTCCGGACATCCTCGCCCGACATATTGGAGATATTCACGTTGGACATGTTAACAACCAGGTCGGTGCAACCTTAAATGCTCAACCCAAAGCTCCCTGTCACCCAGCTCCACAAGCCTATAAGCCGTACAAATAAAGGGGAAGAGCCAATCACGCCTCGTCAGCCGGCCTCTCGAAAGGTTACAGTGTGAGAAACCGGTCAAACACGGAGCCTGCCAATGCCCGCAGAAAATCGAAACACTCAACCGCTCCAAACCACTTGCTGCATCGCCGGCGGCGGACCAGCCGGGATGGTTCTAGGTTTTCTGCTCGCCCGCGCCGGTGTCGATGTTCAAGTGCTCGAAAAGCACGCCGATTTCCTCCGTGATTTCCGAGGCGACACCATCCACCCCTCCACATTCGAACTGATGTACGAACTCGGAATTCTCGAAGATTTCCTCCTCCGCCATCACCAGCGCCTCACCGAAATCGGCGCCGTAGTCGAAAATACCACGGTGATCGTCGCAGATTTCTCGCACCTCCCTACGCATTGCAAATTCGTGGGCCTGATGCCGCAATGGGATTTTCTGAATTTCGTCGCCGAAAAAGCTCGCGCGTATCCCGAATTTAATTTGCGCATGAAGTCTGAAGTCACGGACTTGATTCTCGAAAATGGCCGCGTCGTCGGTGTTCGGGCCAAAACCAAACAGGGCCCGATGGAGATCCGCGCTGATTTAACCGTCGGCGCCGATGGTCGCCATTCCACTGTTCGCAAACAAGCCGGTTTCGAAGTGATCGATCTCGGCGCCCCCATCGATGTTCTGTGGATGCGCATCCCACGAGACAAGACCGACCCCGAGCAAACCCTCGGCCGCTTCCACGTTGGGAAGATTCTCGTCATGCTGAATCGCGGCGACTACTGGCAGTGCGCCTACGTCATTGCGAAGGGAACCTTCGACGAAATGAAGCGGGAAGGCCTGCCGGCCTTTCGCAAGGGCCTCCTGGAGTTGGCTCCGTCTCTTGGCAATCGAACCGAGGCTTTGAAAGGTTGGAGCGATATAAGCTTGCTCTCAGTTTCTGTGGACCGCTTGCGCGAGTGGTCGCGAACCGGGGTTCTCTGTATAGGCGATTCCGCCCACGCCATGTCTCCCGTTGGAGGCGTCGGCATCAATCTCGCGATTCAAGATGCCGTCGCCGCTGCCAACGCCTTGGCGCAAGCGCTCCTCGATCGCGCTCCTCTTGACGAACTCTGTCGCGCCATTCAGAAACGCCGTGAGTTTCCAACAAAAATGACCCAAGCAGCCCAGCTCTTCGCGCACAAGAACTTCATTCGGCCTGCCCTGAGCCATAAAGAGTCAGCCAGGAGGCTCCCGTTGGCGTTGCGTCTCTTAAAACAAATCCCCATACTCCGCCGAGTTCCCGCCCGGCTAATAGGCCTGGGCGTTCGACCAGAACACATCCACACCCCAGATGCCCACCACAACAAAGCCAAAGCGGCCTCCGCGCAAGGCTAGGTAGCCACGACGACGCCTTCCTCGTCGTGGGCCTTCCAGCATTCCGTTGCCGTGCTAACATTCCAAGTCCCTAAAATTGCCCTAGGGATACGTATGCAACTGGATCGCAGAAATTTCCTCAAGACCATCGCCGCTACAGGCGCCGCGGCAGCCCTGCCGTCATTTCCAACGCGGTTTCCAGTGGGGATTCCAGTAACGGATCAGCCTCAACCAGGCTCCTTCGATTTCGTCTTCTTCACCGACACCCACATCCAACCCGAACTCGACGCCGCTCACGGCTGCGATATGTGCTTCCGCAAAATCGCCGCCATCAAATCCGATTTCGCCATCATGGGCGGCGACCACGTTTTCGACGCATTCGGCGTCAACGCCACCCGCGCTCGCATGATTTTCGATATGTACGGCCGCGCCGAGCAGCTCATCGGCATGCCCCTTCATAACGCGATCGGCAACCACGATGTCTTCGGCGTGCTCACCAGAAGCGGCGTCGCCCCCTCCGATCCCGCCTACGGCAAAAAAATGTATCAGGACCGCATGGGCCACACCTTCTACACGTTCGACCACAAGGGCTATCACTTCGCAGTCCTCGATTCGATCCAGCCGACGGAAGATCGCCTTTGGGAAGCACGCGTAGACGAAGCCCAGCTTGAATGGCTGCGCAATGACTTAAAGAACCTACCCACGGGCGCCCCAGTCGTCGCCGTGATCCACTGCCCGCTGGTCACCGCATTCGCCACCTACGCAGAAGTGGTGTCGGCCGGCCGCAAATACAACACAATGACCGTAGCCAACGCCGCCGAAGTCCTCGAAGTCTTCGAGCAAGCAAACGTCATCGCCGTGCTCCAAGGCCACACCCACGTCAACGAAGTAGTCGCCTACAAAAACACCCAGTACATCACCAGCGGCGCCGTCTGCGGCAACTGGTGGCACGGCCCTCGCCTCGGCAGCCCCGAAGGCTTCTCAGTAATCACCCTCCACGCAGGCAAAGTATCGACGCGCTACGAAACCTACGGCTTCCACAGCGTAGCCCTAGACGAACGCTGGCGCCCAGGCTAACCCCAGATGTTGGTTTTGCTGTTCGGTGGGAGCCCCCTACTTCAGTAGGGGGAGCTGGACTTCAGTCCAGCGAAAGAGCTCCTAGCAATTGAAGTGGGCTTTAGCCCTGGGAACTTCCGACCGTCGAGCTAAGACTCCTCAAGCCAAAGGGAATCCGGTTTGTAGCTCCGGTGGGAGCCCCCTGTTTCAACAGGGGGAGCTGGACTTCAGTCCAGCGAGAGCGCGCTTGTTTTGAAATGGGCTTCAGCCCTGGAAATTGCCGCCCGTCGAGCTAGAACTCCTCAATGCCAAGGCCGCAGCAACAGGATCACAGAGACAAACAATCCGATCAAAAGCATCACCGCGAAAATGCGGACGAGAGCCACGACGCCGGAATAGGCCCGAGCGGCCGAGGTTGCTTTCTGGGAGGGACGGGAGGGTCAAGCACCCCAACTCCCGTAATCTTTCGAGGCGGAAGACCGCCGCGGGAAGAAGCCGCTTGCGGCTGAAGTTCCTGTCCGCGCTCGCGGTATTCGTACGCCAATCGCCAATACTCCAAGAATGCGACGAATCTGTTGACGCTTCTGACGGCTAAAACCGCTCTACTTAAAAATACTGAACCTCGCCGCTCTCACCAGCTTGACAATAGTTACCATTATGTTATCATGTGTCGTGGCGGTTATACAAAACTCGGCGCAGGCGCAACAATCGGTCAGCCTCATTATCCGCGAGGCGGATCACGACCTGTTTCCAAGCCCGGCTTCCTCTGCGAGTCTCCAAATTCTAATCGCGAATCCGCGATTAAAATTCAAGCTAAGCGGTCAAGTTTTCTGGCGTTTACAAATTTCTAATCGAGAACGGATGGCGTTTTCTTGTTCTCCTGCTTCGCGCAACCCGTAATCTCGAACCTGCAAAACCTAATCGTTACACCGCGATTAGAATTTCCCGCAACTCCAACAAAACAAAACTCCAATCCAATTTCTAATCGTTACAAAACGCAGTTTTTCGCTCCGCTTTCCCACTCGTCACCCATAACTCGCCTCTGTTGCCCCAACCGCCAGGAAAGCTATAATGAGCCGTAACCATTTCATCCAGATTCCGCGTTCCAAGCCTCTCAAGCGGAAGGTAACGAATGCCGACGCAAACCAAAGTTAAGACAGCGAAATTCGACGCCGCGAAATACCACGGCCTCGACCGCGACGCGCTCATCCGCATTTATCGCACGATGTTTCTTTCGCGCAAGCTCGACGACCGCGAAATCCAGCTCAAGCGCCAGAACAAAATTTACTTTCAAATCAGCGGCGCCGGCCATGAAGGCGTTCTCGTCGCCGCCGGTCTCGCTCTCAAGGCCGGATACGACTGGTTCTATCCCTACTATCGCGATCGTGCTCTCTGCCTGACGCTCGGCATGACGGCTTACGAGATGCTTCTTGAGGGCGTTGGTGCGAAGGATGATCCCGCCTCGGGCGGTCGCCAGATGCCGTCGCACTGGGGCCATCAGAAATTGAATATTGTTTCGCGCTCGTCGCCTACGGGCACTCAGTTCCTGCAAGCCGTCGGCGCAGCAGAAGCGTCGCTTTACTTCTCGGAATTTCCCAAGGCGCTCGAACAGGCCAAGCACGCGCCCCTCGGCAATGCGGTGCGATTTCATCGTGATGAAATCGTTTACGTCTCATCGGGCGAGGGAGCCACGAGCGAAGGCGAATTCTTCGAATCGCTCAACACAGCTTGCACGAGGCGCCTGCCTGTTCTTTACCTGATTGAAGACAATCAATACGCCATTTCGGTGCCGGTCGAAGTGCAGACGGCCGGCGGTAGCATCTCGAAGCTCGTCGCGAATTATCCCGGGCTGCATATCGAGGAATGCGACGGCACAGACCCGCTCGAAAGCTACGCCGCACTCAGCCGCGCCGCCGCGCATTGCCGCGAACGCAAAGGTCCGGCGCTCGTTCACGCGCACGTCACGCGGCCTTACTCGCACTCGCTTTCCGATGATGAGAAGCTCTACCGCTGCGACGCAGAGCGCGAAGACGAAGTGCGTCGCGATCCGATTCCGAAGTTCGGGCTGTTCCTTGTCCGCGAAGGCATTCTTGACGAACGCGAACTCGAAGCCATCGAGGCCGACGTCGAGCGCGAAATTCTCGAAGCTACCGACCGCGCGCTGCACGCTGAGCTGCCATCAAAGAATTCGATTTATGAATTCGTGCATTCGCCGGACGTCGATCCGGCCGCCGCTCAATTCGATGCTGTGCCCAAATTGCAGGGCGAGCCAAAGACGATGGTCGAAATGATATCGGCCACTCTTCTCGATGAAATGGCGCGTGATGAGCGCATCGTGGTCTTTGGCGAGGACGTCGCCGATTGCAGTCGCGAAGAGCATCTCGACAAGCTGAAAGGGAAGGGTGGTGTATTTAAGGCGACTTCCGGCTTGCAACGGAAATTCGGCAGCCGCCGCGTTTTCAATTCGCCTCTCGCGGAAGCTAATATCGTGGGACGCGCGATCGGCATGGCCACACGCGGAATGAAGCCGGTCACCGAAATTCAATTCTTCGACTACATCTGGCCGGCCATGATGCAACTGCGCAACGAATTGGCTACGATGCGCTGGCGCTCCGCCGGAAATTTCAAATCGCCGGCAATCATCCGCGTGGCGATCGGCGGGTACCTCACCGGTGGCGCGATCTACCACAGCCAGTGCGGCGAGGTCACCTTCACGCACATTCCTGGACTTCGCGTGGTGATGCCTTCGACGGCGTTGGATGTGTGTGGCCTGCTGCGTACTGCTATCCGCAGCGATGATCCGGTGCTCTTCCTCGAGCACAAACATCTTTACCGCCAGCCCTACAACCGCTCCGAATATCCGGGCCCGGACTTTACCGTTCCTTTCGGTAAAGCCCGAATGGTACGTGAAGGCACGGACGTGAGCATCGTGACCTACGGAGCCGTGGTGCATCGCGCGGAAGTAGCCGCCGCCGAGCTTGCTCGCGACGGCGTCTCAACGGAGGTCATCGACCTGCGCACGCTCAGCCCCTACGATTGGGACGCGGTCGCCGCTACGGTGGAGAAGACGAATCGTGTGATCGTCGCATACGAAGACACGCGTTCGTGGGGCTACGGCGCCGAAATCGCCGCACGCATCGGTGACGAACTATTCGACCAACTGGATGCGCCCGTTCGCCGCGTGGCGGCTACAGACACGTTCTGCGCCTACCAGCCGCAACTCGAAGACGTGATCCTGCCCCAGACCGAAGACATCGTGCGCGCCGTGCGCGAGTTGGCCAAGTATTAGGACAATCGCCCGAAATAATTAACGACGCGAATGGAAACTTTTTGGGGGTTTGAATCGTAACTATAAGGTGGCGCGGGATGAGTTCGTCCGCGCGGGAGGTCTCAGGATGAATTGTTCAAACTGCAAGCGCGACATCACCGAATATTCGAATTTTTGCTATTACTGCGGGACTCGCCAGCGTGTGCCAAGCGCCGGGGCTGCGCTCGTCCAGAAGCGGCTGATGCGCTCGGTGGTTGACCGGAAAATTGCCGGCGTCTGCGGCGGCGTGGCTGAATATTTCGACGTGGATTCCACGATCGTCCGTCTGCTGTGGGTTCTGGCGTGCTTCGTTCCGTTCCCCGTGATCCCGGCGATCCTGGGTTACTTCATCGCCTGGATCGTGATGCCCGAAGCTCCGGTCCCGGTTACGCCGCCGGTCGAGTCGCAGCACACGGTTCAAACCGCATAAGACTCGCGCTGCGATTCAGAGCCCGCGAAAACGAAAAGGACTGATCGCCTAGCCGCGATCTTTCAGCCGTCTCGGCGGCCTTCCGCCACCGCGGTAGATGGCGTGATCGAGCGAAATCATTCCCGCTCCGATCGTCGCCAACGCGAAACACGCTACTGCGAGCACCATCGGGAATTCGTAATTTTTAACTTCGGTGATGGGCCCCTGCGGCAGATGCACCTTCAGGATCGCGATGGCCATCTCGGCCGCCAGCAGGAGCGCGCCGATACGCGTGAACAGTCCGAGAATCAGGACGATTCCTCCGAAAAATTCGATAACGCCCGCGATATAAACGAAGTACGGCGGAAATCCCATTCGCTGGAACACGGGCATCATGTCATGCGTGTGCGTGAACAGCTTCGGATAGCCGTGATAGATAAAAACAATTCCCAGCCCGACGCGCAGCAACAACAGCGCGAGCGGCTTCAGCCTTTCCAGGATTTCCACGCAAAAGCTCCCGTTCTTCGAGCGATTTGTCGGCTGATTCTTGAAAACGACCGGTGGATTGTATCAGAGGAAAGTTTCGCCGACCGTCGAAGGTTTGGAAACCGACTCGCGATCGCGTACCGCGGCCCGCGCGCCTGGTGGTATAAAATCGAACGTCGCCATTGGAGATTCGTTCGGAAATGTCCGCGTCAAGCCAAGTGAGCACCATCCGATTGGATTTAAGTTTCGGTGATCGGCAGTGACACGCAAGCTGCTCCTGGGATTTGCGGTTCTGATTGTGCTGGCTGCGGGAGCTTATTACCATTTTCGCCATACGCAGACGCCCCTCGAGATTGCCTACGCAGGAAACCGCTTGGTCACACTGCAGAGCACGACCGCGCAGGTACGCGAGCCAATCACCACTGTGAGCTATGGAGATCGTCTGGAGGTGCTGCAACGATTTCAGGACCAGGTAAATGTACGCACCACGACCGGCCTCACCGGATGGGTGAATGAGCGGGACCTTCTATCAACGGACGTGTGGCAAAAAGCTGCCGATCTCGAGAAGCGCACATCGACACTGGCAATTCAGGCGCGCGGCCACACGAAAGTGCTGACGAATCTGCGCATAGACGCAGGACGCGATGGCATTCGCCTCCGGCAGCTCAACAAGAACATTCCGCTGGAGATTTTCGAACGTCGCGCCGTGGAAGTCCCTACAAGCGGCACGGCAGCGGCGCAAGAAGAACCGGCGGGCGAGCCCGCTCAGGCGAGAAAAGAAGACTGGTGGCTGGTGCGAGCCCAGACTTCGGAGAAGGATTCAGTCTCAGGATGGATTCTCGGCCGCTTCATCGAACTTGATGTGCCGCAACCTCTGCCGGACTACGCAAGCTCGGCGGGTATGCGGATCGTGTCATGGTCAGAGCTGAATAAAGTGACCGACGCCAGCGGGAAAGCCAGGCCGCAATACTTGCTGCTGGGCGCGCACGGTCCAGAAGGGCAAGCGTGCGATTTTTCAATGCTGCGTGTGTACACATGGGGGAAGCAGCGCCAGCGGTATGAAACGGCCTATGTCGAGAGCGGCGTATGCGGGAAATTGCCGGTGGACGTGAAGAGTTCCTCGCCACCCGGCGACACAAGATTTTCGTTTACCGACCTCAGCAATGGTGCGCCAGCTCAGCGCGACTACGTGATGCATCAGACCATCGTGCGCCGAGTGAAGCAAGTCGGCGAGACGAAGCCTCGAAAGCCGCGAAAGCACACGCGTTAATCATCGCGTTCCATCGGACACGATTCAGCGTCACAGCTACACGCAGATGCGTTAAATTTATCAGCGTATGCCCCTTCGCTCTTGGTGTGGTGCTACCGCTGGTCTTCTCACAATCATCGCCATTACATATCTTGCGGGATGCTCGCAAACTTCCACTGAAGCGAAATCGCTAACACCGGTGCCGCCGGTCTTGGAATTCGTAGCTCAATTCGGGGTGAGAGGCGGAGGCCCCGGGCAACTCTCGGAACCGGTAAGCATCGCGACCGATCCGCTTGGCAATGTATATATCGCGGATGCCGGGAGCCAGTTTATTCACAAGTTCGACTGGCAGGGAACGCCGCTGCTTTCCTTCCAGGAGGACGCGCTCAAGCATCCGCAATGGATCGCGGTTGACAGCGACGGCGACATATACGTTTCGGATCCGGTTCGCGGAAGCGTCTTCGTGATTTATCCGGGCGGGGAAAGAGACATTCACCGCGAATTGCGCTTGAGGACTCGGCCCGGCAAGGAAGGATTCGTCAGCGTGGCGGCGGGCAGCGATGACTCTATCTATGTGCTGAATTCAGGAAGCGGGAAACTGGACACCTACTCGCCTCGATTCCGACTCATGCAGTCGTGGGCGCCGGCGTCGGGCGGCACCGACTCCGGAAGTCATTCCGGGCCGGTGGTGATGGGGCCAGACGGAAACCTCTACATATTTGACGAACACGGAAGCCGGATCATGCGATTCACCGATGGCGGGCAGCTTGTCTCTGAAATCAAGCTAGCCGCGGGTGGAACAGGTGGGCGGCTGAGCTCTCAGTTTGCGGTTTCAAAGACAAGCATCTTTGCGATGGACGCGGACGGGCGCGTGATGCACGTCTGGACGATTGATGGGAAGCCGATGTTCGATCAGGACCTTGCGCCGCAATTAGGGCAGGCGTTCCGGCCGGCGCCAGCACTAGCGATAAGCGCACGCGGAGAACTGCTGGTGCTCGACCAGCCCGAAGCCCGAGTGCTGCGATATCGAACGAACTTCTGACCTCCCGACGTTATTTCCGGGCCATCTTTTCAGTCATGAAGAGGAGCAATTGACGGTCGCGAGGATCCATCCGTCCCACGAGATCCTGTACACGAAGCATAAAGCGCGACCATTTTCCGGAGCTGGCCCAATCTTTCTCTCCAGACTTGTTCTTCGCGGAAGCATTGGGAAGGGCAGGCGGTTTGTCGCTGTCGTAGAAAAGCTGGTAAAGCGGAATGTCCAGGGCTCGCGCCAGCTTTTCCAGCGTCTCGATGGCCGGCACAGTGTGACCATTCTCCACGCGAGAAATGTAGCAGCGCAGCAGACCGGTGCGCTGCTCGATATCACCCTGCGAAAGGTTCTTCTCTTCCCGAATTGCTCTGAGCCTATTACCGATCATCATGGCGTTATGTTCCCCCGTAGTGTTTTTAGATGGAATTTGTGTTTATGTCAATCCCTTCCGTTTTCCACTTTTGAGCCTCTTGCAGTTCCTTTTGGAGACGTTTTTTCTCGGTGATGTCGCTGGCCAGTCCGGCGATACGCGCAATTCGTCCCGCTTCATCCCGAACGATATAACCGCGGTCCCAGATGTGACGCACCTCGCCATCGGGGCGAACGATTCGATATTCCGCATCATACCGGCTCTCGAGAGTTTCCTGGTCGAAAAAAGTGAGAGCGCGCTCGTGATCATCTGGATGGACGGCATCGAGCCAGGAGTGGGGATCGGAGTACATAGTGCTGCACGGTTGCCCCCAAACCGTTTCGTAGGCTGGGCTGATGTATAAGAGGCGCATATTCGTGATGTCCATGAGCCAGAACACATCGGAAATCGTGGCTGCGAGTTGCTCGAAGCGAGCGTTGCTTTCCCGGAGGTCGTTCTCGACAACCATTCGTTCGACAACTTCCGCTTGAAGGGTCTCGACGGTAGCAGTCAAATCACGCATCTTTCCGTCAACTGTGGCGTGAAGAATGCTTTGCAGGCCGAGTAGACCCTCTTCCACGTGCCGGCGTTCGGATAAAGTGGCGGCAATAGCGAGCGTGGCCGTGCCGGTGACCGCAACGAAGGCGACGAGGACCATCAAGGACACGTTCGAGTTAGGACTGACAAAGGGACCGTACCCATGAAATGTGCCCCAAATGGCAAGCCCAAATAGCAACAGAGTGGTTCCGGCAGCCTCTAATTGACAGAAGCGAAAACCTGCCCAAAGCAAGAAAGGGAGGCATACCCACTCTTGCAAGAGCTGTTTCTGGTGAACGAAGGAGGACAAGGGTCCAAAGATAGTCAAGCAGACCACTATTAAACTGACGAGCAGTACCGAGAGTTCCAGGGTCTCCCGTTTGGCCAACCGATGATGGGAGGAGCCAAAGATGAGTATAAGAAACGGTGCGAAAAGAAGGGCTCCGATTCCATCTCCTACGCCCCAGGTGAGCCACATGATCGCTTTGTCGGGACCTTGCGAGAATCCGGCCCCGTATAGATAGGCGATGCAGATGGTAGCGGCGATGGCCGGGCTGATGACGCAGGCGAACAAGACGAACTTAAAGACGCCCTGCGCGGTGTCGAACCCCTTGATTCCACGGGCAAACTTATTGACCAGATATGCGCCGACGAGCACGGAAACGGTCTCGCCGATGGAAATGGCGAAGGACGCTTTCAGGGGTGTAGAAGCCGATTCGCAAATCAAGAACGCGGCGATGAGGATCGCGGGCCAGATGCGGTAACCGAGAAGAATCAATGCCGCGATCGCAACGCCTGTGGGAGGCCAAACGGGCGAGACGGGCGGATGGAGATCCGTAATCCTTAATCCGAGTTGCCCCGCAAGAAACATTCCTGAGACGACGAAAAGAAATTGAGCGAGTTCTTTCGCGGACTTTGCGGGCGAAAGTGCCGCTCGCAGATTCTTTACGGTTTCATGCCAAGAGATCGTCGCGATTCGCCTCCGCTCGAATCGTGAGGCCGCCTTCAGGAAAAGAGCGAGGCGGATAGTTCAAACTGCCAAGCCAAGGAACAGGAGCTGGCGCTTCAATAGCGGCATAACCTAGCTTGCAAGGGGAGCCGTGTCAAGTTGTCGAATATCGTTGCGACGCGAGAAGATGACTGCAAGTCGTTTGATTGCGCCAGGAAGGGATGATAACGGTGCTTAGAAAAATCGGTTGGGTTGAGATAACATCCGCCCGAGGTGAACGGATATGGCGTTGCTGCTGACGGAAGCTGACGTACGAGGGCTCTTAACGATGCCGACGGCAATTGCGGCTGTGGAGGAATCGTTCCGGAGGCTGGCCAGCGGAGACGCAATCGTGCATTCCCGTCAAAGGCTGCACATCCCAGGTAAAAGCTATTTGCATTATATGGCCGCTGCGGATGCGACGGGCGGCTACATGGGCTTGAAGATCTACTCGAGCGCGAAGGAAGGGCTGCGCTTCATCGTGCCACTGTTCAATGTGATGACGGGCGATCTGGCTGCTGTGATCGAAGCGGATTTTCTGGGGCAAATGCGTACGGGAGCGGCGAGCGGGGTTGCGACGCGGTTGATGGCGCGAGAGGATTCGCGCGTGGTGGGAATTATTGGCACGGGATTGCAGGCGCGAACTCAGCTTGAGGCAGTTACGCTGGTGCGCAAGTTGGGAGAAGTGCGCGTTTGTGGGAGAGACGCGAATCGGCGGGAGAAGTTCGTGGCGGAGATGGCGGCGCAATTGAAGGTGCCGGTAAGGTCTGCGGCTAATGCCGAAGAAGCGGTTCGCGATGCGGATATCGTGATCACTTCGACGACGTCCACGAATCCTGTGGTGGAAGGCCGCTGGCTGAAAAAGGGGACGCATATCAATGCAATTGGGGCGAATTTTCCGCAGAAACGGGAGTTGGATGCCGAGGCGGTGGAGCGCTGTGACGTTATCGCCGTCGATTCGAGAGAGCAATCGAAGCTCGAGTCGGGCGATCTGATTCAAGTTTTTGGCGAGGACGACAAGCGCTGGAGCCGCGTTGCAGAGATGGCAGACATCGTAGCGGGCAAGGCGCCGGGCCGCACGAATCCCGAACAGATTACGCTGTTCAAATCGAACGGAATCGCCATCGAGGATATTGTTGTGGCGGGGCAGATTTACGAACTTGCCCGCCAGAGAAAAATAGGGAGAGAAATTCCGATGTGGGAGAAGGATGCTCGATTCGGGGAAGCGCGAGGTGCCTAACTAAACTCGGGCGCTGTGAAGGCGCTTCTTAAGCGCGTCGCGAAGCCGCTGGCGCGTGTCTTCCGGCAGGGGCGCCGGCTCGGAGTTGCAATAGATCTGGATCGTTTGCTTGGTCGTGTCCACCACCACTTTGCAGTCTTCACAATGCTCGAGGTGCTTTTCGATAGAGGCTTTCAGCGTGGAATCGAGCGCTTCGTCGAGGTAGTTCGAAAGTTCTTTTACGATGTTCCTGCAATTCACGAATTTTCACTCCGTTTAAAATACCGATTCAATTTCTGCCGCAGCTTCAATCGTGCTCGAAGCAGCCTCGATTTCACTGCGGGAACTGAGAGGCCCAACGCTTCCGCCGTTTCCTCAGTGGACAATTCTTCGATGTCGCGAAGTTGGAAAACGACTCGAAAAGATGGGTCGAGTTCAGAAATTGTTGTGTTCAAAATGTTCGAAAGTTCCGATTGCTCGTAGCGGTCTTCGGGCGAGGGGCCCCAGTCTTCCACATCGCGGGGAATCAGTTCTTCGCCGGTATCGATTTCATCGTCGAGCGACACCTGATTGGGGCGGCGCTTGCGCAGCTTCATCAGCGCCTGGTTCACGGCGATGCGGACGAGCCAGGTGTAAAAGCGCGAATTGCCCTGAAATTCGCCGAGGTGCTCGAAGGCTTTCAGGAAAGATTCCTGCATCGAGTCTTCTGCGTCTTCGCGGTTCTGGGTGATATTTTGCGCGAGGCGGAAAATCTTTCGCTCGTAGCGGCCAACGAGGGTTTCGAAGGCCGAGATGTCGCCAGCTTTGGCGGCGGCGACGAGGACCGGCTCGTCGTCTTTGACGACCGTGGAGGGCAGCGGGTGTGCTGGGGGCTCGACGGGATTTATTTTGGGCGCGCTCATCGTGCGATTCCGATCCGAGGGCTATCCTGAGAAGGAAGAGTAGCACGGGTTTTGAGTGCGCTGACGGGTAGAGCAGTCGACACAATCACAACGGATTAGACGAGCCAACAAGCCTCCCGGATGCATGAATTTAGGGCAGGGCGGGAAGGAATATCGCGGGGCGATCGCCTCTTGACAGGGCCCAGGCGGTCTCGTATGCTTTATTTCCGAACGAACGTTCGACAAGTAAACTGACTTTCTCAATGCCGAAAGCTCGCAATCACCCGCGCGTTTCACTTTCCAAGCAGCAACTGATATTGCGCCATGCCGCGCAGGTATTCTGTGAAAAGGGATACGAGGGCGCCTCGATTCGCGATATCTCGAGGTCGAGCGGGATTTCGCTCGCGGGAATGTATTACTACATAAAGAGTAAGCAGGAGCTGCTTTATCTCATTCAGCTTTTCACATTTAAGACGATCGTGGCGCGCCTCGAGAAGCGTCTGAAGGGCTTGCACGATCCGGTCGAAAAATTGCGGGCGCTGGTGCAGAATCATCTGGACTACTTTCTGCGCCATCCGGTGGAGATGAAGGTGTTGACGCACGAGGACGAAGCGCTGGAAGGGGAGTATCGTAAGGAAGTGCTGGAGATCAAGCGGCGTTATTATGCGATTGCGCTGGGAATTTTCGAAGAGATGCGTAAGAGCGGGACTGCGCGGCGGATGAATTCGCGAGTGGCCGTGTTGTCACTTTTTGGGATGATGAATTGGATTCACACCTGGCACCGGCCGGAGACAGACCCGCAGGCGGATTCGCTAGCCGAGACGATTGCCGGAATGTTTTTGCATGGCGTGATGGCCGAGGGACGCGAGATGCCGGAGGTTAAGCCGGCGCGCGTGACGCGCGGCGGAATTGAAGTGGCGGGGCGCGCGGCAGGTTAATTCGATTTTAATTCGACGGAATAGGAAACGGAGAAAATAAATAATGGCGACGACCACTTTGGTAGAGCAGAAGCAGTTGATCAAGTATGAGAACGACGGCGGACTGGCCATCATTCAGATGGACGACGCGCCGGCGAACACCTACACGTACGAGATGATGCAGCAGCTTGATACCGCGATTTTGCGCGCGCGGATGGATGAGAACGTTCATGTGATCGTGCTGCGCGGCGCGGGCGAGAAATTCTTCTCCGCGGGCGCGAGCATTCCGATGCTGACGAAAGCGGATCCTACGTTTAAGTATTATTTCTGTTTGCATGCCAACGAGACGCTTTCGCGCCTGGAGCAAACGCCCAAACTCGTTATCGCGGCTTTGAACGGCCACACAGTGGGCGGCGGCCTTGAAATTGCTATGGCTTGTGACATCCGCATCGCGAAGAAGGAAGGCGGCAAGATCGGGCTTCCGGAAGTGAATCTCGGCGTGCTTCCGGGTACGGGCGGGACGCAGCGAATTTCGCGCATTATCGGACGAGCGCGGGCGATCGAGTTGATGGCTACGGGCCGTACATTCAGCTTCGAAGAGGCACTCGAATTCGGCTTGATTCACTATATCTATGAACGCGAATCGTTCTGGGATGACGTTGTGGCGTATGCGCGGCAGTTCTGCCCGCCGAACAAGGCTTCGCGCGCCGTGGGGCGTATCAAGCGAGCGGTCGTCACGGGCTCTGAAGTCGGCTTTGGCGAAGCGCTGGGAATCGAACGCGAACTGCAGCAGCTTCTATTCACCAGCGAGGATGCCAAGGAAGGATTAAAGGCTTACGTGGAGAAGCGTCAGCCGGAATTCAAAGGGAAGTAAAGTAGTGGAGTTCGAGCTTCACGCAGAGAATTGCGTGGCGGCGAATTCTTAAGGGGCGAATGAGGACACTACCCGATTATCTTCGCAAGGGAATGAAGCTGATTCTCGTGGGAGCGAATCCCGGCGATCGCTCCGCGCGCGTTGGACATTACTACGCGGGGCGCTCCAACCAGTTCTGGTCGATTATGTACGAATCGGGGGTGCTGCCGGAGCCAATCGGATATGAGGACGACCGTCGCTGCCTGGAATTCGGGATCGGCATGACTGATCTCGTGAAGCGGCCGACGCGCGGAATCGAAGAGATCGAGCGGCAGGAGTTCGCGGAAGGCCGCGTGCTGCTCGCGCAAAAGCTCGAAGAGATGCGGCCGCGCGTAATCGCGTTCAATGGCAAAACCGTGTACGAGAAATTCACCGGGCGCCCCTGCAAGCTTGGCCTGCAGAAAGAGAAATTGTACGACGCGCAGGTTTTCGTCCTGCCTTCCACGAGCGGCCAGAATGCCGGAACCGAACGCGCTGTGAAAACGCGATATTTCAAGCAACTGGCAGCGCTGCTGAAGAGTCTGAAGGACTAGAGGTCAACTAGAGGTAACCGCGATGGCTGAAGCCGCCAAGCAAGCCGCGCCTGGAATACAAAAACCGAGCCCGTCGCAGGTGGTGCTCGAAGAGCGCAAGGGCAATGTTGCCGTCATCCGACTGAATCGTCCGGACAGGCTGAACGCGCTCAATATTGAGCTGGGCCGCGGCTTGGTTCACGCGCTTTTGCACGCCTCGCAGGATAATTCGGTGAGAGCGGTGGTATTGACTGGAGCAGGGCGCGGGTTCTGCGCGGGCGGCGATTTAAAACTTCTTCTCGATCTTCGCAAGCGGAACGCAAGTGACGAATTGAAAGTGTTGCTGGAAGCCGGCAAGGAAATCTGTCTTGCGATTGCTACGATGACGAAGCCGGTAATTGCAGCCGTCAATGGCCCAGCGGCAGGTGGCGGAATGAACCTTGCGCTGGCCGCAGATATGCGAATCGCGTCGGATCAGGCTAGTTTTTCCGAATCGTTCGCTAAGGTCGGCCTGTACCCCGATTTTGGCGGCACTTATTTTTTGCCGCGCATCGTGGGGCCTGCGCTTTCTGCCGAGCTTTTTTACACGGCGGAAACCCTTTCCGCCGAGGACGCGCTGCGGTTGGGAATCGTGAACCGCGTTTTTCCCGCCGACAAATTTGAAGAAGAAACGCAGAGAATCGTAGATGTACTGGCCGGCGCGCCCACCGTGGCGCTTCGCGACGTGAAACGCACGATCATCGCCGATGACAAGAAAGCCCTGGAAACGAAGCTTGATGAGGAAATTCGGCTTCAGATTCACTGCTTCCAGTCCGAGGATTGCCTGGAAGGACTGAACGCCTTCTTCGAAAAACGAAAGCCGAATTTCAAAGGACACTAGCCTGCGATTCGGCGAGCGGGAAATTTAATAGTGAAATTATTGAGGAGACTTCAATGCCTGCAGCACGGATTGGCACTTTTGATGATTGGGTAGATTTGTTTCGCGTGTGGCGAAACGATATTGGCGTGAACTATCCCGAAATTGAGAACTATCAATTCGAAGCGAAATTCGGGCCAACGCGTTCGAATGAAATTGAATTTGGCGCTTTCAAAGGCCGCCCGAAATGGCAGCGCGTGCTGCAGATTCCAGATCAGCGAATCCGCGACGGTTTGATGAACTTGATCGTTTACCAGGGCGATACGGAGTTCGCGTCGGTCGAACAGCAGCGCCGGCTCTTCGCGCATTCACCGAGCGAGCATGATCGCAAATCTCTCTGCCGCGTGGTGACCGAAGAAATGCGGCATGGCTGGCAGATGTGCCATCTGCTGATCAATCATTTCGGCTACAGCGGGAAAGTGGAAGCGCAGAAGATGCTCGAACGGCGCGCTTTCGAACAGAAGCGCCTGCTGGGCGCGTTCAATCAGATCGTCGACAACTGGCTCGACTTTTTCACCTACACCGATTTCGTCGATCGCGATGGAAAATTCCAGCTTACGATGCTGAGCTATTCGGGCTTCGAGCCTCTCGCGCAGTCGATGAATCCGATGCTGCGCGAAGAATCCTTCCACCTGGGCACGGGCCACGATGGCCTGAAGCGAATCGTGAAAGCCGGCGTAGTGCCGCTGAATATCGTCCAGAAATATATCAACAAGTGGATTCCGGTGAGCTACGACCTTTTCGGCGTAGATTCCTCGAGCTCCGCACACTGGTTTTATGTGTGGGGCTTGAAAGGCCGCTACGACGAAGCTCAAACCCATCAGGAAGCTGACCTAGGCCACATGAACGAGCACAATCGCCAGCTCTATCATCTGGAGTGCGAGAAGTTGATCGAGCAGATCAACCGGCACGTTCCCGCCGGCAAGCCGCCGCTGTATGTGCCGGATATGAAGTTCAACCGTCACATCGGCGAATTTGCGGACCAGCCGTACAGCGTCACGGGTGAACTGCTGAGCCCCGAGAAATTTGCGGAGCACTTGAAAGAGATGATTCCTCAACCCGAGGACATCAAGCTCATCAACGAAATTCAGGTCACCGAGCCGAAGTGGGTGGAGCAGAAGGGGAGCATGGAATAACGTGCGTGCTCGCACGGACGCGGAAAGCGCTGCGCGCGGTTTCACCTTCAGCGAATTGATGGTGGCTGCGGCGGCACGTGAAATCCGCGATGGTGAGCTGGTGTTTGTGGGAATGCGGCTGCCGATGCTGGCCTTCCTTGTGGCGCGTAGCACCCACGCGCCACGCGCGATCGGGCTTTTCGAAAACGGAATCATCCGAGAAACTCCCGCCAAAGAACTTCTTTACACGATGGGCGATTCGCCCAATCTCCGCGCTGCCACACAATGCGGGCAGATGCTCGATGTGATGGGGCTGTTACAGCAGGGCCGTGTGGATATGGGTTTCTTAGGCGCCGCGGAAGTCGATCGGTTTGGTAATTTGAACAGCACGTGGGGACATCGCAATCGCGAAATGCAACGGTTGCCCGGATCGGGTGGCGCGTGCGACATTGCATGCCTCGCCAAACGCACCGTCGTTTTGCTTGTTCATGAGCGCGGACGCTTGACCGAGCGCGTGAGCCATATCACTTCGCCGGGTTACGGGCTCGGCAACGGCTGGCGACACGCGCAAGGGCTTCCGCTATCGTCAGGGCCATCAGCCATCATCACCACGATGGGTGTGCTTCGATTCGGAGCGGATGGTGAAGCGTATCTCGCTTCTGTTCATCCGGGAGTTAGCGTTGAAGAAGTGCTCACAAACACGGGGTGGACGTTGCGCGTGGCTGATGAGTTAGTAGAAACGCAGGCGCCGAGCGATGCCGAGCTCGATGTGATGCGCGAGATTGATCCGAATCATTTCTGGACGCGGTAACTCGGAATCTATATTTCACCTGGAGACGATGGCCGGCGAATCCAAATTGACGACGATGCATGACGCCATCGCGCGCCATGTGCCGTCCGGCTCGATGGTGCTGCTTGGAGCGCAACTCGAGCAGATGATTCCGTTCGCAGCAGGGCACGAATTGATTCGGCAGGGCCGGCGCGATCTGACTCTTGTCGGGCCGATCTCCGATATTTTATTTGACCAGCTGATTGGCGCGGGCTGCGTCTCGCGCGTGATGGCGGCATGGGTAGGAAATGTTTCCGCGGGTGTGGGATATTGTTTCCGACGCGCGGTAGAGCAGGGAATTCCTCGGCGTCTCGAAACAGTCGATTACTCGAATTTCACGCTGGCGCTGGCATTGCACGCGGCGGCGCTGGGCGTACCGTTCATGCCCACCTATGCCACGCTCGGCAGCGATTTGCTCAAGAAGAATGGAAATTTGCGCGAATTTCCGTCGCCCGTGAGCGAAGAGAAATTGGTTGCGGTTCGCGCGCTCAGGCCAGACGTCGCGATCATCAACGTGCAGCGCGCCGATGCGCAAGGGAATGCGCATGTCTGGGGAAGCCTGGGCGTCGCGATTGACGGAGCGCGCGCGTCTCGGAACGTCATTATTGTCGCGGAAGAAATTGTCGAGCCCGACGTGATTGCGTCGGATCCCAACCGCACTTTGATCCCAGGATTCATGGTGTCGGCCGTCGTCCACGAGCCCGGTGGCGCGCATCCTTCACCTGTTCAAGGGTACTATGGTCGCGATCACGCATTCTTCAGCGAGTACCACGACCATACGAAGCTGATCGAGGACTTTGAGAATTGGCTGTCGAAGTGGGTCTTGCAGGTGCACGATCGGCGCGAATACATGAGAAAGCTCAGTGGCGAACGATATGACGCGCTTCGCGTACGCGAGCACGCGCCATCCGTGCCCGCGGATTACGGATACTGATGGCTGACGATCTTTTCGCGAATATTGAAATTACGCCGCGCGAAGTGAAGAGCATGATGGATCGCGGCGATAAATTCCTGTTTGTCGATGTGCGCGAAAAATGGGAATTTGACACTGCAGCGATTGAAGGAGCCGTGCTCGTCCCGATGCGCGAAATTCCGGCGAATCTTGCGAAATTCGAAGAAGCCGACAACATCATTCTGTTCTGTCATCATGGTATCCGCAGTCTCGACGCGGCAGCATGGCTACGCTCGCAAGAAATACCTGGTGCGAAATCCATGGCCGGGGGCATTGATCGTTGGTCGGCTGAGATTGATCCCAACGTTCCGCGTTACTAGGGAGATTACCGATGAGCAAAAGCAAATCGAAGAGTCCCCGCAAGCGGGTGAAATTCTTTCACAAGCCCACTTGAACGTCCTGCCGCAAAGCAAGAGGTCTCTTGCAAAAGAAGGGCATAGAGCTGGACTTTCACGATCTGAACAAGGACAGGCTCACCGCGGATGAGCTCGAAAAACTTATTGGCGATCGCGATCATCGGGATTTCCTGAATACGCGGAACGAGCGGTACCGCGCCAAGAACATGAAAGAGAACCCGCCTTCGCGCGCGGAAGCGATTCGCATGATGGCGAAGGAGCCCAACCTGATCCGCCGTCCCGTGATCCTCGCCGGAGGACGCGTTGTCCTTGGCTTTGACGAAGAAGGGATCGCAAGGCTCTAGCGAGCTTGGAGTAATTTCCATTTGCCTCCGGTTATCGACATCCACATTCACATCACGCCGATGGAGGGTTTCAAGCCCGAGGCCCAGGAACTCGTTCGGCGAGGGCGGAAGGATTTTGACGACGCCGTCCGGTTTGCCGCGAGCCCAAGTGAATTTCTGAAATTCATGGATAGCGCGGAAATAGAGCGCGCCGGACTGATTAATTACGTCAGCCCGGATGTGATTGGATTTACATCGGAAGTGAACGAATGGGTGGCGCGTTATTGTGCTGCTGATCCGAAGCGCCTGCTGGCGTTTGGCTCCGTACATCCGCGATATGTGCCCGATCCCGGCGCTGAAGTGGACCGTCTGCACAAAATCGGAATTCGCGCGCTGAAAGTGCACCCATCGCACCAGCTTTTTGCTCCGAATGACTACCGCAACGGCCTTGGCCCGCTGCGGGGAATGTACGAACGAGCGCAGGCCAATCGCATGCCTGTGATGATTCACACGGGCACGTCGATTTTTCTCGGTGCTCGGAACGCTTACGCGCAGCCAATGCTTGCCGACGATGTAGGGGTGGATTTTCCCGACCTCGTTGTGATACTCGCGCATAGTGGCCGCCCGCTCTGGATGAACGAAGCGTTCTTCCTCGTTCGCCGGCACCCGAACATGTATATGGATATTTCCGGCATTCCGCCGCAAAAGTTGATGGAATATTTTCCGCGGATCGAAGAGATTGCCGATAAGGTGCTGTTCGGAACCGATTGGCCGGGTCCCGGCGTTCCTGACGTGCTTGGTAACATTGCAAAATTCCGCGCTCTCCCGATTTCGGCGGCGGCGCAACAGAAAATTCTATATGACAACTCGGCCCGGCTTTTCCCTGTGCAGGCCTAGTCGCTGGATCGAAGATGCAGATCGATACAATCGGAGTAATCGGCGCACATGAGATAGGGCGGGAAATTGCGCTCGCAGCTTTGCTCGGAGGTTACCGGGTGGTTCTGGAGGACGTGTCGCCCCAAATGCTCGAGAAGGGAATCGCCTACATCGAGCGATCGCTCGACGGGCGCATCACTCAGCACGGGCTAACACAGCAAGAGCGCGAATTAGCGATCGCTCGATTGTCCACTGCACGCCGCGTCGATGAGGTTTGCCGCGTTGCCGATATGTTGATCGAGACCGTTCCTGACGAGATGGAAGTGAAGCTCGAAATTTTCACGATCTTAGACAAATTCGCCAAGCCCGACGCGATCCTCGCGAGCAACACGTTGCTTTCGATAACAGAAATTGCCTCGATTACTTTTCGCACTGAGGATTGCATAGGAATGCGCTTCGCTAATCCTGGGCCAAAAATGACCCGGGTGAAACTCGTTCGTGGAGCAGACACTTCGGACGCCACCATCGCGGCGTGCGCCGAAGCGGCCCGGCGGATGGGCATGGAGGCCGCCGTTTTCTACGAATCGGCTCAACCACCCGCCTTCGACGAGTTTGCAGCCCTTCGCGCGAAGGCCGGTATCGAATGAACTCCGCTCATCGTATCGAAATCCTGCAAGGTGATCTAACAGAGATGAATACGGATGCTATCGTCAATGCTGCGAACAATGACTTGCAGCTCGGCGGCGGTGTGGCTGGCGCGATTCGACGCAAAGGCGGCCCGAAGATTCAGGCCGAGTGCGATGAGATCGGCACAATCCCCATTGGCGGCGCGGCCATCACGACGGGTGGAGAGCTTAAAGCGCGCTACGTAATCCATGCTGCCAGTATGGAATTGGGCGGCCGCACCGATGCGCTATCGCTGCGCAGTTCCACGGCTCACTCACTGCGAATTGCAGCGCAAAAGAAACTAAAAACGATCGCATTTCCCGCAGTTGGAACGGGCATCGCCGGGTTTCCTATGCGCGAATGCGCGGAAATCATGCTGCGCGAGGTGGCCAAGCACTTCGAAGGCCCTACTTCCCTGGAAAAAGTATCGTTCGTGCTCTTCGACAAAGACGCGCTCAATACGTTTCAGCGTGCTTTCGATGAGATAAAGAGCGCAGGAACGGTAGCGCCTTGACGCCCGAGGACGAAATGCTCTCGAAAGTGCGGAACGAACTCGCGAAATACGAGCATCCACTGTTCGATTTTCAAGCTCGCAGCGCAAAAGACTCGGTGGAAGTGCTGATTCGCTTCAAGCCCTCGGAGCCGGAAGTCCACGAGTACATGATTCAATTACGGCCGCGTGAAATCGAGCATTCCCAATTCCCCTGGACTTTCCAAAAGCATCTCTACGACTGCCTGCACGACTATGTGATCGAAATGTTCACCCGCAATCCGCAGCGGGAGAACTAGCCGCGTGCGGTCCAATCCCACGCCGCTCGCTGCAATTCTTGCCGAGCAGATCAAATCGCGGGGTCGAATCACCTTTGCGGAGTACATGGACGCCTGCCTGTATCGTCCGGAGCACGGTTATTACACGAAGGCAAATCAAAAGGAGCGCCGCGACTACATCACGAGCGTCGATGTGACTCCAACGTTTGGTCGTTTGCTCGCGCGCCAGTTTCACGAAATGTGGACTGTGCTCGGCCGGCCGCAGCCATTCGCTTTAGTCGAGACGGGCGCCGGCACTGGACGCTTGGCGAAGCAAGTTCTGGACTGCGCGCGCGAGTCCCTGGGCGAATTCTACTCAGCCATGCGTTATGTTGCTGTCGAGCGATCGGCGGTGCGCCGAAAAGCGCAGATACAGAATCTCGAGGATCACATTGCGAACGAGCGGTTTTGTTCGAGCGACGCACTGCCAGCCGAAATTCCGCACGGGTGTATATTTTCAAACGAACTAATCGATGCATTTGCAGTGCACCGCGTGCTGTGTGCTGGTGAAGGCCTGCGGGAGATATATGTCACGCATTCAGAGAACGGATTCTGCGAGGAACTCGGACCGCTTTCGTCTACCGCGATCTCCGAGTACTTGAAAGCGCAGCAAATTACCCTGCGCGAAGGGCAAATAGCTGAAGTAAATCTCGCCGCGTGCGATTGGATCGAAGATGCGGCGCGTCGGTTGCATCGCGGATTTCTGCTCACAATCGATTACGGCCAAGAAGCGCAGCAGCTCTACGACGGTCGCCACATGCGTGGAACCTTGATGGCTTACGATCGCCATCGTGCAGGTGAAGATTTCTACCGCACTCCCGGCGCGCAGGATCTCACGGCGAACGCGAATTTCACGGCGCTCGATCTGTGGGGCGCGCGCGGCGGTCTGATTCGCGCCGGATTCACATCTCAGACGAATTTCCTTCTAGTGCTCGCGCGGCACTCGAATTTCGCGGAACTGGAAAACACGGGCGCAACCGAGCACGACAAAATAGCGGCTCGATCCCAGTTCAAGACGCTGATCCACCCCGAAGGAATGGGCGAGACATTTAAAGTGCTTCTTCAACAGAAGGGAATTTGCTCAGTCAACCTGGCAGGCCTGCAACCGCTCTAAAATATCGCGACGACCAAAGCGAGCGGACTAATCGCTAGACGGCCGCTTCTTAAGCACCGGCCGGTCGCCGCCAGAATTTCCAGATTGCGAGCCTGACTGCGACCCCGGCGCCGCTGATGACCCTGCGCCAGCCTTGTCACTATCGGCTGGAGAAGGAGTGTTCGCCGCATTCACAGCCGCATCTGCCGAGTACGGCTTTTGCAGGAAACGCGTAGCTTCCGCCTGCGCCCCCGCCGTGTCGTCGCCGGTATGCTGCGCGAGGCTGTACTCGTTCACGGCCCGAGCGCGTTGATCCAGCAAATCCCAAATCTTCCCAATGTAAATGTGGCTCCAAACGTCCGTCCACTTCGGATCCAGATCGCCGCTCAACGCCGCGCGAAACGCATTCGCCGCCGACTGATAATTCTTCTGATAGAACATCGCCTCGCCCATCCGGAAATTCGCCAGCGAATTTCCCGGCTGCAAATCCAGCGCCTTCTGATACTCCTGAATCGCCTCATAATATTTGCCGAGTTCGGCGTAACCTTCGCCCCGGGCAATCGCCGCGTGCACCCGCAGCCGTGGACTCGATTTCAGCAAATTATTATTTGGGTCGATCACGATGCCATTGGGCTTCGGCCGCCCGAACGTCTCGATCGTGAAATCCGAAGTCGTTCCGGTCACCAGCAATTTCTTGAACTCGGGATTACCCTCCGTATCCACGCGAATCTCCACAGGCATGCGGAACGTATCCAAATCCTGGTGAATCTTGCCCACAACCTTGAATCCCTTCGGTGTGCGATACGTAATGTACTCGAGCCTGAACTCAGGGATGCCGGTTGAATTCAGCCATTGCGCAAAAAACGAAGTCAAATTAATAGGCGGCTGCCCTTTCACCGGAGGCGGCACTTTCGCTTTCGCCATCGCTTCGAATTCCGCAATCGTCGCCGTCTTGCCTTCGTACTTCTTATAAAAATCATGCAACAGCGAACTGAACGCGTCGTCGCCCAGTTCGGTGCGCAACATGTGAAACACCAGCGCGCCCTTATCCGATACCACTGACCGATACTCGTTCGAGAATGACGCGAGGCGCTGCGATTGCGCGATCGGCGCAGTATCCTCGTACATCAGCGCGCCCACGGCAAAATCCTCGAGCGCCTTGTGCAGACCCGCTACTCCATCCGACTGCTCCGCATACATCGCTTCCGCATAACGCGAAAGCCCATCCGTGAGCCACACATCCCCCACAGTTGCGGGCATCACGCGTTCACCCCACCACTGTTCGGCCGCAAGCTGCGAAAGCATCCGCTCGTTCGCTTTCGTCGACCATTGCCGTGCGCTGATCAAAAGCAGTCCGGGTCCTGCGTACCCCTGCAGCGTGCCGTCCGGCAATTGCGCGATGGTCCAGGAAGGCTCCGCCTCGAGCCCGCCAAATGATTCGGAAAAATACGAAACGATGTGAGAGAGCGCCGTCGCGTACGAATTCGCCGTGCTTGCTTGCGCGGGCGGAGTATAGACAGAAGTGCTCAATCCCTCCGTCTGCACCGGCGAAAGCTGCAGGCTCCCCGCGACAAACGACCCTACTCGCCCCGGTTTGTCGCAATGAAATGTATATGCGGATTTCGCCGTATCCCCGCGCCCCAGCGCAGGCTGCGCCACTGGCGAATCGGCCTTCCCCGTACCCACCACCACAAAAGTGTCCGGTACGATCAGCTTGAAAGTCCCGGTGTAGCGGTTCGAAGTGTAGTTTGTCAGCGGAAACCACCGCGCCGGCAGCAAAAGATATGCTGACGTCTTGTCGATATTTGCGAAGCGCACGCCTTTCGTCGGGCTGTCGTCTTCGCTCGAGATCGGCCCCGCGTAATCAAACTGCAGCGTCACTTTTTTCCCCGGCGACACCGCCTCAGGAAGCCCAATGGTGATCAGCAGCGGGTAATTCGTGTCGCGGCTGAATTCGAGCGGCTTGCCGTTCGGCTCGTGAACCGTCGCAATTTTCAGGTCCGGATGCAGCTCCACGACCACCGTCTTCGACACCTGCTCGGCCACGAAATCTGCCTTCACAGTTGCCGTAATGTTCTGGTCATCAGGATGGAGAATTACTTCCACGTCGTAATTCGTCGCGCGGAATGGAAAACTGTGAGGCGCCTGTGCCAGGGCAGGGAACGAGAAGACAAGCGAAACCGCCAGCAGGCCGGCCAGTCGATAAATTTTGGACAAGAAACAGCCTCTCGAAACCGCTCGTTGGCGCTGCATAACTAAGATACCAGACTGGCCGCTGTAGTTGCCTATCTCGAAAGCTTACAGCATCCTCGCGAAAATGTCCGCCGCGCGCTCGATCGCTCCGCCCGGACCGAGCTTCGTTCGCACCTCTGCCAGGCCCACTTTCATCTCATCGCGCGCCGCAGGCGATTCCAGCAGCTTGTGCACTTCCTTTTCCACCGCCGCAGATGTGAATTGGTCTTGAATCAATTCCGGCACCACGCGCCGCCCAGCAATTAGATTCACCATGGCGATGAAAGGTGAGCGCACCATTCGCTTCAGCACGAAGGCGCTCGTGGGACTTACGCGGTAGACCACCACCATCGGCGTTCCCAATAGCGCCGCTTCCACAGTCGCCGTTCCGCTCGCCAAAATCGCGCAGTCGGCGGCGCTTAGCGCGTCATATGTGGCGCCCTCCACTCGTGTCACCGAAACACCGGGCCTGGCATACGTAGCAAAAAGCTCGGAACCCAACGCCGGTGCCGCCGCCAGCACGAACTGTATGGCGCCGTTACTCCACGCCTCCCGCGAAAGCCGCTCACACGCCTCCATGATCAACGGATAGTGCCGCTCGATTTCGCTTCGACGACTGCCCGGCAGCAGCGTAACAATCGGGCGCCCTGCATCAAGCCCGTGCCGGGCCGTAAATTCCGCGCGGCTCATCGAAGCTCGCACCACGTCAACGAGCGGATGGCCGACGAAATCCACCGGCACTCCCGCCTCGCGATAAATCGCCTCTTCAAAGGGAAAAATCACCACCATGCGCTCAACAAGCCGCTTAACCACTCGCACTCGCCCCGGTCGCCACGCCCACACCTGCGGCCCGATAAAATATCCCACGCGAATCCCATTGTTTTTCAGCCTGCGCGCTATGCCCAGATGCGTCCCCGGAGAATCAACCAGAATCGCGAGCGCCGCTTGCCGCCGCACAGCTTCCGAAGCAATCTTACGTTGCACGCTAACCACAGTTGGAATTTTGTGCAGCACCTCTGAAATGCCGACCACTGCCACTTGGTGATAGTCCGCAATCAACTCGACGCCGGCTTCAGCCATCCGCTTTCCACCCATTCCGAACAGCCGCGCGCCGGTTCGCGTTCGCAGCGCCGTCGCAAGACGCGCCGCATACATATCGCTCGACGCTTCGCCAGCAGAAATCAAAATTTCAGGCGCGCTCATCGGTTGCGTCCAAAAATAAGCTCAGTTGGAAATGAGGAAAACTGAAAGGCAAAACGATTCGGCAGGCGCAACCCGCCGCTTCAGTCATCGGCCGGAAGCGGATGCGAGAATCCGCTCGCCCCCGCGCCGTGAACGGGAAGCGAAAGCTCTTGTTCCTTGTATTGCAGCTGATACAGCCGGTAGTAAATTCCGCGCAGGCCGAGCAGTTCCTGGTGCGACCCCTGCTCGCGCAAACGCCCCTTGTGAAACACCAAAATACGATCCGCGTGCTGAATCGTGCTCAAGCGATGCGCGATCACCACGGCCGTGCGCCCTTCAAGCAGCCGGTCTAGCGCCTCGCGTATCAAAAGCTCGGTCTTCGTATCCACGCTCGACGTAGCTTCGTCGAGAATCATAAATTTCGGGTCGTGCGCCAGCGCGCGCGCAAAACTCACCAGCTGCCGCTGCCCCACCGAAAGAGTCGAGCCGCGCTCCGTCACCGGCGTCTCGACGCCCTGTGCCAGCGATTCGACGAATGGCCCAAGTCCCACTTCGCGCAGCGCCCGTTCCGCATCCGCCCGGCTGATCTTTTCCGTGCCGAGCTTCACGTTCGATTCCAGCGTGCCCGTGAAGAGGAATGGATCCTGCAGCACGATGCCAAACATTTTACGCAGATCCTGCAGGTCCATCTCGCGAATGTTCACGCCATCGAGCAGAATCTCGCCGCGCTGCACATCGTAAAACCTCAGCAGCAGCTGAATAATCGTCGTCTTGCCTGCGCCCGTGTGCCCAACGATCGCGAGCGTCTGCCCCGGCTCCACGCGGAACGAAACATCGCGAAGCACCCAATCCTCTTCCTTCGGATTCGCTCCGCCGTTGTAAGCAAACCACACGTTGCGAAATTCAATTTCCCCCCGCGGCGCAGCCAGCGTATGCACCTTCGCCGGCGAAACGATCGTTACTGGTTCGTCAAGCAGGCCAAAAATTCGCTCCGATGCCGCCATCGCCGCCTGCAAAATATTAAATTTTTCGCTCAAATCCTGAATCGGACGGAAGAAGCGCTGCGCATACTGAATAAACGAAATCAGCACGCCGAGCGTGAACGTTCCCGCGATCACGCGAATCCCGCCCACCCAATACAGCAGCGCCACTCCGCTCATGCTCAAAAGTTCCACGGCCGGATAAAAATACGAGAAAGCGTCAATCGCGTCCTTGTACGCTTCCATGTGAATCCGGTTCAATTCCGCGAACTGCGCACGCGATTTTCGTTCGCGATTGAAAAGCTGCACCACCGACATTCCGCTGATATGCTCCTGCAGAAATCCGTTGATGCGCGCAATAGCCGTTCGAATGTTGCGATTCGCGTCGCGCACGTGATTCCTGAAAACGTAAGTCAGCAGAAACATGAACGGCAGCGGAGAAAGCGTCACCAGCCCGAGCAGCGGATGCCAGCGGATCAGAAACACGGCGAGCCCGATCAGCAGCACGAAATCATTCAGCATCGCTGCCACGCCGGAAGCAAAAAGATCGTTGAGCGCGTCCACGTCCGTCGTCGAACGCGTCACCAGCCGCCCCACGGGCGTGCGGTCGAAAAAGGTCATCGGCAGCCGCTGCAGATGCTCGAAAATTTCCTTGCGCAGGTCGTACATCGTTTTCTGCCCAACCGACTGCATGATGCGCATCTGCAGATACTGAAGCGCAAAACTAGCAACCAGCGATCCCAAATAAAGAAGACAAATCACAGCGATGCCAACAAGGCCCACCCGCTTCGCCATTTCGCCGTGCGCCACCGGCAAGATGTAGCGATCCACACCGCGTCCGAAAAGAAATGGTCCCACGATCTCCATGCCGGCCACGGCCAGACTCATGGCCACCGCGAAGAACACTTGCAACCGATAAGGGCGCAGATATTTCATCAGCCGGTGCGTCAGCCGCGTGTCGTACAGCTTGCCGAGTTTCTCTTCTTCGCGGAAATCGCTCATTCGCGTTCCAGCTCTGCTTCCAAAAGCTGCTTCTGATAAAGATCGGCGTAGTAGCCGCCGAGCGCCAGTAGTTCATCGTGCGTGCCGCGCTCGATGATTCGTCCGTTCCGCAGCACCACGATCTGGTCGGCATTTTTTACGGTGGAAACACGGTGCGAGACAAGAATCGTCGTGCGCTCCTTCATCACGCTTTGCAAGCCGCTCAGAATTCGCTCTTCCGTGGCCGTGTCCACGCTCGAGAGCGAGTCGTCGAGAACCAGGATTTTTGGTTTGCGGGCAATCGCGCGTGCCAGTGACGTTCGCTGCCTCTGCCCGCCCGAGAGCGTAATGCCGCGCTCGCCGAGAATCGTGCTGAAGCGATCTGGAAAGCCTTGAATTTCGCCCGAAATACTCGCGATCTCGGCGGCTTCGAGCACGGCCTCATCCAGTACGTTGTCGACGCCAAAGCCGATGTTCTCGCGAATCGTTTCGCTGAAAAGGAAAGTATCTTGCGGCACGTAGCCGATCGCGCGCCGCAGCTCCGCCACCGGAAAATCTCGGATCGGGCGCCCATCGATCAGCACGGTTTCCGGCGGCGCCTCCCACAATCTCGCAATCAACGCCGCTAATGTCGATTTGCCGCTTCCGGTCGGTCCCACAATCGCTAAAGTTGACCCGGCGGGGACGTGCAGCGAAATGTCGTGCAGCACAAAATCATTCGGCTGGCTGCCGGAGGGCGACGGATACGCGAAATTCAAATGGCGAAATTCAATTTCGCCGCGAATCGGGATCTCGCTGGTCGCACTGCCCACTTCAGCAACATTTGTGCTTCCGTTCGATCCTGCACTGTTTCTCACTATGTCGGCGCCGTCGCGAATGTTTGGTTCCGCCCTGAGGACATACATCAACCGCCCCATCGATGCCGCGCCACGCTGGAAGATATTCGTCACCCAACCGAGCGCGATGATCGGAAAAATCAGCACGCCAAGGAAAGCGTAGAACGACCACAGTGTTCCCAGCGAAACGCCGTTGTCCATCACCTGCGTTCCGCCCCTGCCCAGCAAAATCACGAAGCTCATGCCAATCAAAGCGGTGAGCGCAGGGAAGAACAAGCTCCACGAGCCGATCAGCTTGATATTGCGGTCCACATAATCGCGATTAGCCTGCTCGAAAAGCCCGATTTCAGATTTCTCCTGCGCATACGCTCGCACCACGCGAACGCCTGTGAGATTTTCCTGAGCACGCGTCGACAGCGCACCAAGCGCCGCCTGAATCCTCTCGGACAACCGATGAATCGTCTGTCCAAAATAATAAACAGCGAGAACTACAATCGGCACCGGCAGCAGCACCCATAGCGTCAGCGCGGGCGACAGCCGGATCATGAAGAAAAGCGCCACTACGGACGTCGCAATCGTGGTCGCCGTGTACATGATTCCGGGGCCGAGCACCATCCGCACCGCGTTCAAGTCATTCGTCGCGCGAGACATCAGATCGCCCGTGCGATTGCTCACGTAAAATTCAGGGTCGAGACGAACCAACCGATCGAACAGATCATTTCGCAGATCGAATTCAATTTCGCGCGACACTCCGATCAAAATCCACCGCGTCCAGAATGAAAAAATTCCCTTCACCACCATCGCGATAACGATCGTCAGGCAGAAAATGCCTAGCGCGTGCTGGTTCAGCGGAGAATAAAACTTAAGCACCGGCCACAGCACGGCCCGTGCAGTGCCCGACAAAGTGGTCAGCGGCCGCGGAAGTCCGTTCAGGCAATCAGCGATGATGCCCTGAACCAGCTGCGGAAGCGCCGCCACAATACCCATCAGCAAGTCGAGCGTCAGGCCGAGCGTGACCATGCCTTTGTAGCGCCCCACATACGGCAGCAGCGGCTTCAGGTTCTGCCAGCCCGACGGCTTCTTCGCCGGCCGCGTCACACCTGCCACGGGTTGTGCGATCGCACTCATTGCCTTACCCGCGACTCCGGCGACTCCAGATTTTTCGTCTCGCCAAGAAAATGTTCGTACGTGCGGTCGAGCGACTCATACAGCTTCAACTCGGGATTCCAGCGAACTCCGATCGTTTCGATGTAGCCACCCACAGGCTTGGCCAGCGGTGTGAAGTACATCTGCAACCCCTTGTCTTCGTGCTGCTCGGATTGAATCCGCCACGCCGCCACGGACGCGAGCGGCGTCCCGCCGAGATATCCCTTCGGATTTTGCAAATGCTCGTCGCAGCGGAATACTTCTTTCCACTTGCCACCATCGTTCTCCAGCACCACGGCTCGGCTCACGAGCGTCCCCGGCATCACGCCCTGCGGCGTGGATTTCAAACGGTTCACCGCAAATATCTGCTGCTTGCCATTTTTTGCCAGATCGCCAAACGCAAGCACTTCCGTTTCTGAGCCGAGAGCAGCCTCAGCAGTGGCTTGAATATCGGGAGGAGTCGCGGGCTTCGCTGGAGCCGCTGGCCGCGCCGTTCCGTTTTTGGTTGACTCCACGGAGGACGACATGAACGACTTGTCGCAACCCGCGCAAACGAGTGCTACGACACCGGCTGCCGCGAAAATGGCGTAGCGCTTCATCAATATTTCAGACAATTGTAGCCGTTTGGCTCTGCCAGGCAGAAGGATTCTCCGAGACTTTAATTTCCCCAGGCTGCACCCCGCAGCCACGCTACCGAGCCGCGAGAATCTCATCGATGCGCGATTCAAAATTCTCCTCGCCCTCGGACCACATTTTCAGCTGGTCGATCGGTACAGCCTTTTCGATGCGGCGAACCCACTCCAGGAGTCTACGAATATTTTCGGTGGTTTTTTCCTGGTAATTCCGCAGGTTTTCGGGCCGTTCCATGGCTTCGAGGAACCTTTTTTCCTCCGCGCTCTCCGGGTTTGCCTTCTCGCCGCGGCGGAAACCTAGCAAACCCCCGTGCCCCGTGAAAAAATGCTCGAATCCGAGATCGATCTCCAGGTGTCCGAATTCGCGCCAGTACCCGTCGTCATAATCTTCGCCATGGCAGAGAAGTTCGAGCGGCTGCTGCTGAAGCTGCCACCGCCCAAGCGCGTCATCGTACGTCCAGAGATCCCAGTCCGCGCGGACTTCATAGGCGGAGTCGTTGTTGAGATGATCCCTTGCGAGTTCGATCACGCCGTTCGCATCCAGCGGCACCGCGCGCAAATCCTGCTCGAGAATCGGCGATTCGGTCGCATCCACGGCGCGGACCACAAGATAGTCGAATCCCGGCGCGGTAGCGGAGAAGGGAACCGTCGCAAGCAGCGCCCCAAACTGTTCCAGAATCCGCGGCTCGGAAAAATCCTTGCACCAGATGCTGACGTAAGCGTGGTTGGACATAACCCAGCCATTATACCGGCATCGCGGTTCGCGCCAAAAATCGGCAAACCAAAATTCGCGCTAAATTTTTTCGCTGAAAATTGGCGCCAAAAAATCGGCGGCGTAAAATTGAAGTTGAAGCTGAGAAATTGCCGATGATTTCGAGAACGCGATTCGAAAAGTTTATCGGTTACTTCGTTTGCTTCGGCAGGTCGTCGTCTTCTTCTTCGTTGGGCCTGAAATCCGCGGAAAGTCCCAGCAGGCGATTCTTCAGCGTGTCGCCCATTCCGGAGAGAACTTCCGAGCAGGTATCGCGCAGGCGCTTTTCAGCGGCCTTCGCGATCGTGTCGAGCACCGTCTGCGAATGCTGGCCGAGCGTGGTGGCGGAAGCGAGCAGCCACGAGTTCGACGCATTCTCGAGCCGCTCTTTGTAGTGATCAATGTTCTCGTCCGTAGCTTTCTTCAGCCGCTCCATCCAGGCCTTTTTCTCCTGCTCCTGCTGCGCCTGCCAGTTTTCGACGATTGGCATCAGCTGCGATTGCAGGTAAACGCGCGCTTGTTCCACTCCATCGAGCATCCGTTCGTCCAGCTTTGATTGAAATTCCACGAGCGAGCCTTCGCGGTTGAACTCCATATCGGAGCGCGCTTTCTCGAGGGCCTCGCGCGAGGTTTCCTCGAACCGCCGAAGCGATTCGAGCGTCACGCGATTCACCTGATTCGCAAAGGTCGCCCCGGCCACTTCCGCGTTCTCGCTCAGCTTGTTGCGCTGCCGATCGACTACCTCTTTGGCCGCGTCCTCGATCTGCGCCTGGCTATGTTCCACATACGTCCGCCGGTAGTGATCCAGTTCCGAAGCCAGCAAGCGCGAAGTTTCTGCTGCGCGATCACGCAGGGACGTGGTCGCCTGTTCGACTGAGCGCTCCATCGACGTCTGCATCGTGGTCTGCGCTTTTTTCTGGTACCACTCGGACGCCTTCAGCAGCGCCTCATACGTGTGGTGCTCGGTCTCGGTGCCCTTGCGCTCGATGTCCTCGGTGACCTTCGAAACCACCTCGCGGCAGGACTGTTCCACCTCAGCCGGAACCTTGGCCGCTTCCTGGCGCAGCCGCTCGAGCGATTCCTGCACGGCGCTGTCCGATTGCTGCTTCAGATTCTCGCGCACCGAATCCTGAATCTTCGAAGCGTGCCCAGAAATCTGGTCGATGTGCTCGACGACGGTATTGCGGAACTGCGCCGCTTGCTCCGCCACTTCCATCGCCTGCTCTTGCAGCGAGCGCTGGATCTTCGCGGCGTGGCCAGAGATATTGTCGATGTGCCCGCTGCTGGCCTCTTTCAGCTCTCTGGATTGTTCAGCGATCTGCTGGATTTGTTCGATGAGGGCCGTCTGAGTTTCCGCGGCGCGCTCTTCCGCGCTGCCAAGCTGCGAAATCACGCTCTGCGCGTCTCCCACCTTGGAAGCGATGGTCTGATCGAACTGGCCCGAGATGCGCTGCACCACCTTTTGCGCGGCGGCTTCGAGCGTCGGTTGAATCTGCTCGGCCCGTTCTGCGATGGCCTTGTCTGCTTTGCGCCCGATTTCGTCATATTTCTCAGCCAGGATTCCGTCGAGCCGCTGCTGGGTGTGATCCAGCATGGATTGTGCAGTGGACTCGAGCCGCGCCTTCGCCTCGTCCGCGCGGGCCCGCTCCTGCTCCAGATTCGCTCGAACCGATTCGAGCGTGCTTTGCGCCGCCGCGTCGAGCTGCGCCTTGACTGTTTCCGCGTGTTTCCTCTCCTGCTCGAGATTCGCTCGAACCGATTCCAGCGTGCTCTGCGCAGCTGCATCGAGCTGCAACTGCGCTTCCTCCACGCGCGTCCGCTCTTGATCGATCGCCGCTCGGACAGATTCGAGCGTCGTTCGCGCCGCTTCTTCGAGTGTTGATTTCGCCTGTTCGGTTCGTGTGCGCTCTTGCTGGAGGTCCGCCTTGAGCGAATCAGCAGTCGAGCGCGCGCCTGCAATCACTTCATCGAGCGTTCCCTGGAGTCCCGACTTCCTCGCGTCGATTTCCTGCTGCGCCTGTTCCAGTGCCGCGCGCGATGCATCGTTCAGTTGCGCGCCGATTTTCTGCGATGCGCCGGCCAGCGCGGCGTCAAACGTTTCCTGCCAGCGGCGGTTTACCTCGGCCACTTCGACGTTCGCCTTCTCTACCGTTTGGCTGCGAATATTCTGCGCGGTATCTTCCAGGCTCTTGCGCCAGTCATCCAAGTGGCGCTGCGCCGCCTCGGGTGACGAAAGAATGTCGAGCGAGGGCGACGCAGCTTGCCGGCTGCTGATCACCCGCTCCACCGCTTCTTCCACCGCCGTCTTCAAATTCTGTGCGGTGGCCTGTTGCGCGGCCTGCTGTGCGGCTTGCTCGGCCGCAGTGCTCACGGCTTGCTGCACAGCGTTCCGGACTTTGGCATCGAGATGTTCCGACGAGATCTCGGTAGCTTTGCGCGCTTCTTCCACGATTGCAGCAGTACGCTGCGCGGCCTCCTGAACCACCTTCTTTACAGAGGTTTCGGAGACGCGCTCCATCGAAACTTTGATCGCCCGCTCGACGGCATCGTGAAGCTGCACATCGAGCTGCTGGCGCACAATCGTCATTTCTTCGGCGATCGCCGTTTCGGCGCCCTTGCGCATCGTCTTATCGAGATTTTCTTTAACTTCCGTCACCACTTTTGCCATTTGCCGGGCGATGGCAGCCTGCGCGTCGGGGGAGGGAACTGTAACGGCATGTACCTTGCCATCGGCGTGCGGCGTGGCTGCCGAAGGCGCGACTGGCGGAGCAACATGGGCGGCAGGTTTCTCACCTGGCAGGTGAGCGACAGGCGCCGCAGTTGCTGGAGCAGCAGGAGCCACCGAATTTGACGCAGGATGAACCTGCTCGGGAAGATCGGCCTCCGGCGGCGCGGAAGCGGCCGCATCTATCTCGAACTCTTGAACCAGTTCCAAGGTGCGCGACGCGTCGGTGCCACCTTCTGCGATCGACGCTTGCCAATCATCCGGAGGAAACGCGATGCCCCACACATTACCGGGCGTTTCAAACTCGAGCCCAATCTGAAAAAGTTCGCGAACGGTTCGAGGACGCTGCACCCAGACAACACGCCCTTGAACGGAGTGCGGCGGGCGGCCGGGTTCCGGCCGTAGGAATATCCAGGGTGACGATCGAATTTTTGGGAACGTAGTGCTTCGACTGGTACTTGCAACCGTGGCAGTTCACCATCACGGTCGTGGTGCGCTCTTTGAAAGGCTGCCCCAGCGCGTCCACACCCGTCACCGTCAGAGGGACGGCCTGCACAATGCGCGTGCTGCGGCGCTTCTGCGTGCCGGGATCGTTGGACAGCGCGGATTCGTTCACCCAAGCCTCCGAGGGGCAATTTCCAAGGTTAGCATTCTGGTTGAGCGCGAGCGAACAGCCTTGCGCGATTGTGCGAAAGGGTAACTTCGTGAATCTGAGGTTGGAGCGAGGACAGTCGTCGAAATCCCGAAAAAGGCGTTCGGCCTCGGCGGACGCAAAAACCCAGTTTTGTCCCTATTAGAAAATTGTTTAGTGCTGTGTTTTCCGCAACTTAACTCAATTTCTGAAATCTCGATTGTTCCTATTAGAATTTCGCGCGCGGGAGAGGAGCGGAAGCCACATCGCGCATTTCGCACGACTCCCATGACCGCACCTCTCAGTCGAACTACAAACTCACTATTTGATTATATCACGGAGGTCAAAGCCGCGCGCGTGCACAATCAGCGAGTCGTGAAGTCGACCGTGAGAAGCGAAATATCATCTTTGTGCCCCTCGCCCGGAGGCTGCTCTAACCAACGAGCTAATTCAAGGAGTAGCTCGTCCGCGAATGGGCCGGCTTTCAATTTGTTATTTGTTTCCATGAATTTCATCAACCGATCTGTTCCGAATTCTTCCTGTGCCGGGTTGGTCGTTTCGAGAATTCCGTCCGTGTAGAGAATGAACCTATCGCCGGCCTCGATGGGCACTTGGAGTGAATCGTATGTGGCTTCCTCGAACTGCCCCATGACCAATCCGTTTTCCAGCAATTGGCTCGCGGCGCCGGTTGATTTGCGCCACAGTAAGAGCGGCGGATGGCCTGCCCCTCCGTAGCTGATTGTATTTTTTTCAAGGTCCACGTAAACGTAAGCTGCGGTGACAAAATTATGCTGAAATTTTCCGCAAAGGGCCTGATTCAAGCCTGCCAGGACTTTAGATGGTTCAGAAGCGTGGCGCGCCTGTGCGGTGAGGGCAACCTGCAGCATAGAAGCAATCAGGGCGGCAGGCAGTCCGTGTCCCGAAACGTCTGCTATTAGAATACCAACGCGACTTTCATCCACGACGATAAAGTCGTAAAAATCTCCTGCGACCGATGTCATGGGAATGTAGCGCGCCACAATCTCCATTCCGGCGACCTTTGGGGTACTGCTCGGCAAAATGGATAGCTGAATCTGGCGCGCCATTTCCAATTCAGTATTTATTTCCACGAGTTGCTTGGCAATCAGGGCATGCGCTTCACGTAGCATGAGATGCGTCCGCACACGCGCCTTCACCACCGGGGCGGAAAATGGCTTATGAATGTAGTCAACCGCTCCTACCTCAAATCCTTTGGTTTCGTCCTCCGCCTCCGTCTGACTGGTAAGGAAAATTACCGGTATATCCCGCGTGTCGGGATCTGCTTTCAAGCGGCGGCAGACCTCATAACCGTCCATTTCCGGCATCAGTACGTCCAATAAAATCAGGTCCGGTTTTTCTTTTCCGGAGGCGATGGCCAGAGCCTTTGCACCGCTGGTTGCCACCTTCGTCGAGAAAGAGTCTTTCAGAGCGCCGGAAATAACGCCGATGTTGATAGGCGTGTCGTCGACGATCAAAATCGATTTTGGAACCGAAGTTACGGACATGGTCTCACTCCAGTGGAAGGGTTAAACGGGCGGCAATCTCTGAAACACACTTGAGCGCGCCGTTAAAGTCAAAGTTTGATACCAGAGTGCTTAGGGTAGTGATTTCCGTTCCCGTCAGCACCTTCGCCAACTCCGGCTGAGCTTCCAGAATGAAATCGGCGGCCTCGCCATCGTCGTTTGCCAGCAGTTTTTTCAGGCGGCTCAAGGGTGCCGCCACGGAGGATGGGTCGACAGGTGCCATGGGGACGCCCGCCGTTGCCGCTTCGTTTGGAAACGCGGACTGGATTGCCTGCACAGTGGTGCGAAGGGAAGCCGCCATCCCGTCCAAAGCGGGCGGGGCGTTCTCTCCCGTTTGAATTTCTTTTTCGACTTTGGCCGCGGCTTCCGCCACCGCCGTCGCACCGAGATTCGCCGCCGCACCTTTCAACGAATGCGCTGCACGCGCCGCTGTTGCCATGTCGCCCTTCGCGAGCGCATCGCGAATTTCTTCGACGGCGGTCGACTCCGCGAACTTCCGTAGCAACATTTCGTAGCGTTTGGGATTTCCTCCTGTTCGCCGTAGGGCAGATTTGGTGTCAATGCCGGCAATTTGAAACGCGGCGGTTTCGGAAGCCTCAACCGATTGAGTCTCGGTTCTTGTTGATGTAAGAGCCTTACCCAGATCTGTAACTGCGGCGATGCCCGCGCGAGGTTTGATCCAGCGTAGCAGGCAAGCAAAGAGAGCCTCGGGATCGATCGGCTTGGCGAGATGGTCATTCATACCCGCTTCCGTGCATTTTTCGCGATCGCTTTCCATCACGTTTGCAGTCATCGCGATGATCGGAAGCGTCTGGAATTGAGGCTTCAATCGGATCGCTCGTGTGGCGGCGAGACCATCCATCACGGGCATTTGCATGTCCATTAGCACGAGATCGTAATTGTGCTCGCCGAGTCTTTCTACGGCGGCCTGTCCGTTTTCCGCAATGTCAATCGCCAAATGCGCATCCTCCAGCAGACCTAGCGCGACTTCACGATTCAGTTCATTGTCTTCGACAAGCAAAACGCGCGAGCCTCGTATTCGTTCCAGTTCGATAGTAGGGCTGGACGCGGCTTCGTAAGTCTTGGAATTGCTTCCTCCGAGGGCTTCGACCGCTGAATCGAACAGCATGGAAGCCGTCACGGGCTTAATCAGAATATTTGCAAATGAGTTCTCTTCGGCCTGTTTCAATACTTCTTCGCGACCGTAGGCCGTGACCATCACCAGTTGCGGAGCGACAGCGAGGTTTGGAAGCGCGCGAATTCGTTTCCCCGTTTCGAATCCGTCGAGACCCGGCATCTGCCAGTCCACGAAGACAATTTCGTACGGTTTATTGATTTCCGCAGCACGGCGCACCATTTCAATTCCTTCCAACCCGGAAGGCGCTTCATCTGCCTCGAATGTCATACTGATCAGCATGCTAGAAAGCACTGCACGGGCTTGCGGGTTGTCGTCGATAATCAAAACCCGACGGCCTCGCAGATCAGGTGCGACGTCGTAACGCCGGCTCGCTGCGCCATTGCCAAGCCGGGCGGTAAACCAGAACGTGCTGCCCTTGCCGATTTCACTATCGACGCCAACGTCTCCTCCCATCAGGTTCGCGAGGCGCTTCGAAATCGCCAATCCCAATCCTGTCCCGCCGTGCTGGCGGGTTGTGGAAGTGTCCGCCTGCTCGAAGGCCTGGAATAGCCTTCCCATTTGTTCTTTGGTGAGGCCGATGCCGCTATCGCACACCGAAAAATAGACCAGCTGTCCTTCTTGATCTTTCTCCTGAACGCGGGCGCGAACGATGATTTCACCGCTTTCGGTGAACTTCACGGCGTTGTTGCAGAAGTTGATCAGGATTTGGCCGAGCCGCAGCGGATCACCCTTGAGTTGCATGGGAACCGCGGGGTCGATGTCAAAGATCAGTTCCAAGCCCTTTGCGGAGGCTTTCTCGGATATCAGATTGCTTACATTCTCGAGAACTTTCTCCAGGTCGAAGTCGATGTTCTCCACCGAAAGTTTGCCCGCTTCGATTTTCGAGAAATCTAGAATGTCGTTGATGATGCCAAGCAGGTGCTGGCCGGACAGTTGAATTTTCCTTACGTAGTCTTGCTGCCTGGGATTCAGATCCGTTTTCAATGTCAGATGCGACATGCCGATAATCGCGTTCATGGGAGTGCGAATTTCGTGGCTCATGTTGGCCAGGAAATCGGACTTGGCCTTGGTGGCTTCTTCCGCCACTTCTTTGGCTCGCCGCAATTCTTCTCCCGAAGCCTCGAGAGCCTGATTGATGCTTTCCAGTTCCTCTTTGCGCGCGCTGAGCTGGCGTTCGGACGATGCCAGAGATGCAGCTTGAGCCTGGGTGTGATCGAGTAGCTTCTTGGTGGCGAGATTTCCCGACAATATCTCGGTGCTCAGAGCGACTGAGGGCAAGAGCGAATCGAGCAACGCTCGCTGGCGCTCGGACAACGCCGCATTAGTCGCCAGTTCGATTACGCCGGTCGTCTCGTCCTTATTTACAACCGGAATGAAAAGAATTTTCCCGACGGTTAAGGTTCCCATACCTGCAGAGATTCGAACTTGATCCCCGGCTTTGACTTCAAGCATCCGTCGCTCCGCTGCAGCTTGTCCCGCTAATCCTTCGCCTAAGGCAAATTCCTTCGGGCTGCCCGCATCGGTATTCGCAAAAGCAGACGCGCGCTCGAAGTGCTTACCGCTCTCGTCAGCAACGTAAAAGGCTCCGTAAATCAGTGAAATTGATTGCGAGAGCCGCGACAACAACGCTTTCCCAAATTCCGGATAGTCTTGTGCGGATTGCAAGGCTTCCAGAGTAGCGCCCACCTCCGTCTTCACCCATCCCTGCGTTTCGCGCTCGCGAGCGCCGACTTGCAGAGTGCGGAGGGCGCGTCCGATTTCACCAATCTCATTCTTGCGATCAAGGTAAGGAACGTTTTGATCCAACTCCCCGCCGGCCAGGTTTTCGATGCTCCCTTGCAGAGACAGCAACTCGTTCACCACTTTTGTCTCCACGATGTAAAAGGCCGTAGCCCAAGAGGCCAATAACCCGAAGCCAATCACTAGCCAAGTGATCAGAATCGCGTGTTGAGTATTTCTCGTCAGATCGTCGGAGCGCTGGTCGATATATTTTTGCAGATCCTGGACGATCTCAACTGTGGCCTCGCGCGCCCGCTGTAATTCCTGATTTACGCCTCCGCGCATCAAATCCAGCGCTTTCGCGGTATTGCCGGCTAAGGCTGCCGCACGCACGGGGCGCGCGTCAGCTTCTGCCTGATCGAATAAGGCGGAGGCGGCATTAATCTTGTCGGCGCGCTCGGGACTCTCTTGGAGTGCCGTTGTCATCAGTGTGTGGTAGTCGGCGCGAATTTTTTCGAATTCTCCATCAATCGCATGTCTTCGATCTGGGTCGGCTTCATTAACTAGCTCATAGAGAAACAGGCCGAAGCGATTCGCAAGCGCCCGGCCTTCGCCGATGCTTCTGAGCGCTTCGACCTGTTTGTCGATCAACGCGCTATACCGTGCGTCGATCGTGTTGCTTTCAAACGACGAATACACCCCCGCAACTATCACCATCAATGCGAGCGGAGCCATGGCGATCAGCAGCTTTCGCCGAAGCCTTAAATTTCTAAAGATACCCACGGGGGATTCACTCCAACCGTCTTCACCGAATGTCTCTGAACCAAGAAATGCTACCAAATCATACGATTCGGCAATAACCGACTGCGTTCAAAAAGTCTGGCCGACAGGCGACAAGCTCGAATCGGTACACGAACGAAGAGATTATATGCGAACCGGCCAACCGCATATTGTCATTAGTACCAGTCGCGCCGATTCGATAGATTACCGTGGGATACGCTCGTTACGAGAGCGCTGGAACGGCACCTGCCATACGCGCTCACTTGTTCCATATGCGCCTCTCTTTGGCAGGAGGCACTCACGCGTCCCACTCGTAGCGATTGGGCGGTTCGTGAGCAGCGGTCGAACGGTTCGTGAGCAACGGTCGAACGGTTAGTGAGCAACGGTCGAACGGTTAGTGAGTAGCGCTGGACCGGTGCGAAGCGCCAAAGAGCGCGTCTTTCAGTTCTTTGGCGATCCAGATGGGGCCGACGAGGAAGTAGACGAGGCCTTGAAAGAATGCGGGTTTGTTGCCTTCGATGCGATGACCAGCGAAGAGAAGGATCCATCCGGAGACGAAAAGTGCGAGACCGATGCGCCACCAGGTGATGCACATAAGCACGATACCCGCGATGATGACGGGAATTCCGATTGCGTGCATCACTTTGTTCCACGGATTCGTATGTTCGTGATCGTACTGCGCCATGTATTGGTTCAGTGAGGGCATCGCAGCCTCCCAGCTATCGATTGATTCCCTGAAGGTAGATATATCCTCGCGCAGCGTCGGAAGCAAGCGGTGCGTAGCTGATGCGGACGGGGTTCCGAATTGGAAGCTCGCCCTTAATGCTGTCCCTTTGACAATTGCGGCCGCGGTTTCGCTACAATTAATGCGTAGTCTTTTCGACCATTGCGAGAGCGCGAGGTGCCAGCGAGGTGTCAAAACGTGGGTGGCTGATTCTTGCAGTTGTCGTGGGAGGATTGGTCCTAGCGGCATTTGTGCTTTTGTTCGCGATGCGGGGAACAATTCGGGGAATGATCCGCAGCGAGACGGAAGCCTACTTCCGGCTCCGGTTTCACAGCCAACTCGAATTTAAGGATTTCGAGGTTTCGCTGAGGCCTGGCGTGCACGTGGTGATTACGGGAGTCGTGTTGCGGCACAACGGGCGGACGGATGTGCCGCCGCTGATCGAAATCGCTAAAGTTTCCTTCTATGCGAATATTTCGGGGCTGCTGGCTAACAAAGTGGCCATCAGCAGCGTGCGCCTGGATGGATTGCAAATTCACACGCCGCCTCGGCATGCGGGCGGTCCGCCACTGATTCACGGAACCGACGCCGATTTGGCGAAGAAGTTTCCGATCGTGATCGGCGAGGTGATTGCCGATGATGCGGTGATTGTGCCTCTTCCGAAAGATCCCGCAGCAACAGAGCATCCTTTCTACATCCACCATCTCCACATGAATAATTTCAGATTCGACCAGCCTGCCGATTTTCACGCCATCCTGACGAATCCCAAGCCGCGCGGTGAAATCGACTGCATTGGAAAGTTCGGACCCTGGGATGCCGAGGAACCCAGCCGCACTCCCGTGGAGGCAAAATTCAGTTTTGAGCATGCCGATCTCGGGACACTGAAAGGGCTGTCTGGAATTCTTTCGTCGCAGGGGAAATTTAAAGGGCCGCTCGATTATCTGGAAGTGGAAGGCGAGACGGACACGCCGGACTTTGCGCTGCGAACCGCGAGCCATCCTGTTCTGCTGCACACCGTGTATTCGGCGATTGTGGATGGAACGAACGGCGACGTGATCCTGAACAAAGTGACGGCCACCTTTTTGCATACAACGATCGTGGCGCAGGGCGAAGTGGTTGATTTGAGCACACACAAGGGCCGGACGATCGATCTCAATGCTGTTTCCGATAAAGGACGCGTGGAAGATCTGCTGCGACTTACCGTCAAGACCGATGAGCCGGTGATGACTGGCTACGAGCGGCTGAAGACGAAGATCTACATACCCGAACGCGACGAGGATTTGATCGATCGCATGTCGCTCGACGGGCAATTCACGATTGGCGATATTCAATTCACCAACAACGAGATTCAGGGTCGTATCGACACGCTCAGCCACAAAGCGCAGGGGAAGCCGCAGCTTGGCGCCGAGGGCACGCAACTTTCGGAGTTGAGCGGAACTTTCACGATGCAGCACAGCAATGTGAAATTCTCGAATCTTACGTTTGGAGTGGAGGGGGCGTCGCTCGCGCTGGCCGGAACCTACAGCGTGAATACGGGCGATTTGGATTTTCGCGGCAAGCTGCGGATGAGTGCGAAGATTTCTCAGACTGTGACTGGTAAGAAATCATTCTTTCTGAAAGCAGTGGATCCGTTCTTCCGGAAGAATGGAATGACGGAAATACCCGTAAAAATCACCGGAACCAAGGACGCGCCGAAGTATGGTTTGGACTTGCACGACAAGGCGAATCGGGACCCGGCTGGGAGCAAGTAGCGTAAAAGAACGAAGTCGCGGAATTGCCAATCATTCGGGATCGCGCTGTTGGTTGCGTGGGCGCAGGCTGAAGCCTACGCTACTGAACGTCAGAGGCCCCGGCGGCCTTCCATTGCTTTCATCATTGTGACTTCATCGGCGTATTCGAGATCGGAGCCGACCGGAATTCCCATCGCGATGCGCGTGACGTTGACGCCCAGCGGCTTGATGAGCTTCGAGAGATAGACGGCTGTGGCTTCGCCTTCGGCTGTGGGATTCGTGGCGACGATAATTTCTTCCACCGCGCCGCCCTTCAATCGTTCGATCAAACTTTTAATTTTTAGCTGATCGGGGCCGATGCCTTGGAGCGGAGAAAGCGCGCCGCCAAGCACGTGGTACATGCCGCTGAACTGGCGCGTCTTCTCGACGGCCTGAATGTTCGTGGCTTCTTCAACGACGCAGATGATCGCTCTGTTGCGCGTGGCGCCGGTGCAGAAGAGGCAGGGATCGGTGTCCGTGATGTTGTTGCAGACTGAGCATTCGCGGATTTTTTCTTTGGCGTCGCGAATGGCGTCGGAAAGCGCGAAGGCGGTTTCGCGATCGCCGCGCAGCAAGTGGAAGGCGAGGCGCTGCGCGGTCTTCTGGCCGATACCTGGAAGGTGCTTCAATTCTTCGATGAGGCGGTTGATTGAGGGCGCAAAATCGGGCATGTAGAATCCGTTTTCAAGAAAATTTGTTCGGAATAAAACGCGAGAAGGGAACCGGATCGGTTGCAGATCCGATTCTTCGAAATCTCATCCGGTTCAGAAGAGTCCGGGGATTTTCAGGCCCATCACTCCGGGCATACCGCCCGCCATTTCTTTTACCTGCTTGGAAAGTTCTTCGTCCACGCGGCGCGTGGCGTCATTCACGGCAGCGAGAATCAACTCCTGAAGCATTTCCTGGTCTTTACTCTTGAAAATATCCGGCTCGATGCGTATTTCGGTGAGCTGTTTCTGTCCGTTCATCTTGACTGTGACCATTCCGCCGCCGGCCGAAGCCTCGACGAGAAGCCCGTCCATCTGCTTCTCGAGACTCTCCTGCACCTGGCGGAACTGGGACAGCATTTGTTGAAGCGCTTTTACTTCCATTGTTAGTCCTCGCCCGGGCGCTTGATTTTAGAAATCTGGCCGCCAAACTTTTCAAGCATAGCCCTAACGATTGGATCTTCTTCAAACCGGGCGCGCAGCTCCGAACCGCGACCGACCACGGCTGCGCGACCTGATTCAAGTTTAACACACACGCGAAGCGGCTGGCCGACGACTTGGTTCAACACTGTGCGCAATCGTTCCATCGGGTCGCGCGCCTGCAACATTTCCGCAAGAGCGCGGCTTTCGGTGGGGAAAAAAAGACGAAGCTCGCCGCCGTCAATTTCCCAACGTGTGGCGTGCTCGACCATGGACCAGAGAAATTTCTGATTTTGCAGCGCTGCTTTGATCGCCTCCACTTGCGCGGAGGCGAGGCCGCCGGTGGAGTCTTCCGCGGCACGGGCGACGATGCGCGGCGGAGACGCGGGTATGGGCGTCGGAACAGTGCGAGGCGGAGATGGCAAATTCTCGGCTGGCGACGGGGCAGAGTTGACCGCAGATGGTGCTGTCAATTTTGTTTCGGGCGGGACTGCGGGCGCCATTCGCGCGGCGGTTGCAGTCGCTGCGCTCGATGATAGTGACGCCGGCTGAGAAGCTGAGAGGGCGCGCGGCGGAATGGAGCGCGGTGCGCTGGAAGTTCCCGTTGCGCGCGAAGATTCGCCACGCAGGTCGGCGAGAATTTCTTCGAGCGGCGCGAGGCGTTGCGCGTTTACAAGTTTGAGAAGACCGAGTTCGAGATGCAGGCGCGGATCGGGCTTGCGGCGGAGGTCGTCATCGGTGGCAAGGAGGATTTGAAAGAATCGCGTGAGGTCCTCTTCCGTGAAACGAGCGGCTTGCTCGGCGAGGCGGGGGCGTTCGTCGGGAGGAGCGGCGACGAGATCGGAATCGGCGCCGCAGACGCGAGCGACAAGCAGGTTGCGGAAATGGCGAATCGCTTCGCGGCAGAAGTGCTGCAGGTTTTGCCCGTCGGTGATGAGGCGATGGACGAGGCCGAGGGCGCGCTCGGCGGATTGAGTCGCGATTGCTTCAACGAGTTGGTCAAGGACGCTTTCGGCAACGACGCCGAGAAGCTCGCGGACTTGCGTGTCGGTGATTTCGTCGCCCGAGTAAGCGATTGCCTGCTCGAGGAGCGAGAGGCCATCGCGAAGGCTGCCTTCGGCAGCGCGGGCAAGAACGGCGACAGCGCCGGGATCGATCTTGAGATTTTCGGATTTGGCAACGCGCTCGATTTCGCCGGCAATTTCTTTGAATGTGAGCGAGCGGAAATTGAAAAGTTGCGCGCGCGATTTGATCGTGTCGACGAGATCTTCCGAGCGAGTGGTGGCGAGGATGAAGACGACGCGCTCGGGCGGTTCTTCGAGAGTTTTCAGCAGGGCGTTCGACGCTTCGTCGGTGAGCTGATGAGCTTCGTCGAGGATCACCACTTTGTAGCGGCTCGAGGCCGGAGCATAACGAACCATTTCGCGGAGCTCGCGAATCTGGTCGATGCCGCGATTGGAGGCGGCGTCAATTTCGAGAACGTCGAGCGAAGTGCCGGCGGAAATTTCGCGGCAGGAGTCGCAGGTGTTGTCCGGTTCGGCGGTGGGGCCCTTCACGCAATTGAGCGCCTTGGCGAGGATGCGTGCGGTGGTGGTCTTGCCCACGCCGCGAACGCCGGAAAAAATGTAGGCGTGAGCGACGCGATTGGATTTGATGGCGTTCGCGAGCGTTTGCGTGACGTGCTGCTGGCCGACAATTTCAGTGAATGTTTGCGGGCGATATTTTCGAGCGATGACTTTATAGCTCATCGAGAATCCGTGACTCGTAATTTGTGACTCGTGACTCGCGAGCCGGCGTGATCTTTGGCGAAATGTCGATTCTCAAAATCGTCGGGACTCCTTTGATTCGCAGCCGCGCGAAGCTGCAGCGATTTTCAAAAGCGGTGGAGCAAGGGAGGAACTTCGGGTGTTCCGCGGCACACGAAGCTGACCCGTTACCGTTGCTCCCTTCCGGGCCTGGCGGGGTTCACGGGGAATCGTTGCACAGAGCCCGAAGTTCCACCGATTAGCAGTCGTTGCAGAAAAATTTTCTTCGCTGCAAAACTGCTGGGCAAAGTCTAGCACAGGGGTGGAAGCAGAAAAAGTTTTTGGGCGCGTGAGCAGAAATTCGTGGCTCGTATCTTGTGACTCGTGACTTGTGAAGCGCGTCGCGACACAGGGACCTGGACAAGGAGGGGACAGTCAGTGGGAGCTGGCTTTGCGGGATTCGAAGGAGATTACAGCGGTGGGTTCGTCGTCGAAATTGGGGATTACGTTGAGTAGGCGGAGCATCTCGAGAACCATCTTCACGTTGCCCCGAGCGCTGAGGAGTTTCAGGCTGGCACCGCGGTTTCGCAGGGAGACGAAGGCGCGCACGATGGTGCTGATGCTCGAGCTATCGATCTGAGTGGCGCCGGCAAGATTGAGAAGAATTTTGGATTCGCCGGCGTCGATTAATTTACGAAGGTTCGCGCTGAGGGAATCGTTGGTGGGACCAATCGTGGCGCGGCCTTGTAGGTCGAGGATGGTTACGTCGCCAGCATGTCGGATCGCGATTTGGAGGCCCATGGCTTCACCTGCCAGGAGGAGATGTTGCCCGGATGAGTATAGCTGTTCCGTGCGTGGCGGGATAGCCGGGAGATGGGCGATTGGTGGCCAGAAGGAAACCAGTGTAGCCACGCGGACACTGAGGCACCGAGGCAAGGGAAAATCGGACGATAGGGGAAAGTCGAGGCACGTCATTCGCGGGGCTGAATGGAAAAGGCCCAAGACGAGGAAGGCGTCGTCACGGACAAACAATCGCCAAAGGCGCAACCGACAGCAGATGGTCGCGGTTGCTTACGACAGGGTGATGCCTAGCCAGAAAGCTTCGACCAGGAGGCCCATCATCAGAAGCATCAGGCGCATGCGTTTCTTTTGCACGGCGGCTACGATGATGCCCATCGCGCAGAGAACCAAGCCTAACTCAGGCCAGAATAGGCGCGAGCCCGCGCCCACCCATTGACCGGAATAGTCCTGGAGCCAGACTGAGGCGAACGACATTGCTGTCGTGAGCGCTACGCCGACGATTCCCGCCAGCGCGACACCTTTCGCCCATTCTGGAACCGCAAAGTTCCGTTTTGCGTCGCGCCAATCCATCCACGTCTGCGCGACGACTACCCCCACAACCAAAACAACGAACAGCGCCACGTCCCCTCGCAGTCTTGGGTCGCTGCCGTCGAGTCACGCCCTCAGTACAAGGCCGCTCTGGTGAGCGGCATCGCAGTTTCGACAGGTACGGTTCCCACCGTGTTCAGTCCAAGTGGTAGCTCTTGATCTTCTTCTCTAACTTCTTTTTGTCGTTCTTCTTGCCCTGCTTCTTCCGCCAAACGTTTCAGCATCGTCTGGATAACGCTGCTGCCGTTTCGGCGAAGCCTTACTTCATCAAAGCTCATGCAATTTCGCGTCCTTATACAGGATTAAACTCGCCCGTGACAATCAATCTTTCGCTCAAAATGCGAGCGCGGCGGAATCTCTCAGTAGTTTCCGCAGGGGTGCCCGCGGGCAGCTCCTTCAGAATGCGCTGCAACTCTTCGTCGAAGAGCTGGCTGACGAACTCGGGAGTGTGGGGCACTAGAGTGCCATTTTCGTCGACGATCTTGACCTTGTCGCGATGCTTGATGCGCTGCGCGATCATCACGCGGTAAATCCGGTCAGTGGCGAGATCTTCCATGTAGCCATCGAGCAGACTTGCCCCGCGACCGCTTAAGACGCCGTTGCGATAACGAATCACGGTGCGCACAGCAGCGCGCGTGCCGGCGACGGTTTGCTTGCCGACGCCCTTGGGAAGGGGACGCAGGTCAACGTGCGTGTTGGCATTCTTGGGACGCGCGGAAAGCTGATTCGGGAAAGGGAACTGGTCCACGGCGATTTGATTCTGGTCGGGGTGGCCGGTCCAGGCGCCGTCCATCAGCGCCACGGCTTCATTCTTCTTGTCTTGCTCGAGGACGGCGAGGGCTCGGGCGTTCAGCTCTTTATCTTCGCGGCTGGGATATAGCGCGGTCATGCCGCCGATGGCGAGCAGGCCATGCTTGTGGCAAAGCTCAGGCATCAGCAGGCGGAAATTCTGGAAGAACGCAACGTCGTGTGGAATTGTGTTGCGGTCGGGCAGCACCCACTCAGGATTTTCGAAATTAAAATGGATCAGGCTGGCCATGTAATCCCAGCGGCCCAGGTTGAGCGCCAGGATGTGGTCGCGGAGATTGTAGGCGAATTCTTCCATTTGGTACGCGAGAGGATGCGCTTCAACGAGGGCCATGCATTTGATCGCGTCCTTGGACCAGCCTTTTGCTTTCGCGATTGCCTGGAACAGGTCGCGCCACCAGAGCGCCTCTTCGGCGGATTCGGATTTCGGGATGTAGAAGGTGAGCGGGTGTTTCAGCTCGGAGGCATCGAGTTGATAGGCGATCATCGCTACGTCGAAGAGCGACGCGGGAATGATTTCGTCCTTCAACACGCCGGCTTGATGCAGGTGTAGGCCGCGAGGGCGAAGCGAAACGACGACATTGCTGGGTTGGATCGTGACGGTGCGCCCGCGTTTGCGGTCGTCGTAGGCCAAGTGGCCGCGCAGCGCGGAAAGCATGTTGGTGATGCCCAACATTAGGTGCTGCCAAGAGCTGGCCATCGAGTCTTCGAGATCGAGCATTACCCCGGGCGCGCGGGAGTTCAGCATTTTTACGACGAGCTCGCCGTCGTCGGCGGGGCCGGTCATTTGATTGCGTTGATCCTGGCACCAGGCTGGAAGCTCGATGCGCCAGTCTTCCTTGGTTGCGGCGGAAGGCGGCAGGTAATCGGGCAGTTGGCCTCGAAGGGATGCGTCCAAGGCGGCATCGCGCTTTTCAATCAGGGTGCGCTGCCAAGGCGTAAATCGTTCGTGGAGAGGAACGAGGAACTCGACGAATCCCTTGGGCAGATCCTTGACGGGATCGAAGCCGGGAGGGGCCGAGTTCGTGGCCATGATCGGTTCGGGCGTCGGAGTGGTTTTTGAGCTCATGCTAGGCAGAGATGCCGAATTGTGTCCGGCGGATTCTTCCGCGGACCAGATTGGCCGAGCGAGCGGTCTTCAAGTTCACGACTCCCAAGTCGCGCCTCTGAGCGGCAATAGTACTCGGCAATCGAACCACCAATAGGCTGGGTGTTCATTTGACTGCGCTCACGTGCTTATCCCATTGAAGAACAAAGGCTTAGGTTGTGACGTTCTGCGCCCTCGGCGAGGATAGGAGCAAGAATTGCACTCGGTCTCTCCACAAGTTGCCGTAATTGTCGAAAACATTGCCTTTAGTGCGAAGGGTTTTCGTCCGCCGGAAAATCGCGCGCTTCGAGTTCTTAATTCGGAGTCGGTAATAGTACGGTGGCTGTCAAGTTCTGCGGTTGCAATCCCGGCAACTGACCGCGTCCGAACCGAACGGCTGATTGAGCCCGTCTGGTACGATAACGCTTCCATGCGAAAACCTTGGGTGATAGCGCATCGAGGAGCGTCGGGGCATGCTCCCGAGAACACAATGGCGGCCTTTGAGCGGGCGGCGGAACTGGGCGTGGTGTTTATCGAGACCGACCTTCACCTGACGCGGGATGCGCGGTTCGTTGCGATTCACGATGCGACGCTCGAAAGGACTACCAACGGGCGGGGAAAGGTATCTGACTTCACGCTGGCGGAATTGCGGCGGCTGGACAATGGGCTCTGGTACGACCGGCAGTATATGGGGCAGCGTTTGCCGACGCTTGAGGATATTCTCGAATTCGGGCGGAAGCGGGACGTGGTGTTTTACCTGGAAGTGAAATATGAGGCGGCGTGGGGGATGCATCACGCGCTGGTGGGAGCATTGCAGAAGGAGCAGGATGCGGCGCGGACGATCGTGATTTCGTTTGATCCCGGGACGATTGAGAGTGTGCGAAAGCTGGATGCTTCGATCATGACGGGGTTGTTGATCGAGGAAGGCGGCGAGGCGGGCGCGGTGAAGAAAGCGCTGGATGTGGGGGCGCGGCAGCTGTGTCCGCGGAATTCGTTGGTGACGAGCGAGATGATTGCGGAGGCGCATCGCGCGGATCTGCTGGTGGCGACGTGGACTGTGGATGACGCTGAAGAGATGCGGCGCGTGATCGCTGCGGGAGCCGATGGGGTGATGACGGATTTTCCGGATCGGCTGATGGCAGTCGTGGAAGATTCATAGGACGCCGCCTGGATTTGCTGGTTCAGAGTAATTTGAGATGCCGAAAGACATCGGCGAATTGTGCCAGCGAGAGCTGTTCCGCTCGCGCATCGGTGCCCAAGCCCGCGGCCGTCATTGCTGAACGAATTTGCTCGTCTGAAGATATCGCCCGCAAATTATTGCGCAATGTTTTTCGCTTTTGGCTGAAGCATGCCTGAACAAATTTGAGAAAGCGCATTTCGTTCTCCGCGTCACCCAGCTTTAAGTACACGCGCTCGCCTGGAAGTCTCATTTGGAGCAACGCTGAATTCACTTTGGGTGGAGGACTGAATGCGCCGGGCGGAAGGCGCAGGACGATTCTCGGTTTGGTGTAGAACTGGCAGGCGGCGGAAAGATATCCATATTCGCGGCGGCCGGGTTTAGCGACGATTCGTTCAGCGACTTCGAGTTGAATGACGATGTGAATCGAATTGATCTGATCGGCGTAGTTGATGAGACGGTGCAAAATTGGCGAGGTGATGTAGTAGGGGAGGTTGCCGTAGACGCGGAATCGCTCGCCGCCCGCCAACGCTCCGAAGTCTTGCTCGAGCACGTCACCGGCAACCACGGTTATTGAGGCGCCGTCAGCGGAGGTTGAAGCGATCTTCTCGCGCAGGCTCTCAGCGAGTGCCCGGTCGCCTTCAATTGCCACTACGCGGTGCCCATTCGCTGCCAGCAATTCCGTCATTTCCCCGTGGCCAGCTCCGATTTCGATCCACGTGTCGCTATTATCGTGGGGCAATGTGGCGAGGATTCGTTTTCGCCAGCCGAGATCGCGGAGGAAGTGCTGGCCCATTCGCTGTCGTGCCATGGTGCAGCGAGTGTAGCAATATTCGACGAGAAATCCTGCGGGCGGCGTGCTTGACGAAGCTGAGTCGTTCCGTTACCGTTTTTTAGGACGATGAAAACTCGATGAAAATCCTGTTCGTTGCCTCCGAGGCGCTTCCTTATTCAAAGACAGGCGGCTTGGCGGACGTGGTCGAAGGGCTTCCGAAAGCGCTCTCGGAGATGGGCCACGAAGTGGCCGTATTTCTTCCGCGCTATCGGGGCAACAAAATCACATCGACAATTATTTCCAGTCTGACGATTCCCCTGGGCGATACGCTGCGATTTCCTGCTTTAGCGGAAGGCGCGACTGTGGCGGGAGTGCGCTACTACTTTCTCGACGATCCTGAATATTTCGACCGCGAAGGCATTTATGGCACCCAGTACGGCGATTACGGGGACAATGCGGAGCGTTTCGCTGAATTTTCGCGCGCGGCGATTGAATTCATGAAGCGCGTTTGGCTGCCGGACGTGCTGCACTGCCACGATTGGCAATCGGCTCTCGTTCCAGTTTTATTGAGGACGCAATACGCGAACGATCCAAACGTACGCTCGCTGCCTGTCGTGTTCACGGTCCACAATGTGGTCTACCAGGGATTGTTCCCGTCCACGGTGATGCGCCGAATCGGTGTTCCCGATCAGCTATTCACGATCGACGGGCTGGAATTTTTCGGCGGCGTGAATTACCTGAAGGGTGGAATCGAGTTTGCGGATTACTTGTCCACGGTGAGCCGCCGCTACGCGAAGGAGATTCAGACGCCTGAGTACGGCGCGAATCTCGACGGAGTGATCCGCAACCGGGCAGACCGTCTGGTGGGGATCCTGAACGGCGCGGATTACTCGATCTGGAGTCCCGAAGCGGACACCTTCATCGCGCAGAATTATTCGCTCCATAATGTCGAAGGCAAGAAAGCCTGCAAGAAAAACCTGCTGGAAACTGTTGGGCTGCCCGCGGAGAATATGGGCCGCCCTTTGATTGGAATCGTTGCGCGGTTCGTGAATCAAAAGGGTTTCGACTTGATCGCCCAGGTGGCGAACGATTTGATGAAAGAGGACTTGGCGATCGTAGCGTTGGGATCTGGTCAGGCGGATTACGAGGGGTTTTTCCGGGCGCTAGCGGAAAGCTTTCCGGCGAGAGCTGCAGTGAAGATCGGTTACGACGACGCGCTCTCCCATAAAATCATCGCGGGCGCGGATATGCTGCTGATTCCGTCGAGATATGAGCCTTGCGGCCTGACGCAGCTTTACGGATTGCGCTACGGCACCGTTCCAGTTGTGCGGGCGACGGGCGGGCTGGACGACACCGTGCAGTATTACGATGCAAAAACCGGCCACGGCACGGGTTTCAAGTTCGATGAGTATGACGGGCGGGCGCTGCTGCAGTGTGTTCGCGGTGCGTTAAAAGCCTACAAAGACGCCAAGATTTGGCGTACCATCCAATCCAACGGGATGGCCAAGGATTTTTCATGGAAAGCTTCGGCGGCAGCGTATGTCACGCTGTACGAAGCGGCGAGGCGGTCGCGAATCCCGCGAGGCATTGGCACATCTAATAGACGTTAGCGCGCATTCCGCAAGATGCAGGTGTGCGAGCACAAGGGAAAAACATGGCAGACAATGTTCAGGCGGTAAATGACGCAAACTTTCAAACCGACGTGATCGAGGCGAGTAAAACGCAGCCCGTCATGGTCGACTTTTGGGCGGATTGGTGCCGTCCGTGCCACATGCTTTCGCCGACGGTCGAAGAGATCGCGCGCGAGAATGCTGGCAAGCTGAAGGTGGTAAAGCTCAACGTGGATGAGAATATTAATGCCGCGGGAAAATTCAATATCCGCGGCATTCCTACCCTTCTCGTGTTCAAGGGCGGACAGGTGGCCGAGCAGATCGTCGGCGCGGTGCCCAAAGAGCAGATCGTGAAGGTCCTCGAGCGCCATATTTCCTAGGCGCAATTCCTGAAGAGTTGATCCGCATGCGACTCGCGAGTCGGCAGATGGCGTTCGCGAGCGCTACCGCTAGGATACTTCGCAATTTCTTCCCCCTGAATGATTTAATAGAGATCCTCGCCTCCGACAGCCTCTTTTGTTTTACCAAAATTTCTTATTTTCTGAGTTGACAGGCGGAACTCTAAGAGTTAGAAACCTCCCAGTCTTTAGGGTGATGTCCGGCGTCGTTTTCTATTTCCGGCGACATCAGGCTCCTGATTTCGCCTTCGACCGCTGCTAGCGCCCAGCTCAACGGTCCCGACAGCGACGTCCATCGGGACTAAATTCCCAGCAAAGCCCCAGTCGAGTTCGAACGTCAATGTGCGTACACCAGGGGAGGTGTGTCCATGGAGAAGAACCGTGAAGGTGTGTCCATAAGCCCTGTTTTCGACGGGCTTTCAAAAGACGGAAGTGCTCACTCCAACCGTAGCGGAACAGCCGAGCCGCCCACACCGAAGCAGGAACCCAAGAACCCCGGCAGGCGCTCGTTTCTTGGCAAAGTGAGCGGCGTGGCCGCAGCGGTAGCGACCGCCAGCTCGGTGATGCTGAAACCCTTGCTAGGCGGGAAGGATGCTGCGGCCGATGCGTCCGTTGTGAGTCACGGCTCGGGTGTTCGCGCCAGGGCCAGCAATAACTATCGCGTGAGCACGGCGCAGGTCGAGGACATCAACGTCGGGGTTCAGCCTGACAACGGCGACATTACACAGTTCACGGATTTCAGCGCCCAGTTTAGCAAGAGCCTGTTGCACGACTCGCTCGGGCTTCCCGACGCCAAGTCGTGGTCCAGCATGAAAAATGCGCTGATGTCGGGCTCACCTTCCGCATTCCAGAACATTCTGATGGGAAATCCGGGCGGTGGTCCCAATTCCAAGTTGAACGGGCCTCAATGCTGCTTTGCTTTCGATCTAGAAGGGCTCGACTCACACGCTTCGGTGATTCCGCCAAGTCCGAGTGTCGCCAGCGCGCAGACGGCGGCCGAGGAAGTGGAACACTATTGGGCCGCGCTGCTGCGCGATGTGCCTTTCACGCAATACGGATCGAGTTCTCTAGCTTCCCAGGCCGTGGGAGACATGAACAACCTCTCATACGTCAACAGCGGTGCGAACAATGAATATCCAGCTCCTATCACGACGCAGAACCTATTTCGCGGCCAGGTATTTCCGGGTGATGGCAATGTGATGGGCCCATATCTTTCGCAATTCATGGTCCAGCCCACGGCTCTGGGATCGCAGCCTATTTCGCAACAGGTCCAAACGTTCCTTCCCGTGGGCGGTGGTGGCAGCGACTACATGACCAATGCATCGGCCTATCAGAACATTCAAAATGGCGGGAATTCTGTCGCACCAGCAATGGATCCGACACTGCGATATATACGCGATGGCCGAGACTTGGCCGCCTATACGCACGTGGATGTGCTGTATCAAGAGTTTTTCATCGCGTTTCTCATCCTGTCGCAAATCAATGCGCCTCCGAACCCGGGCAATCCCTACATCGGATCAAACACTCAAAAAGCTTTCGGGACGCTTGGTGGACCGGACGCGGCGGGGGCGCTGGCCGAAATGGCGACGCGAGCGCTCAAGGCGGCCTGGTTCCATAAATGGATCGTCGATCTGCGGCTGCGCCCCGAGGAGTACGGAGCCTTGGTACAGGTGAGGCTGGGAAATAACAACAACAACTCTTCGAGGGGCCCTCAAGCGGCAGGGGCGCTCCACAGAGATGTCCTGAATTCGCTGGGCGCCAAGATGGTCAACAAAACATATGGCAGCTATCTGGTGCCGCAGGCGTTTCCAGAAGGCTGTCCTACTCACCCGTGCTACCCGACTGGCCACGGAACGGTGGCTGGCGCATGCATAACAGCGCTTAGGTTCTTCTTCGACTGCAATCAGGATCTCCGGCCGCTGCTGACAGCGGCGGGACGTGACGTGTATGTTCCGAGCACGAACGGGCTGTCTCTCAATGTGTATAACGGTTCGGACGCGAACAGCCTTACGATCAATGGCGAGCTCAGCAAACTGGCGTTCAACGTTTCGTTTGGTCACGGCATCCACGCGGGAATCCACTTCCGGAGTTCCACTCTCTATTCGATTCTGCTGGGAGAGCAGGTGGCGCTCAGCGTGTTGCAAGACCGGGCCGCGTCGTACAACGAGCCGTTCAACATCACGATCACGAAGTTCGACGGCACCACAGCTACGATTTCCAACCAATAGCCTCTCTCATCGGGGCTGCCTGGCATTCCGGGCAGCCCTCGCTTCACCTCCGCTGGATTCGGCTATACTTCGATTGCGTCAGCCCGAATTGCGCGGCTGCTCACGCTCACTCCGATGACAACACCGAACCCTGCGAACAGACGCTGTCACTGGGCCACAAGCCCGTTGATGATCGAGTACCACGATAAAGAATGGGGTGTGCCGGTTCACGACGACCGGGTGCTCTTCGAGTTTCTGATTTTGGAGGGCGCGCAAGCCGGACTTAGCTGGGAAACGATCTTGAATAAACGCGAGAATTACCGACGCGCATTTGACCATTTCGATGCGGCGAAGATTGCGCGTTATGACGGCAGGAAGGTTCGGTCTTTGATGGCCGATGCAGGAATCGTTCGCAACAAGTTGAAAATTGCATCCACGATCTCGAATGCAAAAGCGTTTCTCGAGGTGCAAAAGGAATTTGGCAGCTTCGACCGCTATATCTGGCAATTCGTGGGCGGAAAGCCAAAAATCAACCGCTGGAAATCGGGGCAGCGATTGCCCGCGCGAACCCCTGAATCTGATGCCATGAGCAAAGATTTGAAGAAACGCGGCTTCCGTTTCGTCGGCTCTACGATCTGCTACGCCTTCATGCAGGCCACCGGAATGGTCAATGATCATTCCGTCGATTGCATCCGCCACGGAGACGCATCGCCGTAGCGGTGATGCCCCCAAGCGGCATCGAGAACTTTGCACTTCTCTTGCGGCGATTTGTTAGGCAGCGACGGCGCTGCGGGATGGGGCCAGGTCAAAGCGATCCAGGTTCACCACCTTGGTCCAAGCCGCCACAAAGTCCTGAACGAATTTCTTGTGCGCGTCGGAGCTGCCGTAGACTTCCGACAGCGCGCGGAGTTGGGCGTTCGAGCCGAATATGAGATCGGCTCGCGTCGCCGTCCAGCGGACTTCGCCCGTCTTGCGATCCCGTCCTTCAAACGTATCGTTCGCATCCGAGGTGGCCTTCCACACCGTGCGCATATCGAGCAGGTTGATGAAGAAATCGTTGGTCAAGGCCTCCGGCTTCTTGGTGAAGACGCCGAACTTGGTCTGTCCGTGGTTGGTGTTCAGCACCCGCATGCCTCCGATTAGCGCGGTGAGTTCCGGCGCGGTGAGCGTGAGGAGCTGCGCCTTATCGAGCAGTTCGACTTCCGCTGTTCCGTCAGTCTTTCCGGTCGAGTATGAGCGGAAGCCGTCGGCGGCTGGTTCGAGTACCGCGAAAGATTCCACGTCGGTCTTCTCCTGCGAAGCGTCCATCCGGCCTGGTGCGAAAGGAACGGTCACGGTGATGCCCGCATTCTTGGCGGCCTGTTCAACACCTGCAGAACCCGCCAGGATGATCAAGTCGGCAAGCGAGATTTTCTTACCGCCAGACTGCGAAGCGTTGAACTCGCTCTGAATTTTTTCGAGGGCCTTCAGGACTTTCTGCAGGCGCTCGGGCTCATTCACCTTCCAATCCTTTTGTGGAGCCAGGCGGATGCGTGCGCCGTTTGCGCCGCCCCGCTTGTCGGACCCACGGAAGCTGGACGCTGACGCCCAAGCGGTTGTGACAAGTTGCGAAACCGTCAGCCCAGAAGCAATAATTTTTGATTTCAGGGCCGCGACATCCTTGTCATCGACTAGCGCATGATCTACGGCCGGGATGGGGTCCTGCCAGAGCAGTTCTTCTTTGGGAACCTCGGGGCCGAGGTAGCGCGCGCGAGGGCCCATGTCGCGATGCGTCAGCTTGAACCATGCGCGGGCAAAAGCGTCCGCAAGCTCTTGCGGGTGCTCGTAGAACCGTCTCGAAATCTTTTCGTAGATGGGATCGAGCCGCAAAGAAAGATCCGTGGTGAGCATGGCGGGAGCGTGATGCTTTGAAGGATTGTGGGCGTCGGGTACCGTGCCTGCGCCGGCATTACCTTTGGGCTTCCACTGGTGTGCGCCGCCTGGGCTCTTGGTCAGTTCCCAGTCGTACTTGAAGAGGTTCTCGAAATAGTCGTTACTCCATTTTGTCGGCGTGCTGGTCCATGTGACTTCGATGCCGCTGGTGATGGCGTCGCCTGCGATGCCCGTGGCGTAAGCGCTTGTCCAGCCGAGACCTTGCTCCTCGATCGTCGTCCCTTCCGGCTCTCTGCCTAGGTGAGTGCCGGGCCCGGCTCCGTGAGTCTTGCCGAAGGTGTGACCGCCGGCGATCAAAGCGACGGTTTCTTCGTCGTTCATCGCCATGCGCGCGAAGGTCTCACGAATATCCTTGGCTGCCTTGATCGGATCGGGAACGCCTTCCGGGCCTTCCGGATTGACATAAATGAGGCCCATCGTGGTGGCCCCGAAAGGATTGGCAAGATCGCGCTCACCGGAATAGCGTTTGTCCGTGCCCAACCAGGTTGTTTCGACTCCCCAGTTTACGTCGAGGTCTGGTTCCCAGACATCCGGGCGTCCGCCGGCGAAGCCAAACGTCTTGAAGCCCATAGTTTCGAGGGCGACATTGCCGGCGAGGATCATCAGATCGGCCCACGAGATTTTTTTGCCATACTTCTGCTTAATCGGCCACAGCAGGCGCCGCGCTCGATCGAGATTTACGTTGTCAGGCCAACTATTGAGTGGAGCGAAGCGCTGCTGACCTCTACCGCCGCCGCCACGACCGTCACGTATACGGTAAGTTCCGGCGCTGTGCCACGCCATACGAATGAATAAGGGACCATAGTGGCCGAAGTCAGCAGGCCACCAGTCCTGCGAATCTGTCATCAACGCCGCAAGATCCTTTTTTAGAGCCTTGTAGTCGAGGCTCTTGAACTGCTCTGCGTAACTGAAATTCTCGCCCATGGGATCGGATAGCGATGAGTGCTGATGGAGCAGGTTCAAATTTAATTGGTTCGGCCACCAGTCACGATTCGTTCTGCTGGGGCTGCCGCCATGAGGGAACGGGCACTTCGCTTCGGCTGACATGCTTTTTCTCCTTCTGGCTTTTCGATGCGACAAACGAGATCCGCATCGATCTCGAAGAATTTAGAGTAGCATCGTACAATGGCATAGTTCCAATATTTAATTCACATCCGAGGTATAGTTACAGGCTATGGAAATTCAGCAGCTACGATACGTTTGCGCTGTCGCCGACACGGGCAACTTCAGCCGTGCCGCGGAGCGCTGTCAGGTCGCCCAGCCCTCGCTCTCGCAACAGATCCTGAAACTCGAGGAGGACCTGGGGGCCAGGCTCTTTGACCGCCTGGGGCGCCGCGTTCGCATTACCGAAGCCGGACGTGCTTTTATTCCTCGCGCTCGCGCGATTCTGGAGCAGATGGATGAGGCGCGGTCGAGCGTAGCTGCTAACAATGCAGATCTTCACGGCAGCGTCGCCGTGGGCGTGATTCCAACCGTTGCGCCTTACCTGATGCCAGCTTACACAGCAGCTTTCGCAAAAAAGTATCCCGATGCGAGACTGCGCATCGTCGAAGAAACGACATCGGTTCTCGTAGAAGGTCTGCGCGACTTGTCCATCGATGTCGCGATTCTTGCTCTCCCCTTGCGCCACAAGGACCTGGAGCTGTTCCCCATCCGCACCGAGCCATTGTTCGCAGTGTTGAAAAGAGACCATCCGCGCGCGTCCGCAAAATCGCTGGCCCTCAAAGATCTCCGCGGAGAATCGTTCGTCATGTTGCGCGACGGACACTGTTTCCGCGATCTCAGCATTGGGGCTTGCACCCACGCCCGCATTACTCCAAACATTGCCTTCGAAAGCGGTCAGTTCAGCAGTCTGTTGGGAATGGTCGCGGCCGGTGTCGGTGTTTCGCTCATTCCCGAAATGGCGATTGACCGCAACGTTGGCTGCTGTTATGTGCGGCTCAGTGACGCGCAGGCTACACGCACGATCGTCGCCGCCATGGTACGCGGGCGGAGTTTCAACCGCGTCCAACGTGCTTTTTTGTCCGAGCTTAGAAGCGCGGCGACGGAAGCCCGCATCGGAAAAACGCCTGCTGCGAATCGTCACGCGGCAGGCAAATAAGTCTGGAGGATGTTTCGCAAAGTATCTACTCCGGAGGCATCTAACCATACTGCGCGCGCTCGCGTTCAGCCGTGAGCCGCCGCCTGTAAACCTCGCTCCCGCACAACTCTTGCCTTCACCCGCAGCGCAGCGTACGATGGTTCACGGCCTTTGCTGCAGCATCCTTCCTGTAACGCTTCTCGCACCACTTTGACGGGGGATTGTGCGGCTTGAAACGGCTCGGGGTGGCCTAAATAGATGGATAAGCCTGCGACTAAGGCGGTGGTAGTAATCGGCGCGCAGTGGGGCGACGAAGGAAAAGGCAAGGTCGTAGACTATGTGGCTTCTTCGTTCGACTACATCGCGCGGTACGCGGGCGGCCATAATGCGGGGCACACCGTCATCTTTGACGGCCATCGCTACGTCCTCCAGCTGATTCCCAGTGGCATCCTTCGGCCTGGCAAGAAAGCCGTGATCGGGCCCGGCACGGTGGTTGATCCTGCGGCTCTTGTTGCGGAACTCGAAAACCTGAAAAAATCCGGCATCGAAGTGCGCGGCCGCTTGTTTCTCAGCAATCGCGCCCACTTGATTTTTCCTTATCACCGCGAAATGGACAAAGCCGCCGAGCAGGCGCGCGGCGCGGCGAAAATCGGCACCACGTCGCGCGGCATCGGCCCCGCTTACGAGGACAAAATGGCGCGCCGCGGAATCCGCATGTGCGATCTGCTTGATGCCAATCGCTTCCGCGAGAAACTCGAACGCGTCATCCTGGAAAAGAATGCCATCAGCCATGCTGCTTACGGTCATCCGCTCGAAACGGCCGGTCTGCTCGAGCAATATCTGGAACTCGCTGCGCACATGCGCGGCCTCGTGGTGGATACGACTGAATTACTGAATGCTGCGCTGGACAAGGGCGAAACCGTGCTTTTCGAAGGCGCGCAGGGAACTATGCTCGACATCGATCACGGCACCTATCCGTATGTGACTTCGTCGAACGCCACTTCAGGCGGCGTCGCAACGGGGTTGGGTGTTGCGCCCACGCGGCTCACCGGCGTGATTGGCGTGACGAAGGCTTACACGACGCGCGTGGGTAGTGGTCCCTTTCCAACTGAAATGCCCGATCTTGACGCGCAGGCTGTGCGCGAGCGCGGCAACGAATTCGGCGCCGTTACCGGAAGGCCGCGGCGCTGCGGCTGGCTTGATTTGCCGGTGCTACGCTACGCGAAAATGATCAACGGAATCGATTCGCTCGTAGTGACAAAACTCGACGTCTTCGATTCGCAGCCGGAAATAAAAGTTTGCACCGGTTACCGTTTCAAAGGCCAGCCGATCAAGGAAATGCCGCCCGACGTCGAAACGCTCGCGCAAATCGAACCCGATTACAAAACACTGCCCGGCTGGCGCAAGCCGACGCCCGGAATCCGCGACGTGAAAGAGCTGCCTACGGCAGCGCGCGATTATCTGACTTTCATTTCTGACCAGCTTGAAATCGAGATTGGAATGATTTCTACTGGCCCGGAACGAGACGCCACGATTGTTCCGCGGGGCACGAAACTCGCCTCATGGTTGTAACTCATGCTTTCTTACGAAGCCGCGCGCGCAAAGGTTGTCGAAATCATTCGCGCGCGCATGGGCCGGCCGCAAACGGAGGAGCTGTTGTTCGCGAACGATCCTTCCGTCGCGCTGGGCCGCGTCCTCGCTGAAAATATCTCTGCTGACCGCAACTATCCTCCCTTTAATCGTTCCACGCGCGACGGATTCGCCCTGCGATCCGCCGATGCCGCGCAACCTGGCGCGAAACTCCGATTGATTGGCGAGAGCCGCGCGGGTGTCGCTTTCGACGGAGTGCTTGCGCCTGGCACCTGCGTGCAGATCATGACCGGCGCTGCCGTGCCACGCGGAGCAGATACGGTTGTGATGCAGGAGGTCGCGCACCTGGATGGCGATCAAGTGACGCTGCAGAATGCGGCGCACACAGGTCAGAATTTTGTTCTGGCGGGGAGCGAATCTCGCGTTGGGGAAGTGGTCGTCGCTCGCGGCGAGAGGCTTGGTTATCCAGAACTCGCGATGGCCGCGCAGGTGGGGCGCGGACGGCTCGTGGTTACGCGTCGGCCCCGCGTCGCGATTCTCTCAACTGGTGACGAGCTTGTTTCGATCGAACAGTCGCCCGGCCCATTCCAAATTCGCAATAGCAATAGCATCTCGCTCGCTGCACAAGTTGTACTGGCAGGCGGCGAGCCGCTGATGCTGGGTAGCGCGCCGGATGAATTGGGAGAGCTTCGCAGTTTGATTGGGCAAGGCGTCGAAGCGGATATGCTGGTCCTTACGGGCGGCGTGTCCGTCGGCAAGTACGACCTCGTTGAGCAAGTTCTTCGCGAATTCGGAGCCGAATTTTTCTTCGACGCGATCGCGATCCGCCCGGGCAAGCCCGCCGTCTTCGGTTGGTGCCACGAGAAGCCCACATTCGGTCTGCCGGGAAATCCGGTTTCAACGATGGTGACGTTCGAACTGCTCGTGGTCCCCGCCATTGAATTGATGAGCGGCCACCGGCCCGATCCGCTGCCGTTCTACAGAGCTAAGCTCGCTCATCCGATCGAGCAGAAAGCCAAGCTCACGCATTTTCTGCCGGCGGAGGTCACATGGCCGAACGGCGAGCCCACGGTCGCGCTGCTGCATTGGGAAGGCTCGGGCGACGTGGGCGCCGTGGTGCGAGGAAATTGCTATCTCGTCGTCCACGATTCAAATCTTCAGCTAGCTGCAGGCGATTGGGTGGACGTGCTGCCGCGGCGCGGAATATTCTAGCTGGATGCGAGGTTGCTCATAGCACATCCGCACGATGAAAAAACTCTCACACTACGATAAAACAGGCCGCGTGCGGATGGTTGACGTAACCGCAAAGCCCTCCACCTCTCGCACCGCCGTTGCCCACGCCTTCGTGCGCATGAAGCAAGCGACCATCCAAAGCGTGCGGTGCCTCAAATCGCCCAAGGGCAATCCGCTCGAAATCGCGCGCATCGCTGGAATCACCGCCGCCAAACGCACCTCGGAGCTGATTCCTCTTTGTCACCCCATTGCGCTGACGCACGTAGATGTGAGTGCGAAGCTGTGCCAGAATGGAATCGAGGTCATCTCCGAGGCTACGGCTACCGGCCCTACCGGCGTCGAGATGGAAGCGCTTGTCGCCGTCTCTGTTGCGGCCCTCACGATTTACGACATGTGCAAAGCGCTCGAGCGCGGCATTGAAATTTCGGAAGTGCATCTCGTGAAAAAGTCCGGCGGGCGCAGCGGTCTTTACATTCGCTCCGGAAAGCTCGCGAAGACGACGACGACGAAATGACGCCCATTAAAGACGTCAAAGTTCTGGTGGTCGACGACAACGCGCTAGTCCTCGACCTGCTGATGAAAGGTCTCGCCTCCCATTGCGATGCCCGCTCAGCTGGGGATGGCGCCGATGCGCTACTGCGCATTGTGGACGAGCCGCCCGATCTCGTCATCTGCGACTACCGCATGCCGGGCCTCGATGGCCGCCAGCTCTACGAAAAGCTGCGCGGGCGCCAGCAGACGAAACAGATCCCGTTTATTTTTCTTGCCAGCCGCAGCGACATTGAAGAAAAACTGCGTCCGATCGTCGAGGGCGTCGAAGAATTTATCCCCAAGCCATTTTTTCTGAAGGACCTTGTTCGCCGCGCGAAAAAAGTGATCGATCGGCTCCAGCTCGAGAAGCTCCAGAATCGAGCCGTCCGCCCCGGCGTGGTTCAGGGCCGCCTGGAAGAGATGAGCATTCTCGACCTGATGCAATCGCTCGAAATGGGCCAGAAATCGTGCCGGCTGACGATTCGCCGCGCCGATGAGAAAGGCGAACTTTTCTTCTCTTCGGGGCAATGCACGGACGCGAATCTGGGCGCCCTCGAAGGCGAGCCGGCCGTGTATGAGGCCGTTCGCTGGCCGGACGGCGAATTCGAAATCGATTTCAACACTGGCCCCACGCGCAGCACGATCTCGCGCACAACCACTGGCCTCCTGATGGAAGCGCTGCGCCTGATTGATGAACAGCAGCGCGATGGCGCAGAAGAGAATGCGCCGGCCGCCGAAAAGTAATCCACAGGCCATTCCTCATGCGAATCTCAATTGTGACCATCAGCGACTCCGTTGCAGCCGGAAAATACGAAGATCGTTCGGGGCCTGCAGTCGTCTCCCGTTGCAAGGAGCTCGGCTGGGAAATTGTGTCCACCACCGTTCTCGCGGACGAACCGATCGCAATCGAAGCGTTTCTGAAGAAAGCAGCCGACGCCGGTGACGGCGCAGTCGATCTTATTTTGACGACCGGAGGCACAGGTGTAGGTCCGCGCGACGTGACCCCCGAGGCGACTCAAGCTGCAGTAGAACGGTTAATACCAGGGTTTGCCGAGCACATGCGCACCGAGGGACGAAAATTCACCGACCGTGCGCTGCTGTCGCGCGGAATAGCCGGAATTCGTGCAAAAACGATTATCCTTAATCTTCCCGGCAGCCCGAGTGGCGCCGTCGAGTCGCTCAACGCGATCGCAGGGCTTCTTCCACACGCCGTTGATGTGGTCCACGGCGCTCGCCACTAAACCAAACACCTGGGCGACGCCCGGGCCAACCACACCCAGGAAAGCATTCAATACTGTCGCGACTCAGTTCTGCTTGCTTCCCCCTCGGGACTATCAACAACTGTCATCCCGAGCGAAGAGGCGCGCGTTCTTGCTTCCGTCGCGAAGCGCGAATCGTGCGTCCCGGCTGTGTCTGCAGGGCGACGGCGCGGCTCCTAGTCGAGGGATCTGCTTTTTCTTCTGTCTAGTTTTGTTTTACTTCCTGGATGGATATCACTTCGAAGACCAGCCGCTCGCCCGTTTCCACTCCGTGATGGTGCGTGAGTTTGCCTGAGGCTTTCACTTCTTTATTTTCCAGCTTCTCGAGCTTCCTGGTTTTCGCATAGTCGATTTCGAGCGAATCTACTTCTTTTTCTTTCACGGTCATTGGATGGTCGAGATGAATCGACCATCCTGTCGATTCGCCCCCAATCGCCATCACGCGGCCGAGCTTTCCCGTGACTGTTATTTGCTCCTGCGGCTTCTGCTCCTGTGCGTTCAGTAGTGGGTGCAGCAGGACGAAACCCAGCGCGACAAGGAATCCGGTGCCGATCTGCATCGCTCGCATCGCGGTTCTGTTCATCGAGCCCAGCTTGTATCGCACTAACACTCCGCAGATTTTGCGGCCTCTACCTTTTTGAGTCAACTGTGCTGCCCGGTTGGCTGGTGCTCCTCTCTGTGCTAGGATTGCCCGTCAACTCGGTGATGCCGGGCCAATACATTCCGATTTTGATCTACGCGCTTCTCGCGGCGTCGTTTCCCGCCGTATCTCTCATCCTTTTCAAATATATTCGCCCGGACATGAAGACCACCGGCGCGCGCCTGGAGCCTTACGAGTGCGGCGTGCCTCCGGAAGGCAGTTCGCGCGGGCGCTATTCCGTGCGCTTCTATATTGTCGCGATTCTATTCGTCATTTTTGACGTCGAGACGATTTTCCTGTTCCCCTGGGCGATCAAATACAGCCAGCTCGGCGTCTACGGGTTGCTGACCATGCTCGTCTTTCTCGGAATTTTGCTGGTCGGCTACATCTGGCTCTATCGCAAAGGCGCGCTCGACTGGGTCTAGCTGGTCTGAAATATCTGTCCGAATGCGTTGACGCTGTTTTTTGGGGTGTGTTAAAAAGGCGGGCTGCTCGCGCGCGATGGAGCGAATTTGCTCGTCGTTGCTTGACGATTGCGGCCGATCGAAACGATGGCTAACGATCCCTCGGAAAAGACGCCAGCTCCCAAACCACCCGCCGATCCGTCGAAGCCGGCAGCGGAAGGCGCTTCTGTCCCACCGAAACCTCCCGCTGAAGGCGCAGCAGCGACTCCGCCTACTTCAGCCACACCACCGAAGCCGGCTGCTCCGGCCAAACCTGGTGCTCCCGGCGTTCCCGCCGCGGCCGCACCTCCTAAGCCGCCAGCAGCGCCACCTCCGCCGAAAGAAGGACCAACTCCGCTCGACAACGAACTCGTGCAACGCCTGAAAGCTCGATTTGGCGATGCCATCAGGGAAGCCACGCAAGATCGCAAGCAGGCCATCGTGCTCGTCGCCGCTGATAAGCTGCGCGAAATTTCGCGCTATTGCCGCGACGACGAGAAATTCGACATGCTCGACGATCTCACCGCCGTCGATTGGCCGAAGCGCGAAAAACGTTTCGACGTGGTTCTGATTCTGTACTCGTTTCCGAAGAACGAGCGCCTGCGTCTGAAGGCCCATCTCGGCGAAAACGAACCGGTGCCGAGCGTCTGCGAAGTTTGGCCGGTAGCAAATTGGCTCGAGCGCGAATGCTATGACATGTTCGGCATCGTCTTCGAAGGCCACCCCGATTTGAAGCGCATCTTGCTGCCCGACGAGTGGCAAGGCTATCCGCTGCGCAAGGATTACGACATCTTGAAGCAGGACACAGACTGGGTGCGCGAAAACCTCGGCATCGAGAGCGGTCAGTAGATGTGGAGTGCGGCGGCTTGCCGCCGCTTTATCGTGCCCCGGCTAGCCGGGGCGATCTTTGAAAGCGGCTGTTGCAGTCGTCAGGGCACGGCTTCAGCCGTGCCGATCATGTCGCAAGGTAGTGCGGCTTTAGCCGCTGAGGGAAGTACGAACGGGAGACTAGTTACCGTAAGCGCGTCACAACCCAAATGACCAACGGCCCCACAACCGAAATCACCACCACCGTGCTGGGCGCGGACGAAATTATCCTCAACATGGGGCCGCAGCACCCCTCCACACACGGCGTGCTGCGCGTAAAGCTGAGGCTTGACGGTGAGCGCGTCGTAGATTCCGAATGCATCATCGGCTACCTCCATCGCGGCGTCGAGAAAATCGCAGAGCATCGCAGCTATCAGCAATTCGCGCCGTATGTGGATCGCATGGATTACGTCGCGGCTGTCTCGAATGGCCTCGGCTACTGCGAAGCAGTCGAAAAGCTGCTCGGTACCGAAGCGCCGCCACGCGCGAAGGTTGTTCGCACGATCCTCACCGAGCTTCAGCGCATCGCGAGCCACTTGCTCTGGCTCGGCACACATGCGCTCGATATCGGCGCGCTCACGCCCGTCTTTTACTGTTTCCGCGAGCGCGAAGAAATTCTGAAAATTTTCGAGAAGTATTGCGGGGCGCGGCTCACCACCCACGCCTTCCGCATCGGCGGTCTGCAATATGAGACCTACGACGGCTTCGAAGAAGATGTGAGACGTTTCTGCAACGATTTCGAGCACCGCGTGGATGAGTATGAAACGCTGCTTACCGAAAATCGCATCTGGGTTGGCCGCACCAAGGGCGTCGGCATCATTACGGCCGCGGATGCTATCGCCCTCGGCGTCACCGGGCCGGTGTTGCGAGGCAGCGGCGTGAAATGGGATCTCCGCAAAGCGATGCCCTACGCCGCCTACGATCAGTATGAATTCGATATCCCCACGCGCCCCACGGGCGACACCTACGATCGCTACATTGTGCGCATGGAAGAGATGCGGCAATCGCGCCGCATCTGCCTGCAGGCCATCGAAAATATTCCGTCCGGCCCGATCCTCGGAAAAGTCGGCAAGGTGCTGAAGCCGCCGCCGGGCGAGGTCTACCACTCGATCGAAGCGCCAAAAGGCGAACTTGGCTACTACATCGTGAGCGACGGCACCACGCAGCCATATCGCCTTCGCGTTCGTCCGCCGTCCTTTATTAATCTGCAAGCATTCCAGAAAATGGCGCAGGGCGCGCTCGTTGCGGACGTGGTCGCGATCATCGGCACGATTGATATTGTTCTCGGGGAAGTGGACCGCTGATGGGCCACCTCATTCCATCCTCAATCGCGCCCTATGTGCTGCCGGTCGTCTACGCGGTCGTCATCGTCGCCGTGTTGCCGCTTCTCGCCGGGTACATCGTCCTACTCGAGCGCAAAGTGATGGCCGACATGCAGGCGCGTCTCGGGCCGATGCGCGTCGGCCCGCACGGATTGCTCCAGCCGATTGCCGATGCCGTGAAACTTCTCCTCAAAGAAGACATCATTCCCGCGAACGCCGACAAACTGATGTTCTGGATGGCGCCGCTCGTCAGCGTCACGATGGCGCTGCTAGCCTACGCGGCGTTGCCAATTGGCCCTGCATTTCAAATTGCAGATCTGAATGTGGGACTGCTTTTTATCCTGGGCATAAGCTCGCTCGGAATTTATGGGATCGTCCTCGGCGGTTGGGCCTCCAACAGCCACTATTCTTTGCTCGGTGCATTGCGCAGCGCTGCGCAACTCGTCAGCTACGAAACCGCTGCGGGCCTGGGACTCGTTTCCGCTCTGCTCCTAGCCGGCTCGCTCTCGATGAAAGAAATCGTTCAGGCGCAATACGACCAGGGCACCTGGTTCATTGTCTTTGTCCCGATCGGGTTCTTCGTTTACATGGTTGGATCGATTGCCGAAACCAACCGCGCACCATTCGATCTGCCGGAAGCGGAATCCGAGCTCGTTGCCGGCTACATGACCGAATACAGCGGCTTCCGCTGGTCGCTCTACTTCCTCGCTGAATATGCGAATATGATCATCGTCGCGGGAATCGCCACCACGCTTTTTCTCGGCGGCTGGCTGCGTCCCTTTGCGCGCTGGCACGATCATTTCCCGGGAACTTCGCTCGAGTTTTTTGACGTGATCCCGTCGCTCGTGTTCTTGACCGCAGCGGCCTATTGCTTCTATCTAGCTCCCAAACAACCAGTGCAAATTCAGAAGATCGTAATGGCGGCGTTTGGCGCAGCATGCTTATTGCTCGCGGGAGCTATGGCCGCGGCGCTTTTTGCGTCGCCCGTCATAATGGCCGGAATCCACGGCGCATTCTGGTTTATGGCTAAAGTGGTGGCCTACCTTTACGCGTTCCTTTGGTTCCGGTTTACATTTCCGCGCTACCGCTTCGACCAATTGATGCGTCTCGGCTGGCGCTTCTTGATTCCGCTCGCGCTAGTCAATGTGATTGACGTGGGCGTTGCCATTATCCTCAAGCAGGAATTGGGTTGGAGCCCGTTCTGGGCCATGCTTCTGATGAACATCGTCACTCTCGCCATCGCGATGTGGCTGGCCAGCGAAGGCGCAAAACCCGCGACGACATTGCAGCCGGCGGATACTGAAATATGATCCTGAATGAAATCCTGTTTGGTTTCTTCGCCGCCCTCGCGGTTGGCTCCGCGATCCTGATGGTCACGCGCCGCAACATCGTCCACAGCGCCGTTTTTCTAATCTCAACTTTGCTCGCGACAGCCGGAATTTTCCTCCAGCTCCAAGCCGAATTTCTCTTCGTCGTGCAAATTATTCTCTACGTCGGCGGCATCATGGTCCTCTTCATCTTCGTCATCATGCTGGTGAATCTCGATGTCGCACTACGCCAAATTCAATTCAATCGGCAAAAATATGTGGCCGCCGTGCTGGCGCTGGTCCTTGCCGCACAGGTATTTTTCGCTCTATGGGTAGCACGCGCCGGCCTGAACCTCCACAACCCCGCCGACAAAATGCCGGCGAGAAACACGGAAGCCATTGGCGACGCAATCTTCCAACGCTACATGCTGCCGTTCGAAATCGCTTCGGTCCTGCTGCTCGTCGCGATGATTGGCGCCGTCGTAATGGCCAAGAGGAGGGTCTGATGATTCCGACAGAAGCGTATCTCCTCCTTAGCCTCGCGCTCTTCACCATCGGCGTTGTCGGCGTGCTCACCCGCCGCAACGTGATTATCGTCCTCATGTCCATCGAGCTGATCTTAAACGCCGTGAATATTAATCTCGTCGCGTTTTCGCGGCACTTTGGGTCCGTCGATGGCCAGGTCTTCGCCATCTTCATTATCACGGACGCTGCCGCCGAAGCCGCCGTTGGCCTAGGCATCATCCTGGCGTTTTTCCGCAATCGCGAAACGGTCCTCGCGGACGAGATGGACATGCTGAAATGGTGAAAATCGCCCGATGACGTCACAGCTGCCATTCTTTCTCGCGCACATCTGGCTGATTCCGATGTTTCCGCTCATCACGGCGGCGGCCATGCTGTTTTTGGGGCGCAAGCTGGCGCAAACAGTCATCAATGCCCTCTGCGTAGGGAGCGTTTTCATCTCGTTTATTTTTTCGGCCGGAAGTTTCCTACAGCTCCTCTCGCTCCCGCAGGATAATCGCATCGCCATCAACGTTCTCTTCGAATGGCTCCCCGCCGTGCCGTTCCACATGCTCGACGGCCGCCTCGCGAATTTCGTCGCCGACTGGGGCTTCCAGCTCGATCCGCTCTCTGCCGTGATGATTCTCGTCGTCACCGGCGTTGGTTTCCTGATTCACGTGTATGCCACCGGCTACATGGCGCACGAGGGCGGCTATTACCGCTTCTTCGGCTACCTGAATCTTTTCATGTTCGCCATGCTGATGCTGGTGCTCGCCAATAATTTCCTGCTGCTCTTCGTGGGCTGGGAAGGCGTGGGGACGTGCAGCTATTTGCTGATCGGATTTTACTTCCACAAAAAATCCGCCTCCGACGCGGGCAAAAAAGCATTCATCGTCAACCGCATCGGCGACGCAGCTTTTCTCCTCGGCATCTTCATGACGTCCGCGCTCCTCGGCACGATTCGCTTCGCAGATATCGGCCCCGCCCTCGCAAAAGGAAATTTCAACGTCGGCGACCCGCGCATCGTCGCCATCGCACTCCTATTCTTCGTCGGCGCCACCGGAAAATCCGCGCAGATTCCGCTCTACGTCTGGCTGCCCGACGCCATGGAAGGCCCCACTCCCGTCAGCGCGCTTATCCACGCCGCCACGATGGTTACCGCTGGCGTTTACATGGTCACGCGCACCAGCGCCATCTACCAACTCGCGCCCGCCGCAATGGCCGTTGTCGCCATGGTCGGCGCGATCACCGCACTCTTCGCTGCCTCGATGGGCGTCGTGCAAACCGACATCAAAAAAGTCCTCGCGTATTCCACCGTGTCGCAACTCGGCTACATGTTTCTCGCTTGTGGAGTTGGCGCGTTCACCGCCGGCATCTTCCACCTGATGACGCACGCCTTTTTCAAGGGCCTGCTCTTCCTCGCAGCCGGCAGCGTGATCCATGCGCTCTCCGGCGAACAGGACATGCGCAAAATGGGCGCGCTCTCCAAAAAAATCCCCGTCACCTATTGGACGATGCTCATCGCTACGCTCGCCATCGCCGGCATCTTTCCCTTCGCCGGCTTCCTGAGCAAAGACCTCATCCTCGGCAAAGCCTACGAAAAAGACGTGCTCCTCTGGGCCATCGGCTACTTCACGGCCGGCATGACGGCCTTTTACATGTTCCGCCTGATTTTCATGACCTTCCATGGCCAGTCGCGCGTCGACCACGAAGTGGAGCATCACATCCACGAATCGCCGCGCTCGATGCTCGTCCCGCTCGTGGTTCTCGCGGGCCTTTCGATTGCAGGCGGCTGGGTCGCGTGGCCGGAAATTTTCGGCGGCAATAGCGCCTTCATTCGTTTCCTCGAGCCCGTGGTCGCCGTGCCGCATGAATTGCGCGCCGAAGCCGCGAAGGGGGTCAGCTCGCGAGGCGGGGAAATCGTATTGATGCTGCTTTCCGAAGGCCTGGTAGTCTGCGGCATCCTCGCCGCGTGGTTCCTCTACATCAAGCGCACCGAGCTGCCTCAGCAAATCGCCAATCGTCTCGGCTGGTTGTACCGCCTCGTCTACAACAAATACTACGTGGACCAAATTTACGATTCGCTTTTCGTCAATCGCGCGAAAGACCTCGGCCTCGCACTCGGCGCTTTCGACCGCACCGTCATCGACGGTGCCGGCGTCAACGGCGCCGGCTGGCTCACGCGTTTCATCTCAAAAGTTTCGATGTGGTGGGACACCTGGATCGTCGATGGCTCCGTGCGTTTCGGCGCGCGCCTCATCTGGCTTCTCAGCTACCCGGTGCGTATGGTCCAGGACGGCTTGGTGCAAAGTTACATGTTGCTGATCGTAATCGGCCTGATCGGTTTTCTGGCGTACTACTTTCACATTGCGCATCAAGCAATGCGGTAACGAAACGCTTGTCATCCTGAGCGAAGCGAAGGATCTCAACGTAACGCTCGCGAACGAGCGAGCCAAAGCAAGCGAGGGAATGGATGTTCTCTGAGACCCATATTCTGAACACGATCCTCTTCACGCCGCTCGTCGGCGCGATCCTAATGCTCTTTATTCCCCGCGAGCGCCCCGACCTCCACCGCTGGATGGGCAATATCTTTGCCTGCCTCGGCCTGCTCGTCTCTCTGCCGCTCATCTGGCGCTTCAACACTGCGATCGACGCGCCACGCTTCCAGTTCATCACGGACCACAGCTGGATCCCTTCGATCGGCGCCCGCTACACGCTCGGCATCGACGGCCTCAGCTTCCTCCTGGTCATGCTCACCACGATTCTCGGCGCAATCGCCGTCCTTTCGTCCTGGTCCGCGATTCGAAAGCGCGAAAAGGAATACTACATCCTGCTGCTTCTCCTCCAGACCGGCATGCTCGGCGTTTTCATGTCCCTCGATTTCGTTCTGTTTTACGTTTTCTGGGAAGTGATGCTCGTCCCGATGTACTTCCTCATCGGAGTCTGGGGCAGCGAGCGCCGTCTCTACGCGGCAATAAAATTTTTCCTCTACACGCTCGCCGGCTCGGTGCTAATGCTCCTCGCAGTCCTCGCAATCTATTTCACTGCGCACACCTTCAGCATCAAGGACGTACTGGAAGCGCCGCACCCGCTTTTCACACTCCAACTGCAACGCTGGCTCTTCTGGGGCTTCTTCTTCGCCTTCGCCATCAAAGTCCCGATGTTCCCGTTTCACACCTGGCTGCCCGACGCGCACACCGAAGCGCCCACCGCCGGCAGCGTCATCCTCGCCGGCGTCCTGCTGAAGATGGGCACCTACGGTTTCCTGCGCTTTTCAGTTCCGATGTTTCCCGACGCGACGAACCAATATCGCAACTTCATGATCGTCCTCTCGCTGATCGGCATCATCTACGGCGCGCTCGTCTGCATGATGCAGAAAGACATGAAAAAGCTCATCGCTTATTCCTCGGTGAGCCACATGGGCTTCTGCACGCTGGGAATCTTCGCGCTCACCCCGCTCGGCCTCACCGGCAGCATCATCCAGCAAATAAACCACGGCATTTCCACCGGAGCGCTGTTCCTTATCGTCGGCGTGCTCTACGAGCGCCGCCACACTCGCCTCATCTCCGAATTCGGCGGCCTGGCCACGCCCATGCCGAATTTCGCGGCGATCTATCTCATCGTCACTCTCAGCTCTCTCGGCATGCCGCTCCTCAACGGCTTCATCGGCGAGTTCACGATCCTGCGCGGCATCTTCGAAGTGAAGTGGCAATACGCTGCCTGGGGCGTAATCGGAGTGGTGCTCGGCGCCGCATATCTGCTCTGGCTCTACCAGCGCGTGATGTTTGGCAACATCACCAATCCCCTCAACGAGCATCTGCCTGATCTAAACGGTCGCGAGTGGGCTACGCTGCTCCCGCTCGTGTGCCTGGCATTCTGGATCGGCATCTACCCCGCGCCGCTGTTTCACGTGCTCGAAGCGCCGGTAGACCGCCTGATGCGAACTGTGAACCCTGGCTATCTCCCGCCGGCCGTTCCCGCTGCATTGATGGACGCGCCGTTGCCGCCCCCCATAGCCGAAGCAGTTCCAGTTCTGCCGGCGCCTGCGCCGAAATCGCCTGCCGCGCAAAGCAAGCCCGAGGTCAAGTAGATGGACTGGCACGCCATCCTTCAGCAATCGCGCGTCGACTTCTCCTTCATTCTTCCCGAGGCGATGCTCGTCTTCTTCGCGCTGGCGATTCTGCTGACGGATTTTTTCCTCACCCCCGCGCAAAAAGGCTGGAACGCAATCACCGCCATGCTCGGCGTCGTATTTAGCGGCATTTCGCTATGGCTGATGGTAGGGGCGGCGTCGCAGCGCTACTCCGCCTTCGACAACTCCATCGTCATCGACCCATTCTTCATTTTCTTCGGCTTCCTGTTTCTGGCGTCTACCGCGCTCGTCATCCTGCTTTCCGTTCGCTATATGGAGCTCGAGCACGAACAGCACGGCGAATACTACGCGCTGATGCTTCTCGCCACCGTCGGCATGATGTTTCTCGCCTGCGGCAACGATCTCGTCGTCCTTTTCCTCGCGCTCGAAACCATGGCGCTCAGCTTCTACGTCCTTACCGGCTTCCTCCGCCGCGAACGCCGCTCCAACGAAGCCGCAATGAAATACCTGCTCATGGGCGCGTTCAGCTCCGGCATCCTCGCCTACGGTTTCTCGATTCTCTATGGCATCGCCGGCTCCACGCACCTCGACGTAATCTCCATCCGCCTCGCCGAACGCCATCAGATGCTTCCCGGCGGCGATATCCTCATCTTCCTCGCCATCGCCACGGTTGCCGCCGGCGTGTTCTTCAAGATCGCCGCCGTCCCGTTCCATCAATGGGCCCCCGACGTGTACGAAGGCGCGCCCACTTCGATCACCGCGTACGTCAGCGTCGCATCAAAAGCTGCCAGTTTCGCGCTCCTTCTACGCCTGTTCCTCACCGTCTTCTGGCCGGTCCGCGTTGACTGGGTGATGCTCATGGCCACCGTCGCCGTCCTCTCGATGACCGTCGGCACGCTCGCCGCCATCACGCAGAACAACATCAAGCGCCTCCTCGCCTATTCTTCCATCACGCAGGTCGGCTACATCCTCCTCGGCTTCGTCGCCTCCGTGAATCCCGACGGCTCGCTCAATCCGCGCGGCCTGCAAGCAATGGCCTTCTACCTTCTCGTCTACGCCTTCTTCAACACCGGCGCCTTCGCCGTCGTGATGGTGCTCCGCCACAAAGACGTAATCGGCGACGATATCGACGACCTCAACGGCCTCATCGAACGCAATCCCGGCGCCGCCATCCTGATGCTCATTTTTCTTCTCTCGCTCGCCGGCATTCCGCCCACAGCCGGCTTCGTCGCCAAGCTCCTGGTCTTCTGGTCGCTCATCGAAACAGGCCACTACATCCTCGCCATCGTCTCAGTCGCCTACATTCTCCCCGCCGTCTACTACTATTTCCGCATGGTCGTCGCCATGTGGGTTCGCACCTCCACCGACCCCGTGAAGCCCATCATCTCCTGGGCCCAAAAATTCGCGCTCGCCGCCATGGTCATCGTCACCCTCGCCGCCGGAATTTTCCCCGAGCAGTTCCTGCTCTTCGCGAAATATTCCATCATCACGCCGTTCTTCCACTAGAATCAGAGGTCGGTCATGACCTCTCAACCCCCCATTCCTCCCAAGCGATCGAAGCAGGATGTCACTCAGCTCGCCATGGTGATGGAGCTTCCGATGATCATGATTGGCGCGGTGGTGATCGGAGGCGGTCTCGGCTATTTGCTCGATCAGCGTCTGCACACAAGCCCCACCTTCGCGCTGATACTGGGCCTGCTCGGCTTCGGCGCAGGCGTCTGGGAAATCATCCGCCGCCTCTCCCGCTAAAGTGGCAGCGGCAGCGCCTGAGGTTTGGGATGAAGTTAAGGTTCTCCGGTGGGAGCCCCGCATTCATGCGATGGGTGTTAGATTTTCCGGTGGGAGCCCCCGCATTTATGCGGGGGAGGAGCGCTTCAGCGCTCCGATATAGGCTCCCTTTCCGATATGCGCTTTAGCGCTGGGCTTTCGCTGAAGCCCTGCCACAAAATGCAACAAGACGACGCATTCTACGCCGCCTCCGAGCGCCGCATCGAGTACCTCACCGTCGCCATCGGCGCTCTGGCCACGATTGCTGCAACCGCGATATGGAACTGGCGAGCCGGAGCAGCCGTAGCCTCGGGCGCGGTCCTCTCCTGGATCAACTACCGCTGGCTAAAACAAGGCGTCTCCACCCTCGCCCGCCTCTCCACAGCCCAAGCGGGCGCCGAAAAAGCGCGGGTACCGCCAAGCGTTTACTTGAAATTCCTCGGCCGCTACGTTTTGCTCATTGTTGCCGCCTATGCTATTCTGCGAGGCTTCAAATTGCCGGCCGCAAGTCTGCTGGCTGGATTCTTTGCCGTCATCGCAGCAGTCCTCGTGGAATTGATCGGGCAGCTTTTCCGGTCAGGGCCCGAGCCGCGCGAAGACGCTTAGCTTAACGAACAACGCTCGACGAGGTGATCTTGGTAGAACGGCCCATCTGGTTCTCGATATTTTTGAATCGTTTGTTCGCCAAGCCCGTCCTGGCGTTGCTGGCAGCTCTTCACATTCAACCCGCGAATCCCGCATACCCGATTCCCACGCACGTCGCGATGGAAGTGCTCGCCTTTCTCATCGCAGCCATCTTCTTCCTCTGGCTGAGAGCCCGTATCTCAGTCGATCGCCCCGGCGGGACGCAGCAATGCATGGAAGCGCTGCTTACAAACTCCATGGGCGTCGGCGTTCGCGACCTGCTCGAAGACAACATCGGCCACGATGCGAATAAGTATGTCGCCATGCTCGGCAGCATCGGCATCTTTGTCCTTCTCAATAATCTAATCAGCTTGGTTCCTACTCTCGAATCGCCCACGGCCCAAGTCTCCGTTCCACTCGGCTGCGCGATCGTCGTCTTCCTCTACTACAACTGGACCGGTATCGTGAAACACGGCCCCCTCGGCCACAGCAAACATTTCCTTGGACCGGTTCTCGCCATGTCGCCGATCATGCTCCCCATCGAAATCGTCAGCAATCTGGCGCGCTTGCTCTCGCTCACCGTCCGTCTCTGGGTCAACATGCTCGTGAGCGAAACCCTTTATATTCTGTTTCTCGGACTCATGCTCGAGCTTTCCATTTTCCTCGAGCACCTCAACAAAGCCGGCTACGTCGGCCTTGTGGTTCCGCTAATCGGCCCAATTCCATTCATCCTGCTTCATATTTTCGTGGCCGTACTGCAAGCCTTCGTCTTCACAATTCTGCCGGTAATTTACGTAGCCGGCGCCGTAGCCGAAGAGCACTAGATTCGCTTTATCAGTAGGGGCACGGCATGCCGTGCCCGGGTAACGCAAGGCTTCGTGCAGCCCATCTGTTTCGGTTTTCGTCAGGGCACGGCTTTAGCTGTGCCGCAACCGGAAGCTAAAGCAATGCGGCTTTAGCCGCTGAGGCAGGTTTTTTTTAACCGCAACACGATAAATCAACACCGTCGTTGTAGGCCGCGGTTTCAACCGCGGCAAACCATAACCCAACGACGCGGGGCTTTAGCCCCTGAAGCGCATTCATAAACGCTCGGCATCATCGCCACCAATGTGATCCCGGCTGCTTGAGGATGACGGGAGCCACCTCCTGGCGGCATCTTCATACAAGGAGCTTCACAATGAAAAGGTACGCGCTGTTCCTGCTGTCGGTCGTCGCTATCAGCCTGCTCGCCCCTGCCGCTTTCGCGCAGGAAACGGGACGTGCGGCAGCCTCCGCTGTAAACTGGGTCGCCATCACATCCGGCTTCGCCATGGCCATCGCCTCAGCTGCCGGCGGTTACGCCCAGGCCAAAGCCACTGCCGCAGCCTGCGAAGGACTCGCCCGCAACCCGGGCGCATCCGCCGCAATCCGTTTCGCCCTGATTTTGGCGCTTGTGCTGATCGAGTCGATGGCCCTTTACACCTTCGCCATCGTCTTCCTGAAGGTCGTATAGCCTCGATTTAACAGCCAATTAACATTGCAAGGGCCCGGTCGCTCGGCGAGAGCGTCCGGGCCTTTCTTTTTCCAGGTCTGGTGATTGGCGCGTTTCCCATCCAACTCGCGACCGCGCCAGAGCGTCTTAGTAGGAGCAGGCGCTAAGTGTCAAACGTGATGAACAAAGAGGTTAAAGCCAGTTCGAAGGGGGCCCGGTAGCCGCCAAAGGCGCCCGGTCCGCAACATACCCGCTCAAAATTCTAATCGCAAATCTGGAATTAGAATTTCTCCTAAACCGCAGAAAAATCAGCCTACTAGCTTTTTCTAATCGCAAATATTTCGCACTTTTGCAGGTCAGTTTCGCCGAAGGATTTTCAGCGGGAAAGAAAGCAAGGAGTCTATCGAACCGTCAGCGAATCCGCCGCAGCGCGCGCCAGGCTCAGCACGCGTCCCGGCAGGATTCCGAGATACAGCGTGCCAATCGCGCAAACCGCCAGCGCCGTAGCCAGCGAAGCCGCCACGGGCGTAGGCACGTAATCCTTCGACGGCTCCCAGAAGTACATCGCCACAATCACGCGCAAATAATAATAAGCGCCGATCACGCTATTGATCGCCGCAATCACCACAAGCCACACAATGCGCGAATCGAGCGCAGCCTGAAACGCGAAGAATTTTCCGAGGAAGCCGCCCGTCGCCGGAAGGCCGAGCAGCGACAGCAGGAAAAGCGAAAAACATACAGCGAGCACCGGCTGCTTCGACCCGAGCCCCGCATAATCCTGAATCTCGAGCCGCTTCTCGCCCTGTTGGCCGAGATGCGACAGCACGAGGAACGCGCCAATTTTCATCAGCGCATACGAAGCGAGATAAAACAAAATCGCTGCCACGCCCAGGTCCGTCGCCGCCGCAAACGCCACCAGAATGTACCCCGCATGCGCGATCGAGGAATAAGCGAGCATCCGCTTCACGTTCGTCTGCACCAGCGCCGCGAAATTCCCGATGCACATCGTCAGCACGGCCGAAATCCACACCGCCCAGAACCACAAATCGCTCGACGTGCCGAACGCCACATAAAAAATCCGTACCATCACCGCGAACGTCGCCACCTTCGGAGCCGACGCGAGCAGCGCCGTCACAGACGTAGGTGAGCCTTGATACACGTCCGGCGCATAAATCTGGAATGGCGCCGCCACCACTTTGAATCCGAGACCCACGAACATCAGCCCGAGTCCCAGAATCGCGAGCCCGGCGGGAGGTGTGATTTGAAATGCTGCTTGAATCCCATCGATGCGCGTGGTGCCCGTCGCGCCGTATGTCATCGCGATTCCGTAGAGGAAGAAGGCCGTTGCAAAAGATCCCAGAAGGAAATATTTCAGCGAAGCTTCATTCGACTCGAGGGCGCGTCGCCGGAATCCCGCGAGAATGTAAGTCGAGATCGAGCTCATCTCCAGGCCGATAAAAGCCGTCACCAGCTCGTTCGCGCCGGCAAGAATCCCCATCCCGGCCGTCGCGAAAAGCACCAGCGCGTAGTATTCCCCGCGCTGCAAGCCTTCATTCTCGAGATATTCATAAGAGCCCAGAATCGCGATCGCGGCGGCTCCAATCACCACCACGTGCACGAAGACGCTGAACGCATCAGCACGAATCAGCCCGCTGTAAGCCAGACCCGGATCGATCGCCGCCAGTCGAATGGTGAAAAGCGCAGCAATCGTTCCTGCCAGTGCGAAATAGCCAAGCGTCCGCTGTCGCGCCGGTCCCAGGAAAGGATCGAGCACCATAATCAGAATGCCGGTAGCGCACAAAATAATCTCCGGCGCGAGCCTGTGGAGGTTGGCGAGCTGTTCGGCGGAAATCTGCATCAGGGGCGCACTCGAGGTGCTTCTGCTTCAGTTTTGAACATCGCCGCGGCGGCGGGGACCGAAGTTCTCTCCGCGGAAGTAGCCGGCGCGGCCGGCCGGTTTGCGTTCTGCGCGCGGCCGGCCATCTGCTCGAGCAGCACGTTTGTCGCAGGCTCCATACGCCTCGTGAAAAGCGGGGAAGCGACGCCCATGAACAAAATCACCAGCGCCATCGTCACAAGAATCAGGCGCTCGCGCGTCGAGGCATCCGGCAGCGTCTTGTTCTTCTCAACCGTCACCTCACCAAGCGCTACTCGCTGGTACGCCCAGAGCAGATATATCGCCGAGAGCACGGCGCCCGATGCTGCCCACGACGCCCAAGCGTGGTGGTGCTCGAACACACCAATGAGAATCAGAAATTCGCCCACGAATCCGTTGAGCAGCGGCAGCGCCAGCGACGAGAGGCACGCAAACAGGAAAAACGCCATCAGCACGGGCATTGGCGTGGCGAGCCCGCCGAACTGCTTGATCTCAAACGTGTGCCGCCGGTCGTACAACATGCCTACGCCCAAAAACAGCGCGCCGGTGGACACGCCATGATTCAACATCTGATAAATCGCGCCTTGAATCGAAATCGTGCTGAACGCGAAGATTCCCAGCACGACGAGTCCCAGGTGGCTCACCGATGTGTATGCTACCAACCGCTTCAAATCCGTCTGCACCGTTGCGACCAGCGCGCCATAGACGATTCCGATAATCGCGAGCACCGCGATCACCGGTGCTGCGCGGTGCGCCGCATCGGGGAAGAGAGGCAGGCAGAAACGCAAAATCCCATACGTTCCGAGTTTCAGCATCACGCCCGCAAGAATCACGGATCCAGCCGTCGGCGCTTCCGTATGCGCGTCGGGCAGCCACGTATGCAAGGGGAAAAGAGGCACCTTGATCGCAAACGCCAGGAAAAACGCGGAGAAAAGCAGCAGTTCAGTGTTGGGTGGCAGCGATACGAGTCCCGCATGCAGCTTTGCTTGAATCTCCGGGAAATCGAACGAGCCGGCTACGTTGTAGAGCCACAGGATTGCGACCAGCATCAGAATCGATCCGAACATCGTGTACAAAATGAATTTCACGGCCGCATATATGCGCCGGTCATGGCCCCAGATGCCGATCAGGAAGTACATCGGGATCAGCGTCAATTCCCAAAAAACGAAAAACAGGAAGAGGTCGAGCGAGACGAACACGCCAATCATCGCCGTCTCGATCACCAGCAGCGCGATGAAAAAGCCTTTCACCTTCTCGTGGATTCCTTGCCACGACGCCAGAATCGAGATGGGCACAAGGAACGTCGTCAGAATCACGAGGAACAGGCTGATTCCATCCACGCCCATGTGGTAGCGGATCGCCGAACCGATCCATGGGTGAATTTCCTCGAACTGGTAGCCGGGATTGGCGGTCACGAAGCCCCGAATCAGGAACAGCGAGATCACGAATTCCGCCAGCGACACCGCAAGAGCAATGCGCTTGATCCATGTGTGGTCTTCCGAGCGCAGGAAGAGCAACGCCGGCACGCCCAGCAGCGGCAGGAAGGTGATTACCGTCAAAAGATGTGGCTGCATTTCCACTTAGTGCACCTTCATCCAGATTCCAAGGAGCAGCGCCGTGACGCCCACAGCGCCCACCACAACCCACGACGCGTAGCTGCGCGCATTTCCCGATTGCAGCTCGCGCAATTTTCCGCCGGTCTCGCGTGCGAGCCGCGCCGAACCGTTCACGGTTCCGTCGATCAGGCCTTCGTCCACCGTGTGCCACAACACATTCGTCGAGATCCACAAAAGTGGCCGGATAATCACAGCAGCATAAATTTCATCCACGTAGTATTTGTGAAGCATGAGCGTGTAGATCCCATACATGCTCTGCGCGAGTTTCTTCGGAAGATCGGGCCTGCGGATGTAGAACCACCATGCGACGAGAATGCCGATCAAGCCCACGATCACCGGCGGTCCAGTGACGGCTTCCACCAATTTCATAACAGCGCTTTCGGTACGCAGAGGTGCCTCTTCAGGATTTATGAGTCTAACCACTGGTGCCGCAGGTTCCGTCGAGCTCACATCAGCAAAGACAGGGTGGAGGAACGCATCGAAGTAATTCGTGCCGCCAACGAGCTTGGGCGCAGCGAACCAGCCGCCAAAAATCGAGAGGAAGGCGAGAATGATGAGCGGAATCGTCATGTTGCGCGGCGATTCGTGGACATGCACTTTGTGCTCGTCGAATTGCTGTTTCCCGAAAAACGTGAGGAAAATCAGGCGGAACATATAGAACGACGTGAGCCCGGCTGCGACAAGTCCGAGCAGCCACAAGGGCGCATTCGAATGCTGTGCCGCTTCGAGAATTTCGTCCTTGCTGAAAAATCCGGCGAATCCCGGCACGCCGGAAATCGCAAACGTGGCGATAAACATCGTCCAGAACGTCACCGGGATGGCTTTATGCAGGCCGCCCATCTTGCGCATGTCCTGCTCGCCGCCCATTGCGTGAATCACGCTCCCCGCGCAAAGGAACAGGAGACCCTTGAAGAACGCGTGGGTCATCAGATGGAAAATGCCCGCCGCATATGCGCCCACCCCGCAGGCGAGAAACATGTAACCGAGCTGCGAGACGGTGGAGTAAGCCAGAACTTTCTTTATGTCGGTTTGCACCAGGCCGATTGTGGCCGAGTAGAACGCTGTCGCCGCGCCAACGATGGCGACGACGAGCATTGCGATCGGCGCACGCGAGAAAAGCGGGTGCATACGCGCCACCATGTAAACGCCCGCGGTGACCATCGTCGCCGCATGAATCAGCGCGCTGACAGGTGTGGGACCTTCCATCGCATCGGGCAGCCAAACATAAAGAGGGAGCTGGGCCGATTTCCCGACTGCTCCGGTAAACAACAGAATGCAAATCGTGGTCAGCACACCGGCTTGCGTCATCGTGTCCGACGGCATGCTGGCGGCCTGCGAGAAAATCGTGCCGAAATCGACGGAGTGGAATGTCCAGAACAGCAGCAAAATCCCGATGGTGAATCCAAAATCGCCGATGCGCGTGGTGATGAACGCTTTCTTACCCGCGCTGATTGCAGACTGCTTCAGAAACCAGAAGCCAATCAGCAAATAACTACACAAGCCCACGCCTTCCCAGCCCACGAACATCACCATGATATTCGCGGCAAGCACGAGGGTGAGCATGAAGAACATGAAGAGGTTGAGGTGGCTGAAGAAGCGGTAGTAGCCGCCTTCGTGGGCCATGTAACCGGTGGAGTAGATGTGAATCAGAGTGCCGACAAAGGTGACGGTGAGCAGCATCACGATGGTGAGCTGGTCCACTTGCAACGTGAAATTAACTTTGAAAACTCCGGCGGTCATCCACGGGAAATAGGTTCTCACCCAGGGGATTTGGTTCGCGGAAAGCTGGAGAAATTCGCGAACCGTCTCCACGACGGCAATAAACGCCAGCGATACAGAGCCGATGGCAACAGAGTTCACGGCGGACTTCGGCCAGTGCTTTCCGAAAAGGCCGTTGATGGCCGCGCCAGCCAGCGGCAGCGCGAGAATGATCCAGAGATGGTCGAGCATCGGCATCAGAATTTGAGGAGATCCACGTTTTCAACGTTCAACGACCGGCGATTGTGCGCAATGGTAATGACGATCGCGAGGCCCACAGCCGCTTCCGCCGCGGCTACGACGATCACAAAAAACACGAATATCAGCCCGTCGAGCTGGTTATGTGCGCGCGCGAACGCCACAAAAGCGAGGTTCACGGCGTTGAGCATCAGTTCAATCGACATAAAAATGGTCACGATGTTGCGCTTGAAAACAAAGGCGACGACGCCAAGTCCGAACAGAATGGCGCTTAACACGAGGTAATAGGAAATGGGGACGACGCTCATTCGGTCCCCCTTTTCGCGAGCACGACAGCGCCGAGAATAGCGATCAGTATCAGGATGGAGGTAGCCTCAAAGGGGAAAAGATATTTTTGAAACAGCATCGTGGAGAGAGCGCGCGTGGAAACGGCAGCCTGGTTGGGCGCTCCCGCACCGTTGGCAACCGTCGCGCCGATGGCTGAATGCGCCATCCAGTGCGCCAGCCCAAAAAGAAGAAAAATCGCCAGCGGCAGCCCGGCATATTTCGCCATGTGGCTAAAGTTCGTGCGCTCTTCGACCCCTGCATTGAGCAACATGATGACGAAGACGAAAAGAACCATCACCGCACCTGCGTACACAATCACCTGCACCGCGGAAATAAATTCCGCGCCCAGCAGCAAGTACAGCGAAGCTAGCGCCACCATCACCAGAACCAGCGACAGCGCGCTGTGGATGGGTTCGCGCGCGAGAATCAGCATGATCGCGCCGCCGACCGCCACGAACGCGAAAACGAAAAACATGATGAACGGGATGCTCATGGATTCTTCACCACGATCCACAGCGCAGTCGCCACGAGGTTGAGCAGCGACACCGGCAGCAGCAGCTTCCACCCGAAGGACATCAGCTGGTCATAGCGCATGCGAGGCAGCGTCGAGCGGGTCCAGACGTAAAAGAAAATAACGAAGAACACTTTGCTGAGAAACCAGAAAGGTCCCAGAATCACCGGCGCTACTCCGGGCAGAAGGCAGAGCAAACCGATGCCGCCTGCAAGCAAGGTGACGACGGCCAGCTGGATGCGGCCGATGCCACGCATGTTGCGCACCGTGTCGTAGGCGAGGTAGAGAGCTGCGAGAAGCAACCCCACGCCGGGAAGATATTCTTGCCAGGTCCAACTGTCGGGAAGGGGAGAGAGCCATCCTCCGAAGAATAGAATCGTGGCGAGGCAGGAAACCGTGATCATGTTGCCGTATTCGGCCATGAAGAACATGGCGAACTTGAAGCTTGAATACTCGGTGTGAAATCCGCCGACGAGTTCCTGTTCTCCTTCCGGGAGATCAAAAGGCGCGCGATTCGTCTCTGCAATCGCGGATATGAAGTAACACACGAAGCCGACGATCTGCGGAAAAACGTTCCAGCGGGGAATAAATGGCAGATAGCGGAAGTAGCCTTGCTGATGCTCGATGATTTCGTTGAAATTGAATGAACCCGCCAGGAGAAGGACGCCGACAACGGAAAGCGTGAGCGAAACTTCATAACTGATCATCTGCGCGGAGCTGCGCAAGCCGCCCAACAACGAGTATTTGCTGTTGGACGACCATCCGGCGAGGGCGACGCCGTAAACGCCGATCGAAGTGATCGCGAAAAGGAACAGCAAACCGACGTCAACATTGGCGACGACGAGCTGTGTGGGCTGACCGAAGATGTACACAGTCGCGGGGCCGAAGGGAATCAGCGCCAGCGTAGTCATCGCCAGCGAAAGCGCTAGAAACGGCGACAGAATGTAGAGCACGCGATCGGCCGCCGGCAGCGTCAAATCTTCTTTGAAAAGGAATTTTACGCCATCGGCGAGCGGCTGCAGCAATCCGTGCGCGCCCACATAGTACGGACCCCAGCGCGATTGGATGTGCGCGATGACCTTGCGCTCAAACCACGAGAGGTAGGCAAGCGCCGTCATCAACACGAACAAAAGGACGACGATCTTGACTAGCGATACCACCAGGACTGGATGTTGGGCGACGAACTCCACGGAGTATCTTTGGCCTCGTTGGTGGATTTGAGTTTGGAACAGTAACGCCCCAGGGTACCGCTCGAAAACAGGAAATCGTTGGACGAGAAAACCACGCCAGCCGGCGTTTCGCAAGACGGCTCGACGGATTGACACGTTGCAGTGGAAAGTTCGGCGCCGCCAGCAAGCAGGCCCGCGACCGGAAGATCGTAGCCGTGCACGTTCTGGCGGATTTCATCGAACGCGGCTTCGGGAGTACGCAAACGAATCGGCGAGCCGACGCCCAGCATGCTGAGTTGGTGCGAGAGAATGCGAATCAGATCGAAATCGCTGCGCGGTCCTTGCGGATCGATGGAGCGATGGGTCATTTGAACTTCACCCGAGGTATTCGTGAGCGTGCCGTCTTTTTCGTATGTGGACGCGGCTGGGAGCACGACGTCGGCGCGCTGCACCGTTTCCGTGAGGAACATATCCTGCACGACCAGAAGTTCGAGTCCGGCGAGGCGATCGGGCTGCTTCACCTCGAATGTCTTCAGGGGATTTGCGCCGACGACGTAGAGGGCTTTCAGTTTTCCAGCGGCGGCGGCTTCCATCATTTCGCGAGCCGTGATGCCCGGCGCTGATGGAATTTCGCTGCCCCAGAGTTTGCTGAAGCGGGCGCGTTCGGCCGCGTCGGCAAGCTGCGCGTAGCCGGGAAGGCGATCGGGGAGGATGCCCATGTCTGCAGCGCCGCGCGAGTTCGCGTAGTCGCCGAGCGCCATGAAGCGAGTGTGGCCGGGGAGTTTTGAGCCGAAGCTGATGAGATCGCGAAGAGCAGCGCCGCTGATATCGGCACCGAAAATAATTACGACATCGGATTCTTTTTCGAGGCCGGCTTTCAGAGCCGAAAGCGCAGCGCCCCTGTTGTCGTCGAAATCGCCCTGGCCTGTGGCGAGCCAGCGGACGGCCTGGCGCTCGGTGCCTTGCGCGACTTCGGCGAGATACGCAGCCTTACGATGAATTTTGCTCGGGCGGCCATTGATGACAAAGAGGCGCGCTTTGTGATGACGAATCGCGGTGCGGATTTGCCAGGCGACGAGCGGATTTTGCTGCGTTACGTCGTTCGCGATCACCAGCGTGGCATTCGAGGCGTAGACGTCCGCCATGGTGGCGAGCGAATCTTTGGCGCGTGGGCCGAGAGCTGCGGCGAGGCCAGTGTAGTCGGCGGTGCGGTGATGATCGATGTTGTTGGTGCCGAGCGTGGCGCGGGCGAAACGATTCAGGAGATAGTTTTCTTCGTTGGTGGTGTGATTGGAGCCGATCACGCCGATGGCTGCGGGGCCATGCATGTCACGCACTTGCTTGAAGCGGCGCGAAACTTCTTCGAGCGCGGCTTCCCAACTGGCGGGTTCGAGTTTGCCATTGCGGCGAATGAGCGGCTGGCGGATTCGTTCGGGATTGTGCGTGAAATCGAAGCCGAAGCGGCCTTTACCGCAGAGGAACTCGCCGTTGACGCCCGAATGATCGCGATTGTTCGCGCGCAAGATTTCGTTGTTGCGAATGCTCAGCGTGGTCTTGCAGCCGTTCGAGCAGTGCGTGCAAGGCTCAGGGACGTAGGTCATTTCCCACGGGCGCGTCTGGTAGCGGTAGGTTCCGCTGGTGAGAGCGCCGACCGGGCAGATATCGATGCACATGCCGCATTCTTCGCAAGCCAGCGCGCCTTTTTCATTCGGCAAGATCACGGAATGCACGCCGCGGGCGCCGACGCCGAGAGCTTTCACGTCCATGCCCTCATCGCAGACGCGGACGCAGCGGAAGCAGAGAATGCAGCGCGGCGCGTCGTAAAAAACGAGCGGCGACCATTTTTCTTCGGGGTAGTGAAGTTTTTCTTCGGTGAAGCGGCTGTGATCGAGGCCGTAGCGAAAGGTCATGTCCTGCAGTTCGCATTCGCCGCCCTTGTCGCAGACCGGACAATCGAGTGGATGATTGGAGAGGAGAAACTCGATCATGTCCTTGCGCGCTTTGTGAACTTGCGCGGTGTCGGTCTTCACCACCATGCCTTCGACAGCGACGAGAGTGCAGGCGGTTTGAAGCTTCGGCGCCTTCTCTACTTCGACTAGGCACATGCGGCATGCGGCCTGGAGAGCAAGTCCGGGGTAATAGCAGAAAGAGGGGACTTCGATGCCCTGGTGCTTGGCCGCTTCGATCACGAGCGTGCCCGCAGCGGTGGTCACCTTCTGGTCGTTGATGGTGAACGTGATCTGTTTTTGTTCCGGCATCTTGCTAGCGAACCTCGGCAATCACGTCAGCGGGCTTATAGGGGCAATCGCCGCGCAGGTGTTCTTCGAATTCGTTGCGCCATTTTTTCACGATGCTGATTGTGGGCATGGCAGCTGCGTCGCCGAGCGGGCAGAAAGTGCGGCCCAGCATGTTCTTGGAAAGCTCGTCTATTAAAGGAATGTCTGAAGCGCGGCCGCCGCCATCATGGAAGCGGTCGAGCAACTGGCGAAGCCAGGCGGTGCCTTCACGGCAAGGGATGCACCAGCCGCACGATTCGTGCGCGTAGAAATGCATGATGCGGCGAGCGAAGTCGACCATGCACGTGTCCTCATCGAGGACCACGGTACCGCCGGACCCGAGCATCGAGCCGGCTTTTGCGACTGAATCAAAATCCATTGCGATATCGATTTCATCGCCCGTGAGAAGCGGGCAGGAGCTGCCGCCCGGCACGACGGCTTTGATTTTCTTTCCGCTGGGCACGCCGCCGGCAACTTCTTCGATCATGCGCTTCATGTTGAAGCCCATGGGCAGCTCGTAGATTCCGGGGCGATTCACGTGCCCGGAAACGGCAAAGAGGCGCGTGCCGCCATTTTTCGGAGTGCCAAGGCCGGCATACCATTCGCCGCCGCGCAAGATTACGGCGGGAACGGAGCTGAGGGTTTCGACGTTGTTGATGACAGTCGGGCAGCCGTACAAGCCTACGACAGCAGGGAACGGCGGGCGGATACGTGGATACCCACGCTTGCCTTCGAGCGATTCCATGAGCGCCGATTCTTCGCCGCACTCGTAGGCACCGGCGCCTGTGTGCGCCACGAGATCGAAATTGAATCCACTGCCAAGAATATTCTTGCCGAGGTAGCCCTTCGCGTAGGCCTCGACAATCGCTGCTTCGACGATATCGATCACGTAGCGATACTCGCCGCGAATGTAGATGTATCCGCGTTCCGCGCCCACGGCGCGTCCAGCGATCACCATTCCTTCGATGAGCTGATGCGGATCCATTTCCATCAGCGGCCGATCTTTACTTGTGCCGGGCTCGCTTTCGTCGCCATTGGCGATGATGTATTTCGGCTTGCCACCCGTTTCTTTGGGGACGAAACTCCACTTCATGCCCGCCGGGAAGCCGGCACCGCCGCGTCCGCGCAGATTCGATTTCTTCACTTCGTCGACGATCTGGTCGGGCGTCATTTGCTTTAGTGCTTTTTCGAGAGCCTGATAGCCATCGTGCTTGAGGTAGACATCGATTTTATTGGAATTGGGAATTCCGAAACGGCGGCTAATCACTACCACTTCGGCGGGATGTCGCTCGTGAATCGCGCCTGAAATCACGGATACCGGCTTCGGGCGCTTGCCCTGCTCGAGTTGTTCAAAGATCGTGTCGATTTTCGAGGGGTCGAGATTTTCGTGATAGTCGTAATTAATCTGAATCGCCGGTGCGCCGGTGCAGGCGCCGATACATTCGACTTCTTCGAGAGAAAAGGTGCCGTTGGGCGAGACTTCCTTGTTTCCAATTCCCAGGCGCTTTTGAACGTGCTGGAAGAGTTCGTTACCGCCGCGCAGCATGCAGGAAATATTCGTGCAGACCTGGATGTGATAGCGGCCTTCGGGTTTGCGGCGGAGCATCGAGTAATACGCGAGGGTCTCGGTGACTTCGATCAAATTCAAGCCGACGCGCTTGGCGATCTCTTCGAGCAATTCGTCGCTTAGAAATCCGAACTGATCCTGGGCGTACAACATCATAGGAATCAGCGCCGAGCGCTTAATGGGGTAGCGCCCGAGTAGTTCTGTAAATTTCGCTTCGAGTGACGGCGGCAATTGCATGATTCGTTTAGCGCCGGCCGGATGAGCCTAGCGGTCGACTTCCCCCAGGACGATGTCGGTGGTTCCGATGCAGGCCACCACGTCGGCAATCAGGCGGCCTTCGCAGAGTTTTGGCAATGTTTGTAAGTTAATAAACGATGGCGCGCGAACTTTTACGCGGTACGGATGGACTGAGCCGTCGCTGGAGACGAAAAATCCCAGCTCACCGCGAGGCGATTCAATGGCTTGATAGACTTCGCCCGGCGGCGGAGCGAAACCTTCCGTGTAAATCTTGAAGTGATAGATCAGCCCTTCGATCGAGGATTTCATTTCTTCACGCGACGGGGCAATAATTCCTGGAGCGGTGGCCTTGATGGGCCCTTCCGCAGGGACCTTTTCCATGGCCTGTCGGACGATTTTGATGCTCTCGCGAATTTCGGCTACGCGGACCTGATAGCGCGCGAAGCAGTCGCCCGCGGTTTGCGTTTGAATATCGAAGTCGAACTCTTCGTAGCTGGAGTACGGGAAAGCTTTGCGGATGTCGTAGGGCACGCCGCTGCCGCGCAGCATGGGGCCCGATGCGCCCATGGCGATGGCGTCTTCCGCGCTGATGATTCCAACTCCTTTGGTGCGGCCGAGCCAGATGCGGTTATTGGTGAGGAGGCCTTCGTACTCGTCAATGTGTGCGGGAAGGGCATCGATCACGCGGCGGATATGGTCGAGCCAATTGGGCGGCGGCTCAAGGGCAATGCCGCCGATGCGGAAATAGCTGGTCATCATCCGCTGGCCCGAGACGTACTCGAAAATCTTCATGATCTCTTCGCGCTCGCGGAACGTGTAAAGGAAGACGGACATGGCGCCGAGATCGATTGCGTGCGTGCCGAGCCAGACGAGGTGCGAAGCGATGCGCGTCATTTCAGTGAGCAGGACGCGAATGTATTGCGCGCGCTTGGGAATTTCGATTCCGAGGATTTTTTCCACAGCGAGGCAATAGCAGAGATTGTTGGAGAGCGGCGCGAGGTAATCGATGCGATCGGTCATCGTGATGGCTTGCGAATAGGTTTTCGCTTCCATGTTCTTCTCGATGCCGGTGTGGAGATAGCCGATCACGGGCCGCGCTTTCAGCACGATTTCACCGTCGAGCTCGAGGACCACACGCAGCACGCCGTGCGTAGACGGGTGCTGCGGTCCCATATTGAGGACCATCGTGTTCGCTGAGCCGGCTACGGTTTCGATCGTTGTTGACATCAGCGATAGCCCTCGACGGGGTAGTCCTTCCGCTGCGGATAACCTTCCCAATCGTCAGGCATGAGAATGCGCGAAAGCTCGGGGTGGCCTTCGAAACGGATGCCCATCAAGTCGTAATTCTCGCGTTCGTGCCAGTTCGCTGTGGGCCAGATTTCGGTGACAGAGTGCACCGAGGGATCGCTTCCGCCCAGCCGGACTTTGAGGCGCAGGCGTTCGTTGCGATCGAGCGAAAGCAAATGGTAATTCACCTCGAAGCGAGGCTCGAGAGGGAACCGGTCAACCGTGGTGATGTCCGAAAGAAAGGAAAAATGAAGCGAAGGCTCCGACGCGAGATAAGCGGCAGCGCGCAGAAGGTGTTCGCGGGGTACCACGACCGTGGTTTCGCCCCGAAATTCGATCACCTCGGTGACGGCTTGCGCGTCCCAGGCCTTCAGTTGATGGACTACGAGTGTTTTGTCAGCTTCCTTTGATTCCACGGTTGGATCCCGATGGGCGTCAGCGATTCCAGTCGAGCGCGCCCTTCTTCCAGAGGAAGATGTATCCTGCGAGCAGGATTATAATGTAGACAAGCATCTCGACAAAGCCGAAGAGCTTCAGATCGTGGTACACCAAAGCCCACGGATAGAGAAAGATAGCCTCGATGTCGAACAGGATAAAAAGCAGCGCAACCATATAGAACTGCACTGAGATTGGTTCGCGAGCGTCGCCCGTAGGACGAATCCCGCATTCATATGGCTGGTCTTTTTCCCTGGTACGCTTGTGCTTTCCGATGATTGTGGACACCACGATCAACGCGCCGGACAATCCGGCGGCGAGTATAAACATCAGCAACAATGAACCATAGTTGTCGAGGTAATTGCTGTTCATGTTGGTTGCACTGGTATAATAACGACCCGAGAGCGCACGGTCAAATGAACTCCCAGTTCTTCAATTCACCGCGTTTTCAGGCGCGCGCTGTGTGTCCGGGGCTAGCTTTCGCATGAGCTCTGGATTCAATACCGACGTTCAAATCGGCAGCCAGGTGTTTCACGTTCAGACTGAGGATCGCGGCCCAGCGCATCCAGTGATTGATACTGTGGTGTACCAAAATGGGCGTGTACTGCATCGGCGCTCCTCGAATTACCGGCATTTTGTCGAATCTGACGAATTCAATCATGAGGGGCTGCGGGATCGAGTGGAGGAGCAGCATCGTTCTGTGATTGAAGATCTGCGCTCAGGAGTGCTCGAGCCGCAGGTTGCCGCGGCTGCCACTCAGGATGGTCGGCCCAGCGGGATTCAGATGCAGCTTATGAACCCGGGGTCGTGGCTCACTGGGGGACATATATTTCTGGACGTTGAGCTTGTGGGGCGGGCGGACCGCGGGCCGCAGGCTGGGGTTGAGGTGGAAGCGTTTATTGACGGTGCGATCGAGGATCGGCGTTTCTCTGAAACCACGGATAGTCAAGGGCGAGCGCGGTTGCGTTTTTCACTGCCGCCGTTGGGGAAGGGCGATCTGACGCTGGTGATTCGCGCTGCGACGCCGAGCGGAAATGACGAGCTGCGGTTTGCGATGCGGTCGCGGACGAAAAATACTTCCGGTCAGCCGACGGATGAGAAACCGGCGAATTAGACTGCAGATTCCGCTGTCATGAAAATCACGGTCAACGGCGAGGTTCGCGAAATTCCTGACGGCCTCAGCGTTGCCGCGCTGCTTCAGCACCTGGAAATGACCGCCGAGCGGGTGGCCATCGAGCGTAATCTCGATATTCTGCCGCGTGCGAAATGGCAGGAGACGATGGTTCAGCCTGACGATCGCTTCGAGATCGTTCACCTTGTGGGCGGCGGTTAGTCGCAGCACCTCACCAGATTCCAAACGACATCTCGCGCTCGGCTTGCGTCTAAGCAGCCAACGCCTTATCCAGCGCGTCGAAGCAGCCGTCCCAACCCTTCTGGTGGCTGTCGCGGACTTTGGCTGTGGTGAAATTTTCGTGAGTGAAGATCATTTCCGTCAAGTTGCCGCGGTCGATCAGTTGGACGGTTACGAGCGACTCGGTGTCCTCCATATCTTCGGGCTTCTTTTTAGGCGGAGGAATTTGCTCCCAGGCCCAGGTGAACACCAGTTTTTCGGGCGGCTTCACTTCGCGAAACGTTCCGTATCCGCGATAGGTAAAACCTTCCTTGGGCACCGGAATCTCGATTACATAGCGGCCGCCGGGGCGCACATCGAGCTGGGTATATTTCGGATTGTGCTCGGGAACGTCTTTGCACATCCACTTCTCTAGTTCCTCGCGCTTCGTCCAGGCCGCGAAGACTTTTTCACGCGGCGCCTGGAAGGTGCGGCGGATTTCGAGCCGGGTTTCCGGTGAGGTGCCTGGGGTAGCCATTTTGCGTTCTCCTCTTTTTGCGAGCTTTCGAGATATTGAGCCAACGAATCGAATTGCCGTTCCCAGAATTGCCGGTATTTCTCAATCCAATCCGCCGCGCTTTTCATCGGCTTGGCGGCAAGGCGACAGCGATGGACGCGGCCGTCTTTTCGCCGTTCGACGAGCTTGGCGCGTTCGAGCACGCGCAGATGCTTCGAGACGGCGGGAAGCGACATTTCATACGGGGCGGCGAGATCGCTGATAGTGGTTTCCCCTTGCGCGAGGCGCGCGAGGATACCGCGGCGCGTGGCGTCGGAAAGCGCGGCAAAAGTGTTATCGAGCACAGAAGATTGATAGTAAACCATATGGTTTACTATTGCGCCGTCGCGGATTTTTGTCAAGCCAAATCGCTGGAATTAAAGAGAGGCGAGCAGGTGTCCGAGCTTGTCTTTTTTCGTTTGAAGGTAGGCGCGGGAATGTTTGCTGGTGCGCGGGCGGCAGGGAACCCGTTTAACGATGCGAATGCCTGAGCGTTGGAGCTGCGTGACCTTGTCGGGATTATTCGAGAGCAAGCGGACATGGCGCAAACCGAGCGCCTTCAGGGCCTCGGCAGCAAACGCGTAGTCGCGCGCGTCATCCGCAAATCCCAGGCGACGATTCGCTTCCACGGTGTCGAGCCCGGCGTCCTGCAACTCATAGGCCTTGAGCTTATTGATGAGGCCGATTCCGCGCCCTTCCTGCGGCAGGTAGAGCAGCACTCCAGAAGGCGCGGCTGCAATTTTTCGCAGCGAAAACTCGAGTTGCGCGCGGCAATCGCAACGCTCGGATGTGAACACGTCGCCCGTGAGGCATTGCGAGTGCACGCGCACGAGCGGCGCCTTTCCGTTGCGCGACCGAGTCGATTGCAAAGGCCCGTGCTGAATCGCGATTGCTTCTTCGCCTTTCTTGGCGCCCTCGATTCCCAAAATACGAAAGCGGCCGAATCGAGTGGGCAGCGCCGCTTCGGCGACAACGCGCGCCTTTCCCGATCCTTTGCCGGATTGCTTTTTGGGCTTCATCGCAAACACCGATTATAACAGGCTTGGCGAGAGGGCTGTGCTGCACGCGGCGAATCGAACCTTGCGTACCGCATCTCTTTACATCGCCACCGGCTTTGGCTAACGTAATCGCAGAACCCGTTCGCGGCGAACAAGCGAAATGGAAATACTCAGTGGCGGCCGAGACCTTCTCTTCATTCTGATTCTGAAGGTGTGCTGGGCCGCAGCTCTCGCGGCACTGCTCGTGCGATTCCGCTCTTTCCGGCGACTGGTCTTCACCGAAAAACGCGATTCCGACCAGAAGGTAATGCTTCTTTTATTTTTGACGCCTCCGCTTGCCTTGGGAGTGTTGCTTCGTCTCGTCGGCTACCGATTCTTCGATCTGACGCTCGAGGGTTCCTTTCTTATGGGCTTGATCGGCGGACGGATCGTCGGGTTACTGGGCGGTTCGCTCATCAGCTTGCCCGCGTTTGGCAATCACGAGTGGCTTTCGAGCCCCATGGCTGCGAGCGTGGGCCTTCTCGCGGGAATGATTCGCGAAGTGATGCCGGAAAAAGAGGACATCTGGCATTTTGGGCCGTTTTTGTTTTTGAGTATTCCGGAGTGGCTGTGGAAGCTGATGCGATTTGGAAAAAGGAACTGGGCGATGCTGCCGTTGTTTGCCTGTGCTGGGCTCGCGGTTGCGCAGGTCGAACTTGCGTCACTGGTCCCGGAAAACTGGCTCTTCGCGTTTCATCCGAGCAATTGGGGGTACATGCTGCTCATCGTATTGTCGTCGGTGATGAGCGTCGCGATGGCGATCAAGATCTGGAACAACACGCGCATCGAGATGAATCTCGAGCAGAATCAGCAGTTGCTTTTGAAGGCACGCATGGACGCGCTCTCGAGCCAGATCAATCCGCACTTCTTGTTCAACACGCTGAATACGGTTTCCTCGCTGATTCGTTTCGATCCGGACATGGCCCGCGGCGTGGTGCTGAAGCTTTCCAATATTCTGCGGCGCCTGCTGCGCAAACACGAAACGTTCGTGCCATTGCGCGAGGAACTCGAATTCATCGACGATTATCTCGACATCGAAGTGATCCGCTTCGGCCGCGATAAACTGCAAATTTTCAAGGAAATTGAGCCTGATGCGCTCGATTCCTTCGTTCCCAGCATGCTGCTGCAGCCGATGGTCGAAAATTCACTGAAGCATGGACTCGATCCGCGCCTTGAAGGCGGCCAAATCCATATTCGCACGCGGCGCAATGACGGCCGGCTTTTTATTGAAATCGAGGACAACGGCGTCGGCATTTCGCCCGAGCGGCTTGTTGAGGTGTACGGCGGCGGCATCGGCATCAGCAACGTGCATGAGCGCTTGCGTTTATTGTATGGCGATCAGTTCAAGATGGATATTCGCAGCGAAGAAGGCCAGGGGACGCAAATTCACATCGAGATTCCCGAGCTCGTAACGACGGAACACGTCCTGGGCTAGTCGTTTGGTTCCTCTGGGTGCCAATTCATTGATTTGATGTCCGGTTCGATCCAGGCTGCTTTCGCTTCGGCCGATGCGATCCTCGCGCGCGAGTAAAATTCGTAGATGAGATTCTTATCGCTGCAGCGCTCGACTACTGAATTGACGAGCGGCATCAGACCTTTCTCTGCGTCACGCCGCTCGGCCACGAGTTTCTCGACTCTCTCGAGCCAGAATTCCGTGATGGTCACGTGGTAGCCGTTCTTGCCATGGTGCGCGATAAACTGCCGCAGGCCCGCGCGCATCTTTTCCCGCGCGGCTTTGGATTCCATTGTCGCGAAGTACCACGCAGCCACTGTCAGATGCCGGACGTGTACGAATTCCTCAGGCGTATACGAGCAGTTCTCGAACCGGCGAACCAAATCCTCGATTTCTGCCTCCGTGCGGTAGTGCGGCGCGTCGGGCATCTTGCCTCCCAAATAAAAAACGCCCGGGCGCGCATGGCACCCGGGCGTTCGATCTGCTCTTCGACTATTGTATGAGTTTCCTGGCGCGCCGTCCACCACGAATCCGAAAGCTGCCAACGGCGGAGCATCGATTTTCTCGCTTGGCGGCATCGTAACAGCGTAGAATGCGCTGCATCTGACGGGTCCGATTCAGCCGGTCGGCGAAAATTCCGGGGTCATTTATCGAATGAACGACGAAACAGAAAAAAGTAGTGCGTCTTCGGCCATAGTCCTTGCCATCCTCGTGATCGGAGTGGCGATTTATTGCGCTGCGTATGGTCTGCAGACGCTTGCCTGGTACGAGGGGCATCACTGGACCAAAGAAAATCCGTGGCTCGCTGACGTTCCGCAGCCCCTGCCGGCAGCGCCGCCCGCCGTTGCCAAAGGAAACCTGGTTAAAGCTTTCAACTACGAGTTCACAGCCCCCTGGGCGGGCAAGACCACGCAGATTCCTTCGCAGACGGGTGTCGTAATTCGCTTCGATTCCGGTCAGGCTATTTTCTTCTACGATCCCGAGACACTGCTCGATTCTCTCCGCCAGATGAAATCGTCGAGCCCGTTGCAATATCAGAAATTTGTGAATTTATTCGCGGATCATCCGGTTGAATCGAATTATGGGCTGTATGAAGCCGTGTATGGTGCCGCGCCGTCGCAGCTGTCGCCGATCATGATGAGCCGTGACGCGATGCGCATGAACGAGCTGCTGATTTGGAAGCTCGGGTTCGGGATCGATGCGCGGGGCGGCCTATCGTCGTTTACGTGGGGACCGAATCGAGGCTTCCAGTTTGGCGATCCTGCCAAAGGGCCGGTTGCTCTGCGTGTTTTCAGCGATCGCGATCAGCAGTTCCGTTTCATCTTCGTCGTGGCGCCGAACGCGAGCGGTAAGATCACGCAAAACGATATCGCCGGCATCATCGCTTCGTTCAAACCGGTTCCAATCCTCGAACGGTAAGGCTTTTTCGTATGTATTCGGAACCCAAGTTGGGTAGTCCGGCCAACGTCTTTTGGATTGGGCTCGCAACCATTGGCGTCCTCGCTTGGTGTTTTGGTCCACAAACGTGGGATTGGTACCAAGCAAAGAAAATGGGTGAATCGCGGCCTTGTCTAAGGGTGGGCGTGCGGCCAATGGTGATCGGGGATGCTAACGTGGCACCTGGAACCAAGGAAGTGTTCTTTGGTTACCAGTTCGAGGTGCCATGGTCGCACGCCGACGCCGCGATAACCCGCAAGATGGTTACTCTTACAGCGCCGAACGGCCACGGGCTCATCCTCTGGGATCCAACCGCTATACCCCAGTTGTTTGAAGATTCAAGCAAGCCAACACAACATCCAAGCATAAAAGATGCTATTGGTTCGGTGGTTGGAAACGAAGCAGCACAGTCTAATTACGATCTTGTCAAACACGTGCTCGACATGACGCCCGAACAGATCTCGCCCATTCTGTCAAAACGAGAAGCGAATGGCCGGTTGGCATTATTGCACTTGAAATCGATTCTTTACTGCGACAAGGGCCACCCGTCCTTTTATTCATACCAGCAGGATGGTTTAAATTGTCTTCAGATTGGCGAATTCGGCGCCGGCCGAGTGGTCGAAGTAAAGTGCTTTGACGGAATGGACCGTGAGCTCAACTTTCATTTTAGTGCGGGGCAGGATGCCAGCGCACTGCTCACACAGGCTGAGATCAATCGAGTCATTCAAACGTTGCGCCCCACAGAGAAAACTTCGGCCCTGTCATCTGCGGCGGCAACTCGAAACGCTAACTAGGCGCGGGCGGCCGCGCCTGATGCGTTCAGCACCTTCTCGTAGTAAGCCTCGTATTGGGGAATTACGTCGTTCGAGCAGTATTTTCGGCGTGCGTTGATTCGCGCCTGTTGGCCCATGGCGCGCCCGCGATCGGGCATCGTCAAAATCTGGAGCGCGTATTTCGCTCCGGTGGGCACGTCGCGCGGCGGAATCAGGTAGCCGTCGACGCCGTTCGTCACGACTTCCGGTAATCCGCCGACGTCCGACGCGATCACCGGAACTTCGCAAGCCATCGCTTCGAGCGCGGCGAGGCCGAACGATTCCGAATCGCTGGGGAGGAGAAAGAGGTCGGCGAGGCCCAGCTTTTCCTGGACCACATCCTGCTTGCCGAGGAAAAAGACGTCCTTCGTGAGCCTCTTCTTTCGGACGATAAATTCTGCCGCGCCGCGATCCGGGCCATCGCCCATCAACACAAGCTTGGCGGGGATCTTTTCGCGCACGAGCGCGAATATTTCCACCACGTCCGTTACGCGTTTCACCGGGCGGAAGTTCGAGAGGTGCATCAGGATTGGCTCGCCATTAGGCGCCCATCTCGCTCGTGCCGCCGCATCGTCGCAGCGCTTGTAAAGATCGCAGTTCACAAAATTCGGGACCACCTCGATCGGGCGCTTGATTTCGAAGTCTTTCACGGTTAGATCGCGCAGGTAATTCGAAATCGCGGTAACCCCGTCGCTCTGCTCGATGGAGAATCTGGTAATCGGCAAGTAGCTGCGGTCGTGCCCGACGAGCGTGATGTCGGTTCCGTGCAGCGTGGTAATAAACGGCAGTTTACGCGGAACCGCCATCATCCTGGCGAGCAGCGCGCTCACCGAATGGGGAATCGCGTAATGGACGTGCAGCAAATCGAGCGAGGCAGATTCAGCCACTTCGTACATTTTCGTGGAGAGTGCGAGTGTGTATGGCGGGTGATCGAAGAGGGGGTACGATGTGACTTCCACTTCATGAAAATAGATATTTTCGTGCGGGGTGCTAAGCCGAATCGGCATCGCATAGCTGATGAAATGAATTTCGTGGCCTCGCGCAGCGAGCTCGATTCCGAGTTCGGTGGCCACCACACCCGACCCGCCGTATGTTGGATAACAAGTGATTCCGATTTTCATGGGCCCTCGATGATAGACGCCGCTTTCGAACCCGGCAACCGGCTGCTTAGCTTGATGCCCGCTATCAAATTGAATTGAGTGCGCTTGCTTGCGCCGGCACGATGGCGAATGCTAGCCTTCCTGCTCTAATTAGACGAGCGAGGCGTTCCGACGGTGCAGCGACTTTCGGGCAAGGTAGCTTTTATTACAGGCGGCGGGACCGGCATAGGACGCGCGTGCGCGCTGCTTTTTGCTCGTGAAGGCGCGTCCGCGGTGGTCGCTGGACGAAGGAAGGGGCCATTGGAGGCTGTGGTTCGAGAGATTGAGGATGCAGGCGGCACGGCGCTGGCGGTTACGTGCGATGTGGTGGATGGCAATTCCGTGGAATCTGCATTGGCATCCGCCGTGAGGCACTTCGGCGGCTTGCACGTCGTGGTGAACAATGCAGGATCGGTTGTGGTAGCGGCGGCAGATCGTACGTCGGACGAGGATTGGGACAACGTGGTCGCAACGAATCTCACGGGTACATTCAAAGTGTCGCGCGCGGCTTTGCCGCATCTACGCGCGGCGGGAGGCGGGACGATCATCAATATCGGCTCGATTCTAGGCATTGTCGCCAGAAAGCAACGCGCTGCTTACTGCGCTGCGAAAGCCGGCGTCACGGGGCTTACGAAAGCAATGGCACTTGACCACGCCCATGAAAAAATTCGAGTGAATTGCGTGTGCCCTTCGCTTGTCGAAACTGAGTTGGGTCTTAAGTCAATTCGCGAGGCGCCTGATCCGGAGGCGGAGCGCAGACGGCGAACGGAGGGAATTCCGCTCGGTCGCCTGGGCCTTCCTGAGGACGTGGCGCAAATGGCGCTATACCTTGCGTCGGATGAATCTGCGTGGGTCACGGGTGCCGCTTTGCCGCTCGATGGGGGTCTGACCGCATACTGATATGAAACCATCAGCCAAAGCGATTGAAATCGCGACGAACGAACTGCGCGCCCGCCTGAGCCAGACCAATACCGCGACCCAGTTTGGATTCGTGCTCGCGGAGGCCGGTCATGGCCGCGTCAAGATGAGCATGAGAGTGGACCAGCGCCACTTGCAGGTTCACGGAGTAGTGCACGGCGGGATTCTTGCCGCGCTGGCGGATACGGCAGGTGGGCTCGCGACGTACATGGCGTGCCCGCGAGGCACGCGAGTCGCCACAATCGAGATGAAAATCAATTACCTCGAAGCCGTCGAAGGCGGAACAGTATCAGCTGAGGCAGAAGTTGTGCGGCTGGGACGCCACATCTCAGTGGTTGACTGCGACGTTCGCGACGAAAACGGGCGCCTGGTGGGAAAAGCGCTGATGACTTTTTTCGTTGGGCCGTTTCAAACCAACCGCAAGCCAAGGCACGCGAAACCACGCACGCGCTGATTGCGGGCACACCGCGCTACGATGAAAACTCGTAGCTGCGAAATCCCATTGTTCGGCTGTTTGCTCGTCTATTCGCCGTGCCCGTTCTGGCCGTTCGATCCGCCGTGCGCTGCCTCTTCGCCGTCTTTAAACAAGTACTTGATGCTGTGCTTATAGACGAGCAGGTTTGGACTGCCGTTACGAGTGAGTTTTATGCAATCGCGGTCATACCACTCAACGGTGCCATGCAGCACTTCGCCGTCGGTTAGAACCACGGCGACCGGTGAGTGAGACTGCATCTGTTTGACATAGTAAAAGTTTTCTGCGTGCGTCTGCTCCGGCGGGGCTGGTTTTTTACGCGGTTGTGGTTGCTGGGGCGCGGCCGCGACCGGTCGCGGCGCGAACTGCTGTTCCTTCATGTCTGTCAATGTAGGACGGAAAAGCTTGCGATTGACCATAAAGCTCCTTCTGGGGATGTGCTACCTGTTATGACTATGCGAGCGACAAATCGGTTGCAAATAAAAGTGGCAAACCCTAAAAATTTAAATTGGCGGAAAATGATGTTAGCGTGCCGCAAGCGAAGCGACGTAAGCATCCAGACCTAACTGCCTGCCGACGTTGCGCTTCAGGCGGCTTTCGAGGCTGTCGAGGCCTTCTGTAGCCCGCACGACCCACTCGAGATTGATCCTTTTACTGAGGGTCTCCAAGTCCGGCTGCAAATCCGGATTTCTAGGGAGACTGCTCTTGGGGCCCTGCGAATATTCGAGTAGGTCTGTAAGCAAACTATAGAACAGCGCCAAAATATTTTCAAACGATTCCTTCTCCTGCTTGGCGAGCTGCGCTGTGGCCGCGAAGATTTCGCTGTAGTTTCCGGCATTCACGGCCTCGGAAAGCAGGCTCAACACGCTTCTGCGAAGGCGCGCTGATTCGTGAAGATCGAGTTCAAGAGCGATTCCTGGACTTCCATCTGAAAGCTGGGACGCCAGCTTGCGCTCAGCTGGCTTTGCACTGGTGCGCTCTTTCTGGAACGATTGAATCGTTTCTGCGGGCACCGGCGCGAAATGGAATTGCAGGCAGCGTGAGCGAATTGTCTGGAGAAGAGAATCGGGAGACGGAGCGAGAAGAATAAGCGTCGCGCTCTCAGGCGGCTCTTCGAGGATTTTTAGAAATACATCCGCATCTGTCCAGCGCATCGTATCGGCGCCGTCGAGGATGAAAACGCGCCCGCGTCCCTGCGGTTTGAAATAGGCTGCGCGTTGCACGGCGCGCAGTTGGCCGATGCGGATCATCGGACGCGCAACGGGAGTGAGTCGGCGAACCGGATCGGGCACAATCAGCCAGACATCCGGATTCGGCTCGATGATCAGTGGCATGCGTTCCACCGCCGCGGCGTCGGCACTTTCTCCGCGTTCGGCGAGACCGGCTAGAATCAGCGGCGCGGGATCAGCGAGCGCTGCCATGCGGCGACACGAGTCGCACTCGCCGCAGAAGTCGTCCTTCAGGCGTTCGCAGTTTGCAGCTTGCGCGAACATTCGGGCGAGCGTGTATTTGCCGATTCCGCGCGGCCCGGTGAAGAGCAGGGCGCTCGGAACCCGTTCGCGCTTCAGCATTCCGCGCAGGGCGCTGACGATCCGTTCGTTGCCGAGAAAGTCGTTAAATCCCATCTACGATCTCGTCGAGGAGTAACAGACATTCATCGCGTCATTCCTTGCGGCTTCAGGAAGCGAGTTTCAATCGCGCCGAGAATCTCGGCGTGGATTGCGTCAGGAGAGCGAAGAGCGCCGGCCTTCGCATCGAAGCATTCAATCTTCACCCAGTTGGGTTGCTGCGCAAGGCGATCGTAAACTTCCGCCGCGGCTTCGAGATGAGCTATGTCCGATTCAAGGATGTCGCGCCGAAGCTTCGTATAGTCCCGCGCGCCTTTCTGGCCTACGAGGCGATGCGCTTCTGTTACCGGAACGCGCAGGTAAATCACAAGATCTTCCGCAGGCAGCGAGTAGATTTCATATTCCAGCTTTTTGAGCCATTGGATAAATTCGCCGCGATCCTCGCGTCGAACACGAGCGCCCTGGTGCGCGAGATTTGAGCCGATGTAGCGGTCGGCGAGCACTGTGTGCCCGGCGGCAAGTTCGGATTCAATCATCGGTCTTGCTTCGTAGCGATCGCCGGCGTAGAGCAGCGCGGAGAAGTGAGCGTCCACTGCATCGAGCGGCCCGAAGTCACCATTCAGAAAACGGGCGACCAGTTTCCCGAAGAAGCCTTCATAGCGCGGGAAACTGATCTGGCTGGGCGGGGCGTTGCGCTCGGAAAGGGAGCGAGCGAGCATGTCGAGCTGCGTCCTTTTTCCGGAGCCGTCAATTCCTTCGAGGACGATAAGTTTTCCGCGCGTTGCCATCGAGTGAAGGAGAGTTTAGCAGATTCCCATGATGCCCTTTACCGTAGATTAAAACTGTCTCGATGCTGTGTTTTCAATGATTTACGACAATTTCTAATCGCGCTACCGTGGATCAAAATTGCGAATTCTGGCGAGCGAAACACGCGGAGTGGGCGAATCATTGAATCCATTCTTGTTTCCGAATGATCAAAGAGCACCGGAGGAAAAATCGAGATGCCGAATCAAACCGCGAAAATAGTGCGCTTTCACTCTGTGGGCGGGCCCGAGGTGTTAAAGATTGAGGAGCTTCCAATTCCTGTGCCGGGGAAAGGCGAGGTGCGCCTGCGCGTGAAAGCGTTCGGGCTGAACCGCGCAGAGGTGATGTTTCGGCAAGGGCGATATCTGGAGGCGCCTGGGTTGCCGTCGAAGTTGGGGTATGAGGCCGCGGGTGTGGTGGGGGCAGTTGGGCCCGACGTGGACAAGAGTTGGCTCGGCAAGAAGGTGAGCACAGTTCCGGCATTCCTGATGACTCACTACGGTGTCTATGGAGAGGTTGCGATTGTGCCAGTGGGTGCGCTTGCGGTTTATCCAGAAAAATTAACTCCGGAACAGGGAACATCGATTTGGATGCAGTATCTGACGGCTTACGGGGCGCTGATCGAATATGCGCGGATCACAAAAGGCGACTTCGTCGTGATTACTGCGGCCAGCAGCAGCGTGGGGATTGCCGCGATCGAAATGGCGAAGGTGGAAGGCGCAGTGAGCATTGCGGGAACACGGACTTCCAAGAAAAAGCAGGCGCTGGTCGAGGTTGGCGCGAAACACGTGATCGCGACCGGAGAGGAGGACTTTGTTGCGCGGGTAAATCAAATCACGGGGGGCAAAGGAGCTCGCGTGATCTTCGATCCAATCGGCGGCAAAGGGATCGAGCTCCTGGCGCAAGCAGCGGCGCAAGGAGGAACAATCTACGAGTACGGAGCACTTGCGCCTGAGCCCACGCCTTTCCCATTGTTTACCGCGCTTGCGAAAGGGCTTTCGGTTCGCGGATACACCCTGCGCGAAGTGTTCGCCGATCCGAAGTTAAAAGCGAAGGCGGAGAAATACGTATTCGATCACCTGGAAAAAGGTGAGTTCAAGCCGAGGATTGACCGCGTTTTTTCGCTATCGGAGATTGTGGAAGCTCATCGGTATATGGAAGCCGGCGAGCAGATCGGCAAGATTGTCGTCACCGTGTAGAATGCACGGCAAGATTCATTCCGATCTCGCTATTCGAATTGCTTCTTGACCCACACGTAGGCGGCCGTGGTCAGGCTCGTCATGAAGAAGAGAATTACGCCGTCCACGAACGAGTGATAGCTGACCGCGCTCATCCCGCTGCCGGGGAAAATCACAGAAGGTACATTTAACACAGAAAGGGCGCGCGTGATAAGAGCTAGCACCGCGCTTAGCAAACACAATCCATAGCTCACACGCATGATGTGCTTTTCCATCCGTAATCTCCTCGTTGTAGAGAATAGGCGAGCCGATCACATACTACGCTTGCGCGAGCGTATAACCGAAGCGAAGCAGCAGTCAAACAGGGATATTTGATGCGCCCAAGCGGCGCGCTCCAATCCGGGGAAGAGACTCGCGCTAATGCTTTTCTTCTTCTTCCGCTTCGCCCGGTAACAGGATGCGGCTTGTCACTCGGAAACGTTTGTAATCTTTGTAGCGGACGGTCATGCGAATGCGGATATCACCCGAGCTGAAATGCAGAACGTCATCGGCGTGAGTGTAGGTAGGAAACCAGTAGTGGCCTTCGATATTTTCGCGGTACGTTTCAAAGCGCGGAAAGAAATTCTCCTCGTCGCGTTTCTGAATGTCGGGAACGGCTTTGCCGTAGGTTTTTACGATTTCGAGATCCTTGTCATCTACCCAGATGCGCCCCTGAAAATAGCGCTGATTTTTTTCGATTTTCTTCGGCTTCACTTCGAAGACGTATGTGGTGAGCTCGTCAACCCGCTGGCGGCCGACGTAGGTGATGTCGTATTTGGGCAATTCATTGGTGGTGAGAACGAATGGCTGCACGTTTTGCAGATCGGCGAAGTCCTGTTCGGACAGTGAGACGCGTTGGAGCGTAGAGGGAGGCGCGTAGGTGACCTTGTCGTAACGCTTGCCAGTGGTGCTGAAGACAATGTCGCTGGTCATCCGGTATTCGCCGTCGGGTTGGCCGCTCGAGTCAATCGTTTGTACGACGAAGGACTGCGTGTAGGTGTAATTGTCGCGTTCGCGCTTGAATTCAGCCTCGCGCTCGGCGAAGTGCTGGATGATCTGTTCGACAGGAACGGAAGGCGGCTCGCTGGAAATGGCGGAGGAGGATTGGCCGGACGGCGTCGTTTTTGGAGAGGATTCCTGAGCGGAAAGCGGGCAAAGAAGGAGCAGGGATACAGAAAACACGAGCGCAGCTCTGGGGATGAGAGCGGCAAATATCTCGGGAGACTGGGAGGTGTGGCGCACTCTATCCGCTTCCTGATCTGGGCTGCTTTAGTATAGGAGTTTTTGCGCGATGCGGAAGTTGCTTTTCGAAATCAGCGGGGATGGATGGGGCGGGCGGCCGCAAGCGGCATGGAAGTCTCGTAGTAAGCCCGATTCAAGACCTGCCGGACCTAACTCTGTACGAGCCCTACTCGCGCACCTTTGGCCGCCTGCGGTTTGCAAAGGGCTCAGCGGCGGAATGCCGAAGTATCTCTATTGCCCACCACCGTCGCCGCCGGGGAAATCGCCACGGCTGAGGTCACCTGAATCCTGTTTTCACCCTTGTACGGGTGGCCCTTTACGGTAGCTGCTTGGCCTGCGAAAGGCTGGAGTACCAGGGGGTTAGCGACGGTCCAGTGAACGTCTTTATCGTCGGTGATGGTGGCCGCGTCGTCGCTCACCTTGCCTGAGATAGTGGTAGTTTTTGAGGACATCTTTGAATCGTCGGGCTTGGTGGAAGATTGGGCGGCGGCGAGAGTTGGAAACAAAATCACGGCCGCGAAGGAAAGAAGGAAGAGTTTTTTCATGAGCCACCTTTTTGAAACTTGAAAATGGATCGTGCAATGCGAGGCAGTGTAAGGCTGAAATTCGGAGAGTCAAATCGGAAGAACGAATTGGATCAATTCAAAATCACTAGAGGATTCGCCCAGGCACCGAGCGAATGGCGAGCGCTGCCAAGCCGCAAGAGAATGGCGTCTCGCATCGCGACTTCGAATTTCAGGTATACTTGGCGCGCAACTCATCGGGCTAGGCGATTTGGAAGTCAGGTGGTAATGATGGGCGCCCCTCCTTCTCTCGCAGACCGTTCCTCAGCTACAAGGATTGCTCTGGTGATTGACGTGGATCCAGAAATCCATGCAATGTTGCAAACGGTTTTCGATCCGGTCACCTGGAAAGTGCGTCATGCGCCGAATAATGCCGCGGCCCTGATGCTAGCCGAAGCCTCGCATTTCGATCTGATTATCACGAGCGACAAGACTTCGGGACGGGAAGATATAGATCTCCTCCGCAAAATCCGGCGCGTGCGGCTCCACACTCGGCTGATTATTTTGACGGACGAGAGCGCACCGTCGTACGTGATCGATTCGATGAGGGAGCGCGCATTCAGCTATTTTTCGAAGCCGTTTTCGCTGAGCTCACTCTCCGACATGATTCAGCACGCGATTGACAGCCCGTGCTGGGACGATGGAATCGAGATTCTTTCGGCGACTCCGGAATGGATCCGGCTGGTGGCGCGATGCGACCTGGGAACCGCCGAACGGCTGGTGCAATTCCTGCACGAAATCGGGGATCTGCCCGAAACAGAAGGCAATGCGGTGGGTACGGCGTTTCGCGAGATGTTGCTAAATGCTATGGAATATGGCGGCAAATTTCAGCCGAATCAGTACGTGGAAATTTCCTACGTTCGCGCAAAACATATGGTGATGTGCAGAGTGAAAGATCCCGGCGAAGGATTTTCGCTCGACGAAATTGGTCACGCTGCGATTGCCAACCCCGATGAAGACCCGATTCGCCATGTCGTCCAACGCGAGGCCAAAGGACTTCGGCCGGGCGGTTATGGCGTGCTATTGGCTCAGAAACTGGTGGACGAATTGATCTACAACGAAAAAGGCAACGAAGTTCTACTTGTGAAGTACATTGACCGCCCCGGTTCGGCCGCTGTTCCCGCGTCAGTCAGCTGAAGCTTCAATTTCCGAAACACGCTGCTAATACTTCGCTACTCCTCGTCGCCCCCTAGTTCCTCTTCTATCTTTAAGTTTGATTCAGCCGTCAGCTCCGTAAGGCCTGCACTCTTGAGCTGGCGATTCAGCGACGGAATTTCGGATGTCCGAAGCGCGTCCCAGCGTTTCATCGTCGCGGTGAAATCTTTCTCAACAGTGACGAGCGCCTGATCTTGTGCGGGAGTCGGAGCAACGTCGGCGCGATCGATTTCAGCATAGAGGGCGGCGATGTTCGTGGCCACTTGAGTGAGCGTTGATTCAGCCGGCACGGGTGGCACAGGCGCCGGGGCGGGTGCGGGCGGCTTTTGCGGTATGGGTGCAGGCACGCCTTCGAGAAGCGCACTGAGCTTTTTGTCGAGGGCTTCGATGGCTTCTTTCGTGGATGCGTTCGCACGGGGAACCAGCTTTTCGAGCTGTTCGTGGATTGAACGCGCTTGGCTGACTGCCTCGGAGCTGCGAGTCATCCGATCGGCGAGAGTTGTTTGCATTGCGAATAGCGCGCGAAGGCCTTCCGGCGGCGTCTTGACGCGCGGATCCATTCGCACGGTAAGCGGTGCAGAAAAGCTCGACCCGCCGCCGGCCGTAAACTTCACAGTGTAAACGCCGGGAAGAGCGCGCGGGCCGAGCGGATGTCGTGGCGTATCGTGCGGAACAGCGGATATCGGGTATTCGTGACGCAACGCGACCGGCGCGGGATAATGCAAATCCCAGACCCATCGGTGCATTCCCGCATCGGCGGCGAGAATCTTCAGCGGGCGAATCCAGTAGAGAGGAATCAGCTGCTTGGCGATTTCCTCCTCGGTTTGCTCTGGTTTGTCCGTGCTCGAAAACTTGCGAACCAGTTTCCCTTGCGAGTCAAAAATTTCGATTGTGACGGCGCCAGAAGACGGTCGTGAAAGGTAGTAGTCGACAATTGCGCCGCTGGGAGGGTTTTCGCCGGCAGGCTCGTCGGGAGGCAGCGGTGTATCGGTGTATGTCGAGCGACGGACGCGATACGCTGGCGCGGGTTTGAACAGCAGGTTACTGGTATCGGCGGTGTCGGCGTTGATTTGGCGCAGCGGCGAAATGTCGTCGAGAATCCAGAACGAGCGGCCGTGCGTGGCGAGAATCAAGTCATCCTCGTAAATCGAGAGGTCGCGCATCGAGGTGTGCGGAAGGTTGAGCTGCAGCGATTGCCAGTGATCGCCGTCGTCGAACGAAACCCACACGCTCGTCTCGGTGCCCGCGAAGAGCAACCCTTTGCGTACCGGATCTTCGCGCACAGTGTCGACCGGAGCGTTGTCAGGCAATCCGGTCGTGATTATTTGCCACGTCTTGCCGCTGTCGTGCGTGCGGTAGATGTAGGGTTTGAGGTCGTCGATGCGGAAGCGGCTCACAGAAGCGTAAGCGGATTCATCATCGAAATGTGAAGCAGAAATTTGGGTCACCTTGCTCCACGGCGTCAGTTCCGGCGGCGTGATGTTGTTCCAGTTTTTCCCGCCGTCGCGTGTGTTCCAGATGTAGCCATCGTCCGTGCCCGCCCACAGAACGTCTTCCGTGCGAAACGAGGCAGCGAGCGCGTAAATCACGCCTCGCTGCTTATCAGCCTTGGCAACGTTCTTCGGATCAGTCTTAACCATCGCGTCAACGCTGGCCGGAATTCCGGGATGCTCCCGTGCAAGATCGGGGCTGATGGTGTCCCAATGATTGCCGCCATCGGTCGACTTGAAGAGAAAATTCGCCGTCGTGTAGAGGAGGTGCGGATCGATAGGAGAGAACATAATTGGCTGGGTGCGATCGGTACGGAATTTTGGATCGCGCAGCGGGATCGGCGAGACGTTCTGCACCTGCCCGGTGCTCCAGTGATACTTTGAAACTTCGTTGCGCCCTGCTCCATAAATGATGTCGGGGTTGAGCGGGTCGGGCGCCACGTACCCATATTCAATCGCGCCCACGGGGTGCCAATCGCGAAACGTGATTTCGCCGTCGTTGCCGCGCGAGAGCGTGCAAACCGATCCGCTTTCCTGCTGGCCGCCGCAAACTTTGTAGGGGAATTCGTTGCTGACGCTGACGTGATAGATCTGCGCGGTTGGCTGGCTGTACCAGGAACTCCATGTCTCGCCGCCGTTCACGGTGACGATGGCGCCTTGATCGCTGACGATGAGAATAATTTTTGGATCGCGCGGATTGATCCAGATGTTCTGGTAGTCGTCGCCACCGGGCGCGCCGCGAATGCTGGTCCATGTTTTTGCGCCGTCCGTGGAGCGCACGCTGACGATGCTGGTGCTGTACACCACGTCAGCATTTTTCGGATCGACGCCGAGCATCGGAAGATCGCCACCGCCGATTCGCATTGCCGGCCGGCCGTCATCGGTGGCGCGCGTCCAGCTTTCGCCGGAATCGTCCGAGCGGTAAATTCCGAGACCTTTTCCTGAGCCGTATTCGCCGGCCTCTTGTGTGCCTGCGACTGCATACAAGCGGCTCGTTTGGCTTTGCGCAATGGCGAAATGAATTTGGACTACATTATTCGGAAGCCCGCTCGTGAGCGGGTGCCAGGTTTTCCCGCCGTCCGTGGATTTGAAAAGGCCGCCGTCCGTCGTCTGGTATTCATTGTTGTCTTCCCAAGGCCCCTGGCGAACGGACCACATCGAAGCGTAGGCGACATCGGGATTCGAGGGATCGAATTCGACCTGATCGCCACCTGTGTTTTCATTCTTGGAGAGGACCTTCGTCCAATTCTGCCCGCCATCGGAGGAAAGATAGATGCCGCGTTCTTCGCCCGGTCCATAGGGATGCCCAAGAACGGCGGCGAGCATATGATTTGGATCTCGAGGATCAATTGCGAGACCCGGAATTTGCTGGCCATCGCGCAGGCCGAGGTGCGTCCAGGTTTTTCCCGCGTCGGTGGATTTGTAAATGCCATTACCGACCGAAAGATCGGGGCGCGCGAGGCCTTCGCCGCTCGCTACATAAATGATGTTGGGATCCGAAGGGGCGATCGCGATTGCGCCGATCGATTGAGTGGGTTGCGAATCAAAGATTGGTGACCAGGTGCGCCCATAATCGGTGGATTTCCACACGCCGCCATCGACGGCGCCGATGTAGAACACATTCGGCTGGCTCGGTACGCCGGCCAGAGCGCGCGTGCGTCCGCCACGGTATGGCCCGATCATCCGCCAACGCAATTCCTGATACGTGGATTCAGGAAATTGCTGCGCCGCCACTCTGGACGCTACACAAAACAAATAAATCACTGCGAATGCTGCGGCGATCGGGCGTAAGTATCGGACCACGCGAATCCTCCAATGAAAGGCGCGGCAAGCATAAATCAGGCGAGGCACTATCGGGAGGAGAATTTTCAGATTGCCCTCTTCGCATAGCCGGAGCAGGCCAGCACGGGAAGGCGCGGATATTTCGGAAATGATGAGTCCGTTTCCGAGAGAGAGCAAAAATAGAAAAGCGATCCTCGGTCAGAGCAGATTTGCTTTGAGTGAGTGCACGTAGCGCAGAGGCCGATCTCCTTCCTCTGCCAATCCGGTTTGCCGGCGTCTTTCACCGAAATCAGCATACAGGAATCAGTTTAGCTGGCGCTTGGCGACTGTTCGAGTTGCGCAGGCCGAATCCCAAAATCGGTCACTGGGGCTCGGCTCCGTAGCTAGACGCGAGCGTAACGCGATAAAAATGTTAGGTTTAGAAAGCGATTAGAGGGCGCCTCCCGGAATGTCGCGTGCCTATAGGGAGAGTGGAATACGGGGTTCAAGCATGGATGCCTTTTGGAAAGACGTGCGATTCGGCGTGCGGATGCTGTTGAGAAGTCCCGGTTTCACAGTGACCGCCATACTGACGCTGGCTCTGGGCATTGGCGCAAACACCGCGCTGTTTTCAGTCGTGAACGGTGTGCTCCTGAATCCGCTTCGTTTTCCGCGCGCAAACGAGCTCGTTACGCTCTACGAAAATAAGCCGAATTTCAAGTATGGCTCGATTTCCTATCCGAATTTTCTCGATTGGCAACGAAACAACCGCACATTTCAGTCCATAGCCGCATACCGTCCGGACGATTTCACGGTGGCTGGCACCGGCAACCCTGAACGAGTGAACGGAATGATGGTGTCTGCGGATTTTTTCCCGACCCTGGGCGTGCAGCCCAAGCTCGGCCGGGGGTTTTCGGTGGATGAGGACAGGCTCGGCGGCAAACCGGTGGTCCTCATCAGCGCCGGATATTGGAAACGAAATTATGGTTCGGCTCGCGACATTGTTGGAAAGCCGCTCACCCTCGATGGAAAAGACTACGAGATCGTGGGTGTAATCCCGGCCAGTTTCCATCTCGACATGCAGAATTTTCGTACGAGCGATCTCTACGTGCCGCTAGGCCAATGGAACGACGTGATCTTCCACCAGCGCATTGTGGCGATGGGCATGGACGGAATTGCGCGGCTCAAACCGGGCGTCACAATCGAGCAGGCGCGAGCGGATATGGACTCCGTCGCGCGGAATCTTGCCTCGGTCTATCCCGACGACGATTCCGATGTGGGCGCGACGGTAGTCCCGCTCAAAGAAAAGATGGTTGGCGAGATACGGCCATATCTGCTGGTGTTGCTCGCGGCTGTATTTTTCGTGCTGTTGATCTCCTGTGTGAACGTCGCGAATCTGATGCTCGCGCGATCGAACGGCCGGGCTCGCGAATTTGCGATTCGCACCGCACTGGGCGCGAGCCAGACGCGCGTGATTCGGCAGCTGCTGACGGAAAGCGTTCTCCTGTCGCTCTGTGGCGGCGCGCTCGGACTCATACTGGCTGCCTGGGGCACACAAGCAGCGCTGAGTCTGCTGCCGGAGAGCCTGCCGCGTGCTGAAGAAATCGGATTGGACGGGCGCGTGCTCATCTTTACACTAGCGGTCTCGGTGCTCGCCGGAGTTGTTTTTGGCCTCGCTCCAGCGTTGCGAACAGCGCGTCCAAACGTTCAGGAAACATTGAAAGAAGGAGGCCGCGGCGCAAGCACCGCCAAACGAAGCGCTCAAAATGTTTTTGTGGTGATGGAACTGGCGATGGCTCTGGTGTTGCTCGTCGGGGCCGGCCTGATGATCCGAAGTCTCATGCGCCTCTGGAGCGTCAGTCCAGGATTCAATCCTAAGAATGTCCTCTATTTGCATGTAGGGCTCCCGCCTTCGATGAAGCAAGCACCTCCCGATGCAGTTCGATCCGATCTTCGAAAGCTGCATGACGCGCTCGCAACGCTTCCTGGCGTGCAGCAAATCTCCCTGCAACGAGGCGGATTGCCCATGTGGGGCGATTCGGAAGATGCTTTTTGGATCGAGGGCCAGACAAAGCCGGCCCGGCATGCCAACATGCCTTCGGCGCTCTGGTATGAAGTGGAACCCGATTACCTGAAGGTGATGGGGATTCCTCTGATACGCGGGCGCTTTTTCACCGCTCAGGATAATGAATCCTCGCCGCTCGTGACCGTGATCGATGAAAGCTTCGCGGAGAAGTATTTTCCGAACGAGGATCCCATCGGCAAAGGTATTGTTGATGAATTCCTCGGAAAACCGGCGGAGATCGTAGGCGTCGTAGGCCATGTGAAGCACTGGGGTCTCGACGATAAAATTAATCTCAACGCTCAGTTCTACATCCCCTTCATGCAGATTCCGGATAAGTTCATATCGCGAGCGGCGGACAGCACGGGCGTGCTGATCCGCACGCAGGGAGAGCCGCTCGCGCTGGTAGGAGCAGTTCGCAAAAAAGTGTTGGAGACGAACAGCCAGGACGTGGTGTTCGAAGCTCACAGCTACGAAGAAATCGTTTCCAGATCCCTCGCCGACCGCTGGTTTTCGATGGTGCTGCTCGGAATATTCGCGATGCTCGCGCTGGTGCTCTCGAGCATCGGAATCTACGGGGTGATTTCCTACGTAGTCGGCCAGCGTACGCACGAAATCGGAATCCGAATCGCGCTGGGAGCGCAACGAAGGGACGTGCTCGCGTTGGTGCTGGGAGAGGGAACAAGGACGGCGCTGCTCGGAGTGGGAATCGGATTGGTAGCCGCGCTCGGCCTCACCCGCCTGATGGTGAGTGTTCTCTACGGTGTGAGCGCGACCGATCCGCTCACGTTTGTGGCCGTGGCGGGAGTCTTGGCCGCCGTCGCCCTCGCGGCCTGTTACATCCCGGCGCGCCGCGCAATGCGCGTGGATCCTATCGTCGCCCTGCGTTACGAATAGCGGGGCCGCCGCCACACCAATTTGGCTCAGGCCATGTTCTGGTTTGCGCGCGTGCTAGAATCGCGCGGATGGCGCCGCAAAATACTCCTATCGCTTCAAATCTCGCAGAGATTCGCGAACGAATTGCTCAATCGGCTGCGCGCGTGGGCCGCACGGCCGAAGACATCACGCTGGTAGCCGTCTCCAAAACGTTCCCTCCCGAAGCGATTCGTTCCGCGTATGAACTCGGCCTGCGCCATTTTGGCGAGAACCGTGTGCAAGAGTGGGAGTCGAAAAGAGCGGCCGTCGTCGACCTCGATGCCACGTGGCATCTGATTGGTCATCTTCAGAGCAACAAAGCTCGCCGCGCCGCAAGTTTATTTAACCGCGTGGATTCGGTGGATAGCGTTGCTCTTGCCCAAAAACTCGACGCGGCCGCAGCATCGGAAACCGAACGATTGAAAATCCTGATCGAAGTACATCTGGGAGGAGAGGAAACAAAAAGTGGCGTGACGGAAGCGGATTTGCCAATGTTGGCGGAGAGCATCGCTCAGCTGCAAAATCTCGACTTACTCGGCCTAATGACGATTCCTCCCTATTTCGACGAGCCGGAACAAGTCCGGCCATACTTTCGAAGACTGCGAGAATTACGGGATCAAGTTGGCACGCAACTCAGGTCGCCGTTAACTGTGTTGTCGATGGGCATGAGCCACGATTTTGAAATCGCTATCGAGGAAGGCGCTACAGAAATTCGGGTCGGTACAGCCCTATTTGGCGAGCGCAGCAAGAAAGCGTGATCGAAATCTCCGAGCGCGAGGGGTCAATTGTATTTGCAGTGCGAGTCACGCCCCGCGCTGGTCGCGACGCGATCGATGGAGAGTATCAGGGCGCATTAAAAGTTCGCCTTACAGCTCCGCCCGTGGACGACAGGGCAAACGACGCTCTCCGACGTTTCCTGGCCGCGCGTTTGAACGTGCCGGTATCGGCTGTTAGAATCGTGGGCGGCGAGAAAAGTCGTAACAAGCGAATAGCGATCGCGGGCGTCACAAGGGCTCAAGTAATTTCATTGGCCGCAGCCGTCGAAGCGAAAAAGGCTGATTCGAACAACAAGGAATCCCTCCATGGTCAACGTTAAAGCAATTCAATCAGAGTTGCGCGCCAGCAAAATCGACGGCTGGCTCTTCTACGATCATCACCGCCGCGATCCAATCGCCAACATCATTTTGAAACTCGGCGGCAACGGCCTTGCCTCGCGCCGCTGGTTTTACTTTATTCCATCGAAAGGCGAGCCGCGAAAGCTCGTCCACCGAATCGAAGCGGGCATGCTCGATTCGCTCGATGGCCGTAAGTATGTTTACTCAGGCTGGGAAGAGCTTCACAAGACGCTGCCGAAATTGCTCTCCGGCAGCAAAACGATCGCCATGCAATATTCGCCCGAGAATAACATTCCGTACATAGGTCTCGTTGATGCGGGAACCGTCGAGCTGGTCCGCAAACTAAAGAAAAAAGTGGTGAGTTCCGCGAATCTCGTGCAGAAGTTCGAGGCCACGTGGTCGAATGCGCAGCTCGAATCGCATCTCGATGCCGGAAAAATCATCGACCGTGTTAGGCAAGACGCTTTCCTGCGCGCAGCGGCGTTTGTGCGCGAAGGGAAGCCGCTTACCGAATATGACCTTCAGCAATGGATCGCTGGGCAATTCCGATCCAATGGCCTTCTGCCCGAAGCGACGATCGTCGCGGTGCAGCCGAACAACGGCAATCCCCACTACGAGCCAAAATCAGACGGTTCACGCCCGATTCGCGCCGGCGATTTGCTGCTGCTCGACATGTGGTCGAAATTCGACCGGCCCGGCTGCGTGTTTTACGACATTACGTGGATGGGCTACCTGGGAAATCGCGTCCCGGACACATACGCGAAAATATTTCGCATCGTCAGGCAAGCGCGCGACAACGCAGTGGAACTGGTGAAAGAAGCCGTCGCCGAAGGCCGCTCAATTCATGGATGGGAAGTGGATCGCGCCGCTCGCGAGACGATTCGCAAAGCCGGTTACGCGAAATATTTCGTCCATCGCACCGGACACAGCATCGGAGAAAATATTCACGGTAACGGCGCAAATATGGACAGCCTGGAGACGCGCGACGACCGGAAAATCATTCCGCACACTTGCTTCTCGATCGAGCCCGGAATTTATCTCCCCGATTTCGGCATCCGCAGCGAAGTGAACGTGTACGTAAGCGAGCATGCAGCGCGCGTCACTGGCGCCATCCAGGAAGAAATTCTTCCATTGCTCGCCTGAGGCATCATTGAACGAAACGTCCAACGAAACTCCAGGCCACGAATCTGCTTCGCCGCCTGAACTTCACGAACCCGAATCCGCCGCAGCACGGCGTCCGGGAACCACCACCAGGTCCAGCCCAGTATCAATAGCGGTCGCGTCGTGGCTTGTGCCCGGACTCGGCCATTTACTTCTGGGCCGCACAGGCCGAGCAATCGTATTTTTCATTGCAGTCGGAGGGCTCGCGATAGTCGGTTACCACATGCGAGGAAACGTATTCCCTCCGCGATCAACAGATCCGTTTGGCACGCTGGGATTCTGGGCGGATGCCGCTTCGGGCATATTTTATCTGCTCGCGCGCGTCTTTGAACGCGCTGGTCCGGACGTATCGCGCGCGGCGGGAGACTACGGAACCCGCTTTATCGCCGCGGCGGGCATCGTGAACCTGATTGCCGCATTCGATGCGTATGAAATCGCGGCACGCCGGAGAAGTTGAATGCAACCCGCGGCGCAAATCCTGAGCCATTTCTGGGCCATGGTTCTCTTCGCGCTATTTGTCTCCATGGCGCTCGGTTGCCTCACGCGACGCAGCATTCCGGAACGAATCAAATACGCTGCGTGGTCTTTTCTATTGTTTCTAGTGATCGGAATCGGCGCAGCCTGGTTGATGTACCCGCTCTCTCGATAGTCTATTTTCGCCTTACATTCGCTTTTACTTGCCGTTCAATCCCAAACCATGCTCACTGCACGCACCTTATCAGCGGCGCGCAGGAGGAAAAGCAACTTTCCTTCTGTATTTTGCGAGGGCGCTCCTCGTGTCTACTAATTTTGACCTGGATGTCACCGGATGCTAACAAACCCTGTTCAAACTGTCGGCCTGCGGGAGCCACTGCTCCGCAAACTCAGCGATAAATTCTCGTCTGGGTGATGTCCACCGAACAAATTTCAAGACCATCGAATTAAAATTCAGAGGAGGAGATCTACATGCATCTTTACGTAAAAAAGGTCGTTGCCGGTCTTGCGGCAGTGGCAATCGCGCTATTGCCCGCAGCGCCCGCTTTCGCGGACGGCAGCCATTCAGGCACGGCCACTCCGATCAAGCATCTGGTGATCATTTTTCAGGAGAACGTGTCCTTCGACCATTATTTCGCCACATATCCCAATGCGCAGCCGAACCTCGACAGGTCCGTCTATTTCACCCACCCCAAGGCGGGCACTCCCACTGTGAATGGCCTCACTGGACCGCTGCTGACCAACAATCCTAACGCCAGCAATACGGCAAACGGCGCCAATGCTATCAACCCGTTCCGCCTGGACCGTTCACAAGCCTCGACTTGCGACCAGGACCACAATTACGGCCCAGAGCAGCAGGCCTTCGACGAGGGTCTCATGGACATGTTTCCGGCGAGCGTCGGGGTCGGCGAGAGCTCTTTCTGCGCCGCTACCTTTTCCTACGGTAAAGGCCAAGGCATCGTGATGGGTTATTACGACGGAAACACGGTCACCGCATTGTGGAACTATGCGCAGCATTTCGCTATGAACGACAATTCCTACGGCACGACGTTCGGACCGTCGACACCGGGCGTGCTCAACCTGGTGTCGGGAACCACCTTTCCGGCAACTCCGAGCGCGCCGCAGGCCAAGATTGTTCCCGACAATGCTGGGCCGGGTACGATTGTCGGCGATCTGGACCCGACCGGCGATGTCTGCTCTGCAGGAACTACCGTGCATCTGGGCGGCCAGAACATCGGCGATCTGCTGACGAGTGCGGGCGTAACCTGGGGCTCGTTCATGGGCGGGTTCAACCTGGGCATCACGAATCCGAACGGCACAACCGGCTGTCAGCGCTCAAGTCCGGCCACGCCGGCCAACGCTGGACCCACAGCGGATTACATTGCCCATCACTCCTTCTTCAACTACTACACTTCGACATCGAACCTGACGCACGCGCGTCCCAAGTCCGTATCGGAAATCGGCAACGCCGGCCCCGCAAACCACCAGTATGACATCATCGACTTTTACACCGCGCTCAACACCGGAAACCTGCCGGCGGTCAGCTTCTTGAAGGCAATCGCGGCGCAAGACGGCCACGCCGGCTATTCCGATCCCCTCTTGGAACAAGCGTTTTTGGTCAACACCGTCAACAGCGTCATGAAGTCGCGGTACTGGAACGACACAGCAATCGTCATCATGTACGACGATTCAGACGGCTGGTACGACCACCAGATGTCACCAATCGTCAACCCTTCGGCGGTCAACACGGCGAACCAGGCCGATAACGACCAACTCAACGGCGTCGGCGTCTGCGGTCATGGTACGCCGATGGCCGGCATCGAAGGGCGCTGCGGCTATGGTCCGCGCTTGCCGCTTGTCGTAATTTCGCCATTCGCCAAGTCGAACTTCGTCGATCACACCCTGACCGACCAGAGCTCGATCATCCGGTTTGTCGAGGACAACTGGCTGAATGGGCAGCGCATCGGCGGGGGATCCTACGATGGAATCGCAAATTCAATCGTTCAAATGTTCGACTTTGATCAGGATGGGGAAGGGGATGGCGCTAACAATCAAGTCTTGTTCCTTGATCCTGCCTCTGGCCAACCGATAAATCATTACTGAAAGCAACTCCAGTCGTCGAACCGGAAGCGAAAGAGGAATAAAAGCTGAGAATTGAAAGGGCCCGCCGTGCATGTGATCGCGCGGCGGGCTTTTCGTTTTTACGACTCAGGCCTGCTACGCCGCAGGACGCCGGTAAGCGCCGACCAGTCGGGAAATCAAAACCGCCAGGTAGAACAGGCCCACAATCGTCTCAATCGCCGATACGCAGCGAACTTTCTCCAGACACAGGCGTAATGCCGGCTGCTCCGAGAGACGACATCGTCGCGAAACTGTAGTAAACGCAGTCCAGACGGTCAGGAACGGTGTGCACATTCGCCGCGGGGTCGAGATAGAACGCTCGAGGCTGAATGGCGGCAATCAACCCATAAATGCTCGCGAACGCGAATCCAGCCAATAGATAAATGGAAAGCGCTCCAAAGATCGTTTCCGAATTCGGCTGGCTGGCGGCAAACACACGGCGGAAGATCACCACCACGATGAACACGTCAAACGCAAAGCTGAGCGCGATGTTGAGAATAGAAAGGAAATCAGCGCCTACGCTCAAATTCAGGATGCGATGGAGAAATGGCGGCACCGCCAGAACAATTGCGACGATAAGCACGCTGCGCCTGACGCTGGCAGCATAAACGCATAGGATAATGACGGCGGTGCCCAGCACGCGGAATGCATAATAGCCAAACGAATTACTTTCCGCGTACGGATAGAAAATCAGCGAGGCCAGCAGGAACAGAAATAACAGGAAGTACCTGCGTCCCGGTAGTACGCGCGCAAATCGCAACAGAGTTGGTTTTTCGTCAGTGGCAGGCATCCGCGACGTCGAGTCCCGCGCGATACTAACTGTTGCGCCGTCTCGCAGCAAGGCCCGCAAGCCTGAGTTCGACGCCGAAAAAGGTGGCAGCACACTTACAAAATAGAGCAACGCATTCGCCGCCGCTTAGGTTCTAGAATTTACATCGCGCCCGCGCCGTATCTCGATTCTCGCCGTTCTCTTTGTGTCAAAGCGACGGCTCAAAAAGCCCTGTCATCCTGAGCGCAGCGAAGGATCTCAGCCTACATTCAGGTGCGCGTGTCGCTGTGCCGGGTGACTCGGAGATTCGGCTCCGGGTTTGACAGGTTTTTCGCCCGGATGTTACAGTCAAAACTCACGCCGAGGTAGCTCAGTGGTAGAGCAGCCGATTCGTAATCGGCAGGTCGTGGGTTCAACTCCCACCCTCGGCTCCATCTTTTCCGCTCAATTTTCGTCCGTCTAATGTGATTTTTCAATTCCTAGAACTCTTTGTACAAACTCTGCCGTGAAAAAGGACTCGGCCAGGCTCAGAGTAGATTCTTGCGCGCCTCCCCAGGCCGGGAAACCGTGAGCGTTCAGCATTTTGTGGAAGTAGCGGCTATAAAGCTCTTGTAGCTCGCCTTGTATAAAACGCTCCTCAGTCCTCAGCCTGCCGCACTCAATAAACAAGGACGTTTTATTACCCTTTTGAACAACGTGCTAGTACTCCGATATTGAAGCCGCTTCATTCTGAGACATACTTCCAGTCGGAAACTTAGCCATCTTGATGGCTGTCTTGCAATGCATAAGCCGGAAAGGGCACTCGCTTAAGAGTCGGCCCGGCAGCGAAAAATGGAGCGTGCAACGTCATGATTAGCAGAAATAGTATCCTGCCAACTCTGCTCTTGGTGATCGCAGCGGTAACGCTTGTAAATTGCGCCCCGGCCGTACCGTGCAATGTTGTGGGTAGCACTGGTGGTAGTGGTGCGGCACGCCTACATCGCGATACCACAACAAATATCTGCGGAAATACCGGCGGCGGCGGTGGCACTCCCACGTGCAGCATGACGCTCAAGCCGGTACAGGTGTTGCTCTCCGTCGATGCAACCGGCAATATCAAGGAATACGGCATCGATTCGACAACCGGCGCCCCCACACTGATGTGCAACACCGCCACTGCGGCTCTCGGGCCGATCGTAGCTGCCAACAATACTTTTGTATACGTCCTTAACCAGGGCAATGGCACAGCTCCGGCCACGATTTTTGAATTTCTTATCGCCCACGGAAACTCCGGCGCTCTCGCAGCCGTGAGTGGTTCCCCGTTCACCCTGTCCGAAGCCCTTCCCGGAAACGCGTCACTCGTTGCAGATCCGCTCGGCCGCTTTATATTCGTCACGAATGAAACGGGCAATGATGTTCACGTGCTCACCATTGGTCAATCCGGCGCGCTCACAGAAGCTGCGAACTCGCCGTTCATCGTCGCAAATCCTGACTTTATTGCCGTCAATCCCGCGGGCAACCTGGCCTTCGTTCCCGACTCAACCGACGGAAATATTTTCATTTTCTCGCTTGATGTAAATGGCCAACTCACCAACAATCCGGCGTCGGGATCTCCATTTATTATCGGAATAGGAAACAATTCTCCCCAGTTCGCTCTTGTGCATCCCAACGGAAACTTTCTAATCACCGCCAATGAGCTCACTTTAAGTTCGTTTTCGATCGATCCCACGAATGCCGGTGCGCTCACTCAAGTCGGCGGTTCTCCCTTCTCACCGGGAGGCGCAGGTGACTCGCAGGTGGCCCCGTTGACAGTCGCGCTGGATATGTCTGGGAATTTCCTGTACGTCACGCCTCTGGGAACCCAGAACGGCGGCATCCCCGGCTTCACCAGTCAAAATATCGTCGCCTTTGCGTTTGATCCCAACGCAGGTGGAATGACTCCCGTGCCGATGTCCCCGTTTATTTCCAGTTCGACGCTGGACATCATCGCGAATCCGCTTCTAGAACAAATGTTTGTCGTTTCCGCCAACACCAGCTCGATTCTCTTCGGTGTGGCGCCAATCGATGCGAGCGGGAATCTTACGCTCCCAACTACCACCTTGGCCGTGACGGCGGAAGTTCATCCCGTCGTCGTGAATATCAACTAAGTAGCGTAGGCTTCAGCCTGCGCCCCAAGTAACCACCATCTCCATTCACGATGCTTGGCTCCCGCGCGACGGCGTTGCCAGATTCCAGTAGGGCACGGCATGCCGTGCCCGGCAAATGAACTCGGCGTGATCGCGCCACTGAATGCGCGGCGTTTTTCAGTAGGCTTCAGCCTGCGCCCCCGGCGCAAAGTGCACAAAATCACAATCTGAAAGAAGACGGCAGGGCGTTGCTTTGCGGTAGACGGGGCAGCGACAACACCGCCCCGCTTTTGTCGAGGGATCTTCTCTTGTCTTTGGTTATAGCTGACCGACAACCCCAAAAAGCAGAAGGCCCGCCTTACAGCGGGCCTTCGAGGGGGAGAAAGCTCGCGGCCACTGCGCGGTGGGCCTAGAACTCTTTCCTCGACCGCAGTTTAGTGGAGTGCAGGAATCCAGTCAAGCAGGAAAGGCACAATTTACACGTCAGCCAAGCCTATTAGTTTCAGCAGTTTACAGGCAGGCACCGAAAAGTCTGCAAAAGTTTTCCACTGCCCGCATCACTCACGATAACCGTAGAAGTCCTCTGCATTGATGGGCTTACTGGAAAGTCCCAGCTGCAATACCTGCACCTGGTCCGGCCGGTCGAAGACTCTATTTGTCGCTCGTTTCACCACCAGCCGCACGCCTCCGAATGCCAGTCCTGCAATGATCGCGAACAAGCAGATCACACCTGTGCCCGTGATCGCGCCCACAATCATCACGCCGATACCGGGCTCCTTAAACTCAAATGTCGGCTCATTCCAGGTAATCTGTGTCCCCGACTCGAGCTGATCCAGGATGGCGTCAGCTTCCTTTTTGGTCGCGGCGCCCGATACAATCGCCACGAGCGTCATCGCGCGCCTTGCGTACAGCGGCTTTGAATTCTCGTGACCGTTTATGTTGTACTGCTTCTGCAATTCGGCGAGTTTCTTCGCGGCCGTCTGCGGCGTGGGGAAGTCCGCGATCACCAGATCAAGTTCGTGGCCGTTCACGCGATACTTCGCCGTCTCCGCTTCCGCTCCCTGCGAAAACCCCAGCCAATCGCCGTCCGCCAGCGGGAAAAACTGGTTGAGTGTTTCAGGTCCCAACACGTATTTGTCTGTGCGGTCGACGAATCCCTTTGTTGGTAAATGATCTCCGATTGTCGGAAGCAAGCCGGATTCCGCATGCGGAGTTACAGTCGCAACAAGCGCTTTCAAAGCGGAGCTATTTCTCTGTAGGTCTTGTCCCTTCATTTCGAGAACAAGGTTGCCGGCGAGCACCAGTGCATGCTCGCGCGACGTGGATGAATGCTCGGTGAACTCGGCGCGAGGCATGTCCGTTGTTCGCAAGAATGAGTACAGGCCGTAAGCGCCGCTCGGATCCTTCATCTTGTACAGATTTACCTGCAGTGTTTCGGTTCCTCGCGAATACGCACCATTTTCACCGCTCACGAATCCGTATTCCTTCATCGCAGCCTGCGTTCGCTCAGCCGGCATGCTTCCAATTTTGTCGCCATTGTTCGCGGTAGGCTGGGCGATGCCCGGCTGCACAGTTCCTGACCAGCCGGCGAACGAACCAGGCAGAATCCCCTGCGCCGAAGCGGGTAGCGTTGCAAGGACCAGGGTCGCCAGAGACAAAACTGCGGCAAAACGCATGAATGCTTTCATTTGGGTTGAGTGCACGAGTATTAGATGCCGGAATTCTACTTGTGGTTCCCGTTGGGCGCCACAGTTAGCCGATCTTCGGAGACGAGCCGGGACTTGTTCATGGAGAGGCTATTCAGGCTGTCAAGATAGGCTGCAATACCGCGATAAAGGCCATCCGCCACGCGCTGGCGCTGGTCGGTTTTGCGCAGCAGGCGCTCGTCGCTCGGATTGCTGATGAAGGAGATTTCCGAGAGTACCGATGGCATATTCGCCCCGATCAGCACAATGAATGGCGCTTTCTTCACGCCGCGGTTGTGCTCTTCCTGGCTCACGGTTTGGAGACGCTGCGAGAGCGAATCCTGAATGTCCGCTGCCAGCTCTTTCGATTCTTCGATCTTTTCGTTGCGCGCGATCTTCTTGATGATGTCCTGCAAATCGTGCAGCGACGATTGCGAAAGCGCGTTCTCGCGCGTGGCCACTTCCATCGATTCACCCGAGGTGGCGAAATTCAAATAGAAGGTTTCGATTCCTCGCGCGTCGGGGTCGTGGCTCGAGTTGGCATGAATCGAAATGAAAAGGTCGGCCTTCGCCTGGTTGGCAATTGACGTTCTTTCTTCCAGTGGAACGAAGGTGTCGTCCGTGCGTGTGTAAACCACCTCCGCGCTGGGCAGCTTCTGTTCGATCAAGCGGCCGAGCCGCAGCGCCACGTCGAGACACAGATCCTTTTCCATCAAACCGTGCGGACCAATCGTTCCCGTGTCGTGCCCGCCGTGGCCCGGATCAATCACGATGCGGCTGATTTTCAATCCCAGCGCCCGGGTGAGCGAACGTTGCCCGTCGCGGTTCGGCTTTGGTTCGGGAGCAGGCGCCGGTTTGAGCCCGGCGATCTGATCAGCTTTCACTTTCGATTTCGGAATCGCAGGTTTCGAAGCGAGATCAGCCGCTGAGTTTGCCGGTGGAAGAGGCGTTGCGTTGTGCGAATTCGCCCGCACGGATTCGGCAGCCTTTGCCGCGGACTTCGGATCGTCGACGCGCGGAGCAGCCGCTTCTTTCACTGCGTCATCGGTGCGAACGTCGATCACCAGCCGGTAAGGATTCGAGAGAAACTGCGTCGAATAATTCAGTGCGCCGCCCACGTCCAGCACCACGCGCACCACCGTCGGTTTGTTCTGCCCGAAGTGAACTGATTTCAGAAGTCCGTCATCAACTTTGGGAGACTTGTCGGCCTTCGGATCCACCTGCGCTTTGTGCAGGTCGAAATAAAGCCGCTCCGGCGATGCCACATGCATCGACTCGAACTTCACCGTGTCGCTCACTGCCACCACGATGCGTGTGTGCTCCGGTGAATTCCATGTGCGCACGCCAGTGATGTAAGGCATGCGCTCTTTGTCGGATTCGTGGGGTTCGGCCACATCACCCTTAAGCGGCGGAAAATCGGGATATGCTTCTGCCGCCTTCACCTCCATCGGCTTGGCGCTTCGCGGCTGCGCTTCCAGATGCGTGGCCTGCTTGCCTTGTGCTTCGGCGATCTTCGCGTCGGAAATCTGCTTCAACGCCGCGCGCGCTGCCTCAGCCTTGTCCGACTTAGGGAACCGCTTCAGAAGGTCCTTGTACGTCAAAACCGCAAGATCGGTCTGATCCAAATCCTCCTGCTGAATCTCGCCAATCGCGAAGATAGCTGCGGAGCGATACTGCGTCCGCGGATACTGCTTCAGCAGAAACGTATACATGTCGATGGCAGACTGAAAATACTTCGGCTCAAACTGCCGACCCATCTCGCGGTAAAGCTCGGCTTCCGCAATCAGCGACGCGGTGACTTCTTCAGCCTGCGGATCGAGCAGATAAACTTTGTGATAGGCGGCAATCGTGTCTTTGTAATTGGCGAGCGAACGGTCGCGCGGCAGATAGCCCTCGAGCTGCGTGCGCATGCGCACGGCTCGCTCGAAAGCGTAGCGCGGGTCTGAATCCTTATCAGCAGCGGGGCGCGCGGCGAAACTGGCAAGTGCGAACGCGACGATTCCGGCTGCCAGGAAAAGCCCTCGAATCGAGATGTGGTTTCGGGCGGTGGCGGCGCGCGTCATTCGTTCGTGAAAACAACCCGGCCACTCGAGTTCGTCGCTCGCCGCATCTGTGGTTTTGGAGGACTCCACAGCGTCGAGCTACGACCCGAGCCAGGCTGGAAGTATGCGTCGGTCACCTTCTGCACGTACTGGCGCGTCTCGCGAAACGCGGGGACGCCACCGCTTCGATCCACGGCATGTTCGCCCGCGTTGTAAGCTGCGAGCGATTTGTTCAAATCGCCGTCGTAACGATCGAGTAGTGTCTTCAAGTACGTTGTCCCGGCCTCGACATTCTGTGCCGGGTCATACGGGTTTCCGACGCCAAAGCGTTGTGCCGTCTCGGGAATCAACTGCATCAGACCCACAGCTCCCTTGCGGGAGACTGCCTGGGGGTTCCACCCCGACTCGGTGCTGATAACGGCTTTCACCAGCGCCGGGTCCACTTGATGCCGCTCGGCTGCTTCGCGAACGATGCGATCCAGCCGATCCGGTGGCGTTGCCGGCGCCGCAGATCTGAGCGGCGCGGCCAAATTCACCGGGTGAGCATTACTAATAGTACTCCCACGCAGCGGCTTCGGGGAATCTCCGTTCACAAAGATAAGCTTCCCGTGCTCATCTATGTAAGATGCAATCTGGGCGCGGACCGGTACGGCCGACGCCAAGCTGGCGGCCAGGATTGCAACGGAGACGCAGTTCCTGATTGTCTTCACGCGACGCATCACGTTCAACTCTCAGGCCTTGGGGAAGGCAGAACGCTCCACTTCCGAACGAAAACGCGACAAAAGCTGCTGTAAACACAAATCGGCCAGAGAATGGGAAACTTCTCTGGGTATGCTTCTGGCGCGCTAGGAGCTTAGCAATCGGTCAATGAGGGGGTAAACGGTACTAAGGGCACTTTCTACGGCGGATGTGTCTTTTCCGCCAGCCTCTGCCAAATCGGGGCGTCCGCCGCCAGAACCGCCTACTTTCTTGGCTAGTTCCTGGACGATTTTTCCGGCGTGGAGGCGGGAGGTTAGATCCTTCGTAACTCCTGTGATTAGAGCTACTTTACCGTCTTCTACGGAGAAAAGAACGACAACACCCGAGCCCAGCTTTTGGCGCAAGGTATCGATCATTTGGCGAAGGGCGTCACGGTCAAAACCGCTCACTTTGGCGGCCAGGACGCGGACGTCTTTGATGGTTTTGGCCTCTTCGAGCAGGGAATCGGCAGTCGAGCCGGCGGCTTTCCGTTTCAGGGCTTCGAGCTGCTTTTCTAGCTGTTTGGTGGATTCGAGCTGGCGCTCGAGGGCGGCGACCACGTCGCCTTCGCCTGCGTTGAGAAGCTGCGAGACGGAGCGCAGCGTGTTGAGGGTGCGCTGGTATTCGGAGAGGGCTTGATCGCCAGAGATGGCTTCGATGCGGCGGACGCCTGCGGCGACGGATTGCTCGGCGGTGATTTTGAAGACGCCGATTTCGCCGGTGCGGTTGACGTGAGTGCCGCCGCAGAGTTCTTTGCTGTAGAAGCCGCGTGGCGATGATGGGTCGGGAATCGTAACGACGCGGACATTCGACTCCGGGTACTTGTCGCCGAAGAAGGCGAGGGCACCGGAGGCGAGCGCGTCGTCGATGTTCATGATGTCCGTCGAGAGCGCGAGATTGCGTAGGATTTCTTCGTTCACCTGCTGCTCGATTTCGGCGACTTCGCTTGCGTCGACGGATGCGAAGTGGGAGAAGTCGAAGCGCAGGTGGTCGGGCGCGACGAGTGAGCCGGCCTGCTTCACGTGCGTGCCGAGGACGTTGCGCAGGGCAGCGTGCATCAGGTGCGTTGCGGTGTGATTGCGCATGTCGCGGGCGCGGCGGACGGGATCGGCCACGGTGGCGACGCGATCGCCGACGTGTAGATCTTCCTTCGCGACGATTCTGTGCGCGATGAGGCCGCTCACCGGATAGTAGGCGCCTTTCACGTCGGCGAGCTGGAGCGACATGTCGTTGTCGTAGAACGCGCCCGTATCGGCCACCTGGCCGCCGGATTCGGAGTAGATGGATGTGCGGTCGAGAACGATTTCGGCTTCATCGCCGGCTTTGATTTCGTTTACCTTGCCCTGTTTGGTGACGATGCCTTCGATGCGCGCATCGCGCGTCTGCGTGCCAAAGTAGAAATCGGGCTCGGTCTTGAATGTTTCCTTGAGCTTTAGATAGACGGGGCTCGCCGCTTCCTTGTGCGCGCCTTTCCATGAAGCTTTCGCGCGGGCTCGTTGTTCCTCCATCGCGGTGTCGAAGCCCGTATCGTCGAATTCGAACCCCATGTCGCGAGCCGATTCATAGACGAAGTCTTTAGGAAGACCAAATGTATCGTAAAGTCTAAATGCTTTTTCACCCGGGAAGACAACGGGTTTGCCTGCGGCCCGGAGTATTGCAGTTTGTCTGCGAACTGCCGACATCTGATGTTGGTGAGGAAGTAGGGGAACGCCGGAAAGCTCCTCGGGCGGCATCTTCGTTTCTAATTCTCGAACCTCTTCTGCGCGCGAATGAACAATACGGGCGAAATCTTCCTCCATTTCCTTCCAGCCTATAGAGAGAGTCCGTGCAAATTGCTCTTCTTCAATTCGAATGATGTTAGTGACTCTGTTCTCCGATTCAACGAGTTCGGGATAAGCCGCTCGCATCTCGCTCGCAACCGCGCTGACCTGCTGGTAGAGAAATGGCTTGTCGACACCCAGTAAGTGTCCGTGTCGTACTGCCCGGCGAATGATTTTGCGCAAAACATAGCCGCGGCCTTCGTTCGATGGCGTAACGCCGTCCGATATAAGGAAGGTTGCTGCTCTGGAGTGGTCGGCAATTATGCGAAGGGAAGCGTCTCCCTTGAAATCAGTCCCGTAAGTCTCTCCAGTAAGTTTCTCTGCTTGCCTGATAAGTGGCTGAAACAAGTCGGTGTCGTAGTTCGAGATTTTTCCTTGCAGGACCGCTGCGGTGCGCTCCAGGCCCATGCCGGTATCTACTGACGGCTTTGGCAGGGGATTGAGTTTGCCGGAAGCATCTCGATTGAACTGCATGAAGACCAGATTCCAGATTTCCATGTAGCGGCCGCACTCACAGCCGAACTGGCAATCGGTGTGGCCCTGATCGGAGGCTGCGGGGCCCATGTCGTAGAAAATTTCGCTGCAGGGGCCGCATGGACCGGTGTCGCCCATGGCCCAGAAATTTTCTTTCAAGCCGGGGACGGCAATGATGCGGTCTTTTGGCGCGCCGACCTTGGCCCAGAAGGCGGCTGCTTCGGTGTCGGTCGGGAGCGTGGTGCCTGAAACTTCCGCGCCGCCGAAAACGGTGAAGTAAAGCTTTTCGAGCGGGATCGCGAACCAGTCGGGAGAGGTGATCAGTTCCATCGCGTAGGCGATGGCCTGGTCTTTGAAATACTGGCCGAAGGAAAAATTGCCGAGCATTTCGAAAAATGTGTGATGGCGATTGGTGAAACCGACGTTTTCGAGGTCGTTGTGCTTGCCGCCGGCGCGGACGCATTTCTGGCAAGTGGTGGCGCGGTTGTAGTCGCGCTGTTCGAGGCCGAGGAAAACATCCTTGAACTGGTTCATGCCGGCATTGGTGAAGAGCAGAGTGGGATCGTTGGTGGGGACGAGCGAAGAGCTGCGCACGATTTTGTGGCCCCGCTCTTCGAAGAAGCGCAGAAACATTTTGCGCGTTTCGTTGCCGGTGAGGAAGTTGGTCACATGAGCCTCAGTTTGAGCCAGCCATTATCGCAAAGATTGGCCACGGAGGCACGGAGACACAGAGATTCGGGCAGGGAGAAGCGAGACGGCAGAGGAAAATGCCACTCTTGTCTCGATTAGAAATTTGGAAGTGGTTGAAATGGCGCTGGTTACTCGGATTTCTAATCGCGGTGTCTCGATTAGCCGCCCGATGTATGGCGGCCAGGGATTCTGGCGGCCGGAGGTTGGTGGCTCGATGCCCCTGAGAAATCGCAGAATATTTGCGATTAGAAAAATGGAAGCGATTGAAAATGGGGCAGTTATTTGAATTTCTAATTCCAGATTTGCGATTAGAAGGGGACCCTTCGACCCCCGTTGGTCGCTCAGGATGCCGATGCTGGACGCATCGGCACGGCGGCGAGGAGAGGAGTGACGCTCTCCTGCGGGTCCCGGTCGTGTTGTCGTACAAAGTCACGACTCATGTTAACATAGTGGTAACGGCATGGCAAGAAATTAACCGTCACATTTTCGGGCGCTGGAATCATCTCTCCTTCGGCGGCGATCTTTTATACTTCCCGGCATGAATCGACCAACAGGCATCTGGTTACGGGCGAGACATCGATGGTTCGCAATCCTCGCCGCGATTTTCGTCGTGCTGGGCGGCTGGCATTTCTATGTTTACGGGCAGAATAGAACCGATTTCCCTGAAGGCTTTGACGCGGTGCAGGCGGCGCCGAACACCCACAAAGTAATCTTCGAAAATGCCTTCGTCCGGGTGCTCGAAGTTACCGTGCCAGCGAAAGGAGGGACGGTACCGATGCACCACCATCGCTGGCCGAGTTTCTTTCTAAGCTGGGACACTGGCGGGGCAACGCCACACATTCGATATCACCGTCCGGACGGAAGCGTGCGGGATATTCCGAGCAAGGAATACCCAATGCATCCAGGAACCTGGGAGGTGCGATGGATGAATCCTGAGCCGATGCACGAAATTGAGGTTGTAGACAAGCCCAAAAGCGATGCACCCGCCAATTCGCCGACTGATCTTCGGATAGAAATCAAGTGCCATCCGTAATCTCTGGCTGGGCGCTAGTTTGGCGTGGATTCGTGTTCGTTGAGGAGAGCGGCGCTTCATTGCTTCGGTATGACTTTGGTTCTCGTTTGCGTTTTAGCGCAGCGATGGAAAAATCCCGGGGCTAAAGCCCACTCAAACACAAAGTGCGTCTTACGCTGGACTGAAGTCCAGCTCCCCCTGCTGAAGCAGGGGGCTCCCACCGAAAAGCGAACTTCGGACAGTTGCGCGGCTTGAGGGATCCAAGCCGGATGCCGGCTAGCTGCTTACTTCTTAGGGTCGGTCACGATTGGGTGGCCGCTGTCTTCGGCCATTTCGAAGGGCATTTCGTCGGGCGTGGGATTTATTTTGTAGCCTGGCGGGATTTCGAAGAGGGAGTGAACCGGTTCTCCTCTTTTGATATCGGTCAGAGTGGTGATGTCTTCCATTTGTTTCCGCGGATCCGAAAGAATTTCGAGGATCGTTGCGGCGAGATCGTCGGAGGCCCACGTCTCTGTGATTCTTATGGGTTTTCCGTTCCAATTGCCGTCGCTCTCGGTGCCGAGGTTGGTGAGGCGCACGCCGCGAGCGGAGATTCCTTCGATTTCGCGGTAGCCGAGATCCTCGACGGAAACGTCTGGCCGGGGCTTTCCGCTGAGAAGCGAGGTGATGCGGATTGAGAACGGGGGGAGCGGGCGATTGGGCGTGGGTCGAGGAGATTGTTTGGTCACATGGGCGATTTGCATGCCCGGCTGGATTTGAATCATCTCGCTGGCGGGGCAGTCGAAGATCAGAATCGAGATGCCTATTGTCTCTCGGGTTGTTTCTATCTGTCCGCCGTCGCGTGTGTGCAGAACAAACTTCTCGGTGTCACCAGCGGGTTGAAAGCCCCCATGCCTTTCGAGTCGGATGCGGCCATCGCTATCGCGAGCGACAAATTGAACCAACTCGGTCAGCTTCTTGGTTCCGTCGGGAAGGATCGTGGTTGCTTTGGTGGTGCGCTTTGCAGTGAAAGGGTTGGCAGTTTGGCCGCCTACGTCGATGGTCCCGGCGCATTGTCGCGGACGTTGGTCTGGCGAGGGAGTGGGGTTTGGATCTTGCGCGTTGGCAGTGGCTGCGGCGAGGAGCATGGCGAAGGCGGCGCGGAGGAGCGTCTTTACGAGGTGGCTCATTGGATATCTTCCGATTCGGGTAACAGGGAGTATACGCTTTTGGACTGAGGGTGGCGTAAATCGCGGATTCATGTTTGTTGACGAGAGGGCGCTTCGGTGATTCGGGATGCTGATAGCTCTCGTTTGCATTTTGGCGGCGGGGTGGAAGAGTCCCGGGGCTAAAGCCATTCGAATATGAGGTGCGTTTTCCGCTGGACTGAAGTCCAGCTCCCCCTACTGAAGCAGGGGGCTCCCACCGAGAGGCGAAGGTCGGAGCCATTGCGATTGCCCGAAGGGATGCGCGGGGAAAGGCCCACGACGAGAAATGCGTCGTCGTGGCTACCGACGTTCAAAAGAGCCGACGGGACGTCGGCGTTACGGAAGTGACGCTTCGCTTTTGATTGTCGCCACGGTCTGAGTTTGGTCGAGCACGTGTGGGAACCGAACCACCTCCTTTTTATGACGGGTTTGGGTGCGTTCTTGCGCAATGCATGGAGAAGGCGAGCAACCGGTGAATCGCGGAGTCTGGAGAGTTGAAGAAATTCCGCGGCCTCCTGGCGCGTGGGCTGCACCAGGGCGGGGGGCACCGGTTGCAGCAAGAACATGCGCGGCAAAAAAGGAGATGGACATGGCGGGATATGACGTTCAGCAGATGGGTGACGCGACGGAAATATCTACGACGCCGGAGGCGGTGCCGGCTCCGTGGTTGTTGGTGGCTATTCCGGGGACTTTGCTTGTGTTGATTGCGTTGTCGATGAGCTTTTTCGGGGGATTGATTGCGACGGGGTTTGTTTATGGCGCGATGTATCTGTTGATGCACTCGAAGCAGGCTACGCAGTATCGGGTGCCGGCTCGGTTTCGAGTTTCGAAGACGGGGATTGAGGTGAATGGCAACTCGATTCCGAAGGATGCGATTCATCGCGTGATCATTCGCAACCACGTGCTGCAAGCGGCCGGCGACGTGATTGTGGTCGCCAATCCGAACGTGAATAGCGGGCAGCAGAATGTGGTGGCGGGGATGAATTGGGCGGTGAGCAAGTTGGGGCCGATTTCGTATCGCGTGGATGCGGAAGCGCGCGGGGTGCCTACGACTTTGGCGGGCGGGTTAACGGAGCCTACGGCGTCGGCGATTATGATGGATGTGAATAAGGCGCTGCAGTTGTCTTGAGCGAGTGCGGATGGGACGTGCAGGCACGCAGGATCCACCTCACACCTGCCGGTCTGAAGACCGGTGCTACGAAAAGCGAAAACTAACGACAACAGCTACTGTTTGAAGACTAGGGGTGGGCCGCTGACCTGTTTGGCTTCGAGGGCGATGGTGACTTCGACGTGATCGGCGATTTTGATGAAGGGGATGCCGCTGTTCATGCCGTAGTCCTTGCGATCGAAGACCATTTTGCCGTCGATGTGTTCGAAGCCGTTCTTCGCGGTGGGCAGAGTTAGGGTAAGCTTCTCAGGATTCGAGACGCCGCGGATCGTGAAATCGCCGTCCACTTCGAAAACGTCTGGAGCAGTCTGAACGACCTTCGTGGAGTGGAAGGTGATCGTGGGATTGTTCTTTACGTCGAAAAATTTTTCGCTCTTCAGTTTGCCGTTCTTCATGCCGCTACCGGTGTCAACTGAGTCCGCTTCAATCCTGATGTCCAGAACGCCTGTGGTTACGTCCGGGGATGTGAACACGAGGGTTGAGCGCCATTTGTCAAATTTGCCCTCGAGCGCAACCGAGGCCTTTACGGAGAACTTAATCGTGCTGTCGTGATGAGTGATGTGGACAACCGGAACGTCCGTCGCCGGCGTGGCCGCGGACAGCAACGTGCAAACGAGAAAACAGAGAAGGGCGATTCGCATGGCGGGCAGTTTGATATTTTTGGAATGCGATGTCAATTGCGGCGTTGGGGAGGCCTTGGTGAAGGCGCGATTGCGGCAGCGGAGAACATGAAGATAGTGGCACAAAGCGAGATGCGCACAGAGGAGTGTCAGGGCGCTTTCATTGGACCGTAATCGGAACGGAGTATAATCCTGGGATTATGAAAACCCGACACCTTTGCGTTTCGTTTCTGTTTTTTGGGGCGGTTATGGCCGCTCTCGCGATCGCTCACACTTTGCCGGCGAGTTCGCCGGTTCACGAGAGGACGTTTGACATTACGTATACGGCGGAAGTGCACGACATTCCGGCGGGAACCAAGGATGTGCAGATCTGGCTGCCGTATCCGCAGAGCGATGAGTACCAGAAGATTTTGAAAGCGAACGTGATGGCGCCGTATCCGACGAAAATTGTGAAGGGGGCGGAGTACGGGAATCAGATTGTGCACATCGAGGTGAAGGATCCGAAGGCGACGTCGATTCCGGTGACGATGACTTTTACGGTGCGGCGCAGTGAGCACCTGCACAACGATTTCACGCAGGTATCCGCGACGAAGAGCGCGCCGGCGGCAGATATGAAGAGATGGCTTGAGCCGGACAAGCTTGTGCCGCTCGACCAAAAGATTCGCGAACTCTCCGCGGAAGTGACGCAGGGCAAGACGACCGACCTTGAGAAAGCTCGAGCGATTTATGATTACGTCCTAGCGAACATGAAGTACGACAAGAGCGGCACGGGTTGGGGGAATGGCGATATTTATTGGGCGTGCGATGCGAAACGCGGGAACTGCACGGATTTTCACGCGCTTTTTATCGGGTTGGCGCGATCGGCGGGAATTCCAGCGAAATTCGAGATTGGTTTGCCGGTGCCGGCGGACAAGTCGAGCGGGGAGATCGGCGGCTATCACTGCTGGGCGGAATTTTATTTGAGCGGATATGGATGGGTGCCGGTGGACGCGTCGGAGGCTTGGAAGGATCCCGCGAAGCGCGAGTATTTTTTTGGGGCGCATGATGCGAATCGAGTGCAGTTCAGCGTGGGACGCGATATTACGCTGACGCCCGCGCAGGCAGGTCCAGCGCTGAATTATTTTATTTATCCCTACGTGGAGGTGGACGGCAAGCCGTTCACGCAGGTGACGAAGAGATTCAGCTTCAGTGACGTGAATCCTACGCAGGTTGCCGCGAGTGGCATGAAATAGAAATGCGTGACCTGTGATTGTACCGCACCGAAGCAGGCTCAATCGATAACATCAATAGCAATTTTCGATGCGTTTTGACCTCCTAATGCATCTAAACTAGTACTAGACAACAAAACAAGGCGAAATCCGCGCACGACGCGGGTACGGGTGTATGGAGAAGGAGAAATGGGAGCAACGACAAAGCGGTACTTATTTGCCAGCGATTTCGATCAAACGCTGACTTTTAACGACTCAGGATATGTGCTGAGCGAACTGGTAGGGATTCCACCGGCAGAATTCGAACGCAAATCGAAGGGAATGGCGGAACTGAATCTGGTGCAGCAAGGCGCGGAATTGGCTTATCTGCTGCTGCACGATCCGGAGTTTCATTCAAAGGTGCGGCGCGAGCATTTGCACCAGGTGGGGAAGCAGATCCGGTTGAAAGAGAATATCGAGCTGCTGTATCAGATCCTGGACCACGGGATTCCCGGTTATCACTTTGACTTTTATGTGTTGTCGGCTGCGCCGGTGGAGGTGATCCAGTCGGCGCTCGAAGGGATTGTGCCGGCGGACCATATTTTCGGGACGGAGTTTCGATATCACGCTTCGGGAGAAATTGACACGATTACGCGCGCGACGGCGGGATATGGCAAGGTGGCGGCGCTGGACCGGCTGCAGGCGAGTTTGCAGATTGGGCCGGATCACATCGTGTATGTGGGCGACGGGAGTTCGGACGTCCATGTGATGCTACATGTGAACGTACGCGATGGATTCACGATTGCGGTTTCCGATACGCGGCACGTGTCGCAGACTGCGTCGCGAACTGTTCTGGGGACCAATGCGCTGGCGACGCTGGTGCCGATTCTGGAGAAAATTGTGGGATGGCAGCGGCCGCAGCTGCGGGATTTTTTTGAGTCGTACGGAGTCTTGATTCAGGAGTGGGACCGCACGCGGACGGATTGGCTCACGCTACGAATGGCGGAGTCGTGGAATCCGGAGGCGGCGCCAGCGGATTAGCGAAGAGTTGCTGTTTCGCTTTGCAGGTGGCCTCGGACGTCCTCGCTGGAAAATTCATAACTTCAATTTGAGGATGCGGATGTCGCTTAGTTCGCTGGGCGGCGGCATTCCGTCGCGTTCTTTCATTTTGTCGATTTGCTTTTGCATATGAAATATATGATTAGGTAGTAACTCCTCGAGGATAGTGATTTCGTGCGAGGTGGCCGGAGGGAGTTCTTTGTTTTGCTGCGATCGCGCGGCTGTTGAGTCTTGAGCATAGGCCGCGGAGGAAAAGGCAAGCGCTGCGGTGAATGCCGCGCTGAGGACGCGTTTCATGGAGCACGGGAATTGGTGTTGGGGCGTCATCGCCGCGCTCACCCTATTGACGCTCCTCTGCGGCCACTACAAGCGCGGGTTATTTGAAGTATCGATCGCGAAGAATGGCGAGATGATGCGTGACGTGCCCAGCGATGATGAAAGCGAGAGCGCGCACGGTGAAGGGTTTGCCGTCGGCGATGCCGTGACGCGACCACGCGGCTGGCGGCAGATTCTTGAACAGGCAAATCGTGGACAGGCGGATAAGGCGGAACTCCTCGACGTGCTCGAGCCAGGAGATTCGATGGGCCTCGGCACCTTTCGCGCCGACGTTCTGGTCATAGCCGGGGAGAGGCGAATCGAATCCTCGCGCAAACCAGAGAGCGCGAAAGGCAAAGGCGCGTTCGGTGTCCGTGATGTGATTGAGGACCTCGCGAATGCTCCATTTATCGGGGGCGTAGCGGTGAAGCGACGTTTTCTCCGTGATGCCGGCGAAGAATTTGAGGGCTTCGGGCAGCTGCTCTTCCATCACGGGAAGGGGATTGTCCCCGGGAACCATATCTATGTAGGTGAAATAGTAGGGTGCGGCTTCGGAATTTTCCGGGCGGCCAAGCATGAGAGAAATGTATCACAAGTACATCCGGGCTGAGGAAAACGGAACGATAATCAGATGTTGTCGTCGTCGGCTGGGGCGGGGAATTCTGCGAGATCGCCGTGAGTGACGCCTCGGAGTTCTTTGCGAATTACGTCCGAGGAAAAGCCGGCGCGGAGGAGCATGCGATAGAGGGAGGCGATCTTTTTTTCGTCGAGGGCGCCGCGGAGATGTGAAAGGCGACGCTTGAGGCGGTCGCGGACAAGCGCGGATTCGTCGGTATCAGCGAAGACGGCGGCGAGCGCTGCATCGATGTGCTCATCGGGAACACCGCGACCTCGAAGCTCGCGTGCGATGCGGAAACGGCCCTGGCGACGGGCTTGCCAGTGATGACGGGTATATTCAAGGGCGTAGCGAGCATCGTCGAGGTAGTTCAGTTCGCGCAGGCGGGCGATGACGGGCGGAATCAGCTCCTTTTTTTCGGCGCGGCGCTCGAGATATTGCTTCATTTCGTAGATCGAGAAGGCGCGGCGCATGAGGGCGCGCTGGGCGGACATATTGAGCTGGTATTCGGTGCCGAGTTTGCGTGCATTTTTCGTTCGCATGGCTATTAGAGGATAGCAAACATGGGCAGCAACGGACCGATTCGAGAAGTGTTCTGCGGGCCGCACCTTCGCGCAGCGCAGAAGACCGGCTGGCGAATTGTGGCGCCGTCGCCGATCCTGCGGCTAAAAATTGGCTCCGGGGCTTGGACTCGAACCAAGATAACCAGCTCCAAAGGCTGGCGTGCTACCAATTGCACTACCCCGGAAACGCGAAAACATTTTACTTCACTATCGCAGGGTGTCGGCAGAAAAGTTCGCTGCGTGAGGGGCGTGGTCTAAATGGAATTCGCTGGATCGCTGTTCGAGACTGCGACCGTTTGCTGCGCTGTCGTCAATTTGTTAGTCTTCTGAAGCTCCGTAGCATCTGAGGCGACTCAATGCGGAGAGGTGTCCGAGCGGTTTAAGGAGCACGCTTGGAAAGCGTGTGTTGGGGAAACTCAACCGTGGGTTCGAATCCCACCCTCTCCGCCATATGCAACGCCGGTTCCGAACTTCTGGCACCTTTGTGAAAAGCTAGGCTTGCCTAAGTTCACCTTGATAAATCCAAACGCCCGTTGATCTCGCCGGTTTTACCGCTATTCGCAAATCCTACCTACAGCGCTATCTGCGGAAGCCTAAGTGGTCCACCTGATTCATCCCGATGAAAGCAATGTAGGAGAATCGAGTAGGAGAACCAATATCGAGGCTCACAGGCCGGGCGTGATCCGTTCGGTAAAGACGAAGGATAGTTACATAAGTCCGAAGCTCTCCCTCCACGAGCCTTGACCCCTGATATGACAGCGCGTGCACATTTGAGCAGAAGCCGTCTTACGCCAATCGTTTTAGTCCTATCTCTTTTGCTGCTGACGTCCAGTGCTGACCTGCAGGCCTTTTCAGTTCTGACCCACGAGGCGATCATCGATTCGGCGTGGAAGGATTCTATCCGGCCGCTTCTTCTCCAGCGGTTTCCAGATGCGACGAAAGATGAACTGAAGGACGCGCACGCATACGCGTATGGCGGCTCGATCATCCAGGATATGGGCTACTACCCTTTCGGGAGCCATTTATTCAGCGATCTGGTCCATTATGTCCGCACCGGCGATTTCGTGGAAACGCTGATCAAAGATTCGAAAGATCTGGACGAATATGCGTTCGCGCTTGGCGCTCTGGCTCACTATGCAGCGGACAACAATGGACATCGGATCGCCGTGAATCGTTCGGTGCCGATTCTTTATCCCAAGCTTCGCAAGAAATATGGAGACGTGGTTACTTACGACGAAAATCCTTCGGCTCATCTCAAAACGGAATTCGGGTTTGACGTCCTGCAAGTGGCGAAGGGTCACTATGCGCCCGACGCCTATCACGATTACATCGGATTCCAGGTGGCTCAGCCGCTTCTCGAAAGGGCGTTTGAGGAAACATACTCGATCGAGTTGAAATCCATCTTCACCGATTACGACCTTGCGATCGCGACGTACCGGCACACGGTCAGCGGGTTAATCCCAGAAACGACGAAAGTCGCCTGGAACTTGAAGAAAGATGATATTCAGCGCACGACACCCGGCATGACTGAGCAGAAATTCCTCTATCACCTGTCGCGCGCGAGTTATGCAAAAAACTGGAAAGATAAGTATCAGGAGCCTGGCTTTGGCACGAAGCTTCTCGCTTTTCTTATTCGCATTGTCCCCAAGATTGGACCTTTCAGAACCTTGTCGTTCCGGACGCCGACTCCGGAGACGGAAAAAATGTTTGAGGCCAGCTTTAATCAAACCATTGCCGATTACGGAAAGCTCTTGGAGCAGAAGAAAACAGAAGGTCGAGTGCATCTATTGAACGATAACTTCGATACTGGGAGCGTTACCGGGCCGGGACAATATCCGCTTGCGGACAAGACTTATGCAGAACTCCTCGATCGACTGGCCAAAAATCACTTCGCACAAGTGTCTCCCGAATTGCGTTCCGCCGTGCTTTCTTATTACAGCGATTTGAATGCGCCTTTTTCGAACAAGAAGAACAAGAAGAATTGGCAGCAGCTGGTCCGAAATCTGGACGAGCTTAAAAGCTCAACTGAACAAAAGTCTGTTACGCCCGCCGATTAACAAACCAGAGCGAGCGAATTGCGATCTCAAGAGGCAGCTTTGTGCGTGCTCTTCTTGGTCGTCGCCCCGCCGATTTTGTTCAACGTCTCCTGAGCCTTCGCCTTGTAGGGGCTGTTGACTGACACGGCCTCGGTCAACACGGTTCGTGCTTCGGCTGTTCGCTGCATTTTGGCGAGAGTGAACCCCAAACGGTAAAGATTGCGGCCGTAGCTGAACGCGTCGGATTTCAAAAGCGGACTTGCCTGCTTGAACGCATCGACCGCTTGCGCATTCTGATTATTATTCACGTAGACCTGGCCCAGGGCAGAATAGGCGAGCCCTTTCTGAATCGAAACTTGTTTTTGCCATTGGTCATCGGGGACATTGTCGGGCTTTTGAGACTTTCCTAGCAGGTCTAGCGCTTTCTTGGCATCGGCCGCCGCTTTGTCGAGTTGCTGGCCATTCTCGCTCCAGTTGTCGGCGAGTAGAAGCAACATCGAAATGTTGTCAGGATCTTTCGTGAGAATGGCCTGCGCCGTCTCAATCATCTTCGGAGTATTCTGCGCTTGCTGGTAAGCGATCGCAGTTTGTTCGCGAACGGCCAGCGTATACTGCGAATCCGGGAAAGCTTTGGCGAATCGTTCCAGTAGTTGGATACGCGACGGCAAATCTTTGGTCTTGTATGCTGCATTGACCATCGCATATTGCACGTAGTTAATATCCGCTTGGGCGTCTTTCAGATTCTGGGTTTTCTGAGCGGACCATTGATCCTCGCTCATACCGGCAGGCGCGGGCGATGCTTTGTAACGCTCTAGCAGCGGCTCCGCTTTTTCTCCCAAAGCATAAATTTTCTGAGCGTCGCCTTGTTCGTCGGCCGCGTGCACCATTAAGATCAACGCAGAGAAATCGTCCGGATCGAGCGCCATGGCTTTGTCGCCGAACTCGTACACCTTCGCGTAGTTCTTTTGCGCAAGATAGGTTTGCGCATAGAGCTGGTCGCCGAGGAGAGCGAGGTCGCCCGTGCCGTGGTCGGCCATGAATTTATCGAGCAGGGCTATTTTCCCCGGACCATCGGGGGCGGCATAAATCGCCGCGAGGTCGTTGTCTTCAGGTGTTCCGGCCGCGACCGAAACGCTTTTGCCAATCTGCGCCGAGGCACGCATTGTGAAAAGTAGGAAGACCACGAGAAGAACTGCGCGCCGCTTCATACGTTCCTCCTTATATATCCGGGACAAAGTCTGGCCGACGCGCGCATCTTAATCGAATCGGTAGAGAAGCGTAAGGGGTTTTAGAAAGGGTTTCGCTGGTTCCTCGGGTCAAGAGGCATTGACGATTCGGGGTTTTCGATACACGATTTGAGCGCAATCAATCTTCCATGAAGAGGTGTGAGATGCCAGTGGCAACGCCTTGGGAAAAGATTCAAACCGATAAATTGAGCGAAATCATTACTCGCCAGATGGTAAGCGGCGAAGACGGAACGCTCGCGCGGGTTCTGCTTTCGCGCGGCGCGCTCGTACCGCGCCATTCCCATCGCAGCGAGCAGTACACAATGATTTTGGCGGGCGCGTTGAAATTCAATTTTGACGGCGGCGAAACGACTACAGTTCGCGCCGGCGAAATTCTGGTTATCCCAGCACATATGCCGCACGAAGCGGTGGCGCTGGAAGACACTGTGGATATCGATTTCTTTGCGCCACGGCGGGAAGAGTGGATTCGTGGTGACGACGCATATCTTCGCCAGGGAACAAAAAAGGAATAAGCGCATGGATCTGGGACTGAAGGGACGCGTGGCGATCGTCGCTGCGGCGAGCAAGGGGTTGGGCCGCGCTGTGGCTGAAGAGTTTGCCAAAGAAGGCTGCCATGTTGCGATTTGCGCCCGCACGGCGGATGAACTCGAGCGCACCGCCGCGGAAATTGAACGGGCCAGCGGCGCGCAGGTTTTTCGGCAGGCGCTGAATGTGACGAATTTTGAGTCGGTAAGCAGCTTTGTTGACGCTGTGGAACACAAGTTCGGACGAATCGATATATGTGTGACGAATGCGGGCGGACCACCTGCAAAGAAGTTTCTCGACATCACGCTGGAAGAGTGGCGCGCCGCGATCGACCTTACGCTGCTAAGTACGGTCTACTTCGCGCGCGAAGTTCTGCCGCGCATGCGGCAAAACCGTTGGGGACGCTTCCTGACGATCACTTCCGTATCCGTCAAGCAGCCAATTGACGGACTGCTTCTTTCCAATTCGTTGCGTGCCGCGGTGACCGGTCTGGCCAAAACGCTGGCAAATGAGTTTGGGGCGAGCGGAATTACCGTGAACAATGTGTGCCCGGGATACACTCTGACGGAACGCCTTGATGAATTGGCTGAAAAGCAGGCGCGAATTGCGGGAGTTCCGCGCGATCAGATTTTCGACACGTGGAGTTCGGAGATACCCATCGGGCGCTTGGCGCGACCGGAAGAATTCGCAGCGCTTGTCGCATTCTTAGCGTCCGAACGAGCCAGTTCGATCAATGGCACTACAATCGCGGTTGACGGCGGGTGGGTGAAAGGTCTTCTTTAATTTAACCTTGCTCCCTGTAACAGCGTGATCCCGTCAGTGTGCAATCAGAATTCGCAGGTCGCGCAAATTATTGCCAGTCGGTCCCGTGATAATCGCATCGCCAAGCGCTGAGCAGAAATTGAAAGCATCACTGCGCTTCTGAAAGTCCACCGGATCAAGACCTTTTGCGCGCGCGCGGGCTAGAGTCTCCCCGTCTGCCACGGCACCTGCGGCGGGACTGTTCCCGTCGATGCCATCAGTGCCTGCACTGAGCACGGCAATATTTTTACCCGCAATTTTCGGTACGCACGCCAGAACGAAAGCAGAATTGCGGCCGCCCATTCCGTCTCCCGTCACAGGGCTGCTCACTTCGCCACCGGCGACAATTGCGCAGCGTTGCTTCGGGTCGCTCGATTTCGTCGATTCCAGCAATGCCAGCAGATGATCGGCAGCTTTTTCGAGGGGCCAACTGTCGGTCGTGTTGTCGGCGATGCAATAGATTCCTTCGCTTTCCAGGGCATGATGTGCGGCGTGGAGCAGATCGTGCGTTCCGAGAAGCAGCGAGAAATGCGCCCGTGCAAATGCTGGATCGGATTCCTTGGGAGTTTCTTGCAAGCGCTGCTTTTCAACAATTTCTCGGATGGATGGCGGCAACGCAGGTAGCAAATGATATCGAGCAACCACTCCGTGAGCGTCGGCAATTGTGGTTGGATCCGGCAGCGTTGGTCCCGAGGCAAGCGCTGATTCGTATCCTTGCGGTACATCGCTGACACCCAACGTGATCTTCATTGAGCGCGGCGCTGCGGCGGCCAGGCGTCCTCCTTTTGTCGCCGAAAGATGTTTTCGCACAACATTGATCTCTTCAATCGGGGCGCCGCAGGTAACAAGCACTTGATTCAATTTCTCGAAGTCTTGGTGACTTACTGAGGAATCAAGAGCTTGCTCAACCAGTGCCGAGCCGCCGCCAGACACGAGGAAGAAAATGAGAGTTCGCTCGCCGCAGCGCGCCAGTCGATCAAGGATGGCGCGGCCCGCAATAAAACTTGCTTCCGTTGGAATTGGATGACCGCCGATGAAAGTCATCCAGCGTGGCAGAACGCGCGCGGGAGCAGCAGGCGCGACCAGTACTCCTTCTAGAAAACAATCCGAAGGGAGGACATTGACGAGAGCTTCCGCCATCGGAAAGGCAGCTTTGCCAATCGCAATGGCAACAAACTCAGAAAAATCCGCAAGGTTGATTGTGTTGTTTTCGATGTAAACGCATTTACCATCGCAATCGAGCTTGCGCTCAAGCGCCGCTTGGATATTGATTGCGGCGAGTGTTTCACGGAAAACGCGGAGGGCCGTTTCTTTCACGCTTTTTCAGGCAGGTGAACAATAGGGTATGAGTTTTGTCATTTCAAGCCGAGCGCGTCCGCATTGAGCGCATTGGGCGGCCGCTTGCCCTCGAAGCACGCTACGAGGTTGTTCGCAGCCATCACAGCCATTTTCGTCCGCGTTTCAACCGAAGCGCTGGCGATGTGCGGGGTTAGGATAACGTCTTTTCGCCCGAGCAAAGCCGGGTTGGCTTTTGGCTCGGCTTCGAACACGTCGAGAGCCGCTCCGGCGATTTTCTTTTGCTGCAAGGCCTCCGCAAGCGCCGCTTCGTCCACCACAGGCCCGCGCGACGTGTTGATCAAATATGCAGTCGCTTTCATTTTATCGAGATTGTCTTTCGAAATCAGATGCCGCGTATCCGGCAGTAGCGGAACGTGAAGGCTGATGAAATCAGACTCTCGAAAGAGGCGATCGCGGTCGACAAATTCGGCGCGCAGCTCTTTTTCGACATCCGCAGGCGCCCTTACCGCATCGCTGTAAAGCACTTTCATCTGAAAGCCTTGCGCACGGCGCGCTACACCGCGTCCGATTCGGCCGAATCCCATAATGCCCAGCGTCTTGCCCCACACATCGCCGCCGAGCAACTGATCGAAGTCCCATCCCGGCCAGGTTCCCGCACGCATCGTTTGATCGCCTTCGAGCAGACGCCGGGCAATTGCCATTAAAAGCGCCCAGGCAAAATCCGCAGTGGTGTCGTCGAGAACTCCAGGTGTGTTTGTCGCAATCACTTTGTGCTTCGTACAGGCGGCCACATCGATGTGGTCGAAGCCGACCGAAACAGTTGCGGCGATGCGCAACTTCGGCGCGGCGGCGAGGAGTTCTTCATCCACTTTCTCGGTGAGCAAGCATACGAGGCCTTCCTTATCGGCCACACGTTTCAACAATTCGCTGCGGGAAATCTGTTCACCAGGCTTGCCGTATTCGACTTCGAAATGCTGAGCCAGAATTTCTCGAGCCGGGGGAAATAATGCGCGCGTCGATAGAATTTTCGGCTTACTCACCCGCCACCTCGTGCGAAACCGCTACAGGGAACCTAATATACACCCGAAACCCTACCGGGCACGGACGCGGCTACCCTTAATGATTTGCCGATTTGAAAGACCTGACGTGCGTTGACTGCCCCTCCACAGGCGGCTATAGTTGCGATGTTATCGTCGCGCAGGCAACCGAAAAGATCGGTAACAGCCACGCCTGAGGGCAAACCCATATAAATCCATGGAACCCCGGCTCCTTCAAGACCTGAAAAAATTGCTCGGCTCAGACGCGGTATTGCACGAGCCTGAGGACCTTATCCTTTACGAATACGACGGCTCCGTGGAGATAGCGCGTCCGAATTGCGTCGTATTCCCGCGCACGAAGGAGCACATCGTCGGCCTCGTCGAGATCGCCAACCGTTACAAGACTCCTATTGTTGGCCGCGGAGCTGGCACGGGCCTATCGGGCGGCGCCTTGGCGCGGCGCGGCGGTATTCTGACGATTTTTTCGAAGATGAATCGCATTCTGGCAGTGGACGTCGAAAACCAGCGAGCTATCGTTCAGCCGGGAGTCGTGAATGCAGATCTGAGCGCGGCCGTCGCGCACACCGGCCTCCATTTCGCGCCCGACCCATCCAGCCAGAAGGCGTGCACGATTGGCGGAAATGTTTCGGAAAATTCCGGCGGCCCGCACACGCTCGCGTACGGTGTGACGACAAACCATGTACTCGAGCTCGAAATGGTGCTGCCGACCGGCGAGTTGATTCGAATCGGAAGCTCTGCGCTCGATTCGCCAGGGTACGACTTGCCCGGATTATTTGTCGGTTCCGAAGGCACTCTCGGGCTTCTCACTGAGATCACAGTGAAGCTCACGCGCCTGCCCGAGTCGGTGAAAACCTTGCTCGCGATTTTTGACACGCTCGACGACACCACTGAGACGGTAGTGGACATCACAGCGCGCGGAATCACTCCGGCCGCCTGCGAAATGCTTGATGGCTACACGCTGCGAGCCGTGGAAGCATATGTGCATGCCGGCTTTCCCATTGATAGCGCTGCTGTGTTGCTGATTGATGTGGACGGCGTGCGTGAGGGTGTGGAATCGCAGGCCGAAGAAGTGGCAGAAATCTGCCGCGCGCATCGTGCTCGTGAAGTGCGAGTCGCAAAAGATTCGCGCGAGCGCGATTTACTGTGGAAGGGGCGCAAGAATGCGTTCGGCGCCGTCGGCCGGCTCTCAACGACTTATTACGTGCAGGATGGTGTGATTCCTCGCACGAAGCTGCCCGCCACTCTTCGCCGCATCACCGAAATAAGCGAGCGATACGGTTTCCCGATTGGCAATATTTTTCACGCCGGCGACGGCAACCTTCACCCGCTGATTCTCTTTGATGCGCGCGACGAGAATCAGTTGAAGCGTGTGATCGCCGCCGCCGATGAAATCATTCAGTTCTGCATCGAAATGGGAGGCTCGATCACCGGCGAGCACGGAGTCGGCATGGAAAAAGACCGGTTGATGCCGCTGCTATTCAGCGAGGCCGATCTTGATCTGATGCGAGGAGTGCGCGACGCATTCAATCCGATAGGGCTTCTGAACCCCGAGAAGATATTCCCCAACAAGAAAGGCTGTGGCGAAATTCACATTCGTCCTCTGCCGGCGGCAGGAGCTTCCGTCGCGTGACTACCGCGAGCAAAACCGCTTCTTCGCGCCTGCTCGACATAGTGGGGGCGGAACACGTGTCACGCGATGCCACAGAACTGAGCGCATACGCGATCGACGGGAAACTGCCGAGTGTCATTGTTCGCCCCGGATCAACCGAAGAAGTCATCGAGGTTGTAAAGTACGCCGCAGCCGAGAAACTTGCCCTGATCGCAAGTGGCGCGCGAACCAAACTCGGAATCGGCTCTCCACCAGCGCGGTACGACGTTGCTCTCGACACGACCCGCCTAAATCGGATTATCGCGTACGATCCCGGCGATCTTACCCTGAGCGTCGAAACGGGTGCGCCGTTGCAAAAAGTGGCCGAGGCGCTTGCCCAGCACCGCCAGTTTCTGCCGTTAGCCGTCCCATTTTTCGATCGCGCCACCGTCGGTGGCACAATTGCATCGGGCGTTGATACCCCTCTGCGGCAGTTTTACGGTACAGCGCGGGACTATGTTCTAGGGATGGAATTTGTTTTAGGAGAAGGTGTTCGCTCGAAAAGCGGCGGCAACGTGGTGAAAAATGTCACCGGATACGATTTGCACAAATTGATGATCGGCTCCTTGGGCACGCTGGGTGTGATAACCCGCGTGAACTTCAAGACCTTTCCGATGCCCGTAGCGAGCCGCGGCTTCGTTGCCACGTTTGAAAATCTCGATCGCGCCATTGAAATGCGGAATCGCGTCGCGCAATCACCGCTTACGCCGATGACGTTCGATCTCCTGAGCCCGCGCGTCGCGGATCTTTTCTCCCTGCCGGCTGCTGAGCGGCTTACGACGAGTCCGATGCCGGCTGGTGTTCTTTCACCCGGTCATTGGGCTCTAACCATTGGGTATTCCGGCAAGGAGAATGTTCTGTCGCGCTACGAGGCCGAATTGCGCCGTATGGCCGCGGAATCCGCTGCGAGCAATGTGACCGTACTCGGAGATCGGGTTCGTGCTGCAGCGTTCGCGTTTAAACGCGAGTTTATCCCCGTCGCACTCGCGTCATCACCCGCAACTACGATCGTCAAGGTCAGCGTGCTGTCCGCGCGACTGAAAGACGCTTTCATAGCAGCAATCACGGCGGCCGATACGAACCAACTACCCTGGGCTGCCATGGCCCGGAGTCTGGGTGTAATCTACTTCGCTCTGCTCCCTGCAGATCTCAGCCAAGCGTCCCATCGTCAAGTGGTTGCTGCTACGAATCAAATTCTCGCGGCCGGCGCATCGCTTGGCGCGAATATGACGATTCCCTGGTGCCCCTCGGAATGGAAATCCGCGCTAAAAGTTTGGGGGCCGGAACGCCACGATCTGGCACAGATGCGGAAGGTGAAAAAAGTTTTCGACCCGATCGGCATCTTCAGTCCCGGCCGATTCATTGGAGGCATCTAGAATCGTGGCCGCGCCTGCACCGCAAACTCACGAAGAAGCGCAGCGCGAATTCGCTTTGACGCTCAGCGGTTTTACCGCGATCGATAAGCCCGAATACGAGGACTATTCGCGTTGCGTTCACTGCGCGCTCTGCTCGAATCAGTGCCCCACATACCGCCTCTGGGGGCGCGAGGCGGATTCTCCGCGTGGCCGCATTCGTCAGATGGCACTCGTGGATCAGGGACGGCTCGAGCTCGGGGATTCCTTCGTGCTGCACATTGACCGCTGCTTGAATTGCCGCAATTGCGAGTCCGCGTGCCCCTCGGGTGTGGAGTACGGGCAATTACTCGAACGCGCTCGTTCTCAAATTGAGCAAAAGTACAAGCGGCCACTCCTTTCGCGAATCGCACGTGATCTCGTGTATTGCCGCTTGCTCCCCTATCCGGGTCGTATTGCCGCAGCCGGCAGGGCGCTGAAAATCTATCAACGCAGCGGCTTGGCTGCGCTTGCGCGAGGAACTGGAATCCTGCGGCTCCTGGGCTTGCAAGAGCGTGAACGCCTGATGCCGCAAGTCGATTCGAATTTCTTTTTCTCGGAGCTGGGCAAGACGTTTCCCGCCAAGGGAGCTCGGCGCGCGCGTGTCGCGCTTTTTGCGGGCTGCATCGCGCAGGTCACGTTCAGCGAACTCAATCGAGCGACCATTCGCGTTCTTCAGGCCAATGGTTGTGAAGTAGTTGTCCCTCGTAATCAGGTTTGCTGTGGCGCGCTCGCCGCACACGCGGGAGTTCGCGATGTCGCTCGTAATCTGGCACGGACGAATCAGGATGTTTTTCTATCGGCAGAGTTCGATGCCATCATCACCAATGCGGCCGGTTGCGGTTCAACCCTTAAGGAATATCCCGAATTTTTCGCGGAAAGCGACCCATCGCATCAGCCGGCTGAGAAATTTTCTGCTAAGGTTAGAGACGTCGCTCAATTTCTCGATGAACTCGGCCTTGTGGCCCAGCTCCGTTCGATGCCGTTGCGCGTTACGTACCAGGATTCGTGCCATCTCTGTCACGGGCAGCAGATTCGCGAAGCTCCGCGCAGGTTAATCCGCTCGGTTCCGGGTGTCGAGTTGATCGAGATGCCGCTCTCGGAGCAGTGCTGCGGTTCAGCTGGTGTTTACAACGTGACGGAGACGGACGCTTCGATGGAGCTTCTGGCCGTGAAGATGGAAAACGTGCAAAAGACACGAGCGCAAGCGATTGTTACCGCAAATCCCGGATGCATTTTGCAACTGCGTGCCGGCGCTGCGATTCACAACACCGGGCAAGAAGTAATGCACGTCGTCGAACTGCTCGACCGGGCCACGGTCTGAGCCTCAAGCATCAGAACCCGCCATATCGCTAGATCTATTTTTCCCCGATCAAGTAGCGGCAGCCTTCCGGACCCATCCGCGCCGCGTGTACCGCCCCGGCCGGAACGTCGCAGCGTTCACGTGCATGATATGTCTTCGTTACACCGCGCATACTCAATGTCATCTCGCCGTCCAAGATTATATGCGCCGTCAATCCCTCGTGGGTGTGTTCCGGATAGAAAGCGCTGGCCCCATCCTGCCATACATAGACTCGCGAAAAACCTTGCCGATGCAGCTGCTCTTTGAATTCTTCTTCCTCGAGTTGCGCCATGCAATTTTCCTGGTCTAAGTATAACAATCGAAGTTGAAGCGGGTGCCCGGTCAAAAGGGAATGTACTGAAGGAAAAGGAAGCTTGCGGGCGGAGCGTGGTGGGGAATCCGCCCGCAAGTACAGCGAGTATTACGGGGTGGGTGAACTCGGATTTGAATCAGCTGGCGCGCCCGCAGGAGGCATTCCCGCGCCGGGTCCCATGTGACGACGATGCATACCTCTTGGGCCGCCCGGACCACCTTGCTTCACCGTGTAATCGGCAGGCACCTGGAAGAGTGTCGCCGCCGGTTCGGCACGCTGAACATTGGTTAGTTGAAACACCGTATCGCCCATGCGCGGGTCGCTACGCTTGATCATCACCGTTTCCTGCAGATCGGACGAATACCATTTCTCCACTGTAATCACGATCGGCTTCTGGTTGCCGATTTCGCCTGCGGGAATCGTGCGAGTGACGCGCGTGCCCTCGGCGCTTACGCCATTAATCGTCTGAGTTCCAAGCGAAGTGGTCGTGGTCTCTTTCTGTCTTTCGGCCGTGAACGCGCTGCCATGACTTCCCTTGGCGTCCGCCCCACGCGTGCCGGAAGAATGATCACGAACGCCCATCTTATTCGCAACTTTGCGATTGGCGTCCAGCATGTACCGAGCGCCGGCAACCGGATCATTGATGAACGTCATCTGCGGCGCTGGCTTACCCGATGCTGCCCAAGGGCCAATCGCCGGCAACGTCATGTCGCGGCGCGTTCGCCCCTGGCTGTCGCGCGCAAGGCTACCCGTAGTGGTTCGCTGAATCTGGTTACCATCGGCAAGGGATTGCGTCGTCTGCGATGAAAAGCTTGCTGTAAACGGCACGCCGGTGACGGTCTTCCCTCTGACGGCTCCTTCGAATGCCACAAACTCGATGGCGTCAGGCGGACCACCGGGTCCAGGACCCATCGCCTCAAACATCATGTCGCCACCTTCCGGCGGTGGTGGAAGTGCCGTCGCCGCATGCTGTGCTAAGGCGCTTCCCGCCAGGAGCAAGCTCACACCCATCGCTGCCGTCGCAAATAGACTCTTCTTCATGAACATCCTCCTAAATGGTCCGAAACCTAGTTCTCGTTTTGCGCCACGAGGCGAATCGCCTCAGGGGTTCCGTCCGCACTCACTACTAGATCCGCAGGAATCTGCTCCCTACTCTCGGTGTCCGAAAGGGACACTCCAAACGATGCCAACGCTGACCGTGACAGAATCACGCGAACTACCGAGCCTCCCTCCATCATTGAGGGATCATCCGCATAAGGAAGCGGCGTAAAGTCTTCGGCGAATTCGTTCTCGTCGGCTGAATCGGCGGCTTGGCCACCAACTTGCGGCGCTACCGGATCACTCTGCACGTTGTCCTGGGCAATCTTCTGCGGCGATCCAGACTCCGAGTGGCCAGCCTCACCGATGCTCTTCGCTAGATTCGTCTGTGATGCACCTCCAAGCCCATGGGCCGGACTGTAGATGTGCTGTAGCCAAAGTCCCAAGGCCAGGAACATCGCTGCTGCGACTCCGATTGCAGCCATTCGCCATTGCATCCGTCGGTGGGCAGACTCTCCTTTGACGCGCCTGAATTCTTGTACGACGGCAGCTTCCACACGTGGCGACGCCACATTTCTATCCGCCTCGTTCGCAATTTTGGCCAGCGAAAAATCGAGGGACTCGACTTCTGTGAGCAATACACCGCAGCGCCCACAAGATTCTGCATGGACCAACGCCTCTTCGCGAAGCTCATTGCCTTTCGTCCCTGGGCAATCGAGCTCGTGAACGATTTCTTCGAATTCTGAGCACTTCATATAGTTCCTGTCTTCCTTCATCGCCGTTTCCGTTTCACTCCACAAGCATCAATTCAATCGCTCGCCGCCAAGCCGCGCGCCATCACCGATTCGCGCAATTTCTCAAGGAGCAGCGCCCGCGCCCGGTGCAGCCGCGATCGTACCGTGCCCAGGGGACAATCGAGCGCCGACGCTGCTTCTTCGTAACTCATCTCCTCTAGCTCGCATAGCACGACAACCTCGCGATAGCTTTCCGGCAGTGTCGCAATCGCCTGGCGAACTCGCCCTACCGTTTCAAGCGCTTCAAACTCGTGGTGCGCCTGGGCCGCCGTGCTGAATGCGCCATTACCGTTGCGGCCGCCATTCGCAGCGCTGGCGAATCCGCCGATTCCATGTCCAGCGACGGCATTGAATCCGTTTTGTCCGGTCTCACCGCCCTCGTCGGGCAAAGGGACGCACCTGCGGTCCTGATCCCAGCGCTTTCGCACGTGATTTCGGGCAATTCCGAAGAGATACCCGGCGAGCGTGCCGCGTTCCGGGTCGAATCTTTTCGCGTCGCGAATTAAGGTCATAAAAACTTCCTGCGTCACGTCCTCGGCCACCGCTGCGTTTCCGCTCATGTGCAAAGCAAATCGGTAAATTGACGGATGCTTGCGGCGGTATAGAAGCGTGAACGCTTCTTCGTCTCCCGCCAGCATCCGCCGAAGCAGGCCGTCGTCGGTGATCGGTATGGCCTTATTCATTGTGTTGCGTTGGACGGCCCGTTCCGCTTCTCGTTACATATTCCGTTGAGCGCGCCGATTAGTTCCCTCAAGTAGAACCCTGGCGCTGCGATCAGGTTTCGGTTTGGAATTTCTTTTTCGCGAGGCGGTCCGAGACTTGCCAGCGGGAATTGAAGTTCAGCTTAAACCATTACCCTTAAAGGGGTTAAAGGCAGACCACCGATTACGAGGTCGAGGGCCGCATCATCTTCGCGGCCATTTTCACAACAAAGCTCCTGGGCGCCAATCGCTCCGATTCCATCATTAAGCGATTCATCGCACCTGAAATCACGTGGCTCCTGCCCGCCGCCATAGCTTCGAGACCCACGCGCGCAACCTTTTCCGCGGTTTCGGCCGAACGAAAAACTCGATCCGGCTGCTCCGCCACTTGCTGGAATTCCGTGTCCGTTGAGCCCGGACACAGAGCGCAGACTCGTACTCCGAATGGCCGCATTTCCTCAGCAATCCCTTCCGCGAAAAGAAGATCGAACGCCTTAGTCGCCGCATACACCGAATTGAACGGCACCGCTTGGAAGGCCGCCGTCGAAGCTAGAATCAAAATGTCGCCATGGTGACGCTGGACCATCGCGGCGATATAAAGCCGCGTCAGATGCACCAAAGCGGAACAATTCACCTGAATCATTTCCAGCATCCGCTCTGCTGGAATTTCGTGGATGTAGCCATATGCACCAAAGCCAGCATTATTCACGAGCAACTCGATTTCAATTTGCTTATTCGATGTGAATTCGTGAATTTCCTTCGGGGCTTCAGGGCGGGTCAGATCGGCTGCGAATATTTCCACGCGCACCTGATGTTTTCCTGCTAATTCAGCTGCTAGCTGTTGCAGACGGTCCGTGCGGCGGGCCGTAAGGACGAGGTGAGCACCGCCTGCCGCCAGCTGCTTGGCCAGCTCCAGCCCGATCCCGGCACTCGCGCCCGTAATTAACGCCCATTTGCCTCGCCAACGGTCGCTCACGGCTGCCTCCACATCACAACGAGGGCATGAGACCACAAAAAGGAATGCTTCGGAAGCGGGAATATACCGTGGAGGGTTAAGCGCGATCGGCGGACATGCGGGACACAATGTTATTGCGGAGGCGGACGCCGTGGTCCTTTAGCCGGTCGCCTTGCTCTTTCATATGGTCGAGGAGCTGGCGGGCCCAGACAAACTCAGCCGCCAGCACGCCCAAGGCGAGAAGGATGACAAGCCATCCCGGGCCGGGCGTGACAATCATTATGATTCCCAGTACGAGCAACGTGAACCCGAAAAGTATCTTCAGGAACCGCTTCGTCTGCTGGAGAGACTTCAAAAGCATATGCGTTGCTTCGTCCTTCCGAACTGCGCTACCCGATAACTTAGATGCAGCAGCCGATCGAATGAATCAGTAAGCACGTTGATTTCCATTACAAAAGTCCCTTACTTCGATTCTTTGCGGCTCAAGTGCCGAATACACGCCCTGCTGCAAGCAAATCGGCCTGTTATCTCTGTGGCTTGACTCGTTCCAGGGAAATTTTCTTCCAGGCGGACGCAACCCTTTGGCCAGGGGAACGGACGGCGCTCGCAGCGCCAGTTTGGTGCTCGGGAGGACCTATTTGGAAACTGCGAATGAAGGGAGAAGAAATCAGGCCGGACTGGGCGGCCGCTAGAATTTAAACACAAACCCGGTTGAGACCTTGGGGCTGAACTGGTAGGTCGAGAAGTAGTGCGATCCGATCACATCGCCGCTTATCCGTATCGCCCACCTTTTGTAGTGTCCGCCGATGTCCACTCCACCGCCGGCTTCGTAGGCGAATGCCTCCTGCGGTCCAAACGCAGTTTGCGGGGTGAAATGTGTCCGTCCGAAGAGCGCATGTCCCCAAAGCTCTAGACCTCGAGGCCCGGACCATCGAAATCGCGGACCGCCCCCTCCAAAAAGAAACCAGGAATCCTCATTGCTTTGATGTCCATACGTCGCTGACATCTCCCCGTCAATTCCCAGCCAGTCTTTCCAGTAATACACGACGGACCAGTTTGCTCCGTTTTGGGTCTCATTCTGCGTCGGATGCGACGTCTCATAAAACCGAAAGAAGGTGTAACCCGCATAGGCTTGCCATGCGTAGCGTCGGAAAACACCCTGCACTTGTTGCGGATCCGGATCTAACTCTGCCGCGGAAGCGGTTGGTAAGCTAAGCATGCTGGTCCCATGCAGGGCTCCGGTTTCCGATGAAATCGGCGCGTCAAGGTTCGCGGCGATGGGGAGCGCGATTGTCCGCGGAATCGGCGCGGCTGATCCGTCTGGCGACGCGAAGGGGCTAACGAAGGGCATCGCCAACAGCAACGAGTTGTTCGGCACCGCTTGTCCGGCCGTACTTAGGCCCACGATAAGCACAATCCCGATCAGCGTCAGTCCATATCGCATCGCACGCCTCTCCCGGACGCAGTGTGTATTCGATTCAACATACATAATTTGACCGTATCTGGCGCTCGGCTGTCCACTGAATTGATTATTGAGGATCCCGTTATTCTATGTTCCGTCGCTTGCGGACTGCAATTTCGCTGCCACTCGGCGGTCACATCTTATCGTCCGAGCGATTGCGCTCAACTCTTGACTCCGCTTCGCCATTTGCTATTATCTTCTCGCTGGCTTACCACCAGCGCTTATCCAGAGTGGCTGAGGGTACAGGCCCTTTGAAGCCACAGCAACCTGGTCCATGTGCCAAGGTGCTAATTCCTGCCCAGTGGGGAGAGATAAGATCCTCAGTCGACCGGAACCCCGGTCGTTGAAGATTCAACTCCCAAACTGCTGTTAATGACGGCGGAGGCATTCGCATTTGCGAATGCCCGGTTGCACGTGCTCAAACTGACGCGCGATCCAGCATCCGCCTTGCCGCTATTGGAGCTCGGGTTCGCCGCATTTTTTGCAGCGTACCCGGCAAGACGCGGTGCGCGGAGCGAATCTGCTCCGAGCGCAAGGGAGACTTATTAATGCCAGACAGCTTATCGGCCAATTTTACGCTTGCCGTGATTAAGATTGGCGGCTCCATCCTGAAGAACGCTCGCGCATACCGGCGCGCCGCCCGCTATGTTCGCAATCGGTACGTTGCCTCGCCGAGTGAGCGACTCGTAGTGGTTGTTTCGGCGCAAGAGGGCGTTACCGACCGGCTTGCCGCCGCCGCTCGTCAGGTCGTCTCTCAGCCAAACCCTGCGGCCCTCGATTTGTTGTGGTCCACCGGCGAGCTGCGCTCGGTTGCCCTACTCGCCCTCCACCTGCAAGAGTTGCGGGTTTCCGCCGCCGCGCTGAATATTCACGAAGCGGGTCTGGCTCTAGGTGATCTCCCTTGCGCCAAGGCTTCGGCTTTGGATGAAGTAGGACTCAACTCGCGCCGTCTCCGCTCGGTGCTAGTCCAACACTCCGTCGCCGTCGTTCCGGGATTTTTCGCCGCAGACGCCGCTGGCGCAGTGCATTCTCTTGGCCGCGGCGGGTCAGACTTGACCGCCGTCCTACTCGCCCGAGGACTAAGCGCGTCTCGCTGCGAGCTGCTCAAAGATGTTCCCGGCTACTTCACGAGCGACCCGCACGGCAATCCGAGCGCGCGCCATCTGCCACGTCTTACTTTCCAAGAAGCGCTGGCCCTCGCCAACGAGGGTTGCGATCTGGTCCAGCGCCGAGCAATCGAGGTCGCCGCACAGTGCAATCTGCCCCTCATTGTTCGCAGCCTTGACGAATCCGCGCCGCTCAGCCTCGTCGCAGCCCAGCAAGAACTGGCTTTCCATAACGAACCTGTCTCTTCGGAGGCGGTAGTTGCTGGTTAGGGACCAAGTATGGCGACAAAATATTCTTTTAGGCCTGAAACCTTCTGAAGATTCAAGAAATCTGTAATCGAAAGGAGCAACAAAATGAAATTTGCAACCAAAACGATTCACGCTGCACAACCCTCGGAACCCGAAACTGGCTCATTGATAGCGCCTATTTTTCAGACGTCCACCTACGAGCAGGAATCCCCCGGCCATGACAAGGGTTTCAACTACTCGCGCACCAACAATCCATCGCGCCAGCGCCTCGAATCCGTGCTTGCTGACCTCGAAGGCGTGCAGCACGCCGCTGTTTTCGCCTCCGGGCTCGCCGCCGAAAATGCAGTCTTCCAAGCCTATCTGCGCCCCGGCGACGAAATCGTGCTGCCGACCGACGTCTACGGCGGCACCTATCGTATCCTCAACAAAGTCTTCCAACCCATCGGCATCGTCGTCCGCCAAATCGATTTTTCGGATGCTTGCGCTCTCGATGCAGCGATTACTCCGAGGACAAAGCTCGTCTGGATCGAATCGCCCACCAATCCGCGCCTCCTTGTCTACGACATTGCGGCCATTAGCTGCCTGGCGCATAGCCGCGGCGCTCTCGTGGTCGTCGACAACACTTTTGCCACGCCGTGTTTTCAGCAGCCCTTCGAACTCGGCGCCGACATCGTCGTTCACAGCGTCACGAAATATCTCGCAGGCCACTCTGACCTGATTCAAGGCGCAGCCCTCGCCAGGGATCCGGCCATCTTCGAACCGATAAAATTCCTGCAAAACGCCACGGGTGCCGTCCCCGCTCCATTCGACTGTTGGCTCACATTGCGCGGACTCAAAACGCTCGAACTCAGAATGCAGCGCCACGAAGAAAACGCTGCCGCCATTGCCAAAGGGCTCGATCACCATCCGCTGGTCAGCCGCGTCTACTTCCCGGGCCTTGCTTCCCACCCGGGCCACGATGTCGCCCGAAAGCAAATGACCGGCTTCGGTGGCATGGTTTCCTTCGAGTTGAATGGCTCGAGTGACGAAGTGGTCGCGTTTGCTTCTTCGCGACGCTTCTTCACGCTCGGCGAGAGCCTAGGAGGCGTCAAGGCTCTCCTGTGCCATCCCGCGACAATGACGCACGCCTCGATTCCTCCCGAAGCGCGTGCCGAACTGGGCCTGTCCGACAATCTGATTCGCCTCTCGCCCGGTTGTGAAAATGCCGAAGATCTCGTCGAGGATCTGCTTGAGGGTCTTTCCAGCCTCGAGCGTGCCCGCGAAGCCAGAAAAGAAGGGCAAAAAGAGAGCGAGAAGGTCGTCACCGCGCGGGCTTGACCCGCCCCCAAAGCTTGCCGGTGTTGGACGCCATCACCAAAGCTCCGCGTCCAACACTGACGCATTGAACAACTTGCCCGAATCAGCGAGGCGCGCTTCCCATTTCATGCGCTAGCATGGAATTATTCCAGCAGTTAATTGCGAGGGAATGGGAATGCGCGTCTTCGATCAGGTCGATCCCCAACGAGTCGAACGCCGGGAACTCCAGTTGACGATGTTGTCGCTCTCGGTCAACGTGATCCTCGCCGCCGGCGCCGCGCTTCTGATGTACCCCACGATATCCGCTCATCCCGTCATCTTTGGCGCCACCACGTCCCGCGCCATGTTCGTCGGCTTCTGCGCTCTCTGCGTGCTCCTCGTCGGCTACTTGTTCGACCGGCAGATTGTGGTTCGCCGCCTTCGGAATGAGATTGCTCAAGAGCATCTGAAATACACACAATTAAGGCTCCAGGCGGCCCGCGATCTTCTGGGCAGTCTCGCGGGATTGAATCACTTTCAGGATCGTCTGGTAATGGAATTTAAGCGCGAGGTGCAATCCGGTGCCGCGCTTTCGGTCCTCGTCATCCGCCTCACGCCCGCCGATTCTGTGGAGGATTCCAACGAAGTAACCGTAGCTTATGGAGACGCGGCGAAGGCCATGATGCGGAAATTGCGTCGCGAGGATTCGCTCTACTACTTCTCGCTGGGATCTTTCGGAATCCTGCTGCCCAACACCCGCGTGTTGGACGCCCGCGAATTCTCGGCGCGAATTGCAGAAGGCTTGAGCGACGCCGCCGGCGTGATTGGCCGCTTCACTTCAGACATCAAAACCTTCAACTACCCGGAACACGTCGAAACCGCGCACGAACTGGAACTCGCCGTCCGCTCCTTGCTTCCCCGCGACATTGTCAGCGAACCAGCCGTGGCGGACGCATTCGCCCTCGCCGACCGCAACTAGTCCGCCACAAGAGCACTTTTGCGCGTCAGGATCGGGATTCTTGTGATTCCGCTCGTGGTTTCACAACGAAAATCAAAATGGCGGAGAGGGTGGGATTCGGACTCTCTCCGCACGTTCAGGCGACGTAAGTTATTGATTTCACAAAAAGCTCAAATCGCCAAATTCGCCCCAAAAGCCGAAGTCAGGTACATCGCGGGTACAGGAAGATCACAATTCCCATTTTGAGATAGGTGGTAGTTGCGTGCCGCTCTCGTTCGAAATCGTGACGACCTTCGGGATATCACAGGGTCCCGAGCAGCCGCTGATGGACAGTTGAATTCGCTTCAATAGGGCCCTGGGGCGCCATTCCTTCTTCAGCCATTCAACTGGAACGGCAGGTTTGCCACTGGCAGTGTTTCCGCAGCAACAGCCTTGACACACGCTGACGTGCCCGAGCACCAGTCGCTTCGTCGTGAGCGCAAACTTATCCATGTCTTTCCCGTCGGAGACGAAGCGCAAGCATACACAACAGTGCCATATTAGCTCCCTAATTGGTGGCTGCCGGTGAATGGGCCAGAAGCCCCCGAACAAATTTGTTGGCCGACGAGACGGGCGGAAGCAGCCTTGCGGAATTCAAAATGAAAGCCATTTCAGAGGAGACGTGAATGAATGCCGCCAGGAGAGGATTGAGAAATCCGAAGGCAGCCAAACCGACGCCAATACTGTCAACGACAAGAGTACCGACAAAGTTCTGCATGATCGTGCGGTGGCAGCGTCGTGCGATGCGAACAGTTTCCACGAGTTTTGTGAGGTCCGAACCAATCAATACGATGTCGGCACTTTCCCGCGCCACATCGGTTCCTGAGCCCATCGCCACTCCAACAGTCGCCCGCGCCAAAGCCGGTGCATCATTGATTCCATCTCCTACCATCACTACCTTCCTACCTTGAGCCAGCAGCTCTTCCACACGCTGAAGTTTCTGCTCGGGCAAGAGTTCCGCTAGGATTTCGTCGACTCCGAGGCCCTTTCCGACAGGCTCAGCAACTTTCCTTGAATCGCCTGTGAGTAGAATGGTCTTGAGTCCCATTGATTTGAGATTCCGAATAGCGGCCTTAGCTTCGGGTCGCAGAAGATCGGCAACACGGATTGACCCGAGCAAATGTCCTCCGCGCGTCACAAGCACGGCACCATCGGACGTGCCCTGCATTGCCGCCGCACCCGTGAGTCCCTCATCCTGGAGGTGCATCCAGTTGCCGACTGCGATCTCCTCGCCGTCGATCTCGGCGATAATCCCTCTTCCTGGTGTGTAATCGAATCGGTCCGGGTTGCGAAAATGAATACCCATCTGCGATGCCTTACTCAAAATTGCCTTTGCAACAGGATGCTCGGATTGGGATTCCGCAATCGCTGCAGCTTTGAGCAAGGATTCCGTGGTGACGCCCGTAGCGGGACGAATCTCCATGACCTCGGGAGTTCCGTAAGTCAGAGTTCCTGTTTTGTCGAGGAGAATCGTATCGACATCAGCAAGCTTTTCGAGGTATAGGCCGCCCTTGATAATCGCGCCATCTTGCGCGGCCCGCCCTATGGCACCGAGGATTGCGAGCGGGGTTCCGGCCGCGATTCCGCAGGCCCCCGCAACAATAACGACGGAGATGGTTGAGCGTGTGTTGTGTGTAATGAGAAATGTGATTGCGGCCGCCGCCAGTGCGAAATATACAAGGTATCCTGCAAGCCGGTCCGCAATCCCTTGAATCGGCGCGCGTGACTTCTCGGCACGCTCAACCGCTTCAATGATTTTGCCAAATGTCGTGTCACGACCGAGGTGCTCAACCCGAACTTCCAGCGCTCCGGACTGATTGATCGTCCCCGCATACACGAGGGCACCGACGGCCTTTTCCACTGGCATGGATTCGCCGGTTATGGGCGCTTGGTCAACAAAGGAATGTCCGCCGACAACTTCGCCATCAACCGGGACGCGTGCACCCGGTCGAACGAGGACTTCATCACCAACGGAAATTTGACCAGTGCCGACGTCTTTCCATTCCCCTCGCTCGCGCACGGTTGCAGTCCTGGGAAGAAGATCAATCAGACGTTGAATCGCTCGGCGGCCGCGACCAACTGTGAGGCCTTCCAAGATTTCTGCACCAAGGACAAAAAGAGTGATCACGAGAGCCGTAAATACTTCGCGAATCGCGAGCGCGGCAACGATGGCGATAGTCATCGAGAGTTCCATCGTCATGCGTCGCTGGATGATGTTTTCATATGCCTCGTGAAAAATCGGAAAGCCGCCGACCAGAGTGCATACCACGCCGATAGCTGTGATGTAGCGATTTGACCCGCCGCCAAGAAACCAGATGGCCCCGGCTGCCGCAGCGACGAACAATACCCGGTTGATGTCACGCCAACTCAGAGCATGTCCGTGGTCGTGATCATCGTCGTGGTCGGTGTGGCTTGACGATGCAGTTTTCTGAGGGACTCCAACCACCTTGATTTCTGGTTGTTTGAGATGCGTCTGGTTCATTTATTTTTTCCTCGAACGCGCCGAAGCCTCCGCAATTCGCGGCGTCATTTCAAATAGGCGCGAACGACGTCGATCAATTCTTGGGGGCTTCGGGCCGTAGAGTGGCTTGAGGAGACGGTACAGCAGGAAAAGGGGATCATCCGCGCGCGGATCTCTCAGGGTCGTCTTAAAAGCCGGGCGAGCTACCTGATTCTTGAGTTGTTCCAGAATGCGAAGGTGCAAACCAAAAGGCACTGCGTACCCGCGTTCCCAGCGGCTTAGGGTCGAATACGTCACCCAAAGAACTCGCGCGAAATCATCCTGCGACATCCCGAGCGCTTTGCGAATTTTCCGAATGCGACTCGGTGTTATACGCGCCACGAGGTACCCTCCGCTCTGTTGCGACTAGATCAATTTCCCAAATGAGCTAAGAGAATCATCCGGCCCATCAAGACGTTTGATACAGCGGCTCGAGAAGACCATACAAAAGGAATAGAGGATCGTCGGCGCGCGGATCGCGAAGCGCTGTTCGGAACGATGGAGTGGTCAGTCCGTGCTCAAGTAGCAGCAGTAGCCGCCGGTGCGCGCCTGCTGGCTTGCGTCCCCCGGACTCCCACTCGTCCACCGTTTTCAACGCTACCCACAAAACACGAGCGAATTGCTCCCGCGTAAAATTCAATTCCTTTCGGATTTTTCGAACCCGCGCTGCCGAGAGCCCTCTCATCTTCCCCCTCGAGCATTCCTACAGCTGTCACAGTTTGCGAAGAACCTTGGTGCAAACGCGTTTTCCGCTTCGCTTGAATCGGTGTTAGAAATGAAATCCGACCTCGGCGGTCAGCGAGCGCGGAGTCACATAATGCGTGCCGCTGAAGGTCGAGAGGAAGTTGTACACGGCGTCTTTATTGGCGATGTTGATCGCCGTGAGCCGGATGCTCCACTTATAGCGATCGCCGTTGAACAAGTTGTCGTGCCCGATGGCCACGTCGAACAAGTTGCGTCCTTGCACGCGCGGCGGGTTGCGATCGTCATCTTCGGTTCCGGGAGCGGGTATCTTCAACTTCGAAGAACCGTAGTCCGCCGCAGGGCAGATGGAATTAGGGGTGATAGGCGTCGTCGGCGTGGCAAAGACCTTCGTGCCGCTGACGGTGCAAAAAAGCCCGGCCTGAAATTGCTGGTCGGGCGTCAGAATCGACGCGTCTACCACGGTGTCGCTGCCCGCCGGACCGTTGGTGCAATTTCCGCCGGCGCACGGCACCGGACCGGCAACGAGGCCGCTGTCGTAACGCCAGTTGAATCCAACCCACGGCCCGCGCTTGGCAAACTGATATTGCAGGTGCGCGGTCAGATTGAATTTCTCGTCGTGGTCGATGCGGAACGGAGTAGAGATTCGGCCGACGTAAGATCGGCACCGCACCGACGCCGCCAATCTGCGGAGTAAAGAAGCGAGCGGCTACGCTGGACATCACGACGAGCGCCGTCAAGCCGTGGTAATTCGGGACGTTGGCGCGAATCGCATAGCCGGGAATCTTCGAATTGTTCCACGCGATCGGGAATGTGATCGGCGTGGCGCCCAGGATGCTGAAATCGTATCCGTTGTGCGTGTATTTCCAGATGTACTCTCCATCCACGACGAGATATTTCCCGAAAGCCTGCTGCAAGCCGGCGTGAAACTCATTGCGGTAGCCGGGAGGTAGAGTGCTGGGAGCAATATTTACAGCGCCCGTGGTCGCGTCGGTGCAGCCTTCGCCGGCAGCAGCAAATAGATTCGCAACCACCGCGATCGAGGCATCCTCGGCTTGAAAGCACGAGGTTCTCATTGAAAGGAGACTCGAGTGTTCGCGCGTAGGAAATGCGCAGCACTGTATTGCTCTGCTTGATGTTGTACGCAACTCCGAGTCGAGGCTCCGCCTGCGTGGCTTTCGATAAGCCGTTGTAGATGTCGCCACGAATCCCCAGATTGAAGGACCAGTTTTTCACCGTGATCGTGTCCTGAATGTAGAGCGCGAGCTGCTTCACGTCCGTGTGGCCGTGGAAAAAATGAGTGGCCGCGGAAGCGGTAGTGCACCTATCCGCAAGCGACGGCGTAGGACGCGTCAAGTCGATGCAACCCAGAATCGGCACGAAACTGGCATTCGCCGTGAACGGGGTCGGATACAGCACTGGGTTTGTGGACAGCGCCGTCGCGCACTGCGTCGGATCGTTGAGCCCCGGATTGCCGACAAATACCGGAACACCGTTGGCGTCGAGGCACGGCGCGTTGAGTGTGGGATCCACAATTCCGAAGTGATCATTCTCGGTGAGAAATGTCTGCTCGTATATCGACTCCCGCTTTCACGTTGTGAATGCCCTTCACGTACGACAAGCTCGCCCGAGCCCCGGCGTTGAGTAGGGATCGATCTTGAGTCACCGTCTCCTGCTGGAGGTTCGAGGGTCCCAGATCGGCGAAAGGATCGGCGCTCGGATAATAGTTGTACGCGTCGCGCCGCACGTAAGAAGCCTGCAGTTAAGACCGTCGTCGAGCTGAACAGGTGATTCCACGAGGGCGCGACGTTGAATGTGCCGATCTTCGAGCGCTGGTCTGTGGGGCCGACTACATTGCCATTGGGATCGAGGCCGCCGTTCGCCACCACGATTCCGTTCCACGGCGTCGCGTTTTGGGCGTCAAACGAATTGGGCGTCTGAAACCAGGAACGTGAATATCCTGCGTTCAAGTGCAGCGAGTCGGCGGCGGTCAGCTGATAATCCACGCGATCAAAGACATTTTCCTCATTGCCCTTGTCATGCATTACCCTGAATTCGGGCGGATCGAGGAACCGGCCGGTATTGAGACCATCCACCGAGATGAAGTTTCCCCACTTCTGGCCGCCGTAGCCGAAATCGAACCCACCGGTCGCCGACCCAAATGAACCATACGACGCGTGCACGCTGCCATGCGGCGTCGTTTCGCCCAGGCCCGAGCGCGTCGTCACATTGATGATGAGGCTCGTCTTATCGCCGTATTCGGCGGGGGGCGCGCCGGAAATCACTTCGAGTGACTCGATCGAATTGAGCGGAATCTGATTCGAGAACACTTTGCTCTGCTGGTCAGTGATCGGCTGGCCATCCACAGAAAACGAATTTTCCGCGTGATCACCCAGGCCGTGGAAGAGACCGTTGGAATCGGCGGCAACGCCGGGTGTGGACAGCGTCACGAGCGAACTAACCGACGACGACTGGCTTTCCAGCGGAAGCTTGTCGAAGAGCGCGCGATCCACGTCCGTGTGGAAAGTCGAATCGTTCTCGATCAAATCTCCGCCGCCCTCCACCGTAACGGTGGAGGAAGAGCCTGCCACCGTGAGGGCCACGTTTACCGGCACCGGAACCGACGAGCGGACGTCAACGTCTTGCGCGAAGGGTCCGAACCCTTTCGCCTCAACAGATAGATGATAGGGATTCAGCGGGATATTGGAAAAGGTGAAGCTGCCCGTGCTGTCGGTGGTAGTGGAGCGATCGTAGCCGCTTACCGGATTGTGAATGGAAACCTCGGCACCCGCCACTACAGCACCGGAAGGATCCTTCGCCACTCCGCTGATCGTGCCGGAATTGCCTGACTGTGCGAAAAGAACGCCTGCATGCAGAAAAACACCCAAGCTTAAAAATGAGAATAACCGAAATACGAAATTCCTGTGCATCTCTCCTCCGTCCCGTTAAGGGCCAGCCATGTGGGCTGGTTTGGCTGCGTGGATAGGGCCGCGAATAAAAGCGGCGGCGCCGATCTCAAATCGACGTCAAAGCGAGATCAACACAACGAGCGAATCAGTTTTGGGGGTTTGGAAAACTACGCGGATGGAGGACCACGAGAGGAAAGACGGTGAACGACGACTTCGAGCGCAGGTTCAAAGGAAAGTTTTACCGCCAGCCGGTTAACAACTTCCGGCAAAGGTAACGCGTTGCCGTGAGAGAAATCGACCGTTACCGAATGTGCGAAATGGCACACGCGGCAGTGCTGGTCTTCAAATGTTCGGCTGTGCCAGTGTCCCGCGGCCTGAAGGCCGAAAGACAACACCGCCACAGCCACGAGAACGGCTAACAGCCTCTGTGCTGTACGGCGGGAGATATGCACTTCTAGACTCTTTCCGCTAGCATCGTACTTAGACGCAGCGTCACATGCAATGGGTGCTTTTGAATCTTCGGACCTGAATTCCGGGTCGGCGGCTGCGGGAACGGCGCGTCTTGGGCACAAAACGGGATCGAGCCGTGGAATCCGGTTCCTCATGAACCGGCGAACCATCGAGTCATGGAATTCGCATTGAGTCTCTCAGCGAAAGCTAGTAATGAAACCGATATCGCACCTCAACATAAATCTGCCTGGGGTCGTTATAATGAAACCCACCGAAGGTGAGGCTGTTGTCGATCAAGAGATGCCTGTTGGCGACATTCAACGCGGTGAGGGAAGCGGTAAATCGCTCGCCGAAATGTTTGCCGATAGCCAGATCAAATGTCGTGTGCTGCGGCAAGTACGGGCCCGGAAATTGTTCGTTGGGCGAACCGTTCGTGAACCCTGAACCGTAATAGACGTTCGTTGAGACATAGGAACTCCAAGGAAGGGTTGCGTTGAATCCAACGTTCAATGTGTTGCGCTGATCGTGATCAAGCGGACCGTAGCCGGGAGCGGGTTGACAGCTTGGATCTGTTGGAGGAAAGCAGATCAGTCCGCCCGTAATGGCGCCCCGAGCCTTTGCGACCTGATTCGAGTATGCGAGATGAAACTGGCCGCGATGCCATACACGCGGAGAGGAGAGCGTCAATTCCCATCCTTGAATCAAAGCGCCGTCGATGGTGACGGGAATGAAGATGTTTGACTCACCTATGTTGTTGTGGTCGAAAAAGTTATTCGCTCGCGTCTGGAAATTGTCTGCGTCAAGCGTCCAGCCGCGGAAAGGAATTGTCACGCCGAATTGATGTTCCTCATCGCGTTCGCCGTGCAGCGGGACGAACGACAATTGGTCACCGTTCTGTATGGCCTGGAGTAATGGTCCCGTCAGCGAATTCAGCGGGGGCGCCTGATAGTAATGGCCGTAGAACGCACGAAAAGCCCAATTGAGACGGGGGATTCGGACCGCGACTCCGAATCGGGGATTGATCGTGTCTTCAACGACCTGATGCACCATCGGGTCGGCATATGTCGCGCCGACAAAATGTGTGGGGCGAATTCCGGCGATCAGTGTGAGCCATGACGTGGCGTTGAAGCGATCGTCAATGAACCCCGCGAACTGGCCACCAGAAGGACTCTCGCGATCAGTGATCGGAGGGTTGCCAGAGCCATCATTAAAAATCAGATTGAAAAATTCATTGTCATACTGCTTGAAACCATAGAAACCAACCCTCAGGTTGTTGCGCGCGAAAGTAACGTTGTACGTGGATTGCGCCCCAATATAGTTTGAGGTGCGATGATCGGTTGACGCCTGTGGCGTATCGTTCGGGTTGGCATCGTAGTTCGCCACATTGTGGTGGTAAAAGGGAGAAATCGTGAGAAGCATGTTTGGAGTAAACGTGTGTACCCAGGAGAAAGCAACGAATCCATCGGTTTCATGCTGGCCGTCGCGTAGTCCGCTGCTGTCGAAATCAGGGTTCGGAACAGGATCGTAGGGAATTTGGTAATAGTCCTTGCGGAGCTGCGTCACCAATCGAAATTGGTCCTTTGTGTCGAGATTGTAGAGAAAAGTTCCGAAGCCTCCATAACCGTTTTCAGCGTCGTGAAACACCTGGCCGATCGGAGTCTGCAGTCCCAGATTGCTGCGATTGCCGTTCACGCTCGCATAGTACGCAAATTTCTGTGTATGCCCGCTGAAGTTTAACTGATCGTTGGTTTGGTACCAGTTCCCGAGCGTCACTACCAGCTCTGCTTCATTGTTGCGTTCAAAACCGGAACGTGGAACCACGTTGAAAACACCATAGGTTCGATCGCCGTAATCGGCGGAATAGCCGCCCCGCTGGATTTCGAGATAATCGATGTCCTTCGGGTCGATCTGGGGCCCCAGGTTGCTCGCGATATTTGTATTGGGGATCGGTACTCCGTCTATCAGCCAGCTCACCTGATGGCCTCCACGAATGTGAAGCTGATCGTGAGTGAAATAGGAGCCCGGAACGTAGTCGGTAATCATTTGTAAGCTGTTGGAGCGATCTGCGCCGGGGGTCAGGGCGATATCTTTGCGATCAACGAGAGTTATCGGAGTGACAGAATCGATGTTAACCTGCTGTTCCTGCGCTTCCGCAGATACGTTGGCGGTCTGACTCACGGTAGCAAGCTTAAGCTGAAAGTGCAGAATCGGCGAGGAATCCGAAACTACCGTGACCGCTTCCTGCTCGTCTGCAAAACCGTTCTTTTTAGCCGTCACTACGTAGTCTCCCACCGGCACCGCCGCAAAGGAAAATGAGCCGTCCGGGTTCGTTTGCGTGGTTTTAAACCAGCCAGAGGTGGCGGATTTCAACGTCACGTCAACGCCGACAACCGGCCGATGTTGCGGGTCGTGGACGATGCCGCGAATATCGCCAAAAATCGTCGCTCTCGTATACAGGGCGAATACTGACAGCGAAGCTACCACAAACAGAAAAAGTCCAAACCTTTGCACAACCTTCCGCATAAAAGACCTCCCCAGAAATATTGAATTTTGTGAAGAAGTGGGAAGAATTTAACTGCGGGGAGGTTCGAAGGGTGCGGCGGCAAACCCAGCGAGTGGGAACTCAGCGGATTGCCCAAGCGTCGAGCGGGATGGCATTGGCAACGCGATGCGGACGAACGCCGATGGAGTCGTCGGAGCGATGGGTGCTAGGAGGCCGTATGTCATTCCGAGGTGGCCCGCTTTCATCGCGCACTCCGTCGCGTAGCCTGTCTCCCCGTGATGGCAGGCCATACCCGTTTCTGCCGCTTTCGCTGCAGCGGTGTGGGAGTGTGGAGTATGTGGACCGTGAGGCAGACAGCAAAGATTATTGCAATCACTGCCCATGCCGAAGGATGCACGCGCGAGAAGCGACAAGGGGCTCGCAAGGAGCGCAAGAACAATCACGATCGCCTGAAGACGTCGCATCGGCAATTAGACTAACACAACTCGGGCGCGCACAACTGTGCAAGGGTTGTACTATCACCGGCTTAATACAGAGTATCGTGTCCGCCCTCGCTGCTGTCCTCTTGGCAGTTGGATTTTCTCCTTACCCATCTAGCGCCGCTGTTGTCTAGGACAGCTTCATCTACAACCCCGCCAACCTCGGAAAATCCGGAATCAATCGTCCACTGCACAAGTTGGCCAGCGAATAAGATCTCCTGTTCATCCAGGGATTTGCTCGCAACAGAGTTCCGCCAGCTCTGGAGCTGAAGGAGGGCTAATTCATTCTTGGGCTGCGGAAGATAATTGGCTGCGACCGCGTTGTATCCCAACACCGACCAGTGCGGTGGTGGAGCTTGGAGCAATGTAGGGGTTGAAATAATTGTAGGGACAGTTTTCATGGGATCCAGGGAAATTAGTACATGAGAGACAATCAGGGATCCGTTGATACCTCGGACCGCGAAAACTCCCTCGACTATCTGATCTGCGTGTATCGACAGGCTAACGAAGTCATCTTTTCCGCCATAGTTCACCACAGATTGAAAAAAGCTGACAGCCGCCTTAGCCCAAGAGGACGACAAGGCATTCGCTACGTCGCGAGCTTGAGTATCTTTTTTCTGCGAAAGTCCCGCAATGGATCGTCGAGCAGCAACCCTAGCATCCCAAACGGCCTTGTAAGGTGCGGTGACTTCGAGATGGGCTTCGCCTGATGACGCAAAAATAATATTCTTTCCGAAAATCAGCAGTTTGCAGTCGTCATCCGTGTGTCCTCCTCGGTCCGTCATGGCACGGCTATCAGCCGCAAGAATAATCATGTTGGTTTCTATTGAGATTAGTATGACGGTCCCAGATGAAGATCGCGCTTGAATTATCGGACGGTTTGTCGCAACCGCTCCTGGCAAAGAAGTCGCCAACAGGACTGCTATACGAATCGCTCGGTGCATCGAATCGACGTTCCTCGTGACTTCGATCCACCACGGTAATGCCAACAGACTAGATCTTCCGAACACTTTTTTCGACAGCGCAGCCTTGATTCCTGGCAGATGTTGAGAAATCCTCTTATCACCATCTATCTCAAGATGGGATTGCGCTTGGAGCAAACCATTCTCTTGATCGAGTCCATCTTTGTGGCGATTTGACGGCGAAGCTTGGCATCTATGCATCAGGGGAAGGACATTCGAAGGGGTTCTCTCAATCAGGACAGTAGGGCCTAACGTTACGTACGTATATAACGCAGCAGGTCTAAGCAGGAATGCTTAACGGAAGAAAATCAAGAAAAGAAAGAAAAACCCAGCAAATCTAAGCTCACCGCTCCGCATTTTGGGCAAGCTTTCATATACGCGGGACCTTCATAGCCACATGAGCACTCGATATAAAAATCTTGGCGGATAATATAATTTTTAGGTTTTTTCCGTTCCTCTTCACAAATATCTCGCGAACGGCGGGGGCTGATCCATTCTCTGCCCGCAAGCGAATCCGCGAGGAAGTTGATCTGGGCTTCCTGCGTCTTTGGAAATTTCTTCTCGCGCACGACTTTCAAGATGAGTCCTGCGATCGCAGCAAATTCTGATTTGTAATGAGGTTCGAGTTCGAATGCTTTGATTACATTCTCTTTCGATTTTGCTTGAAGCAACTGTTTTCCGACCGTATCCCAAATAGTAGTAAAAATCCCGCGGTAATTGTCAGCGCGGCCCACTATCTCTGATCGAATCACTCCGGGTCTTCCCCGCTCTCTTTTTCCCAAGATGCTGTCAAGCGGAATTCCAGCACCTTTCCGTACCTTCTTGCGTTTGAGCATTTATGCGGGAAGTCTCCGAGCGTTGAAATTGAATTCTACGGGAAAACTCCCCCAAAGCGGCCGTATTTTGCGGGAACACGGTCTGGGAAATGATTCTATGGTTCAGCCGTAAACCCGAACATCGGAAATACGGGCTTAAAATGTGCCCTAAGAGATGACTTCCACTATGAATGGGCCACGATTTCCTTGTCCGGTCTGCATGGAGCCACGTGAGGTTCGGGTCACAAAGAAGAAAAAGCCCTACGTTGTGTGCGATCCATGCGGCATTCAAATGTTTGTTCGCGGGTCGGCTGGAATCGAAGGTTTCACCAAGCTCGTTGAGCGAGCAGGCAGGGATAACCTCTGGACTCGACTGTCAAAGATGGAACAAACGTACCACCTGAAATGCCCGAAATGCCGTGGACGCTTCTGGGCGGCACCAGAACAGATCGAGACCAGCCTCTTCGATGGGAGCTTTAAGGGTTTTGCATGTCCCAAGTGCGGAACAACTGTGGAATGGGAGCGACGGGGATGAAAATAACTGTAATCGGCGCAGTGCTCACAGTCGCAGCGATCGTCGCTGGCTTGATGTTGTTGAACATGATTCTCAATCAAGACCGCAGCGGATCAGGCTCGGAAGGTATTGATCCGCAATGATCGCTCGCCCCGCTGACCTTGGATATGACATCGATGCCGCGTAGTGAAAGCAATCTGATTTCTCGGAATACTGAACGGCAGATCGGGCAACGACAAAGCCCGACCTCATCCGGCTCGTCGCCGTTCATCGAGCGGCACTACAGTGCAAGTGAGCTGGCCGCGCTCTGGAATCTCAGTCTCGATACGATCCGCAGAATCTTCGAAAACGAGCCGGGAGTCCTCGTGCTAGGAGAGGACAAACCGAAACACAATCGACGAAAATATACCACCCTTCGAATCCCTGAATCCGTTGCCGCGCGAGTGCACCGCCGTCTATCGAAGGTGTAGAATCCCCGCCATGCTAACCATCTACCGAAGGCACCGCGAAGACTGTCGACACAAGAGCGAAGGCAGGAAGTACCGGCGATGTCGGTGTCCAATTTGGGTGGACGGATTTATTGGGCAGCAGGAAATCCGCAAAGCAACGGGATTGCGCGATTGGGAGAAGGCACAGAGCGCTCGTCCGGGACTGGGAGGCGGAAGGTCAACTTCGGGTGGAGACAGAAAGCCTGCCGATTACGATTTCTGCGGCAAAAGAAGAATTCCTGCATGACGCCGAAGCACGAAATCTTCAGAGAGAAGACCATCTACAAATATCGTCTGCTCTTTCGCCAGCTTGAGGCATTCGCGCAGGTTGAGGGAGTTCGGTTTCTGAATGAGCTCGATGCGCGGCTCCTGCGGAAGTTCCGTTCCACCTGGAAGGATGGAAATCTGGCCGCACTCAAGAAATTGGAGCGGCTGCGTACGTTTCTTCGGTTTGCTTTGGGGAACAAGTGGATCACCGAAAATCCCGCCGCCGAAATCAAAAACCCCAGAGTGCACGCGCGACCTACCCTGCCATTTACGCACGAAGAAATGATTCGGATACTGAAAGCCTGCGATGACTCATACGAGGAAAGCGGCAAGACCGGGAAACCCAACATGCTGCGCATCAGGCCGCTCGTCCTAATGCTTCGCTATAGCGGCATGAGAATTGGCGATGCGGTCGGTTGCGCTGTCGAACGACTGAACGAGAAAAAGCTCCTTCTGTATACGCAAAAAACGGGAGTGCCCGTGTATTGTCCTCTACCGGATTTTGTCGTCTCCGCGCTTGAAGAAATGCTTCCGACGAGTGAACGCTATTTTTTCTGGACGGGCGGGTCGAAACTCCAAACCGCGACAGGCGATTGGCAAGCCAAATTAAAGGAGCTATTTGAGAAAGCAAATATTGCGGACGGCCACGCGCACCGGTTCCGCGACACGTTTGCGGTTGAGCTGCTTTTGGCCGGTGTTCCCATTGAGCGGGTTTCAATTCTGCTGGGACATACGAGCATCCGCATTACGGAGAGGCATTACACGCCGTGGGTACGCGCACGACAGGAGCAGGCCGAAGCGGACGTACGAGGCGCATGGGCGCAGGATCCGGTAGCTCTCCTCGAAACGAAGGGTACGCCAGAGGTACACGGGAAGAGCGCTGCCGTTAACTAGAAGAAAGCAAACCAGAAAAAATGGCGGAGAGGGTGGGATTCGAACCCACGGTTGAGTTTCCCCAACACTCGCTTTCGAGGCGAGCTCTTTCGACCGCTCAGACACCTCTCCTCGTCAAGTCTAACAAACGGTGGAATTCCTCACAACTCCGCGAAAAGAAAGCGTTTCTCTATGCCACTCTCCGCATTTCAAACGTCACGCAAGTCAGATTTTCGTCTCCGCGAAGAGAAGGCGATTCTCGGCGGTCACTCCATTTCAAACGTCACATAAGTCAGCTTTTCGTCGCGCTCTACCTGCAAGACGCCCGCGCCGCCTGGTGGAATCGCATTCAGGGCGGCGCGGAGGGCATCGAGCGTTTCCACCCGTGTTCCATTTATTGCGTGAATTATGTCACCGACTTGCAGGGTTGTTTCGATACCCGAGAGGTCCGCAGAAAGAGCGGCGACCACGATTCCTGACGGAATTCGCAAATCTTCCACGTCGTCGCCCAGCTTTGCATCCACCTGTACTCCGAAAATTCCAAGCTTGGCGACAAGGGACTTTGCGGGGTCGACGAGATCAGCCAACCGATCGATTTTCTCTTTCTGCTCCGCCACCGGAATGTCGAGTGACATTTTCTGCGTTCCACGCAGGACTTCCAGGTGAACAATCGCGCCCGCAGGCTTCGTCGTAATGATCATCTCAGCGATCGGCAATGCGCCGATGGGCCGTTCATCCAGAGTCACTATCACGTCGCCGATTTTAAGACCAGCCTTTGCGGCCGGACCTTCCGCCAGAATATCTGAAACGATCACGCCTTCCTGCCTCGGAAGCGAAAGCCCCGACGCAAGATCGGGTGTGATTTCCTGCAAGGTGGCGCCGATGATGCTGCGGTGTACACGCCCGTACTTCCGCAATTCTCCATAGACAAATTCCACCAGGCTGCTGGGAATGGCAAATCCCAGCCCCTGACTGCCGCCGGTTTCCGAGAGTATGAACGTGTTGATTCCCACCACTCGCCCTTCCGTATCCACGAGCGGTCCGCCGCTATTTCCCGGATTGATAGGCGCGTCGGTTTGGATGTAGACGGTCGACGTGCTGGGATCCGCCTGTCGCGCTACGGCGCTCACGATTCCCATGGTCACCGAGTTTTCGAGACCTTCGGGATTCCCGAACGCCAGGACGATCTGTCCTTTTTTAAGATTTCGGTAGTCGGCGAAGGGAAGCGTGGGAAGGTTTTTCGCCTCTACCTTCAGTAATGCCAAATCAATTGTTGAGGCGATGCCGACGATCTTTGCCTCCAAAGGCGCAGGATGCACGCCGATTCCCAGGCTGCTTCGAACCTGCGATCCATCATCGGACTCAGGCGTCAGGAAAACACGTATGCGCTGCGCTCCTTTCACGACGTGGGCGTTCGTGATGATGTAACCATCGGGATCGACAATTACGCCTGAGGCGAGGCTTCGCTGCCGGCCGATCATGCCGGTTTCGTCTTCGTCTTTATCTTCTACCGCTCGATAGCCCGTTACGCGAACTTGCACGACGGCCGGGGAAACGCGTGCGGTAAGTTCGTCCATCGAGTCGCTGAACTGGTTGAGGAGGATCTGATGTGCGTCCGGTGTTTTGGTCTGTGCGGGGGTCTGTCCGCGCAGGGAATTGGCTGCAAAGAGACAGAGCGCGGCAGCATTGATCCAAGTCCATATGATTTTGCTGCTACTCCTCTTCTTCAAATCCAGATTGCCCATACGTCGCATTTCCTCCAGAGCGCACCAAGGCCAATATGAGAATCAGAAAAGTGTAATCAAATCCCCCGCCGCAAGCGAGCGGAGTTCGAGCGCACGCGCATCCAAAACCGTGACGAAGCAGATGGGGCTCGGGCGCTCTTCGCACTAAGATAGCCACGTATCCGAGGCGCACTCGATGAAGCGATCGCAACCGGTTACTTATGACACTGTTCGGCGCATGGCGCTCACGTTCCCAAATGTCGAAGAGGGCACTTCCTACAAGACACCCGCGCTGAAAGTAAAAGGGAAACTGTTTGTGCGTTGGCGCACGGAGGCGGATCCCGATACGATCGTTCTCAAGATGCCGCTCGATCAGCGAGAGGAGTTAATGGCCGGCGATCCGGAAACCTATTTCATTACTGACCACTACCGCAATTACGCCTGGGTGCTTGTACGGCTTTCGAAAGTGCATCCCGACGCGCTGCATGAGCTCTTGCATATCGGCTATAGCAATGCGTCGCCGGCAAGACAATTCCGGAAGCTCTCGTCTCGCTGATCCAAACGCACCTTTCGAATCATCGTCTCAGCTCAAAAAATGCACGCAGCAACTCGACGGACTGCTCGGCCAGGACGCCAGATGTCACGCCCACCCGATGATTCAGCTTTTCGTGTTCGAGAATCGAAAAACAGGATCGCACCGCCCCAGCCTTTGCATCATCTGCGCCATAGACCAGCCGCGCGATACGCGACTGAATCATTGCGCCAGCGCACATCGCGCACGGTTCGATCGTCACGTACAACGTGGTTCCGAGCAGGCGGTGGTTCCCGATCTTGTGCGCGGCTTCGCGTAGCGCGATCACTTCCGCATGTGCCGTGGGGTCGCGATCCCCAATCGTGCGGTTACCGGCGCGCGAAACGATAACGTCATCCAGAACGACGACCGCCCCAATGGGAACCTCGCCACGGCTTCCCGCCGCTCGTGCCTCATCCAGCGCGGCGTTCATAAATTCCAGATCGTTTGGATTCTCGTTCATAAGAAGGCGTTTAGAATTGCACGTGCACTCGACGAATTATTCTCGTTAGAATGGAAGCCCAGGCGGAGATTTCGTCGGGCCATCCATCGCTAGCTCCTTTTGAGGATTGGTAGGATACTGATAGAAGCACGACGGTGCAATGCACTGATTGCGCGACGCAGAGATTCACACCTTATTCGTTTCAACTCCAGGAGGAATTCAATGGCTGAGCCGAAGGCCGCTGCAACCGAAACTGAAATTTCCCGTGACCGCCTCGCAGAATTATTAAATGAAGATCTTTCTCGCGAATATCAGGCCATCATTTCGTATGTTGTTTACTCGCAGGTCTTGAAGGGCGCCGAGTATATGGACATTGCCGACCAGCTTCAGATTCACGCGAAGCAGGAGCTCGATCACGCGCTGACGATCTCCCGCCAGATCGACTACCTCGGCAAAATGCCCACGGTTACCCCGAAGCCTGTGCGCACTTCGGAAAAAGCCAAGGACATGTTGCGTTTTGACCTCGAAAATGAGAACGAAACGGTGCGGAATTATCGCGATCGTGTCCGCCAGTGCGAAGTGCTCGGCGAATTCGCGATGGCTGAGCAGATTCGTCAAATCCTCATGCAGGAACAGGATCATCAGATTGATTTGGCGACTGCGCTGGGTGAGGAAGTCCCCAACGTCAATAGCGGTCCGCAGAGTCGAAGCCAAAAGCGTCGCTAACGTCGTTGGCAACGTTCCGGCAAGAATTTCAGCGCTCGCCCTCCGCCCAAAAAGCGGAGGGTGACGCGCTTCGCATCAGGCTGCCGCTTTCGTCAGAAGCGTTTCGATCTTTGCATCCAGCTCACGCGCCACCTTCAATGCTTCACTGCTTCCATACGGAGCGAGAAAGCTCGCCATTCGGTCGTAGGAGAGCCGCACTCCGTCTGGCCGCTCATCCACCAGAATCGTTACCGGTGCATACGATCCCGCATCTGGCGACCGCTCGAGCATCTGTTTCATGATGAGCGGATTACCAATCAAATAGCGCAAGCTTCGTGGCGCGCTGTCGCCTCGCTCTTTCCGAACTATCTCACCCAAATCGAATCTTATAAATTGCATCAGCCCAGAAGGACCGGTTGCGGCGTGAATCGTCTTCTCGAGATCGGCAAATGACTTTGCTGAGACGAGCTCACTCATAAATGTGTTCATATTTGGATGACCCACGGATGCTTCGAGCGCCTTCACCACTTCGCCGAAGGGCTTTGCAGAGGTAATACTGAACCGTTGCACATTGATTTCTTTCGTTGCCATCACAAACCTCCAAGCATTCCCAAATCAATCAACTCGTCACGAGGCTCGATTCCGAAAGACGCCTTAACGCCCATCATTTCCGCCCGCTCACTTCGCGGCCTGCCACGCGTCACAGTTTAATCTACGGTGGCGCGGTTAGGAATCTGCGTAAGTGCTTGAAAGAATAGGTGATAGCAAGTTCTAATCGGTAGAAAAAACGGTCATTTCGGCATTTTCAGTTGCCCGAATTCGGCCTTCGAATTGCGGTTCGCTACTTTGCATGCTTTACTAAGCGCTCAAATTCTACGAGTGCCAGATTGCACGAAATGTCAAAGAGGATGCGAATGCCCAAAGCTGTTGTGCTTCCATTCGGCGTTGTGACGATCTTAGCAGTGCTTGCGAGCAATCGCCCGTCGGCGGATCAATCCTGGATCGCCATTAGCAACGGTTATGCAAATCAGCTCTTCGCCGTATCGATGAAGCATCACCCCGATCGCGGTACGCGAGAAGGATTGAGCCAGTACGATCCTCTTATCCCTCAGCCCACTCGAGCCGACGAAGACCTGGAGCGCCAAGAAACCGCCGAAGTGCTGGCAAAGTTGAAGGCCGCGGCTGCGCAGCACCAGCAAAAGGAAGTCGCGCAGGATTTGCAAATCATGATCCGAGCGGTCGAGTTGCAATTCCGGGACGAGGATTTCGCGCGGGCCCACTTGGTCCCATTTATCAACGCAAGCAGCTACGTATTCGCCGGCTTACAGATCTTGCTCGATGAGCAAACCGCATCCGACCGCCGTCCCGCGGCCGTAGCACGCCTACGCAAATATGCCGGCATCGAGCCCGGCTACCCTCCCATCGTGGAGATTTTGAAGCAGCGCGCCATCGAGCAGATGGCGAAGCCAGGGATCGTTTATCCGGCGCGGGTGGAAATTGAAACCGAACTCTCCCGCAATTCGAACTACATCGACGGAATCGCAGCGCTCTTAACAAAATACAAGCTGGAAGGCTGGCAGGAGCCATTCGGTAAGCTCAAGTTACAACTAGCCGACTACGACGCCTGGACGAGGGCGAATGTGTTGCCCAAAGCGCGGTCCGACTTCCGCCTGCCGCCGGAACAATACGCGCTGAATCTCGAGCAATTTGGCATCGACATTCCGCCCGCGAAGATTGCAGCAATGGCGCATGAAGCATTCACAGAAATTCAGGGCGAAATGCAGCCAATCGCGGCGCGCATTGCGAAAGAACGCAATCTTCCGTCAAGCGACTACCGGGATGTGATTCACGAACTGAAGAAACAGCAACTTATAGGCGACGCGATTCTTCCGTTCTACGAGAATCGGCTGAAACAGATTGAGCAAATTATCATCGCGCAGAAGATTGTGACTCTTCCCGATCGTCCGGCCCGTATTCGCATCGCCACCGCCGCTGAGACGGCGCAGCAGCCCGCGCCCCACATGGTCCCGCCGCCATTTCTACAAAATACCGGGCAGAAGGGCGAATTCGTCCTCCCGTTGAATATTCCGGGTCCGGCGGGCGAAAGCACCACCGACAAGTATGATGACTTCACATACGATGCCGCGGCCTGGACTCTGACTGCCCATGAAGCTCGCCCGGGCCACGAACTGCAGTTCGATTCCATGCTCGAGCACGGCGTTTCTCTGGCTCGCGCAAAGTTTGCCTTCAATAGCACGAACGTAGAGGGTTGGGGTCTTTACGCCGAGTATCTGATCGAGCCCTACATGCCGCCAGAAGGGCAGCTTATTTCGCTCGATCTGCGGCTTCTTCGCGCCGCACGTGCGTTTCTGGACCCGGAGTTGCAAGCCGGAAACATTCAACCAGAGGATGCCTATCGCGTGATGGAAAAGGATGTCGTCCTTTCTCACGCCTTTGCGAAAGAGGAAGTCGAGCGATTCACCTACCGTGCTCCCGGCCAAGCCAACAGCTATTTCTACGGGTACACAAAGATGTTATCGCTGCGCAAGGAAACCGAGGCAGCACTCGGGGCCAAGTTCAAGCAGAAGGATTTCCATGACTTCATCCTGGCGCAAGGCTTGCTGCCTCCGGACCTGATGCGCCAAGCGGTTCTTGGCGAATTTGTCGCGACGGAGAAAGCACATCCCGCCAATTGAAATTGGTCTTTCTGCTGTGCCTTGACAATTTTTTCGCTGGCGGTCAGACTACGAATCGATGAAAGACCTTCTGCGCCGTCTCTTCCTCGTGGATCTACTCAAGGGGATGTGGCTGACGTTCCGGTATCAGGCGCCCAAGAATATTTACACCGAGCAGTATCCGCTCGAACGTCCCATGGTGGCCGAGCGCTATCGCGGCGCGCCGCGCCTGAATATGAATCCAGAGACCGGCGAATCGCTGTGCATTGCCTGCAACCTCTGCGCTCTCGCGTGCCCTGAGAATCTGATCGTCGTGGGCTGGCTTCGCGATGATGCCACGCGCCGCAAAGTCCTCACCACGTTTACCTATGACACATCGCGCTGCATGTTCTGCGGCCTGTGCGAAGATGCCTGCCCAACCGATTGCCTCGAACTCACCCAGGATTTCGAGATGGCCAATTACACCCGGGAAGGCGCCATCTGGGATCGGCACCGTCTCGAAGTAGGCCCGACGCCTACGCACTACACACGCTGACTTTGCATTTACCGTCCCGTCTCACCGTGTAACTTTTCACCACGTAACTCTCGTTCGCAGTGGCAACGAGTTCCTTTTGCCCGTACGCTACGGGCGTTATAAGATGGCCGCCGCACTTCTCATACCCAAAAATGGAACTTCGTAAAGATCCTATCACCCGCAGTTGGGTTGTGGTCGGGCATCCGGAACGCGAGAAACCTCGGCCCGATCCGTGTCCTTTGTGTCCAGAAAATCGCCTGGAGACCAAGGTCATCCTCGACCTTCCCCCACAGGGCCCCTGGCAGGTTCGCACCTATCCGCACTTCCGGCCGCTTTATCACATCGAAGGCGACACGTCGCGCACAGCGGAAGGAATTTACGATCGCATGGACGCGACCGGCGCCCACGAAATCATCGTGGAGACGCCCGATCATGCGCGATTCCTCGCGCAAATGCCGGACGAGCAGATCGAACGAGTGCTCGAAGCGTATGCCTTGCGCATCGCGGACCTCAAGCGCGACGCCCGTTTCAAATATGTTGCCGTGTTCAAGAATCAGGGTCCGCAATCAGGAGAGGAATGGTCGCATTCTCATTCTCAGGTGACCGCGACCACATTTGTTCCCCGACGCATCCTCTATGAGCTGCGCGCCGCGCGCGAATGGTTTCGCGACCGCGAACGCTGCGTGTTTTGCGACATCCTCCGCCAGGAAGTGCGGCAGAAGAAACGCATCGTCGACACTATCGGCGATTATTTTGCCTTCTGCCCATACGCGTCCCGCGTGCCCTACGAAGTCTGGTTGATGCCTCGACCGCACAACCACCAGTTCGAAGCGCCTACGACCGGCGAAAATCGGCGGCATCTTGCGAGTCTGCTGGGTCGCACGCTGCGCCGCTTGCGAAAGCTTTCTGACAACTACCACTTGGTAGTTCACACCGCGCCCAACACGCTTCAGACCAAAGGGGAACTAAGCGACTACTGGCGGACAATCGCCGGCGATTACCACTGGCATATCGAAATACTTCCAATTGTAGAAACTCGAAGCAAGTCCTACAGCATCAAAGAGGTTTATTTCAACGGTACGCTTCCTGAGGAAGCAGCTGAGCGCCTGCGCCAGATCGATCCAGTGCAATGAGAGCGGGCGAAGCAAGATTCAAATCGTTAGCCCGCTCGAACCAAGGCGGAATTTTCTTTCGCCTCTTGTTTCTGATCTTCCTGGTGATATTCGCGTTTGTAATCTATCTCGCGCGCTATCCGATTCTTCGTTTCACCGGGAACTTCTGGGTTGTTGACGAATTCCCGCAGACATCGGATGCGATCGTAGTCTTGAGCGATGACGACTATGACGCGGTGAGGGCAGCACGCGCAGCCGACCTCTACCGGGCAAGTTGGGCTCCGCGGATCGTCGCAAGCGGCCGTATTTTGCGCCCCTACGCATCCATCGCTGAACTAATGCAGCGGGACCTCACCGATCGCGGCGTTCCCGCAACCGCCGTAGTTCGCTTCCCGAACCGCGCTCGCAACACCCTCGAGGAAGCCAACGCCGTCTCGGAGTTTCTTTCCACTCACGGATGGAAGAAAATCATCGTAGTCACGTCCAACTACCACACCCGGCGCGCGCGATTCATCTACGAGCATGCGCTGGCGCCCGGCGCTGAGCTTCGCGTAGTCGCGGCCCCGGACCCGGCGTACGATCCCAATAGCTGGTGGCGTACTCGCGAGGGAGTGAAGACTTTCTTCTATGAGCTCGTGGGGTACATCGTGGCCCGTTGGGAACTTCGGAATAGCGATGTGCACACCGCTTCAGCGGCCCTCGTTCCAAACCTTACGCCCCGTGTTCAGTTGAGAAAAGCCGCTGCAGTCTCGATTTACAGCTAGCCAGCCCTGTACTATAGTTCGAGCACGTTTTGGATACGCCTGCCGCCCGGTCGAGCGTTCCTGGCGATTGTGCTCAGGGAGGAGAGTTCTTATGTGGCGTAAGCCTGCAGATGAAAAGCCATCTTCGCAATCTTTAGAGTCGAATGCCGGCGTTCCGGTTAAGGCGCAAACCGCGATTCCAGCAACGCCGGTTGCTACGCCTTCTGCCGAAGTTGCGCCCGCTGCCCCTGCGATTCCGGTTCCGGTGATTACTCCGTCAGTGCAGGCCGCCGCTCCTTCCAGCACTCCTTTCGCCGCAAATCCGCCTGCCACACGCGGCATTTCGCGCATATCGTCCGGACTCCGTATTAAGGGCGAGATTTCTGGTAACGACGACCTCTATATTGACGGCCAGGCCGAGGGGCAATTCCACTTCCCGCAGTCCAAGGTAACCGTCGGGCCCAACGGAAAAGTGAAAGCCAATATCGAAGCGCGCGAAATCGTGGTGGAGGGCATCGTAACCGGCGACTTGAAAGCATCAGCCAACGTGCAACTTGGGGGCTCGAGTCGCGTGCAGGGCAGCCTCATCACGCCACGCATCGCAATTGACGATGGCGCGCGATTGCGCGGAAAAGTCGAGATGACGCGCGCTGGCGACGCTAAGCAAGTGGAAGCCCTCGCGCCTATTTCGCCGGCGGCGGTTGTGACAACGAACGAAGCGCCGCGCGCCATCGCGCACGCATCTGGGGAATAGGCTTACATGAATTGGACGGCCAAGACGCGTTCGAGCAATGCCCGTACGGCGGTACAGTCCAAGCCGGGCGCTGGATCAACCGGCTCCGCCGCTTCTCCATCCGGGAATTTCCGTATCTCAAACGGCTTGAAGGAGTTTCTCCAGCACCTCGAAGATGAAAAAAATCCCCGTATCCTCGACCTGGGGCAAGTTTCGCAGGCCACGCTCAATTTTTTCATCGAAAAGGGGTACCGCGTCACCACCGAGGACTCGCTGCGCTCATGGAAAGAATTTCTAAGCACCGAAGAGGAAGGTCTGCGCCTCGCGCCAGTGGGCAACGGCCAGCAGAAAATTTCTCAGGCATACCTGGCCGAAAAATTTCTCGAAACCGGGCTGCGGTATGCGGAACAAAGCTTCCACGGCGTTCTTGCCTGGGACCTGCTCGATTACTTTGATGCCGAGGTCTTGCCCCGCGCCATGGAAAGGCTGTATTCGCTGCTGCAACCTTCGGGGATCATTCTAGCCATGTTTCACAGCAGGCCGGCCGAACGCTTCCACCGATATCGAATTGTCGACACGCAAACGATCGAAATGCTCCCTGCGCCCACGCTTGCAGTGCATGCTCATGTTTTTCAGAACCGCGAAATCCTCGACCTATTTGGAAAGTTCCGCTCATCGAAGACCTTCGTGGGACGCGACCAGCTCCGCGAAGCCCTCTTTCTCAAATAACGGCCCCTCGCGCAGAAACTCGGAAATCACAGCGGGGCTATTGCGTGTGCGGCAGTTCGTATTCGAACTCGTAAGAATGTTTTCCGCCTTCGATGATCACTGTCAGCTTCCCAGTGATTCCAGTAAGTTGTCCTGAGCCGGAGTCCGGCACCACGGTGATATTCTGTACGGGCGCACCTCGCGTGAGCGTTCCGCTGTGCTGCAAAACAAAGCTTCCCGTGCGGCCATTCAGAGTGCCGGTAACTCGCTCAATCGCGACGTAGCCAGCAGAGCCTTGCACCTCGGTTCCCGCCGTAAGCATCTCGCCCTTGGCCGTCGCCTCGAGGCCGCCGTGATACTGCTTGTCGAGCAACATTCTCGCGAGCGTCGAGCCCTCGGCTTTATCAGGTGTTCCTTGCGGTACGAGTTTCACCTCGAACGGCCCGCTCGCATGCTGTGCTGCCACGTTTCCTCCCTGCGCTTTGTTTGAGTCCTGTTGGATTTTGTTTGGTTGCGACGGGTGAGCCTTCAGCGGGGCAGAAATGAAGGCCGCGCTTAAATATGCCGCCACAAGAACCGCGCTTGCCAACGTCGCAGCGTTTATTCGAATCGTCGAAGTTCCCCGAGGACTCTGTTTCAATTTTAGCTCCCTGTCGGCTTTGTCGCTGCGTGCAGCAGATTCTACAGCAAACACCTGACAGGCAAACACTTTCACGCGTCTTCGCTACACGGATTCCGGGATTGGCGCGGGACATGACGCTGCCTAGAATTTAGGTACCGCCCTTCTCTTGAGGAGGCTAATCATGCGCAGATCTTGTCTTGGATTCTTACTCCTATTGATGTTCGGTTCGCTGCTCGTGCCGGTTTCGGCACCAGCGTACGCTGGCATAGGCATTTCCATCACAGTGGCGCCGCCGGTGATTCCGGTGTACACGCAACCGATTTGTCCGGGTCCCAAGTACATCTGGACACCAGGTTACTGGGCGTGGGGCGACGACGGTTATTACTGGGTGCCGGGCACGTGGGTGGTTGCCCCAGCGGTAGGGCTGCTGTGGACTCCGGGCTACTGGGGTTGGGGTGATGGTGTCTACCTCTGGCACGCCGGGTATTGGGGACCGCACGTAGGTTTCTACGGCGGCATCAACTATGGTTTCGGCTATTTCGGGGCCGGATATGATGGCGGCTACTGGCGTGGTCGAGACTTTTTCTACAATCGGTCAGTGAGCCGGGTGAACACGACCGTCATTCATAACGTATATAACCGGCGGGTCGTGGAGCGAACGTCAAGCCGCGTGAGTTACAACGGCGGACGTGGCGGAATTGATGCGCGTCCAACAGGGCGTGAAGAGACGGCCATGCGAGAGCGCCGCTTCGGCGCAACCTCGGGGCAAACGCGTCAAGCATCGCTGGCGCGTAACGATCGGCGTCAGTGGGCGTCAGAGAACCATGGACATCCCGGAGTGACGGCTTCGCAGCACGCCGGGGAATTTGGCAGCCGGTCCGCTGAGGCTCGCAACACGAGGACGGCTAGCGAGACTCGAAACCATGCTGCAGAATCGAGACCTTCGGAAGCGCATAGGTCGACACAGACAAACAGATCGACGGAGACAAACAGATCAGCAGAGGCAAACCGATCGGCCGAAGCTCGCAGGTCGTCTGAAGCGAACAGAGCTGCCGAGACGCGCCGGTCTGAAGAGACCAGGTCCGCAGAGCAACGCAATCGGGCAAATGAAACACATGCCGATCGGACGGCTCGCGCTCCGGAAGCAAGTCATCACGCTGCGAACAACGCGCCGCGAGAATCGGCTCGCACAACACATCCCAACACCGCGGCAAGGACGAACACAGCCACGCATAACAATGAGCATCATAACGTGAGCGCGACGCACACGAATCACGCGCAGACGCCGCATACCGCGGTGCGCACGGAGCCGTCACGCACACATACAAACACGAATGCCGCTCGTCAGCCGAACCACTCCGAAGTTCGTCCACCTTCCACTGCGACGCACAATACTGCGCCGCGACAGAACGTGAGACAGGAGCATAGCGCTCCGACTCATGCCCCCGCACAACATCAGGCGCCGCAGTCGCACGCTACGCAGCACGCTTCGGGAGGCGGCGGTGAGCGGTCAGGTAACGGTGGGCACGGAAATACGCCGCACGGTGGAAAGTAAAACACTGGCGCTGATTTGCAGATCGATGGCTTGCAGATCGCGCTCGGGGGGCGCGCAAAGATTTCGCTTGCGCGCTCCGCAGCACGGGAGTAAAAGCAAAGTTGTAGTCGCTAGTGCACGGAAAGGAGAGACTATGACTCCACCGGGCCTAGAATTTTGAAAGCCGTTTACACACCGCTTTTGCGGTGCGCGCCCGCGTCAATGTCTTCGACATAGGCGTCGGCATACGGAAAAAGAAAAAACGGGAAGCCGCCCGGCTTCCCGTTTTTTTATCTCAAGCACAGCCGCCCACGGTTTTGCTCCGAACAACGGACCTCGAACATCGATTCTTGGCGAATACCGTCACATCGGTCCCTTGTAGCGCCGGCTTGTCCTGAGGAACGAAGGGCATCCTGCCGGCTCTTTTGCCTGTCAGCAGCAAAACTACACGGCAGACCCCGCAAAACAGCTTTTTGCTGCAACCCACTTGCTGCAGTTGCAGCGCCACTTTTTGTCATTTTCTGAGTTTATTCTTCTTCGGTTTTGGCGTGTGTGGGCGAAATCGTCTGCGCCTGAGACCGTGCCTTCCACGCGGAATATACAGCTGGCAGAAGGGAAGCAGCGATCACTGCGGCGATGACAATGTGGATCCGCTTGTCAATATTCGGGACGCTGCGACCCAGAGTATATCCGAGAAGGGTCATGCTCCAGACCCACAGGAACCCTCCAAAGATGTCGTAGAGGAGATAGCGCGAATAGCTCATTTTAGCCGCGCCTGCTACCGGTGGACAGAAAGTCCGGATGATAGGAACAAAACGCGCCAGGATAACCGTCTTCCCGCCATATTTTTCATAGAATTCGTGCGCCCGTTCGAGATGGCGCTTCTTGAAGAAATGGGACTCTTCACGTTTGTAGAGACCTTGCCCTGCCATCCGGCCGATAAGGTACCCGAGTTGATCTCCCGCAATCGCACATAAAGTAACGAACACCAATAGAGTAGTGATGCTGGTATGTCCAGCGCCGGCAAACACGCCTGCGGTGACCAGGAGCGAATCGCCTGGAAGGAAAAAGCCGACGAACATTCCGGTCTCGACAAACACGATTGCGCACACAAGTAGCGGGCCGCCCCATTCAATCAGGCCCCGGACGTCGTAGAGGTGCGCCAGCAGTTGTTTGAGCGATGTGATCATTGCGATTCTTATGCCATCTTGAAGCGGCGGCTGTCGCCTGAGGGGCGAACTAAAACAATAGCAGAAAATGGTGCGCCTTGACCTGCGGAGGCGGGTTTCGTTTCGCCCTTTGCAGGATTTCGCCTCGCAATGTCTTTCGTCCCTTGCTGCTTTAGAGTAACACCAATTGAATCAATCATCTGGGAGATAGTACTACCCTCCTACCAAACATAGCCCCCTGTACCATTGGCCAGTCTGAACCCATGCCTGAGACTGTGGTTGCACGAGGCATTCACTCTGAGAGGGGGCCAGCGATGAAAGGCGGCTACGCAGCTTGGATGGGGCAATCGGTGGTCCTTCGAGTAGTGGCAGGGAATCTACGAGTTCCGCTCCGCGGCAGGATGCTGTCGGAAACGGACGACATCGTGAGGCTCCGAATCGCGGATAGCTGGGACATCGATATTTTCAAATCCATGGTTGTGTGCGTCGAACACGACAACCCGGTCTACATGGTCAACTAGGACGGCGATCGTATGAGCGCTCTGGCAGGTAACCGTTGGGACGTACGGCGTGAGGCGATCGGTAGCTCAGCGCCACTCTCGAAGGATTCAACATCGCCCCTGCGGAACCGTATGAACGCCGTGCGCGACACGTTCCTAGTCTTAGGTTTGCAATTAGTCTTTCGAGTGACACTGATCCTGCGGCGCTGGAACTATTAGGCGCAGCGAGCGCGAGTTCGAAGTAAAAAAGTTTACCGGCCCAAGCCCCTCTCAACCCCCGGCCCGGGTCCGCCACCCCCAGCGGACCCGGGTTTCTTCTTTTATGTCCCCCTAGGCGTCCGGTTGGCGTAATATAGGCACGCTACCCTTTCGAAAGGATTTACGTAAATCATCGTGGGTTATAAGCCCCACTCGATGTAATATCCCCCGAGCCATTACGCATCCCTAGGAGCCTGACGAATGAGAATTGCTAGCGTTGCAAGTGCGTTTCCAGAGCACTACTACAAGCAAGAGCTGTTGGTGGAAGCGCTCAAGAACGACTGGCGACATCGGTTACCAAATCCCGCGATTCTGGATCGCCTCGATGAGAGCATGCAGGTCGAGGGGAGGTACACGGTCCGCCCGATCGATTTCTACGAGAACATGGAAACATTTGGCCAGGCGAATAATGTGTGGATCGAGTGCGCTCTGGACTTGGGCGAGAAGGCACTGTGCCGCGCGCTTGCTCGCGCTGGAATCGAGCCCGATGAGTTGAGCGCGATTTTTGTCACCTCCGTCACAGGCATTGCCGCTCCCTCGATCGACGCGCGGCTCGTGAATCGCATGGGGCTTTCGCAGAACATCAAGCGCATTCCAATCTTCGGTCTGGGCTGCGTCGCCGGAGCGGCGGGAATATCGCGCGCCGCAGATTACGTGCACGGCTATCCGGATCAGGCGGCAGCGCTGCTTTCCATCGAACTCTGTTCTCTCACGCTTCAGCGCAACGATTTATCGATGGCGCATCTGATATCAGCGCTGCTCTTCGGAGATGGCGCGGCCGCAACGATCATTGTCGGTTCGGAGCGCGAATCGAAGGGTCCGGAAATCCTGGCGACCAAGTCCGTCCTCTACCCGAACACCGAACGCGTGATGGGGTGGGATATTTCTGAGAAAGGCTTCCACATCGTGCTCTCTCCGGAAGTTCCCGATACCGTTGTGAAACATCTCGGAGAGGACGTCGACACGTTTCTCGGCGAGCAGGGACTGAAGCGTAGCGATATCAAGAGCTGGGTGATGCACACGGGAGGACCGAAGGTCCTCGAAGCCACAGCCCAAGCCCTGGGAATTACGGCGAAAGATCTCGCTGCGTCGTGGGAATGTTTGAGGAAGGTTGGCAACATTTCGTCCACTTCCGTGCTCTTAGTATTGGAGGATGTCTATACCCACCGGCGCCCGCCCGCCGGCAGTTACAGTATCCTCGCTGCGATGGGGCCTGGATTTTGCTCGGAATTGGTACTGCTGAAATGGTAAGGGGAGCGAGGGCCGGGAGTAATGAAATCCGATGTTCTGGTTGTTGGTGCGGGCCCGGCCGGCCTCGCGACCGCAATTGCTGCGGCAGCGAAGGGCCTCCGGGTTACGATAGCGGATGCCCGGCGTCCGCCGATTAACAAGCCTTGCGGCGAAGGGCTGCTTCCTGAAGCCGTGGAAGCGCTTCGCAGCATTGGTATCGAATTAAATTCATCTCTCGGTTTTCCTCTCGAAGGATTTCGCTTTTCTGACAACTCCCATTCGGTCAGCGCCCCGATCAAACGTGGGCGCGCGTTTGGGCTGCGCCGCACCGTGCTTCACAATTTGCTTGTGGCTAAGGCGGCGGAGGTCGGTGTGCAATTTCGGTGGGGGACTCGCGTCTCTGATTTTGCTTCCGCAGGCGCGAGGATGGACGACGAGCACGTGCATTATCGCTGGCTTATCGGCGCCGACGGATTGAATTCCTCAGTTCGCCGCTGGGCCAAATTCAACTGGCCGCGAATTAGCCGCCGCACCCGGTTTGGATTCCGCCGTCATTTCGCGATTGCGCCGTGGTCGAGTTCCGTGGAGGTTTATTGGGGCAAGAGATTTCAAATGGTCGTCACACCCACCCACGCGGAAGATGTTTGCGTAAGCTTTTTTTCGCGTGACTCGAAGTTGCGAATTGAGGATGGCCTCGCGGAATTTCCCGAAGTCGCGCGTCGATTGGAGAATGCGCACGGAACAACTCCCGAACAGGGAAGCCTCGTCGGGCTAACGAGTTCGTGGCGAGTGGCTTCGAAACACATCGCGCTCGTTGGTGACGCTTCATGTTCGGTGGACGGGATCGCGGGCCATGGCTTGAGCCTTGGATTGCAGCAGGCAATCGCGCTCGCTGAGGCATTGTCGCAAGGGGATCTGCGTTCTTATCGCTCAGCGCATCGCCAGATCGTAAGCATGCCTTTGCGCATGACCCGACTATTGCTGCTAATGGACGCCAGCGCATGGATCCGCCGAAAGACCTTGCGACTGTTTGAGAGCCAGCCCGAATTATTCGCGGAAATCATCTCGGTTCACACAGGCAAACCACAAGACCGCACGTTTGACGCTGGGGAAGTATGTAACCTCTCGTGGCGCGTTCTTCGAGCCTAGAGGATGAAGCGCACCTTACAATTGTTCCGGGTCAATAATATTCGACGTGCTCTTCCAATTGTCGCGATAGCTGCGACCCTGTTTTGCTCGCCTTACCTCTACGCGCAGGAATCGGTATTCACGCTCGATCCCTCAAAGAGCACCGTTGAGTTCACGCTCGGGGCATCGCTCCATACTGTGCATGGCACATTTAAATTGAAGCGCGGCGAAATTCATTTCGATCCTGCCAAAGGCACCGCAACCGGAGCCATCGTGGTGGATGCGCTCAGCGGCGAGAGCGGCAACGAAGGCCGCGACAAAAAAATGCAGCAGGAGATTCTGGAAAGCCCAAAATTTTCGGAGATTATTTTCATTCCGAGCCGCATCCAGGGAACCATCGCGCCACAAGGAACGTCGCAGGTAACCGTTTCGGGCGTGATGAAACTTCATGGCCAGGAACACGACATGGCTCTCACCTTCGCGGTTCAGCCCGGGACGCCAGGGCAGGCGCAAGCGACCACCAAGTTTTCGGTGCCTTACGTGAAATGGGGACTGAAGAATCCGAGCACCTTCTTTCTGCGAGTCACCGACAGCGTCGATATCGATGTCCATGCCAGTGGGCAGCTTGCTTTAGCACCCGCACACCCATAGCGCCCTCAGTCGAGCTTCTCCTCAAAAAGTCTCAGGAACTTTCCATGGCTCTGGACGGAATCCTTAGATGTGACGTTAAATCATAGCGATTGTCGGAACATGAGGAGCGAGATGATAAGAAACAAAATGGCAGGAAAACCATCACGACGAGCGACCGCAAGGCTTGCCTGGTCCCTACTGGCGATACTTGGCGCAGCGCTTTTGTTTTCATTCGCGAGAGCCGCAGCGAAGGAAGTATCGGCGTTTGTTGCTTTGCAGGATGCGACTGCCAATACGCCAAAGCTGGCCGGTCACTGGCAATTGAACAAAGATCAGAGCGATGACGTACGCCAGAAAATGCAGGCGGCACGCGGCGATTCGAGTGGCGGGCAAGGAGAAGGCGGTAACGGTGGTGGTCGTGGGCAGGGCGGCCATGAGGGCGCTGGTCGTGCTCAGCGGGCCGGCATGATGGACGAGCTGCAGACGCTAGCAATCGAGCAGACCGGATCGAACGTGAAGATCACTGGAAAATCAGGACGCGTGCTCGCGCAGTATCCGTCCAGTGATACCTCCGCTGAAAAGAACGCGGCTCCAGAAGGCGAAGGCCAGAGAACCACCACGTCTCAATGGCAAAATGGCCAGCTAGTCGCCGTGACGCAGAGCCCGCGCGGCAAATCCACTCGCACATACGGCCCATCTCCGGATGGCAAGCAATTGTATGTCATCACAAAAATGGAAAATGAGCGATTCAAAGAGCCCGTCACATACCGATTGGTCTACGATCCGGGAAGCAGCGCGTCAAACTGATGTCATTCGCGCCGTTCGCGGTCGCATAGCAGGAACAATGATCCGGTTCGTGCCATATCAGCGAGCTAACAGTGAAACTCCCCACTCGCTGCTTGTGGCACGGACCGGGTCGCCAATTTGGTCCGACGAAATTGCCGCTGTGAGCGTATTGAGTTGGTCATTCGTCAGTTACCAAAAGTAACTCTGGCCGCCTCAAGAGCGTCAAAAAGGATAATCGGGTGGTGGTTTATATTATTCCAGCTCACAGGTAGGTGCCGTTGCCAATGGCTGCCGCAAGTCGGAATGATGTTGCTTCTACTCGCTCTGACTCCGATCCTGGCTTCTGCGCAAGAAGCGCAACCTCCAGCACAAGTCCGACCCGACGACCAATCGAAAGCTCCGCCTTCTCCTGAACCGCCTGCCACCCAGCAAGTGTCAGGTCCTGCTGTGACAGGCATCGTTCGAAACCCCGAGACAAGCCCCATACCCGGGGCGATAGTTCGAGTCACAAACACCGACACCAAGAAAAGCTGGGTCAGCTGGACCGACGAATCCGGAAAATTTGAATTTCCCGCGCTGACTCCCGGCCGCTATCACATCGAGGCGAGCCAGCTGGGCTTCGTTCCATCATCGCTCAATCTCGAGCTTCCTGTTGTGCCTCCCGGCCCCATTCCAATGGTCTTGCAGGTAGCCACCCTCGCTCAGTTGACCGCGCCACCGCCTGCTGCGGCGAAGCAAAGCCCCGAAAATCATGCGGCCGCGCGCAATCCATCGAGCGCGAATTCGAATGCGCCCGCTGCCGCAGGCGGAACGGCAGCGGGAAAGCCAACGAACAGAAATAGCTCCGGTGGAAATGGCGGTAGACAGCCGCTTCCGCCGGGCGTGTCAAATGCCCTCAGTCAGGGGATGGCTACCGCCGCAGGTCGCGGCGGATTTCAGCAAACAGATCTCACCGGCGAAAGCACTCCGCAAGCCGGCGAGACCACGACGCCGCAAAATAATAACAATGCAGGGCCTCAGCTCTCAGCGGCTGTTACAACGGGCGGGGGCTCAGCGTCCGGCGATTCGTTCTTATTGCAAGGAACAATTGGTCAGGGATCGGCGTTCAACGGGCCCGCCGGTCTCGCTGGCTTGAATGTGGCCGGTCCCGAAGGCCCGGGCGGCGCTGGCGGGCAAGGTGGTCCAGGCGGTGCGGGCGGTGGGCGACAACGGTTTGGGGGCGGAGGCGGCGCAGGCGGAGGTGGAGGTGGAGGAGCGATCTTTGGAGGCGGCGGGGGAGGAGGTGGCGCGGGAGGCGGAGGCCAATTCGGCGGTGGAGGTGGAGGCCGTTTTCTTCGCCAGCAAGCGAATCGGATTCGCTTCGGATTCTACGACCGTTACGAAAATTCCGCGTTTGACGCTCGGCCTTATTCCATCACCGGGGTCGAATCGCCGAAGGTCGGTCACTACGATAATCGCTTCGGCGCAAATATCGGCGGCCCGCTGAAAATTCCCCACATCTACAACGGCAGCGACAAAACCTACTTCTTCGTGAACTATCAGCACGAAAACGAACAGACCGCCGTGAACACATTTTCGACAGTGCCCACGCTCGACGAACGCAACGGTTTATTCTGCCTCGCGAACGTAGGCGTCCCAACGTTGTTTGTTCCATTCAGCTCGACGAACACCCCATTCCCTACGGTCGCCGACACAAACTGCGCAAGCGGCGCTGCACAGCACATTGGCCCCATTAATAGCTCGGCGCAGGGGCTGCTCAATTTCATCCCGACGCCCAATATTGCCAGCGCCGGCCCGAATCAGGCGCAGAATTATCTACTTCAGGCCACCACGCCGCTTTCGAGCAATATCCTGAATGTCCACGTTCTGCACACCATTAATTCGAAGTTCAACGTGCAGGTGGGCTACAACTACAACGGCTCAGGCTCCAACACGCTCGGCAGTTTCGCGCAGGTCGGTGGCACGCAGTCCACGCGCAATCAAAATCTCGACCTGGGCCTCACGCAAAACTGGACGCCAAGTTTCGTCAACGACTCGCACATCAACTACAGCCGGAGCCGCATTCAGATTCTAAGCGACAATTCCTTTGTGAACGATATCGCCTCACAGGTGGGAATCGAGGGTGGCAGCACGGACGCGATTGATTTTGGCTATCCTGGTCTGAATTTCACGAGCTTTTCCGGATTCGGCGATCCGGTCCCGTCCCTCACCCGAAATCAAACTCTGCGCTTTCTCGATACCGTTACATTCGTACACAAAAAACATACGATGAAGTTCGGCGGCGAAGTCCGCCGAATCCAGCTAAACACAGACACGAATCCCAATCCCCGCGGCCAGTTTTCCTTCACCGGATTGCTCACCAGCGAACTCGTCAATGGCACACCCGTCGCAGGCACCGGAAACGACTTCGCTGATTTTCTCCTCGGCGCTCCGTATTCCGCCGCCGGCCGCTTCGGAATCACAAACGACTATTTTCGAAGCTGGGATTTCATAGCTTTCGCGCAGGACGACTGGCGCGTCAATTCGCGTTTCACTTTGCTCTACGGACTACGTTACGAAGCCGTGACGCCTCCCATCGAAATCTCCAACCAAATCTCCAATGTCGATCTCGATCCGAACATCATCAATATCGCCCCACCCTGCCCCACCTGCGCCGCACAGGTGCTCCCCGGCGGCACGGGTCCATTCAGTGGCCAGTATCCCCAAGCGCTCGTTCATGGCGACTACGGGAACTGGGCGCCGCGCATAGGCGTGGCGTGGTTGCCTCCGATAATCAAACCAAAAACTGTGGTGCGCGCCGGTTATTCGATTTTCTACAACGAATCAGCCTATAACACGCTCGCGACCAACTACCTCGCTTACCAACCGCCCTTCGCAACCTCCTCGACACAGCTCACAACTCCTACGGAGCCGCTGGTTTTGCAGACGGCACTGTTGCAGATTCAAAATGGCAACGCGGGACGGATCCTCAACACGACTGCCGTGAATCCTTTCTATCGCGACGGCCGCGCGCAGATCTGGACTCTCGGCACCGAAACGACGTTCAGCAGAAATTGGCTGCTCGATCTTACCTACACAGGAACAAAGGGAGACAATCTCGATATTCTCCGCGCTCCCAACCGTGCGCCTGCCGGCACGAATCCCCTCGACACGCAGGCAGAACTGAAAATTCCTGAGGCGGTGAGTTTCCTTTACGATCAGTCAGGCGCGCATTCGATTTACAACGCGCTGCAAGTGCGCGTAATTCATCGCTTCACCCACGGCATCAGCTTTCAGGGAATCTACACATTCTCGAAATCGCTCGATAATTCGAGTACGATTGGCGGAACTGCTCCCACGGTCGTTCAGCAAGATGGCAATGTCGCCGCGGAATATGGGCTTTCGCCTTTTGATATCCGTCACCAATTGCGCTTTTTCTCGGTGTACGAATTGCCATTCGGTGAACGGCACCGTTATGCGACGCACGGCTGGGAAGAACACCTGCTTGGAAACTGGCGTCTCAACAATGTAATTACATGGCAGACCGGCAATCCGTTTACCGTGCTGCTCGGTGGAACCGCAGCGAATAATTCTGGAACGGGCTCGAATTTTTCGGAACGCGCCGATTTGTGCCGTCTCGATGGCGATTGCGAAGGGGCCGCAGGCAATCCAAATTTTGGTATTTGCGGGGGCTCGTCGCTCAGTTTCTTTAACACCGGTGCATTCACAGTGCCTGCGCCTGGTGCTTTCGGCAACGAACGACGAGGCTCGCTCGAAGGGCCGTGCAGTTTCAGCTGGAATTTCTCGCTGGCGAAAGGACTGCTATTTGGCGGAAGTCGGGAAAGGCAGCATCGCGTGGAGATGCGCTGGGAGGTTCAGAATCTCACTAACACCCCAAAGTTTACTGGCCTGGGAACCACATTCGGCTCGACGCTCTTTGGACGTGTGACGAGCGCCGCTTCGATGCGCTCGATGGACGTGATGCTGAGATTTAATTTCTGAGATGAGAAAAACACTCAAGGCAATTTCGATCACGATGCTGCTCATGGTGGGATTGGCGATCGTTTGCATTTCGTCTGGGGCGCAAGCGCCGCAGCAGTCAACCACAAATCCTGCAACGCCCGCGCAGGCCCCTTCCTCGTCACAAGAAGTCGCCCCAAATCAAACGCCCGCTATCCGCGCATCGTCAGATCTTGTCCGCATCGATGTCGAGGTCACGGACAAATCCGGTAAGCCGGTAAAAGGACTCACACCCGAGCAGTTCTCCATCACCGAGAACGGTAAAGCTCAGAAAATCTCGATTTTTACTTTTCAAGATATCGAAAAGATGGAAATGGCTCAGTCCGACGATACAAAGCCCATCGTCGTCGCGATTGATAGCCCCAACACTCCTGCCGCAGCAGAAGCGATAAGCGATCAGGTCCGCGATCGCCGGATGCTCGTCCTTTTCTTCGATTTGACGTCGATGCAAACTGACGACATCGCGCGCGCTCACGATGCCGCGCTGAAGTTCGTTCAGAAGCAGATGACCAGCGCCGACCTCGTCTCGATTGTCACCTATGCTGCCCGCCTGACGGTGTGGGCCGATTTCACGAACGATCGCGCCAAACTCGAGAAAGCAGTGGCGCGTCTCACCCCGGATGTCGCCTCCCAGCTCGCCGATCTTTCCTATGCCGCGGCGCAGAATGGCGAGTACGACGTGCAGCAATATACTGGAGCAGCGTACACGGCGGACGAAACCGAGTTCAATGCGTTCAATACAGACCAGAAACTCCTCGCCGTGCAGGGCCTCGTCAATGTTCTCGCCGCGATTCCCGGGCGAAAAGCGGTGATCGAATTCACGGGTGGAATCACGCAGACCGGCGAAGAAAATCGTACGGAATTGCGGGCGGCCACAGACGCCGCCAATCGCGCCGATGTCTCAATCTATTCGATCGATGCCCGAGGCCTCTTTGCAGAAGTCCCAGGCGGCGACGCCACCACAAATGCAGCCACGGGCACTTCGATGTTCACGGGCGCTTCCGTATTTCACCAGACGGATGCCCGCCAGGATTCGCGCGACACGTTGGCGACGCTTTCTTCAGACACCGGCGGTCGAGCATTTTTCGACCTCGGCGATTTGAGCGAAGCCTTTCCCAAAATCCAGCAGGACAATAGCGGCTACTATCTGCTCGGCTACTATCTCGGCGCCAATGTGAAGCGCGACGGGAGCTGGCGAAGCATTCGCGTGAAAGTCAGCGCGCCCGGCGTCCACGTTCACTATCGCAATGGCTACTATGCACCTCGCGATTTTCAGCATCTCCAGAAGGAGGACCGCCAGCAGCAACTCGTCGAAGCAATGGGCTCTGAGAACCCAGTCGTCGAGCTTCCGATCGCGGTCGAAACTTCGATGTTTCGCTTGAGCAATGGGCAGACCTACGTTCCAATCGCCGCCAAGATTTCATCCACCGCTCTCGATTGGGCCGAAAAGCATGGGCGCAAGGAGGCAGCTTTTGATTTTGCAGCGCAAGTCCGCGCGTATCCTAATGGCAGGTCAGTCGCCGAATTGCAGGACACAATTCAGGTCCATCTCGATCCAGAGCGATTCCAGCAGATCAATCAAAGCAGCTTGGTCTATCAAGGCGGAATCGTCTTATCGCCCGGCAAATATCATCTGAAGTTTCTGGCGCGCGAAAATGAGTCAGGACGAATCGGCACTTTCGAACAAGACCTTCTCGTGCCGCAAGCGCCCACAGATCGCATCATGCTCAGCTCCGTGCTGCTATCGAGCCAGCTTGTGCCCGTCGACAAATCATCTGACGTTGAAACAAAAGCGAAGGGCGTCCGCGCCAAACTCACCGAATCGCCGCTCGAAATGTCCGGCGAGAAAATCGTCCCAAGCGTCACCCGCTATTTCACGCAAGGCCAGACGCTCTACGTTTTCTTCCAGGCGTACTATCCGGAAAAATCCGACAAAGCCGACAAATTCGACCCGGACACACTTCGCGCCGCTCTGATTTTTTTCCGGAATGGAATTCAGGTCAACGCAACGCCGCTGCTCACGCCCGTGCAGGTGGATCCAAAATCTCGCACCGCATCATTCCGGATCAGCCTGCCCCTCGCGAAGCTTCCAGCAGGGCGCTACACAGCTCAAGCGCTCGTAATCGCGGCGGGCACGCAACACTCCGCGTTCGGTCGCGCCTACCTCGCCATCGAACGCCCCCCAGCAGTTCCGTCTGCTGCGCCGGTACCTTCGACACCTGATTCAGCGCCACAACCCAAGCCGTCCTCACCGTAGGCGGAAGGAGTCATAACCCCAGCATTTCCGCGAGGATTACCGCGCCGTTACTTGGATTTCGGCGGTGGTTGCGCCTTTTCCTTTGCTGGCTGTTCCTTCTTTTGCTCTTCCTTTTTCGGTGCCTCGGATGCTTTGTTGTTCAGCGGAGGATGCACATCGTATTTGTCGTCCGACGCTCTCGCTGGCGGAGCAAACTTCACCGCGGGATGTTGATCGTATTGCCTCGGTTGTTCGCCCTGCGCATCTGAGTTCCCACGCGACGGCGCTGCTGATGCTACCGATGGCCGCAACGGGGCAACGTTGTTGTGCGCATTAGGATTCGATTCGGCGTTGCTTTGCTGCGTCCGCGAAGTCGGCTCGGCTGGCTTCGTCGAATCCACGATGCGAGCCTCGTGCCCGCCCGAGGGGGGAATCGGCGGCGGAAGTTTGGCTACCACTTTGCGATCGGTGAACGATTTTGCAGGGCGCTTGGAAGCAGGCACAGGTTTTGCTGTGGACGCCACGTAGCTATTGCGAGTGGGAGCCAGCGGCGCATTCTCCACCACGCGTGCACTTTCGAATTGCTCCGGCGTTATTCGAATCGTTGCATTCGCCACGGGTCGTGCATTCACGAACGTCTCTCGGTCTACCACCGTCACCGCGCTCACATTCCTGGCGTAAGTGTATTCATTCACGTTCACAGTTCGATTCGCGCTGTAGTTGTTATAGACGTTCGTCACCTGCGCCACGGTAACCACCCGCGTATTCGTAACGTTCACGTTCTGAATGTATCGCGGGCCGCAGCGATAGCCCGGCACCCACACATCGCGCGGGCCGAGCGGAAACCAAGCAACTCCCGTCAAGCCGGCGCCGAATCCCACCGTCACTCCAAATCCATTGCCGCCCACAAACCCGACAAGCGCCGGAGCATATACGGGACGCACAACGAGCGGCCCGGGCACCCATCCCCAGTAGCCGCCGACGAATGCCCAGCGCCCGTAATGAAATGGAGCAAAGCCCCAGGGCTCATCGCCAATCCATGTCCAACCCCAGGGCGCGACCCACACCCAATGACCGAAGTGATAAGGTGCCCAGCCGGCTGCCACGCCGCGCGGAATCCAAACGCGTCCGTACTCGGGAACCACTTGCCAATCCCCGTAATCATCCAGATCGTAGTAACCATCAATGTCGCGGGATACATACTGCGCGGACACTGAACGATTCTCGCGTTGATCGCGCTGCTGGCACCAGTTTTCGAAATCATCAAAACCGGGCGCCGGCTGCGCGTCGTAGGAAAGCTCGTCCGTCCCGCCAAATATGTACTGCTGTCCGGGGCCGAGATCGTAGGATTCACCGCCGCCAGTCACCTGCCCGCCGCCTTCTCTCACGATGATCAGCGTCGAATCGCCGTTCGCATCGGTCTCGATTCGATATTCTCCGGCGCCGGCAAGGGTGAATGCGAGATTCGGAGTATCGATTTCAACCGCATTGCCGGGCTCGTAGCGGCGAAGATGCACTTCAATCGTGCCCTGCGCGAGTTGAATCTGAACGGTGCGGTCATCGAGATTCAGGAACGAGATGCCGGTCTGGCTCGCCATGCGAATTGCTAGACTTCCGACGTGAACTTCGCCGAGAGAATCTTTGTCGACCCATAGGTTGTCGCCCGTCGTGAGCGGGCGGCTGGGATTTGCATCCACCCATTCTTGCGTGCCGGAGGCCTCAAACGACACCGACCCTTGCATGAAATTGAGCCGCGCTACGCGGCTGGGAGGATCGTCCTGGGCGCCCGCTTGTTTCGGGAGCGCGAGAAAAGAAACTGCGGCGACTAAGAACATGAGAAAGAGCGAAAGCGTTTTTCGCATCGAGTGAGTTCCTTTTAGAAATCGGTGTGCCGATAGCATAGCGAGGTTCCTCAGCCAGTTGCTAAAAACAAACCATGTGAACCACAAAATGATACGAGCGTCGGTCATTTCCTTCTCTCCTGTTCATTAATCACTCAGGCAGTCGAGAAGTTTCTGAACTGCGGCGTTTGAGAGAATTTTTATGAAGCAACATTTTTTTCCTTGCAAATTCCGCTCAGTAAAAAAAAACGACCCAGGGCCTCGCTTGCTCGAGTAAGCGAAACCCTGGGGTATGAGAATTATGAATCCTCGTTATTTGTATTAATGCTTGTGACTTCCACCGCCACCGCCGCCGTGGGAACCACCACCGCCGCGATATCCGCCTCCTCCTGAACCACCGCGCGACCCGCCCGAATTCCCGCCATTGCGCGGAGTGACGATCGGCTGCCTCATGTTGAGCGGAGGCCTGCTACCGCCTCCCGGATAGCCGCCGCGCGCCGCAGAATTCGGCCCCTGATACGGGCGCGAACCTCCGTTGGGCGCTCCGAAACCGCCGCGGTTTCCCGGATTCGCCATCGGGCCGCGCATATTCGATGGAGTGTTCGGCGCTGCGCGGTTCGCTCCCGACGAAGAGGGAGGCGAGAACGTGCGCCAACCTGGACGCGCGCTGGAGTTTGATGCGCCGCCGCGATTCGCGCCGTTTATGTTCGGTTGCGCCGAGCGCGTGCTATTCGAGTAGCCCGAGTAGCCACCCGAGGAGCCATTGTTGCGCTGATTCGACGTGGCGCCATATCCGCGCGACGGCTGCGCAGTCCCGCCGGAGTTCCTCGATGAAGAATAGAAGTGCTGCGAATTCGATGTTGTGCTGCGAATCGTCGATGGGCTGGCTTCGCGACTCGACGCACTGTAGCTGCCTCTGCCCGGATTCACCGGCATTTTGCCCGAGACCATGCTCGCGTTGCGGAATTCTCCTGCACTCATCGCAGTCTGGTGCGCAGGTACAGTCCCGTGCCCGAAACTCCGGCTATCCATCGAACTCATTCCTGAGCGAACGTGATCGTTTCGGGATGCCTCGTTGACGTTTGAGAATCCACGCCCACCGCCATGCAGCGGCGCCCATCCGTTGTGAAAATTGTTGGCGTTGTTGAAGCTCACAGCGCGGTAGCTGCCGCCATAGCGTCCGTACCACGGGTGATACCAGTCCCCGGGGCCGCAAGGGAGCCAGCCCACATGACCGAAACCAAATCCGAATCCAAAGCCGACACCGAACCCAACGCCGGCTCCAAATCCGAAGAAGGAAACGTACGCCGGCGCCCAGACCGGATAGTAGGCGGGATACGCCGCCACCGGTCCAGGCCACCATGCCCATCCCGCGCCATAGGGCAGCCAGCGGCCATAGTGATATGGCGCCCAACCCCACTGCTCATATGAAACCCAAGTCCAACCAAAATATGGCTGCCACACCCAACGTCCGGCGCGATAAGGCGCCCATCCCGGAGCGACGTTCGGAACCCACACTCGACCGTAATCAGGAACCGTTACCCAGCGGCCGTAAGGATCGAGATCCTGCGAGCCGGTGTAATAGCGATTGGTGTTGCGTGAACCTTCAGAATTTGCCGCAGCCCTATTTCGATCGCTATTCCAGTTATCCCAATCGTCGCGCGAAGGAGCTTGCGAAACTTTGTATTGCGGATTATCCGTTCCGGCAATCGTAATCATTTGCCCGGCATCGACGCGCGTAGAACCTTGGGGAGTAGAAATGTCTGCGGAGCCGCGGCGAATCACAACCTGCGTCTCGGCGTCCGAATTCACCAGAATGCGAAACTCGCCTTCGCCCAGTGGCCGGATGGAAGCGTTGGGCGTGTCAATTTCTGAGGAGGCTTGTGCGCCGCGGTTTACCGAGTACGTCGCAAGTCCCTCACCCACTTGGAGCAGAATCTGCGAACGCGTGAGGGTCGCGATTTTCACGGTGACGCGATCGGACATGCGTAGCGTGTCTGCGTAGTCGAGTTGCAGTTCGGCGCGGGACCGATCGCCCGTTGAAACGCGGTCGCCCTGCGAAATCGGAGTGTTCACGATCGCGGCGACCCATTCGCCATTGTCACCGCGCTGCGTCGAAACGTCGCCGCGAATCCAGCTCACACGTGCAACGCCAGGCTGCGCGGTAGCTTGTTGCTGCTGTTCCTGCTGACTTGCCTGCTCCGATTGCTGATTGGCAGCTTCGTCTTGAATTTGAATCTGGTCGGCTTGATTCTGGTCCGGCGGCGGAGGCGCGTCATCATCCTGCGCCTGCTGCTGCGCTTGCCGATCGTCCTGCGGCGGCGGAGAATCTTGCGCGCGCACCGCGCCCGCTGCGCCGAGGAGAAAGATTGTCGCGAAGATTGCGAGATACCGTTTCATGGTTACCTTCCGGCGATGAAATGCCGGGAATGGCTAGAGCCGCAGAGCTAAATGCAGGCTTGATGCCAAAGGGGAAGAATCGCGGCATGCTGTAAACCTTGTTGATTCAATTAATTACAGGGCGGAGGGTTTGTGTCTAAGTCACAGTTCCGGTTGGGGTGGTGCTTATCACGCGTGGTCGGTGGTTTTCGGCCAGTCGAGGCTACTCTTTTTCGGGCGGGTCGGGGACGCCGATTTTCGAGAGGCGATAGCGAAGAGCGTTGCGCGAAAGTCCCAGTGCCCGCGCGGCCTGGCTCTTATTTCCGTTGGCTTGTTTGAGGGCTTCGCGAATAGCTTCGTCTTCCCATTGATCGAGCGTCATGCCGGCGGGAAGAACCGTTGGAGCTCCCGCAACAGCGCGAGGCGAAGGTGGATCGAGATGAATGTCCGCGGCGTCGAGCGTGTTGCCTCCGGAGAGGGTGACGCCGCGTTCGATGATATTTTCCAGTTCGCGAACGTTGCCGGGCCAATGAAAATCGAGCAGCAGCTTCATGGCAGCGGGCGTTATGCCTCGAATCGGCTTGCCGGATTCGCGAGCAAATTTTTCCAGGAAGAAATTGGCGAGAGCGGGGATGTCCTCTTTGTGATCGCGCAGCGGCGGAATATCGATCGCGACTACGTTCAGGCGGTAGTAAAGATCCTCGCGAAATGTGCCGTCTTCAAGGGCGGCACGAAGATCGCGGTTTGTCGCGGCGATCAAGCGCACATCCACCTTCAGGGTTTTGGTGCCGCCGAGCCGTTCGAATTCGCGTTCCTGCAGCACGCGGAGAAGTTTTACCTGGATGGCGGGCGGGACATCGCCTATTTCGTCGAGGAACAGCGTGCCTTTATCGGCCAGCTCGAATTTTCCCGGTTTGCTTCCGGTAGCGCCCGAGAATGCGCCCTTCTCATAGCCAAAGAGTTCGCTTTCGAGAAGATTTTCTGGAATTGCAGTACTGTTGATTTTGATAAACGGGCCGGAGGCGCGGTTTGAATGCTGATGAATCGCGCGTGCGATCAGATCTTTGCCGACGCCGCTTTCTCCACCGAGCAGAACGGTTGAATTGGTTGGCGCAACGCGCTCGACGAGCGCGAGCACGGCTTGCATTTTCGCGCTTTGCGCAACGATGTTGTCGTATTTGTATCTCTCGCCGAGAGCTTCGCGCAGATTGCGATTTTCTTCACGCAACTGGTGCGAAGCCAGTTCCTTGCGGATTACCAACACAAGCTCGGCGAGCGAGAACGGTTTCAACACATAGTCGCTGGCGCCGATTTTCATCGCTTCGACGGCGGATTCAACTGTGCCGAATGCGGTCATGATGATGATGGGTATTGCTGCGTTTGCGCGTTTCACGGCTTGCAGGAATTCCATGCCGCTCATGCCGGGAAGTTTGAGATCGGTGACAATCAAGTCGAACTGATTGGTATTGAGGAGTTGGAGAGCGGTTTCGGCGTCGGCGACGGTCTGGGCGTGAAAGTTCTGATCCGCGAGCTCGAGTTCGAGGAGACGGCGCATTTTGGCCTCGTCTTCGACGACAAGGATGGAGGGCTTTTCGGTCATTTTTCGGGTTTGAAAACTGCAATAAATTTGCGATTAGAGAGTGTCGCCGTTCTTTGTTTTGAATAACTTGCGGAGAATTCTAATTCCAGATTTGCGATTAGAAAAGAGGCGTCTTGCAGGGGCGGTTGTGCGGCAGAAATGGCGACGGAGACCTCTCCTTCTCGATCGCCTAACTGCATGTTCCTTCCTTTCCGGGCGCGCAAATGAACCCGACTCATGCTAACACAGGCAATAGACGACTTCCATTGCGGAAACCACGCATGCGCAGTTTGGGAAAGTCCGGGTTCACCCGACACGTTTACGCCCCGCATAAGACAACGTCCACGGGGTAGGATTGAAAAATTCGATCCGTCGTGAGCAGCGTCAGCTGTTCCGCAGTGGCTTGGGCGATGAGCACCCGGTCAAAAGGATCTCGATGCGGCGACGGCAAATTGGCCACCGCAAAAGCGTGGGCAGGTGTAACGTCCAAGCTTTGAATGCCAAAGGCCCGAATCCTGTCTGATAACCATCGAGGTGGAGAATCAGGAAGTACGAGTCTTCCCAGCGAGTGCTTGATGACGACCTCCCAAATGCTGGCCGCCGAGAGGAACAACGAGTTGGACTTGTCCGCCAGCAGTCTTAGGCACCGGCGGTTCAGAAGCTCCTTAGAACTCACCGCACGCAACAGCACATTCGTATCGAGGAGGAGTTCCATTCGTCTTATTTACGCTTTTTACGTCTTGCGGGCTTCCCCAAAAAACCGGCAAGAATATCTGGGGGCAACGGGGCGTCGAAATCGTCCGAGATATGCACGCGGCCTTTGTCCATTCCAAGCGGACGGGGTCCTTTGCGCTCTTCCGGAAAGGGAATTAGCCGAGCGACTGGAACACCGCGGTTCGCGATCACAATTTCCTCGCCAGCGGCTACGCGCTGCAGGAGCTTTGAAAACTTCGTCTTAGCTTCATACACATTCACAGAGGTCACGGTTTGCCTCCAGTCCCATTCGGTTTTTAAGCCGTTTCTGACATAGTCTAGTCTAGTAGACTAGGTCAAGTCAATCCTGGCGTTCGGGCAGGAAGACATGGAAGCGGGCGCCCTGGCCGGGAGGGGACTCGAGGCGGATGGAGCCGCGGTGGTCGTCGACGATTTTGGCGACGATCGAAAGGCCGAGGCCTACGCCTTCTTTTTTCGAAGTGAAGAACGGATTGAAGATTTGCTCGCGAGATTCGGCCGGGATGCCGGGACCGGAGTCTTCGATTGTGACCGCGACGCCGGGCCTCATGTTTTGCGTTTCTGGAGCAATGGAGATACGGAGCCGGCCGTGACCATCCATGGCCTCGTAGGCGTTGGTGATCAAGTTCACGAAGATTTGTTCGCAGAGCTGAGTGTCGACTTGGATATCTGGTGTTGCTGGATCGTAGTCACACTCGACGGTAACTTGTGCATCTGGATGCTGATGCTGGACCGATTCGAGAACGTGATCGACGATGATGGACAATTGCACGGAGTGAAGATCGAGGCGCGAGGGACGCGCGAAATCGAGAAAGCGGGTAACGAGGGAATTGAGGCGGTTCACTTCGGAGCTGATGTAACCGGCAAGTTCGCTGGCGAGCGGATTCGAAGCTTCGACTTTCTGGCTCAACATTTCGGCAGAGCCCTTGATGACGCCGAGAGGATTACGGATTTCGTGGGCGAGTCCCGCGGAGAGTTGGCCAAGCGCGGCGAGACGTTCGGAACGGCGGGCATCGGCTTCGGCGCGACGGAGTTGGCGATTTGTTTCCTCGAGCTGCTCGGAGAGTTCCTGGTATTTGTGGACCTGTTTGCGATTTTCAGAAGCGAAGCGGTTGACGATGACGGCGGCGATGTAGAAGAACAGGATTCGCGTGGCGAGATCGGTGGCTCCTTCCGTGGTGAACTCATATTCCTGAAGCGCGGGGATAAGGAATGCGCAGTAGGTGAGGGATGTGACGGTGGTCCAGATCAGCGTGGCAATGGGGCCGAAATAAACGGCGGCTGTTACGACGGGGAGGTAATAAATCGGATAGTAGTTGCTGTTAATGCCCACGTCGCCGGTATGGTCAAGCAGAAGCGTGGCGAGAAGAATTTTGATGACGACTGCGTAGGCGGGGCCGCGTTTTGGGAGCCAGGCAACGAGACGGCCTTCGAGGAGTTGGAATACGCCGATGGCAAGGAGGATGAATTGTTTGTGGATTTCGTGGACGGGAGGCAGAAGAGCGAGAGCGAGAAGAAAGAGGAGCCAGAGGATGTCGAGCCAATCGAAGGTGGCGCGTTTGCGATCGAGCATTTCGGCTTGGAGGCTCCGAGGGTCAATCTAGCATGGATTTGAAGAGGGAAGGCTAGTGCGCGCTGAGTACCGCGAGGAGGATGGTCGAGAACTGCAGATTCCTGCCTGCGGCAGGCAGGCCTCCCTGCGCCGCGCGACCACCGCCCAGCAAGTGCGGCCGCGACGCACAATTCGCGCTTTGCGGTGGTAAGGAAAAAAGCGCGCGCGGCTCCGCTCGGAATGACAGTTTTTAGCTGTTGGGCTGTGAGAGTACCCCATGCGGAGAGTTTGGATAGGCTGTGCCAGTTGATTCGGAGCGCACGGCCCGCGTGCGCAGCGAATGGATTCGCCGTGCAGATTGGGCATGCGGGCACGGCCCGCCTGCGGCGGGTCCGACACATGCCGTGCCCCTAATGGCGCGTTTTCCCGTTCGTGTCGAACGCTGATTTAACGGAGGAATTTGTCAGCGCCGAAGACCAGGCCTAGCGTTAGGGCGGCGATTACGATTTCTCCCAGGGCGCCTACCACGAAGGGGCGGAGGCCTTGTTTGCGCATGTCGCCGATATTTGTGCGCAGGCCAACTCCTGCGAAAGTGAGCAGGAAGGCCCAGCGCGAAAGATTAGCAAGGCTTGTGAGTTGCTCCTTGTTGAAGACGTGAGCGGTGGCGATGGCGGAGATGAGCAGGAAGCCGAGGACGAATTTCGGAAACTTGTTCCAGAGGAATGCGGCTTTGTTGCCGACGCCGGTGGTTTTTTCTTTGCGCGCCCAGTGGATCGCGTAACCGAGGACGACGAAGCCGATCATGGCGTTGCGGGCCGTTTTTGCAAGGACGGCCACTTTACCTGCTGCGTCGGAATAGAGATTTCCGGCGGCGGTGACTTCGGCGGTGTTGTCGATGCCGAGGCCGGCCCAGAGGCCATAGCTCAGGTCGCTCATGTGGAGCCAGTGACCGATGAGCGGGAAGATGAAGAGCGAAATCGCGCCGAGAGTGAGGATGGCGGCGATGGCAAAGGAGGAATCTTCTTCGTCGGCATCGATGGCGCCTTGCGTAGCGATGATGGCGGAGACGCCGCAGATCGAGGAGCCCACTGCCAGCAGAGTGGTGAGCTTTGGCTTGAGGCCGAAGGCTTTGCCGAGAGCGGTCATGAAGGTGAGCGAGAGAGCGATTTCGATGGCGACTAGCACGAGGCTGACGCCGCCGAGCTTGAGAACGTCACCGAGAAGAAAACGCGAGCCGAGGAGCACGATTCCGGCCTTGAGCCAGAATTCGTAGGTGGCGAGACCGGGTTTGAAGGCGGCGGGGACGCCGGTGGTATTGGCGATGACGAGGCCGAGGAGGATGGCCCAGAGAACGTATTCGATATTCGGAAGCGTAAGGTGATGAGCGCGTCCGTACTGTGCAATCGAGCGTTCGATGAATTTTCCGGCGTAGCCGACGGCTACGAGTAGCAGAAGGCCTGGGATAAGTTGGCCGGCGCGCTTAAAGGTGCTGAGCGGTTGCGATTGGGGGAGTGCGATGCTTGTCGCCATTTTCTTTTCAGTCTCCTCGAGAATAGTCTTGAGCGCGCATAGTCAAAAACATTGCTTGTGAATTGATTCGGTAGTGTTGGCAGCGCTGAGATCCTTCGCTTCGCTCAGGATGACAGGCGCTCCGTTTTAACGGCTGCATGTCGCTGACTCCCGAGCGCGTCACCATGGGATGTGTTTGATCACGCCGAGCCAGACGAGTAGCGAGATTGCGAGCGACAGCGCGACGGCCCAGGTGTCGAGCGAAAGCTTCCGCTTGGAGCTGCTCTTCGAGAGCGATGGCGAGCTTTCTTGCGACGTCGATTGTGCGGTCATTAGGTGAAGCTCCTTTCAAGGCTTTGGTTCGCGTTTTTCTCTGCGATGCAGACTTCCACTCCATCAAGAAGCGATTCCCATGTAAGAGGAACGGAATTGATAACTGATCGTGTGGGGCGTTCGAGGGTGCGGCCGACGAGTAGGATTGTGGGAGCTGGCATTGGAGGCGCGCTATCGAGCTGAGCGAGCGTGGTGCAATGCTCGCGCTGTTCGGGAGTACTTGCGGCGGAGACGATTGCTGCAGGCGTGTTGGCATCGAGACCTGCATCGAGCAATTCCTGCCTAAGCGCGGCCAAATTGCGGCCGGGCATGTAGATTACGAGCGTTGAATTATTTGCGGCGAGACTGCGCCAATCGGTGGGTGGCTCGTTTTCATTTTCGTGGGCTCGGTGGGCGCTAACGACGACGATGCGCGAACTCATGCGGCGGTCGGTGAGCGAAACGCCGAGCGAGGCAGCTGCGGAGAGGGCGGCGGTGACGCCGGGAACGATTTCATAGGCAATGCCGGCGGATTCGAGGGCGTCGCGTTCTTCGGCGAGACGGCCAAAAAGTCCGGGATCACCGCTCTTCAGGCGCACGACGCTCAAGCCGCGGCGAGCGGAGGCGATCATGAGGCGGTTGATTTCGGACTGGGTGATTGTTTTTGTGCCGCAACGCTTGCCGACATTAACGAGCATGGCGTGAGGACTCGCGAGCGCCAGAATCGGCGCGGAGACGAGAGCGTCGTGGAGGATGACTTCGGCGGCGCGAATCAGCGCGTGGGCTTTCACGGTGAGGAGGTCGGGGTCACCGGGGCCTGCGCCGACTAAATAAACTTTGCCGTGGATGGTTTTCATGGTTGCTCCTGACCTGCTGACGAGCTGTCAATCGTTGACGGGCTATCGAGTGGGCGGCCGGCTGTATCTTCCGGGGCATGCTCGGGGAGATGAACGTGACGCCCGGCAAACTCGATGGAGCGCGATTCGATTTTGCAATCCTTGGAATCGCAAATCCGGCTATAGGCGAGAAGATTGAGCAATTTTTTGCGCTCTTCGGAAGGCGGATGATTGGCGAGGACGTGGCGGCGAAGGCTGCCTACGAAGCGAAGCCAATTACCCAGAGAGAGGTCGAGCGAGGCTTCGATCTCGCGGCGAAAACGTTGGGCGACGGAGGGGCTTTCGCCTGCAGTTGAAATTGCGATTTGGAGATCGCCGCGGCGAACGACGGCGGGAAAGTAAAAGTCGCAGTGAGGCGGATCGTCGACTGCGTTGGTGAGGATTCCCCTCGTTTGCGCTGCGAGAAAAACTTCGCGATTCACGGAGGCGCTGCCGGAGGCCGCGATGGCGAGAAAAATGTCGCGGAGGTCGTCCGTGTGAAATTCGCGTTGATGCCAGATGATATTTCCGGCGGAGGCAAGTTTGGCTACTTCGAGTTTAGCTTGCGGTGCGACGACGGTGATGTGCGCGCCGGCGCGAAGCAGGGAAGCGATCTTCGAGGTGGCGATTGCACCGGCGCCGACGACGAGGCACGGACGATTTTCGAGTTTGATGAAGGCCGGGAATAGCTCGGAGGACATGTCAGTCTCCCACTCCGTGCGGGACCGGGCCGGCAGGAAGATCGCGCGTGACGGGTGCGACGATGCTGCCGGCGAGCTGGGCGCGGAGGGCGTCATCGGAATGGCGCGCGAAATAGGAGCGGAGATTTTCGTTTCTGTCGCGTGTGGCGAGATAGGTCTTGAGCAGGCGCTCGATTGCCTCTGGGACATCTTCCGCTGCGCAGCGGTAGCCCACCTGGCGCGAAATGCGGGCGTGCTCGCCGACGGAGCCGCCTACGCAGAAGTAGTAGGCGTCGGCGAGATTCGAGCCTTGCTTGATTTTCTTGCCTTCGAGACCGATATCGGCGATCCAGTGCTGGCCGCAGGCGTTCGGGCAGCCCGCGACGTTTAGTTTGAGCGGCTGATCGAATTCGGGGACGCGCTCTTCGAGTTCTTCGACGAGCCAGCGCGTGAAAGCTTTGGTTTCGGTGATGGCCAGCTTGCAGAATTCGGTGCCGGTGCAGGCGACGGCGCCGCGCCAGAACGACGATGCTTCGACATGGAGGCCGGCTGCATTGAGTTCGAAAACGAGTGCGTCGATATTTTGGCGCGGCACATTGACGATCAGGAGATTTTGCATGTTGGTGGTGCGGAGTTCGCCGGCGGCATATTTTTCTGCGAGGGCCGCGGCGGCGTGCATTTGAGGGGCGGTGATGCGTCCGCGGAGGACGGCAGCGCCAACGTAGTAGAGGCCCGGCTGCTTTTGAGCGTGGACGCCGACGTGGTCGCGATAGGCGTCTGGTGGTGCGGACTCTTCGACGCCGGGCTCGAGATTGAAGCCGAGGCGGGCGTTGAGTTCGCGGAGAAAACGCTCGGCTGTCCAGCCGTGTTGCGTGAAGAGATGTTTCAGGCGCGCGCGTTCGCGATTTTCGCGCAGGCAATCTTGGTCGCGGAAAATTTCAGCGATTGCTCGGACGACGGGGATGACCTGATCGTGATGAATAAAGGCATCGAGACGGACCGCAAGATGAGGATCGGCAGAGAGTCCGCCGCCGACGCGAACGGAGAAGCCAACTTCGCGGTTGCCATTCTGCTCGCGAACGGCAGGAGCGAAACCGACATCGTTGATTTCAGGGTAGGAGCACCAGACGGGGCATCCGGAGATCGAGACTTTGAATTTGCGGGGTAGGTTGTAGAAATCGTTGTTGGCGGAAAGCAGATGCGCGGCTTCCACGGCGAGCGACGACGCATCGGCGAGTTCGTCGGAAGCGATGCCGGCGAGCGGGCAGCCGGTGATGTTGCGTGTGACGTCGCCGCACGCGCTTTTGGGGCTGAGACCGACGGCGTCGAGAGCTTCGATGACATCGGGAATCGATTCGATCGTGAGCCAGTGCAGTTGAATATTCTGGCGGACAGTGAGATCGGCGAGCGAGTGGCCGTAACGCTCCGAAATTTGCGCGATGGCGCGTAGCTGATTGGAACGCAGCAGGCCATTGGGCAGTGCAATGCGCATCATGAAATACTGAGTTGCCTTGCCTTCGCCGCCCGTGCCGCCGATCGCGCCAGCGCCGTCACCTTGCGTATAAATGCCCCACCATTTGAAATAGAGATTGGCCCATTCAGGGAGGACAGCGGCGCGGCCTTGTCGTGCGAATTCCTTGATTTCATCGAAGTGCTCCCAGGGATTCTTCGAGCGCTTGAGGCGCTCGACCTTTTGAGCCTTCGTTTCTTTTGGCTGCTTCGTTGTCGCGATGTCTGCTGTGCTGGCCACGATGGCCTCCGCGTTTGTTGTTTGAAAATGCCGCCCAAAAATAAAAAACCCGCTACCAGCTGCGATTTGCTGGTGAGCGGGTTGCTAAAATCCGATTTGTGGCTAAATTAGATCAGTCGGATTGCACACACCCGTGCCAGCCATGGCTCTGACAACAACAAGCGCACGGCAGGCAGTTCTTGGTCCGGGTGCGGCTTTCCATACGCGTATCCTAATCTCCGAACTACTGCTCCGTCAACATTAGACTTGGCTGGCGGAGAAAAGATTCCGCAATTCCAGCACTTTTTCAAGGTGTCGCGGTTCGGATGGCGGAGCTTGGGCCTAGGCCGGAGTCGCGTTGCTCGAGCGGAGCAGACGAGTGAAAAGCGTTTGCAGCCGGACAGCGTGTTCCTGACTCATGGCCATGAATTGGACGCCCATGCCCTCACCGGGTGTGACGTTCCTGACGATCGCAGAGCTGCGGATTTCGCCTTCGGGCACCGAGAACAGCAAAGTGATCGTGGCGCCGACGGGCGGCGGCGTTTTTGTGTCGATGAAGAGGCCTCCGATATTCAAATCGCGGACGCGCGAGACACTTTGCGCCCCATCATGCTGCCAGGAGACCCAGACGCCTTTCGGCGTCGGGATGCGCGGGTAGCGGCGATTGCTCTTCGATGGAGTAACCAACGGAGTTGAGAGGTCCAAGGGCTGATTATATCGGTGCCGTCCCATATGGAAAGGAATTCGTTTGCGGATGGGTGCGCAAGAGGGAACCGGCTAACCCGGCTGTTACACCACAGAGTAATGTTGTTGGCCAGTTGAACCTGTACTCCAGCGTAAAAGCCAACCTGTTGTGATGTCTCAGCGAACGAAGAAATGGCGCGCACAGAAGATTCGATGTGAGATCGTCATCGAATGGAAGGCTTGTGCACCACTGGATACGGTTAGTTCGGTTTCAGGCCGTACACGTCGACTTCGCCGAAGACGGTGCCGGCGCCCAGGGTCGAATCGTTGCCGCGAGTACCCACATAAACTTTACCGTTCGCCACCGTCGGAACTGTGAATTTCACGGCGTTTCCGGCAACGTCGGCGAGAACTTGGGAGCTATTCCAGAGTTCGGTTCCTAGATTCGTGGCATCGAAGGCGTGCAGTACGGCGGGACCCGCGATCGCTGGTCCACCATCGCCTGTGCCAAAAGAATGCGCGTCAATCATCCACACAATTCCGTTGGAGTTCCCGTTTGAAGAAACCGACGGACTAGAACCTGGAAACGAAAACGAAGGTGTAGTAGCGGACGCCACCGATGGATTGGATGTGTCGGAGGCTGGAAGGAACGTGTAAGCCAGTCCGGGCCCGTTAAAGCCAAAAAAGTAAAGAGTGTTCTGCCAAAAGGCCGGTGTGGAGAAAGACGACTCCGAGGCCTTCAGAGTTTGGACCACTTTATCGGGTCCGCCGTTGGTGAAGTGCCCCATGTTCGTTCGATCCAGAAGGTAGAGACTCTGCGACTTGCCACCGCCAATTATAAGGTGCGGATGAGGGCCAGACGCTTGATCGACGAGAACCGCGGCACCCCCCGCCCCGAGATCCTGATCAAACGCATCCAGGGAGAGCTGGTTCATCGGAGTGAACCAATCGGCCAAGGCAAGGCCAGATGTTGCGCTCAGCTTAAGAAAACTGTCGCCGAACGCTGACGTGCCATCGAATATGCCGTTGCCGGTAATAACGTACAGGTTGCCCGCGGCGTCAGCGGCAGGCGCACCGCCCGACATCCAGATACCTGCTCGACAGTAGCCCATGCCCTCGGCGGCGTTGGGCGAAGAGTTGAAGGCAGAAACGCGGCTTAAGGTGGACGCATTGAAACCCAGGACCCATCCGTGATAGGGATCTACGTCTCCGTGTGACGCCCAAGCAATGTAGACCACACCATTCACCAAAGCCAGGCCAGGTCGCTGGTTTTCCCTCGCAACATTAAAGGCTATTGTGGAACCCCCTTCGCAGTTGCCGGGCAGCGTGATCGAGCTATCCAGCTCCACTGGGCTGTTGGCAATCTCCGTACCGTCGGCCAGGTTAAGGGCGTGCAGGCGCTGGTGGACGACGGGGCCGGGATCGTTGATGTTTTTTGTTTTCGTCACGAGATAGATGATGTTGGAGGTGCTATCAATCACCGGTGTGCCGAGGATGCCGATGTCAGGGAAAATGCTGTTGGTAGAAACGTCGCCGGCGGTGTAGAAGGTCTCACCCGACGGAATGAATTGCGTATGCCAATACGTGACGCAAGGGCTGGCGTCCGCGTCAAATACGTAAACCGTGTCGCGCATGGTGGCGACAACCACAATGTTGTGTTTCGCCCCGCCAATGGTGATGTTCGAGACCCAAAGTGGCTGGGTGTAGATGGCAGCATCAGCCTGGCAGGAAAATAGTTTGCCAAACGTGGAGCTGTTAACGTTTGCCGTCGTCAGCGCGTATTCAGACGTATTGGCGCCATCGCGAGACACATCATTGTGGTAGGTGTACACGCCGTGTAGATCGGTAACGCCAATTGTGGCCACAGCTCTTTGCGTAACATCGCTCGACTGGGTCGCAGTGATGGTGTAGATGCCGGCGGTGGAAGGAGCTGTGTAGGTGACGCTGGCTCCTGAGGCACTGGCATCGGAAGAAAAACTGCCCCCTGTTGCGGACCATAAAACTGCCTTCTTGGACGTATCATTCGCCACGGTCGCGGAGACCATGAGCGTTTGCGTCACAGTGAGGCCCGCGAGCTTGGGAGAAATCGCAATTCCTACTGCAGTGGAAGAGATCGTCAACGTCAGCTTGGCGGATCTGCTACCTGCAGGTGTACTGGAATCAGCCACTTGGAACGTGAGGGCTGTGTTTGTGGCAGTTTGCGTAGGCGTGCCGGTGAGCGCGCCTGTTGAGGCATTCAGCACGAGACCCGCAGGAAGCGTACCGCTGGTGAGGGACCACGTATACGGCGGGCCCCCGGTGGCTGCCAACACCGTACTATAAGCGACACCTGTCTGTCCGGTGGGCAGCGAAGATGTTGAAATTGTGAGCGCCGCCGGAGGAGGGCCTGCAGCATTACCCGAGCCTGAGCCGCCGCAGGCGCTTAGAAGGGCCGTCGCGGTTACAAAAATTATGACCAGAAACTCGTTTCGCACAGGAGGTATGGAACGTGAGTGTAGAGTTATAGGTTTCATGGGTTTAGAGATTCCCATTTTGACATACGGTATTTCAAGGGGGATATTCCTGTATCAATTTACCCTCATTTCACTGGCGCCCGATGGGTAGCATCCCCTTCGGAGCATCCCGATTTGCGAGACGCGCCGGAGCACTCGAATTAACGGATATTCACAACATTACGCTGAGAACGAAATCGCCATCCGCCATAAGATACTTGTAGCGTAAGTACGCCAGCGTTTTCGCGGATGTCGAATCAGGTTTTCTAGGGCTTGTTGCTTCCGGTTATACCTTTTAGGGGAGTGTGTGCCATCAGAGTATTCGGACCGCCGTAGACAAAATGCAACCCAGCGGCGGGGACGAGCGTTCTAACCGTTGTACAAGTGCCCATCGCTGCTATTTCCTCGAAGCAAAGAAGCGACATCTCGATTAAGATGTTGAGACCATTCCCCTTCCGCGTCCCCGGCCGGGGAACGCACGGAGGGAGAATATTTTTGAAGTCGTTTTGTGTCAGGTTTGCTACGACTGCAATTTTAGCGGTGTTGACGCTTACAACGGCGCGCGCGCAAGACCCGGGTTCGTCGCCGGCTCCGCAAAGTCAGAACTCGGCGTCGCAGCCTTCCCAGCCCGCCCAGAAACCTTCTCAGAATCAGGGAAAGCCCAGCGATTCCTCTGCAAAAAATTTGCCGGATAAAGTTCAGCCAGCCACTGGTGCCAGCACTCAGAACGCCGAAAATTCCAAGCGAATACTCGGAATCATTCCGAATTTCATCAGCGCGAACGACACCTCGGCCAATCAAGAGCCTTTGACGGTTCACGAAAAATTCATTCTTTCACTGCATCAGATGTTTGACGTGAGCGCGCACTTGGGAAACCTGCTGCAATCCGCTGTCTCGCAAGCGTCAAACGGCCAGCCGCACTACGGGCAAGGCTGGGGCGCGTTCGGAGAGCGATTCGCTGCTTCGGAAGGCGATCAGATGACGTCGTGCTTTTTCGTCTACGGCGTGCTGCCGTCGGTTCTTCATGACGATCCTCGATACTTCCGGCGCGGTCGTGGCTCAGTCGGCAGCCGGATCTGGTATGCCGCTTCGCGTACCGTGATTACGAGGAAAGATTCTGGCGGCTCAACATTCAACGTTCCGCAGACTCTGGGACAGTTGATTCAGCAGGGAATTTCCACGTCCTACTATCCGCCGAGGGATCGCACAGTTTCGGCCGTGTTCACGCAGTGGGGAATCAATCTCACTTACAACAGCGGCTACAACATGCTGCGCGAGTTTATGCCCGATCTGGGGCAGTATTTAGCGCGAAGAAAAAGTAAGAAAGCAGCGCAGTCTCAGACGCCTGTTCCTCCCCCGACTAGCACGCAGTCGAACTAGCAAACCTTACCGTCAGCAAGATGTCGCATTGAGGTGGTCAGCGTTGCGCTGAGCGCTGGTCGAAACCAGGATTGGCCAGTGGGAAACTGCACCGACGAATGCGCTTCGTCCTGACGGCATACAGGGAACGAAGTCATCGCCTTCTAGGGGTTGCTCCCGGTTATGCCCTTCAGGGGAGTATGCGCCATTAAAGTATGTGGGCCGCCGTAGATAAACTCCTTGGCGACGTTCAGGCCGGCATAGCTCACCAAAAGATAATTGCCCATCCGAAAGCCGTCGGATGGTTCATAGCGTCCGGGATACCAGCCGAGCGCGGCCGTCATGGTGCCTGCATATGGGGCTGCCAGATTACTCACCGAAAAGCGATAGTGTCCGTCGTCGCCGTGCCGAGCCGCCACGGTGGACCAGAGTGAATGCACTAGGCGGTGGCTGAAACCGCTACATTCGCAGCGATAGTAGATCGTGTCCTCGCGGAGCACTTGGGCAAACATGTAGCGCGCTGTCGTCGCGGTAATGTTGATTCCGTAGTCGCTGGCGAAGCGTTCAAAGTAGGGGCCCGCGCCTCCGCCCCACTCTGGAGGAGTGCCTGACCCTGTCCCGTTGATTCTGTCGCCAGAAGCCTGATTAATGCCGGCTGCAACTGTGCTTCCAAGGATTGCGTAGGGCCCGAAGGCGTCAAACACGTAGTTGCGGATCTTCTCGCCGGTGGTCGGCTTTTGGTACGTCTGGCCCGGTTGGGCGTGCGTGGGAGCCGATGACTGTGAGCTCGGGGTGGACGACGACGCGCCGGCTCCTGAGGATGATTGCGCCTTCGCGAGTGGCGGAAAGGATCCGCAAACGAAAAATGTAAATAGGAACGCCATTACCACTCGCTGCATCTTCATTTCTATTGTCTTCTCATAGATTGGAAAGCAAAGTAATTAGCCGTTTAGGTCGGCGTTTAGCCTAACCCATTTTGGGCCTTTGTTGACACAAATTTTCTGTGGGGGCTGCCGCCCCGGTTGGTTGACTTAGCTCATCGTCTCCCCTAACCTTTAGCGTTTATCGAAGCGCCGATTGTCCCAGTTTACGCCCCGCAGATCGGCCTGAAAGAGGACTGGAAGCCCATGTCGGATCTGAAACTGCCCACGCGCGCCGAGGATTTTTCGGAATGGTACAACCAGCTTGTGCTGCGGGCCGAGCTTGCAGACTATGCCCCCGTTCGCGGCTGCATGATTGTGCGGCCATATGGCTGGGCGCTGTGGGAGAACATCACAGCGGCGCTCGATAGCCGCTTCAAAGCTACAGGCCACGTAAACGCTGCGTTTCCATTGCTGATTCCGCGCAGTTTTATCGAGAAGGAAAAATCCCATGTGGCGGGATTTTCGCCCGAGCTTGCGGTGGTGACGCACGGCGGTGGCGAAAAGCTCGACGAGCCTCTGGTAATCCGGCCGACGTCGGAAACGATCATCGGGCATGCCTATGCGAAATGGATTCAGTCCTATCGTGATCTGCCTATTCTCATCAACCAGTGGAACAGCGTGGTTCGGTGGGAACTACGCACCAAGCTTTTCCTACGTACGCTGGAATTCTTCTGGCAGGAGGGCCACACGGCGCACGCGACGCTCGAAGAGGCTGAATTCGAGACCAGGCAGATGCTCGATATCTACACTGATTTCGCTGTTCGCGAAGCTGCCGTGCCCGTGATTCCCGGACGCAAATCGGATTCGGAGCGCTTCGCCGGTGCCGACCAGACATTTTCGATCGAAGCCATGATGGGAGATGGTAAAGCGTTGCAGGCGGGCACGTCGCACAATCTCGGCCAGAATTTCGCAAAGGCTTTCGATATCCGTTATCTCGACAAGGGTGGCGTGCTGCAGCACTGCTGGACCACGTCATGGGGCCTCTCGACCCGCTTCGTGGGCGCCATCATCATGGTTCATGGCGACGATCAGGGACTGATCCTGCCTCCACGTCTCGCGCCGTTCCAACTCGTCATCGTTCCGATTTACAAAAGCGACGAGGAAAGGTCGAGCGTGCTCGAAAACGCGCATAGGCTTCGAAAGGAGCTTATCGACGCGGGCATACGCGTCAAGATGGACGAGCGCGATGGCATGAGCCCCGGTTTCAAATTTAACGACTGGGAGATGCGCGGCGTGCCGTTGAGGCTCGAACTTGGCCCCAAGGATGTCGCGAAGGGCTCGGTCGTGTTGGCTCGACGCGACCGTCCCGGCAAAGAAGGAAAATCCTTCGTGCCGCAGCAGGGAATTGCGGCCGCCGTTTCGCAGCTACTCGTTGAGATTCAAAAATCACTATATGACCGTGCTCTCGAATTCCGCAAAGCGCATACGGTCGAGCCTGCCGACTACGGCGAATTCAAGAAGGCGGTCGAGACCGGTTTCGCTTTGGCATGGTGGTGCGGCAGCGCGGAATGCGAAGCGAAGATCAAAGAAGAGACGAAAGCAACGATGCGCTGCATTCCTCTCGAACAGCCCGGCGGGTCCGGCCAGTGCATTCTTTGCGCGAAGCTCGCCCGCGAAAAGGGCATCTTCGCTCGGGCGTACTGACAAAGCCTTATCAGCACTGGAGCGACTGGAAATCCCCGTTTACTCATCGAAAACAGGCATTCCGACGTTTTGTCCTTCCACGCACGATGAATGCTAGCATTCGATTGTCCTCTTAATTCCTTAGGTTTTTGAAGGAAGGGCCATTGAGTCTCGTCACCTCTCGACGATTTGACAATTCGCAACGCGGCGGCAGCGGCGTGAAGTTATTCCTTCTACTCGCCTTGCTAGGCTCGATGATTTTTGCGGGTGTCAAGATCCTGCCAATCTACGTGAATAACTACCAGATGCAGGATGCCATCGAGAGCGAGGCGCGCTTTGCCATCGGTAATCGCCTGGCTCTCAAGGACATTCGCGATAACGTCTGGAAGAAGGTGACTGAGATCGGTATTCCTGCGGACCAAGACAGCCTCAAAATTACGACAACTCCGGGCTCCGTCCAAATATCGCTAGACTATTCGGTCCCCGTCGACTTGCTAGTCTATAAATTCACCCTCGATTTTCATGACCACGCGGACAACCGCTCGATTTAGAATAGGAATCCATACACTAGGGGAGCAGGAAATGCGTTGGCGGCGGCGCGCTGGCCGGAAACCAGCTTTTCGTTCGAGCAATGACCCTTTCACACGTGCTGATAGATGGAAAATAATCGGTTTAGAATTCGAATCGCGCCGGGCTTCTGGACTTCCCGGTATGGTATTGCGCTGCTCTGCATGGCTCTCGTGGTGTTGCTCGCCGGAACGTCGCTTTTCGCGTACTACTACGTTCAATTTGGCCGCCTGATCAACGAACGCCTCACCGGCCAGATTTTTCAGAATACATCGCGAGTTTATGCTGCTCCAGCCGTGATCTACGTCGGTGAGGCACTTCATCCCAAGGACATGGCTACCTATCTTCTCCGCGCCGGATACCAGGAAGGTGAAGTTGCGGGAGCGCCCGGGCTGTATAAACTCTCCGGAAGCACTGTCGAAATCCGGCCTTCGGATGACTCTTACTTTCGCAAAGAGAACGCCCTGCGCGTCGATTTCTCCGCGTCTGCGATCAAAAATATTACGCAGCTTTCGAATGGCGTCTCTCGCGAGTCCGCTGAGATCGAACCGGAATTGATTACGAACCTTTTTGACAGTTCACGAGAGAAGCGCCGAGTAGTTCGCTTCGACGATCTGCCGAAGATTCTCGTCGATGCCGTAATCGCCACTGAAGACAAGCGATTCTTCGAGCATGGCGGGCTCGACTGGGTGCGCGTGATTGGGGCTGCCTTAGCCGATCTACGCGTGGGTCAGAAAGCACAGGGCGCCAGCACGATCGACATGCAGGTGGCGCGCAGTTTCTTCTTCACCACCAAGCGGGAGTGGCGCCGTAAGGTGAAAGAAGTTCTGATGGCGATCGAAATCGATCACCGCTTCTCAAAACAGCAGGTCTTTGAGCTTTACGCCAATGAGGTCTATTTGGGCAATCGCGGCAGTTTTGCGATTCGAGGTTTTGGCGAGGCTGCGGAGGCTTACTTCGGAAAAGACGTGCGCGACCTCACCCTCGGCGAAGCCGCATTCCTCGGCGGAATCATCCGCGCACCCAATCATTACGCCACCGCCGAGACCCACGTGGACCGCGCCATCGAAGCGCGCGACCGTGTCCTCACCCAGATGGTCGAGAACAATTACGCCACTGATGAACAGGCCGCCGCCGCCAAGAAAGTGCCATTTAAATTCGTCAGCGGTGGCATCGACAGCGGTTCCGCGCCCTACTTTGTGGACATGGTCAAGGATCATCTTCTCGAGAAATTCTCCGAAAATGACCTGCAGAGCCAGAGCTATCGCATCTATACGACTCTCGATCCCAGCTTGCAGCGCGCGGCCACAGCCGCGATTCACCAGGGGATGGAGCAGGTTGATAAGCTTCTTGCCAAACGGTTTGCAACCTGGAAAAAAGCAGGCCAGCCCGCGCCGCGGCCCCAGGTGGCTCTCGTGGCACTCGACCCAAGAACGGGCGAGATTCGCGCTCTCGTCGGCGGTCGCAGCTACGGCGAGAGCCAACTGAATCACGCTCTCGCCCATCGCCAGCCCGGCTCCGTGTTCAAGCCGTTCGTCTACGCCGCGGCATTCGATAATGCTGTCAAAGACCTGCAACCCATTGTCACGCCTGTTACGACCGTGGACGACGTTCCTACCACCTTTCAATTCGACGGCAAAGACTACACGCCCGATAATTTCGGCCAGGAATTCTACGGCACCGTTACCGTTCGCGATGCGCTGATTCATTCGCTCAACGTCGCCACGGTAAAAGTTGCCGAAATGATCGGCTATCAGCGCGTCGTCGACCTTTCGCGGCAGGTGGGCCTCGGCAACAACATCATGGCAACTCCCGCGGTTGCGCTGGGCGCCTATGAAATGACGCCCGTGGATGTCGCCGCCGGTTACACGACATTTGCAACGAACGGAACACGCGCCGAACCGCTCTATCTTCGTAGCGTCATAGGGGCTGACGGCAAAGTGGAAGAGTCTGACTCGCCAAAGACCCGTCCGGTTCTCGACCCGCGCGTGGCCTACCTCACCACTAGCTTGATGGAAGACGTGATCAATCGCGGCACGGGCGCCTCAGTTCGCTCGCTTGGATTTACAGCGTCGGCAGCAGGGAAGACCGGCACCTCGCACGACGGCTGGTTCGCCGGATTCACCTCGAATCTGCTTTGCGTCATATGGATTGGGTTTGACGATAACCGCGACCTCGGCCTTTCCGGCAGCCAGACTGCCGCTCCCATCTGGGCTGAATTCATGAAGCGTGCCGTCACACTCCCGGCCTACGTGAATACCACAACATTCGACCCGCCGCCTGGCGTGATTCAGGAAGCAATCGATCCGCAAACGGGCGAGCTCGCCACGAACACCTGCCCTCAATCCGAAGAAGAGTATTTCATCGCTGGAACGGAGCCAACCCAGTATTGCGGTGAGAATGACGGCCATGTTGCGCAGGCTAGTTCCGGATCGTGGCTATCACACCTGTTTGGCAAGGGTTCCCCGCAGCCTCCGCCGGCTCCCCATTCGTCAGCGAGCGCGTCCAACAGTCCCAACGCGCCGAAAGCTCACGCGAAGAGCGCGCCGCCTAGTACTAACGCATCACAGCCAGCAGAGGACCCAGAGAAGAAAAAAGGCTTTCTTGATAAGATTTTTGGTATCTTTGGTGGCAGCAAAAAGCCTGCGGACAGCTCGAAACCTCAACCGTAGGTCAGGCGCGGAAAAAGGAGCAGGGCAATGAGGCGATTCGTCTTCTTTGCCGTTCCGCTGTTGTGTGTGTTCGTGCCGTCGCTCGGTGCACAGCAGGCCGCGTCGGCAGCCGCTCAGCCTGAATCTACCCAGTCTGCGTCCACTTCATCCAACATTGTCTACGTCAGTTCTCCGAGGCCTGAGCTCACTCCTCGTCAAGCCGCGGAGCTGAAGGCCGACGTTTTCATGGCGCGCAAGGAATTTGGCGAAGCCACCGCTGCCTACGGGGCGATTCTCGAAACTGAACCTAAGAACGCGCAGCTTCTGAACAAGACTGCGATCGCCTATCAAGAGCTGGGCAGCCTGAACCGTTGCGAGCGCTATTACCACCGGGCGATGAAGGCGGATAAGAACTTCGCCAGTCCCATTAACAATCTCGGCACCGTCGAGTACGAGAAAAAGCACTACAGCAAAGCCATCGCTCTTTATAAAAAGGCGCTCTTGCTGAAGATGGAGACGTCCACCATCTACAGCAATCTCGGTTATGCCTATTTCGCGAATAAAGAGTATCCAGAAGCGATGGCCACCTTTGACAAGGCCCTCGCCATCGATCCTGAGCTGTTCGAGCGGAAAAGCGGCTACGGGACCATCATTCAGCAGCGCACGACCACCGATCCCGGCTTGTTTAATTTCTTCGTCGCGAAATCCTATGCCTCGATGGGCGATGTCGAACGCGCCGCTCATTTCCTGAGGCTTGCGCGCGATGACGGATACAAGAACTTTCTCTCTGCGGAAACAGATCCCGCTTTCGCCAAGGTGATCAAAGACCCGCGGGTGCAGGAGGTTCTGCACGTCATGCCGTCGTACCAGAGTGACGCGAAACGCACCCAGCCGCCCCAACAAAACTAGCACCCAGTACCTCGTGACGACTGAAGAGGATTCTCAGCGTTAATCTTGCGCCAAAGCTTGTAGTAGCTTGTCTCGCGAACCTTCACATCTCCGCGCCCTTCTCTTGCTATAATGCCTTCCTGAAATGCTGTTCCAAAGATTGCGGCGTTATGCTGTGGTTTTCTTCGCGCTCGCCGCACTATCCCTCACCCTAATCCAGTCCGCAGGATCTGCTCCAGCGCCGCCAAACTCCTCTGCCAATGTCGTCGAACTCCGCATCGACGGCGAAATCGAGCCGGTACTCGCCGAATACATCGTTCGCGGCATCAACGAAGCGAACGCCGATCGCGCCTCCCTGATTCTCATCACCATGAATACGCCGGGCGGCCTCGATACTTCGATGCGCGAAATTATCCAGGCCATACTCGCCTCCAAAGTTCCTGTCTGCGCTTACGTCGCACCCACCGGTTCTCGCGCTGCTTCCGCCGGATTCTTTATCCTGCTTTCCGCCGACATTGCTGCGATGGCTCCCGGCACCGACACGGGCGCCGCTTCGCCGATTCTGGCACTGGGCGGCCAGCCGGTGCAGATTGACGACACACTGCACAAGAAAATCGTGAACGAGGCCACCGCATATCTTCGCAGCTATGTCACGCAGCGCGGGCGCAACGCGGAGCTTGCGGCTACTGCCGTTACCGACGCCAAAGCCTTCAGCGAAAAAGAAGCTCTCGACGGCAAGCTCATAGACTTGGTGGCCGCTAACCGGGAAGACTTACTCGCAAAACTCAATGGCCGCACCGTCACCCGTCTCGACGGCGCGAAGGTTCAACTGGCCCTCGCGCAGCCTGTCGTCATCCCGCACGAAATGACCGGACGGGAGAAATTCCTCACGAGAATCGTCCAGCCCGATGTGTTTTTTATTCTGCTGATCGTCGGCGTTCTCGGCCTCTATGTTGAGTTTTCGCATCCTGGAATGTTTGCGCCGGGGGTGATCGGTGGCATCGCCCTTGTCCTGGCCCTCTTCGCGATGCACATGCTGCCCGTAAACTTCACAGGCTTGCTGCTGATCATCGTTGCGTTCATATTTTTTGTTCTGGAAGCGAAATTTCCGACGCACGGCGTGCTCGGAGTAGGTGGAGTAATCGCCATGGTGCTCGGCGCGCTGATGCTGATTCGTTCACCATTCACTGGAATGGGCGTAAGCCTCAGCACTGCTTTGGGCGTCGCCCTGCCGTTCGCCGTGATCATCGTTATCCTGATGCGTCTTGTGCTTCGTTCGCGGAATTGGAAACAAACCACCGGTAAAGAAGAGCTGGTCGGCGAAGAAGCGGAAGTCACCGAAACCGTCGGAGCGGGGAATGCCGCCGGAATGGTTTTCGTGCATGGTGAACTGTGGCGCGCCGCTGCTCCGGCAGGTGTCAGTATTCCCAAGGGCGCGCGCGTTCGCGTCAGAAAAGTGAAAGGCCTTACGCTTGAGGTCGAACCGGCTCACGCACCGCATCCGGCCCATTCGCACGAGACGCTCGAGGGGAGGCAGTAATGGATTTCATGACGGTCGTTTTTGCCATCGGCGTATTGATCTTTCTGATCTGGTTCTTCAATTCTGTGTACGTGATCAAGGAATGGGAGCGCGGCGTGGTACTGCGCCTGGGCCGCATGCTTCCCGAGGCGAAAGGCGCGGGCCTGCGCCTCGTCTTTTTCCCAATCGACAAGCTAACGCGCATCTCCTTGCGAATCGAAACGCTCGATGTGCCTCCGCAGGACGTAATCACGCGCGACAACGTCTCCGTGAAAGTAAACGCCGTCTGCTATTTCCGCGTCGTCGACGCGAATCTCGCCCTCTCGCAGGTCCAGAACTATCTATACGCAACTTCCCAGCTGGCGCAGACCACCCTTCGCAGCCTCGTAGGCCAGTTCGAACTGGATGCGATTCTTTCCGAGCGCGAAAAGGTTAACGCCAAGCTGCAACAAATCCTTGACCAGGATACGGAGCCTTGGGGTATCAAGGTAACGAAGGTTGAGGTCAAACAAGTCGATATTCCGGAGAATATGCAGCGCGCCATCGCCAAGCAGGCGGAGGCGGAACGCGAACGCCGCGCTAAAATTATTCACGCGGAAGGCGAATTTGAAGCTTCGCAGAAGCTGGCCGACGCGGCTGAAGTGCTGGAGAAGCAGCCCGCTGCGATTCAGTTGAGGTATTTGCAGACCTTGACCGAAATCGGCGTCGAGAAGAACACGACGATCGTGTTCCCATTGCCGGTGGATATCATTTCGCAGTGGGTGCAGGCGGCAGCGTCGAAAAAATAGGAGCGTATGGCGGGAAGAGGACAACGCGGAGGTGGAGGCGGCGATCGAGTGCTCGAGAGCCGTCACCTGGTGGGACTTTTCCTCGGGGTCGTTCTGCTCTGCGGGGTTTTCTTTACGCTCGGCTACGTGATGGGGCGTAACCAGTTTGGCGGCCCGGTACACGCAGAGGACAAACGCATCCGCGAGACAGCGTCGCCCGCGCCGGCCGCAGCGAAATCGAAACAGGCCGAGCCAGCGCCGTCCTCAGCATCCGGTGATTGGGATTTTTACGGGAAGTCGTCACCCAAGAATCCAGACACGGCCGAAGAAACTGCGGCAGCAACTCGCAACACCGCGGCTTCTTCCTCATCCGCCGCGAAAACGAAGCCGGTCGCTTCCACTACGCCTCCTGGCCGCTTCCAGCCGCCAAAGATGGGGAAGAGCGCGGTTGTCCTGCAGGTTTCCGCTCTCACGCGGCAGAGCGACGCGCTCGCCATGGCCGACGCCATCCAGCAAAAAGGATTTCCGTCTTTCGTCGTTACGCCCACCACGGACAATTTCTACCGCGTCCAGGTGGGGCCGTATGCCGACGAAAAATCCGCCGACGCTTCCAAGCGCGCCCTCGAACAAGCCGGTTTCAAGTCTATAATCAAACGCTAGATGACATTCAGCCGGCAGACGCGAGTCCTGCTCGCCCTGGGCAGTGGCATTGCCCTGGCGTTGTCCTTTCCAAATTACAATCTGCCGCTGCTCGCCTGGATTTCGATCGGCATGCTCGTACTCGCTTCCGTCGGTGCGCCGCCTCGCGAAGCTCCGCTCTACGGTTTCCTTCACGCTTTCGTTTTCTATCCGATTTGCCTGCCGTGGATCGCCACGGTGATGCGGCAGTACGGCAACGTCGATCCCTGGTTGTCTGCGGGGATTCTGAGCCTCTTTGGAATCGCGGGCGGAATCATCTGGTCCACGTTCTCTATGAGCGTGGCGTTTGTCGCACGAAGAAAAGGCATCGCTCTTGCGTGTGTGCTGGCTCCGTTTTTTTGGGTCACGCTTGAGTTTGCGCGCACTCACCTTCCATACATCGGCTTCCCCTGGAATCTCACCGGTTATGCTGCGAACAACAGTCTCGCACTTCTTCAGTTAACGCCCATCACCGGAATCTGGGGCCTCTCTTTCCTTATCGCGGCATATGGGTCATTTCTTGCCTATGCAATCCTGGTGAGGAAACCTCAAGTCTGGAAAAACGCGCTCATTGTTACAGTGGCACTGTTGCTCATAGCCATCGGCGGAAGTTATCTCGTACCCGCTGCGCCTGCGCACCATGTGGCGCATCTCATCCAGACAAATTTCCCGCAGTCCGAACAGTATCCTTCCGATTGGATGCAGATCCATGCAGGCGAACTCGACCAACTCGCGCAAATCAGCATTGATGCCGCGAAGAAAACTCCGGGTCTCATCGTCTGGCCCGAGGTTCCAGCGCCATTCAGCTTGCAGGATCCGTCGTTTGCGTCGCGCATGGTTCGAATCGCCAAAGAGTCGGAGAACGAGTTTCTGGTAGGCGTGGTGGACTGGAAGAGAAACGCAAGCGGCAACCCCAGAGATCAATGGTCCGCGTATAACAGCGCCGTCCTGCTGGACGCCTCGGGGCGCCGCACCTATTCCTACAACAAAATTCACCTGGTGCCGTTCGGCGAGTACGTTCCGTTGCGCAAATGGCTCACTTTCGCCGGCCGGCTCACCGCCGATATCTCCGATTTTACGCCGGGCGTCGACTATGCGATTGGCCATGCTGACCGGCCGTTCGGCACCTTCATCTGCTACGAAGCAATTTTCCCCAACGAAATTCGCCGCTTTGCCGCGAATGGCGCCGAGCTTCTCATTAATATTTCGAACGACGGCTGGTTCGGCCGCAGCGCCGCCCCTGCGCAGCACCTGATGATGTCGCGCGTCCGTGCCGTCGAAAGCCGCCGCTGGATGCTGCGCGATACGAACAACGGTTTCACTGTGTCAGTCGATCCATACGGCCGCATCGTTGCGCGCCTCCCTACCGATATCCGCGGCGAACTCGAAGCCCCCTACGACTTCCGCTCTAACATCACGCCCTATGTCCGCTTCGGCGACTGGCTTTGCTGGCTCTCGCTACTTGTCTCGATCGGAATACTGGGTCTCACCTTTGCGCAGGCTCCTAAATCTTCAGCACGGGTCGAATAGCTGTCATTCTGAGCGCAGCGAAGAATCCCAGCCGCCGCCCTGCAACAAGCTGCCAGCTGGACCGGAACTTCCATTTTCCATTTTCACTTTTCCATTTTCCTCGGTACTCTATCCCCATGCCCGAACACATCGAAGACATCCAGCACCGCTACATCGACCTCAAGAAACGCATGGAACTCGTCCGGAGCTATCTTTGACGCCCCAGCCGCCCGCCAGCAGCTAGCCGCGCTCGAACAAAAAGTCAGCGACGCCAATTTCTGGCAGGATCAGGAAAAGGCCCAGGCCGTCCTGCAGCAGCGCAAAGTAATCGAAGACCGCGTCACCGCCGAGGACACGCTCAATCGCAAAATGAGCGACGTCGAAACTTACTTCCACCTCGCCGAAGAGGAAAAAGACGACGCCCAGCGCGCCTCCCTCCTCGAAGATGTCGCCAAAGAAATCGCGGCGGCCGATGCCTATGTTTCCGGCCTCGAAACAAAAACGCTCCTCGCCGGCGAGAACGACCGTCTCAACGCGATCGTCACAATTAAACCCGGCGCCGGCGGCACCGAATCGCAAGACTGGGCCGAAATGCTCCTTCGCATGTACATGCGCTGGTCGGAGCAGAAAAGTTTCCGCGCTTCGCTCGTGGATTCAACGCCCGGCGAAGAAGCTGGCATCAAATCCGCCACGGTGCTAATCGAAGGCGAGAACGCTTACGGTATGCTCGCAGGCGAAAGCGGCGTTCACCGACTTGTTCGCATTTCTCCGTTCGACCAGGCCGCCCGTCGCCACACATCTTTCGCATCGGTTTTCGTGATCCCTGAAATTGACGACCAGATCGAAATCAACGTCCGCCCCGAAGATTTGCGCGTCGACACTTTTCGCGCCGGCGGTCACGGCGGCCAGAACGTCAACAAAGTCGAATCTGCCGTCCGCATCACGCACTTGCCGAGCGGCGTCGTCGTGCAGTGCCAGAACGAACGAAGCCAGCACAAAAACCGCGAAATCGCCATGAAGATGCTGCGCTCCCAACTCTACGAGCTCGAAATCGAAAAGCGCCGCGAAGATCTGCGCAAGCTCGATGCCTCCAAGCCTGAAATCAGTTTCGGCAGCCAGATTCGTTCCTACACTCTCCAGCCTTATCAGCTCATCAAAGACGTCCGCACCAAAGTAGAACGCGGCGATGTGGACAACGTTCTTAACGGCGACCTCGACGAATTTATCCGCGCCTATCTTCTGTATCGGCGCGATCTCGACGCCGCCCCGGCCCGCAAATAGCAACTTACCCACGGAATTTCGTTGCCCCAAAAGTCCGCCGAACTTCTGCTTACGGGGCGAATTTGCCGCTCTTTTCGTCGCATTTTAATCCGTTAAATCCCCATTCACCTTTGCTTTAACCCATTTCCCTGCATCGCGTTGACACCCCCATACCCCCGTGTTACCGTCGATGTTTGTGGGTTTCGCGTTTACTAGCTAAATACGGCCCCGCACGTGCTTTCCATCGCTTGGGAGGATACTGTTTTGGCGCATGCTGATGAGAAGTTCCTATTTACCTCGGAGTCTGTAACCGAGGGTCACCCCGACAAAATAGCTGACCAGATTTCCGACGCCGTCCTCGACGCCGTCATGAAAGACGACCCCATGGGTCGGGTTGCCTGCGAAACTCTCGTCACCACCGGTTTGGTCGTCGTCGCCGGCGAAATCACCACCAAGACCTATGTCGATTTCTCTGACCTCTCGCGCGAAGTAATCAAGGACGTCGGCTACACCCGCGCCAAATACGGCTTCGACTCCGAAACCTGCGGCGTCATCTGCGCCATCAAGAAGCAGTCCGACGATATCGCCATGGGTGTCGACACCGGCGGCGCCGGAGACCAGGGCTTGATGTTCGGCTTCGCCTGCGACGAAACGCCCGAGCTGATGCCCATGCCCATCCAACTCGCGCATCAACTCACCAAGCGCCTCGCCGATGTTCGCAAGTCCGGCAAAATTGATTTCCTCCGGCCGGATGGCAAATCCCAGGTCACAGTCGAGTACATCGAAGGCCGCCCCGCACGCGTTGATACCGCCGTCATCTCCACGCAGCACAGCGAGAAAGTTTCCCAACGCGACTTGACCGACGCGATCATGAACGAAGTAATCAAGCCGGTGATCCCCGCCGAGATGCTCGACAGCAAAACGAAATTCCACATTAATCCCACCGGCCGTTTCGTCATCGGCGGCCCCATGGGCGACGCAGGCCTCACCGGCCGCAAAATTATCGTCGACACCTACGGCGGCTACAGCCGTCACGGCGGCGGCGCGCTCTCCGGAAAAGACCCAACCAAGGTCGATCGCTCCGCCTGCTACATGGCGCGTTACGTCGCGAAGAACATCGTCGCCGCAGGCCTGGCCACGAAAGTCGAAGTGCAACTCGCCTACGCAATCGGCGTCGCCGAACCAGTCTCCGTCATGACGGACACGTTCGGCACAGGCGTAATCCCGGATTCACAAATCACAGAATTAATTCGCGCGAATTTCAAACTAACGCCGAAAGGCATCATCGAGACGCTCGATCTTCGCCGGCCAATCTATCGCCCGACCGCCGCCTACGGCCACTTCGGCCGCACCGGCCCCGGCTTCACCTGGGAAAAAACGGACAAAGCCGATGCCATTCGCAAGGAAGCCGGCTCGCGCGGAGCAGTAGCCGTCTCGCGCCCATAAAGTGCACTGCGCTGCACAAATGCTCGACTTGTCATTCCGAGCGCAGCGAGGAATCTGCAGTTTGTAGCGCCGGTCTTTCGCGGTTTTTGCGTCCCGGTTGTAATCGGGGAGACCGGCAGCCTTTGCTTTCAAATTTCGGCGTTTACTTCAAAAGGGGATTCTCCGTGGAAACAGTCACAAAACTGAACGGCGACGTAAAAGACATTGCTCTCGCAGACGACGGTAAGCGCAAAATCCAATGGGCGAATCAGCACATGCCCGTCTTGCAGCTCATCCGCAAGCAATTCATAAAAGACCAGCCCCTCAAGGGCATCCGCGTTTCCGCCTGCCTCCACGTCACCAGCGAGACCGCGAACCTCGCCATCACCCTTCGCGACGGCGGCGCCGATGTTGTTCTCTGCGCCTCGAATCCGCTCTCGACGCAAGATGACGTCGCGTCATCGCTCGTCCGCGATTACAACATCCCCACCTACGCCATCAAAGGTGAAGACAATGCCACCTACTACTCGCACATCTCCGCCGCTCTCGACCACAAACCGCAATTCACCATGGACGACGGCGCCGATCTAGTCACCCAACTCCTCACCAAGCGCACCGATTTACTCAACGGCGTAATCGGCGGCACTGAAGAAACCACCACCGGCGTGATCCGCCTCCGTGCGATGGCCAAAGACGGCACCTTGAAATTCCCGATCATCGCCGTCAACGATGCGCTCACAAAGCACTTCTTCGACAATCGCTACGGCACCGGCCAGTCCACGCTCGACGGCATTATTCGCGCCACGAATCTCCTCCTCGCCGGCCTCAAAGTAGTCGTCGCGGGCTACGGCTGGTGCGGACGCGGCGTCGCCATGCGTGCCAAAGGGCACGGCGCCGACGTCATCATCACCGAAGTGAACCCCACCAAGGCCATCGAAGCCGTGATGGACGGCTTCCGCGTGATGCCGATGAACGAAGCCGCTAAAGTCGGCGACATCTTCGTCACCGTCACCGGCAACAAAAACGTGATCGCCCACGATCACTTCGAAAAAATGAAAGATGGCGCCGTGGTCAGCAACTCAGGCCACTTCAACGTCGAGATCGACATCCCCGCGCTCGAAAAACTCTCGAGCGGCAAAAAGCCTGCCCGCCCCTTCGTCGACGAGTACACGATGAAAGACGGCCGCCGCATCTATCTCCTCGGCGATGGCCGCCTAATCAACCTAGCAGCTGCCGAAGGCCACCCCGCGTCCGTGATGGACATGAGCTTCGCCAATCAAGCCCTGGCCGCCGATTACATGGTCAAGAACGCCAAGGACCTCAAGCCCCAGGTCTACCCGGTCCCCGAGCACCTCGACCAGCAAATCGCCAAGCTAAAGCTCGAATCCATGGGCTTCCAGATCGACAAGCTAACGCCCGAGCAAGAGCACTACCTGGCCTCCTGGTCCGAAGGCACCTAGTCTCGTTCGCAAATAATCGACAGTAGGGCACGGCCATGCCGCGCCCCGGTCATCCCGAGCGCAGTCCCGCGTGCCTTTCCTTCGTTCGCGAAGCGAAGGCGCGGGACGGAGTCGAGGGATCTCTCCCATCTCTTTTCCCGCTTCGCTCTTCGCGGTAGCCACGACGACGCCGTCCTCGTCGTGGGCCGTCGCTGTTTTTGCCTTCGCCTTAAGTGGGACAGGCACTCCTGTTCACCCAGAGCCCGCGAAGGGCCTGTCCTCTGCCGCTCACCCTCGCCGCAACGTGCAAGCGATGAAGTCGTAAGAATCCCCGGAGTAAGAATCCGAGCCCCACCCGCCGTCTCCTTCCATCTGAAATTTCCAATCGCAAATTTCAAATTGCCTTACACTACCCCCGCGCCGTCAACCGCGGCCCGGAGGCTACCGTGAAACTCGCCACCATCTTTTCACTCCTCATCCTAGTCGCAGCAATGTCGCTCACCACCCGCACCCACACCGCCCCTATACCGCCCACAGCGCCTCCAGCCCCCAATTTCATCCTCGTCGCCCATAGCGGCGCCGGCGACATCAGCAAAGCCCCTCCCGAATTCATCGAATCCCGCCGCGCCGCCATGGTCGTCGCCATTAGGAAGGGCTACGCCATCCTCGCCGCCGGAGGCACAAGCCTCGACGCCGTCGAATCCACAATCCGCTCCATGGAAGACGCTGGCCTATTCGATTCCGGCCGCGGCGCCTACTACACCCGCGACGGCATCCCCGAAATGGACGCCGCCATCATGGACGGCAAAACGCTCGCCGCCGGTTCCGTCGCCGCCCTGCAACACATCGCCAATCCCATTCACCTCGCGCGCCTGGTGATGGAAAAGACTCCGCACGTGATGCTCGTCGGCACCGGCGCCGAGCGCTTCGCCGAATCGCAAGGCATCGATCTCGTCTCGCCCTACTACTTCTATAACGAACGCCTCTGGCAGCAGTACCAGCGCGCAAAAGAAAAAGCAGACGAAGACAAAAAGAAATCCTCCGCGATGCCCGACGATCCGATGCGCGAGCACGGCACGGTCGGCGTCGTCGCCCTCGATCAGCACGGCAATCTCGCAGCCGGCACCTCCACCGGCGGCACCACCTACAAAATGCCCGGCCGCGTGGGTGATTCGCCCATCATCGGCGCCGGCACCTACGCCAACAACGAAAGCTGCGCGGTCTCCGGCACGGGCGTCGGCGAATTCTTCATGCGCAACATCGTCGCCGCCGATATCTGCGAACGCGTCCGCTACCTCCACGTCCCGCTAGAGCAAGCCGCCAACGACATAGTCATGAAGGAGCTGGTCGATCAGAAAGGCGAAGGCGGCGTAATCGCCCTCGACCACCAGGGCAACGTCGCCACCCCATTCAACACCACCGGCATGATCACCGGCACCGCCCGCCCCGACGGCAAAATCGAAATGAAAGGCTGGAGCAAAACCGCCACCCCAGTAATCGTCTCCGCCACGCAGTAATCACACATAGCCGGCGAACGGGTAGCCACGACGACGCCGTCCCAGTCGTGGGCCTTCGATCGCTCTGCGCCTGGCCGCGCCCTCCCACTCCAAATCCCCACTCTGCTATATTCGCTACCGTGATGCCAATCCCCACAACCCTCAGAATCGCCCTGCTCATCGCCCTCGCCTCCGCCCCTCTCCAGCTTCACCACAAACCAAAATCCACCCAACCCGCCATCACCGATCCGGATTTGGTTTTCGACGGCGAAATCGAGCGCGGCAAAACCTACATCCACGACATCGATCACGATCTCCAGTTCCGCCTCGACGTATCTCCCGAAGGCGACTACGCCGGCTGGGACATAAGCATTACTCCGAAAACTCAGCCAAGCGACGGCCCCATCGAATTCTCGGCCATCGCCACTCCCCCCTATCACAATTTCAACGACCGCTATCTCGAAACCACCTACAATTTCTCCGCACAGGAAATTCTGGAGATGTCTCCCCGGCGTTTCAATTTTGTCATGTCCATTGACGACGAGCACCGCGCCGAAGAAGTCGTCAACGCCATGCTCTACCCCAACTCCGTATCCGACGACGACAAACAGCGCATCGCCATGAGCTCTACGAATATCCAGCTCGGTACCGGCGAATTTTCCATCCAGCGCTCTCGCGTCACCTCCCTAAAAGATCCGCTGTATCCAGGCTCCATCGAATACATCAAGTTCGAAGTAAAATTAAAATTTCCCCCAGGATTAACAATGTCCCAGGTTCTCGCGCCAGTCGAAACTCCTCCCAAGTAGCGCGGTTGGGTCTTACTCCCAAGACCGACCTGTCATCCCGCTTGCCCTGAGCAACGAAGGGAGCGGCGACCCGCGTGCCTCTGTCTCCATCGCGACGCGCGAATCGTGCGTCCGGGCTGCAAGCGCGGGCCGACGGCGAGCGTCGCAGTCGAGGCACTTTTCCTCCAATTTGAAATTTGAAATGTTCAATTTGGAATCTTCTTTCGCCTCACGCCGAAGCCGGCGTGCATAAATACCCAACAAATTCATCCACCGTCCGATGTCCCATACGCTCGTATACCGGGCGCCCCAACTCCGTCGCATGCAGCACGCTCTCAGTCACGCCGTATTCCCGTTTCATCATGGCGTCCATATGGCGCAAAATCACCTCCGCGTATCCACGCCCCCGAAATTCTTCAAGCGTCGCCATCCATCCGATATAGGAAGCCCCATTTACATACGAAGCCGATCCCGCCGCCACAGCTTCTCCATCAACGTAAACCAGGAATCCGTGATTCGGCGGCTTCCAAAGCGCTGCGCAAGTCATCGGTTCAATCTCTTCCTCTGGCATTCCATGGCACACCACGTTCAACCGAGCTATCTCCTCCGCCATCTTTTCTCCACGCACTTCCCGCAAATCCACTCTCGCCGCCGGATGCTTCGGCGCGAGTAGGCCGTCGGCCACCATTCCCGGCATACGGACCAGCGGCTCCAAACCAGGCGGCGCTTGCACGCGATCCGACCGAGCCATTAACAATCCCGGAATGCCGCGAGGTGCGAGAATCTTCGCAAAATCTGCCATCAACCCTTCAAATTCCTCGCACTTGATCGTTCGCGTCGGATAGGCGCAGTTAAATAGCGCGACCGGTATCCCCGCGCAGGCAAATCGCAAATCTGGATGCGATGAGTCAAAACATGTCGGAAAACGCCCGGCGTAGCCTTTCCATGCCTCGTAGAGAATGTCGCTCGTATCGGTAATCATCCGCGGATTATATGTTCGACTCGCGCCCATACAAGCCACAATCCCGATCAGGGGTTTTGGCCAACCGCCAGCCCGTCATCTTGCGGCGCTTCACAATCGGCTTGACTGATGGTTACTTGTTTGGTAATATGGCGGATGCAATGAGAAATAAGGATCTACGGCCGAAAAGGTGACCGAGGATCAAGACGTCCCACGGTCCTCAGCCCACGCTCTCAGCAGCGTGGGCGAACCAAGACCAGCTTCCAGCCGCAAATTTCTAACCGCAAATCTGGAATTAGAATTCAGTCCAAGTCATAGTAAACAAAGCCCACTAACTTTTTCTAATCGCAAATTTTTGACGGTTTTTGATCCCGAATTTCACTCCGCAGTGCCGGCCGTCGCCCATTTGACACGTCACTGCCCCCGGACTAGTATCGTTCGCTCGCTGCGCTGCCGATTTCTCGTCAGAGGTCACTCGTAATGCAAGACTGGGCAACTCGCGCCATCGATACCGCCAAGCGCCGTGGCGCTTCCTACGCCGACGCGCGCGTGATGGACATCCGCCAGCGCGACATCTCGACGAAAAACGGTGAAGTGGGCACCCTCGTCGAATCGGAGTCGCTCGGCATCGGCATCCGCGTGATCGCATCAGGTGCGTGGGGATTCGCGTCCACCGACCGGCTCTCCCACGAAGGAATCGACTCCTGTGCCGCCGAAGCCGTCGCCATCGCCAAAGCGTCCGCGCTTGCGAAGCATGCGGACGTTGCCCTTGCGCCCGAAAATCCTTACGTCGACACCTGGCAAAATCCATTCGTGAAAGACCCGTTCCGCATTCCCGTCGAACGCCAAATCGATGTGCTTCTCGCCGCCGACAAGGAAATGCGCCGCGTGAAAGGCGTCACGCTCGCCGAAGGCTCGATGACGTTTCGCAAAATCGACCAGCTCTTTGTCTCGACCATCGGCTCCGTGATTCACCAGATCAAAATGCAATCGGGCGCCGGAATTGTCGCCACGAGTTTTGCAGGGAGCGAAATTCAGAAGCGCTCCTATCCCAATAGCTTTGGCGGCCAGCACGCCCTCGAAGGTTACGAGCTGATCGAAGCGCTCGACCTTGTTGGCAATGCTGGCCGCACCGGCGAAGAAGCAGTCGCGCTTCACTCCGCCGCGCAGTGCCCGGAGAAAACCGGCACTATCATTCTCGGCGGCTCGCAGCTCGGCCTTCAAATTCACGAATCGATTGGCCATCCCATCGAACTCGATCGCGTCCTCGGCCAGGAAGCCAATTTCGCGGGAATGAGTTTCCTCACCGTGGACAAACTCCGCAAATTGAAATACGGCTCGGACATCGTGAACGTCGTTGCCGACGCTCGCCTCGCGCACGGGCCCGGCCTTGGCACTTTTGCATATGACGACGAAGGCGTCCCCGCGCAATGCACGCCGATCATCACCAACGGCCTCTTCACCGGTTATCTGAGCAATCGCGAAACGGCTTCCGCCATCGGCGAGGATCGTTCCAACGGCACGATGCGAACGGAAAGCTGGAACCGCCTGCCGATCATTCGCATGACAAACATCAGCATCGATCCCGGCACATGGAAGTATGACGACCTGATTGCCGACACGGACGACGCGATCCTCATGGACACGAATCGCTCCTGGTCCATCGACGATCGCCGCTATCATTTTCAGTTTTCGACCGAAATTGGCTGGGAGATAAAAGGCGGCAAAAAAGGCCGCATGATCAAGAATCCCAGCTACAGCGGCATCACCACCGAATTCTGGAATAGTTGCGACGCAATCTGCTCCCGCGACGATTGGACTCTCTGGGGTACCCCCAACTGCGGAAAAGGCCAACCCATGCAAACCATGGGCACAGGCCACGGCGCCTCCCCCGCCCGATTCCGCAACATCAAAATCGGAGTCGCCTTCGCCAAATGACCACGACTCGTGAAAAGAGATCACTGGATGCCAAGGCACCGCGATCGCTCGTGCTAGTTTCGACCGACACCTTAGTCGTGGTCATCCCGAGCGCAGCGAGGGATCTGCAGTTTCTGTGCAGCGGCGCTCTTTCGCACGACGCAGCACTTTCGCACAGTAGGGGCACGGCATGCCGTGCCCGCTCGCGCCACACGCTCAAGTGCGCCATCGAATTACACTTTGCGACCGCTCTCTCAGCATCTGTCATCCTGCCTGCCCTGAGGAACGAACGGAGCGCCGCGCGCCTGTTGCGTCCCGGATGTAGTTGCGGGACGAAGGATCTCAGCTGCCAATGAAGCGCACCGTCACAAAATCGATCTCGCGCCGGATTCGACGCGCCGAAACCAACGCGCCCTCCGAACCGCTCCTCACCGCTTCGGAACTGAAGGCCATCTCCGAGCGCATCATGAAGTTCAGCGAAGCCGATGAAACCGAAGTGGAAATTGACGTCACGACGGACGCGCTCACCCGCTTCGCAAACAACATCATCCACCAGAACGTAGCCGAGCAGGTCCTTCACATTTCCGTCCGCGCCGTGATGGACGGCCGCACAGCGCGCGCCACCACCAACAAGACCGACGAAGAATCGCTCCGTCGCGTAATGGCGGCGGCTGAAAAGCTCGCTCTGCATCAACCGAAGATTCCAGACCTGCTTCCAATGCTGGGCCCGCAAAAAATCCCGAAAGTGCAGCGTTTTTTCCCGGCCACTGCCGAGGCAACGCCACAAGATCGCGCCCGCGCCGTCACTCGCGTCTGCAAACTCGCAGAAAAGAATAAACAGACGGCGGCCGGCATTTTCTCCAGCGGCGCGATGCAAACCATACTGGCAAATTCCAAAGGTCTATTCGCGCACCACGAGCAAACCCGCTCGGAATTCTCGGTTACAATTCTCGAACCGAATTCGTCGGGCTGGGCGAAAGCAAATTCGGCAGACATTCGGGAACTCGATCCCGACCGCCTTGCCGAACGCGCCAGCCGCAAAGCATCCGAGTCGCGAGAGCCGCGCGAGCTTGCACCCGGCCACTACACCACCATCCTCGAGCCCTCCGCCGTTCTCGATCTCGTCGGTTTCTTGTTTTATGACTTTGCCGGAACTTCGGTGATGGACAAGCGTTCGTGCCTCAACGACCGTATGGGCAAGAAAGTTTTCGGCGACAACATCACGCTCTGGGATGATGTGTACCATCCATTTCAATTGGGCGCGCCTTACGACGGCGAAGGCCTTCCGCGGCAGAAAGTTCTGCTGGTCGATCGCGGCACGCCGAAAAATCTCGTCTATTCCCGCGCTACCGCAAAAAAAATGAAAAAGAAGCCCACCGGCCACGGCTTCGGCCTGCCGAACGAATACGGCGAAGCGCCGATGAATCTGGTGTTTAGTGGTGGTGACAAGTCTCTCGATGAAATGATTCGCACCACGGAGCGCGGAATTTTAGTCACGCGCCTCTGGTACATCCGCGAAGTGGATCCCTACGAAAAGGTTCTCACCGGCATGACGCGCGACGGAACGTTTGCCGTCGAAAACAGCCGCGTCACCGGCGGCATCCGAAATTTCCGCTTCAATCAAAATATTCTCGAAATGCTTTCGAACGTCGAGATGCTTGGCCCCGCCGTGCGCGCCGCCGGTGAAGAATCCTTCGAGATGGTTGTGCCGGCGATGAAGGTCAACAACTTCCATTTCAGTGAAGTAACAAAATTCTAGGACAAGAGCGGCGATTGCGATTGTTCACCGCGCTACTTCCGCCGCGGCTTTCGGTCGCTCAAAGTATTTCCACTTGTCGAGATCCGCGCGCACCGCTACGTCAAAGAATCCAACCATCATTTCGTCGTAGGTCTGGTCGCCCCAGCGCACGGCAGCCATGGGATCGGGATTGTGCGGATTCGAATTCGAGTTGTCGTACCACGCGACGGCTTGCAGCTCTGTTCCTGCCGCGAGCGGCAAGGGCTCGGCGAGTTGATAGTTCAATTGCCAGTAAAAATCCCAGTTCACCCGCAGCAGCGGCTCGATCGTTCCGTCCTTGTGCACGATGCTGTACTCGAAACGTTTCCCGCGCAGATGCATATGAGGAAGGAAGCTGAGCAGGGTCGCGTCGTTCGGCAATGTGCCTCGCGCTTCCACCCGGAAATCGTTGGCTCCTGGCGGTATCACGAAGTGATCGTTGGTGAGTTGCAGCGTAAGGACCCGTTGGGCCGGTGGCTGCTTCGCTAAGATCAAGCCAATCTCGGTCTGATCTGTAGCTGCATGGCCGCGCGCCATGTAGTGCATTTGGAATACGAGATCGGATCCTGCCGGCACGAGCTTGGCCATTCCGTCGGGCCAGCGGTCCGGCGAACTTCCCGGCGCGTAGACGAGGAGAATGTCGGCGTCCGTCCAAAGCGCGTCGCGCTTCGACTTGTCATCCGTCATGTCCGCGGCGGTGAAGGGAACTCCAACCGGGGCGTGCTCGAGCCATTTCGATCCGGGCGGGCGGATGTAGACGATGGCGTGATGAACGCTTTCGCGGCTCGAAGGGCGAATTTCTGAAAGCTGTATCCATTTTGCTGCGGTGAAATTCGTGTGCACGATTTCGTAGGTGTAGTCGATGTCGCCCTGGGCCGGAAGCGCAACGGGCTTCGTCATCTTCACAGTTGCATCGGGCTGCGGGATGTTCCAGCCGTTGGTCCACTCGCGTTGAGGCGGAGCATCGCGCGGGTCGCCTGCGGGAGCTTTCGCTTTCGACCACGCGTCGAGAATTGCGATCTCCTGTGCCGAAAGCGATGGGTCGTTCGCGAAATGGCCGATGGCCCGGTCGGCGAACCACGGCGGCATTTTCCGGCTTGCGGTGATGAACGCGATCGAGCGGGCCTCGGTCTGCGCTTCTTCGTAGCTCATCAGGGGCAGTGGGCCGATTTCGCCGGGGCGGTGGCAGCTTTGGCAGTGCTGCTGAAGGATTGGCAGTACATCGCGATAGAAAGTCGGCGGGCTTTCGGATTGATTCGCTGCGGACACGCGCGTAGTTCGGTGACAAATTGCGAACGCCGTGGCGACGAGAACTGCAAGGATCAGGGCTTGAAAGTAACAGCGTGGCATGAGCACAGGAGAATTAGTTACGCATTCGGCCAGCTTGGTTGCAAGGGCGAAGGAATCTCGCTACCGCTTCGCGAATTGGAGGCTCAGGATGGCGCGGGAGATTACGTTCTCTTGGATTTGGACGAGATCGGACTCGGCGGCCGTCATTCCAAAGATGGTGTAGAGATGCGCATCGTGCTGAAGGAATACAGCGACGCCGGACCAATCGCGCTGGTCCACGCTGACACGAAAATGCTTCTCCACGGCGGGCTCGCCGGAGACGACGATTTTCTTCTCGCCGAGCGCACGGAAATTATCGAGAGTGCTTCGCAGGTGGCGATCGGTAGCGTCTATATCGCTCGCAAAAGATTTCTCAATCGGTTGCCGGCCGATCAGCAAATAAGTGGTTTGGTCTGAGGTGCCGAGCGCTGTGATTGCGCCGGGCAGCACGGAACGCGCGCCTTCGACCAATTGCCAGGTGGGAGGTTTGTACATCTGAAAGCCGTAGGTTTCGTTGGCGTAGAGATTGCCGGTCACGCGCTCGCGCATTGATTCAGGCGGAGCAAGCGCGGCAGGCGCTGCAGGAGGTTGAGCGGCCGCTGCGGTTGGTGTTGGAGTCTTAGCTGGTGCGGGATTTACGGGCGCGGTTGTCGCCGCAGGCTTGGCAGTGGCCGGCGCGGCGGTGGTTGCAGACGATGCACTGGATGAGGAAGCTTTAGGATCGGAAGTGCTCGGGTCGGCGGCCGGGGCAGCGGTTGGCGGCGTCGACGGTGCGGTATTGTATTTCTTGTACGAATTCACGGTCGGCGCGGGCGGCGGCGGTTTCTCGGCGGATGGATCGGGTTTCTTTTCGGCGTCGAGCTTTTTAGCCGAGTCTGTGATGCTAATGGAGAGAACTTGATCCTTCTGGACGACTGCGAATCCGTAGTTCGTTTTTACTTTGAAGGAATTTTCTTCGAAGCCGACAATCGTGCCCACGATCTTGGTGCCATCTTTCAGCTTCAGTTCATCAGCTTGCGCCGCGCGCGGTGACATCATGACCAGCGTTGCGAGCAGCATTGGGAATGGGGAACTTCTCTTCATCATTTGAGTATCGCGCCGCTAGGAGTGGGCGGCAAGCTGTGGCTGCGCGGAAGTGCTGCGTTAGTCAGGGTGTAAAGCGGTGGGAGCTATTTCTTGCGGCGTTTGCCGGAGCTTGTCGGCCTGGTTTTTGTCCTGGTCGGAGTCTTTGTTTTATTTTGAGGCGCGATTTTGAGCAGCTCGGCCTGAAGCTGTTGCATCGCCGCTTCGAGGGCGCGAAATTGAGCATCGGCTCCGCTCAGATTGCGGCTGCGGCCCATTGCTTCGAGGTTCTTGGCAGCGGTGACGGCGGTTTGGGCGCCGAAAATTGCAGCGGAGCCTTTCAGGGCATGCGCGGCGGTGTCGAGTTTCGCGGCATTTTTTGCTGCGAGTGCGGCTCGAATGGCGGCCAGCCTTTTGGGCGCGTCGGCGAGGAAGGATTTCGTCAGCGACTTGACCAGCTTTTCATTTCCGCCGGTCGTGCGGAGAAGGTGCGTTCCGACATCCTCGATCGGCATCGGCGCCGGCGACTGGGCTTTCGTCGACAGTTCGGCAGAGCGTGCTTTTGCTGCTGAGGGCGGAGCGGGCATTGATGATGCGGGAATCACTTGAGTGCCGGCGGCAAGAAATTCAATCGTGTCGAATAGCGCGTGCATTTCGAAAGGCTTTGGAACGAAGCCATCCATGCCGGCTTCGACGCGCTGCCGTTTGTCCTCTTCGGTGACGTTTCCGGTAAGCGCGACGACCAACTGATGCTTTCCGGTAGACTTTTCTTTTTGGCGGATCGCGCGAGTGGCTTCGAGGCCGTCCATGCGCGGCATTTGTTCGTCCATGAGCACGATGTCATATTGATTCTTTTCCAGTTCATCGAGCGCCTGGCGGCCGTCGGAGACAGCGACGACTGAGTGGCCGCGCTTCTTGAGCAGTTCGCTCACAAGCTCGCGGTTTTCATCCGTATCTTCGGCGACGAGTACACGCAAGCTCCTGGCAGGCTTATCGAGACGGGGGCGCGTCACGGACGTGGAACTCTTTTGCGGCGCGGATGGCGCATCCTGACCATGTGGGCCGCGTGGGGATTCTTTCTTAGTGGCGTCGTGGGTAGTCTTCGCTGCACGTGGCAACCGGAACCAGAAGCGGGTTCCACCTTTCGTCTTGGTTTCTGCGCCGATTGTACCTCCCCAGCGCTCCACTGTGATCTTGCAAAAGTAAAGTCCCAGGCCGGCTTTTCCGGGTTTGTCTTTTCCTTTCGCGAAGAGCGCGAACATCTGATCGGGGGATTGATCTTTCGGCAGACCGGGGCCCTGGTCATCCACAAATGCTAGGACCTGTTTTCCTTTTTCTTCCAGGCCGATTGTGACTGTGGTGTTTGGCGGGCTGTAACGAAGAGCGTTCTCCAGGAGATTTCCGAACACGCGATCGAGCCGTGAATCGTCTCCGGCGACAATCCAATCCCGCGAGAGATCGACGGCCGGATCGACTTGCAGCTTTATCTGTTTCTCTGCGAATGCGGGCGAGAATTCCTGAACGGCGCGTTGTGCAGCAGCGCCGATATCTGCGGCGCTCGGCGCACTTTCGGTAGATGCCTGCTGGCCGGCGAGATCAGCGGAGAACGCCTGCAGGATTCCGCGAATCATTTGCTCCTGGCGATTCGATTCGCGCTCGCCCGTCTCGACCATTCGCCGTAAATCGGCGGAGAGGTCCTGGAGTGACATCAAGTTGAAGCAGCCGCGCATGGCGGTGAGTGGTTGTGAGAGATCATGGATGATGCAGTGAAGCAGGATTTCTTTTTTCTGAATTTCGCGGAGGAGGCGCTCGTGTTCGAGAAGGGAATCGCGAGCGGCCTGATAGAGCTTTTGCCGTTCAGCATAGGTGCTCGCGAGATTGCGGATGAGCAGGACGTTTTTGCCGTCGACATGGAGAGCAGCCGCTTCGAGCTGCACATCGCGGCCGGAGGGGTCGCGTTCAATCCAGACTGGGGAATTCGCGGAGCCGTCGCGGTTCGAATTCCAGAATCCTTCGGCGTCAATCAGGAAATTTTCGAGGAGCGGGGAAGCCTCGGCCAAGCGAATTGAGTTGTCGCGAGTGAGGGCGCCTTTCCAGAGATTCTGGCACCACTTCGGATATTCGCCGATGGGATGAAAGAGGCCGTTTCCCGTGTATTCGAAGAGGGCATAGCCTTGAGCGGCGAGAAAAGACTCGAGGATGGAGTTTGCAGCCATCATTTGCCGAGCATTTTCAAAGTAAGGCGCGAAAATGCGGCATCGACATTTTCGCCGGTCTTCGCGCTGGTGCGCATGATCTCCCAGCCGCTTTGGGTGAGCTGAGCCATGCGTTCGTCACCGATTTCCCATTGATCGGCCAAATCGGCTTTGTTCACGAGAAGGATTGCCGGTACTTTGAGGCCGGTGTCGGTGACGCGCTGATTCAGCGCCAAGGCTTCATCGAGAGTGTTGCGGCGCGTTCCGTCCGCCACCAACAAGTAGCCGAACATCCCGCGCCAATAGGAGGCCTGCACCTTCTGGAATCGATCTTCGCCGAAAATATCCCAGAGAACGAGTTTTACTTCCTGACCTGCCTCGTGGACGGGCTTCTTGTCGACCTTCACGCCGATCGAAGTTTGATAGCCCTCGGAATAAATACCTTCGATGAAGCGGCGGACCAGGCTCGTCTTGCCGACCGCAAGCGTGCCGAGCATGCAGATTTTCTTTTCGAGCATCGGAATGCGGGCTAGTTTACAGGGGGAGCAGGAGAAAAAGCGACTTTGAAAGTGACGCTGCGATTGAAGCGGCGACCTTCTTCGGTGGACTCGTCGTGAAGCGGCTCGGAGGTGCCGACGCCCCGGGGACGCAGATTGGAGGGCTTGATTCCGGAGCGGGCGAGGAGATTGATGATGAGGTCGGCGCGCTGTTTGCTGAGGACGAGATTGGTGCCTTCCACACCGGTGATATCAGTGTGGCCGACGACATCGATTGCTAGTTTGCCGTTCAGGCGACCAGCTTCGATCAGAAGGGCGCGAATGTTGTTTGCGGCTGCGGCGATGTTGTTTTCCTGGCCGGGTTCGAGTTCGGCGCGGCCGATGGGGAAGAGGAGCACAGTTGATTCGAGGGACGATCGCAGGCGATTGAGCTCAACCTGTTCGCTATTTTGCAAATGCGAATCGTCCACGGCGGTGACGCCGGGAATCCACGGAGCGCGCTCTTCGAATCGCGCAATAAATGCGGGCGTGGCGATTCCTTCGGCGTGAAGCTGGCCATCTTTTTCGGAGAGCGTGACGCCGGAGGGCGGGTGAAGGAAGGCATTCGCGCGTTTCAGCACGATGGCATCGTCGAAGGAATAGAAGGGCCTCAATTCGAGATTGGCCGTCTTGGGGTCGATACCTGCGCTGGAGAGCAGATTCTCCGGGTTCGCGGCGAGCGGGTCGCGAAAACCCTGGACGTGATATCGGCCGCCCTCGCGAGCGTAAGACATCACAACGATGCCGGGTTCCTGGCGCAGGACTTTCAAAAAGCGCGACCACTCCCAAAGCAGGTAGACGGAGTAGCCGATCGGTATCGCAATCAGGGCGAGGATAACCGCACCGGCAATGAGGGCGGCGCGGGGGCGGCGGCGATCCTGTTCCGAGTCGTTCTTGAACTGCGTTTCGAGCAGGTGCGTCAAATCCTCTTCGACAGGGCGAAACGGAGCGGCGTCGCCCTCGAAATGGGCGAGGGCAGTGCTGTAGTGGCGCTGAATATTTTCGAGCGCTTCCTTCATGGCGACGCGGTAGGTCTCAGGTGCGTGACCACGAATCACGGCTGCCAGGACGGCGCCGGGCCCCTGCTCGATCCAGACTTCGAGTTCGCCAACTTCCAAAAAGTCGAGCGTATTATCGCCGCGCTGCGATTCGAACGAATCTTTTACGAATTGCTGGATGGCGGAGAGCATTCCTGAAACGAGCGAAGGATCCTGGGTGGCAACTCGTGGAGCGACGACGTGGCTGAGAACCAGGCCTGTCTCGCGGTGGATCAGGAACACCTGCTCGACGCTGAAGAGCAAGCTGTGCATCATGGCTACTTCGCTGAAGGGCTTTCCTGAGCGAAACGCTTCGAGGCGCCACTTCAGGCCTTGCCAGGAAAGGCTGTGCTCAAGGGCAGTGTTGAAGGATTCGAGCATGCTGCGAAGGGTTTCGGTGATTGACTTGCGAATCGCAGGACCCATTACCGGAAACAGCGCGTCGGCGAGAACGTGCGGGTCGCGGCGGACGGATTCGCGGAGCGTGTCCTGAATGGTGGGAGCGAGCGCTTCGGAGAGAGCTTGCGTATCGCCCTGCTCGCGGCGCTTCTGGATTGCTTCGGCGACGACGGAGCTTACGTCATCGATGCGGCGTCCAGTGTCATCGAGGCGCTCTTGAATTTCCTTGAGGCCTTCCTGTTCGGGACCGACGATGAGATGGCGCAGCTCTTCGTAGGCGTGGCTATCAGGAGAATTGCCATCGCGGGCGGAGTTATCTGCAGGCGGGTTCTCGGTTGCGTTCTCCGGCGAGGCGCGGCGTTGGGCTTGCTCGGCCATGTTGGAAGGTTGCAGTTTTTGACCGGCTGACATCCGGCGCTACTTTTCTGGCAGCTCGAGATCGTCTTTCAGGCGCAGCGAGAACTCCGCGAAAATGTCGGCGAGAGCGGCGCGATCGGTCTTGTCGTTGCGCAGGGCCTCGACCTCGCGATCGAGGGAGGCTGAAGAGTCGCGGCGCAGTTTGTCGATTTCGTTCGAGAAGGCCTTGGAGTGCTCGAGCATTTTGGCGCGGAGGTCACTTTGCGCGTCGGAGGTCTGCTCTTCGAGCTGGCCGAGCTTTTTCTCGATCATTTTGGCTGCTTCTTTCAGCTCGCGCGCGAGTTCTTTGAGGCCTTCGGAGCGCTCGGATTTTTCGGTCTTCAGGCGCGTGCTGAGGGATTCCACTTCCTGCTGGGCGAAACTGCTGAGAGTTTCGAGGCGCTTCATGGTGTCTTCGCGCAGGGTCTCGACGGCTTTCGAGACGTTTTCTTCCAGGCGCGCGAAACGCTTTTCATAGTCGCGCATCTGCGAGCCGAATAATATGTCGCGAATCTTGTCTACATTTGCGCCTTCTTCTTTGCCGGATGAATTGTTAGGAAGTTTTGCTTCCGCCGGGGATGCCATTTTACGAGGTCTCCTTTTGCGAGTCTGTATGCCCTGACGACGGGACCTGCGCGAGGTGGTTCGGGGCATCGCGTGACACTACTATGAAAGTAGGTTTTGTCGCAACAAGCACGTGGGGTGAGGCGCGGGTACGAGTGGTTTGGGAGTCATGGAACTGAGTTTCCGCTGGTGCGGGGCTCTGGGTGGTCAGCGGTCTAGAAATTCGCGGAGGCGGGCGTATCCGGCCCGACTAACGGGGAGTTGTGTTCCGTTGTGGAGCACGGCGACGTGGCTATCTTTGCCGTAGGGCTCGATGCGGGCGACGCGTTCGAGGTTGACGATGTAGGAGCGGTGGATGCGAAGGAATCGCGAAGGGTCGAGGGCGGATTCGAGGCTGGAGATGGTTTGTTGCTTTAGGTGCTTTTTGCCCTCGGAGCAGAGGGCGATGTAGTCGTCCTGAGCTTCGGCGTAATCGAGCTTGGCGATCGGAATAATGAAAACTTTGGTGCCGTCGCGGACGGGAATGCGATCGAGATGTTGAGCCGGGGGACGGGCGGCGGCGGCGAGGTCGGAGGGTGAGGGCGCTAGTTGTGCTGACCGCGTGGTGGGCGAACTTGCGGCCGAAGATGCGTTGTGGAGACGCTCTTTCGCGCGGGTCAGGGCGGCTTCGAAGCGATCGCAGCCGAAGGGCTTGAGTAAGTAATCGACGGCGTGGACTTCGAAGGCGCGAATGGCGTAATTGTCATGGGCGGTGACGAAGACGACGGCGGCGCTGGTGCCAATCAATTCGAGGACTTCGAAGCCGTCGAGCTTGGGCATTTGGACGTCGAGGAAGACAAGATCGGGCTTCAATTCAGTGACGGATTTTACGGCTTCGAAGCCGTTGGCGCATTCGGCTGCGATTTCAATTTCCGGATGCGCGGTGAGGAATTCGCGCAGGACCTGGCGGGCGAGCTCCTCGTCGTCGACGATTACGGTGCGAAATTTCTTGTCGGTCGGTTGCGTCATGACGCGCGCTCCGGGCGTTCAGCGGGCATGGTGATCGCGACGCGGTAACGGTCGCCTTCGGTTTTTGCATCGAAGCTGGCGAGGTTCCCGTGGCGCGTGGCGAGACGCTGGCGGACGTTGGCCAAGCCGACGCCTCCGCGACGGCGGGGCGGCGAATCAGGATCGAAGCTGTTCTCAACGGCGATCGAGAGAGTGCCGTTTTGAGAGTGGATTTCGAGTTTGATGGAGCCTCCTTCGACGAGATTCGAAATTCCGTGCACGACGGCATTTTCGACCAGCGGCTGGAGCAGGAGTGGCGGGACGAAAACGTCGAGCGCGTCTTTATCGATATTTTCTTCCATCTGGATGCGCGCGCCGAAGCGGACTTTTTCGACGGCGAGAAATGAACGAATCAGCGACAGCTCCTCGTCGAGCGGAATCGCGGCTTTCTCACCGAGGCCGAGCGTGCGGCGCAGAAAATCGCCGAGAAGGACGCACATCTCTCGGGCTTTCGCTGGATCGGAGGTGGTGAGCGCGCTGATGGAGTTGAGGCTGTTGAAAAGGAAATGCGGATTCACCTGGGCTTTGAGTGCTCTTAATTCCGCGTCGCGCGCTAGGACTCCCGCTTTCATTTCGCGCTCTTTCGCTTCTTGCGATTGCTGCACCGCCAGCAGGACGTAGAAGAAAGCGACTGCAAGCAAATAGAGCAAAATTCCCGTACCGAAGAGAAGCGGGAGATTCTTCGAAAGGCGGGGTTCGAGACCTTTGAAGGCAGAGAAGGCAGACAATTCGTGCGCCAGCGCTTTCGCGGCCAGAATCCAGATTCCGCTGACAACGGTCGCCCCTAGCAAGTGCGTGAGAGCGACCTGGAGCGCGCCGGCGCGGTCGAGAGGTGTCGAACGGCAGGAATACCATACCGAGAGGCACATGAACCCATAGAGGAGGCAAAGCGGAATTCCGAGGGCAAAGGCCTCCGCCCATGTGAGTCCGCCGGGAACCGCCAGCAGACAAACGAGCATTGCGGAGAGAGGAAGCCAGCTCATCAGGTAAGCGATGAGCCGCCGAAGTTGGCCGAGAATTGGGTGCATTGTCGGCTTAGTTTTTGATTTCCAGGCCGCCGAAGACGGCGACGCCGCGGATAATGAGCTTTTTGGCCGGCGGGTCGGGTGGGGGATGGCTGGTCTTATCGCTGTAACCGCCAAAAATTCCGACGCCGTCGATCACGACATTCCAGCTGCGCGGAACACGAATTTCTCCGCCGCCGAAAATCATAGTGGCCTCAATCACGGCTTGGTCGCCGTCTATTTCGGCTTGTGTGAAATCGATTTCGCCGCCGCCGAAGATCGACGTCATTTCACCGGTCTGGAAATTCCGCGAGCTGACCTGATGTTCGCCACCACCGAATATGCTCGTGCACGTGACGTGAGAACCGTCAGTATTGAATTGCTGCCCGGTTTCAAACGGCTTCGACTTCCACTTATTGAGCCGGGGCTCGCCTCCCTTGCCGAATGCCTGAATCACCAGGAGAACGCCGACGGCGATGATGAACACCGGCCAGAGCGTCTCCATTCTGATGCGTTGAAACCCTAATTCTTGAAGCTGTAGCGCAATTCCCGCAAGGATCAGGAAGCCGCCCCAGAAACGCCGCCCGGAACCCTGGCAGCTGAGAAGAGTCGAAACGCCCCAGACGATCAGAAGTAAGGGCCAGAACCGGAATACGCGGTTGGCGTCGATCAAATTCATTTGATCCAAGAGCAACGTCACGCCCGCAATGACGATGAAGATTCCAAAAATGAGGCCTCGCGTGCCGCGAGTTAGACTACGCATCTTGATTGTCTCCGCTTGGCGCCCCGGTGGGTCGCGGTTGCGTATGCGCGCGTTTCTGGACCAGGAGAATTATCATGCCGAGCGCCACCAAGGCCAGCGGCGCGATCTTCAGAAGCTCCCGCCACACCGGATCGTTCCACTGGACCGCGAGCATATTCCATAATCCGGGCACAATCACGGAAAAGAGCCAAAGACCATGAGGCAGCAGGTGCGCCCAGCCGATCTCAACGGCTTCGAAAGCAAGCCCTGCCACGATTAGGAAAGTCGCGACGAATATAAGCGTGGCTGTGGGATAGATCGCACTGTTCACGGAGACTCGCTGATTCAGGCTCATCATTTGAATGCCCCCTGCGCTAATTGTGTTGCCGTCCATGGTCGCAAGGATAGGAGTGCCGGGGCAGAGTGTCGCGGTGTATTCGGCAAACGGGTGTTATTTACCGGCGAATGGCGGTTTCCAGGTGCGTTCGATCTTCGCCGGCTCGCCGCCGCATGACCCAAGGCCCATGCGACGGAGGGGGATCCGGCGACGAGTAAGGTTAGCGGGTCGCTTGGGCGGTTGTTGGAGTCACCGCTTTGAGCGCGGCTCGAGCTTGGGGAACCGCGACGGCCGATTCGACGCGTTCGTCGTTGATCGCGGCGAGAGTGACCAGCACTTGCTGACCTGCGACAGGCTCGCCGGCTTTGGTTTCGGCCTCAGCCAGGAGGCGCAGCGAGAGCGGGTTGCGCGGATCTTCCTGGAACTCCGCGACGGCCATGGCGTAGCGGCCATCGAGAAGCATTACGGCGCCATTGGCCGAGTGATAGGACCTTTGTATCGGAGTGCTGCGGCTCGTCTTGGCCATGGCACTGAGTGGCGCAAGCGCACGCTCAGCTTCGGGCTTCATATTGGCTTGTGCCGCGATGAAGGTGCGCGTCTGAATAATCGTGGCGAGCTCGGTATCGTGTTCGTCGCGCGAGATAGCGTGTTTTTCCGAGAGCACCAGCTCGGCGTCGCGCAGGTCGCGCATGGAGGTCTTCGCATCGGTATCGAAAAGCGCCAGGGTGCGGTGTATTTCGGCTTCGGCGACGGGAAAGCGGCCGTCTTTGTGAACCGCCAGGCCGAGAGCCAAATATGCTTTGCGGCCTTCCACGAGACGATTCTCACGGAAGTAGGTCATCGCTTTGAGCATCTGGTCGGTGACCTTGGTTCCGGGATCCTGCTCGAGTTCGATGGCTTTATCGTATTCGGAGCGGGCGCGGTCCTGGTCCCCCATCAATGCGTAGGTGGTGGCAATACCGATTTGCGAGAAGCCGGGAACCATTTTGTTGGAAGCTTCGTAATGCGCGAGGGCTCCCTTGAAATCGCCCATCATGCGAAGAATTTCGCCGTAGGAGTCAAGCGGGTTCGGCTGGCCGGGAAGAGCGGCGACGTAGCGTTCCATGTAAGGCGGTGAGAGCTGCGCGTGCCCGGCGTAGGCGTAGCAATAGGCGACGTTGTTGAGCGCGGGCGCGTAATTGGGATCGTTTTTCAGAGCGCGCTCAAGAATCGCAGCGCCACGATCAAATTCCTGATTGTTCGAGCACATCCAGGTGCCGGCCATGGCTATGAAGCGGTTGTCGCGGGGATAGCGCTCGAAAAGATCGTTCATCGCAGCGATAGCCGAGACGAGATGGCCGTCTTTGGTGCCGTTCAGGAATTGGATCAGCTTTTGCTCGTCGGGCGTTGCGGAGTTCATGTAGAGCCTGGCCATGGCGCGGTGATGCTCGCCTTCGGCAGGATTTGTGGTGTTAAAAGCGAGCATGGCGTGGGCCTGAGCGAATCTTGGGTCGGCTTTCACGGCCTTACGGATCGTTTCGACACCTTGCGAGACATAAAGCAAATCGAATTCGTTGTGGACGCCCTCTTCGTATAGGCGGCGCGCTTCTTCCGATTTTGTGGTGATTGGAATCGTGTCAGACGCAGGAGCCGCCATCACGGATTTCGAAGAGGACGCGGATGGAGGTGATGGTTTTACGCTGTGCTTCGGCGCATCTTGTGCGCGAGTCGCCAAACTCGTCGCCCCGGTGATTGCAACGGCGAAAGTTGCGACGAGTGCCTGCTTCCTGAACGTTGAGAGCGTCATTTGTCCTCGCAATGGATTTCGGGCGATTGCATGAAGCTTTAGTGGCCTTTCAAAACGTAACCGGGATCGAAAGGCTGCTTTTCGTCTATCTTGATCACTTTTACGCCGCCGGTGATGTTATAAACGTCGACGATTCCGATCGCAGTCGGATTCGTTTCCACTGTCTTCACAATTTCCTCATCGCTACTCAGGAAGACCACCTGAGAGGCGGACTTTCGCGTAGGGTCGGCCAGGATGGTTTTGCCCTGATCGGCGTCAACGCCCATCGCCTTTTCGATGATGAATTTCATTGGGGCCGCCGACGGCTCGCGCAGGACGATCGTCACGTTGCGTCCATTGGCCCATGTGGCCGTCTTGCCTTTTAATATTTTTCCGAGATCGGCAAGCGTCATGGCCTTGGCGGGATTAGCAGGGTTCACGATGACAGCGAAGTCCGTGGCAAATGCGGCGCCCACAGCCGACAGCAAGAGCAAGAACGCGGCAATCAGAATCCGAGTCCGCATCGTGACACCTTGTTACAAAATCGAAGGATGAGACGAAGCCTCTGAACCTCGCCTGAAACGAGGTTAGCATTCGTGAGAGGAGCGTCGGCGGCGAATAAGAACATGAGTGTCGCCAGGGGAAACTGTACGGAGGTACAGGAGGGAATCGAAACGATGCCCCGGAGTTTTCGGGCACTGCCTGTCCCTGGCGATCGAAGGACATAGCGACACTCGAAAGCCACGGGTCTGTGAAAATGGTTAAGTTCGCCGGGGCTACCAACGCTGGCAGCGATAGGACCGACGGCTAGGAAGCCGACGCGAGAGATGCCGGTGGCAAGGTCTCAGCGCCCCATACGGGCACCGGCTGCAGCTTTGAAACACCCAGTGTCCAGCCCAATGCTCGAGGGACCATTCTTTCCACCTGGAATAGCACTGGAAGCGAATCGAGTTCACAACCGTTTCGACGTTCGATCACGCGGAGCGCTACGATTGAATCCTTCTCCACTTCGACGTGCAGCGAGAGCTGGCAGCCGCCGTCGCTTATGTTGGAGGTGAGCGTGCGTTCCGTGAAGAAACGCCCGTAGCGATTGAAACCGCAGACTTCAACACGGAATGCGCTAGCGATGCGCTGTTCGCAGCGCGGTCGGCGGATGGATTCCGGGGCTTGCGCTTCTGATTCTGCAAAGTGTGCCGCTACGTTTGCCATTTTTTGAGTTCTCCTTCGTTGAGCGAAATCTACAATGCGACTAGAGTCCGGGGCGCGGACGACCGTGTCCGGTTGAAGCGGGCCTACGGACGCGAGGGGAACGGCGACGCGGCGCTACTGCGCAGCGCTCTTGGCCTGTGCTTTCTTCGTTGTGCGCTTCAGGAAGCGGTACAGACTTGTGCGGCCAATGCCGAGAACTTGCGAGGCACGAACACGGTTACCATTGCACATTTCAAGGACGCGCTGGATGTGAACTCCGCGAACCTCATCGAGAGGAATCGGCCGCCAATTTTCCTCGGCAACGGATGCGACGGAACGGCGCGGCTTCTGGAGATGGGCGGGGAGATCGGTAACGTCAATGAAATCGGCACTGGCGGTGAGGGCTGCGCTGGAGATGACATTCTCGAGCTCGCGGACATTGCCCGGCCAGTCGTGTTGCAGCAGAGCGATTTGTGCGCGGCGGGAGAGGCCCTGGAATGGCTTGGAATACGCCTGGCTGTATTTTTTGAGGAAGTGCTGGATCAGGATCGGGATGTCTTCCGTTCTTTCGCGTAGGCCGGGAACGCGGATTTCGATCGTGCTGAGGCGGTAGAAGAGATCTTCGCGGAAACGGCCGCCGAGGACTTCGGCCCGCAGGTCTCGATTGGTGGCGGCAATCAGGCGCACGTCCACATGCCGCACTTCCGGCGAGCCGACGCGCTGGATTTCGCGGTTCTGAATGACGCGCAGGAGTTTCGCTTGCATTTGCAGTGAGGTCTCACCGATTTCGTCGAGAAACACAGCACCGCCGTTGGCGTATTCAAAAAGACCGGGGCGAGTATCCGTCGCACCGGTAAAGGCGCCGCGGACGTGGCCGAAGAGCTGGCTTTCGAGAAGCGTGTCGACAAGTGCCGAGCAATTGCAGACGGCGAATCGCTCCTGTCCGACCGGGCTCATGTGATGCAGGGCGCGAGCGATGAGCTCCTTGCCTGAGCCGGTGGGCCCGGTAATGAGAACGTTCGAATAGTGGCGTGCGACCTTTTTCGCCAAGTCAAAGACTTCAAACATTGCCGGACTTCGCCCGACGATGCCGTGGAATTGGAGATTTTCGAGGAGACGATTCTCGAGGTCGCGTATGTGAGATCGCTGCGTGAACAGCTCAGCGAGGTCGTCGAGTGCTTTCGTCAAGCGCGCGAAATCGAGAGGCTTCGAAAGGTAATCGTAGGCGCCGCGTTTGATGGCGTCGATGGCAGCATCCACGGAGTAGTAGCCAGTGACGAGAATGACGTAAATGCCGGGGTCGTATTGGAGAACTTTTTCGAGAAATGCGAGCCCGTCCATGGCCGGCATTTTGAAGTCTGCGATGACGGCGCGGCAGCCGCCGAGGCGGATCTTCTGAAGAGCCTCTTGAGGGTCAGTTGTGCCGACGGTGGGGAAGCCGAGCTTTGTGAGACGGTCCGTGGTGAGATCGACGAGATCGGCTTCGTCGTCGAGAACGCAGACCGGAAGATTTTTTCGAGCTGTGCTGACGATGGGTTTTTCTTCGACTGTGAGCATGCAGCGGTATAGGCACGATGTGTTCCAGAGTGCTCAACGGTGGTCCAGAGGTTTGGGATCGAGGGGAGAGAGCGAAGTGAAACGGTTCAGCTACCGGTAACTATCGGCCAACAATGGATTTGTGAAGAGCACCGGAGGAGGCACTTGTGTGGGCCCGTACAAAACCGAGCACCATTCCGAAGCATCGGCTCACAATTTCGCATTCCAATTCGGGACGTCGGAACGCGAACAGTGCCAAAACGGCTCTGGCGCCACGGACGCGAGGAGTAATTAGGCCACCACGACACCCCGGCCCGAACTGTACGGAAAATTACTTAGGCAGAGCTTCGCCAAACTAACCCCTGCTGATTCATCTCCGCTGTGCGATTGGATTATGCAACGCGGACTGCCAAGATTCCCTCGGCGCACGTCTCCTTGTAGCTTGCACGAGGACGCAGACGCTCGAGCGAGACGCGCGCTGCGCCATTCGCATTCTTTTCGGCGTTGGTGAGAGCTTCATAGGCGATCGGAAAACTGGCGGCCGTTGCCAGCGGTTGGAGCAGCCGGACAAACACGATACAACCCGGGCGAATATCTGAGCGCAACAACATCGATTTCTTGTCGTCCGGTTTCCATTCCAGAGTGGTTTTCTCTACGAAAAAATTCTCTTTGGCATCCCAGCCTGACACTTCTACGCGGTAGCTGTCTTCGCCGTTCACAGTCATGCTTAAGTCCGAGTCCATGTTTGCCTCTTATGATTGTGTAATCGCGGTGCAGACAGGGTGATGCAGGAAACACGCCAAACAGGGCGGGTTTTGGCATTCAGGAATAAGGGGTTAGGGGTCACGCTTAGACCGACTCGGCGATCAGGTGTTCCAGAGACGTGCGCTGTGCGGGATTGAAACCTATTCCCGCCGCTGGGATTCCGAGGTATCGAAGGCCCGAGGCGTCTCCGAGATTCAAATCAGCCCCAATGTGACCCGGGATACAGAGCGCCCAATGCGAATCGGAAGACCACGCTAAAGATCCTGTCGAATAGATACCAGGCGAGAACGAGGCCGAGCATTCCGAAGCCCTGGGTGCGAAACCAATCGAGAAACCGGCGGGCGGTATCTTCAGGCATGATCAGCGTGATGGCGGTGTTGCCGTCCAGCGGCGGGACGGGGAGAAGATTGAAAGTGCCGAGAAGCAGATTGAGAACGAAAACGATGCTGAGGAATGTGGCTGCAAAACCGGCGATGCCGGGCACTGTGGCAACCACCACGCGAGTGAAGCCAGCAGAAGCCGGTCGTTCGAATACGCCAGCGAGGATTCCAGCATGAACGGCGATTGCCGAAAGGATCACGAGTGTGAAATTTGCCGCTGGTCCGGCGAGCGCCATCCAAGCGGCTCGGTGAGGATGCCGCTCCTGCCATTGGGGGTCGTAGGGAGCGCTGGCCCAACCGATCATCCAGTGAGCGACGAAGTAGGAAATGATGGGGACTACAAGAAGTCCCACCGGCGAACGGCGGATGTGGGGAATGGGGTTGAGTGAAACCTGGCCTCCTTCGAAAGCCGTGGTGTCGCCGCCGAGCTTGGCTGCGAGGGCATGGGCGCCTTCGTGGCACGTGGTAGAAAACAAGAAAACGATGTACCAGATGACGCCGAGAACGAGGAAGTCGGGAGTCATGCTCGCGGTAGACTATGCGTTCGCGAGGCGTTGTGCAAGCATCCTGGATGCGGCAACAATCGCATCGCGATTGTAAGAATGGAGGAGGAAAAACAATGAAAGCTAAGGCGATTGGCTTCGCGATTTTCGTGCTCCTTGCAGCATATTGCATGGCTGCTGATGGGGACCGGAGGCATATCGTGCTTCCGCGGCCTTCCGAATTCAAAGCACTGCCTTTCAGCGACGGCGTTCTGGTTGGCGAAACGCTTTATGTCGGCGGACACGTCGGAATAGATCCAAAGACGGGGAAAGCAGGGATTACCGCCGAGGAAGACGCGAAATTCGCGATGGACGGGGTGAAGCAGACACTGGAAGCAGCAGGCATGACGATGGACGATCTGGTTTCCGTTCAGGTGTACTGCACGTCGGTGAGTGATTACGCGACGTTCAACGGAGTGTATAAGACATATTTTCACGGCGACTACCCGGCCCGGGCGTTTGTGCAAATCGCGAAGCTTGTCGTAGATTCGCGGTTTGAAGTGCTCGGGGTTGCTGTAAAACGAAAAAACTAGCGATGGCCTAGGCGCTCGAATTCGGTCATGGCGCGTTCCATTTCCTCGCGAGCAGTATCGGCGGAAGAGCGAACGCCCTGGACGCGGAGGCGGAAATCGTCCGGGTTGGAAGCGCGCATAATGGCCTCTTCGAGAGTGATGAGGTTGCGCGAATAGAGATCGAAGATGGACTGATCGAATGTTTGCATGCCGTACTGGCTGGTGCCGGCTGCGATGGCGTCGCGAATCATGCGCGTCTTATCTGGGTTGATGATGCAATCGCGAATGTAGCCGGTTGAAACCATCACTTCGACGGCGGGGACTCGGCCCTGGCCGTCGCTCTTGCGCACCAGGCGCTGGCTGACCACGGCTTTCAGCGTGGAAGCGAGCTGCAAGCGAATCTGTTTCTGCTCCGGCGGCGGAAAGACGGCGATGATGCGCTGAATGGTTTCGGTCGCGTCGAGAGTGTGCAAGGTCGAGAGGACGAGGTGGCCGGTTTCTGCTGCGAGCAGCGCTGTTGAAATCGTTTCCAGGTCGCGCATTTCGCCGACGAGCACCACGTCGGGATCCTGTCGAAGAGCGGCGCGTAGCGCGGTGGAGAACGAAGAGGTATCGACTTCGACTTCGCGCTGATTAATGAAACCTTTTTTATCGCGATGCAGATATTCGATCGGGTCTTCAATGGTGATGATGTGTTCGGCGCGGAGCGAATTGATGCGGTCGATCATCGCGGCGAGTGTCGTTGACTTGCCAGAACCGGTGGTGCCGGTGGTGAGAATCAGGCCGCGCTGCTCTTCGCAAATTTGGGTGAGGATGCGCGGAAGCTCGAGCTCTTCGATGGTGCGGATCTTGGTTGGAATGACGCGCAGAACCATACCGACATTGCCGCGCTGCTGAAACACGTTGACGCGGAAGCGGCCGAGGCCGGCGACGCCATACGCCATGTCGAGTTCGGCGGTTTCCTTGAATTTCTGCTTCTGCCGGTTGGTCATCATGCTGAAGGCCATCGACAGCATTTCTTCCGGGGTAATGCGCGGGACGTCGGTCAAACCACTGAGGATTCCGTCGACGCGAAGGTAAGGGTGGTTACCGACCTTGAGATGCAAGTCGGAAGCGCGGCTCTCCACTGCGCGGCGTAACAGATCGTCAATGTTGATGGCCATGAATAAACTCCCCGCTTTCTGCTCTATGTGACGCTAGCACGCGGATTTATGGGCGGGCAAGAATGCGCGGTGTGGCAATTTCTAAGCGAACAACCTGTACGTTTGGACAGGTGCGATGGAATTTGCGATTTCTTCAGTCGGGGAGCTGATCGCGGAGAAAAAAACGATCGTAGATTACGGCGGCGAGCACACCACCGAACAGCGGACCAACCCAATAAACGCCGTGATTTGACCAGTGGCGGGCAACCAGCGCGGGCCCAAACGCACGAGCGGGGTTCATAGCGGCGCCGGTGAAGGGATAACCGGCCAGCATTCCGGCTGCGACCGTGAGCCCGACGGCGAAGCCAGCGATCCTGTTGGCGAGGCTCCTGGGGTCAACCATGGTGGCAAAGAAGACGAAGACAAGAATGAAGGTGAGCACCGCTTCAAAAGTCATCGCGTGCATTCGTGTGAAGTCCGTGATGGGGACAAGGTCCGGAGTGCCAAGAGCCACAGGCCGCCAGACGGATTCCGGAATAACGGTGACAAGCAGGAAAGCAGCAGCGACCGAACCGAGGAGCTGGGCGATCCAATAGAAGAGAGCTTTCATCGTGCCGAGCCGGCGAGTAACCCAGAATCCCGCGGTGATGGCAGGATTGAAATGCCCGCCGGATATGTGCCCAACGGCGCTGACCATCAGCCCCATTGCAAGTCCGTTAGCCGAGGCAATCGCGAGTAGGCCTATGTTTGCTTGACCGTTGGCGCGAAGGTATTGGTCGGCACAAATGCAGCCCGCACCGGCAAGAACCAGCGTGAACGTGCCGACGAATTCAACGAAAAGCTTTTGGCCCAGGCTGTACACGGATGCTCCACGATCGTGGCAAAGTGAGCGGAAGGGCAAAGCGATCGCGCGCGAATTCTACTACGACCGCCGAGACGGGCCGATACTTTTCGGATATGAGAAGGAAGCGGTGACGTCCGCCGCCTGGAGCGATTTATCCGCGAACCGTCGCCGGTGCTGGAACGCCCACCGGGGTGAGCCAGCCGTGGCGATCTGCCTTCTTGCCGCCGGTGAGTGCAAAGAATTCGTCCTGGATTTTTTTTGTGATCGGCCCGCGGGTACCGTTGCCCACTGTGACGCGATCAACGGAGCGAATCGGAGTGACTTCAACAGCCGTCCCGCAGAAGAAAAGTTCATCGGCGATGTAGAGCATTTCACGCGGAATGATTTGTTCGGCGACGGGAATGTCGAGATCGCGGCAGATCTGCATGACGGTGTTGCGAGTGATTCCGGGAAGCGCGCCGTTCGAGAGCGGGGGCGTGATCAGTGTACCGCCGAAAAGGAGAAAAATATTTTCGCCGGAGCCTTCGCTCACTTGACCGTGCACGTCGAGCGCGATGCCTTCCGAATAGCCATTCGCATGCGCTTCAATGCGGATCAGCTGAGAATTCATGTAGTTTGCAGCGGCTTTGGCCATTTGAGGCAGCGTATTCGGAGCGGGACGATTCCAGGAGCTGACGCAGACGTCCACACCTGCATGCAGCGCTTCTTCTCCCAAATACTGCGCCCATTCCCAACACGCGATGTAAACCTCAATCGGGCAGCCCACCGGATTCACGCCCGCTGTGCCGTAGCCGCGCATCACCATTGGCCGGATGTAGCAGGCATTCATCTTATTGGCGCGAACCACATCCAGGTTCGCCTGTGCGAGCTCGTCGGCTGTGAAAGGAATATCCATGCGGTAGATGCGGGCGGAATTCAGAAGGCGCTGCATGTGTTCGCGAAGACGGAAGATAGCCGGGCCTTGCTCGGTGTTATAACAGCGAATCCCTTCGAAGACGGTGGAACCATACGTGATGACGTGAGACAGAACGTGAATCTTGGCATCGTCCCATTCGATCATTTTGCCGTTGTGCCAGATCTGACCGGTCTTCGGAAAGCTCATTGAGTGTCTCCGCGGCGCGATTTTCGCGCTGTTGTGCGCCCGCGAATCGAAAGTACAGGAGCGTAGTTGGGACGTCAATGGGAAGGAGGTAGTAGAACTAGCTCGACGCGGAATCCATATTGGCCGGGCCGATTTCTCGCGCGAGAAAATCCTTCGATTGGAATCAATCCTCACGTAACGCGACGAGAGGATCCACCTGCGTCGCGCGTTGTGCAGGAATGAAACAAGCGAACAGGGCGACGGCTGCCAGCAGCAGGGCAATCGAAGCGAATGTGAGCGGATCGGTCGCGGTCACCGAGAACAGCATCGAGCGAAGGAATCGCGTGACGATTGCCGCACCGATGAGGCCGACTCCGAGGCCTATGGCTACGAGCAGCATGCCTTCTCCGAGCGCCATCCGGAGAATGTCGCTACGCTGAGCTCCCAACGCGACGCGAACCCCAATTTCATGGGTCCGCTGGCTGAACGTGTAGGCCATGACGCCGTAGATGCCGATTGACGCGAGCAACAGTGCGACCCCCGCGAAGACGGCGAGGATGGTCAGCGCGAAGCGGCGATCCGCGAGAGATTTGGCGACCACTTCGTTCAGCGTGCGAACTGCAAAAACGGGAATTCCCGGATCGACGGACTGAACCTCGCGACGAATCGCGTCGCCCAATGTTCCCGGATCCGTCGAGGTGCGAAGGTAGATGGCGGCCGTCACGCCAGGATTCTGGAGCAGCGGAAAATAAACATGAGGCATGGCTGGCGCGTCGAAGCCATCAGACTTGATGGAGGAGACAACGCCTACGATGGTTGTCCATGGGGCGGTGGAATTAAGGGCTCCCGCTTTGATTTGCTTTCCGATGGGATCTTCGCCGGGCCAGTAGCGGTGTGCGAGCGTGTCGTCGATAAGGGCGACTTTTTGAGAATTTACGTCGTCGGAATCCGAAAAATTGCGGCCGGAAACCTGTGCGATTTCGAGCGTGCGAAAATACTCAGGAGTGACGGCTGCGAATTCCGCTACGGGGACCCTTTCCGCATCGGCAGGTCGGCCCTGAATCGTAAATGGAAAGCTATTGCGGGCGCGGGTCATTGGAAGGCTGCCACCACTCCCGATCGCGGCTTGCTGTACGCCCGGCATCGCTGAAACGCGGCGCAAGAGCTCGCGATAGAAAGCGCTCCGCTTCTCCGGCGGACGATAGGGATCGGCCTTTGGATCGTTCGGTACCGCCATCCAAATCTGCGCCGTAACGACCGAGCTCGGATTGAATCCGGGCTTCACTTGCAGCAATTGCCAAAAGCTGCGCAAGAGCAGACCAGCCCCAATCAGAAGTATCAAAGACAACGCAATTTCGGAGGTGACAAGAACGCGCGAGATTCGTGTGTGTTTTTTAGATGAGCCCGAGCCTCGGCTGCCTTCTCGCAGACTGACGATTTGATTGGAACTTGCGGCCTGCAGCGCCGGGACGAGGCCAAAAATTACGCCGGTGAAGATCGAGACAAAAAACGCGAACGCGAGCACTCCGATATTGATCGAGACTTCGTTGAGCCGAGGAAGATCAGCCGGAGCGAACCGCAGCAGTGAATTTTTCAGTATCACGACCGTGAAAAGCGCAATGATGCCCGAGATCGCAGCCAGCAGTACGCTTTCGGTCAGCAGCTGACTGATGAGCCGGCCGCGACTGGCGCCGAGCGCCAGGCGGATTGCAACTTCGCGCTGGCGTCCAGCTCCGCGTGCCAGCAGCAAGTTCGCGATATTGACGCAGGCGATTAGGAGGACGCAGCCGACAGCTCCGAAAAGCACAAACAATTCCGTACGAACGCCGCCGACGAGATCATCCTGAACCGAGACAAGGCGAGTTCCCCACGAAGCGGCGGCAGGGTAGTCGGTTGGATATTCCCGGCTCAGATTGGCTGCGAAAGTGTCCAGCTTGGCTTGTGC
>CAWFGI010000012.1:0-35742 GCA_963815265.1 uncultured Acidobacteriota bacterium | reverse complement strand
TGCACGCCCCGGCACAAATGATTGATGAAACTCGTCGAGTGCGGCATAGCCCGCGACGATCAAAATCACTATCAGGGCCCAACGTAGGCCGAAATCCCGCGATCCAGCCCTCAGTGCATGCAGCAAAAGCAGGCTCAAAATGAAATACTCAGTGAAGTGAGCGCTCTTCCTTATGACGTGATGAATCAAAGAAAGTGTTTCGGGTGAAGCGTGCGGAAACAGCCAGCTCAATACAGGAATGATTACCCGGGAGGTGTTTTCGGAGGTGAAAGCGCTCGTCGAGAACGACGAGATGAGAATTGCCCAAAGAATCGCCGGCCACCAATACCTGAGCCAGCGCACTTTAGCGCCACCTCACCGGACACACCGGCACGGGCCAACTTCCTGGATGTTGTGCGCTATTCAAGCCTGTAGTTCGGAGCTTCCCGAGTGATGATCACGTCGTGGACGTGACTTTCGCGCAGGCCTGCCGATGAAATACGAATGAAGCGGCTCTTCTCTTGCAATTCTTTAAGATTCTCAGCCCCGCAGTAGCCCATTCCGCTGCGCACCCCGCCAACGAGCTGGTCGACAAGCGCGGAGAGCGGTCCTTTGTAAGGGACTTGCCCTTCGATTCCTTCGGGGACGGATTTGCCGCGATCCGCAAGCTCTTGCGAATAGCGGTCTGCGGAACCGGCTTCCATCGCTCCCAGCGAACCCATGCCGCGGTACGATTTGAACGTTCGCCCCTGGTAGAGAATCGTCTCGCCTGGAGATTCTTCGGTGCCCGCAAAAAGGCCACCGATCATCACGGTGGATGCGCCCGCTGCAATCGCCTTGGTAATATCGCCTGAGAATTTGATTCCGCCGTCGGCGATGATCGGCACGCCGGAATTTCTGGCTGCTCGCGAACATTCCATGATTGCAGTGATTTGCGGGACGCCAGCACCCGTCACTACCCGTGTGGTGCAGATCGAGCCGGGGCCAATGCCCACTTTTAATCCGTCGACGCCCAGCGAGATCAGATCGCATGCGCCCTCGGCAGTCGCAACATTACCGGCAATCAGCTGGATTTCAGGAAACTTGCGCTTTACAGCGCGAATCGCTTCCATTACGCGGGCCGTGTGCCCGTGGGCCGTATCGATCGCCAGCACATCCACCTTCTCCCGCGCAAGTTCTTCAGCCCGTTCGAGATAGTCGCCAGTTGCCCCAATCGCAGCGCCCACGCGCAGGCGGCCCTGCTCGTCCTTCGTGGCGCTCGGAAACTCAATTTTCTTTTGAATGTCTTTTACGGTGATCAGGCCCTTGAGATTGAATTCGTTGTCGACAACCAGAAGCTTCTCGATGCGATGCTTCTGCAAGATTCGCTCGGCCTCGTCGAGCGTGGTGCCCACTGCAACTGTGACGAGATTGTCCTTCGTCATCACGGCGCTCACGGGCTGATCGAGATTGCGCTCGAATCGGAGATCGCGATTCGTCAAGATCCCCACCAGCCGTGTCCCACGCGTCACGGGCAAGCCGGAGACCCGGTACTTCGTCATGATATCGAGCGCTTGCCGCACCGACATTTCGGGAGCAATCGTCACCGGATCGACGATCATCCCGCTTTCCGAGCGCTTCACACGATCCACTTCTTCCGCCTGCCGCTCGATGCTCATGTTGCGGTGAATAAATCCGATCCCACCCTGGCGGGCGATCGCAATCGCAAGGCGCGAGTCAGTCACAGTGTCCATCGCAGCCGCCACGATGGGAATGTTCAGCGGGACGTTGCGGGCCAGACAGGTGCGTGTGTCTGCTTGTGTTGGCAGCACTGAAGATTTGCCCGGCAGCAGCAGAACGTCGTCAAACGTCAGCCCTTCCGGGATGGTGCCGTCAATCATCAATTTCTCCTATAGTTTCGCAGCGTTTCGCGTGGTGCAAAAAAGCGCCCATAAACAACTCAGCCCAGCCGGATTCGCTGGGCTCGACCGCGATTCGATTGTCGCAACTTACCCTCATGATTAAAAAAGCCATTCTAGGCGCATCGCGAGACGAAATCAAGAAGCTCGCTCAGCTAGTCGAGTTGCGCGATCAGCGCAGACTCCCTACCATAGATGCGATGAAAGAATTCATTCCGTCGCGGTGGCTTCGCAATCCGCACGCAATGACGATTGCCGCCACTTTCTGGAGACGAAAATACTCCCGGCTTCCTGCGAGTACTTCTCGGCTTTTTGAAGTTGAACCGGGAACGCAGGTTCGAGCTGAATGTCACTGGCAAGAGAATGCGCGTGAGCATGCGACGATCGTTCTATTGCATGGTCTCGAAGGCTCGTCTGACTCCGGGTATATGCTGGGAATCGCAGAGAAGGCATGGCTCGGGGGTTTCAACGTCGTTCGGCTAAATCAACGCAACTGTGGCGGCACCGAACGGCTCACGCAAACGCTCTATCATTCCGGGCTAAGCGGCGACATCCGTTCTGTGATTTTCGAACTGATCGAGCGCGACCGGTTGCCCCAGATTTTCGCTGTCGGATTCTCAATGGGTGGCAATTTGGTGCTAAAAATGGGCGGCGAATTAGCTGACTCAGCGCCCGCGCAGATCCGCGGTTTCGTTGCCGTAGCGCCAGCGCTCGATTTAGCGGCCTGCGCCGACGCACTCGGTGAGCCGCGGAACTTTGTGTACCAACGTCACTTTGTGACAGGCCTGAAGCGCCGTATGCGTCTGAAAACAATCCTCTTTCCCGGAGTTTTCGCCATTGACGGGATGCGGAACATTCGAAGCGTTCGTGAATTTGACGAGTTGATTACAGCTCGCTTTTGCGGCTTCGCGGGAGCCGACGATTACTACAAACGCGCAAGCGCGTTGCAATTGATGGCGCAGATTCGCAAGCCGTGCATGATTCTCACTTCACAGGACGACCCCTTTGTCCCGATCTCGTCATTCAGCAATGCCGCCATCCGCGAGAATCCTTGCATCGAACTCGTCATCACGAAGCACGGCGGTCACTGTGCCTTCATCTCCAATGAGCGAGGCGAGGCGCGTTTCTGGGCGGAAGAGCGCGTTGTAGAATTTTGTCTGCAGCTCTCGGCTCCGCAACGCTAAGATGTAGGGGATTTTGTGAAAGCTGGTTTAGTCAACTTCTTGACGTTGGCTCGCTTGGCAGCTAAGATTATTTCGCTAAAGCGTGTGATCGTAATTCGACAATTCAGCCGCCGTTCCAAATCAGAAGGCAACTTCCTTCCGACTTTCATCTTCTTATTGTTCGTCCTGGAATCTCAGTGCGCTCTTGGCGGCGATGTTGCTAACCGCGCTGGCAGTAAAGGAAATCAGATGAATTGTAATAAATATCCGATCGCGGCTCATCCCGATGGCCGTCTGTCTGCAGCCGTCCGGCTGAGGCTCCTGCGTCTTGGGTCGTTCGCGCTCCTTTTCACACTTGCGTTCAGCTTCATGGCAATCGCGCCCGTTCACGCCCAGAAGTTAAATGAAAAGCAGCTTCCGAAGATGTACCGGGAATGGCTCGATCGCGACGTGGCATATATCATCACCAAGGAGGAGCGGGATACCTTCCTTAAGCTCACCTCGGATGAAGCGCGGGACAAGTTCATCGACCATTTTTGGGCGCTTCGTAACCCGGAACCCGGTTCGCCGTCAAACACCTATAAGGATGATATTTACCAAAGAATTGCATACGCGGACGCTCATTTCGGTACGGGGTCTGGAGGCGAAGGATGGCGGACGGCGCGCGGCCAAACCTATATCACTCTTGGCCCTCCCGCCCACAAAGAGACGCATTACGGTGCTGGCAACCTGAGGCCTCTGGAAATCTGGTTCTATTCGAATACGTTGCCACCGCTTCCACCCTTCTTCTACATCATGTTTTTCCAGAGAGACAATATTGGTGATTTTCGGTTTTACAGCCCGTACTTTAACGGACCCACAGAGCTCGTCACCGGGGTTGAGGCGATCAACGACAATACTGCGGCTTTGACAATGATTCAGGACTCGGTCGGGCCGGAAGTCGCTCGCTTGGCGCAAACCTTGTTGCCCGATGAAACGATCGATCAGCAGGGACGCATCAGCCTGTCATCCGACATCATGCTTTCCCAAGTCCAGAGTCTTGCGAATCAGCCTGCCTACAAAGCCATGTTGGAACGCCGCCGGAGGTTGTTGGAGGATGTATCGTCGCGAATCGTCGTCGAGGGACGAAACCTCGACATCGTTACTCTCCCGGTTCGGGACTCTCACGGTCTGACCCGCCTGGATTACGCAATCCGCATGCGCAATCCGAGCGATCTGACGCTCACAGATGGTGGTAACGGCCGCTACACGTTCGCGCTCGAGGTTCGGGCGCGGGTCTTTGGGCCGGACGGAAAGCTGATTTTCACTCAGCAGAGATCTGTCACTGATTCCATGGACAAGACAGGTCTGGCTAGAATCAAAGACCGAGTCTTCGGCTATGAAGGTTCGCTTCCTCTGCCGCCCGGAAAGTATCGTCTTGATTTCTTGCTGACTGACTGGCAAAAAAAGCTGGGTCTCCATGCAGAGCGCGAAGTAACGATCCCTGTGGTAAATGCTAATAATCTCGTGATCCCAGGCGTCCTGCCCTTCGCAGCTGCAGTGACAGCAGACCCTTCAGCCGTGGATTCCACGCCGTTTGCGATGGGTGGGGTTAAGTTCACGCCCCTGGGGGGCACCCCTCTACTAGTAAACCCGGGCCAGAACCTGGAAGTTGCCTACCAAATATGGACTGCGCCGAAAGATCCACAAGCGGTGGCAGGGCAAAATCTCCAGGTCCATTACGCTGTGGGCCAGCCTGCCAATATTGGGACGGCCACCGTGGTTGATGACTCGATTAGCATGGCCCAATTCGATTCGAATGGGTCGCTAGTGAACGGAAAGAAATTTCCATTAAACCCGCAGTGGATCGGTAGCTATATGCTAGCAGTTGCCGTCAGCTATGGCACTTCGGAGCGCACCTCGGCGACACTAAACTTTCGAGCGGTGGGCGGCGACTTGATTCCTAGGCCTTGGGATGTCACCGACCCCTCATTGGTCAAAGATGCGGAACAAGGCGTTCTTGATCAACAGCGGGGTCTTTGCTATCTCAACCTAGGCCAGGTGGCGGAAGCTCGGCTCTATTTTCGCCGCTCGTTAAGCCGCGACCACGGAAATGAGGTTGCGCGCTCTCGCCTGGTTAACGCCTATTATTCGCAGCAAGATTATGCTGCGGTTGTGAGCCTCTATAACGACTCTGGTGCGACTGATGAAACCGATTCCGAAACCCTCTCTCGCATTGCCTCCAGTCTAGTGAAGACAGGCGAAACGAAAAGAGCGATAGCGCTCTTAGAGCAGTCGCTTCATTCGCGTCCCGAAGACGGAGGGCTCTACCTGGCTCTTGCGGAGGCCTACGGACAGGTGGGCGATACCGCGAAGGCGGCCGAGATGACTCAAAAGGGTCGATCATACATCGGTTCGTCGATACAGCCCGCTACACCTTGATCATCGTAGAACTTCATACGGTGAGCCGTATCCTACGAGTGAGCGTATATTATTTTTCGTATAATTATCCTCGAAACAAAATAAAAACTGCCCCCTCATTTTCAATGCTTGTCGACGACCTCACGTAACATCCCTTTTGTCAGTTGCTTAGAGATGCTATTCAAATTTTTCGTTTTGGCCCTAATGGTGCATACATGGTTCACAGTATCAGCGTCTTGGGTGTAGACGCGGGGATTTCGATCTCTGTTTTTGTTTGCCCGGGGTGTGCTGTTCTGGTCTGAGTATTGGGGATTCCTTCAGATCCTAGGGGTGAAAGGAGCCGTATGAGCTTTTTGAAAAATGCTTTGCTTGCTTCTCTTGTCTTGGTGCTCTGCGCGGTGTTCGCGATGCCGACACTCGCACAGGACCAAAGTTCTGCGCGAGGAAATTTGAGCGGCCTCGTTTACGATTCGTCACAAAGTTTGGTTCCAGGCGCCGAGATCACTGTTACCGGACCTATTGGCAGCCTGACCCAGAACACTAGCGGACAGGGTTCCTTCCTCTTTTCGACCCTGATCCCGGGTTTGTATTCCGTTCGCGTTCAGAAGGCAGGATTCAAGGTGTCAGAGGTTGGGAACGTTGAAGTTCTGATCAACAAGACGACCAGCGTCTCGGTTACTCTCGAGCCTGGCGCGGTCACCCAGGTGGTGGAAGTTGCTTCGGCAAACCTTACCGTGGACACGTCGGCGTCATCCGTGAATAGCGATTTGGCCGATACATTCTACGAGAACGTTCCCATTCAGAGAAATGTCGCGAGCCTGTTTTACTTGGCTCCTGGCGTGGTTTCTGGTATTGGGACCGGAAATTCAAACCCGGGGATTTCCGGGTCCAGCGGCCTTGAGAACCTGTATGTTGCTGACGGTGTGTCCATCAACGACCCGGCCTTTGGTGGCTTGGGCGTTTGGTCACGCTTCTACGGCTCACTAGGCTCGGGCATCAATCTCTCGTTTGTCAAGGAAGTTCAAGTCAAGTCCGGAGGATTTGAGCCACAGTATGGTCACGCGAGCGGCGGAATCGTTCAAATCGTTACGAAGTCAGGCGGCACTTCCTTTCATGGCGCCCTCGGCGGATATTTCAATACAGCGGCGATGCAAGACACATTTCTGAACGCTGACGATCCGGTTTACCACGTCCAGAACTTGACCGGGCGGCATATTGAGGATAATCGTTACGAAGCCGACGGTGAGATGGGCGGGTACGTGCCCGTGCTTGGCTTGAAGGACCGTCTTTTCTGGTTCGGCACTTTCAATCCCACTTGGAACCAGGCCCGGTGGGCGCCCGCTGCAGGCTCGGGCCTCGCCGATATCTATGGCACGCACCTCCAGTATCGCACTTTCTCGGAAGACTATGCTGGCAAGTTGACTTTTAAGATCAATAACTCGAACACGATCGAAACTTCGATCTTCGGCGATCCGAACTCGAGAAACACGGCACCTTCACCACTGCTGTTGAACGCTGACAACACTACCGTGAACTCCAACTGGAACTATGGGACCAGGAACTGGGATACGCGCTACGACGGTGCAATTACTCCCACATGGACCATCGACGCGGCATTTACCTGGAGCTGGAACCATTTCACGGAAGTACCTGAGCAAAACGCAACCCAGATAGTAGATCAGACCCAGGTAAACAACGCTGGCCAGCGCGGCACTTTCACTCCGATCGGGTTTGGCGGTTATGAACCCTATGACGGAAATACAAAATCGATTCAGGTGGATACGGCGAAGACTTATCACTTCGGTGGGCAGCACACCTTCAGCGTCGGCTACAACTGGCAATTCCCGTCCTACAATGACAGCACCCAAGAGTCCGGACCGAGGTACCCGATTCCGGAATTGAACGCCGCTGGTGGTGACCCTGGATATGACACAAAGCCAGGCGTTGTGGGTGCTCTCAGCGATTCGCAGCTGGTCCTATTGGTAGCCAGCTGTCCGGGAGGGGCTCCAGCGACGTCATGTGGTGCTATCGGCCACGCGACAAACTGCACTCTGTGCCCGTGGGAGGACATCCCGCAGGGAGACGGAACCATGGCTGAGCAGCGAGTTGTGCTGCAGCAGACGCGCGGTCGATTCGACAGTGGCGTCACTCACAGCACAGGCAAGTATGCCGCAGCCTATGCCAACGACTCTTGGGCCATCGGCACTCACGTCACCCTGAATGCTGGCCTCAGGTGGGAGCAGCAAAGGCTCACCGGCAACGTGGCTTTCCACACTTTCACAAACATGTGGTCCCCGCGGTTTGGCATCATTGTTGATCCCAAGGGCGACCGCAAGTCGAAGATCTATGCGAACTTCGGGCGTTATGCGTTCGTTTTGCCGCTCGACTTGGCTCTTCGCTCGCTGAGCACGGAGTCAGACTTCCTGAATCCGTACTTCGCGCCGGCTTCAACGACGGTGGGCTGTCCTGCTGGGTTCTCCCCCTGCGTTATCACGAATGCGGACGGTTCTCCCAATTATGCCGGATTCTTCGTTCCCGATTCGGCCCACCTGCTGAGCAACGATCCGACGACTGGAATCGATGCGAAGCCAAATGTCGGCGTCAATGGCGGTGAACCATATGCCCCCGGCACGCGTTTTGAGTATACGGACGAATTCGTCGTTGGGGCCGAGCACCAGTTCCGTGGCGGTATCGTAGCTAGCGCTCGGTACATCGATCGGCGCCTTAAGCGCGTGATCGAAGATCAGGGCGGCATCTCCGTAGAAGAGTTCAATAGCGGTGTGTCCCTGAACTACTACATCGGCAACCCCAGCTCGAAGTCGGATCTCTTCGTCAACCCCAACGAGCAGGTGTTCGGCGGAAGTGGCACTTGCGCTGGAAGCCAGAACGGTCTGACCAGCAATTGCACTCCGGTGGATCCGGCAGCCTTTGGTACCGCGTTCAAAGCAGCCTCGACAGCGCCATCTGCTGGTAATGCGGCCGCTTTGGAAGCTCTGGGCTTTCCAGCAGCCTGCATTGACACCAACTTTGCACCTACTCCATACGTTGCGATCAACCAGGGAAACACGTTTGGCACCACTCTTGGTAGCGCTTGCTTCCCCGGGGTTAATACAGGGACTTGGACCACGGCAGGCGGGACCACCGTGCTTCCGAGTTGCACGAGCTTGTCGGAATCCCAGACGCCTGGTGCCTGCGCGGCCTTCGGCGGCGAATTCTATCCCGACGGCAAGCCGGATACGTACAAGGACCCCAAGCGCGAATATGAGGCGGTCGAGCTGGAAGTCAACAAGGCCTTCAGCCACAACTGGGCGATGGTAGCCAACTGGCGCATCTCTCAGCTTCGTGGCAACTATGAAGGTGCCTTCCGCAACGACAACGGCCAAGCCGATCCTGGCATCAGCTCGCTGTTTGATTTGACCGAAGGTGATTTTGGTCTGATCGGGCAACAGCAGGGTATCGGTCCACTCAACACGAATCGCAAGCAAGTCGTCAACGTCTACACAACCTATGTTCTAAGCAGTGGCCTGCTGAAGAATATGGTTCTAGGCGGCGGCGTGAAGGTTCAGTCGGGTGTGCCGCTGACGACTCTGGCGGCCCAACAGGCCTACCAGAATCCCGGTGAAGTGCCGATCTACGGTCGCGGCGATCTCGGCAATGCGCCTGTAGTTGGCAGCGTTGATGCCCACATTGAATATCCGTGGAAAATCAACGACCGTTTCACGATGAAGTTTGGGATGGATCTGTTCAACATAGCGGATGGAAGACGTCAAACGTTGGTCAACGAATTTGTGGACCAGGGCTTTGGGGTTCCTAACGCTGATTTCGGGAAGCCCGCCGAGCAGGCAGGAGTGGGCGGCTTCTTTCAGGCACCATTTCAAGCCAGGGGAACCCTTCGTCTGGAGTTCTAAGACTAACCCACGAGAGAAGGAGGGCGCTTCGGCGCCCTCCTTTTTTTTGCGCGTCTGTCGATCGGTTTCGTGAGCGGCGTTTGGCTCGGCCCGGATGAAAACGGAACAGATCGGGAGGGGTGAGGCGCGGTATTGATATGTTCGTAGTTTAAGTACATAGTTGATTGGATAAAGGCGTCGGCTCCTTCGAGCTGAGTACACTTGGCGTTGGGAAACGACCAAGGCTCGGAGGGAAGGAGCCGAGCGATGAAGATTATAGGCTGTGATTTTCACACGCGCCAGCAGCAGATTGAGATGTTGGATACGGAGACCGGAGAGATCGTGCAGTTGCGATTGGAACACCACAACGGGGAAGCCAGACGGTTTTACGAGCAGTTGCGTGGACCGGTGAGGGTGGGGATCGAGGCGACCGGCTACACGCGATGGTTCGAGCAGATGCTGGCAGAGCTAGGGCAGGAACTGTGGGTCGGAGATGCGGCCCGGATTCGCGCTGCGGTGGTGCGCAAGCAGAAGAACGACGAGCGGGATGCAACCCATCTGCGAAGGCTGATGAGCGAGAACCGCTTTCCGAAAATCTGGATGCCCACGGTGGCGGAGCGGGACTTGCGGCAACTGGTGTTGCATCGCGTGAAGCTGGTGCAGATGAGAACGAAGGTGATGAACCAACTGCATGCCATCGCCATGGGCCAGGGTCTGTGCCGGAAAAAGAAGTTGTGGAGCAAGGCCGGACGGCAGGAGCTGGAAGCACTGGCGCTCGAGCCGTGGGCCTCGCGGCGGCGGAAAGAACTGCTGGAGTTGCTCGACCAGATGGAGAAGCCGATTGCAGAGCTAGATGGGGCGGTCGAGAAACAAGCGGCAGCTCATCCCGCAGCGGCTCGGCTGATGACTCATCCGGGGGTGGGACCGTTGACCTCGCTGGCTTTCGCACTGACGATCGGTGAAGTCGAACGCTTCCGCCGCAGCCGGCAGGTGAGCAGCTATCTGGGACTCGATCCCCGGCTGAACTCGTCGGCGGATCGAGTGCGGATCGGATCGATCAGCAAGCAGGGCAGTTCGACTACGCGCTGGTTGCTGGTCGAAGCCGGGCAGACGGCGGCACGGAAAGATGCGGAACTGCGACGGCTGTATCAGCGGCTGAAATTCCGTCGGGGGAGTCAGATTGCGAAGGTGGCGGTGGCGCGCCGCCTGGCGGTGAGGTTGTACTGGATGCTGCGCAGCCGGGTCGATTACGGAGAACTGCTGGCGCAGTTGGTTCGTTTGCGGGGTAGCTCGAGTACCGCCGGGATGGAAGCGGTCGATCCATCGAGACGCTGAGTGAGCGCCCTGCCTCCTCGGAAAGCCGGGGAGTCTGCAGCGAGAATCATGGTGGAAAGACCGAATAGATGGCTGGTGGAACCAACGTTCCATCGCAAATGATTTCAGCAGCGAGCCTTGGTCGGCGATGCACAAGCAAAACCAAAGATTCCTGGTAGGGATCCAACAAAACCGGACCGGAGATTCCCCGGTCTCAGAACAAAACCACCAGTGTGTCTTGACAACGCCGACGCCTTTATAGATGGGCAGACATAAATTCGCTGCATGGAGTCGGCAATCGAGGGTGACCGTATGAAACGGGCCTCTGCGGTGTTTTTCGTGGCGATGACTGCGTTTTTTACCCTTGCTCACAGTGCAGCAGCGCAACGTGGAAACCAGTCGCAGGGTATGGGTCTTGAGATCAATGTCCAAGTGCGCACACCGGATGGCAAACCCGCTCCGACGGGCGTCCATGTATCCTTAGAGCTTGCGGAGGGCGGACCCGTTGATGACTGTCAGACTTCGCCGGATGGCAGGTGTCACTTTGTTCCCCCTACTACAGGAGCTTACGTAGTAAGGTTGGTGCAACCCGGCTACAAGCAAGTCTCTGCACGTGTAGATTTGATTTCATCTCCCAAGGGCTATGTTCCCCTCACTCTTCAACCTATCCCCGGAGATGCTCCTCCAGAACCTCCTAAGGATGCCACGGGTCCGTCGGTTTCGGCCGCTGACCTCGCCGTTCCCGACAATGCCAAGAAGGAATTTGAAGCTGCGCAGAAAGCGCTCAGTGCAAAGGACGTCGATTCGGGGATCGCGCACCTCAAGAAGGCCACGGAGTTATACCCAAATTTCCCGCAGGCATACGCCACGATGGGCGCAGCTTATCTTGAGCAAAAGAAGTACAAGGAAGCACAAGAGGCGCTTGAGAAGGCTGTACAGCTCGACCCAAAAGCAGCTGGAGCATATATCGAGCTGGGAGCCACGCTTAACCAACTGAAGGACTACCCTGGCGCGGTGACTGCGCTCACCAAGGGCCTTGATTTGAACGCGGACGTGCCAGCCGGAAACTATGAGCTTGCCAAAGCCTACATGGCGCAGCAGCAGTGGCAGAACGCTGAGCCTGCTTTGAGGAAGGTTATCGCCGCGCAGCCGGATATGGCTAGCGCCCACGTGATGCTCGGCAACGTTCTGCTCAAGAAGGGCGATGGCCCTGGAGCCCTGAACGAGTTTCAAACCTATCTAAAGCTCGATCCCAATGGTCCGATGGCGCCGGGAGTTCGCGAAGTAATCCCCAAGATTGAAGCAGCTTTGGCGAAGCAGGCGAAATAACCATCACGACGCGTCAGCATAGCATCCGCTCCGAAATCCGATCGACGATCCGTAGCATCTATCCAATCGGGGTTTCGAGTGATTGCGCGAAGCCGGGTGTGAGAAGCTTCGCTTCACCGGAATCGGCGATCACCATCACGTCTTCACAGCGCAAGCCGTAGTCTCCTACCACGTAGATTCCAGGCTCGTTGGAGAAAGTCATTGCTGGCTTCAGGATTGTCGGCTTGCCCTGCACAAGATACGGAGACTCATGCCCATCCAGTCCTATCCCGTGGCCCAGGCGATGCGTGAAGTATTTGTATCCGGGACCGAAACCGGCATCCGTAATCACCTTGCGGGCGGCGCCGTCCACCGAGCCGCATTCGCGTCCTGCCACAGCAGCCGCGAGCGCCGCGTCCTGCGCACTTCTCACGATTTCAAAAGCCTGCTGAAGCTTAGGGGAAGGTTTTCCCAATGCACTCGTTCGCGTCACGTCGGACTCATAGCCCTCGACGCGCGTCCCCCCATCAATCAGCACGCCCGTCCCTTCGCGCAGCACCTGCTCTTCACGCGTCCCGTGCGGCAAAGCGGCTGCAGGGCCGAACAGCACAATCGCGTATCCTTCGAGGCCCATTTTCGTATAGGCGCGCGATATCATGCTCGACACTTCGTGTTGCGTCATCCCTTCCCGCAGTGAAGCAAACGTGGCTTTGTAAACATCGAACGTAACCGAGCATGCCAAACGCATCAGATCCAGTTCATGCTCGCTCTTCTGCGCGCGGCACCCCACCGTCACCGGATTGCCGCTGGCGTAATCGAGCGAAAAAGCCGCTTGTCGAAGACCGTCGTAGAAAACGTACTTTGTCGTTTCCTCAACCGCGACTCGTCCAGTGCGAATCCCTCGCTCGGCCAGCCATTTCGCGATCAACGCATAGGGGCTTTCATCTTCCTGCCAGACCCGCAACTCAATGGGCCACCGCAGCTGTTCGCGCAGGCGCCCTTCCTCGAAGGCAGGGCAGATCATCAGCGGCTGGCCTTCGCGGGGAATTATCAGAGCGACGATTCGTTCACTCAGGCCCCATGGAGTTCCTACGTAATATGCGAGTGTCGTGCCGGGCGTCACGTAAAGCGCGTCAAATCGCGGTTTCGCATTGGTCATCAGCTCTTGCGCGTGCGCGATGCGCCCTTGCAGTTCGTCGACGCGGATCGGCTTCACCCGGTCGCCCAAAGGCTGTAACTTGTTAAAGGCGGGGGGCAATTCCCGCGGTGTCGACTGCGAACTCTGCTGCGTGCGTCCGCTGTTTACCAGCGGTGCGCTCATCGCGGCAGCGGCAGCACCGGCGCCTGCAATGGAAGAGGTCTTCAGCAACTCGCGCCGCGATACCTTCATGCATCCTCCGGTGAATGTCACGAGCAGAGCAGCAGGTTTCCTGTAACTAGAAGTGAGAAATCAGAACCACATCCGTAGCCGGGACTCCGCGCGAGTAAACAATCTGTTTTCCATCCGGCGAAAGCGCATAGGCCCACACAAAGCCCGAGCCAAAATTCATGATCGGTTTTGGCGAAATAATAGCGCTTCCCGGAGCGCCAACCGGCTGTGCCCACAGGGTCGGTGCCGAATTTTTGTTTACCACAAACAGCACCGAACGCCCGTCCTTGGTCCACTCAAGGTCGCTTCCACCTTCGCCGCCAAAAACGGTCTCTGCTGGGACGTCATAAACGTTTCGAATTTCTCCGCTGTCGATTGCAACAATAGCCAGTTTCGCAGGTTTGGTTTGATCGGGATGGTATGACGCGGCGATGAGCTGGTTGTCGGGCGAAATCGCCGGAAACTGAAACGGCTCTTTGCCCAATCTGGCGGGCGTTCCGCCGTCAATCGCGATCTTCATGAGGGTGGGTAAATCTGTCGAAAGATTCACGTAGATGACCGTCTTCCCATCTGGCGAACAGATCGGCCATACATCTGCGGGTCCGTTCGTGAGCTGTTTCGCTTCACCCACGTTGGCATCACCGCGCCACACCGACAATCCCTGATCGGGCCGATTCACTGTAAAGACCACGTGCTGCCCGTCGCCGCATGCGGACGGGAACATCGCCGCTCCCGCGCTAACGGAAACGTCGCGGGCATTGGCGCCGTCGGGAGAAGTCGCCGCCAATTTCGTGGTGCCGGAGGCATAAAAGCTGTAGAGAATCTGATTCAACGGCGTCCATGAGATACCGAACACGCCATCCGCGCGGCTGATTCCCGAGGTAATCTGTTTAGACGGTGAAAATGAAGAGCCGCTTCCAACGCCGGCCGACCACAAATTTCCTGTAAGAGTCAGTTGCACGGTAGCGAGCGTGGCGCCATCGGAAGTGACGCTCGCTCCGGTATAGAAATTCAAATCATTCGTGATTCGCCGCGCTTCACCAGCGGGGTAACTTACCGTCCATAGCTGAGCGTTAAGCGAAGGCTTGCTGATCGGCGATCCAAAAACTACGGCCGATCCATCCGGCATCCAGCTCATCCGCCTCACATAGCCCCAATCTGTTGTTCCGAGCCGAGTTTCTGCGCCAGTATCAACCGCTACTGTTTCGATAGCATATTGCTGAAAGCCTGCGCTGATCGACTTTCCTATCGCAATCCGTTGCCCGTCCGGCGACCATGCGGGGCCCTCCGCCGAGAATGAAAGTGGCTCGCGAAGTACGGCAATGGCATGCTCCGCCGAGCCGTCGGCCTTGGCCGTCAGTAAGCTCGACGTTCCCGCTGTACTCGATTGCCGCACGAAAGCGATCTGCTTACCGTCCGGCGAGAATGTCACTGGGCTGTCCACGTCGACAATCAATTCGCGCGGTGTTCCCCCGAGGGAGGGAACTTGATAAAGTTTTGAAAGCCCGGTACCGGGTTCGCCTTTTACGAAATACAAATAATTTCCATCCGGTGAAAATGTCACTCCCTTGAAGTTTCCGACCGACGGCGCCACAACCTGGGCCGTGCTGCCAGTGCCGAGCTGTCGCACCCAGATTCCAGACTTTCCCTCCTCGTCGGAAATATAGGCGAGCCATTTTCCGTCGGGCGAAATCGCAGCGCCGTAGGTGTGACCGGACGACGATATCGGCGTGATCGTCATCTGCGCGAATGAGGTCTGTGCTTTCCGCCCATTTCGTTCGTGAACGAACAAGAACACCGCAGCAGCGATCGCAGCCAACCCCGCCGCTCGGCGTGCCCAGGCGCTCCATTGAAATTGAGTGATTGTAGAAGGTGTTGACGGCCCAAGCTGACTTTGTGCCGATGACGGTATCGCCACCGCCGCTGAAGACGATGATGCCGTTGGGCCCAATCCCGTTGACCATGTTCTCGAGGAGCCACTCATGGGGCGAGAGGAATCGGTGTCACGCTTCATTCGCTTCAAATCGCCGCGAAGTTCAGCGGCGGTCTGGTAACGGAAATCAGGATCCTTCTCGATCGCCTTTCCGATAATTTCTTCGAGCTTCGGTGGAAGATTCGGATTCAAAGTCGAAGGCGCAGCCGGCGTGCGATTCAAGATCGCGTCAAAAATCACGGCGGAAGTATTTCCGTTGAACGCAGCGTGGCCCGTTGCCATCTCGTAGAGTACGGCGCCTAAACTGAAAAGATCGGTGCGCGCGTCCAAGTCCTCACCTCGCGCCTGTTCAGGAGACATATAGGCCACCGTGCCAAGCGCCGACCCGGGGCTTGTCAGCATCAAATTGTCGGTTGTCGGCTGAGTGGTCGTGTTGCCCGCACCCACAGCTTCGGCGAGCCGGCGCGACGCTCCCTGCTTGGCGAGTCCAAAATCGAGGATCTTCGCCTGACCTCGCGCGGTGACAAAAATATTGGCGGGCTTGATATCGCGATGAATGATCCCGCGCGAGTGCGCCGCGTCGAGCGCATCCGCAATCTGCGCCCCGAACTCGAGAAGGGAATCGGTCGCCACGGGACGTCCGCCGATCCGCTCGCGCAGCGTTTGGCCCTCGAGCAGCTCCATCACAAGGAAAGGGCGCCCGTTGTATTCGCCCACATCATAAATCGTGCAAATTCCCGGATGATTCAGCGACGAGGCGGCGCGTGCCTCCCGCTGAAAGCGTTCCAGGGCTGCCGGATCGCGCGCCAATTCTTCTGACAGAAATTTCAACGCGACTTGCCGCCCGAGCCGCGTGTCCTCGGCGCGATAAACCTGCCCCATCCCCCCGCTTCCCAGCGGTTCGATGATTCGATAGTGCGATATTGTTTGTCCGATCAAGCGATCCGTCCGCGTGCCATCGTAAACAACTCACCGTGAGCGCGCAAGGCGGGAAAGTCGATCCTCACGCATCGTCGTTCCATCGCAAAAATGCGGAGAACGGCACAACTCCGTTCCCCGCAAGATAGCTATCGCACTCTGTTTTATTGCTGGCCGACGACGGAATTGGACGGCCGCGGCAACACCGTTACCGTCACTGGCTGATCGAGTTGAAAGTCCAATCTGGTTTCCGCCGGAATTTTCACCTGCTTGCCCTTTGTCGCTCCCTGGTAAATCGCCCCGCCTGCCGCTCCCACTCCAGCGCCAATCCCTGCACCTTTTCCGCCGCCCGCAATTGCCCCGATGATCGCGCCCAGCGCCGCCCCGCCCCCCACCTTCGCCGCGGTGTTCTTGCCGCGGGAGCTTCCGGTCACCGAATACGTGCTGCTGACAAGCGGGTAGGACCGTCCCTGAAATTCCATCTTCACCAATTCCAAATGCAGCTCGCTTTTTCCCTTCATGCGCCCCGCTGAACTCGCGCTCACCAGCCGCACATAAATGTCCGCGCCGCGCGGCACTACCACGTCATTGTCCACGACGAGTGGCGATTCGAGCGACGCGTGAAATATTTCACCAGCGCTGTTCACCGACGCATCTACGCCGTCGATCATTCGCACCGTCAGCGTAGAGCTGGCTGGAACCTCAACCTGTCTCGGTTGCGGCGGGGGAGGTGTAGGCAACGGCGGTTGTACCGCTTGAGGAGTAGCAGGTGGAACGGGTTGCTGTTGCACGTCTGGCGCGGCTGGGAGCTCGGGCGGTGCTTGCTGTGGAGCAGCGGTATCTTCAACGATCTGATTATCGTCGGCGGGATGCGGAGAACTTATTGTGCGCGCTTTGCGCGCCTTATCAGCAGCGCGGGCAGGCGGGCTACCGCTCAGAGCAATAGACGCAGGCGCGGGATTGGTCGTCGGGGAATTGGGCTCAAGTGCAGGCGTCGGCGCGACCGTCATCTGATCGTTAACTTTCGCCACGCCCGCCGTTTCATTCGCAATCTTGTACGCTTTGTAGCGGGCCGCATCGTTCGGCACCGCGCCGGCCAACGTCACCTGCCCGTCCTTTGACGTGACTTCCAGGCTGGCGCCGTTCAACTGCGGGTCCGAGAACATCTGCGACTTTATTTGCGTTGCAAGCGTCGCATCATCCGCCTTTTTGGCGCAGCCCGCGGCAGAAATCCCCAGCAGTATCGCAACGGAAAGAACCGCCCCACGCCCCATAACCACTCCCTTCAGCGATCCCTGAAAGCGAAGAAAAAGCGCAACCGCCCGTCATCCGCCACCGGCAGGCAAGACTCTACTACGATGCCCCCAGTACCCTAAGTGCTGTCTCAACAGTTACATTCTGGCTCGGAAGTATTCCGCGCCGCACTACTAGTTTGTCCGCATTCTCGCGCAACTTTCCGCAAAGCCCGGTGTTCACTCTCCAGCAGCTGAATCGGGTGTTGGCCCTAATTTTCTAAAGCGATTTTCGGTTTAAAAAGGAGATTTGCAATGCGCGTTTCGAAAGCTATGGGTGTGTTCGCTTCATTACTTGCAATGTTAGCTCTATCCAGTTGCGGTGGAAGTTCTTCCGGCACGCAACCCAGCCAGCAGATGGGCGGCATGTTTACGATCGGCACGGACAGCCCAACGATTCCGAGCGTCGTGTCGGTTCAAGTCCAGATCACGAGCATCACGCTTACGGATGGCACCACGACCGTAAATCTTCTGAACGGTCCGCAGATCGTTGATTTCGCCAAATTGAACGGCTTGCGCAGCCTGCTCGATCTTGAAAATGTTCAAGCCGGCACCTATACCTCGGCTAACATTACCGTTGGCACCGTCGTGATCCAATATCTCGACACGACGCAATCGCCGCCCGCGCTCAACACGATTAACGCGACGGTGTCTCCGATGACGGTGACCCAGCCCCTCAAGACACCTCTCGTCCTGGCCGACAATGATCTGGTCGGTTTCTTCATGGATCTCGACCTCAGACAATCCATCCAGACCGACGCGAACGGCAACGTAACCGGCAACTTCACTCCCACATTCGACGTGAAGGGCCTTTCCGTGGACGATGCCGACGCTCAAATCGATTGCTTCTACGCCGGAGTGGTCAGCGTGAACCCGGCAGGGAATCAGTTCGTGATTCAGGGTCCGCGCGGCCGTCAATACACCGTGGATACCACCACTTCCACGAATTTTGACTCCAACGAGATGCCCTCAAGCTACGATACGAACACGATCGTCGAAGTCTCCGGCACTCTCAATCGGGTCACGCGCGACATCACGGCGACCGAAGTGGAAGTTGTATCGACAGATCACTTCTTCCTTGAGGGTCTCGATACATTCGTTCAGTCGTCCGACGGCCAGGCGACCGGCCTCAATATTTACGCGCGCGCAGAGCTTCCCGATCTGGCAGGATATCCGCTCGGACAGATCGATACGATTCCTCTGACCGGCAACGAGAAGTACATGATTGCGGATCTCCACATCCCACTCACGTCGCTTCTTTTTGGGCCGTCCAGCCAGCTCGCGGGACAACGGGTTCTTTTCGGCGGCAAACTCAATACAACTAGTACACCGCCGACAGTTACCGTTCATCGCGTTGTTCTGGAACGCCAAGGACAGCGCGGTGACTGGGTCGTCGGCAGCACCAGCGTGCAGAACGGCAACAATGGCACATTCAGCTTGAACGATAACTACCTTGCCGGCATCTTGTTGCCTCAGCCTCTGACGGTGCTGTCTACCAGTTTTACGAACTACATCAACCTCAGCGGTCTCTCAGCTCTCACCGGCAGCCAGCCAATTCACTTGCGCGTGGTCGGATTCATCCTCATCAATCCGGCGGCGAACAATACTCCTGTGATGGTTGCCCGCTCCGTGGAGGCCTTAACCGACTAGCAGAACTCGATTCAACGTTAGCTCATTCCAAAACTGCCGCCGTCGGACTCCCCGATCCGCACGGCGGCAGTTTTTTTCGGATCCGTACAGCATGAGCTGGCCTAAAGAAAAGCAGTTGAGATGGTGCTGAAGGGAAGCCAACTCTTGAAGTAAATGGCAGGGCTGTGGTCGGGTTACTTGGGTTTGCAAATCGTTTGAGAGAGTTTAAGAGGAAGCTACTCGATTTTTTTCGCCAGCACCTGTTTGCCGCGCACCTGAATCTCGATCGCCAGCGGCGGCCGCACCGCAGCGCCATGCGCAATTTCCCCGCGAACCAATCCAGCAGGCCCGCTACCGTATCGGGTTAAGTCAAACACCGCGCGATTGCAAGGGTCACCCACCATCGGATGCGACCCTCGAAATCCATAGTCTGCGCGAAGCTTCTGCATGTCCGTTACCAATTCCATCTCGCATGATCCATACGGCTCGACGAGAGAAAATCCCCAGTACACTCCACCGGGAAGATGCACCACCATTGCCGGCCCTTCTCGTGAGGTGAGCGGATCGCGAAAAATAAATTTCTTTGCTGACCAATCCTTCGCCAGTTCGTTTGTTGTCGCAATTTCACCCGGTCCCATAGGCAGCGGCTCCGGAATTGGCGCAGGATTGCTGTCTGCTGCTGTCGTTGCGGGCGTTTTTGTTTCGTTTTCGGTATTGGCTTCCTTTGCGGATGTCCCGTGCATCCACCAAACGGCAATCAGGCACACCGCTACCACACCAGTCGCGGAAAGGATTAGCCAGCGTGGCGGCATTTGTGACATCGAGAATCTGGCGGACATGGGTTTCTGTTCCGCTGAAGGCGGAGGAGCATGGTAGACCGATTCGTCCCTGGGAGACACGCCAGGTATCTTTGGATCCGAGGGTTTGAATGGGTTGTTGTTCATTCCGTCTCCGGTTGCCGGGTTTCCGGAAGGGGAACATCAAGGTTGAATCGTGCGGGACGAAAATGCAAGGCAGCAGCAAGATGAGGTGTTAACGCTTAAGCAAGCCGAGGTATTTCTGTAATCGAACCTCTCGCGCGTCGCGCTACGGCTTACGCAGGCCGCTGCGCCAGACGGACCGAATGGTGTGCCACATATTCGTGCAAGTTCGCCACGATTAAAAGCAACTCCAGCATCCGATCGCGCTGTTCCGGGTTCGGCTCGGCCGCACCCTCTTCGAGATTCTTTACGGTCGCGAGAGCGTCGGAAAGCAGCCATTCCAGGCTGCTCGCATTGACAAACTGTCCCTCCCGGCAGCTCTGCATCGCGTGATCGGTGCGAACAAATGCTTCATCCAGAAAATGATCCAGGCACAGTTGCTCGCCTGCAAGGCTTTTGGGGATCGGATTCGCACACCCGGGCCGTTGGCAATTTCCACCTGCGACAGCGGCTGTCATTTCCCACCCCGTGGCCTCGCGGGTTTCCCGCAAGGCATGTGCGAGAGAGACTAGCATATTTTTGAGTTAGGCATGCCAGCCTGCGCGAAAATGGCAATAGCGTCTGGATTCGCGCGCCCTGTGCGCGCTCGGGTGAGTTCTCGCCTTCCAAGCGGCGGAAACTCATGCGCATGCAGCCGATTTACAAAATCCGAATCGTGCCGGAACTCGTCCTCAATTCCACTCGCACCGCCCCGCCGCTGCCGACTTTTCCATGAAGCTCGTGCGTGCTGATGTTTCCCTGCACCGAAATTGTGTGCTTTGTCTCGATGTTGCCGGAACTGGTCTGTGCGTACAGTTCGAAAGCAGCGTTTTCCGGAAACTCCACCGTCACGCCGCCTGAGCCCGTGCGCAACTTCCAGTCGCCGGACGGGACGCCCTGCGCCGTGATTTCGCCGCTTCCGGTCGTAACGCTCACAGCTCCTTTTGCGCCTTTGATGTCCACGTCGCCCGAGCCTGTCGAAATCTCAATGTCTCCTGCCGCCGTCTGTTCCAGCTTCACTTCGCCGCTGCCGCTGGACGCATTCAAACCCCCGGCAATTCCTAGTGCGTGAATCGAACCGCTGCCCGAAGTCGCGCGCGCCGCGCCCTTGATTGAATCAAGTTCCACGCTGCCCGAACCCGTTCGCGCATGCACCTCGCCGCCGATATTCGCGACTCTTAAATCACCGGATCCGCTCATCACGTCAACGGGCCCGGCGATTCCGCCGATTGTCTCGTCTCCCGAACCCGATTCCGAATGCAGTTTCGTCTGTTCCGGCACAATCACTTCATAACTGATCGAAATGCCGTGCTCGCGGCCGCGGTCATCAAAATGGCCGATCCGAATCGTGTTGCCGTTCTGTTCGATCGGTGGATTCGTCTCAATATCATGAACCCGTGCACTGGCATCACCGTTCAACCACGAATGATCGGCTCGAATGGTCGCGTGGACTTCCACTTTGCTCGAATCTCCCGGCTTCACCGAAATATTCCCGGATCCAGTTTGAACCGAAAGGTCTACAGCACCCGTGACGCTCAATGTCCGATCAAAATGTCCTTCCTGCGCTGCCGCCGCAGGCAACGCGGTCAAAGCGGTCGCCATCGCCGCCCAAATAAAACACACACCGACAACGCGCACACGCGTCCTCATTTCGTCCTCCTGACTGAAACTCACCTCAGTCTGCAGAGGGATACGCAATGGAAGCAAGGAAAGTTCAAATCGGATGGAAGTTCTGGATTAAGAAATGTTAGGCCGCGGTGCCATGGCACTTCTTGTATTTCTTGCCCGATCCGCAAGGACACGGATCGTTGCGTCCAACTTTCGCGGCCGCTCGCACGGGCTTGGGAGGCTCGGCTTGCGCAGCGCCTGTCTGAAACTGCAAATTCTGTTGCTGCTGTCGCTGCCGGCGCTCGATTTGGCGGGCTTCGTCCTCCGGCTTCGCAGGCTGCACGAGAAACAGAAACCGCACCGATTCCTTATCAATGCGATCCATCAAATCATCGAAAAGCGTGAACGCTTCTTTCTTGAATTCGACCAGTGGATCCTTCTGCGCATACCCGCGCAGCCCGATGCCTTCCTTCAAGTGGTCGAGGCTCAGCAGGTGATCCTTCCACTGCGCGTCCACGATATCCAGCAGGATGCGTCGCTCCAGCCATCGCATTACCTGCGCGCCAAACAGCGTTTCCTTTTCCTCGTATCGCGCGTTCACCTTCGCAATCAACGCATCGGCCAGCGAATCGTGATTCAAGTTGGCAATATCGATTCCCGCCGCTTTCGGCTCAAATCCGAATTGGTTCAGCACTTCATTTGAAAATTGCGTCACATTCCATTGATCGGGATGCTGGTCGCGCGGGCAATAAATGTCCACCAGCTCATATGCAATCTCTTCCGCCTTCTCCAGCACGAGTTCTCGCTGATCCGCGCCCTCAAGAATTGCGCGGCGCGTGGAATAAATCGTCTCGCGCTGTTTGTTCATCACGTCGTCGTATTCGAGCAGATGTTTTCGCGCTTCGAAGTTCTGCGCTTCCACAGCCTTCTGCGCGTTCTCGATTCGCTTGCTGATCAGCCGCGATTCGATCGGTATTCCCTCCGTCATTCCCAGCCGGTACATAAGCGCCTTCACGCGCTCCCCACCGAAAATTCGCAGCAAATCGTCCTCGAGCGAAAGAAAAAATCTCGATGAGCCCGGATCGCCCTGCCGCCCCGCGCGCCCCCGCAGCTGATTGTCAATCCGGCGCGCCTCATGACGCTCGGTTCCCAGAATGTGCAATCCGCCCATCGCCACCACTTCGTCGTGTTCCGCCCGGCATTGATCCGCAAACTGATCGTAGATTGGCTTCCACTGATCCAGCGGCACCTGATAAATCTTGCCTTCCTGTTGGAACAAAACCATCGGTGCGCTACTCGCACCGCTCGCACCGTTGCCCGAGGCTCCAGCGGTCGCACTCGCCGCCGCGCTGCCTCCCGCCGTTGCCGCATCCGCCTGAGCCGCTGTCTCGGTTCCCGCCGCAGCGCCGATCACCGCCCCTGCCGGCATGTACGGCATCGCGAGCTTATTTTTCAGCGCGTACTCGCGCGTCATAGCCTCCGGATTTCCGCCCAACAAAATGTCCGTTCCGCGGCCGGCCATGTTCGTCGACACGGTCACCGCGCCCTTGCGCCCCGCTTGCGCGATAATTTTCGCCTCGCGCTCATGCTGCTTTGCGTTCAACACCTGGTGCGGAATCCCAGCCTTCTTCAAATGCTCGGCGATCTTCTCGGACTTCTCAATCGAGATACTCCCCACCAGCACCGGCTGCCCGCTCTCGTAATACTGCCGGATGCCGCCCGCCTTCGTGTTGTCTTCCTGCAAGATTCCGTTCACGGCCGCTTCGAATTTCTCTGCTTCCGTGCGATAGACCACGTCCGGATGTTCCACACGAATCAGCGTCTTGTTCGTCGGAATCGCCACCACTTCAAGCTTATAAATCTTGTCGAACTCAGGCGCCTCGGTCTCCGCCGTTCCCGTCATGCCAGCCAGCTTTTTGTACATGCGAAAATAATTTTGAAACGTGATCGTCGCCAGCGTCTGGTTCTCGCGCTCGATTTTCACGTTTTCTTTCGCTTCCACTGCCTGGTGTAATCCGTCCGACCATCGCCGCCCGGGCATCTGACGCCCTGTGAACTCGTCCACGATGATCACTTCGCCGTCTTTCACCACGTAATCCACATCGCGCTGGAAAAGCGTGTGCGCCCGAAGCCCCTGATAGACGTGATGAATGATGTCCATGTGCGCAGGGTCGTAGAGGTTCCCGAGGCTCAGCAGCTTTTCAGCCTTCGACACGCCCTCTTCCGTCAGCGTCGCCGTCTTGTGCTTCTCATCCAGCGTGTAATCGATATCCTGGATAAGCTTCGGAATCACCTTGTCGATCTTGTAATACTTGTCGGTGGATTCTTCGGCCGGCCCGGAAATAATCAGCGGCGTGCGCGCCTCGTCGATCAAAATCGAGTCCACTTCGTCCACGATCGCGTAGTGATGCCCGCGCTGCACGCAATCCTTCAAATCGTATTTCATGTTGTCGCGCAGGTAGTCGAAACCGAATTCGTTATTCGTCCCGTAGGTGATATCCGCGCCATACGCCGCGCGCCGCTGCGAATCTTCCAGGTCGTGAACGATCACGCCCACCGTCATCCCCAGCATCTTGTAAATCGGGCCCATCCACTCCGCGTCGCGCCGCGCCAGGTAGTCGTTCACGGTCACAATGTGCACGCCGCGCCCGGCCAGCGCGTTCAGATACGCAGGCAACGTCGCAACCAGCGTCTTTCCTTCGCCGGTTTTCATTTCCGCGATTTTGCCCTGATGCAGCACGATGCCGCCGATCAACTGCACATCGAAATGCCGCATCCCCAGCGTCCGCCGCCCAGCTTCGCGCACCGCCGCAAACGCCGGAACAATCGCCGGCTCCACCGCTTCCTTCAGCTTCTGCTTGATCTCCGAGTCATTGTCCTCGACGCCCTCCAGCCGCCCCTGCACCTCGGCCTTCAGCTTCGTCGTGTAAGCCGCGAGCTCCGCGTCCGTAAGCTTCTGCATCGCCGGCTCGAGCGCGTTGATCTCGCCAACCACGGGCTGAATCACCTTGATGTCGCGCTCGTGCTTCGTCCCGATAAATCGCGCGACGACGCTATCAACTATTCTCTCGACGTCCATATTTCCTTAGTTAGATGCCTCTAGGGCGTGAAGCGCAATCCGTCAAAGCGATGACGCGCACAACTACTCAAACCCAGCAAAACTCAGCTTACTATTCTATCCGCTCGTGAGTTTTCCTGCAAAACAACCTCACGTCAGAATTTTTGAAGGCGCAACCTTGCTTCCGAATCGAACTACGAGGATGTACACGAGGTACGAAAAGGCCGCAGACAAAAGGCAGCACCCAACCCACGCAGCCCTTTCCTGTGAAACTGATGGATACGGGGCTGCCGCACCCACCAAGTGGAGTTGAATCGAACCCGTATACATTGCGAGCGCGGAGCATCCCAGAAACCCAAACGGACACGCAGCAACAGCCAAGAAGACCGCAACGCGAATAACGGCACCGTCCCGGTTGGCTCGCTGAATCGCCATTAATAGGGATTCTATCACTCTGGCACGTCGCACCGGGCGTCCTGCACCTTGCCGCCCCAACGCTGCCAGTCTATGATTAAGGCTCAGAAGGTCAAGATTCGCGTCAGCTCTCACATTCGAAAGGATCCAATGCCTCCCGCACCCGGACAAATGCCAGGAATCGGACCGAACCAACCGCCGACAGAAAAGAAAGCTCCGATCCCCGGCATCAAAAATCTCGTCGCCGTAGCCAGCGGCAAAGGCGGCGTCGGCAAGACCACCGTCGCCGTCAATCTCGCCCTCGCCCTCAAAGCCCTCGGCGCAAAAGTCGGCCTCCTCGACGCCGACGTCTACGGTCCCAACGTCCCCGTCATGCTCGGCACCGTCGAACAGCCCCGCGCCCTCGACGAACGCACCATCATTCCCGTCGAAGCCTACGGAATCAAAATGATCTCGATGGGCCTGCTGAATCCCGGCGACAAGCCCCTCATCTGGCGCGGCCCCATGCTTCACAGCGTGATCCAGCAATTTCTCCGCAGCGTGCAATGGGGCGAACTCGATTACCTAATCGTTGACCTCCCGCCCGGCACCGGTGACGTTCAGCTCACGCTGATTCAAAGCGTCGCCATCACAGGTACAGTCGTCGTCACCACGCCCTCGATCGTCTCGCTCGCCGACGTACGCAAAGCCGTCGAAATGTTTCGCCAGGTTCACGTCGAAATTCTCGGCGTCGTCGAAAACATGAGCTACTTCAATTGTCCGCATTGCGATGGCCGCATCGACGTCTTCGGCCATGGCGAAGGCCGTCGCATGGCCCAGCTCTTTGGCGTCCCATTCCTCGGCGAAATCGAAATCGACCCCCAAATCCGCATCGGCGGCGACAGCGGCAAGCCCGTAGCCTCAATGGGCGAAGACGCCCCAGGCGGCAAAAGCATCTACGCCATGGCCCGCAACGTCATGCAGCGTGTAGAAACCGTCAACGCCAACGCGACGTCTCCGGTCGTTCAGATTCTCTAGCAGCCGCGTTGCAGTTCGTACTGCTGGCATCCTGCCGGCGCCTTTGAAGTGTTTTGGTGGAGCAGACAAAAAAGGCGGGACCCGAACGCGTCCCGCCTCATGATTCCTACCTCAAGATTCAGTTACCGCCCGTGCCCTCCGCCTCCAAATCCACCACCGCCACCTCCATGGAATCCGCCGCCTCCCGAGAAACCGCCTCCGCGAAATCCGCCTCCGTGAAAGCCACCATCGTAAATCCCGCCACGCGACGCGTATCCACGGCCAGCGTGGTAGCCGCCGCCGCGAACTCCAGGCACGTAATGCGGACCAGCCCCCCAGCCTCGGAAATCTCGGCCGAACTGATGTTGATAGTGGCCGTAGCCGTAGAAAGGAGCGTCTATAGCCCAAAACGGCGAATAGAATCCCCAGCCGAACGGGCTGTAAAAGATACCGTCGCCGGGAATGAACGTGTAGCAATCAAACCATGGATCCCAATACCAGCCTGAGCCAAACCATCCCAAGCCGTATCCCCCAGCGACAAGGTACGAGGGCGCGGCATCAACATTGGCTTCCGCAAGATAAGCAGAACGTAGACTGCTCCATTGGTAGAGATCGCTGGTTTCGTAAGCCTTTTTATCGAAGCCCTGCGGCTTTGTGGACTCCTGAGTGAGAGTGAGTTCGTGCCCGCCCTTCACTTTCACTTCTTTCACGTTTTCGTTGACGATTGCTTGGCCGTCGAGAACGAGAACCTGATTCCGGGCCGCGTCAAAATCGTAGAATCCGTCCTTCACGAGTCGGACCGGGACGCCGTCTTCATCCACTCGGATGTCATTCTGTTTGTGAATCTCGGTGAGTTCAACGGTCGCATCGCCCCGCTCGACGTCGATTTCCGTGTCAGTCAGGTTGGGCGAAATCATTTTCACAGCGCTGTTTCCGCCAACTCGCAAAAACACGCCGGGCGTCAGCAGCAATTCCGCTTTGCCGTTCTCCGTTGTTAGCGATTGCCCCGTTTCCAGGGTAGCCGAACCAATCGATTTGGAATTGAGCGACTGAGAATCAAGCGAAACCTGCCCTTCTACGTAGTTCAATGTGCCAGGTACCCCGGAACCCGGTGACTGGGTGTCCGCTCGCGCTGGGATAGCCAGCGTGGCCGCCAGTACAAGGCCTCCTATGAAAATTGATGTTAAGTGCCTCATATTTTTTGCCCTCTATGCTATTAGATGCGCCCTCAGTTTCTTTGGTGCGCTGGCGAATTTGCTGCTATATGATTGAGGACGCTGGGCTTCATTTCTCTTGCCGTACGCCAGTTTGGAATTGCCACATACACATATAGGGCAAATTGCTCGATGTGTACGGCCGAGCTGACCCCATTCGAGCTAAACCCCATTTATGACGCCTAAAACTTTCCGCCGCATCGCCCTCTCGCTCCCCGAAGCCACCGAAGGCTCCCACTTCAGCAACGCCGACTTCCGCATCGCCGGCAAAATCTTCGCCACCCTCGCCCTCGAACATCAAGGCTACGGAGTTCTATTGCTCACCCCCGATCAACAAGCCGGCATGATCCAGGACGCCCCCGAACTCTTCTCGCCAGTCCCAGGTGGCTGGGGCGAAAAAGGCGCCACCCGCGTCACCCTCACAAAAGTTCCGCCGGACATCCTGGAAGCCGCCCTCCGCGTAGCCTGGAGCCGCAAGGCCCCCAAGCGCCTCCTCGTTGATCCGCGTAAGTAGGGGCGGGTCTAAGACCCGCCCGCGTCGGCGCTGGCAACGCTCCGCCATTCACCTCGCCAACAAGCAAGTGCCCGGTAGCCACGACGACGCTGTAATCGCCGTGGGCCTTTCGCCTCAAGTGGCACAGGCCTGCCCGCAGTGGCGGGCACTCTTGCTCGCCCTGAGGAACGAAGGGACTGTGCGCCTTTCTCGAAGCCTCGCAGACATCCGCGCCGGAATTCAACAAGCCCACAAACTGACCAACCGCGAATTCGTCAAGCCTTGTAGGTCGCGGCTTTTTATCCTGAGGCACGAAGGGCACCACGACATAAACTCAAGTCGCGCGAAGCGCCTACCGAGAACAGAGCGAAGCGAGGGCCTTGCCTTGTCACCTTTGCGACCAAGGTCACGCAAGCGACGGCATTGTCACATCCGTTTCGCCTATGCTAGCGTCTCCACCGCAAAGGAGCCCACATTGCTTCGCACCTACCGCGGCCGCACCCCCCGCATCGCCGAATCCGCCTACATCGATCCGCAAGCCGTCATCATCGGCGACGTAGCCATCGCCGCCGACTCCAGCGTCTGGCCCTGCGTCGTCATCCGCGGCGACGTCCACTTCATCCGCATCGGCTCGCGCACAAATGTCCAGGACGGCTCCGTCCTCCACGTAATGCGCGACACGCACCCGCTCATCCTCGGTGACAACGTCACCATCGGCCACGGCGTCGTCCTCCACGGCTGCACAATCGAATCGCGCTGCCTCATCGGCATGGGCTCCATCATCCTCAACGGCGCAAAAATCGGCACCGGCTCCATCGTCGCCGCTGGCACCCTCGTCCCCGAAGGCACCGAAGTCCCGCCCGGCAGCCTCTTCATGGGACACCCAGGCAAATTCCGCCGCGCCCTAACCGACGCCGACCAGGACTCCATCGACGCCTACGCCCAGCGCTACGTCGAATACAAAGAAACCTACAAGCAGGAAACCCCGTAACTCGCAACTTGCAACTCGTAACTCGTAACTCGTGATCGCCAACCCACGAGGCGGATGCCCGCGATTTTTCAGTAGGGGCACGGCATGCCGTGCCCGAACACGCGACTCAGCTCTGTGTCGCCATTTGATTCGACGTGACTCTGCAGTTCGGTGGGATCCACTCGCATTCATGAGGGGAAAAACCGCTTCAGCGCTTGGTTCGGTGCCTTGTGCTGTTGAGTGGGAGCCCCTGCATTCATGGGGAGAGCACCGCTTCAGCGCCATTTGGTTTTAGAAGTGCCTTTGCAGTTCGGTGGGAGCCCCCGCATTCATGCGGGGGAAGGAGCGCTTCAGCGCTCCGATAAAGACTCAGCCTTATCCATGCGCTTTAGCGCTGGGCAGTCCTCCGTTGCCACGAGCACGATAGATCGCACACGCCGCCAGCCCTCTTCCACCCTCCCCCACCACGACGCCATCCATTCCTGATATATTTAAAGATTCACCGTCAGGGCACGACTTCAGTCGTGCCGCAAGACTCGCGAATAGATAAGCGGCTTCAGCCGCTGGGGGCAAATGTCCGAGCGAAAACAATTTCGCGCCATCAAAGGCACGCGCGACATCCTCCCGCCGGACTCCGCCCGCTGGAATTGGTTCGAGCACACCGCCCGCGAAGTCTTCGAATCCTACAATTTCGGCGAAATCCGCCTGCCGATTTTCGAAGAGACTCGCTTGTTCGCCCGGGCCGTGGGTTTAGATACGGACATAGTTGGCAAGGAGATGTTCATTCTTGAGCAAAACTATGAGAACAAGACTGGATCTGATCTGGGTCACCTCCGGGAATCAATCAAGTTTGCCGCTATTTCGCTAGACGGTGACCAGAGCTTCGAGGAATTCAAAAAGTCGTTAGATAGATTTTCGGCTGACTATAAGACAGCCCTGAATCTAGGGCTCGTTTATCAATACGAGTTCGCGCACGTCGGTTTAGGATATCTTGATGATGGAATTTCCTTGCTCGGTGATATTCTCCGCAGCCCACGGGACACTGGCTGGAAAGAGATTTTTCGCGGGGCTGCGGCGCAGACATTGGATTACTTGTATAAGATCCTGCTAGAAGCCACGAGCGCGTTGCGCCCCGAAGCCACCGCCTCCGTCTGCCGCGCCTACATTGAACACAACATGCAGGCCCTCCCCGGCAACCAAAAGCTCTACTACATCGGCCCAATGTTCCGCCGCGAGCGCCCACAAAAAGGACGCTACCGCCAGTTCTATCAAATCGGCGCCGAAGTCCTCGGCCACTCCGATGCCCCCGCGATCGACGCCGAAGTCCTAGAAATGCTTCTCGTATTTTTCAATCGCGTCGGCCTGACGCGCACCACGCTCTACGTCAACTCAATAGGCGACAAGAACTGCCGCCCGCAATACGTCGAGCTGCTGCGCGAAGAGCTGCGAAAAGTAAAAGATAAGCTCAAAGAAGACTCCCAGCGCCGCATCGAAACCAACCCGCTGCGCGTCCTCGATTCCAAAATTCCCGAAGAGCAACCCATCATCGAAACGCTGCCGCGCATCTCCGATCACCTTTGTGACGAATGCCGCGCCCACTTCGCCAAGCTCAAAGAAGAATTGAATCTGCGCGGCATCGAATACAAGGAAAACTGGCGCCTCGTCCGCGGCCTCGATTACTACACGCGCACCACATTCGAAGTCACCGCCGAAGGACTCGGCTCGCAAAACGCCGTCTGCGGCGGCGGCCGCTACGACGGCCTCGTCGAACTCCTCGGCGGCCCGCCCACGAAGGGCATCGGCTTCGCCATCGGCACGGATCGCTCGATTCTTTCCATCGAAGAAGGCGGCAAAGCACCCAAACTCGGCGGCCTCGCGGTCTACATCGCATGGATGGGACAGGAGTCCTACCCCACAGCAGTCGGAATCGCGAGAAAATTGCGCGCCGCGGGACTCTCCGTCGAGTTGCCGCCCGAGGAAATGAAATTCAAGAAATCGCTCGGCCTCGCGGATAAACTAGGCGCGCGTTATGCTCTGATAATCGGCGAAGACGAAGTCGCATCACGCACCTTTACCCTGAAACGGCTCGCCGATAGCGACCAGAGAAAGCTGGCGGAAGGCGAATTGCTGGAGTACCTTGAATCCGAGCGGCGGCGCTAGGATATAAATCTAATACACGGTAGCGTGATTAAATCTCTGCGTAAGTGGCGTGCAATCTGCAACTTGCAATTTTCTAATAGGCGGTAAAAGGGCTGATTAAAAGGCGTCAGGCGAAATAAAAGCGAAGCGAGAAGGATAAAGAAATTAAAGGACGGCAAAATTGCTCGAAGCTCTCGGAAATCTGAAACGCACAACTCATTGCGGCGCTCTGCGCGCCTCGGACGCCGATAAAGAAGTCGTCCTCATGGGCTGGGTTCAGCGCCGCCGCGATCTCGGCCAGCTGATTTTCATTGACCTCCGCGACCGCGCGGGAATCGCGCAGATCGTGTTCAACAACGAGCTGCATCCTGAAGCGCACGCGAAGGCTGAAGAGTTGCGCTCGGAATTTGTCGTTGCGGTGGAAGGCCGCGTCGTGCGCCGCCAGAAATCGAATCCGGAACTTGCGACCGGCGACGTGGAAGTGATCGCTACGCGCTTGCACATCCTCAACAACGCGAAGACGCCTCCGTTCCGAGTGGAAGAAGAGGTGAATGCCAGCGAAGAGACGCGCTTGCGCTATCGCTATCTCGATTTGCGGCGGCCGCGTCCGCATCGCAATCTCGAGCTGCGCCATCGCGTGATTCTCGAGGTGCGCAAGACGATGGACGAGTTGGGATTCTTCGAGATCGAAACGCCGATGCTCACACGCTCAACTCCCGAAGGCGCGCGCGACTATCTCGTTCCCAGCCGCATTCATCACGGGCAATTCTACGCGCTGCCGCAATCGCCGCAGATCTTCAAGCAGATTCTGATGATCTCGGGAATGGACCGCTACTTCCAGATCGTGAAATGCTTCCGCGATGAGGACTTGCGCGCCGACCGCCAGCCGGAGTTCACGCAGATTGACGTCGAGATGTCGTTCCCGCGCCAGGAAGATATTTTTCACGTGATCGAGAAAGTGATGGAGCGCGCCTGCGCCGTCGCAGGCGTTGAAGGGAAAGGCCCGTTCCGTCATCTCGATTACAAAGACGCGATGCGCCGTTACGGGTCCGACAAACCGGACCTTCGTTTTGGCATGGAGCTTCATAACGTCACGGAGTTCTTCGAGCCTGCGCGGCCCACGATGCACATCGAAGGCAATGTGCAGGCTGTCGTCGCGCCGGGTGCGGCGGCATGGTCGCGCAAGCAGCTCGACGAACTCGGCGAGTTCGCGAAGTCGGCGGGCGCTCGCGGCGTCTACACGGTGAAAGTGACCGCGGAGGGAATCATCTCGCCACTCGAGAAAACTCTCGGAGCCGATGCGCTAAAGAAGCTTGCGGAAAAGGTCGGCGCGAAAGCGGGCGACCTGATTGTCGCGACGGCGGCGAAAGAGCAAATCCCTCACACCGACACGTCGCTCAACGTGGCCGGGCAGATTCGTCTGTATCTCGGCGACAAACTCAACTTAATCGATCGCAGCAAATGGGAGTTTGCCTGGATCACGGGCTTCGCGCTCTTTGAATGGAGCGAGCGCGAAAAGCAGTGGGTGAGCGTGCAGCATCCGTTCACCGGAATCGTCGAGGAGGATCTCGATAAGCTCGATACCGCGCCGTGGGAATGCCGCTCAAAGGGCTATGACATTGTGCTGAATGGAGTCGAGCTTGGTTCCGGCAGCATTCGAATTCATCGGCAGGATGTGCAGGCTCGCATGTTCAAAGCGCTCGGCCTCTCGGACGAGCAGGCGCGGCAGCGCTTCGGATTCTTCCTCGACGCGCTCACCTATGGCACGCCGCCGCATGGCGGAATCGCGCTGGGCGTCGATCGCATCGTGATGCTGCTGGCGGGAGAGAAATCGATCCGCGAGGTGATTGCGTTTCCGAAGACGACCGCCGCGCAGGATTTGATGGCCGATTCGCCGTCGACTGTCGACACCGATCAACTCGATAATCTCGGCATTGCAATCAAGAAACCAAAAGCGGCTGGCGAGGCTTCGTGACAGTCTTGATGATTCTGATCGCGCTTGGCGCAACGGCCGGCGTTTTTCTGCTCACCCGCGCGATGCACAAGCTTCCATTGCGCGCTCAATTCGGAGTTCTTTTGGGACTCGGAGTCGCGATTGGCTTTATTTTTCTGATGATGGTGCAAATGGCTTCGTTTCCGATGTGGCTCGGAATTTCGCTGGTAACTGTAGTGTTTATCGCTAGCTTGTTTGGCACGCGTATCTTCCTGCGCAGCTTGATGCAGGAAGAAAGGGAAGAGGAAGAGCGGGTCCGCCGTGAATCGAACAGCAATTTGTTTGATGGCGGATATTCGGATTTGAATCCGTCTCCCCGGAGCGGCAACCCTCGATGAGCCGCATTCGCATCCTTGCTGAAAATGTGGCGAATAAGATTGCGGCTGGGGAGGTTGTAGAGCGGCCTGCTTCGGTGGTGAAGGAGCTACTGGAGAATTCGCTGGATGCCGGAGCGCGATCGATTCGAATCGAAGTGGAATCGGGCGGGAAGCGCATGATTCGGGTGATCGACGATGGCAGCGGCATGAACCATGACGATGCGCTGCTGGCGTTTGAGCGGCACGCTACTTCGAAATTGCGGACGGCTGATGACCTGCTTTCGATCGCTACGCTTGGCTTTCGCGGCGAAGCGCTACCGACGATTGCCGCGATTTCGCGGCTTCTTCTCGAGACGAGGACCGGTGAGGACGGGGAGGGAACTCGCGTCGAATTCGCGGGCGGCAAGCTTCTGGGCGTGAAGCCGGCGGGTGTGCCGAGCGGGACTTCGATCAGTGTGGCCGATATTTTTTATTGCGTGCCGGCGCGGCGCAAATTCCTGAAATCGGAAACCACCGAACTGGGGCACATTGCTTCGCTTGTGACGCATTACGCGCTCGCGCATCCGGAAACGCAGTTCCTTCTTAAGACTCCGACGCAAGAAATCCTGAACTGTGCGCCCGTGGAAAAGCTATCCGAGCGCGTGTATCAGATTTTCGGGCGCCAGGCTCTTGAGGAACTCGTAGAGATTCCACCGAACGAAGCGCCGATGCGCAGCGCAATCACCGAGCCTGCGATTGAATCGGACGAACAGGCGGCGACGCTGCGGGTGACCGGGTTTACGTCGCGCCCTGAAGTGCAGCGGACGAACCGCAACGGAATTTATATTTTTGTGAACCGGCGGCTGGTGCGCGATCGGCTGCTGCTGCACGCGATTGGTGAGGCGTATCGCAACATCGTTCCGCCCGGCGTGTTTCCGGTAGTGCTGCTGTTTCTCGATCTGCCATATCAGGAAGTGGACGTGAACGTGCACCCGGCAAAAATCGAGGTGCGCTTCCGGCATCCGCAGTTCGTTCACGACTTTACGCGCGACGCGCTGCGGCATGCGCTTTCGCTCGCGCGGCCAATTCCAGGGTTTCCGGCTGGGCGTGCCGCCGCAGCTGCCGCGCCGATTCCATTGGGCGGCACCGCAGGTTTCGCCAATGGCGCGGGAATAAGCGATGCGCCGCTGAATGCAGCGAGCGCGAGCGCTGGCGCGAGTTTCGCGGGACCTCCACGCGCCGAGATTCCGGTGGGGTTTTCTCCAGGCGCTGGATTCGCTGAGGATCTCGAATTGACCGGTGCGCCGGACCGGCCGCTGCCGCAGCGCTTGCAGTTTGGCTCTGGTGGCGGCACTGACTTTCCGTTTCCTGCGCAGGCCGGCGCGGGGATTGCGGACCAAATGGAACAAATGGCCGAAGCGGTTCCGCAGTCCGGGGGCGCGCTACCGTCACCGGAGGCGATTGCGGATCTGAAGCCGCTTGGGCAGGTGAACAGCAGCTTTATCGTTGCGGTGAACGGCGAAGGGCTTTGGATCATCGACCAGCACGTGGCACATGAGCGCGTGCTATTCGAGCAGCACCTGCGCGCGCGTCGCGAAGGCGAGCTGGGCGGGCAGCGGATGCTTGTCCCTCCGATCGTGGAGTTGAACCCGCGTCAGCTGGTGACGTTTGAGCAGATCGGCGACGAGTTGCGTGCCAACGGTTTCGAGGCAGAGCTGATGGGCGCGCGTGAAGTGGCGATTCAGGCGGCGCCGGCGGGAATCGCGAGCAGCGACGCCGAGAAGCTGCTATTCGAGATTCTCGATGGAATCGCGCGCGAGAATCAGGCCATCTCGATCGATTCGCTGCAATCGAAGATTGCGGCTTCCACAGCGTGCCACGCAGCCATCAAGGTGAATACGCCGCTCGACTCGAAGAAGATGGAATGGCTGCTCAGCGAGCTGGCCAAGACCGAGTACCCGATGAGCTGCCCACACGGCCGGCCGGTGGTGCTGCGCTATTCGGTGCGCGAAATCGAGCGCGCCTTCAAACGGATTTGAGCCGCGCCAACATCTCGAAATGAAAAAGCTGATCATTGCCATTGACGGCCCGGTCGGTTCGGGAAAGAGCACGCTAGCGCGGCGGGTGGCCGAACTGATGGCGTACGTGTACGTCGATACGGGCGCTATGTACCGCGCACTTGCTCTAAAAGCGTTGCGAAAGGGAATTTCATTTGAACGGGTTGAAGACCTCGAGACGCTAGCCTGCGACACGCATATCGATTTGCGCGCAACGGACGGAACACAGCTGATCTTTCTGGACCACGAGGACGTGACGATAGCGATCCGCACGCCGGAGGTATCGCAAGCGGCGTCGAAGATTGCGGTCGTCTCGGGGGTGCGGCGCGTGCTGGTGGCCGAGCAGAGGCGAGCTGGACAGCGGGGCGGGGTGGTGATGGAGGGCCGGGATATCGGCACCGTGGTGTTTCCTGACGCCGATTTGAAGATTTTTCTGACGGCATCGCCGGAAGTGC
>CAWFGI010000011.1:0-105866 GCA_963815265.1 uncultured Acidobacteriota bacterium | reverse complement strand
GCAATTGCGACAGCCTTCCAAACCGCCGAGCGATCTCGAGGTCCGGCGGCTACCACTTTGGCGGCAGCACTTGAATCGGCCCCTGAAAGAGAGGCGAGCGCAAAAGACAGGTCCTTCGCCGATTGGAAGCGCTGCTCCGGATTTTTTTCCAGGCAGCGGCGTACGATGCGGTCAAGCGCGGGAGAAATGCCGGGTGTGGAGTCCGCGAGGTCCGGCGGATCTTCTTTCAGGACTGCCGTCATCGTTTCAGGCGCGGTGTCGCGCCGGAACGCCCGCTTTCCAGAAAGCATTTCGTACAGGATTGCGCCGAAGGAAAAAATATCCGTGCGAGCATCGACGGCTTGGCCGCGCACCTGTTCGGGGGCCATGTAGCTGGCTGTGCCCATCACCACGCCCGCGGCAGTGTGCGAACTGGTTAGCGTGATTCCATCGGCGGCTGCTTCGGCCCCAGGTTTCTGCGCGAGCTTGGCGAGGCCGAAATCGAGAATCTTGATTCGCCCGTCGCGGGTGACGAAAACATTCTCGGGTTTCAGATCGCGGTGAACGATTCCTTTTTCGTGCGCTGCGGCGAGGCCTTGTGCGATTTGTACTGCGTACTCGATGGCTTTGCGCTGCGGAAGAGCGCCGCGATCGAGTACCGCACGAAGCGTTTCGCCCTCGAGCAGTTCAGAGACGAGAAAGGGCGAGCCGTTATGCTGGCCGACGTCGAATACGGCGAGAATATTTGGATGGTTGAGAGCCGCGACAGCGCGGGCTTCCTGTTCGAAGCGGACGAGGCGGTCGCTTTCGCGCGCGAAGGATTCGGGAAGGATTTTCAGCGCGACTTCGCGTCCGAGCCGCGTGTCACGGGCGCGCACCACTTCGCCCATTCCACCGGCGCCCAATGGGGCGATGATTTCGTATGGACCGAGCCTTGTAGTGGGCGCCAGCGGCATCTCAGCCGGCGATTATAACCTTGCTAAACCGGCAGCGATACCTCTCATGCTTGACCGGCGACGAGTCGGTGGTGACGGCGTTTTCTTGACGCTTCTCGAAGGCGACCGCTATACTGCCGGGCGACTCCCGGAAAGGAACCCTTCGTTGGAATTTGAGCCGCTCGACCAGTTTCAACAACGCCGCAAAAAACTGACCGAAATAGAGGCGCTGGGACACGCGTCTTATCCGCACAAGTTCGAATGGACACACACGGCCAGGCAGCTGGCCGAGAAATTCGGCGAGCGAACCGCCGAGCAACTGGCTGCCGAGCATGTGGACGTGCGCGTGGCAGGGCGCATCGTTGCGCTGCGGCCGCATGGGAAAGCTGCTTTCGGGCATATTCTGGGGGACGGCGCGCGGCTGCAGTTCTATGTGAAGCTCGACGTGGTGGGCGCGGAGCAGTTCAAGCTATTTCAGTTGCTTGATTTGGGCGACATCATCGGCATGAGCGGGCATTTGTTTCGCACGAAGACGAATGAGCTGACCGTGTGGGTGACGAAGCTCGAACTTCTCAGCAAGGCGCTGCTGCCGCTGCCGGAGAAATGGCATGGGCTCGCGGATATCGAGCAGCGCTACCGGCGGCGTTATCTCGATCTCATTGTGAATGACCGGCCGCGGGAGATTTTTATCGCGCGCGCGAAAATCATCCGCGAAATTCGGAATTTTTTCAACGAACGCGCCTACGTAGAAGTGGAAACGCCGATGATGCATCCGATTCTGGGCGGAGCGACGGCGCGGCCTTTCGTCACGCACCACAATACTTTCGACATGGATCTGTACCTGCGCATCGCGCCGGAGCTTTATCTGAAGCGGCTCGTTGTTGGCGGACTCGATCGCGTTTACGAGATCAATCGCAATTTCCGGAATGAGGGCATCGACGCGATCCACATGCCCGAATTCACGATGCTCGAGTTTTATCAGGCCTACAGCGATTTTGCGGAACTGATGGACCTGACAGAGGAACTTTTTCGCGGGATCGCGGAGGAAGTTGCAGGTACAGCGAAGATTCCTTACGGCGATATCGAAATTGACTTCAGCAAATTCGAGCGGCTCACGATGCGTGAAGCGATCGCAAAACATTGGATCGCTCCTGCGGAGGGAGGCGGCTTAGTTGCGGAACTGGGACGGGAAGGAGGGCCGAAGGCCGTAGCAGCGCGATATAACGCGTACGCGCGAACGCACAGCGCGGATATGATCGCGAATATCGAGAAGCTCTCTGATGGCGAGCTGATTGGCGAGATCTTTGAAGCGGTTGCCGAGACGCATTTAGTCCAACCGACATTCATATACGATTTCCCGACGGCCATTTCGCCGCTTTCGAAACGGAGAGCTGACGATCCATCCATCGCCGAGCGCTTTGAACTTTTCATAGCCGGAATGGAACTGGTCAACGGATTTTCTGAGTTGAATGATCCGTTCGACCAGGAGAGTCGCTTCGCCGCACAGGTAGCAAAAGGCGGGCAGGAGGCGCCGAAGGAAGTGGACACCGATTATATTCGCGCGCTCAGCCACGGGCTGCCTCCCACCGCCGGCGAGGGCGTCGGGATCGATCGCCTCGTGATGCTGCTGACAAATTCGCGCACGATCCGCGAGGTGGTGTTGTTCCCGCTTCTGCGCACAGAATCGGCGGAACCGGATGTGCCGCCGGAATCCCAATCAGCCTCAGGCGGGCAGCCTGATGTGGCTGCTAGCGCGCACTCCGACGCAAAGCCAAAATGAAGTTTGAATCGTTTGTTGCCCTGCGGTACCTGCGGTCGCCAAACCGTCCCGCGGTGCTGCGGCTCGTCACCCTGCTGGCGGTGATTGGCGTAGCGGCGGGCGTGACGACCCTCGTGATTGCGCTGGCGATGAACACGGGTTTTCGCCAGGCGATTCGCGATCGGTTACTCACTGTTACCGCGCACGTGAACCTGAAGCCCGTCGGCCCTGAAGGTATTCGAAACTATCGCGACCTAATGGCGCGGCTCGCGGGAACTCCCGGCGTTCGCTCCATCGAGCCGGCGATTTACGACACCGTGCTTCTCTCGTCTGGCAACCACGCGCGAGGGGTGGTGCTGAAGGGAGTGGACCCCGAGCTCGAGCGCAACGCCAGCGAAGCGTTACACCGGATTGTGGCTGGCTCCGCCGATTTCCACGCGGACGCAGATGGAATCCCGGCCATCCTGGTTGGGCGACTGCTGGCAGACGACCTCAAAATATCCGCAGGCGATTATCTTACGCTGACAAGCCCGCAAGGAAGTCTGACGCCCTTCGGAATGCTGCCTCGCTCGCGGCGTTTTCGCGTAACGGGAATTTTCGATTCGGGCTTTTACGACTACGATGCGAATTGGACATTCGTGACGCTTGCATCCGGACAGGCGATGGCAGGCATCGGCGATGTGGTGAGTCTGCTCGAAGTGCGCGTGAACAACCTCGACGATGCGGGCAAGGTTGCAGAAGAGATTTCGAAGCGCGCCGGCAGCGGATTTACGGTGAGCACCTGGATGGACGAGAATCGCGCCCTGTTCCGCGCCCTTAGTCTTGAAAAGCTCGTTACTGCATTGTTTATCGGATTGATCACTTTCGTGGCCGGGTTAAATATTCTGGTGGTGCTTACAATGACGGTGACCGATCGCTCGAAAGACATCGCCGTGCTGATGGCGATGGGGGCCCGCCGGCAACAAATGCGGAAACTATTCGTTTTGCAAGGCTTAGTCGTCAGTCTTGTGGGAACCTTTGCCGGCCTCGTTCTCGGATATCTGCTGGCGTGGGCGGCGGACCGGTGGGAGTTGATTCCTCTCAATCCGGAAATTTATGCGATTCCTTATGTCCCTTTTCATGCCAACGGATTTGACGCGTTGTGGATCGCCGCTGCCGCGCTGGCAATCAGCATTGCAGCGACGACGCTACCGGCGCGCTCAGCATCTAAGATTCTGCCCGTAGAAATTTTAAGGTTCGAGTAAAGGCCCGGTTTCTTGCCATTTTCGGGGAAGAGTCGACGAGGTGTTAGTGCTAACGCCGGAACGGCATGAATCTGCGACGCTAACGTGTTAGAATAGTCGTAAGGGCGAAGATTTAGCGTAGAACGTTCTTTCGAAAGCGCGGTCCTCGGGGACGCATAGGGGTAACAGTACGGCGCAAATGTGAAAGTCTTTAGAATCAGTTCCACTTCGGGAAAGAGTAGTTGCAACGAAATGAAGGACATACGGTTGGTGCAGTTCGGCATCTAACGTGAAATAGACGATGCGATGAGGGGGCAAGCCACCTTGGGCGTCGCGGTCATTGACGAGACTCATCCTCAAGCCGTCACAGGCTCGCAAGAGCTTGTGCGGGTTGAAGGCTTGCGAAAAACCTTCCGATCTGGCACGCAGGAAATCACGCCTCTTGATGGAATCAGCTTTTCGATTGAACGCGGTGAGATGATTGCAGTTATTGGACCTTCTGGCGCGGGCAAAAGCACTTTGTTACACATCCTGGCCGCGCTGGACACTCCAACGAACGGTGCAGTATACTTCGGCGCGAAATCATTAGAATCTTTGAATGAAATCGAACTCGCCGAGTATCGAAATAGAGCAGTGGGCTTTATCTGGCAGCGGCACCACCTCTTGCCGGATTTCACTGCGGCTGAAAACGTGGCGATGCCGATGCTGGTTCGGGGCGAACCAATGACCCAAGCGCTCCGAGCGGCACGCGAGTGGCTGAGTGAGGTTGGGTTGGCCGATCGAGCCGGGCAGAGCGCGGGGGAATTATCGGGCGGGGAACAGCAGAGAGTTGCAATTGCTCGAGCGCTGGCAAATCGGCCGGCGCTGTTGCTGGCCGACGAACCTACGGGCGATCTGGACGAGGCGAACGCAGAGAGTGTTTTTGAGCTTCTGATGCGGCTTCATCGCTCTCACCATTTGACTTCCATTCTCGCAACGCACAATCTATCGTTAGCGCGTCGCACAGGGCGCATTCTGGTTTTGGATCATGGCAAGCTAGTGCCGGCCACAAACGTACCTGCTGGAATGGCGAGTGCTTCGACGGAATATTTGGCGACCGTCGGGGCGCGGATCTCAGGAAACCTTGGGTGAACCGTGTTTGAACGCTATACAGAAAAGGCCCGACGCGTAATATTTTTTGCTCGCTACGAGGCGAGTCAATACGGCAGTCCGTTTATCGAGACGGAGCACCTGTTGCTCGGCCTGTTGCGCGAGGATAAGGCGCTGGCCAATCGGTTCCTGCGGACGCACGGCTCGATCGAATCGATTCGCAAAGAAATCGAATCGCGAATCACCGTTCGCGAACGGATTTCTACCTCCGTGGAAGTGCCTCTCAGCCAGGAGTGCAAACGCATCCTGACTTTCGCCGCGGAAGAAGCTGAGCGTCTTGGCCACAAGCACGTCGGCACCGAACATCTGCTCCTCGGCGTTCTGCGGGAAGAGAAATCCTTCGGAGCCGAAATTTTGCTGGAGCGTGGACTAAGGCTTTCAACCGTGCGCGAGGAATTGGCACGCAGCACGGGAGAGAAGGTGCCAGTGAACCGGCCAAAAGAAGCGTCCTTGCTAGCAGAATTCAGCCGCGATCTTACGCAGGCGGCGATGGAAGGCCAGCTCGATCCTCTCGTCGGACGAGATCGTGAGTTGGAACGCGCCATTCAGATCCTGTGCCGCCGGACGAAAAATAATCCCGTTCTAATAGGCGAGCCGGGCGTGGGGAAGACGGCAATCGTCGAAGGCTTGGCGCAGCGGATTGCCGATGGCGACGTGCCTCCATTTCTCGCGGACAAGAGAATTCTTTCGCTCGATCTTTCTCTGATCGTCGCAGGTACGAAATACCGTGGCCAGTTCGAAGAGCGACTGAAGACCATCATGAAAGAATTGATGGAGAGCCAGAACGCGATTGTGTTCATCGACGAATTGCACACTCTCGTCGGCGCGGGTTCGGCGGAAGGTTCGCTCGATGCTGCCAATATTTTGAAGCCTGCGCTCAGCCGCGGCGAGATTCAGTGCATCGGCGCAACCACTCCCGCGGAGTATCGCAAATCCGTGGAAAAGGACCGCTCGCTCGAGCGCCGCTTCCAGTCTGTGAAAGTTCCGGCGCCCGGGGAAGACGAAGCCATTCGCGTGCTCCAGGGCGTGCGCGATCGTTACGAAAAATTCCACGCCGTCAGCTACACGGAAGACGCGATTCGTTATGCCGTCTACCTCTCGAACCGCTATATTCCAGATCGCTTCCTGCCCGATAAGGCGATCGATCTTCTCGATGAGGCCGGGTCGCGTGTGAAATTGCGCCAGGCCATGCTTCCGGACGAAGTTTCCGAAGTGCAAAAGCGCGTGAAGTTCATCACCCATCGGATGGAAACGGCGATCGCGAACCATGAGTTTGAGAAGGCGCGTTTCTATTCCGAGGAAGAGCGCAAAGAGAAAGAGCATCTGCGAATGCTGCGCGAGAAGCTGAAGATTGACGATTCTTCCACGGGTATCGTCACGCGCGAAGACATCGAAGATGTAGTGGCGCGATGGACGGGCATCCAAGTCTCCGCCATCAAAGAAGACGAGCAACAGAAGCTGTTGCGAATCGAAGAAGAGCTGCACCGCAGAGTTATCAGCCAGGATAAATCCATCACGGCGCTGGCACGAGCGATTCGACGGAGCCGCGCAGGCCTCAAGGCTCCGGGCCGTCCGGTTGGGTGCTTCTTGTTCCTGGGTCCCACGGGCGTCGGCAAGACGGAAGTGGCTCGCAGGCTTGCCGAGTTCCTATTCGGCAGCGAAAAGTCTCTCATCCGCTTCGACATGTCGGAATATATGGAAAAACACTCGGTGTCGAAGTTGATCGGCGCTCCTCCGGGATACGTGGGATACGAAGAGGGCGGCCAGTTGACCGAACGCGTGCGCCGCACTCCGTATTCGGTGATGCTCCTCGACGAAATCGAAAAGGCGCATCCTGACGTCTACAACATTTTGTTGCAGGTCTTCGAAGACGGGCAATTAACCGACGGACTCGGAAATACAGTGGACTTCCGCAACACAATCATTATTATGACCTCGAACATCGGAGCGCGGCAGCTGCAAAAACAAGCGGGATTGGGATTCCAGTCCCCGGATGATTTGGCGGCAGCAAAAAGCCAAGACGACATGGTGATGGGCGAGGTAAAGCGAGTCTTCAATCCTGAGTTCTTGAATCGATTGGACGAAGTGATCCTGTTCAATTCGCTCACGGATGACGACCTGCTGCGGATTATCGATTTGCTCGTCGGCCAGATCAACGAGACGCTGGTGCATCGCCAGGTGCAGATTGCTCTGACACCGGAAGCACGCCAGTGGATTCTCGAGAAAACTTGCAGCGATCGAAATTATGGCGCGCGGCCGCTCCGGCGCGCGTTGCAGAAATACGTCGAAGACCCACTGTCGGAAGCTCTCATTCAGGGCGGACTACAGCGGCCGGCAACGCTTGAGATTTATCTCTCAACGGACGGCTTGTTGTTCCGACCTGTCGTGGAAGCAACCCCAGTGGCCCACTAGGAATCCTACACGCGCAAGCTGGACGGAGCGGTCCGGCGGGGGAGCCAAATATCTTGGGCGGGGAAGTGCGGCCTTGACCAGAACCATGGCCGCAGGCAGGAAAATTTTTCTGCGCCGATTCCGATTTCCCGTCGTTGTGTATCTCTTGTGGTTTTCAATCGTGCATCCCGTTTGGGCTCAACGATCTCAGCCGCCCCCGGCCCCGCAATACACAATCGATCGCATTGAATTTCAGGGAAATCGCCGCATTCAACGCGACACGCTTCTCGCTCGTATTTTTTCCCGGCCCGGCGATCCTTACACCGAAGAAGCAGTTCACCGCGATTTCCAGGCGCTCTGGAACACGCAGTTTTTTGAGGACATTCGCCTCGAGGTTGAGGACGACCCTCAGAATCCGAACGGGAAAATACTCGTCTACTATGTGACGGAGCGGCCCATCATCCGCCGGATCGAATATAAAGGAAATAAATCCGTCACCGAGTCCGACATCCTCGACCGATTTAAGGAACAAAAAGTCGGTCTCTCCGTGGAGAGCCAGTTTGACCCCACGAAGATCAAGCGCGCCGAGGTGGTGCTCAAGCAATTGCTCGCCGAGCACGGACGGCAGTTTGCAACTGTGAAGCCGACCTACGAAAGGATTTCAGCCACAAACGCGGTAAAGCTTGTATTCAATATCGACGAAGGCCCGAAGGTGAAGGTAGGCGAGATTAAGTTCACTGGCAATAAGGCATTCTCAGATCGCAAGCTGATCCGGTCAATGAAACACGATCGTCCTTACTCGATTCCTCTGGGCTTTACCGAGATTCCCGTGCTCAGCAAGACATACGACCGGCAGAAGCTTGACGAAGATCTCGAAATCGGCGTGCGAGGTCTCTATCAGAATAATGGCTACTTTAAGGTGCTTGTAAAGGATCCGATCCTGAAAATCGTTGATGAAGATCGCGGGGGAATACCAGGACCGTGGCCTGTGGTCGGTTCGAAACATGGGAAGTCGACAAATATTACGATCCCGATCGAAGAAGGTGAGCAGTACAGAATGGGAATAGTTAGGTTCCGCACCAGCGATCCGGAACAGGGGCTCGTTTTCAAGCCGGAAGCCCTCGCCAAAGTTTTTCCCCTCAAAGAGGGAGATATTTTTTCCACCGACAAAGTTCGCAAGGCCCTCGACGATTACAAGAAACTGTACGGCGGATATGGTTACATCAACTTTGTGGCTACCCCCAACACCGAAGTGAACGATGCAAAAAAACTGGTCAACATCACCATGGAATTCGACCAGGGCAAGCCATTCTACGTTCGCCGAATCGAATTTTCCGGCAACACCACCACCCGCGACAAGGTGATTCGCCGGGAGCTTTTGATTGACGAGGGCCAGGTGTTCAATAATCGCCTTTGGGAATTGAGCCTGCTACGCTTGAATCAGCTGAATTATTTCGATCCGATCAAGCCTGAAAATGCGGAACTCAAGAAGAACGAGAAAAACGGCACGGTGGACATCAAGCTCAAGGTAAAGGAGAAGGGGAAACAATCGATCAGCTTCTCCGGCGGCGTCAGCGGAATCGCCGGCACCTTCATCAGCCTTTCTTATCAGACGAACAATTTTCTCGGTCTCGGCGAGACTCTTACGATTTCAGGGCAGCTTGGCAATTTGCAGCAGGGCGCCACCTTTGGCTTCACCGAGCCATATTTGTTTGACCGCCCCATCTCCACCGGCTTCACAGTCTTCTACAGCAAGTTCAACTACAACCAGGCGAAGGAGGAAGGCCTGCTGCTCGGTCAACAGGTTGCCATCGATCCAGCGCTCCAGCAGAACTACACGACCGACTCACACGGCTTCACTATTTTTGCCAGCTACCCTTTGCGAAAGTATCGGTTCACCAGGGTGGGCATCACCTACGGTTTCTCCACCACGAACATCACCGCCTTCAGCCAATCCGCGCAATTGCTGTTTGAGTTCACTCAGTTCCGGAGCTTGGCGGGCCCCTCGGCCTTGAGCGGAATTCAGTCCAGCAAGATTACGCCGACAATTTCCTACAGCACCGTCGACAATCCGCAGAATCCCACGCACGGGAAAAGCTTCTATTACGGCCTCGGCTGGGAGGGCGGACCCTTAGGCGGAAACACCAACACTCTTACAAATACTTTTACGATGACGTATTTTCGTCCTCACCACCATAAGCGCAACGTGATCGGCGTTCGCGTTTTGACCAGCATGATTACGGGTTACAACGGAACCGACGTCCCGCCCTACAGCCGCTTTTATCTGGGTGGAGAAAACGATGTGCGCGGATACGATTTCTACACGATTTCGCCGTTCGTGGCGATCCCCAGCGCATCCACCACGACGGTGACTTATTTCGATCCCACGCGACTTGGTCCCGGTGGCAACCCCATTCCGGTGGTCTTGAACGTCCCCATCGTCACTTTTCTCCCCACACGCCCCGGTGGCGATTTTCAAGGCGTTGGAAATTTCGAGTACCGGATTCCAATTGCCGGGCCTGTCAGCATGAGCCTGTTCAACGACATCGGTTTCGACGGGATCATTCGTAAATCGCAGCTGGGTTTGAATCCGGGAGCGCTCAGCACTCTGCAGCAGCAATATCCGAATCCGGATTTCCCGGATCTGGTGATTCCCAAGAACCTCGAGGTGCTGCCTGGCACGAACTTCAAACCCCATACATCGGCCGGAGTCGAATTCGTCGTTCAATTGCCAATTGTCAATGCGCCTTTCCGCTTCTATTACGCGTATAACTATTTGCGTCTGAATCAGACGATTACCGGACCGCAAGGCGGATTCTTTCTCTCGGACGCCCAGAAATCCGCGCTGCCTCCTGGAGTTTTTGAAACTCAAATTGCTCCGCAACTGGACACGTTTCTGGCCACTCAGGTCCAGCGGATCCCTGCCGGCTTGATCGAACCGAAGCAGACATTCCGGTTCACGATCAGCCGGACATTCTAAATGGATGTCGATCGAGGAAAGCTTGTGATGCGAATGATTCTGGAAATCGAAATTTCAACAGACAGCAGACGCTCGGAGGAAGGGCGATGAGATTGGGGAAACTGAGCGTCGCGGTGTTAATCGCCGCTTGCGTGGCGGGATGTGGTAGTAACGCTGCTATGGTGGGTATCACGTTAGCGCCCACCACGGCAACAGTGGTCGAGCGAGGAACCCAGCAATTCAGCGCAGTGGGCTCTGGCTCCACGACAACGACCGTGAACTGGCAGATTTGCCTTCCACCGCCCACCGCCGGAAACCAGCCTACCAACTGCACCCCGTTGCCGGGCCAACCAGGAACTGGACCAACCGGCGTGGGAACGATTACGCAGGCTTCGGCCACTCAATCCGGAGGGCTTTATACCGCGCCACCGGCCGTGCCTTCTACGAATCCAATCCTTGTTGTAGCCACCAGCACGATCGATTCCACCGCGTTTGCTTCGGCCATGGTCACAATCACGTCGGGAATCACAGTGCAGATAACGCCTACCACGGCCACGATCGCGCCGCTGGACAGATTCACATTCACCGCCACCGTCAGTGGCCCCACCAACGATCACGGCGTTACGTGGTCGGTGGACGGCGTCGCTGGGGGCGATTCGGTCCACGGTTTTGTCTGCCCGAATCCTTTGGTTCCTACGCCCCCGGCTTGTCCGGCAGGAACGTACGTAGCGCCGGCACAACCCCCGGGCGCGATTACCGTGACCGCCACTTCATCCGCCGATCCTACGCAGTCCGCTTCGGCAACTGTATCGGTCACCGCTGCGTCCCCGAGTCCAACCATCGCAAGCATTGATCCCACCACCGCCGCCCAGGGGTCTGTACAGCAGGACGTCTATATAAACGGAAGCTCCATCTCTGGCACCGACTTTTTTTCCACCTCCGTCGTGCTCGCGGACGGAGTTCCAATCGTTCCGACGTTTATCACCTCTACCCTCCTGCGTGTAACCATTCCATCCGTGCTGCTTCAGCAGGCAAAGGGAGTAAACATTCAGGTGCGCCGAAGCAATGGGGATACGTCACCGCCGGCAACTTTGACCGTTGCTCCGGTACGTCCGGCGGTAATCTCCTCCACGCCCGACAGTGTGTCGGCAATGGCGTCGAGCGCAAACGTGACTCTCTCCGGAGGTTTCTTCTTCCCGCCACAAACTGCTTCGGGCGGTACGACAGCGACATTCAACGGCGTAAGTGTTACGCCAACCGTGGTCAATAGCCGTCAGTTGATAGTGCCGACTCCTCCGAATGGTGTGGCGACCCCTGGGCTGTATCCGATCGTGGTTCAAAATCCGGGTATCTCCCCGAATCTGCCGTCCATTTCCGCGGTGAACTTGGCAGTGACGCCCAATCCGGCGTCGATTCCCACTGCTCCCAGCGCCAATATCGCGGTGGGAGCGAGCCCGTCTGCTGTCGCGATCGATCCGATATTGAATTTCGCGGCCGTTGCCAATACGGGCGATGGAAGCGTTTCCTTAATTAATTTGGCGACCAACTCGGTCGTCAAGACGATTCCCAACGTAGGCAATATGCCCACCGGGATAGCGATCGATGATCAATTGCCAGAACACATCGCGCTTGTCGTCAACAGCGGTGACAATACTGTCTCCACCGTAGATCTAACCACTCAATCAGTCGTAGGAACGCCATTGTCCGTTCAGATTGGCGCGCCGCCGCCCCCGGTTGCCGGACCCGTATCGATAGCAATCGGAATCAATCCTCTTACGCACCGCGCGGTTGTCGCATACCAATCCACCAATCTGGCCACCGTTCTGGACACGTCCACGGGAGTTCCTGTTTTCGTTGCGCAGATTGGCGGCACTCTCACCGCGTACAGTACCGGCGTTAGCCCGGCAATTGGAATTGACCCTCTGTTGAACTGGGCAGTCATCACCCCGGGCGGCGCGGGCACCATAAATCTCGTTGACCTGGGTCGAGCTCCCATTGCGGGTGATGGCGGGAGGCCTCCACAGGTGATCGGAAGCCTGTCCATTTCAACCAGCGTTCAGGGAGTCGGGATCAACACGCAAACCCACCAGGTGCTTTTGACAGATCCAAGCGCTGGCACACTTCAGACGTTCAGCCTGCTTGATAACGCGGTGAGCTCGATTTCCTTTACTGTCGGGCAATTGGGTTATGCCGCAGCTGCAGTGAATCCGCTGACCAATGTGGGAATCGCGGTGAACTCCCAGACGTCGACGGCGGCAGTGGTCGATCTTGAAACTGGTGTGATCTTGCAGCCGACCGTTTCGGGACTCGGAACTATGCCTCAAGCTGTCGCGGTGGATCCTGCGCTAAACGAAGCGCTCGTAGTGAATCAAACAAGCGGCACCGTCTCGGTCGTCTCTCTCGGCAATTCCTTCAGGAATTTACAAATTACGGAGTTGAATCCTGCCGTTGCGTTTGCTCCCGCTGCGGCGAATCTCTCCCTGACGATCAACGGTTTCGGTTTTGTGCCGGGAACCTCGCAAGTGTTTCTCGACACCACTGCCCTGCCGCCCGGAGACGTCACGGTATCAAATGGCGGCAGGCAAATCGTTGCCACGGTTCCTGCGAGCCTGCTACAAGCCGCGCGGCGTTACAGCGTGACCGTTCAAAACCCCGGTCCGAATGTCTCAAACACCACTGAGCTGACGGTTGTGCAACCCGTGGTTGTAGGCAACCTTCCATCAAGCGTCGCCGTTGATCCGGATCGCGACATAGCGATCGTCACCAATAATGGTGACGGAACGGTTTCGCTTGTAGACCTCACCACCGGAACTACTCTTCCGCAAAGCCCGCTATCGGTCGGGCAAGGCCCGATCGGCGTCGCTGTTTTGCCACGGCTCGCCCTGGCTGCGGTTGCGAACAACGCGAGCAGCGATGTGACGGTCGTCGATGAGAATGGCATCAATCCTCCACAAACGGTACCACTGTGCCCCGGATGCACCGGTCCGACCGGAATTGGAATAGAGCCGGACTTAGCCATCGCGATCGCTGCTCCGTCGGGGCCGGACCCCAACTGCTCGACGGTGACCAGCGGCTGCGAGGTGAGTTTCGTCAACCTTCTCACCACCGGTTCATCCGAGGGATCGCAGGTTCAGGTGAATCAAAGTCCAGTTTCGGTGGCAACTGACCCGAATGGCGACCGATATGCGGCTGTCGGCGCTGCCTCGCAAGCAGGTAGCATTGACATCATCGATCTCTTGACGACATCGGTCACTTGCCGCGTAAGCGGTGTTCAGCTGCCGAGCGGCATTGTGTTTGATCCCGTCAATCAGGTTTTTGTGGCCGCCAACAGCCTGCAGAATAATATTGTGATCGTCGACCCGCTTACATGCATTCCGACGACGGTGCGGGTGGGCATCAATCCAACGTCGCTCGATTACGACTTCCAGACCAGCACCCTCGTCACCGTAAATTCCGCGAGCAACACAATGTCGTTTCTGGACTATATGTGCCCTCCAGCGGTCGGCGCCCCGGTAACCTGCACGGCTCCTCAGACGCGCGAGATCTTTGGCTTGCCAAGCTCAGCGCAGTTCTCGGAGAACCAGCAATTTTCGGTGGCGATTGATGCGAAGTTGAATCTGGCTGTGGTGGTGGATACAAACAACAGCCGCGTGTTGCTGATCCCGCTTCCGCATTGAGGAAATTGACGAGACTGAGGAGAAAGACTGGTTTTCGCTCAGGCCAACCATCGAGCCTCGCCGCGCATCCGAAAAAGCCGGGCGAGTTGAATCCGATTGACCGTTTTCTCCGTGCCCGGCTATAATCGCGAGTTTGCGTTTCATGTAATTTACGAATAAGGAGTGAGAATGAGGATTCGATTGGCAGCTCTGGTCTTGGTGGCGTCATTAGCAGGTCCCGCGGTGTGGGCTCAGTCCGGTGCCGCACCTGCTGCGTCGTCGGCTGGAATGAAGGTGGGAGTAATCAATGTGCAGGTGGCGATCACCAGCACCTCGGAAGGCAAGCAGGCGGCGGGTGAATTGCAATCGAAGTTTGCTCCCCGGCAATCAGAACTCGAGAATCTCCGCCGGCAGGTCGAAGACATCCAGACCCGGCTGCGCACGGGCGCGAGCACGCTGAGCGACGACGAGAAGGCGCGCCTTTCGCGCGAGGGCGATCAGTTGAGCCGCCAGTTTCAGCGCAAGCAGCAGGATTCGCAGGATGATTTCAACGAAGCGCAGCGGGAAGTCGTCGATCGGATCGGCCGCAAGATGATCGACGTCCTCGATAAGTATTCGAAAGAGAATGGATACGGCGTGATTTTCGATACTTCGGCCCAGAACACCCCTGTCGTTTACGCTGCAAACCAGATTGACGTGACACAGGAAATCATCCGCCTCTACGATCAGAATTATCCGGTGAAGGCGTCCGCAGCGAAGTCGTCAGCACCTCCGAGATCAGCTGCTCCCAAGCCGGCGCCGGCAGCACCAGGACAGCCGAAGCAGTAGTTCTGCTTCGCTCCGTCTAGGATATTTCCAAAGGCCTCCCGATCCGGGAGGCCTTTTTATTTCCCCGAATCCGCTTTGCCAGACAGCGCTGCTTGCTTGGTGACCGCCCGCGTTCTTTCGCTGCTCCGTTCTTCCGGTGGGAGTCCCCGCATTTATGCGGGGGAGGAGCGCTTCAGCGCTCCGATAGGAGGCGCGCCTGAAACGCGCGCTTTAGCGCCGGGCCTTCACTCCGCCCCTACCGCGCTGTGCAATGCCCCGATTGCAGTTGCAGGGCGTCGTTGAATCGCGCCCATTTTATTCTTTACGATCTGATTACCACTATGCTAACATGAGTCGTGCGATTCAATTACAACTCGGCCCGAGCGAACCAGTCACACCCAAACACCATCCGTCCACGTCTCGCTCCATACGTCACCCATCCTTCTCCCCAAGTTCCAACTCCGCGACCCCGAGCCGCCAGCCGCCAGGATCCGCCGGTTCTAATCGCAAATCCGCGATTAGAATTCCACCTAAGCCCCATAAGAATCAGCGAACTAAAATTTTCTAATCGCCAATTTTTGGCGATTCTGCGTCGCGCCTTCCACTTTCTTCAGCCCCCAGAATCCCTGGCTGCCTTGGCGGCTAATCGAGACACCGCGATTAGAAAACGCAATAACCCCCATCAATCCAGTTACTTCCAATTTTCTAATCGAGACAAAACGCGGGTTTTGCGTCCGCCCCGGCGGAACGGGGTTTTCTCCGCGCAATCCCAGGCTCGTGCTCTCCCCGCTTCCGCGCCCTCAGGGCTTGGCAACGTACAGGTTGGGGAACTGCTCCCGCAGATTATTCATCTTCGGAATGTCGCAGATCTGGATGTAGGGGTTTTCCGGATGATGTTCGGCATAGTCTTGATGGTAGCTCTCGGCTGGATAAAAACCGTTAAGCGCGACGACTTGCGTCACGATCGGGCGCGAGTAGATCTTCGCCTGCGTCAGTTGTTCGATATACGCTTTTACGATTCGTTCCTGCTCGGGGCTATTGAAGAAGATTACAGAGCGATACTGAGTCCCGGTGTCCGGCCCCTGGCGATTCAGTTGCGTCGGGTCGTGCACCACCGAGAAAAAAATCTTCAGCAGTTGTCCGAGAGTGATCACCGAAGGGTCGTAAACAATTTCCACCGACTCGGCGTGTCCCGTCGAGCCGCTACTCACGGTTTCATAGTCGGGGTTTTTCAACGCTCCGCCCGAATAACCGGCGGTCGATCGCGTGACGCCTTTCAGGTGTTTGAACACCGTCTGCACGCCCCAGAAGCAGCCACCCGCCAGGACAAGCGTTTCCTGTCCCGGCTTCGCGGCGAGCTTCTCGTCAACGGCGGGGTCTGGAATTGCAGAAGCCGTCGCAGCCGCAGCAGCCACCGCCGTAGCCGCGTGGCGGCGCGAAGTCAGCAACAGCACCAGCGCAGCCGCGCAAAGGACCAAAAAGATCATCACAGTTCGACTCATATTTCTCCTTCTCGAATCTCACCCTTAGTACGCAAAACCGAATCGTCTTGGATTGGTTCACCCAATACTGGCCGGGCGGGCGCAGCACATCTCTCGCCGAGATTCATGCCGCGCCCGTCCTATTCGCGCCGCTTATTTCAGCGACGCCATGTCAATCACGAAGCGGTACTTCACGTCACCCTTGGCCAACCGTTGATATGCGTCATTGATCTGCTGAATCTTGATCATCTCGATGTCCGCCGTGATCCCCTTGTCCGCGCAAAAATCCAGCATCTCCTGCGTTTCACGGATCCCACCAATGCCGGAACCGGCAAGGCTATGACGTCCGGGGATCACCTGAAAGGCCGCGATCGGAAAGGGCTTGGGAGGAGCGCCGACGAGCGTGAACGTTCCGTCCAGCTTGAGGAGCGACAAGTATCCGCCGATATCGTGTTCGGCCGACGCCGTGTCGAGAATAAAGTTGAAACTTTTGGCGTGCTTCTCGATCTCGGCGGGATTTGTCGTGAGCACCACTTCGTCCGCGCCCAGTCGCTTGCCATCCGCCACCTTGTTCGCCGAAGTAGTGAAAAGCACCGTGTGCGCGCCAAAGGCCTTCGCGAATTTGATGCCCATGTGCCCGAGCCCGCCGAGCCCGATCACTCCCACTTTTTGTCCCTTGCCCACTTTCCAGTGGCGCATCGGAGAGTACATGGTGATGCCGGCACACAAAAGCGGCGCAGTGCCCGCAAGATTTGCCGAGTCCGGGACGTGGAGCACAAACGCTTCGTCCACCACGATGCTCTGCGAATAACCGCCGCCAGTGACGCCGCCCAGAATCACGTCCGGCGAGTTGTAAGTAAAGGTAGCACCGGGTATGCAGTACTGTTCTTCGCCCGCCCGGCAATTCTCGCAGACCCGATCGGAATCCACCATGCAGCCGACCGCGGCAAAGTCGCCTTCCTTAAATTTCTTCACCGCGCTTCCGACTTTCACCACCCGCCCAACGATTTCGTGGCCGGGAACGCAGGGGTAAACTGTCGCCTGAAAATCCACCCATTCGTTTTTCACCTGATGCAGATCGGAATGGCACACGCCGCAGTAGAGAATTTCGATCTGCACGTCCTGCGGCCGCGGTTCGCGCCTCTGCAAAGTGTAGGGCGCCATCGAGCCGGAAGTATTTTGCGCAGCAAATGCCTTCGCCGCGAACGTCTTTGGCTTCTGGCTTTCCGTAGCAGTTTGTTGCGCTGTCTCGGTCATCGGGAGGTGTCCTCTCAATATGCAGGTTCGAATGTAGGTCTGGACCAGTTAGATGCAATTGGCCACTGTGCGGCTTCAATGCTCGAATCCCAGTCTATCCATCCCGCCGCGCACGTGCCGAGCCAAATCGACCCGCCTTGCGTTTTATGACTAACCGAGCTTATACTTAATTGCTTCTAGATAGGTCGCTCGCCAAGTGGGCCGCAAGCCCACTTTTTTGTTGGGCGCAGAATTGGCGCGGGGGTCGAGGTATCGGCGGAAGGTGACACCAGATGAACGCCGCGCCTAGAACAGAATGGACTTGGAAAAGATACGTGAGGCAGCGGAGCGCGTGGCGCGCTCGCAAGGCCTCGAGGTTTTCGACGTAGAGTGGAAGATAGGCAAGCAGCGGCTGCTGCGCGTCTATCTCGACCGGCTACCCGGCCCGGCCAACCCAGACAATCTGGGAGTGAGCCACGCGGACTGCCAGCGCGTGAGCGAGCAGTTGAGTGTAATTCTGGACGTGGAAGATCTGGTTCCGGGGCCCAGCTACATTCTGGAGTTGAGCTCGCCGGGCATGGATCGAAACTTGATCAAGCCGGCTGACTACGAGCGATTTGTCGGCAGACTGGCGAAGATTTGGCTGGAGACGCCTTTCGAGAACCAGAAATATCTGGAAGGGCGATTGGCCGGTTATGCCGACGGCAACGTGAAGTTGAAGTGGAAAGACCGCGAAATTGAAATTCCGTACGCCGGGATTCGAAAAGCGAACCTGGTGGTAGAACTCTAGGGAGAACTTAATGGCGAGTCTGCTGTACCAGACAATCGAGCAGATCAGCCGGGAGAAGCACATCGAGCCCGAGGTGATTGTTGCGGCCATTGAGGATGCGATGGTCGTAGCGGCGCGGAAATACTACCGTACCGAGGAAGATCTGCGCTCGAAGTTCAATCCTGATACCGGGCACGTGGATGTGTTTTCGGTGCGCGCGGTTGTGGAAGAGGTCACTGACCCGCTGCGCGAGATTTCCATCGGTGATGCGCGGAAGAAGCAGCCCGAAGTGGAAGTGGGCGGCGAGGTTACAGAAACCAAACCCACCGACGTGCTGGGGAGAATTGCGGCACAAACTGCGAAGCAGGTAATCCTGCAAAAGGTTCGCGAGGCCGAGCGCGACACAATTTACAACGAATTTCACACGCGCGTGGGCGAGCTGGTGAACTGCATCGTGAAGCGGACTGAGGGGCCGGACACGATTGTGGACTTGGGCCGCACTGAAGCGCGGCTGCCGAAGCGCGAGCAATCGCGGCTCGAGGCATATAACGTGGGCGACAGGTTGCGCGTGACGATTCGCGCCGTGGAACGCGCGGCAAAAGGGCCACAAGTGGTGGTCTCTCGCGCCGATCCCGCCCTGGTGCAGCGATTGTTTGAGATGGAAGTGCCGGAGATTTATGACGGCACCGTGCAGATTCGCGCGGTGGCGCGGGAAGCGGGCGAGCGCACGAAGATCGCTGTGGAAAGTCGCGACAAGGATGTCGATCCGGTGGGCGCTTGCGTGGGCATGAAGGGCATGCGCGTGCAGTCGATCATCCGCGAATTGCGCGGCGAAAAAATCGACATCATTCCCCACAGCGAAGAGACGGTGGCTTTCGCGCAGAAGGCGCTCAGCCCAGCGAAAGTGACCCGCGTGCAGATCGTCGATCCCGAAGAGAAGCGTCTCGAAGTGATCGTCGAGGACACGCAACTCTCGTTGGCAATTGGCAAGAAGGGGCAAAACGTTCGCCTCGCGAGCAAACTCATCGGCTGGAACATCGACATCAAGAGCGAGGAAGAGAAGCGCCGGGAAATCGAAGCACAAATGGCCGCGCTGACCGCGCCGGGAACCCCACTCACGCAACTGGCGGGTGTGGGTCCGAAAACAATCGAGAAGCTGGAAGCTCACGGCGTCACTTCGATCGAGAAGCTGGCGGATATGACTCCCGAGCAACTGGTCGAAATTCCTGGAATCGGCGAAAAGATGGTGGAGAAGATTCACCAGTCCGTGGCGCTGTATTTCGAGGAGCTTGAGGCGCAAGCCGCTGCTGGTCCTGAAGCTGCGCCTGCTGAGGGCGAGGTAGCAGCGGAAGGCGAAAGCGTCGTCGCCGAACTGGAAGCGAGCTCGGAGGGTTCCTCCGAAAGTGGCGAATCGGTAGAAACTGCCGGCAATTCCGAGACGGCGGAAGGAACCGAGGCTCGCGAAGCGGAGTCCGTTGAGGATGCTGAAGCAGAGGCAAGCGGGAGCGTTGAAGCGAGTGGGACTGAGACAGAGACACAGGCAACCGCCGGCGGAGAAGCAGATTCGGATTCAGAAGGTAAAGCGGAGAAATCGGCGGGGAATGACTAGTTTGGAGAAAATAGGGGCTGATGGCAGATTCTAATCAGATTCGAATTAACGAGCTGGCGCGCGAACTCGAGGTTAAAGCGAAAGTCCTGATCGATTTCCTGCCGGAAATCGGCGTCACGGAAAAAAAGACGCACTCGAGCTCGCTCGATCTCGAACACGCAGAGCTCGCGCGAAAGCATTTTGCAGGGCTGGCGGCGAAGGAAGCTGCCGCCGAAGCGGATAAGCAGGCAAAGGCGATTGCGGCGAAGAAGCCCGCTGCACGTCCGACGGTCACGGCTGCGCCCACGCCATCTGTTGCTAAGCCTCCAGCGGCGCCGGCAAGTGCTGCTTCTCCCGCGGCTGCGAAGCCCGCGGCGCCCAGTGCGATTCCTGCAAGCCCGGCGACGCGTCCTGCAGCAGCGCCTTCCACATCTGCGCCGGCGACTTCAGCCACGAGCGCTCATCCACCTACTCAAGCACCTGCGGCTGCGAAGTCTGGAGTGGCTCCCGCAGCCGCCGCGCCCGCGGATCCAGCAAGACCTGGAGTTGCCCCATCTGCGCCGCGCCCGGGAGTTCCGCTTCGGCCTGCCGCACCCGGTCAGCCGGGCGCTCCCGCTGCACAACGTCCTGCCGCTGCTGCGCCATCTGGAGCTCCATCGTCGGCATCAGGCACCGGCTCGGGTGTGCCGCGTCCTGCGGGTGCTCCTCCTTCGCAAGGCCAAAGATTCCCAGTGCGTCCCGGTGGACCACCATCTGGTGGGCAGCCACGTCCCGGCGCACCTCAGAGTTTTCGTCCCGCAGCTGCCCCTGGCCAAACGCGTCCGAGCGGCCCGCGGCCTGGCATGCCATTGCGTCCGGGAGGCGGACCTCCGGGAAGATATCCTCAGCGTCCGGGTGGCCCCGGCGAACGAGGCGGCCGGCCCAATCAAGGACCCGTCGGCGGACAGCGTCCCGGTGCAACCGGCGGAGCTGGAATTCCGAAGGCTGAACCCGGTAAGCCGCTTTATGCGCGTAAACCGCCCGCGTCCCGCGGCCGTCCACTTATCGAAAAGCGTTACGCGGAAGGTGAACGCAAACTTCATCCGGTGCGGACCCGTGCGGGTGCGGGCGCAGGACGGACGGCGCAAGCTGAACCCGTCGCGCCAGTACAGCGCGAGCCCCGGGAAGTGATTGTCACCGAAGGAATCACGGTGCGCGAGCTGGCCGAAAAGCTCGACATCCGCGCGAAGGAACTTTTGAAGACGCTGCTCGATCGCGGCGTTTTCGCCAGTATCAATCAAGCGCTGGACGCGCCTACCGCGAAGAGCCTCGCCGAAGCGTTCAACGGAATCGTGCAGGTGGTGAGCTTCGAAGAGCAGATCGTTCAGGAAGAAAAGGTAAAGGAAGTTCGTACCGGCAATCAGCAGCCCCGCGCCCCGGTGGTGACCGTGATGGGACATGTGGACCACGGAAAAACCAGCCTTCTCGACGCAATCCGCGAAACCGAAGTGGCCGCCGGCGAAGCGGGCGGAATCACGCAGCACATCGGCGCCTACGAAGCGCGAATCGACGGCCGCCGCATCGTATTTATCGATACGCCGGGCCACGAAGCGTTCACGCGCATGCGTTCGCGCGGAGCGAAAGTAACGGATATCGTCGTGCTCGTCGTGAGCGCGGATGATGGCGTGATGCCGCAGACGGAAGAGGCGATTGCGCATGCGCAAGCTGCGAATACAAAAATCATCGTTGCGATCAACAAAATCGATAAGCCGGGCTCCGAACCGGAGCGCGTGAAGCGCCAGCTCGCCGACCGTAAATTGATGCCCGAAGAGTGGGGCGGCGACACAGTGATGGTGGAAGTCTCGGCGAAGACGAAACAGAATGTGCCAAAACTTCTCGAGATGATTTTGTTGGTTGGCGATCTGCTCGAACTGAAAGCCGATCCGGACGCGCCTGCCAGTGGAACCGTCCTCGAATCGCGTGTTGATAAGGGACGCGGCCCAGTGGCGACAGTGCTCGTGCAGAACGGCACTCTACATGTCGGCGATTTCTTTGTTGTTGGCGCCGTCTACGGAAAAGTGCGCGCCATGTTTGACGACATGGGCCATCCGATCAAGCAAGCCGCGCCTTCTACTCCAGTAGAAGTTCTCGGTCTGCAAGGTGTGCCGGAGGCGGGCGACCAGTTCCAAGTAACGGACGAAGCCAAAGCGCGCCACATCGTCGAATACAGACAAGGGAAACAACGCGAAGCATCACTTGCGAAAACAGCTTCGGGCCGTCTGACGCTCGATCAATTGCACGAGCAGCTCAGAGCCGGCGAAGTGAAGGATCTGCCGGTCGTTTTGAAAGCGGACGTGCAAGGGTCGGTGGAAGTGCTGAACGACATGTTGCCGAAGCTTTCAAACGATCAGGTGAAGCTGAAAGTGATCCAGGCGAGCGTCGGTGCGATCAGCGAGACGGACGTGCTGCTGGCTTCGGCCTCGAATGCTGTTGTGGTCGGATTCAACGTGCGTCCGGAAAGAAAAGCGGCGGAACTGGCGCAGCGCGAAGGCGTGGACATCCGGCTGCACACGATTATTTACGAACTGCTGGATGAACTGAAGAAAGCTGTCGCCGGTCTGCTCGCGCCCGTCATCAAGGAGACCTACTTGGGCCGCGCCGAAGTGCGCAATTCATTCCGAGTGAAGGGCGTTGGAATGATCGCAGGCTGTTCGGTGCAGGACGGCATTTTGAAGCGCGACGCGGAAGTGCGCGTGTTGCGCGACAATGTGGTGATCTACACGGGAAGAATCAGTTCGCTGCGCCGCTTCAAGGACGATGCCAACGAAGTGCGTGCCGGATTTGAGTGCGGCGTAGGCGTTTCGAATTTCAGCGACGTGAAAGTAGGCGATATTCTCGAGTGCTTCAAGATCGAGAAAACCGTCGCTCCGGAGTTCGTCACCGTGGGAGATCGCGGGCGGCCGCAGGAAAGCGCGGAAGCTCGGCGAAATTAGTCAGCGAATTTTTAAATCGTCCGTTGCTGTTCTCTCGTACGAGCGCGGATATGCCGATCGGCCTTCTCACCCTGGAAATTCATATCCCCGATGCGCAGTCCCTCAAGGACAAGCGGCAGGTGCTCCGAAGCCTGAAGGATCGGCTACGCGCGCATTTCAACGTGGCGGTGGCCGAACTAGAGCATCAGGAGCTCTGGCAACGCTCGCGCGTGGGCGTGGTGAGTATTTCAGGAGACGGCAAGTATCTCGAGGAATCGCTCGAAGCGATTGCCTCGGAATCCGAGCGAATTCTGGGACGCGACCTGGTATCGCGCGACATCGAATATTTCGAGGATGGAGAATGAACACGGGAGCAAATCGCACCGGAGGGCACCGCGTGGAGCGGATCGCCGAAGAAATCCGGAACGAAGTGAGCCTGATGCTGGCGGGTGAACTGAAGGATCCACGTCTCGCCGGAACCGTGATGATCACGGAAGTGCGTGTGACACCCGATTTGCGAACCGTACGCGTTTACGTGAGCCTGGCGGACGAAGACGAAACTGAGCGGGCGAGCACGCTCGCGGGATTGCAGGCTGCGAAAGGCTACGTGCGCCATGAACTCGTCGAGCGCCTGCAACTCCGCCGCGCCCCGGAAGTGTTGTTCCTCCTCGATCAGTCTGAAGAGATTGGCGATCGCATCGATCAGCTCCTCCGAAACGCAAAAAGTCCGGGGACGTAGCCGAAGCGTATGACCCGGAAGCCACAGCCTCCTGCCATCGACGGTATTCTTGTCGTTGACAAGCCTCGCGGAAAAACGTCGCACGATATCGTGGAATCCGTGCGTCGGCTTGTGGGATTTCGCCAGATCGGCCACCTGGGAACGCTCGATCCGCTCGCGACCGGCGTGCTGGTGCTGGCGCTGGGACGGGCAACGCGACTCGCCCGTTTTTATGCGGGTCGTCGAAAACGGTATAGCTGCGCGGTGCGGTTTGGTTTTGCCACTGATACTTACGACGCAGATGGCGAGCCGCTCGGCCCAGATTCGGCGCCTGTGCTTGATGCGGAAAAGATCGCCGCTTTGGCGGCGCAGTTCGTCGGAAACATTCAGCAGACGCCGCCCTCGTTTTCCGCCAAGAAAATTCGCGGAACGCCGGCGCACGAGCTGGCTCGAAAACACAAGCCGGTGAATCTCGAGCCGGTGGAAGTGGAGGTATTCGAATTTCGGCTCACGGGCGTGGAAGGTTCGGTCGCTCGTTTTGTGGTGGAGTGCGGCGCCGGCACGTACATCCGTTCGCTCGCGAACGATCTGGGCAAGCTGCATGGGGCGAATGCGCATCTTGCGGAAATTTCGCGCATGGCCGTTGGCGAGTTCACATTGGATCAGGCGACATCGCTGGCGGAGCTGGAGCAGGACGCGAAGGCCGGACGCATAGCAGAGCGGGTAATCAAGCTCGAAGGCATGTTGCCGGAGCTGCCGCGCGCGACCGTGCTGCCAATTATTGAGAAGCGCGTGCAGCATGGGGCGAAGTTCAATTTGTCCCTCGCGCAGATTCAGCCGGGCCGCACGGAGATCGCGCAGGGCGCGCCTGAGCAGTTGAACTCAGGTGAGTGGAAGCCGGCGCGTTTGCGTGTGTTCAATCAACAAGGACATCTCATAGCGATTGCCGAGCCCGTGGTGCCTCGCACCTATCAACCGCTCGTTGTGCTGGAAGGAGCGTCCTAGGAGTGCGACTCGCGCGCGGCTATTTTCCCAGCTGCGTTACCGCTAAGGTTGCGGCGGAGGCTGCGGCGGCGTTTCGTTTTGGGGATTCGGATTGGGCTGCGGCGCGAGAGGTTGTTGGGGCAAAGGCTGAGCCGGCGGCTGCTGCGGAGGCTGGGGAAGTTGGACGGGAGTTTCGCTGCGGTCGATCCCGCGCCCGCCACCGCCGAAGGATCCGCCCTCGCCTTCCCCCGTGCCGCGGCCTGCATAGATGAGGCGATCTTTGCGGGGTGAAAAACTAACCAAACGCGGCGTGATCATCACGATTATGTCGCTGTCCTGATCCGTCTTGCCCTGCACGCTGCCCAGCATTCCGATTCCAGGGACCGAAGAGACGTAGGGCCAGCCGTTCAGCGAAGTGGAAACCTCTGGCTGCCTGATCCCCATCACCATCGTCGTCTCGTTTTCGCGAAGGCGAATCGTCTGCTCCACGGATTCGTTCGAAATGACCGGTATCCCGTTAAACGACTGCGTGGCGATGCTGCTGATTTCGAGATTCAGGTGCAGCGTCACTTCATCGTTGGGGTGAATACGGGCTGTCGCCTTCACTTTCGTTCCAATGTCCAGGTATTCGACTCCTGGAAACGCGGTGGCTGCCAGGGGATTGGTCGCGCCACTGAAGCTTGAGTCGTTCAGAATTACTGTCGCCGTATTTGAACCTTTATCCGCGGTGACGGCGTCTGGAGTTCCATTGCCGTCAAAATCGGCGGACGCAACCGCAACGGGGCTCGTGCCGACCGGCAGCTCGAAATTAGGCCCGAACAATCCGCTGCCCAGATTGAGCAGAACCGAGACGGCATTATCCGTTTGATCCGCAGCAAGAATGTCTAGCCGGCCGTCAATGTTGAAGTCGGCGACGGCAAGCGAAGCAGGGCCATTTCCCGCGGGAAACACATTTTGCGGCTGGAAGGTTCCATCACCGACGCCAGTAAGAATCGAGACAGTGTTGTCCGTATTATTCGCGATCGCAAGGTCGGGAAAGCCGTCGCCGCTAAAATCGCCAGTGGACACCCAAACAGGCGCCGTGCCAACTGCATAATCGGTCCGGCTTCTGAATGTTCCGTCACCATTTCCGATAAAGACTGAAACTGTGTTGTCGTTTTGATTGGTTACGGCCAGGTCGATGTGGCCGTCGTTGTTGAAATCAGCTGCCGCAATGGAAGAGGGTGCATGGCCGGTGGCGATGAAAGTCGGCGTCTTGAATGTGCCATCGCCATTGCCCAAGAAAACGCCCAGGGTGTCGTTGGCGTTATTCACGACCACAAGGTCGGCGAAACCACTGCCGGTTAGAGTGGCGGCAACAGCAGCAACAGGTCCCGTTCCGTTGCCGGTTGAGATGTCTACTTTAGGCTTGAAGGTTCCGTCGCCATTGCCGAGAAGAATCGAAACCGTGTCGGCGGTGCGATTGACGACAGCAAAGTCCAGATTCAAGTCATTGTTTACCGTTGGATTGAAATTCGCGCTGGTGATCCAAACTGGTCCAGCACCGGTCGGGATGCCGGTGGTTGGCGCAATGAATGTGCCATCGCCGTTGCCGAGAAAAAGCGAAAGCGTGTTGTCGGTGTTGTTGGCGACGATGATGTCCTCAATGCCGTTGTTGCGCACGCTGCCGGTGGTCACAAAAACGGGCACCGCGCCGGTCGGCAGGGCGGTGGTGGGTAGATTCGCCGATATCAATCCTGCTACGCCCGTGCCGGTTCCCGCGAGACTGGGCGAAAACTGCGCGAGGGCCACCGGAAAACGCTCACCCACGAAGAACGTGGCCGGCTTTCCGTCTTCGGCACGCAGCAGAATTCGCCGTCCGGTGCGCACCAGCGAAAGCATCTCGGAAAAAGTGGCGCTGGCGCCCGGCACCGTCGCGAGGAATGTAGTTGAGCCACCGCCGAACGCGACGAGGGGGGGAACCAATGATCCAATGCCGACCTGGCCTGAGCCCAAGAGCGCGGCAATCTGAGTGGCCGTTAACCCGGCGAGCGATGACGGCGTGCCAAAGAGCTGGGTTATGACGTCAATCAATCCTTGCTGCGATTGCAAGGCTTCCTGCACTTGCTGGCGGCTGAGTGTGAATACTTTGGTGCTTTGAGGAGGAGTGATTCCCAGGTCCCGTGCGTAGTTGCGATCCACTTCCAACACTTCAATTTCGAGGATCAGTTCTCCGGCGGGATTTTCGAGATTCTCGATCAAGCTGGATGCCACAGTGACTGCCTGCGGAGAAGCCCGCATCGTGATCGTGCCGGTGCGCGTATCGAGGTCTGCGCGCGTGATGCCGGCGATTTCACGCACCAGGCGGAAGATCTCCGTCATTTGTTCGGGGGTTTCTGAAGCGGGGAGCACCACGGTGCGCACCACCGAAAGCGCGTAATCCTTGCGCTTTTGCACCGTATTTCCGGCGACGAGGAATAGATGCTTGGTCAGGGGTCGCCAAAAAGTTCCCGTTTCCTCGCCGAGCAGTCGCATCGCGGTGGGGAAGTCCAGATCATCTATGTGAAACCGAACCGTTCGCGAGTGGAGGTCAACGTCGAACGCTACTTCCACCCCGAATTGACGCGCGATCTCGTTGTAAGCGCTCTGCGTGTCTCCTCGGATATCAAAGTTCTTTTTTCCGGGCGTGTATTCGAGATGAACTTCTCCTGCCAACTCTTGCGCGCTGGCCGCCGACTTGATTTGTCCTCGGAACAGGGCACTGAGTTCGGCGTAGCGAGCCTGTAGCACGCGGTTGGAAGGGTCGAGTGCGCGAACTGAAATCAGAAGCCGAAGCGCCTCGGAGAGGCGTCCGGAGATTGCTTCGCGCTCGGCAAGGTCCATCTTTTCCTGGACCACGTGCCCTTTGGCGATCTCCAGACTGGAAAAGTAACCGGCGTCGTTGGGAGCCCAGCTCACGGCATCGGAATAGGAGTCGAACGCGGCCTGCCAGTTGCCTTCGTGTTCGGCACGCAAGCCTCGCTTGTAAGCGGCCAGGGCCTTATTGGCGTCGGGCTTAAAAGCCAGTTTCGCAGAGGGGGCAGTGGACGACGAGTTTTGTTTTTGAGGCGAGCCAGCCTGCTGCTTTGAGCTCAGCGGACGTGCGGATATCATGAGCGAGAGGCAAAAAGCAGCCACAATTGGAACTCGAGCGAGCCCTCGCCGGTTATGCATAGGAGCTTCCATTCTACAGGAGTGAGATGGCGGCGCGTCTGCCGAGTGGCCGAAAGCCCTTGATTTAAACGATACGGAGGAGCTAGACTTGTCTTCGTAGTTGTAACTGTGTTTCAACTGGAAACTCCATGCTTTCCGCTTTATTGGTGGCCCTTCGCGAGGGTGTCGAAGCCGCGCTCGTTGTCGGCATCGTCCTGGTGTATCTGAACCGGACCGGCCGGCGGGCGCTTACCAGATACGTGTGGGCCGGTGTTGCACTTGCCGCGGCGGCGAGCGTGGTGGCTGCAATCCTGCTCGATCGATGGAAGGTAAGCGAGGACGGCTTCGAAGGCTTGCTGATGCTGGTGGCTTCCGCGCTCGTGGTGACGATGGTCGTGTGGATGAACCGCGTGGCGCGAACGTTGCGAAAGAGTATCGAATCGCGCCTCGAAACATACGCCCAGCAATCCACTCGCGCAGCCGGATGGGGAATCGGAGCCTTCGTGTTTCTGATGGTTGTGCGCGAAGGGGCGGAGCTTGTATTGATTCTACGAGCGGTGGAGCTATCGAGCGCGGGCGTAGAGGTCTGGATCGGAACTCTTTTAGGGATCGGGCTTGCCGTCGCGGTGGGTCTCTTCTTCTTCCAGGGCACGCTGAAGATTCCGCTGCACCGTTTTTTTGCTGCGACGAGCGTGATTTTGATGGTTGTCGCTTTCCAGCTGGCACTTACTGGGCTGCACGAATTGAGCGAGGCAATGTGGTTGCCGTCGAGCAAGACGGAGATGGCAACGATTGGGCCGATCGTGCGCAATGAAGTTTTCTTCTTCATTGTGATCCTTGGCGCTGCAGCACTCGTGGTGCTACGCGAATGGTTTGGATCAAAGGCGCCCGTCGCCGAGCAGGCTGCGAACCCGGCCGAGCGACGAAAGTTGCAATGGGAATTTCGACGCCGCCGCGCTTGGAGTTTTGCGGCCGCGAGCCTGTGTTTGCTCGTCGTGCTGGCATTGACGGCCGAATTTGTGTATGCGCGCAGCGTAAATGCGCCGGTGCAGGCCACTGCGCTCGTGGCGCAAAACGGCGAGGTACACATTCCGCTTTCGCAATTGATGGATTCGAGTCTTCATTACTACACTGCCGAAGTGAATCAGGCTGACATACGATTCGTGGTAATTCACAAGTCGGGCGGGGACTACGCAACCGCCCTTGATGCCTGCCAGATTTGCGGCGCGGTGGGATACCGGCAGGAAGGGCAGAACGTAATCTGCCGCAACTGCGGCGCGGCGATTTACATCCCGTCGATCGGACAATCGGGCGGATGCAATCCCATCGCCGTGAAATCGCGAGTGGAAAAGGGAGAAGTGGTGGTCGACCTTTCAGCGCTGATGGACGCGGCCTCGACAATTCACGCCAAATAGAATGTTCGCCCGCCTCGTAGGTGAATCCTTCGTTCGCAACCCGCGCCGCAAGATTCTTACGGCTGCTGCGCTCGTGGTAGGCATGGCAGTTGCGACGGCAACTCTTACGATTGCGCTCGATGCCGGCGACCGGCTGGCGCGCGAATTCCGCAGTCTGGGTGCGAACCTGCTGGTGGGGCCGCAATCGGATACGCTTCCGGTGGAAATTGGCGGCGTGGACTATCGCCCTGTAGACGAGGGCGCATACCTGCAAGAAGCCGATCTCGGCAAGCTGAAAATGATTTTCTGGCGGCATAACATTCTCGGATTCACTCCGTTCCTCGATGTGCCGGCAGTCCTGGATAGTTCCAATTCGCATATAGAAACCACGGTGATCGGCACCTGGTACGATCACGAGGTGCCGGTTCCGGACGGGACGCACTTTCGCACAGGGCTTAAAACCACTCATCCTTCGTGGAAGATCACCGGCAAATGGTTTGCGGACAATACAAAGGAGTGCGTGGTAGGAGCCGATCTTGCGGCTGCGCATCCAGACGCAATTCAGGTGGGGAAGACAATCGATATTGATTCGTCGATAATCTCGCAGGTCAAGACTCCTCTCCTGGTGACCGGAATCGTTTCGACCGGCGGCGCGGAAGACCATTCGGTGCTGGTTCCTCTCTCGGTTGCGCAGAACCTTTCGAATCATCCCGGCCAATTCCGGCAACTTTTTGTGAGCGCGCTCACGAAGCCTGCTGACGCGCTTTCGATCCGCGATCCGCAATCTTTAACTCCCACTGAATACGACCGCTGGTTCTGCTCGCCGTACATTTCTTCGATCAGCTATCAAATCGGCCAGGCAATTCCTGGCGTCGACGTGCGCGCCATCCGCCGCGTGGCGGACACAGAAGGTAGGATTCTCTCGCGCATCAGTGCGTTGCTATGGATTGTGACTTTGGCGGCGCTTGGTGCGGCGGCTTTGGCGGTGGCGGCGACGTCCGCGACGACCGTTCTCGAGAGGCGCGCTGAAGTAGGGGTGATGAAAGCGCTAGGTGCGCGGAACACTATCGTGGGCGGAATTTTTCTGGCCGAACAGTTACTGCTCGCCATGATGGGCGGCGCAATGGGTTATTTGCTCGGGATCGTGCTCGCGCGAGCGTTGGGACAAAGCGTATTCGGAATGCCGGCCTCGCCGCGAATGATTCTGTTTCCCGTCGTATTGGGGCTTGCCGCACTCGTAGCAATTCTCGGCAGCTTGTTTCCATTGCGGCGCGCCGCGCATTTCGAGCCTGCGGCGATTTTGCGAGGCGAATGATGTTCGGTCGTCTGCTGTTACAACTGTTGCGTGGGAGCCGCGGTCGTTTGGCTGTTGCGCTGATTGCCATAGTGAGCGGTGCGGCCGTAATTTCTGCGCTGCTGAACCTCGATCTTGACGTCGGCTCCAAGCTCACTCAGGAATTCCGCTCACTCGGTGCGAATGTCGTCATCGCACCACGCCAGCCCCAGGGAAGCACGCCGGGAAAGACGAATGTGGCCGGTACGCCGAGCACCGCGGGGCTGATGGACGAGAAAGCGGTTGTCAAGCAGTTGAAGTCGGTGAAGACAGCGCAAATTCTCGCAGCGCCCTACCTCTACGTGATTGCTCGCGCTGAAAAAACTCCGGTAGTTGTCGCCGGCACGTGGCTCGACGAAGTTCAGAGACTCTCGCCAACGTGGAAAATCGAAGGGAACCGTGTCGATTCGCGCGACGACCAGGTGCATGCGCTCGTCGGGCGGAACGTCGCACGCGAGCTTCATCTCGCGCCCGGCAGCGAATTCGCTTTGGATTATTTAGGCCGTATGGCGAAGCTAACCGTCGCAGGCGTCGTCGACTCAGGCGATGCGGAAGACAATCAAGTATTCGTGAATCTTGCCGTTGCGCAGCAGCTATCGAATCTGGAGGGACAAATCGGGCTCGTGCAACTGAACGTCGGAGGAGGCTCGAAAAACGTAGGCGACGTAGCGGCGAAGCTGGCCGCCGCGCTACCGGGCTACGACGTGGATCCGATTCGCCAGGTGACGGCGGCGGAAGGTTCCCTCCTCGCTCGGCTTCGGCTGCTGATTTTTTCTATGGTTGCGCTAATTCTAGTACTCACGTCGCTATGCGTGCTTGCCACAATGGCCGCGCTCGCGATCGAACGGCGCGAGGACGTAGGCCTGATGAAAGCGCTCGGCGGCTCCATCTCTCGCGTCGTCGGATTATTTCTCGCCGAGGTGGGCGTACTCGGCGCTGTGGGCGGCGCGATGGGCTGCATCGTAGGGATGGTGTTAACGCGCTGGATGGGCCACCGCGTATTTGAAGCGACGATTTCGATGCGCTGGGAAATAATCCCCCTCACAATTGCACTCATGATTGCGGTCGCCCTGGCAGGCGCTTCTCCGCTGCGAATGCTTGGCAACGTGAAACCGGCCGTGATCTTCCGAGGAGAATAGTGGCGCCACTCGTACAAGTGGAGGGACTGCGAAAAGAGTACGGGCACGTGCGCGCTCTCGACGGCGTTTCGTTCCAGGTGAACGAAGGCGAATGGATCGCCTTCATGGGCCCGTCCGGCTCCGGCAAGACCACGCTGATCAATATCCTGGGCGGCCTCGACACGCCGACCGCCGGGCAAGCAGTTGTGGATGGCACAGATGTCGCACGGCTCGATGAAGCTGGCCTCACGCGATTTCGCGCCGAGAAAATCGGATTCGTATTTCAGCAGTTCCATCTCGTGCCGTATCTAACCGCGCTCGAAAACGTGATGTTGGCACAGTATTTTCACAGCACGACCGACGAGAATGAAGCACGGCTAGCCCTCGAGCGCGTGGGATTGGGAGACCGTTTGAAACATCTTCCTTCGCGGCTCTCCGGAGGCGAACAGCAGCGCGTTGCCGTGGCCCGCGCTCTGATCAATCATCCGAAACTGGTTCTCGCCGACGAGCCAACCGGCAACCTGGACGAAGCCAACGCCGAAATGGTCGTCCGCCTGCTCCGCGAACTGCACGATCAAGGGCACACAATCCTGATGGTTACGCACGATCCAGCCATCGGCCAGCTAGCCGACCGCCGCATCGACCTCGCTCATGGCCGCATCGTGCAGATTTCGGAATTTTCAGCCGAGGACGAGGTTCGCTTCGATCATCTGCTCGAGCAGGTGTGGATCTGCGGTGAAGAGGGAATCGCGCCGGCGCTCGAGAAAATCCGGCAATCGAGCGGTCCTGACCCGATGCGAATTATTTCGCGCCTCGCGGATTTGAAACTGCTCGAATTGCGCGGCAGCGAAGTCTCGCTCACGGCGCACGGCGAAAACCGCGCGCGCGATATCGTGCGCCGTCGCCGTCTTGCGGAACGGCTGCTCACCGACACATTTTCGATTGCCGATTCCGAAGCTGACTCGCACGCCTGCAAATTCGAGCACATCATCAGCCCCGAGCTCGACCAGCGCATCTGCTCGTTCCTGGGCCATCCTCAGACCTGCCCTCACGGCAACCCGATCCCGCCCGGCCGCTGCTGTCCCTCTCGTTAGCGCAGCGCCTGTCTCTGTTAGAATTGAGAGGATGCCGATACCACAGGACGTCCGCAAAAAACCAACCGACGTAAAGGTACGCGTCTCGACCGGTGAGGGAGTCGATGTCGTCTGGTCAGACGGGCACACGAGCCACTACCCGTTTCCGTACTTGCGCGATTTATGTCCCTGCGCATTGTGCAATGACGAACGCGAAAAAAAGGCTCGCATGGACACCTCGCCCGCTGCCTCAATTGAGCTGCCGATGTTCAAGCCGCGCGTAACTGCGAAGAGCGCGCAGGCCATGGGCAACTACGCGTTGCAAATAACATTCTCAGACGGCCACGCGACCGGAATTTATAGCTTCGAGCATCTGCGCGAAATTTGCCCCTGCGAAGCCTGCGGCAGGGACTTCCGGAACGCACAACCTTCGCAGCCTGAAGCCAACGCCGCGCCCGCTCGGACAAAGGCTTGAGGCCGCTCCTCGAAATCACTGAGAGACCGTTAGCCGCAGCGCGCCTCGCGGCGCTTTCCTTGGGAGCCTGTTTCAACGTATAGTTCATCCCCTCATCATTTGATAGCGTATGGCATCAAACACCACAGGTAATACATTCACGCCGGGTAGACCGCGCCCCGTAGCCAAAGTCCTCGTGGCCACTACGGCCATGCTGGCGTTCATCTCTTTCTGGCGCGCCGCGGCGATCGTCCTCAACGACCTTGCTTCGTCGGCCTATTACGCGGGCGGTGAGGCCGAGCAGTTCATAGGCAAAACCGCTCCCTGGTTCATTCTCGGCATCATGCTGTTTTCGTATGCGGTGCGGGCCGTGTATGTCGAGAGCTGCAGCATGTTCGTACGCGGCGGTGTGTATCGCGTGGTGAAAGAAGCGCTGGGAGGCACCCTCGCCAAATTTTCCGTTTCGGCGCTGATGTTTGATTACGTCCTCACCGGCCCCATCAGCGGCGTTTCGGCCGGTCAATATCTCGTGGGTGTGCTCAATGAGCTCTTCGCTTACGCGCACATCCCGCTACATCTCAACGTCAATGCTACGGCTGCGGCCGTGGCTATCGCCATCACCCTCTATTTCTGGTGGGAGAACATCAAGGGCGTTCCCGAATCGAGCGGGAAAGCTCTTCGCATCATGCAACTCACCACTGTGATGGTGGTGATACTCATTGGATGGTGTCTCTACACCCTTTACGCCCGGCCCGATTGGCACCTTCCCCCGTGGCCGCATCCCTGGAATATGAAGCTCGACAAAGGCTCGCTCGGCTGGCTCGATCGCTATCAGTGGGCGCACATGATCACATTGATTGCGATCTTCGTCGGCCTTGGGCACTCGGTTCTGGCGATGAGCGGCGAGGAATCCCTGGCGCAGGTCTACCGTGAAATCGAGCACCCGAAACTCCCCAACCTGAAAAAGGCCGGGCTGATTATTTTCATTTACAGCCTGGTATTCACATCTTTGGTTTCGTTTTTTGCAGTGATGATCATTCCGGATAATCTCCGTCCCTCTTTCACTGAGAACTTAATCGGCGGACTTTCGATGCATCTGGTGGGAAGTTTTCCGGTGCGTCTGGCGTTCCACGTGTTCGTCGTCGTTGTCGGGACGCTGATTCTGGCCGGCGCAGTGAATACCGCTATTGTTGGCTCCAATGGCGTCCTGAACCGCGTCTCCGAAGATGGAGTTCTCACCGACTGGTTCCGGCATCCGCACCCGCGCTTCGGGACGACGCACCGGATCATCAATCTTGTCGTGGTCTTTCAGATTCTGACCATCGTGGCAAGCCGTGGCGACGTGACTTTCCTTGGCAACCTGTATGCGTTCGGCGTGATTTGGAGCTTCTCGATGAAGGGGATTGCCGTCCTCGTGCTCCGTTACACGCATCCACAGGATCGCGAGTATCGAGTTCCGTTGAATCCCGTGATTTTTGGAGTCGAAGTTCCTATTGGCCTGGGGCTGATAACGCTCGTTCTACTCGCAATCGCAATCATCAACCTTTTCACCAAGCCCGATGCGACGATCGCCGGCCTGACTTTTTCGGCCTTGCTGTTCACCGTGTTTGAAATCTCCGAGCACCGCGTCCGTAAGCGACAAGCTGGCGCGTCGCACGTGGAACTCGATCAGTTTAATCTAGCGCCGGAAGCCGAGCTGACGCCGACAAGCGTCGGCGTGGCCCCTGGAAACATTCTGGTACCCGTTAGCACCTACTATGCGCTGTATCACCTGGAAGCGGTTTTGCGGCGTGTGAGAAGTCATGACGCGGAGGTCGTTGTGCTGCACGTGCGCATGTTGCGGCGCGCCGCCTCAGGTGAGTACGATTTGGCGCCCGATCAGCTCTTTAGCACGATCGAACAGCTGCTCTTCACTAAAGTTTTGGCGGTTGCTGAGAAAGAAGGCAAACCAGTTCGCTTGGCAGTTGCCGCCGCCAACGACTTGTGGGAAGGCATTCTGCGCACAGCTGCCAATCTCGAATCGAGCAGCATCGTCTCTGGCAGTTCATCAAAAATGCCGGTGACTGAACAGGCTCGCGCAATCGGCTTGGCTTGGGAACGAATGCCCGAACCGAGACCGCGCGTCACTTTAGAGATTTTTACGCCTTCGGGTCAGGAGCAGATTTTTTATCTTGGCCCTCACGCGCCTCGGCTCACGCCGAACGAGATTGATCTGCTGCACAAGCTCTGGCTGAAGCTCAGCGACAAATTACCGGGCGAAGAAATCCATCACCACGATATCGTTCACTTCGCACTCGACGAAGTGGAGCGCGAGATCGATGAAGGGCAGGAAGACGTCGTAATTCAGCGGCTTCGCGAACATCTTCACGACATCGAAACGCACCGGCCGCAACTTCCTCCGGCCAAGCCGCAATCGTAGCGCTTCTAAGCAGTCAGTTCCGATGTGCAATTCGGGCAGCGCTTGGCTGCGATGGGGATTGCCGTCGCGCAATAAGAGCAGTCCTTGGTCTTCGGTGCCGCGGCCGGCGCGGGCTTGTTCCAACGATTCACCATGCGGATAAGCAGGAAAATCGCGAACGCCACAATCACAAAATCGATGATGTTGTTCAGGAACACGCCGTAATTGATCGTGGGCGCTCCAGCAGCTTTCGCGGCCGCGAGGCTGTCGTACGATTTTCCGGAAATGTTGAGGAACAAATTCGAGAAATCCACTTTGCCCAGGATCAGGCCGAGAGGCGGCATCAAGACATCGCCCACGAGTGAGGTGATAATTTTTCCGAAGGCGGCGCCGATGATGATACCGACGGCCATATCGAGCACGTTCCCGCGCATTGCGAATTCTTTGAATTCCTTCAGCATGAAGTTTTCTCCTGATCGCTTTTGGATCGGAAGTCAGCCCGGGCTGGTTCGGGCCTGCGCGTGATAGTCGCGCTGTGGATATTACGGAGCGGAAGGTTAGACGGAACGAGACCGGGTAGCAAGCCCCAAGCTGGTTTTTTCAGAAGGCGCCTCAAGCCCGCCGGAAATCTAGATTCAGCTCACAATCGGGAAACGAGAGAGGTCACTTCATCGAGAAGTCGCCGCGTCGTCTCGGCCTTATCGGTCTCCGCATAGACTCGCAGCATCGGTTCCGTCCCAGAGGCGCGCACCATCACCCAGCCAATCTCTCCCAGATATACTTTGACGCCGTCGAGATCCTCGCGGCGCGTGACGGCCCAGTCAAGCAGACGTTTGAAACTTCCATTCGCAAAATGCTGGAGCGCCTTTTCCTTTTGCCCCGGCTTCACAGTAAGATCCACGCGACCATAATGATGCGCTCCGAATTCACGGTGTAGCATCGCAATCAGCTCGCCGAGCCGCTTCCCGTGCCAGGCCATCACCTCAGCCAGCAATAAAGCGCTCACCGTCGCGTCACGCTCGGGAAGATACAGCTTCGTTCCAATCCCGCCGCTTTCCTCGCCGCCGAGGAGGACGTCGCCGTCGAGCATTCGGTCGCAAATATATTTGAAGCCGATGGGCGTTTCCCACACTTTGCGCCCGAATTTCGCGGCGATCTTGTCGATCATTTTCGTGGTGGAAAATGTTTTGGCCACGTCACCGGTAAGCTTGCGCGTGCCGGCAAGATGCCAGAGCAGTAGCGAAAAAATCTGGTGCGGCGTGACAAACGTCCCGTCGGCGTCCATGGCGCCAATGCGATCGCCATCGCCATCGAGAGCAAATCCGGCATCGTATTTCCCGTCGCGCGTCGCTTTGCGCAGCGCTTCCACGTGAGGCTCGATCGGTTCGGGATTCACGCCCCCGAAAAGCGGATCGCGGTTTCCTCGAATCTCTTTGCATTCGATCCCATTTCGCCGGAAAAGCTCGCTCAGCAGCCCGCGCCCCGCCCCGTGCATCGGGTCGACGACGAATCGGAACTTCGCCGCCCGCAGCCGGTGCCAGTCAACCAATCCCGAAATAGTTTCAAGGTAGGGCGCTCGCACGTCGAGCGAGTGAATTATGTCCATGCGCGGCGGCAGCGTGGGTATGCCATCTCGCAACACCTTCTCAAGCTCGTTTTCAATTTGGGCAACGATGGCGGGCGAAGCGGAGCTTCCATAGCTCGCCTTGTACTTCATGCCATTCCACTGGTACGGATTGTGGCTGGCCGTGATCTGGATTCCACCGGCGGCATTGCGAAGCCGCACGAGCAGGGAAAGCGCGGGCGTAGGGCACGCTTCGCTCGCCAGCCATACAGGCGTGCCTGTGGCAGCGACTGCCTCCGCCGCCGCGCGCGCGAAGCGCTCAGAACCGAAACGCGTGTCGTAGCCAACTAAAACGCCGCTGCCAGGTTTCTCGGCGCGTACCACATAACGCGCGATCGCGTGCGCTACCTTCCGCACATTATCGGCGGTGAAGTCCTCCGCGATCACAGCGCGCCAACCGTCCGTTCCGAAGCGAATCTGAGTCATCTGCAAGGAGTATAAGCGATGCGCAAACGTGAGAGAAGCAACTCGGAGAAACTCGGTGCAGCTAGTCGCCCATAAACTTCAAGTACAGTCCTTCGCCGTCTTTGCAGCGATCAGCCATGCCTTCAATCGCATCGACGAACGCACGCTGCTCTTCGGTGTCTGCCTTCTGCCGGATGCGGCGCAACTCGAAAATAAGCTCGTCCATTTGAAGATGGTTGAATACGGTCTCGCCCCAGGGGTCGATGTAGCGCAGAAAATGATAGGTGAGATCGTCCCACGATGGGAAAAATCGGCTCAGCAGACTCTCAAGGTCCGGAATTTCCTCAACTGTTTTGCCGTGTCTATTTTCGAGCCGGATGCTCATTCCCATCAGCAGGCCATCCTCTAAAGCAGGTCTCGGCGTCGATTTTCTTCCAGCCATTTCACAATTTTTCCCACATCCTGCGAGAGCTCGCGGCGGCAAAGTAACACTGCGTCGTCTGTTTCAACCAGCACCAAGTCGTGAACGCCGATTGCGGCTACGAATTTCTTCGGGCTCCAGAAATAATTGCCGCTCGCGTCCAGCACGTGAAACGGGCCGCTCGACACGTTCGCTCCAGGCTTTTGCGCGAGCAACTCGTACACCGCGGCCCAGGATCCGATGTCACTCCAGCCGACATTCGCGGGGATCACTGCGACACGAAAAGTGCTCTTCGCGCGAGTTGCTGGCTCCATCACTGCGTAATCAACGGAGATGTTCTCAAGCCGCGCGTACGTACGCTTCACCTGCGCCGCATATTGCGGCTTGCCGATAAACTGGCTGAGCCCCATAAGAGCATCGTGTGTAGCGGGGAGAAACCGCTTCAGAGCGCTGAGGAAGGTCGACGCGCGCCAGAAAAACATCCCCGCGTTCCAGAAATAGCGTCGAGAAGCCACATATCGTTTCGCCAGGAGCAGCGCAGGTTTCTCCGTGAAGCGTCGCACCTCAAACGCGTTGATCCCTAGAGAGCGCTCGCAACCCCCGCCTCGTTCAATGTAACCGTAGCCGGTCTCCGGCCGCGTCGGCGGAATTCCCATCACAACCAAATTTCCGGACACCTGCGCCATCTGCATCGCCGCTCGAACGAGCTTCCGATAACGTGCGATATCCGCGATGTAGCTGTCGGACGGCAAGACGGCCATCACCGCATCGCCACGCTCATGTTCGATATGTATCGCTGCAAGACCAATGGCGGCTGCGGTGTTGCGGCCAAGCGGTTCAGCCAAAATATGCGAAGCCGGCACTCCACGCATTTCGCGGCGTACCGAAGCTGCCTGCTCCACATTCGTTACAGCCCAGCAATTGTTCACCCCGAGCACCGGCTGAAGGCGGCGCAGCGTGGCCCGCAGCATTGTGTCGTCCCCGGCGATGTTCAAGAGTTGTTTCGGTGTGCGCATTCGACTGCGCGGCCAAAAGCGCGTGCCTCGTCCCCCGGCAAGCAGCACCGCACAGGCTGGCAGCTTCGACTGCGTCACGTGTGCACCAGTCGCGACCACTTCGATTCCTCGACGCCCGACTCCTTCAAGTTCCGTAAAAACTCGTCGGAACCGCCTGGAACGTAGGTGCGCAGAAGCGTCGTGCGCGCAGAGGGCTCGATTCGGAAAGCCCCAAGCGCCGCCGGAATCATCCACACTTGTGCCGGAGAGTATTCGGCGCGCGAATCACCCCACGCAAACCTTCCGGCGCCTTCGAGAATTATCATCAAATCGAAGTGTTCACGAGTGGTAGTGGCCGCAACGGGCTTTGAAAATCCCCATTTCTCAGTTGCGAAATAGGGGCACGAAACGAAAAACGTTTCCGTCACCGGCCCGCGCGTAATACTCACCGGCTCAATCTTGCCGCCGCTCTGCTTCCCGAAACGAATTACCTCGAGCGCCTTCTCAATGTGCAATTCGCGCGCCCGGCCCTTCGCGTCGCGCCGCTTGTAATCGTAAACGCGGTACGTCAAATCCGAATGCTCCTGTATTTCGCAGAGCACCAGTCCCGCACCAATCGTATGCGCCGTGCCCGCGGGAACGAAAATCGTATCGCCCTCATGCATAGCGATTCGCTCCAAACATTCTTCCGCGGTTCCATTGCCGATGGATAGCTCGAATTTCTCGCGATTAATTCCCGGTTTCAATCCCACCAGCACCTCAGCACCAGCCCGCGCCCGCACCGCGTACCACATCTCCGTCTTCCCGCGTCCACCCGCAGCTTTCTCATGTCTCGCCGCGTACTCATCATCGGGGTGCACCTGCACCGAAAGCTTATCTTCGGAGAAAATGAATTTCACGAGCAGAGGAAACGCCGAACCACGATCAGCCGTTGTCCCAGCCCATTCGACAGGCATCTCGGGCCACACGCTCCCGAGCGTCCTCCCCTCAAACGGTCCCGAAGCGAAGCGGCACTCGCTGCCTGTCATCCAGGCTTCGCCCAGCGGTTCGGTGAGATTCGATTTTTCCGGAAAGAATGGCGCGAGTGAAAGCGAACCCCAAGGTCGCGGACTAAAAATCGGTTCCAGTCGCGCCAGACAGAGAATCACGCGGCTCGACCGAAGAAGCGCGCCAGCCGCCGCAGGCCTTCTTCGATTCGCTCCATCGAAGTTGCGTAGGAAATTCTCAAATGTCCGGGCGCTCCAAACGCGTCGCCCGGCACCACAGCCACATGCTCGCGCTCTAAAAGCACCCGCGCCATAGCCGTACTGTCCGGCATTTCGGCATTTAAATGCGCGGAGATGTCAGGGAACACATAGAACGCGCCTTCCGGCGTCGTGCACGTAACGCCCGGAATCGCTCGCAAGCCGGCCAGAATCCGTTCCCGCCGCCGCGCATATTCTGCAAGCATCTCCACCACGGAATTCATCGGCCCACGCAAAGCTTCAAGCCCCGCATATTGCGTAATCGAATTGGGATTCGACGTTGACTGGCTCTGCAGCTTCGTCATCGCATCCACCACCGGTTTCGGCGCCAGCGCATAACCGAGGCGCCACCCGGTCATCGCAAATGTCTTCGAAAGCGACCCGGCCACGATCAGCCGCTCCTTCGACCCTGGCAGGCTGGCCACCGAAAAAGGTTTTGCATCGCCATACGTGAAATGCGAATAGCATTCGTCGGTCAGCAGCCAGGTGCCATGCTGCTTGCAAACCTCGAGAATGCGCGCGAACTCATCCGGCGGAATCACCGCTCCGGTCGGATTGCTCGGAGAATTGGCGATTACGATCTTTGTTTTCGGCGTGAGAGCTTTCTTCAGATCAGCCGCGCGTAGCCGAAAACCATCTTCCGCCCGCGTTTGCAGAAACACGGGCGTGCCATCATTTACCTTCACGATGTCGGGATAGCTCACCCAATACGGCGCGGGAATAATCACCTCATCGCCCGGATTCAGTAGCGCGCACGCCGCGTTGTAAATTGCGTGCTTTCCGCCGGACGTGACGATGCACTCCGTCACCTGATACGAAGACCCGAGCTGCGCCGCGTGCCAATCGCAAACGGCCTGGCGTAACGCCATGATGCCCGGTGTCGCCGTGTACTTCGTGCGATTTTCTTCGAGCGCCTTGATCGCCGCGAGCTTGATATGGTCCGGCGTCGGGAAGTCCGGCTCGCCCGGACCAAAATCCGCCACGTCCACCCCGCGCGCCTTGTAGCGCTCCGCCTCCTGCAGCACCATCATCGTCTGCGACACGCTAATCTGGTTTACGCGGTCAGCCAGCTCAATAATTTCCTCCGCTTTCATTCCCGTGGCAGATTCCATTCGGCTCCTCATCTCGGCTCTATCATCAACATCAATTCAATTCGGCAAATCGTACCGCTACTCTCATCCCACTTTCGCGCGCAATCGCTCTTCCACCAGCGTCGGCACTAGATCTTTCACCACGGGCGCTCCAAGCCGCGCCAGCTCCCGCACCAGCCGTGAACTCAAAAAGCTGTAAGCCACCGCCGGCAGCATGAACACAGTCTCGATCTGCGGCTCAATCTTGCGATTCATCATCGCCATCTGCAGTTCATACTCGTAATCAGAGACAGCGCGAATCCCCCGCAAAATCACCCGCGCGTTTTTTGCACGCGCATAGTCCATCAACAACCCGTCAAACACTTCCACCTCGACATTTTTCCATTCGAACGTCACCGCTTCGAGCATCTCCACGCGTTCTTTAACGGCAAATAGTGGGTCTTTTTCGAGGTTCCGCGAAATCCCCACAATCAGGCGGTCGAAAATTGCTGCTCCGCGGGCAATAAGGTCCAGGTGGCCGTTCGTCACAGGGTCAAACGTGCCGGGATAAATCGCAACCACCGGTCGGTCGATTTCGTGAGCCATCGGTTGCTGATTCTAACCTAGAATTTCCAGCACGCCTGAGAAAAAGAGCCGTTGCAAGTGACAGCCTCCAACCGTGCCACAAGCGCCGTTCAGTCGCTCCGAATCCCCGTTCGGTGCCTTTGAGCAACACTTAACTGACAGCCCATTGACCAAGCATTGACCAATAGGACTAAACTAGTCGTAGTTTAACTCACTGTCTGGCATGGAGTTGCCTGCATCTCTGAACTTGACAGAGAGACAGCAGAGGCGCTAGAATTCAACTGCGACCGTTTCAGTCGCATATGCATCCATGATGAAGCTGTCCAAGAAGGCAGACTACGGGCTCATCGCGCTGAAGCATCTCGCGATGCGCAATGGTGCTATGCACGACGGAAGCTCCTGCAGCGCAGCGGATATTTCTGAAATGTACAAACTCTCCGCCCCGTTGATGGCGAAAGTGCTTCAGAAATTGGCCAAGGGTGGCCTGGTTGCCGCACGGCACGGTTCGAGCGGGGGATACGTGCTAGCGAGGGATGCGGCGCACATCAGTGCACTGGACGTAATTCGAGCGATCGACGGCCCTTTATTCATCACGTCGTGCGTCACCTCTCATGGCACGTGCGACCTTACAACCACCTGCTCGATCCGCGAGCCTTTGCGCCGCGTGAACGACAGCATTTTGGAAGTGCTCGAAAAGGTGAAGATTTCGCATATGACCGACGAATCGCCGCTGCACGAAGTGGTCGAGCTGAGAGTTTAGTTTAGGGGCTAATAGATTTAAGGGGTGAGGGAGAAAGCGAATGGCAATTAAGCTTCCGGTTTACTTTGATAATCACGCGACCACGCCGGTTGACCCGCGCGTCGTCGAAGCCATGGTTCCATACTTCACGGAGAAATTCGGCAACGCCGCGAGCCGCAACCACGAATTCGGTTGGAAGGCCGAGGAAGCCGTGGAGAACGCGCGCGGGCAGATCGCCAAGCTCATCAACGCGACGCCCAAGGAAATTGTCTTCACCAGCGGCGCCACCGAATCAACGAATCTCGCTATCAAGGGCGTCGCCGAGATGTACCGCGAGAAAGGCAATCACATCATCACGCAGGTCACCGAGCACAAAGCGACGCTCGATACCTGTAAGCGCCTGGAGAAGTACGGTTACGAAGTAACGTATCTGCCGGTAGAGAAGAACGGGCGCATTAATCTCGACGATCTCCGTCGCGCGATTACTCCGAAGACGATCCTGATTTCGATCATGTACGCGAACAATGAAATCGGTGTCGTCCAGCCCATCGCTGAAATCGGAAAGATCGCCAAAGAGAAAGGCGTCTTCTTCCACGTGGATGCGGTGCAGGCCGTCGGAAAGATTCCGGTCGACGTGCAGAAAGACGGCATCGACCTGATGTCCATCTCCGGTCACAAGATTTACGGGCCCAAGGGCGTCGGCGCACTCTACGTTCGCCGCAAGAATCCGCGCGTGCAGCTCGCCGCTATCATTGACGGGGGCGGCCACGAGCGAGGCATGCGTTCCGGCACGCTCAATGTTCCGGGAATCGTCGGTCTGGGCAAAGCTTGTGAGCTTTGTCAGCAGGAAATGACAGCAGAAGCAGAAAAGATGAGCAGGCTGCGCGATCGCTTGAAAGAATCCATCATGTCGCGCCTCGATGAGACCTTCATCAATGGCTCGATGGAGCATCGCCTGCCGAACAACATCAATATCAGCTTCGCTTACGTCGAAGGGGAATCGCTGCTGATGGGCATCAATGACGTGGCTGTATCGAGCGGTTCAGCCTGTACCTCAGCCACGCTCGAGCCCAGCTATGTACTGAAGGCGCTCGGCGTTGGCGAAGACCTAGCGCACACTTCGATTCGTTTCGGCCTTGGCCGCTTCAACACGCAGGAAGAGGTGGACTACGTCGCCGACCGCGTCGTGGAGACCGTCTCCCGCCTGCGTGAACTTTCGCCGCTCTACGAGATGGCGAAAGAGGGCGTCGATATCAGCAAGATGAAATGGCTGGCAGCATCTGATTCGCACTAGAAGTTTGTCAGGGCACGGCTTCAGCCGTGCCGAGCAACGGTCAGGAAATTAGGCTTTAGCCGCTGAGGTGATTTTGGTTTTGAAGTTCTCAAAAGGAGCAAAGATCACATGGCTTATTCAGACAAGGTAGTCGAGCACTACAACAATCCGCGCAATGTCGGCTCTCTCGATAAGAAAGATCCGAACGTTGGCACCGGCCTCGTTGGCGCGCCCGAATGCGGCGACGTCATGAAGCTTCAGATGAAGGTCAACCCCGAGACGCGTGTCATCGAGGAAGCGAAGTTCAAGACGTTCGGCTGCGGTTCGGCCATCGCCAGTTCGTCGCTCGCCACCGAGTGGGTGAAGGGCAAGACGGTCGAAGAAGCGCTGGCGATCAAGAACACGGACATCGTCCGCGAGCTTTCGTTGCCGCCGGTGAAGATTCACTGCTCGGTGCTGGCCGAGGACGCGATCAAGGCTGCGCTCGGTGACTGGAAGAAGAAGCAGGGCGAGTCGGAAGCAAAGCCAGCCGAGTCCACCACCAGCGCGCACTAGTCGAATCGACGCCCGAAAAGCTTGGTCCGCTGGCATGGATAGCAGCGCGGCATTGGCTTATCTCGCGGCGTCACGAGAATAACTATGATTCACGTTACTGAAAAAGCGGCTGCGAAAATCCGCGAGCTGCTGCAAAAAGATGGCGTCCCCGCCGAATCCGGCGGGCTGCGCGTGGGTGTGCAGGGCGGGGGATGTTCGGGGCTTACGTACGCGATGAGGCTCGATACGGAAGCGCGCAATCGCGACAAGGTGTTCGAGGAAAATGGCGCGCGCATTTTTGTCGATCCCAAAAGCTACCTCTACCTCCACAACACCACGCTCGATTACCTCGAGGATCTGATGAAGCAGGGTTTCGTCTTCCAGAATCCTCAGGCGGCGCGTAGTTGCGGCTGCGGAAGTTCCTTCACCGCCTAGAATTTTCCCTTGCGGCGCTTCGGGGGGCCTGGCGCTTTCGCGAATCCCAGTCCATCCGGGTCCATTCGAGGATGGGTACCCAGCAGCGAGTGATTTGCCATGAGTGTGACAAAAACCCAATCGCAAATGATCTCCGGCGCCTCTTGCTGGAATTGCAAGGCGGCCCTCTCCGCGGGCCATTTTTGCTCCGCATGCGGCAAAATTCAGCCGATGCCGGAAGACACGGACTTTTTCGCGTTTTTCGCACTGCCGCAAAAACTCACGATTGACCCGATCGCGCTCGAAGGCGAATTTCACAAGCTGAGCTGGAAGCTCCATCCCGATAATTTCACGCGCGCCACCGAACACGAGCGCAATCTCTCGCTCGAACGCTCTTCGCAGCTCAACGACGCCTATCGCACCCTGCGCGATCCGCTCGCTCGCATCGAATACCTGCTTCTGCGTCTCGGCCTCCGGGAAGAAGGCGCCACCAAGCAGCAGGCGCCGCCCGAATTGCTCGAAGAAGTCTTCGAGTTGAACGAATCGCTCGACGAACTCCGCGAAGCGCGCGCCGAAGGCGGTGACGTCGCCAGCCTCCGCGAACGCCTTGTCGAAGCGCAAAATAATTTCAACGAAAAGCTCGGCGAGGTGGACGGAGAACTAGCAGCCGTCGCCCGCGAATGGGATGCAACGCTCGACGCACAAGCGAACGATGCAACGCGAAACGCACTTCTCGCTCGCATGAACGAAATTCTCAACCGCCGCAGCTACATCCGGAATCTGGTAGCAAGCGTGCAAAAAGAATTGGCAGAGGCTTAAAGCATGGGACGCACAGTAGGAATAGACCTCGGCACCACATACAGCCTGATTGCATATCTGGACCCGCAAACGGGCGCGCCGAAGTGTATCCCGGGCCCATACGGTTCAACTCTCTGCCCTTCCGTCGTAAGCGTTGATAATGACGGAAAGATTCTGGTAGGAGATCCCGCCCGCGAACGCCTTCTGACAAATCCCGACCGTACAATCTACTCCGTAAAACGCCTCATGGGCCGTGGCGTTGCAGACATTCAGGACGAGCTCACTCGCTTCCCATTTCGAATCGATGAAACAAGCAGCAACGTGATCCGAGTTCGCCTGGGCGACAAACTTTTCACACCGCCAGAAATCTCCGCGTACATTCTTCGCGAGCTCAAATCCTGGGCCGAAAAATATTTCGGCGACACGGTCGATCGAGCGGTCATCACAGTCCCTGCCTATTTCAATGATGCCCAACGCCAGGCCACCAAAGACGCAGGTCGCTTCGCCGGCCTAGAAGTCCTCCGCCTCGTCAATGAGCCTACCGCCGCCGCGCTCGCCTACGGACTCCACAAACAAAAGCGCGGCCACGTGGCCGTCTACGATTTCGGCGGTGGCACCTTCGATATTTCGATTCTGAAACTCATCAGCACCACCGAAGGCGATATCTACCAGGTTCTTTCGACGAACGGCGACACGCACCTCGGCGGCGATGACATCGACAACGAATTAATGCAGTTAATCGATTTGCGAACTGCCATAAGGGAAGCGCTGGGAGTGGACCCACTAGAGGATCCAGTGGTGCTTCAAGTCTTACGAAAGGCGCTCATCGAAGTGAAGCATCAGCTGTCAGAGCCAAACCGAGATTATGCTGTCGTAAATTTCGAGTTGCCTAATGGCCGAATGCTGCAACAGATTGTTTCTCATGCGAACTTGCAGAAGCTAAATATAAAACGCGCCGAATTTGACAAACTGATATCGCCAATCATCGCGCGCACCATGGCTCCGGTGAAGCTAGCCCTCGCCGACGCGAAGCTCACCCCGAAAGAAATGGACGAAGTCGTCCTCGTCGGCGGCTCCACGCGCATCCCGCTCGTCCGCAAGACCGTAGGCGATTACTTCGAGCGCCCGCCTCACTGCGAGCTGAATCCCGACGAAGTCGTCGCGCTAGGCGCTGCCGTGCAAGCGGACATTCTCGAAAGCGGCGTGAAAACAATGTTGCTCCTCGACGTCACCCCGCTGTCGCTCGGAATCGAAACAATGGGCGGCGTAGTCGCAAAAATCATCCCGCGCAACTCCACGATTCCCGCCAGCGCCCAAGAAATGTTCACCACCGGCGTCGAGAACCAAACCGGCATTGACGTCCACGTCCTGCAAGGCGAGCGCGAACTCGCCAAGGATTGCCGTTCGCTTGCGCGCTTCCAGCTCAAAGTTCCGCCCGGCCCCGCAGGCCTCGCTCGCATCGAAGTAAAATTCCTGATCGACGCTAACGGAATCCTGCAAGTCGCCGCGAAAGATTTGCGCTCGGGAGGCGAGCATTTTATCGAAGTGCAACCGAGCTACGGCCTCTCCGACGCCGAAGTCGAACACATGCTCGAAGAATCCATCGAATTCGCCGAAGAGGATTTCGCCGAGCGCCAGCTGATCGAAGCGCGCACCGAAGCCGAGGCAATCCTCATCGCCACGGAAAAAGCCTTCCGCGATCCGCGCTCATCCGAGATCAGCCCCGCCGAGCGTCGTTCGATCGACAATTCCGTCGCCGCTCTTGGCAGCGCAATAGCCGGCACGGATTACAAGCTGATACGCCAGCGCATCGACGACCTCAACCAGGCAACCACGAACCTAGCCGAGATCCTGATGAATAGCGCGTTGCAGACAGCCCTGGAAGGCAAGCGCCTGGACGATGTCTAGGGTTGTGTACCGCCGACCCTCCGGCCAGCGCTTTTGAATCTGATTTTGTACCGCTGGCCTCCGGCCGGCGCCTTTGAATTTGGGTTTCGAATTTGATTTTAGCTTTCGCCTTAGATTTTTGTAGCGCCGTCCTTCAGGGTGGCAGGTTTTTTTTAATTCGGTTTCGCGCTTGTAGCGGCGGCCTTCAGGCCGGCCAGCTTTCTGGTTTCGCACGAAGGAGCAAAAATGGGCGGCAAGAACCCATACATCGAAGAAACAAAATTCACGCCCGCAACGAAGAAGTACAAGATCACCTTCATCAAGGACGGCCAGCCGATCGAAGTCGACCCGGACAAAGTTCCCTACGGTCACGACGGTCTCCCCGGCAGCATCCTCGATATCTCGCAGGGCTTCCACAAAGGTCTCGACCACGCCTGCGGCGGCGTCTGCGCCTGCTCCACCTGCCACGTGATCGTTCACGAAGGCCTCGACTCCTGCAACGAAGCCACGGACGCCGAACTCGATCAGCTCGACGAAGCACCCGGCGTCACGCCGAAATCGCGCCTCGGCTGCCAGTGCGTTCCCGACGGCACAAAGGACATCGTCGTAGAAATTCCCGAATGGAATAAAAATTACGCCAAGGAAGCCGATCACTAAAGCAAGAGCATTAAGTAAGAGCATTGAGGCAAGAGCATTAAAGCAAGAGGATGGTCATCCCGAGCGAAGCCGCGCGCGTTTTTGCTTCCCTCGCGGAGCGAGGGCGCGCGGCGCAGTCGAGGGGTCCCTCTTACGGTTTGTGATTCCGCGACGCGGCAGCCAAGGAGGCTCTACACGCATGCCCCCCACTTTCGACTGGGACGACGTAGAAGAAATCGGCATCCAACTCGCCGACAAATACCCGGACATCGATCCGCTCACCGTCCGCTTCACCGATCTCCACAAATGGATCTGCGAACTCCCGAATTTCACCGGCGATCCCAAGCTCTCGAACGAGGGCAAGCTCGAAGGCATCCAAATGGCCTGGCACGAGGAATACACCGATCGCCAGAGCTGACGCCGCAAGAAGCCCACGGTTTTCGCAGAATCTTGCCTCGCCCTTCCGCATCCAAAGAAACCGAATCGCCCATAAAACGGTCTATACGCCTGCCACACCGAGGAGAAGCAGAATGGCCTTCGCCACCGAAACAGACCTGCGCTACCCCATCGGAAAATTCGAGCGCCCCGAAAGCCTCACCGACAGCCAGCGTAGCGCCTCCATCGCGCAGATCGAAGAGGCCCCGGCAAAAATGCGCGCCGCAGTCGCCGGACTCAACGACCAGCAACTCGACACGCCCTACCGCCCCGGCGGCTGGACCGTCCGCCAATTGGTCCACCACGTCCCCGACAGCCACATGAACGCCTTCATGCGTTTCAAACTCGCGCTTACCGAAGAAGTCCCCACCATCAAGCCCTACCTCGAAGCCCGCTGGGCCGAACTCGCCGACGCAAAATCTCCCATCGCCCCATCTCTCGATCTTCTCGACTCGCTACACAAACGTTGGGTTGTTCTCTTGCGCTCGCTCGCCCCCGCCGATTGGCAGCGCGAATATCTTCATCCCGAACACAACAAGACGCTCTCGCTCGACCAGACCCTCGCCCTCTATTCCTGGCACGGCCGTCACCACGTCGCACACATCACCGCGCTGCGCGAACGCAATGCCTGGCGTTAGTTTTCTGGATTTAATTTAGCTCTGCCGACATCCCATGTGGAGTGCGGCTTGTCCTGAGCGGAGCCGAAGGGCGGCTTGCCGCTGCTTTATGGTCCCGGCTTGCCGCGCGCCCATCAAGGTACAGCGGCAATCGCACACGCAGGGTGCCGGCACACGCCATCAAATACCTCGTAGCTCAGGTTCCATTCTGGCCGACCGTCGGCCAGAATTGACCTGAGACCGCGACCTTCAACTGACTGACATTCAAAGCCTACTCGCCTCCGCCGCGCTAAATACCGCTTACTCCCTCCTTTCCTACCCCCTTCTGCGTATGGTCGCATTGCCGAAAATAGGGTTTATTGATTTGAGCGCACGCTCTCAAGTTCTCGTGATCGAGTTCCAAAACCAAATCTGTAAAAGCTCTTCGAAACGAAAGGATGAGCTGAATGGACAGAAATAAAAAAACTGCAGTCTTCGGAATCTACCCGAGCCTCGAGGCGGCAAATAGCGCCACAGATGTGCTCGTTAAGAGCGGGTTCCCATCTTCCGATATTTCCGCTCTGCTGCCCGATAATCTGGGTTCTCGCCCTATAGCCACCGAAAAATCTACGAAAGCACCGGAAGGCGCTGCCACCGGCGGTGGTTCAGGCGCGGTGGTAGGCGGCGCAATCGGCCTTCTCGCCGGTATCGGTGCTCTCGCAATTCCCGGAGTCGGCCCGCTCATCGCTGCCGGACCAATCATGGCCACTCTCGCTGGCATGGGAGTCGGTGCAGCCGTCGGCGGAGTCGCGGGAGCGTTGATCGGCTTGGGCATTCCCGAATATGAAGCCAAGCGTTATGAAAGCCGTTTGAACAAGGGCGGCGTGCTGCTCTCCGTTCACTGCAACACGTCTGACGAAATCAAACGAGCCAAAAATCTGATGCAAGGCACCGGTGCCGAAGATATTTCCTCCACCGGCGAAGCAACAGTCTCGAGCAGCACCAAAACACGCTCCGCAAAGTCGTAGCCGGTTCGCGATTGAAATTGCGTGCAGCCTTGCGCATCACCAGTAGCCATTTGCTGTCGCACAGTTCGGCAAAGCCAGTAGCTCAGGCCCCCCGATCGATTTTGGATCGGGATGACCTGAGGCCTCTGGCGGATTTTCGTACCTGCAATCAAAAGGAGGAAACATGCTGCTTTTAATCATAATTCTCGCCCTGCTGTTCGCCGGTGGCGGTGGCTACTACGGATACTCTCGCTGGGGCGCAGGCGGTGGGCTCGGCATCGTCGGAACCGTCGTCGTCATTGTTCTCGTCCTGTACCTGCTCGGCGCTGTGCGCTGATTCCGTTATCCAAAATAGCGCTCGAAGCCGCAGATCGGGTTAGTTGTCTAGCGAACTGGATTCTGCGGCGCGCCGCATGGGAAGGACGAATTTTTCCTGGCCGCAATCCCAGAGGCTCTGCCGGAGCGGTGGAGACCAAAGTGAGCAGGCGTTTTTTGGCAGCGACGATACCTTCGGCGGCTTCAATCCAGACGAAGATATTGGCGCCGGAAGCTTTCTTGAAAATGTCATAGGCTGGAGTCATAGGACTGCGCCTAGCGCACCGCACGCTCGCCTCCGCTCCTTGTCAATTCCGTCCCTTTCTCCGATAATTGAATGTCTCATTTCCCTGAAATTCCCACTGTGGCGCTATGGTGCAACGGTTAGCACGCGGCCCTTTCAAGGGGCACTTTGACTTTGGGTGTGTGTGACTGTGCTTGACTTTACAGCTACTTACGCGGTTGCGTTAGGTTGGGGCCGGGGCACTGTTTGGCCCGGTTGTTGCACTATTGTTGCACTGGCCCTAACCCTTGGCCTTTTTGAAGTGTCCCATTGCCTGTTTCAAATCGCGCAGGCTTTTTCGCGCAGTTGCAATCTGCTGCTTTAGCAGGGCTGCCTTCAAATACGTCGCCAGCCGCATGAAAGGAACGAATTGAGGAAGCTAACGAGCTCCTTTTGCCGGGCGAAGCACTGGCAGGTCTTTGTTCTGGTTTTTGGCGCATATGTCGTTGCAGGAGTGGGGGTCGTGAACAACCCTCAAAGAACGCCTCTCTATTCGGAAGCGGCATTGTTTCTGTTTGTCGTTTTTTTTTCAGGGTGGCTGTGGTCCATCGGCACGTTTCTGTCCTCGCTTGTCAAACCCGCGCTCAGACTAAACATTAACTTTTTTCGCTTTGCTATAATTTTCGCGGGCGTGTATCTGCCGCCGACCCTAGGATTTCACTTAAACCGGAAACCCTTGATAGCCGCCCTCATGCTTCCCTTGTTTCTGTTCGCCATTTTTTGCTGGGCTTATGCATACTATTTTGTGTCCAAAAGTCTGGTGACGGTGGAGAAAGGTAGGACTGCAACTCGCAAAGACTACGAGCGAACGATGCTCATGCTTTGGGTCGCGTTCATCGGTGTTTGGGAAATCTGTGTTGGTTCAGCCTGAAATGGAAAGAGGGCGCTCTCCGTTAGTGAGTATTCCACCCTTCGGGCGGGGATTTTCAAGGCATCGATACGACCACCAGGCTATCCCTCAGCATGGTTGCGTCCCCGCAGAGCCCGCTTCCGTTTCGCCCGGCCAGATCATTGTAGCTCCACCACGTCCATCCGTCTCAACTTCCGGGTAGCTCGTAACTCGGGCGGAATCGCTGCCAAGTGGCGCGGAGCTTTCCCCCATTCCGTTAGCGGAGTTACGAAGGAAGAGTGGCGTACCAATTAGCGCACCTTCAGATCGTCGTCGCGCGTAGGATATGGCCGCCCTTATCCGGAAGAATACTTCCCCGATTTGGGAAGTAGCGGGCAGCCATCTGAGCAGGCCCCAGATCTTCAACCTCAGAGAATCCGAGTGACATCAGTTTGGCGCGGAGTTCCCCCGCTTCAAAGTAGTTCAGCCATGCTTCGCCTAACTGGGCAACGTGCGTCGCGCGCATCTCGTGGCTAACGCGCGCTTCCCCCGACAATGAATCCGGAGGATCGCTGTAGTCGAAAACTACTTGTGCACCATTCGGGAGATTCGCAATGAAGCTTAGGGTCGACCATACAGCTTTCTCGGTCAAGTAAGGAACAACGCCAAGCCATGTGAAGAAGGTCTGCTGCGATGGATCAAAACCAGCGACCGTTAGGCCCTCGGCCAAAGTCTGTCGCTCGAAATCGATGGGAGCAAAGGTTAGCGAACTCGGTATGGGGATAGCAGCATCTTTGAGGTGCTGGCGTTTCCAGTCCTGGGTAGCGGGATGGTCTACTTCGAAGATACGGAGGCGGTCACGCAGCGTGGTGCGATACGCATACGTGTCGAGTCCCGCCCCGAGAACTACAACCTGGCACACACCCTGTTCGACAGAAGCCGCTAAGGCGTCCTCCGCGAAGCGCGTCCTCACAGCGATGAATATTCGCATCCTCCGACGGGAGGGTTGCTCCTCAGCCTCGCGAGCCACGGTCTCCGCATCTTCACCCAAGATGCGCAGGGCAAGCGGATCGTTGAAGATGCAACCTTTTTCCAGGATCTGATGGGCGGCACGGTGAGTGGCCGCGGCCAAGGCAGTGCGGCTTGGCATTCCCGATTGCACGAATAGAGATTATCAAGACGGCGGTCGGGAAGGCTGAAAACATATGTCCGCCGCGGATTGCCGCTGGATGGTCGCCAAACCGGAAGTAATCCGTTTCATCCGTCACGCGGCCCGCTGGCGGCGATTCTTCCGCTGTTCCCTCGCCGCTTCCAACTTCCGATCCCGCTCGGCCTGAATCTCCTGGTGATGCCCGGCGAGCATGTCCTTTGGCGTGATGTAGCCGATGGCACTGTTCAAACGCACGTTGTTGTAATGCTCTACGTAACCCTCCACCAGACGCCGCGCATCTTCGAGCGACAGCGGCGTCCCGGGCCGAATGCACTCCCCTTTGAGGGATTTGTGCCAACGTTCGATTTTGCCGTTCGATTGAGGGTAATACGGTGAAGTCCTGACGTGCGTCATGCCCGAGAGCCGAATGAACTCCTTGAAGTCCTTCGCGATAAACTGCGGCCCGTTGTCCGAGATTACTCGCGGCCTAACCCCCGGATACCGCTCCTTGGTCCGTTCCAGAATGATCTCAATGTCGGCCTCGGTCATCGATTCCCGGAGATCCCAATGAACCAGGAAACGGCTGTAGCCGTCCAGGATGCTGCACAGGTAGTAGAACGTCGCGCAAACGTTCAGGTAGGAAACATCGATATGCCAATGCTGGTGCGGCTGTGATGGTTGTTCAAAGCCGGTCCCTTTCTTCGAGGGCTTCCCGTTCCATTTCCGCAGCAGTCCCGCCCGACCGAGCACACGCCACACGCTCGCCGGACTCACCGCCACGATGTCGGCGTCCAGCATCATGAACGTCAGCCGCCGGTAGCCTTCCAGCGGATTCTTCAGGTGGAACGCGATGATCGCCTGCTTCTCCCACTCCTCCAGCCAAAAGTCCCGGGGAACCCAGCGGTTATGCTCATTCACCTTGCCGTACCGCTCGCGCCAGCCGTAGAACTTGCTGGCTGTAATGTCGAGCCACCGGATGAAACGCCCGGCGCCGATCTCAGTCTTCCCCGACCAGCGCCGGACGAAATCCACGATCTGGTCCCGCGTATCGTGCGGAACCCAGACCCCGGTCAGAGTTCCCCAACTCTTTTTTTTAGGGCAACATGCTCCGCCATCAGTTCAGCCAAAACCTCATCTTTCGTCTGGATCTTCTGCTCCAGATAGGCGATTCGTTCCTGTTCAGGCTGATGGTTGGTGCGTCCCCTTTGTTGGAAAGCCGCAGCTCCGTTCTCGAAAAACTCCTTCTGCCAGCGGTAGAACACGGTTGGCTGGAGTCCCCGTTCGTCACACAGCTCCGAGATCGGCACTCCTTCCACCAAATGCCTCCTCAGAATGGCAACCTTCTCTTCCGGCGTGTAGTGCTTCCGTTGCTTTTTCATGTGTTCGCTCCGTTATCTTAACGGATGAACGCTTTCTCCATTTCCAGCTGAGGCAGGACAAATCCAACCGAGGATTAATCGCCTTTACGCAGCGAACGCGACTTCAAGCCAACCATTATCGGTGTTTTAGTCGCATGGTTGCCCACACGCGCGCTGTAGTACAATGTCAGTTGTGTGGCCCGGTTGGTGCACCCACCACACCGCAGTTAGTTACACTTTTGTTGCACTGACGCATGAAACCCCCTGTGGCGCTATGGTGCAACGGTTAGCACGCGGCCCTTTCAAGGCTGAAATACGGGTTCGATTCCCGTTAGCGCTACCAAAAATATGAACCACGCTCAACCGCCGTATGAACCATTATTGCCCCGCCATCAAACTCGCATGATTACATCACCCGTAGCTCAGTTCCCATGCTGGCCGACCCTCGGCCAGAATTGACCTGAGGCCTCTCACTCGTCATCTGAGGCCTTGCACGTAACGCCCAAACCCCCAAATGTTTTCTTTGCCTTTCCGTCCCAACCGCCTCAGAATACCCCTTACCCAAAGCCCAATAGTTTCCCTCAATCGGGTGTAGCATCTCTGCGCGCCACTCGAAAGCTGCAGGTGCCAAATGACCAACGCCTGGAAACAACAGGAAGGCCAGATTGTCGACGGACGATACCGTCTCGTCCTCTACCTCGGCGGCTCAGACCACAGCGCCGTCTTTCTCACCGAGCTGCCCAATACCCGCGAGCGCGCCGCGATCAAATTGATTGGTTCCGACCCGGCCGAAACCGATTCTCAGCTCTCCCGCTTGCGTCGCGCCGCAAAACTTTCCCATCCTCATCTCGCCCGCATCCTCGAAATCGGGCAAGCGCAAATAGGCAGCGCGCACGTCGTCTACCTTGTAACCGATTACGCCGAGGAAGACTTGTCGCTGATCCTGCCCGATCGTGCCCTCTCGCCCGAAGAAGTGCGCGAAATGCTGCCCCTGATTGTGGACACGCTGCAGTATCTGCATTCACACGGTTTCGCGCACGCGCGAATGAAGCCCTCCAATATTCAGGCGGTCAACGATCAATTGAAGCTCTCGATTGACGGCGTCTGCGCTCCGCACGAACGCGGCTCTTCAGGCGAAAAGCCGACGCCTTATGATCCTCCCGAGTTCGCGCCGACGGGTCCTTCTCCTGCCGGTGACATCTGGTCTCTCGGTATGACGATCGTCGAGGTGCTCACCCAGCGACTGCCGATATGGGAATGGACGGGTCACGCCGATCCGCCCGCACCGCGCACCCTGCCCGCGCCTTTCCTGGAAATCGTTCGCAACTGTTTGCGTCGTGATCCCGCCATGCGCTGCACGCTGCGGGAAATCTCGGAAAATCTCGAACCCCAACCGGTTCAGCAGGCCGAATCGGCTCGCATTGCAGCGATAAACGCAGCACCGACCTTGAAGACCACTTCTTACGGAGCCGCATCGTCCCAACCCGAACGCGCGCCCGCGATAAATCCGCTGCCGCAGAAATCGAACTCGCGTTTCATTGTGCAAGCAGCCGCATTCGTGCTGGCTCTCGCGGCCGTCATCGCCATCCCGCGATATTTCCGCCACTCCGCCAAGTCAACCGAATCAGAACCGATATCCGCCAGTGCCGCCGCACCCGACGCTGCAAAAACCGACGCCCCTAAAATAGAAGTAGCATCGCAGCCGGTAACTCAACCGGTGGCTCAGCCAGCGCCTCAGCCGGCAGCTCAACCCGCGCCACCGCCACCAGCTCCGAAGCCGAAGCCCGCTCCCAAGCCCGCCGCGCACGTGAGCGCACCGCGCGCAAAAGCGCCTGATCCCAAGCCCTTCGCAGCCAAAAAGCCAGCTCCGCCCGTTGCCGCTCCGCCAACTCCGCGCCCGGCCGTCACCGCTCCGGCCGTCGCGTCGCCAAGTCCGCACCCGGTCGTAAAGCCGCCCGCCTCAGCACCAGCGCGCGGCCAGGTTGCGCACAAAGCGATGCCCGACGTCTCGCAAAAAGCCCTCGAAACGATTCGAGGCAAAGTGCGCGTCAGCGTAAAAGTCAACGTAGACGCCTCAGGCAAAGTCACCAACGCCGCGTTCGAAGCCCCGGGCCCCAGCAAATATTTCTCCGATGCCGCAATCCACGCCGCCAAGAATTGGACCTTCGCTCCACCCAGCTCCAACGGCGAAAAAGTCCCAAGCGAGTGGCTACTCCGTTTCGAATTCGCCCCAGCAGGCACAGAAACATTCTCAGGGGAGCTCAATCCCTAAAGTAGCGCAGGCTCCGCACCCGCCCCAGTAGGGGCGCGTCTAAGACGCGCCCGCGCCGCCCACTCCGCGCCTCGCGCCATCTATTCACGTGAAGCCCACCCCACGCCCTGCCCATTTCATTTACGCGGCAGCCCGCCCCACCGCAAAAGCCGCAACTCGGACATGAATGCTCGGCAGGCACAAGGCATCGTTCCTATCTTCTCTTCGCTTATCCGCTTTAACCCCCTTCACACTACAACCGATAAGTAGTTAACGAATTAAAGTTATTTATGCTATGGTAATATATTATTGATCGAGCCAAGCTGCCACAGGCGAAATTCTAGCTCCTAAATTTGCTCAAAGGACGAATCGACGTGAACCCAGCACACCCACGTGTCTCCACGGTCGTTTTCCATTTCTCGGTAATGTCACTCGTTCTCCTGTTGACCTGTCTCTCCGGTTGCGGGGGCTCAGGAAGCGGTATGCAACAGAATGGTGGAACGACAAACGTGACGGTCCTTCTAACCAGCACAGCGAATGATCAACTGGCGGATTTTCACATAGAGGTCACGGGCCTTAGTTTGACTAACAAAGCAGGGCAATCAGTAACCGTGCTGAACAATCCGGATGCTGCCAATGATGTACTCGGCGGATTCGAGTTCATGCATCTGAATGGAGCCTTCGCGCCTCTCGTAAGCGCAGCGATTCCTCAAGATGCTTACTCCTCGGCAACTGTGACACTAGCCAGATGCAATTTCACCAACATATCTCTCACACCCTCGGGCGGCCTTCACACCGCATATTTTCAGCAAGGCCTTTGTTCGCAGGGCACTGGCCTCACCACCGTTAATCTCCCTTTGCCGATTGTCATCAGCGGTACCTCCGCCGTTTTGTCTTTGAACTTGCAGGTCGCACAGTCATACACGCTCACGACGACGCAAGGTATCAACGGTCCCACGCAGAGTTACACGATTTCACCGGTCTTCATGCTCAGTCCGCTCAGCATTTCCGCTCAGCCGGCTGGTGGCCTTGTTACGGGACTCGACCTACGGTTTGCATCGCTCAGTGCCGTTGGCAACTCGTTTGTTGCGACTACGCCAAACGGGTCGTCCCTGAGCCTTGCGACAAATGCCACCACCGTCTACCAGGGTGTGTCTGGGTTGTCTTCGATCACGGTGGGTATGCTTGTCGATATGGATGCCGCCGTGCAACCCGATGGGTCGCTGCTCGCAACTCGCATTCAAGTGGACGACCCTACGGCACTGGCTGAATTCGTTGGCCCCTGGACCGCGCTGTCGTCCCTGCCCGGGGAATTCGTTATACTGCCGAACGACTGCTTTCCCGCCCCTGACAATCCGGTATGCGACAGCGCAGTTCAGTCGAGCGGCGCCACCGTCTTTCGCGTTTCTGGAGAACTCAGCAATCTGCAGAATCTCCCATTCACTCCCACCTTCACCAGTTCCAACGCCGTTTTAGGGCAAAATTTTTCAAGTTATTCGCTGGGTACAAGGAGCCCGCAAGGTATTCCGAATGCGACAGCGATTACTCTCAGGCCGCAAACGATAAACGGTACGGTGACTAACATCTCCAGCAGCAATGGTTTTAGCATTTATACCGTCTCTCTCGCCGCGTACGACCTATTCCCCATAGTTCAATCCGCGGCCGCGCCGGCGTCGCAAAATCTCGCAAACCCAAGCGTCATCACCGTCTACGCCGACGCAAGCACACAACTCCTCACCACGGATTCAATCGGCGTGGGCAGCGTGGTGCGATTCCGCGGAGCGATTTTCAACGACAACGGAGTCCTGAGCATGGACTGCCAAAAAATTCTGGACGGCGTAGCTGAATAGCATCTCTGCCATCCGCTCGATTGACCGCGCCACGTTTTCCATTTCCCCCGCATTCTGATACGCTCTCTCTTTACCGAAATCGTCGCAAGGTGAAGCAGGCCAATTGTTCCGATTAGAGCGGCGCCGAATTTCTAATAGGAACAATCGAACTTTCAGAAAAAAGGTCAAGTGCTTGCAAAGAAGCGGCTTAGCGATTTCTAATGGACACAAAAACGGCATTTTCGCGCAGCAGGCCAATCCCGCGCGAAGGAGACAATCCGTGGCAGATCTGATGAGAACTTCGAATCCGGCCCTCAACGAGCGCGCATTTCAGGGCGAGCGCGCCGTTCTTGGCGACACGATGACGCTGCAGGGCACCGTCAATAAGACAGGCGTGCTGCTGATCTGCGCCGTCGCGACCGCGGCCTGGACCTGGAATCTTTTCCTGCATTCGCATTCGCCGCAAACCGTGATGCCGCTTGCGCTTATTGGCGGGATCGGCGGACTGATCGTCGCGATGGTGACGATTTTCAAGAAGCAATGGGCCGGAGTCACCGCTCCGATTTACGCGCTGCTCGAAGGCCTCGTGCTCGGCAGCATTTCGGCGCTTCTCGAAGTTCGTTTTCCGGGAATTGCGATTCAAGCCGTCAGCCTCACGTTTGGCACGCTCGTCGTTTTGCTGCTCGCGTACCGCTCGGGGCTGATCGCCGTCACCGAAAAGTTCCGCCTCGGCATCATTGCTGCGACGGGCGGTATCGCGCTTTTCTACATCGTTGAAATCGTCCTCGGATTTTTCGGCATCCATTTCACGGCTATCAATGGTTCGGGGGCGATCGGAATTGGCTTCAGCGTTTTTGTCGTGATTATCGCAGCGCTCAATCTGGTGCTCGATTTCGATTTCATCGAGACCGGCGTCCGCGTCGGCGCGCCAAAATACATGGAGTGGTACGGCGCGTTCGGTCTGATGGTCACGCTCATCTGGCTGTATTTTGAAATCCTGCGCTTGCTGTCAAAAATTCGCAGCCGCGATTAATCCGCGCGCTGCCATCGTTCGATGCCTGTTGACCGAGATCTCGCAGTCAAGCTGCTGCGCGATCTCGTCGCAATCGACTCCGTAAATCCCACGCTCGTCCCAGGCGCGCGAGGCGAGGCGGCCGCTTCGGAATTTCTCTGCAAATTTCTTCGAGAGCACGGAATCGCGGCAGAACTCGAAGAAGCGGCGCCGCGCAGGCCCAACGTCGTCGCACTGCTCTCTCCGGCGACAGCCATAGCGAATCGCAGCGAAAAAAAATCAGCGGCGCTCGCGATTCTTGCTCACATCGATACGGTCGGCGCCGGAGACATGCCTGATCCGTTCACGCCGCGCGAGTGCGAAGGGCGTCTCTACGGCCGCGGTGCGCTCGATATCAAGAGCGGCGTTGCCGCAATGTGCGCCGCGGCGATCGCGGCTGGCGATGCGGGCACGATTCAAAAGCCGCTGCTGATCGCTGCCGTGGTGGACGAGGAGTGCGACAGCATCGGCACGGAAGCTTTGCTCAAGCGCTACACCGCCGATGCGGCGATCGTGATCGAGCCGACCGATTTGCGCCTCACGATCGCGCACAAGGGTTATGCCTGGTTTGAAATTGTGACGCATGGGCGCGCGGCGCATGGCAGCCTGCCATCGGAAGGCCGCGACGCGATCCGCATGATGGGCCGCGTGCTGAATATTCTGGATGCGCTCGATCGCAAACTCGCGTCGCTCACCCCGCATCCACTTCTGGGCCATCGTTCGCTTCACGCTTCTGTGATTCGCGGCGGCCAGGAACTTTCGAGCTATCCCGCGGAGTGCCGCTTGCAGCTCGAGCGCAGAATGCTGCCCGAAGAATCCGCGGGCGAGTTCGAAGTCGAATTGCGCAGCCTTGTCGCAGGACTTGCGGCTCGCGATCCGGATTTTCGCGCCACGGTGCGCGGACTCGGCTCGCGCCCAGCGTACGAAATCGAGCGAGGCGCACCGATCGTGCAACTCGTCAGCAACGCAATTCGGAAGATCCTCGGACCAAGCGCCGCAGAGCAGTTCGTCGGAATGGCGGCGTGGACGGACACAGCTCTTCTCGCCCAAGCCGGCATTCCTGGAATCGTTTTTGGCCCCACCGGACGAGGACTGCACGGAAAAGAGGAGTACGTGGAGCTGGATTCCGTCGTTCAATGTGGCGAGATTCTGCTCGAAGCAATCGGCTCGGCCTGCAGTTCCTAGCATTCTAGTTAAGATTCCAACGAGATCCGAAACCTGGATGTGGCGTTCAAATCGGTAACGTTTTCTCCCCGCCAAAACCAATCTGGCTTCTGACACTTACTGCTCATGCCCGCAAATGGCGGCATTTGAGACATTTGCGCGGTTCTGCGGATGGGCTTCCGAATGCACTTCTACCGCCGACTGAAGGGCTCGCCCACCGGGAGTTGCATGCACGGGCCAGCCGAGGGTGTGAGCGTGAGTGAGACGAGAAAAAGTTTGAAAGCGCGCCGAGGTGGGGACCAGGCGCGCGGCTTTTCGATGATCGAAATGTGCGTGGTGATTGCAATCAGTCTCGTAATCGCGGGAATTGCAATCGTTCAAGCACAACCGGCGTTGATGCAAATTCATGCCAACACCGCGAAGGATGAAGTGCAAGGCGCGTTGCGGCAGGCGCGGGAGACGGCCATCTCGGATCGGCGCGATGTGCAGGTGGAGTTCCTAGTCAACCCGCCCGCCAATACTCCCGGGTCGTATGTCCGGCTGACGCGACTCGGCGGCCTGTGTTGCGCGAACACCGTGATTCTGATGATGCCGATTTCAAATAGCGTGATTTTCACGACATTTCCCGGAGAGCCTGATTCGCCAGACGGCTTCGGAAATGGCGGCGCGATCTTTTTTGCGGGAGCCGTAGGAGGTCCGCCGGCCGGGATGATGTATCAGAGCGACGGGACCTTCACAGCAGTCGGAACCGGCATACCGATCAACGGCACCGTATTTCTTGGTGTTCCGGGTCAAGCGACGACAGCGCGGGCGATCACGATCCTCGGCGCAACCGGTCGCGTGCGGTCCTATCACATTTCGGGGACAACCACATGGTTCGACTAACGGAAAGGAGCGCCGCGATGCGGGACAAGATGCGACGAAATTCGAAAGCGGGATTTACGCTGATCGAGACGCTGGTCTCGATCGTCGTCCTGGCGGTGGGCGTTCTAGGGCTGGCGGCGATGCTTGCCGCGAGCATGGCCTACATGACCACTTCGAAAGACGACTACATCGCGCAGCAGAAAGCGGCGGAGGCGGTGGAGTCCATATTTACCGCACGCAATGCCGGCGAGAAGACATGGAATTCGATTTGCAACATCGGGTCACCGATATGCCCTACAGGAATCTTCACGGCCGCCCCTACGCAGCTTTGCGACCCTGGAGCTGACGGCATTCTTGGAACCGCCGACGACAATTGCGCCATCCTCGACAGCCTTCTCACGCCGGGACCGGACGGAAAACTGGGAACCGCGGATGACGTGCTGATTCCTCTGGGAACCTATACGCGCACCATAACGATAACCGCCATTCCGGGAAACGCGGACCTGCGCCAGATCGCGGTAACGGTCACTTACACTTCCGGAAGATTCAACAAGAGCTATACGCTGACCACAAATATTTCGGCGTTTTCATAAAGATTTGCGAGGGAGACCAAGAATGAAGCGCGAAGCCGGATTCAGCCTGATGGAATTGCTAGTGGCCACAGCACTGATGCTCATCATCGTGGGCACGCTGATGAAAACATTGTCCGATGCCACTTATGCAAATGAGGGCGTCACTCTCCTCGCCAATTCGCAGGAAAATCTGCGCGCGGCGATGAATTACATGGTGAAAGATATCATTGAAGCGGGCGAAGGTTTGCCGCAAGGCGGAATCACGATTCCGAATGCTGCAACGGTCTTGAATCCCACTCCTGCGATTGCTTCCGTCATCAACCGTCCCGGACCGGTGGGAGGGCCGGCGACTTTTCCACCAAGCTATATAACGCTTCCCGCGATTACGGATGGGTTTGGAGAAGGCCCGCTAGCCGTGACGCCGAACCCGAAGGTTCCAGGCGCAACCCTGCTCGGCAACCCGACCGATTTCATAACTCTGGTGTATGCCGATACTACGATCCTAGACGCAACGAACAATACGCTCGATTCGTATCCGGTGTACCTGGCGCCGACCGCAGGCCCTCCAGCCAATCCAGGCTGCGGCGGAAAGATTGCGGCAGACGGAAGCTCAGTGACGTTCGACCCAGCTTGCATCACGCTGCCTACGGACAACACGCAAATCAGTCCCGGCGATTTGATCATGTTCACCAATGCCAACGGAACGACCCTGCAAACGGTGTCGTCTGCCGTGGGCCAAGTGGTGGACTTTGTCAAGAACGACGCGTTTGGTTTGAACGTATCGGGGCAGCCGAGCGGCACGATCCTTAACATCCAGAACGGCATCGCGTCGCCGGGCGGGCCCTACCCGCCTACAACGTGCACGCGGATCTGGATGATTACGTACTTTCTGAATACGGCGAACCCGCAGCGGCCGATGCTGATGCGGGAGATAAACTTCCAGCCGGCGCAGCCCGTCGCCGAAGTGATCGAGGATCTCGCGATCTCGTACGACATCAATGGGGGCTTGCCGAGCACAGGGGCAATTGCGCCGAACTCGCCCAACTCCGTTCGGAAAGTGAACCTTTCGCTGGGATCGCGTTCGGATAGCGCTTACTCGCAAAACCAAGCATATTTCCGGAACAATTTACAGACGCAGGTCAGTGTCCGCAGCCTGGCCTTCTTTTCCGATTTCCAGTAATCGTCGCAAAGGAGAAACGCCGTGAGGAATCGTCGCGAACAAGGCATGGCAATGGTGACCGCCCTTCTGGTGCTATTGCTGATTTCAGCCATGATTGTGGGCATGTCGTGGCTGGTGTTGACCGACAAGAAGCTCGGCGGCAACAACGCCGACCGGCAGACCGCTTTCTATGGCGCCGAGGCGGGGATGGAAGCGCTGACGACTCAATTGCAGTCTGCATTCGCCAACAACTACGCATTGAGCGCAGGCGATATCACCACGATTGTCAACAACACAGAGACGACGACGACTAATATTCCGGGAGTCAGTTACCTGGCGCCGGACGGCACCAATGGATTCGTGATCCAGTTCACGAAGGACACGGCAGCGGGCGACGTCGGAAACCCGCTGGCCCAGCAGCATACAATTCTTTCAGGAACGTATGCCGGATTGGTCGGATTGCTCACACCGTACACCATGCAGGTGACCGCACGGACGGCACTGGGGTCGGAAGCAAGGCTCCAGCGAACTGTGCAAACGGTGGCGATTCCGGTTTTCCAGTTCGGACTTTTTTCTGACACCGACCTCGACTTTTTCGCCGGTCCGGACTTCAACTTCGGGGGCCGTCTTCACACGAATGGCAATTTGTGGCTGGCGGAGAACGGTGGAACTCTGACGCTCGCCGGTAAGACGACCGCCGTCGGCCAAGTAATTCGTACGAACCTTGAAAACGGATATTCGACCGCGAGCAGCTATAACACGACAGTGAACATCACAACCAATCCCGGTTCATCCAGCTATGCCAATCTAACCACCTCACAAGGCAGCGTGACCGGTACGAGCTACTTTGGCGCAGTAAGCACGTCGCTGAACGAGCCCGCGTTCAAAAATCTTGCGAGCGCGACATACAACGGCAATCTAGGAAACGGATATACCGGAGTGCTGCCCCTGAACCTGACCATCGCGACGCCGGCACTGGGCGGCACGCCGATCGACATGATCCGAATGCCACTACAGGGCGAATTCGCCTCAAATCCCGGAAAACTGAACGAGCGCTATTACGCGAAGGCCAGTTTGCGCATCTTGCTTTCCGATTACGGCACCGACGGAACTTGCACGACCAGCGACATCCTCAACATGCCGTATGCGTCCGCCGGAACTCCCATCGACCTTGCCCAACTGGCTTGGGATACCTCGAGCCCGGCAGCATCGGCGGGACAAGTGGCAAAGACGCCTGGAGTGGCAGGTCTGGGTGGAATTGGCACTACTCTATTCCCCATGTCGGTTTCGGCAGCAACCATAAGCACCGCTTATACGGCCGCAGACGGATACTGGGTACAGAAATGGTTTCCCATTGAAACGGGATGCCTCAAGATCGACTTTCAGTCGAAGACCGCGCTTACCTGGACCGACGTGACGAAGGAGATTCTGAAACTCGGCTGGACCGGCCGTAATATTAATCCAGTCTCCAAGGCGCAGATCACGACGAATCCTCCTCCTCAGCGAGTTCCTTTGCCGGGCGCACAAGTGAATGCGTCTGGGCCAACGATCAACGGCGGCGTTGCTGTTGCCGGCTGCGCTGATCCAAGCCCGAATGCCGTAATTCGTCTGTCGCGCTTACGAGACAATCCGTCAACCGCAGTCGGATCGGGCGGTTGCACGGTCGCCGGTACTGGCGCCGTCCAGCATGGCACGGACATATGGCCCAATGTTCTGTTCGATACCCGCGAAGGCACTCTGCGGGACGTAGCCTTGGCGGGCAACGCGGTGACTCTGGCGGGTACGATGCATTACGTGGAACTCGATGTTGCGAACCTTAATAAGTGGTTCACCGGCCTGCTGGGTGCAAGCGGCACGAACGCAAACAATACAACCGGCTACACAGTTTATTTTTCCGACCGCCGTGGAGATCGTCACGACCCGAGCCCGCCGCCTTCGGTTGGCACAACTCCGACAAAAACCGGGGCATTCGGTTTTGATGATTTCGTCAACTCGAGTGACGTGAATGGATGTCCGAATGGCGCGCTGGAGGGCGCTGAGGATTTCGAGTCGGATTTCACGAGTGGAACCGACCTGAATCCGCCAGCGGCCCCACGGAAGTATGGCGAATTTTTTCCGACCGACGGTGTAACTACAACGAATGATCCGAATCTATGGAATCTCCCGGGCAATATCGGGATACAAATCAATGGCGTCCTCTCCGCGGCTTCCACGGCGATCCTGAACAATCCCACTTGCGCGGGTCCCGGGAAGGATTGGCCCTTTGCCGTAGCCGCCAATGCCCAGGACCTTCGGGAGAATCCGTCCGTTCATTTCCGCCGGGGGCTGAAGCTAGTAGACGGCGCCACGCTTTCGATCGGAACCTGCGACGCCGTGGCTTGCGGACTGACGATAGTTGCTGAAAACCCCATCTACGTGCAGGGCGACTACAACGCAGGAATCAATGGCAACTTCGCGACCGCGTTCGTGGCAGCGGCGGTAATCGGAGATGCGGTGACGCTGCTCTCCGATAACTGGAATGACGTGAATTCGTTTGCCTTCCCGTATACCCTCGGGTCGCGAGCGGGCAACACGACGACGTACCGTATGGCGGTGGTGGGCGGCAAGACGATTCCGTTCAAGCAGCCGACGGTGAACTGCGGAGGCGCGGCCTGTTCCGCCGACTTCGGTACCGATGGTGGAGCGCACAATTTCCTGCGCTACATCGAGCAATGGAGCGGCACCCTGTATTACAAGGGATCGCTTGTGAGCCTTTACTACAGTCACCAGGGTGTGGGCACATTCAAGTGCTGTACCACGGTGTACGCTCCGCCGACCCGCGGTTACACCTTTCAGACGGAGTTCCTGACTCCGAGCCTGCTGCCGCCGCGAACGCCGATGTTCCAGGCGATCAACACGATCGGATTCTCACAGGTCGTGCTGCCGACGCAGTAGAAACAGTTTTCCCCGCAACACCCCTAGCGGCTCCCGTTCCCCCCGGGAGCCGCTTTTATTTTTGGGGCATTGCTTTGACGAATCAGGGCGAAGCGGGGCGTGTGCGGGGGTTGAAATTTGTATTGGCGGCGGGCGTGGTGCAGGTGGGCGCTGATGGCGGGCCGCAGAGGCTTAAGAGCGAATCGCTGAGATTGGCCGGGGTGGCCAACCCTTCGAGAGGCTCGGCATAAATTTTGTAATTGTGATTCAGCGGGAGACGATCGATCTCGTACGATCCGTCGAAATGCAACTGCTGGGTGGCTGCATTGCAGCTCCAGCCGCCCAGCGTGGCGGCGATCACTGATCCGGTGTCGGCGTCGACGGCTACTACGTGGGCGCCGAAAATTCCCGTGACGAATGATCCGGTGGCGGGAGCGGGGATATTCGCGAGCGCGAAAGGATTGGCTGGAAGAATACGGCCGCTGATTGTGCCGATATTCACGGAATCGGCGGGATCGGGATAGAGAAAGCGGATGCCGGCGCGGTCGTCGTCGGAGAGAGGGCCATCGGGGGCTTGAGCGGTGGGACGATCGCCGAGGAATTGGCCGGGCGGAGGCGCGTAGGGAAACATCAGGGCGCGCCAGACGGCGGAATGGTCGAGGCCGAACCAGTGGCCGAGTTCGTGGGCGAGAAGCGATTCGAGATCGTAAGCGCCCTGGCCTTGCGGGGTGGCTAGCGCGGCGGGAGTTGCGTAGGTGGCTTGATTGTCGTTGCGGAATAGGGTGTCGGCATCCAGGATTTGGCCAGCGAATGAGGCGGGGCCGCTGGCGCCTATGGAAACTCCGGGGGCGTTTGCGGTGATGACGCGGGTGAAGGCGAGGACGCCAGTGGTGAAGGCGGCGCTGGATTGGTTGAAGCAGATTGTGTTGAGGCCGTCGGCGTTGCTTTGCTGATCGTTGGTGCAGGAATTTGCGGCGGTGACGCGGGCGAGCGGGGCGATGAGGCCGGGATGGGCGGCGGTGTTGAAGGTGGCGCCGGGGACGCCGGTCCAGGCTTCGAAGGAGGCTGAGATGGATTGCTCGATTTCGTCGAGTTGTGCGGGCGTGCCTTGTGCGGCGACGGTGAGGATCGTGGAGCTGGTGAGCGGGAGGGAGGTGCTCCAGCGGCGGCTCAGCGGGGAGGCGGTCGTGAGATTCCAGCGGTTCGGCTGCGGGCAGCCTCCAGCTAGCGGGACTGTGGAATCTGTGGTGTAGCTGAAGGCGTCCGGGGTGCGAACTGCGGCGAAAATCAAGAGGCACAGTGTGGCTAGGGCGATGGGACGCTTCGTTGTCAGCTTCACTGGCGGCTTCCTTGTGCGTCTTGGGCATGGACTTCAGCTGAGGCTATTACCAGGGAGCGGAATGCGCTGACTGGCATTTTGCGGATGCCGGTGGTTTCAAAGTTGCGCGACGCCGGATCGAAAACGGGGAAGGCGGCGGTATCCTGGGAAACGAATTCTTCGCCGGTTGTTCGGTCGTGCGCGATTCGGAAGGTGCCTTGCACCCAGCTGACGACCGAGAAATCTTGGGCTGGAGTGCGCTCGAGAAACAGAATTAATTCTTCGCCCGGCGAGAATCGGGGCACGCCGGAAACTGTGGACGTGAAATTTCCGGCTTGGCCGCCGAGCAGACGGACTGTGATTTGCGCGGGGGCGGAGCCTTTCCAGGTTTCCTTGATGTCGAAAGTGGTGAAGGTCCAAATTTCGCCTGCGTCCCAGCGGGTGGAGTTGGTGACGCAACGCACGCGGACGATTGTGTGAGCTGCGCGGGATAAATCAGCGACCGACATGCGCTTGAGCGTTGTGGCGCGGGCGGGTGGGTGGATCGCCGCAGATAAGGCGGCCACGAGTGCTAGCGCGGCGAGAGTTCGGATTGCTTTCATTATTTCACCTCCAGGATTCCGGTGGCTGAGGCGCGGTCGTTATTCAGCGAAGTGATAAAAAGCGTGCGGACGCCGGGAAGAGTTGAGCTCGAGATTTGCAGATCGAGTTCGATGGTGTTGGGGAACAGGCCGACGATGGCTGATGCGGTGACGGGGATGTCGCCGGGCGATGTGCCGGAACCTGTGCCGGGGCCTGTGAATGCGTAGGTCATGGTGGGATCGAGGCCGTTGCCATGAATGCAGAGGCTCACCGTTTGCGTGCCGGAGGGCGGACGCGTGACGGTGAGCGGCGTGCCTTCCACTTCGCAGGTTGCGTCCGTGAGTAGGCCGTCGAAGTCGACGTCGAGCGGAACGGAAATGGCAGCTGTGGTTGGTTCGACTACCGTGATGTCTTTTCTCACCGCTGTTGGTTGCGAGGGATTCAGCGCGATGACGTCTTCCGAAGCGTCGAACGGCACGACGACAAAGGGGACAGGATTGGAGAGAAGAGCGGGAGCGCCGGGATTGGAGATTTGCAGGGTGAATGTTGCGGCTGTTTGCAGGTCGGCGGGAGTGAGCGCGATCGCACAGGTGGTGGCTGTGGAGCACGTGGTGGGACGCGCGACGCCGTTGAGGAGAATTGAGGAGCCTGTGCCGGCGCTGCCGGGCACAAAGTTCACTCCTTGTAGCGAAACGGGGAAACCTTCTATCGCGCCGGCCATCGCGCTGGAAGGCAGAATCACTTCGATGGTTGGGCCGGATGTAATGGCGATTGTTGCTGAGGCGGACTTCGTATTGTCGGCTTGGCTGGTGGCGATGATTGAGATTGCGTTGGGCGAAGGGGCTACTGTGGGTGCCGTGAAAACGCCGTTGGCATCTACCGAGCCGCAGGCTGCGCCACCGCAGCCCTGGCCGGCGATTGCGGATTGAACGCTCCAGGTGACGGCGGTGTTGCCGCTGCCTGTGACGGCGACGAAAAATTGGCGAGTGCTGAGAGCGCTGGTGGAATGCGAAACGAAAGCATAGAACGGGGAGACGGAAACTGAGAGCGGAGCTGAGATGCCCGTGACCGAAACAATTGCGCTGCCGATTTTCGAAGGGTCTGCGTGGCTCACGGCGGTGACGGTGACAGGATCGACCGTGGGCGGTGCGGCAGGCGCGAGATAATCTACGCTGCTGGAACCTGGTCCGGTTGGCGCGACGCAAGGATTGGAGCCTGACTGACAGATTTGTCCGACCGCTGGATTCCCGTTGGGAACGCCATTTACGGCCCAGGACACATCGGTGTCGGACGCGCTGGTCAGGTTTGCCGCGAAGGATGCGCGCTGCCCGACCTGAACGGTTGCTGATGGAGGCGACACCGTGACGATGATGTTGCTGACGAGAGTGACGGACGCGGATGCAGAGAACAGACCAACCGTAGCGTGAATCAAGACTGCGTTCGGTGAGGGCAAATCTGTGGGCGCTGTGTACAGAGCCGTATCTGCGCTGCTTGTGACGATAGTTCCGACTGTCGAGTTGCCGCCGGAAACTCCGTTGACGTCCCATGCGATGGAAGCGCCTGCGGCGAGACAGAATGAAGCGGTGAAAGCTTGCGTCTGCGCGAGAGATACCGTGGCTGCGGATGGTGAGATGGTGTTTGTTGCCGCGCAGGTGATGGTGACGCTTGCTGAGGCGGACTTCGATGAGTCGGCAACGCTAGTGGCGGTGACACTCACGGTCGAAGGCGAAGGCGTAACTGCGGGAGCGACATAGAGCGCGCTGGTGGCTCCATTCGAAGTGATGGTGCCGAGCGTCGAGTTGCCTCCAACAATGCCATTGACGCTCCAGGTGACCGCACTGGAAGCGGAACCTGTGCCGGTGAGGGTCGCTGCGAAAGCCTGACCCGCACCAATTGAGACCATCGCGGAAGTGGGCGAAATCATTACTTCGATGCCGTCTGTAAGGGTGACGAGGGCCGACCCTGTGGCGGTGCTTTCCGCAATGCTTGAGGCGGTTACGGTAACGATCGCGGGCGAGGGCATCGAGTTTGGAGCTGTGTATAAACCGCTCGGCGAAATTGTGCCGGCGCTCACGCTTCCGCCAGCCACGCCGCCCACAAACCATTTGACGCTCTTGTTTGACGTGCCGGTGACGGTTGCCTGGAATTGCTGTGACTGGCTGAGAGAGACGCTTATTTGTGCCGGCTGCACAAGACAACGGTGACGACAGACGGACCTTTTGAGGTGACTCCAGCGCAGCCGGGCATCGCGACGGCAGCCGCACAGAAAATCGTGAGCAAGAGCAGATTCAGCGGACTATTCGAACGGTCAAACGTGGTGGCAGCCCGACTCAAAGTCGTTTTCAGCCACCGCCGTTTGACTGAGTGCGTCATCTGTGCGATGGCTTAACGCACGAGATGTGCCATCGCGGAGCATCGCGAGGTGGAGAACGTCTTTCACGCGGATTCGCGGATCGTTGACGAGCTAAGCGCTGTGGCTTCAGAAGAATGGGGAAAAATGGACAAGTAAAAACGGATTGTCGTGTGATGAGTGGAAACTGCTCCGCTCGCCCTAGTGGTTCCAAATCGGCATGCTTGCAATTCATTTTGGGACGCGATAGCGGCGCCCGTACGAATCGATGAGGCAGTCGGTATATGAGTGATATACGGCCCAAGCGAGGGTGACGAGGTTGACAGCAGCGCAGAACCCGCCAAATAATCTCGGCATGGCAAAACCGGAGACAGTTCGACGGATCAAAAGTTATTCAGCGGAAAGCGGCTACGTCTACCAGTATCAGTTCCAAGACGCGCATCCCGTGCAGCAGGGAAGCGCGAAGGGAAATGAGTACGTCTACTACGTGTCTGCGGATCGAAAGAAAATGTTTCCGGTGCGGATTTTTGTGGGGCAGGATGCGATCAAAAAGTGGGGCGAAGCAACGGGGCGCCCTCTGACGGGAACTGAAGAATACGCCGCGGCCAAGATGCGGCTATTTCAGGCGTTCGATGAAGGCGAGGAGCTTTCCGCCACGGGGCCAGCGTTGGTCGTCGACGAATCGAATCTCAATGCCTTGCTCCAACGTCTCGATCTTTAGCCCTTCCGACTGATTACATCCGCGAGAGCACGGCCGCACGCAGTGCCGGCTCCAAAATCTCGAAACGAAATTTATATCCGGCTGCGAGGATTTTTTCCGGCTTGACGCGATCGCTGCTGAGCAAGACGGCGTCGGCCATTTCGCCCATGGCGAGCCGAAGCACAAATGCAGGTGCCGGAAAAATGGCGGGGCGATGCAGCATGCCGGCGAGCAGTCGCGTGAATTCTTCGTTTCGCACCGGGTTTGGCGCCACCAGATTCACCGGTCCGCTCACTTGCTCATGGGCAATCGCGTGGCGGATGATTCCGAGCACGTCTTCGATGGCAATCCACGACATCCACTGCTGGCCGTCGCCGAGGCGACCACCAACGCCGAGCTTGAATGGCGGGAGCATTTTCGGAAGCGCACCACCTTTTCCGGAAAGTACGACTCCGAAACGCAGCATGACAGTACGAATGCCCATCGCAGCCGCGCGGCTGGCTTCGGCTTCCCAGTCGCGGCATAGCAGAGCGAGAAAATCCGTCCCGATGGCGCTCGATTCGGTGAGAATTTCATCGCCGCGAGAGCCGTAGTAGCCGATCGCCGACGCTACGATCAGCACACGGGGCTTTTGCTTCAGGCGTGAGAGCGAGTCCACGAGCACGCGAGTGGTATCGATGCGGCTGCTGCGGAGAATCTGTTTGCGCGCTTCGGTCCAGCGGCCGTCGGCAATTCCGGCGCCGCTCAGGTGGATCACGACATCGAGGCCTTCGAGCCCCGCGACGTCAACAGTTGCTCGCATCGGATCCCACTGGACGTCTCCCGTTTTTGCCCCTTTACCTGGCCGGACCAGACGGACGACGCTGTGACCATCCGCCTGCAGCGCTGCGGAGGTTGCCGTGCCGACCAGGCCTGAGCTTCCGGAGATAAGAATCTTCATGTGCTGTGTTTTCTCCCGCTTTGACCACGGAATCTACCCTAAGGTGCGCGGTGCCGCGCGTCAAGCGATTGAAGCAACCAGCGAATATGTGCCCTTTGCCTGATTCAAAATTCGCGAAAACCGAAACCGCTTTGTGGCTCGCGCGTCCATCTAAGATAAACTTATCGGCTGCTTATGAGGTGACGATGAATCGTTTGGCGCGGAGTTATGGTGCAGCTGTCCTTCTGGCGATACCGCTAATGCTGTCGTTCGCTTCTGACAAAGCTACCAACGGAGACATCCGCGGTTTCTTTCCTGAGCGAGTGAAGCCTGAACGCGAACTCGAATCGAAGCTGCAGGCCATCCCCGATGCCGCACACGCGGAGAGCAATCTGCGCCATCTAACGAGCCAACCGCACAGAGCCGGCACGGAAGCGAGTCATCAGGTGGCGGAATGGCTGCGAGATCAGTATCGAAGTTTTGGATTCGATGCCGAAATCGTTTCGTACAGCGTGTGGATGGCTGAGCCTCGCGAAGTGAAGCTCGATCTCGTTGCGCCGGCGAAAAAAGCGCTCGCTACGCCCGAGCAGCCGGTGGAAGTGGACAAGGATACGGAGGATCCCCGCGCGGTGATGGCGTTCAACACCTATTCGCCTTCGGGCGAAGTTACGGCGCCGGTGGTTTACGTCAACTACGGAACGCCCGAGGATTATGCAGAGCTCGATTCGCTAGGCGTGAGTGTGCAGGGAAAGATCGCCATTGCCCGTTACGGCCACAATTATCGCGGCATCAAAGCAAAATTGGCGGAAGAGCACAAAGCGGCCGGCTTGATCATCTTCTCCGATCCAGAGGACGACGGATATATGGCAGGCGATGTGTTCCCGAATGGGCCGTGGCGGCCGATGAGCGGGATTCAGCGCGGGTCGATTCTTTACACGGAAGATTATCCCGGGGACCCGCTTACGCCGGGAGTTGGAGCGACGCCCAATGCGAAACGAATCGCGCCCGGCGACGCGACCAACCTGCCGCATATTCCCACGATGCCCATCAACGCGCAGGACGCCTGGGCGATTCTCGAGCATCTCGGCGGGCCACACGTTCCTAGAACTTGGCAGGGCGGCTTGCCGTTCACGTATCACGTGGGGCCTGGGAAATCGGAAGTTCACATGAAGCTGGTGATGGACTTCGAGCAGCGCCCAATCTATGACGTAATCGCAAAATTGCGTGGTAGCGACGACGGTCAATGGGTTTTGCTCGGCAATCATCACGACGCATGGGTGTACGGGGCTGCCGATCCAAGCAGCGGCACGGCTGTGATGCTCGAAACAGCGCGAGCGCTTGGTGAGTTGGTCCGCAGCGGCTGGAAACCACGCCGCACAATCGTGATGTGCGAGTGGGATGGAGAAGAACCGGGGCTACTGGGCTCGACGGAATGGGTGGAAGCGAATCGCGCTGAGCTTCAGGAGAAGGCCGTTGCCTACATGAATACCGATGTGGGCGTAACCGGGCCGAATTTCGGAGCGGCGGCGACGCCATCGTTGAAAGAAGTTGTGCGCGACGCGGCGCGTGAAGTGCCGGATCCCGAGACCAAACGCAGCGTCTATGAAATGTGGCGAGAGCATTCCTCGCAGAAGAAAGGCGCGCCGAACGGTATCGCGCGGCCGGAGCTCAAGGCGGAGACTCCAGGCGAGACGCCCGTGGGCGCCTTGGGGGCGGGCTCGGATTTTTGTCCGTTCTTCGATTTTGCGGGCGTTCCTTCAATGGACATAGGCTTCAGCGGCGACTATGGCGTCTATCACTCGCTGTACGATGATTTTTATTGGATGAAACAATTCGGCGATCCGACGTTTGTCTATCACGCGACGCTCGCGCGGATTCTGGGTACGGTCGCGCTTCGTTTGGACGAGGCGGATGTGCTGCCGTTTGACTATTCAGCCTACGCGAGCGAAATTGCACGGATGACGAGTGACGTGAATGCTCGCGTGCGAGCGCCGCAGGGAGCCGAAGCGCCCGATTGGAAAGCTGTATCTGAGGCAGCTGACGAGTTGACGGCTTCGGCTGGTCGTACTTCCGTGGCGCTGCGTTCTATTTCACCCGTAATGCTCAGCTCGGCCACGCAACGCGAGCTCAATCGCGCGCTCGCAAGTGTAGAGCAGTCGCTTCTCGTCCCGGAGGGACTTGCAGGCCGCCCCTGGTATAAGCACGCGATTTTTGCGCCAGGCAGTTATGCCGGTTACGCGGCGGAGGTGATGCCCGGCGTGAATGAAGCGCTCGATCGAAACGACCCCGCCACTTTTCACCGCGAAGCTATTGCGCTGGCCGCGGCGCTAACCCGAGCGGCTGTGCGACTCGATGAGGTGAGCGGTATGGCGAAAACTGCCGCTGCCGCAGGCGCTCATTCGGGGTTTTGATTGATTGTTATGCTGGCTCGTGTGCACCAATTTTGTGCCTGCTGCGCGAGGTCGCGTTAGAATGACTGCCATGCGTGTTCGCGTCCTATTTTTCGGACAACTGAAGGATATTGTAGGGCTCGCTCAGGACGAGGCCGATCTCTCCGACGGCGCTCGCGTGGAAGATCTCTTCGAGCGCTACGGAAGGCGCTTTCCGAAGCTAGCGGAATTTCGTCCTTCGATCGCGGCTTCGGTGAATCAGGAGTACGCGGGTTGGCGCGAATCGCTTTCTGCGGGTGACGAAGTGGCGTTCCTTCCGCCCGTTAGTGGTGGGGAACACGTTGCGACCGTCGAGGACATTTTTCAGCTCGTTCGTGAGCCGATTCGCTCGGAGGAGTTGGTTGAAAGCATCAAAGCTCCGGAGGATGGCGCGGCGGTGGTGTTCGATGGCTTCGTGCGCAACAATTTTCGCGGAAAACGGACACTCTACCTCGAATATGAAGCCTACGAAGCGATGGCGCTGGCGAAAATGCGCGAGATCGGCTCACAGATGCGGGAGAAATTTCAGATTCATCGGATCATCATCGTGCATCGCCTGGGGCGGCTCGAGGTTGGCGAAACCAGCGTTTGGATTGCAGTGAGTTCGGCGCACCGAGCTGCCGCGTTTGACGCGTGCCGTTACGCGATTGACACCTTGAAGCGCACCGTGCCCATCTGGAAGAAGGAATATTTCGCCGGCGGTGCGGTGTGGGCCGAGGGCGAAATCGCTGGGGAAATACCGTCACAGGAAGCCATTTCCCGCGCAGATGAATCTACCTCTTAGATGAAAATATGGCCTCGAACGTTCAGCGCCTTGCCGCTGGCTGCAGCGGTGATGTGTGCGGGATTGTATGGATCGTTGCCTCTTCCATTGATTGCGCAGGAACAGCAGAAGCCTGCGATTCGCGTGAATGTGAATCTCGTCAGCATTCTCGCGAGCGTGATTGATGCGAACGGGCGGCCGGTTCCCGATCTCACGCAGGACGCGTTCGAATTAAAAGAAGAGGGCGTGCCGCAAAAAATTGAGCGCTTCGAGGCCCAGACGAACCGGCCGCTGGACCTCGCGCTGATGGTCGATGCGAGCATGAGCACATTCAAGGACTTGAAATTCGAGGCCGAAGCGGCGGCGCACTTCATCAAGCAGGTGGTTCGGCCGGCGGATACGCTCTCAGTTTTCGAATTTTCGGATTCGGTGATACAGCTGTCGGAGTTTTTGGACGACGTTCCGAGACTGCAGGCTGCCGCGGAGAAAATCAGCCCAGGCGCGGGAACGGCCATGTACGACGCGGTAGTTCTCGGGTCGAACGCGCTGCGAAAGCTCCCGCAGGAACGGAGGCGCGCGATCGTTCTGGTTACTGATGGCGGGGAGACGACGAGCGTTTCGAAGTTTGACGACGCGCGGCGCGCGGCAATCCGGTCGGGCACGTTACTTTATTCGATCATAATCCGGCCAGTGAAGAACGAGAACGGCCGCAACACTGCCGGCGAACATGCGCTCATCACAATCACGGATAGCACGGGTGGCGCGTTCTTCATTCTCGACGATCTTCAGCAGCTCGATGCGATGTTCGATCGCATCAATCGCGAGCTACGCACGCAGTATTTGCTTGGTTACTATCCAAACCCGCCGCCGAAACCGGGCAGCACGCGGCATGTGGAAGTGACGGTAAAATCGGGAGACCTGGTGCGATACCGCAAGGAATATTTCACTTCGGCGATGCCTCGATAATGAACCAATTCCTCGAAGTCGCGATTGACGCGGCGCGCGAAGCGGGTGCGCTGTTACGGACGGAATTCGATCGCCCGAAGCAAATTACTTACAAGGGAGAAGTGGACATCGTCACGGAATCTGACCGGCGCTCGGAGGAAATTGTGGTCGGAAGGTTGCGCCGCCATTTTCCCCAACACGAGATTGTGGCCGAGGAGGGAAGCGGCGGACCGACGGGAAACGCGCGATATCGCTGGCACGTGGATCCGCTCGACGGGACAACGAATTTCGCGCACGGATATCCATGCTTTTGCGTTTCAATCGGGTTGCTCGAAGATGGTGAGCCGATTGTGGGTGTGGTGTTCAATCCCGTGAGCGGTGAGATGTTTTCCGCCACGCGTGGGGAGGGCGCCTATTTGGACCACAAACGCATACATGTTTCGCAGATCGATACGCTGGCGACCAGTCTGCTCGTCACGGGATTTCCGCCGGATCAGCGCAGTCAGCAAACGAACATCGCCTTTTACGCTGGTTTCACGCTTCGAACGCACGGCGTGCGACGCGACGGCTCAGCTGCGCTTGATCTCTGCGGGGTTGCGTCCGGACGCTTCGAGGCTTTTTGGGAATTTGGCCTGAAATCCTGGGATACGGCGGCGGGGATGCTGCTTGTGAAGGAAGCCGGCGGAATGGTCACCGATTTCTCCGGCAAGCCGTATCATCCCGGTGACCGCGAAATGCTCGCGTCCAATGGGAAGATCCATTCGGAGATGCAGGCAGTGGCATCCGATATTTCTGAGCGAACCGCCAAGCGATAAGTTTGCATGCAACCTGCGCCATCCCATAGAATTCCAACCTAAGTCACAAAATGGAACTGTTCCTTAATCTGCTTTGGGTCCTGATTGCCGCTGGCGCCATTGGTGTGTGGCGCACGAGTTGGCGGAGTGAGAAGCCTCGAAGTCGTCGGGAATCGCTGCGCGAATGGACGGCGATGGGTTGCGCGCTTGTGTTGCTATTCTTCGCAGTCTCGCTCACCGACGATTTGAACGCAGCGGCGATGCTTCTGGACGAATGCTCAGCGAGCCGCCGCAATTCGATATCCAGCCATCATGCAGAGCGGTCGAAACAGATTGTGAAGGAGACGGGTCCCGCGATTCTTCCGCGGATCGCGTCGGCCGAGTCCCCGCTGACCTATTTGCGCGGCGTCAGCCTTGGTTCTTATGCAGTGAAATTCTTCGTTCACGGTCTTTCCGAAGGCCGCGCCCCTCCTCCCTCGATTCCCTAACATCCGTTGGTTAGTGAGCCGACCTATCGTGCAAGCTCGAGTTTTCTCCTAACCATTCTGTCGGCCGATGGGTATTGTGCTGAGCACCAAGCTGCGGCCAGGGCCGAACCCAAAGCAAGTTTAGAGCAGAGGAGTTTTTTAGATGAAGTCGGCAGTTTTTTTTGTGGCATTAATTGCAGGCGCCGCTGTGTGCGGTTGCGGCGGCACGAGCAATCCCTCGGATCAGACGAAGGCTGCGAGCTCGGATAGTTCGAAGGGAGGGAACTACGTCGCGTCTGATGCCAAAGGCATTCAGACAATGACAGTAAAGACGTCAAGTGTTCCGGACTATCTGGAACTGGCTGCGCACATTGAAGCGGATCCGACGCGCGTGGTCCACGTATTTGCGCCTGCGGGCGGCCGAATCACCGAACTGAAAGTGCGACCCTGGGAGCGAGTGGAAAAAGGGCAGACTCTCGCTCTGCTTCAAAGCAGCGACTTGGCAAAGGCGATGGCGGATTATCATCGCGGCGTTGCGGACAATGAAGTGAAACAGAAACAACTTGCTCGCTCGCAGGATCTCCTGGCCCACCGCGCGATTGCAGAAAAGGATTTCCAGCAGGCGCAGGCGGATGCGCAGTCGGCGAAGGCAGCATTGGACGCGGCGCGAGAGCAAATTCTGGTGCTTGGAATGGATCCTGACAAAGCGGGCTCGCAGTTGCGTGTTACGGCGCCGCGCTCCGGTGTGGTGCTCGATGTGAACGCCGCACAAGGCGAGTTCTCAAAGTCACTCGACGCGCCGATGCCGCTGTGCACCATCGCCGACATTACCACGGTCTGGGCGCTCGGAGATGTCTTCGAAAAAGATCTGAGCGCTGTGAAATCCGGGCAACAAGCAACTGTGACGCTAAATGCCTATCCGACGGAAACGTGGAAGGGACAAATCAGCGTCGTCTCCGACACAGTCGATCCCGTCACACGCACTCTGCATGTGAGAGTGATTCTTCCGAACTCAAACATGCGTATCAAGCCGGCGATGTTCGGTTCGATTCGCATCCTACGCTCCAATTCTCAAGGCATTCTGGTCCCAGCTTCCGCAGTGATACGCGAAGGCAACGAAGCATATATTTTCGTCGACCAGGGAGATGGAAAGTACGAGCGCCGGAACGTGAAGGTCGCCAGATCATTCGACGGCTCACTCGAAATTGCGTCCGGCATCGCGGCAGGCGACAAGATCATCTCCGACGGAGGGCTTCTCCTGCGCGAAGGCGCGCAGGACTAGCCGCCGATGCGCAAGCTGATTGCTTCGCTCCTCCGTTACCGGCCGCTGATGATCGTTCTGCTCGTGGCATGGATTGCCGCCGGCTTCATTCTTTTTCTTCGGCTGGATATCGAGGCTTATCCCGATCCGTCGCCGCCGTTGGTAGAAGTGATCACCCAGAATCCGTCGTGGTCGGCGGAAGAAATGGAACAGCAAGTCACGGTGCCGGTGGAAACCGCTCTTTTCGGAATACCACATCTGGAAGAGGTGCGCTCGATCAGCATTTTTGGCCTCAGCGACGTGAAAATGTATTTCAGTTACGGCAGCGATTACTACTGGGATCGCCAGGAGGTTTTGAATCGCCTCCAACTGATTCAATTGCCGTCGGGTCTTTCTCCGCAACTCTCGCCCTGGTCTCCGGTGGGCGAGATTTATCGCTACCAGCTATATGGTCCGGCGTACAGCCTGAACGAACTGAAAGCGACGCAAGCATGGTTCGTCACTCGCGAGATCAAGCAAGTATCCGGCATCATTGACGTAACGTCATTCGGAGGAAGCACCCGGCAGTACATCGCCGATATCGATCCGCGGAAGCTTCTGCAATTCAACGTCACTCTCCCGCAAGTGGTCGCCGCCGTGGGATCGAGTAATGCCAACGCTGGCGGAAATTACCTCACCATGGGCAGCCAGAACGTGAACGTTCGCGGCCTGGGTCTCTTGCATAACACCACGGAAATGCAGAACGTTTTGATCACGACGCGCAACGGTGTCCCTGTGTATTTGCGCGATGTGGCCGATGTGAAAGAAGGCTTCCAGCCGCGCCTCGGCCAGGTAGGCATCAATCATGATAACGATGCCGTCGAAGGTATCGTGTTGCTCCAGCGAGGCGAACAGTCCGTTCCGGCCTTGCGCCAGCTCGAGCAAAAAGTAAAAGCGCTCAACAGCGGATTGCTTCCCGCGGGAATGAAGATCGTCACGCTATACAATCGCATCAATCTGATTCATCTCACCACCGAGACGGTGCGCCACGTCGTACTGATGGGCCTCGTGCTCGTGACGGCGATTCTGATTGTATTCCTCGGCGATATTCCCACCTCCCTGATTGCAGCGCTCACAATTCCGTGCTCGTTGCTTTTCGCTTTCTCGCTGATGGTGCTCACGGGACGTTCCGCGAATCTAATTTCCATCGGCGCGATCGACTTCGGGATCCTCGTAGACGCATCCGTAATCGTTCTCGAAAACATTTACAGGCGATTCCAGTCGGCGACCTCCAATGCTTCCACGCTCGATCTTGTTGCGGATGCGACCGCTGAAGCCGTCCGTCCGGTGATTTTTTCCGTTCTGGTGATTGTAATCGCGCTCATACCACTGTTCACGATGCAGGGAGTTCCGGGCAAAATCTTCGCCCCGATGTCGGAGACCTACGTTTTCGCGCTTGCCGGGGCGCTGCTATTCGCGATTTTGCTCTCGCCCGTCCTCGCCTCATTCATGCGCCCCGAGAAGGTCCGCGCTCACCATACGATCCTCGTCACCTGGCTTGGGAAAAGATACGCCGCCGCGCTGAAGTGGACAATGTCGCGACGCAAGACGACGCTTGCGATCGCCGCAGCGGCGCTCATCATCACCCTTCTGCTCACACGATTTCTTGGCGGCGAGTTTATGCCCAAACTCGAAGAGGGAAACCTCTGGGTGCGCGCCACGCTGCCGCAAGACGTCTCTTACGAAGCCTCCACAAAAATGGCCAAGGACATACGCGAAATCCTGCTCGGCTATCCCGTCGTGACTCAAGTGGTCTCTCAGTTAGGCCGGCCAGACGACGGCACCGATGTGACGACCTTCAACAACATCGAATTCATGGTCTCCTTGAAACATCTCAATGAGTGGCCGAGCGGCCTGACAAAGGAAAAACTCGTCAGTCAGATGGACTCGCAGCTTGAGAAATTTCCCGGCGTCGATTTTAATTTTTCTCAGAATATTCAGGACAATGTCGAAGAAGCGATGTCCGGCGTAAAAGGTGAGAACTCCCTGAAGATATTTGGCGACGACATCAACGTGCTCGTTGAAAAGGCAGGCCAGATCAAGGACATCATGGCGGGCGTTCGCGGCGTTGCCGATCTTGGCGTCTTTCAGGAAACGGGCCAGCCGCAGCTTCTGATTTCCATCGACCGCGCCGCCAGCGCTCGCTATGGCCTGATGGCTGCGGACTTGAATGCGGCCGTTCAAGCAGCCATCGGCGGGTTTGCCGCGACGCAAATCCTGGAAGGCGATCGTCGCTTTGATTTCGTGGTTCGTTACCAGCCGGAATTTCGCCGTACTCCCGAAGCGATTCGCAATATTCTGCTTCCCACGCCCGATGGCAGCCGCATCCCGCTTACCCAAGTAGCCGATGTCTCCTTGCGGGAAGGCGCTTTCATGATCTACCGCGAGAATGGCCGCCGCTACATCCCGGTGAAGTTCAGCGTGCGCGGCAGAGACCTCGCCGGAACTATCCAAGACGTGCAAGCCCGAATCGCGCAGAAAGTTCATTTGCCACAGGGCTACCACTACGAATGGGCCGGCGAATATGACAGCCTGCAAAAAGAACAGCGCCGGCTGATCATCATCATCCCGATCAGCCTGGTGATAATTCTGGCGCTGCTATTCACCGCGTTCAATTCTCTTCGCCACGCGCTTCTTGTTCTGGCGATGCTGCCTTTCGGTCTCACGGGCGGACTTCTCTCTCTGCTCGTCACGCGCACTCCCTTCAGCATTTCAGCCGCAGTGGGATTCGCGTCGGTGATTGGAGTCTGCACGCTGGGCGGTGTCGTTTTCGTTTCGGGAATTCGTCGCAAAGAGCAGGCAGGACACAGCAAACTCGGCGCAATCGAACTCGGCGGGATGGCCGAAATGCGTCCGGTACTGATGGCGTGCGTTGCTGCGGGACTTGGCCTGCTGCCTGCCGCCATAACTTCTGGCGTGGGTGTTCAGGCGCAACAGCCCTTGGCCCGCGTGGTGGTGGGAGGAATGGTCACGTCACCGCTGGCCATTCTCTTCATCATTCCTGTGCTCGCCAGCTACTGGCTTCCGACGCCGCACGCGCCCGACGCAGCCCAAAACGAAACGTAGCAGGCCATAGCAATCGTCCCTGCCGCCTTCGTTGACGGAACTCCGACCAAGTGCTAGCCTTCGCGCTCGATTCCAATCTATGCGCGCTGTTGACATCATCCGCAAAAAACGCGAAGCCATCGAACTATCCCGCGAAGAAATTAATTTTATCGTCGAAGGCGCCACGCACGATCGCATCCCGGACTACCAGATAGCCGCTTGGTTGATGGCTGTCCTATGGCGTGGCATGACGCGCTCCGAACTCGCGGCGCTCACAGAATCCATGCTGCACTCGGGCTCGGTTCTCGATTGGTCGAGCCTTCCCGCGCCCAAAGTCGACAAGCATTCTACGGGCGGCGTCGGCGACAAAACCTCTCTCGTGATTGCTCCGGTGGTTGCTGCCGCCGGACTTTATGTCCCAATGATCAGCGGGCGCGGATTGGGCCACAGCGGCGGCACACTCGACAAGCTCGAATCGATTCCGGGCTTCAACGTGAATCTCAAGCTGGATGAATTCAAGCGCGTCCTTGAGAAATGCCATTGCGGTTTGATTGGTCAAACTCCCGAAATCGCGCCAGCCGACAAAAAGCTTTACGCCCTGCGCGACGTCACCGCGACCGTTGAGAGTCCCTATCTGATTTGCGCTTCCATCATGAGCAAGAAAATGGCGGAAGGCATCGACGCTCTCGTTCTCGATGTGAAGGCCGGCGTTGGCGCGTTTATGAAGAAGCAATCGGACGCCGAATATCTCGCCGAATTGATGGTCGAGACCGGCACGCGCATGGGCAAAAAAGTTGTCGCGCTCATCACGGACATGGAACAGCCGCTCGGCCGCAAAGTAGGGAATGCGCTCGAAGTGGAAGAGTGTATCGAGATCATGAACGGCAAAGGCCCGGCAGACTTGCGCGAAATATGCATCGAGCTTTCCGCCTGGATGTTTTTGCTCGGCGGCAAGTCGAAATCGATCGCCGACGGACGTGCGCTTGCAGCGGAAATGATTGCTTCCGGCCGCGCCCGTGATACATTCCGCGAGATCATCCGTCTGCAAGGCGGCGATGCAGGTGTCGTTGACAATCCCCACAAGTTGCCGCAAGCACGGCACGAAGCCCGAGTCAGCGCGCAGGCAGATGGATTCATTACCGCAATTCAGTGCGAGCGGGTGGGCGTGGCCAGCATGATGCTGGGAGGCGGCCGCGAGAAGAAGGAAGACACGATTGACCCGGGCGTCGGCTTGATCGTCGAGAAGCGGCTTGGCGATCCGGTGAAGGCGGGCGAGACGCTCTGCACCGTGCGCTACAATCTCGACTCTCGCCTTCCGCATTCGATCGGATTGCTGGCGAAAAGCTTTGAAATTGGACCGAAACCGCCGCACGTGTTGCCTCTCGTACGCAAAGTGATTGGCGCGGAAGGAAACCTGTGATTCTGGCTGTAGTGCGGGGAGAGCACATCGAATGCATCGCCTGATTGGCTTGGTTGGAATGCTCGTTCTGATGGCGCTTGCCTTTCTTTTTTCGACGAATCGCCGCGCCATCCGAAAAAAAACCGTCGCGTGGGGTTTGGGGCTCCAGATCGTCTTCGCATTTCTCGTGATGCGCTGGGAATACGGCCGCTGGATTTTTCATCAGGCGGGCGAAGGCGTGAACTGGATGCTTAGTTTCTCGTTTTACGGTTCTTCCTTTGTATTTGGTGACCTCGGCAAGAAAGGTTCGCCGATGGGCTTTTTCTTCGCGTTTCAGGTGCTGCCTACGATCATTTTCATCGCTGCATTTTTTGCGGTGCTCTACTACTTCGGCGTGATGCAGTTCATCATCAAGATTGCTGCGGTCGTGATGACGCGATTGATGGGCGCGAGCGGCGCGGAATCGCTCAACGTAGCTGCCAGTATTTTTATGGGGCAGACGGAAGCTCCGCTCACGATTCGTCCGTTTTTGCCAGAAGTGACGCATTCGGAATTGATGACCATTATGACCAGCGGCATGGCTCATGTTTCGGGCGGCATGATGGCTGCATACATTGCTTATGGCGTCGAAGCGAAACATGTACTTGCGGCTGTGATCATGACGGCGCCGGGCACAATTTTGCTTTCGAAGATGCTGGTGCCGGAAACTGAAAAACCTGTCACCTCGGGCCGAGTGGAAATGGCGGAGGTCGAGCGCGACAAGAACGTGCTCGCCGCTTTAACTCGCGGCACTACCGATGGGCTAAGCCTCGCTCTCAACGTAGGGGCGATGCTGATTACTTTCATCGCGATGATCTATCTGGTGGATGGAGTTTTTGGCGCGATCCACAACGCCCTCGCCCTTCATCGCATTGGATGGTTTCCCACAAGCGTGGAACAAATTATCGGCTGGATTCTTGCGCCCATCGCATATCTCATTGGCATTCCGTGGCACGACGCGCCGGTGATTGGTAACTTGCTGGGGCTGCGCATGGTCACGAATGAGCTCGTCGCATTCCAGCGCCTCGGCCCGATGAAAGACACTCTCGATCCACGTTCCTTCACCATCGCCACGTTTGCACTTTGTGGCTTTGCGAATTTCAGCTCCATCGGCATTCAGATTGGCGGCATTGGCGCGCTCGCCCCGAATAAGCGGACCGATCTCGCGCGTCTCGGGCTTCGCGCGATGTTGTGCGGCACAATGGCGAATCTCATGTCCGCGTCCATCGTCGGAGTCATGTTGCAATGACGGCGGTGCGTTCGGAGGCCGCGGCGCGAGATAGTGAATTCGCGCGGGCCGAGCGCGCTGCGAAATTCATTCTCTCGAAAACAAAGCCCCGGCCTAAAATCGCATTGGTTCTTGGCTCGGGCCTCGGCGCTTTTGCTGACGAGCTTGGCGGCGTAACAAAAATTCCATATCAGAAGATTCCGGGATTCCCGCGCTCCACGGCCGTGGGTCACGCAGGCCAGCTTGTCATCGGCAAAGTGGGCAGTATTGAAGTTGCAGTGATGCAGGGCCGCGTCCATTTTTATGAAGGTTACACTGCGAAGGAAGTCGTCTTCCCGATGCGCGTGCTTGGCAGGCTTGGAATTCGCTCAGCGATTCTCACGAATGCTGCAGGCGGAATTGATCTCGGATACAAGCAGGGCGCGCTTGTGGTGATCCGCGATCACATCAATCTTCAGGGAATGAATCCGCTGATTGGGCCGAATGACGATCGCTTGGGTCCGCGCTTTCCTGACATGACGCAGGCATACTGGAAGCAATATCGCGAAATCGCGCTCGCCGAGGCGAAACGCCTGGGCATCGAAATGCACGAAGGCGTTTACGCCGCGCTTTCGGGCCCGAGCTATGAAACGCCCGCTGAGATTCGCTACCTCAGAACGATCGGTGCTGATCTGGTTGGCATGTCCACTGTGCCGGAAACAATCGTCGCGCGTCACATGGGTATTCGCGTCTTGGGAATCTCCTGCGTCACGAACATGGCCGCGGGGATTCTCGATCAGCCGATCAATCACGCAGAAGTGATGGAGACCGGCGAGCGCGTGAAGACTCAATTCATCGCCTTGCTTCGCAGCGTGATTCCACGCATCGCCGCAGAAAAGAATAATGAGGATCAGAGAGCGTAAATAAATGACCGAATATGACGCATTAATCGCCGCAGCCAAGCAGGCCCGGGAAAACGCGCACGCACCCTATTCGAATTTCCGGGTAGGGGCAGCGCTGCGTGCAAAATCCGGCCGCGTGTTTTCAGGTTGCAACATCGAGAATGCGACGCTCGGCTTGACCTGTTGCGCCGAGCGCACCGCCATCTTCAAAGCAGTCTCCGAAGGCGAGCGCGGCTTCGAGGCGATTGCCGTCGTGGCAGACACCGACACGCTCACGCCGCCCTGCGGAGCCTGCCGTCAAATTATCTGGGAATTTTGCGGCGACGTCCCTGTGATCATGGCGAATCTCAAAGGCAAAGTGTTGGAGGAAAAGATGTCCAGTCTTCTGCCGCGTGCCTTCGATTCCTCGTTCCTCTAAGAAATTCTTCACAAAACGACTTAAAGAATAGGCGGGATCATGATTCGTCAATTCTGCTACGCGGTGCTTGGCTTTCTCCTTAGATTCCGTTCGCCCGTGTTTATCTGCAGTTTCGCCGCGTTGCTCGCGGCGTTGCCATGTTTCGCGAAGGATAAAGCCGACCTGCTGGTGGTCCACGGCACCGTTGTCACCATGGACGCGCAGCGTCGCGTCATCGACGATGGCGCGGTCGCCATTCTTGGCGATTCCATCGTGGCGGTCGGTAAATCAGCCGAGATTGAATCTAAATACGAAGCGCCGAAAATAATCGACGCGCATGGCGGCATCATCATGCCCGGCCTCATCAACGGCCACGCGCACGCGGCCATGAGCCTTTTCCGCGGTATCGCCGACGATCTTTCACTCGACGAGTGGCTTAAGAAATATATTTTTCCTGCCGAAGCGCGCAACGTCACCGAGGATTTTGTCGTCTGGGCTACTCGATTGAGTCTTCTCGAAATGCTGCGCGGCGGAACGACCACCTATTGCGACATGTACTATTTCGAGGACGCCGTAGCGCGGGTAACGAAGGAAGCCGGCATGCGAGGCGTGCTCGCCGAGACGATCATCGATTTTCCCGCACCCGACAACAAGACGACACAGCAGGCATTCGACTACACGCAGAAATTCCTCGACCATTGGACGGGCGACCCTCTCATCACAGCCGCCGTTGGACCGCACTCGATTTATACGTTGTCGGAGAAAACGCTCCAGGATTCAGCCGCACTTGCGCGTCGCAACCATGCGCCAATCGCGATCCACATCGCGGAAGCGCCCTTCGAGCTTCAGCTAAGCCGCGAAAAGCACGGAGCCACGCCCGTCGCATACCTCGAGCGAATCGGCTTGCTTGGGCCTGACGTGATCGGCGCCCACTGCATCTGGGTGGATGCCGCCGACATCGCGATCCTCACCCACTTCGGCGTGGGCTGCACTCACAATCCCTCGAGCAATATGAAAACAGCCGCAGGCGTGATGCCCGTCGTGGATATGCTCGCGGCCGGCCAGGCGATTGGCCTCGCCACGGACGGCGCTGCCAGCAACAACAATCAAGACATGTTCGAGGAAATGGACCTTGCCGCGAAGCTGCAAAAAATCGCCCGCCGCGATCCGCGCGCTTTGCCCGCACAACATGTAGTCGAGATGGCCACAATCGGAGGTGCTCGCGCACTGCACTTGGAAAAACAGATCGGCTCGCTCGAAGCCGGCAAGAAGGCGGACTTGATCCTGGTCGAGACCGGTGCGCCCCACGCCACGCCGATGTACAACGTCTACTCCAGCCTGGTCTATGCCCAGAAGTCTGCGGACGTGAGAACGGTCATCATCAACGGGGAAATCGTAGTCGAAGATCGCCGCATGCTTACGCTCAACGAATCCGAAATACTCGCCAAAGCAGAAGAGTACAAAAAGAAGGTCGAAGCTTCGCTCGTAGCGCCCGCCGCAAAATAGGTCAGGGAAGGCCGCCGCGTCAAACTATTTCAAGGCAGAGATCGTGCGCTGGCGCTGCATCTTTACCGCGATCGATCGCAACGTGTCGGGGATGTTCTTATTCGTCGTCAGGAGTTTCAGATCGTTAGCGTTCAGCCGCGGGATCAGATGGAGCGAGATATCGAGAGGCGTCTTCGGATTGTTCACCAGATTTTTCATGATTACATAGCTCTTGATGAATTTCCGCGTCAAAGAAATCACCCGGAACACTTCTTCTGAGAGATTCGTCATCTTCGCGAACGATTCCACTTCCATATCCGTCAGCCGCGGCGATTGCAACACGCAACGCTGCACCAGTTTGTTGGGATCCTTGATCAGAATCATACGCGCCTCGCGGTTTCCCTTCAGAGCCAGCGTAAGCCGTTGCACCACGTTCATGTGCGCCACTTGCTTCAGCAGTGTCTCTCGCTTGACGGGATCCGGCTCCGCGTCCTTGGCCGCGTCTTCAAGATCCTTCGCCGGAATCGGCTCGTTCTTGTGAATTTCCGCCAGGAGCGCCTGCTGCTCGGCGGTTGCGCCCTGCGACTGCGCCAGCGCTACCGCCAGGTGCCCGTCCGAACTGAGCCGCTCCATATTGTCGAGCAGCGCCTGAATTCCGGCTGCGGTCAAATGTCGCGCCACGCGCGTGACGAGCGCCGCCGGACACGCCTCATTTTTTGCGAGCGCATCGGCCACCCCGGGCTTGTCGCCGGTCTGCTCCGCGCAATATTTAAACAGATGCGCATCTGCATCCGATCGCCCGAGCGCAGCCAGAAAACCCTCCGGCGGCAACGTCACCAGCACGCTTCTTGCGCGCTCTGCGATCGCTTCGTCCGCATCAGCCGCGAGCACGGACAGCAATTCCGCGCGATCCTCCGGCGAAAGCGAGATTCCGCCAGAGCACACCGCGAGCTTGCGCTCCGGTCGCGCGTGCCCTGACCGGATCTCCGCTCGCACTTCGGCGCTAATGGGAACCTCCGGCGGGCGCTTTCAAATCATTCCGCGTGAGCTTGATGCTGCCCGGCAGCCCGAGTTGCCCAAACGCGCCGACATGTTGCCCGTTCAACTCGAGAACGATCGCGAGCGCATCGCTCGAAGTAACCTCAAACACGTCGCGCGCCTCAAACTGCCGCTTGTCACCCGCATCAATCGGCCCGTTAAAAACGGTCGCCCCATCGGCCACGATCGTCACATCAACCAGCTTGCTCGTTTGCAGCGTGAGTTCCAGTGGATCAGCCGCAGCCGCCCCCGCAGTCGCAGCACCCGCACTTCCAGCCCCATCCGGGGCCGCGGCAGCTCCGCCATTCGCCTTCGAGTTTTGCGCCGCACCATTGCCCCCAGCAGCAGCGCCCCCAGCCGCATCATTTGCCCCGCGAGCCGCATCGCCCGAAGACGCAGGCACCACTGGCACTGTCGCAGCAGCCGGCTTCCGGTGCAGCCGCGCCGCAATCTTCCCTCCGTAGCGCGCATACGCGAAGCCCACCCCCGCCAGAATCACCACCAGCACAATCGCCGCCACGATCGCCGGCTTCCAATTGCGAGGCATCGCCATCGGCGCGTCCGGCACCACCCCGGCCTCTACTCTGCCTCGTGTTTCCAGCGCATACTCCGCCACCATGCTATCTTCATCAAGCCCCAGATAACGCGCCACCGACCGAATGAATCCGCGATTGAACACTCCGCCCGGCAGCGACTCCCACCGGTCGCTCTCAATCGCTTCCAAAAATCGCGTGCTGATTCGCGTCGCGGCAGACACTTCTTCCAGCGAAACGCCTCTCATCTCCCGCTCGCGCTTCAAATGTTCGCCAAATGGTGTCGATGACATTCCGGAGGGCCGCAGCCAAAGAAAATATAGGCGTCGGTCGCAGGTGTGTCAATCACACCAGGCCGAATAATGGCAAATGCACGCTGATTGGCCTTAGGTCAAACCCCTCGCGATGCCCATTGCAGTTACTGAAAATGGCCTCTTATAATGTCAGAGTTGCCCGACAAGACCCCAGACCCGAGCCCACGTCCACCGACTGAACCGGTCCGCAGGGCGAATGACGGCAAGCCTTTCGGCGGCGTCGAACGGCGCCGAAGTCCGCGCGCAGTGCCCGAAGCCGCGGAAGCCGCGCAAGCCACCGAAGTCACTGTTTTCCACGAGCTTGGCAAAGCTCTCACCTCATCCCTGCAGCTCGATCAAGTTCTGCGCACCATCATGGAGAAAATCAACGAGGTTCTCCGCCCGGACACGTGGTCGCTCCTCCTCATGGACGTGGATAAGGGCGAGCTCTATTTCCAGATCGCTACAGGCGTAGGCGCCGAAGCTCTCAAAGATGTTCGCATCAAGCTCGGCCAGGGACTTGCCGGATGGGTCGCGCAAACCGGCGAAGTGGTCGTCGTTCCCGACACATCAAAAGATTCGCGATTCTTCGCGAAGGTTGACGAGCGCACGAAAATGGAAACGCGTTCGATCGTCGCCGTCCCCGTGCGTTTCCGCGACCATTGCCTCGGCGTCATCGAGCTCATCAATTGCATCGGCCCGGAAGGTTTCAGCAAACGCGACCTCGCCCTGCTCGAAGCGCTCGCCGACTACGCCGCGATCGCAATTGAAAACGCGCGCCACGTCCAGCGCATCCACGAGCTCACGATTACCGACGATTGCACCAGCCTTTACAACGCGCGCCATCTCAATTTCATGCTCGACACCGAGCTTTACCGCTCGCATCGCTACGCCTTCGAGTTCTCGCTCATTTTCATCGATCTCGATCACTTCAAAAATGTGAACGACACCTACGGCCACCTGATGGGCTCGAAGCTCCTCGCCGAAATCGGCACGGCCATCAAAGAAAAGTGCCGCATGATCGATCTCGCCTTCCGCTACGGCGGCGATGAGTTCGTCATCTTGCTGCCGCAAACCTCCAAAGAAAATGCCCTCGGTGTAGCCCGCCGCCTGCACATCCTCATTCGCGAAGCCGTTTGGCTCAAGGAGCCGGGCCTCAACGTGCAAATCACCGCCAGCGTCGGCGTCGCCTCCTATCCCACCGACTCACGCACCAAAGCCGAACTCCTCCACCTCGCCGACGAAGCCATGTACCTCGTCAAGAACACCACCCGCGACAGCGTAGCAGCCGCCGGTGTAGGCCTCCTCCAGCACTCCGAGTAACGATCTACCCATCTCGATCGGCTGTCATCCTAAAAGCGATACAACCAGGATTGAACTCTTCCTATGACCACAAAAGATAAGCCTGTCATCCTGAACCGATCCGACCAGGATCGGTGAAGGATCTCAGCGTCAAATACCAGCGCCCCGTTCGGCGGCGGAGTCCGTTGCGCGCCCGCCGCCTCACCTTTTTGCACAACCGCCGCACCGCTCCTTGATTCACCCGTGTCACCGTGTTAGTCTGCGCCCACGTTAACACTTACATTTGCAACAAAATCAAGCCGGAGGCGAGCGAGAATTCATGGCTAACGAAGCGCTGGGAATGATCGAGACCAAAGGCCTGGTGGGCTCGATTGAAGCGGCCGATGCCATGGTGAAAGCCGCCAACGTGATTCTCATCGGCAAGGAATATATCGGCGCAGGTTATGTCACAGTGATGGTGCGCGGCGATGTCGGCGCAGTCAAAGCCGCCACGGACGCAGGCGCCGCCGCAGCAAGGCGCGTCGGTGAACTTGTAGCCGTCCACGTAATCCCGCGCCCGCACGAATTAGTAGAAGACATTCTGCCCGGCGGCGGCCTCTCGCGTAAGAAGTAGCTTTGGTTTTTGGTCTCTCGGTCCGAGCCCCGCTTAAGCAGAGCAGAAGTAGTTTTGTTTTGAGCCTTTCGGTGGGAGCCCCCTGCTTCAGCAGCGGGAGCAGAAGTAGCTTGGTTTAAGTCATTCGGTGGGAGCCCCGCTTGAGCAGAGCAGAAGTAGCTTTGCTTTGCGCCTTTCGGTGGGAGCCCCGTGCTTCAGCAGGGGGAGCTGGACTTCAGTCCAGCGAAAAAAGCAGTCGCATCGAAATGGGCTTTAGCCCCGGGAACTTTCTTTGAGCCTGCGCGATCGCGACCTGATTTCCATCCAAGAAGCCCGCCATGCAGTCGAGCGGGCCCACGAAGCCCAGAAAAAGTTCGCCGCATTCTCCCAGCAGCAAGTTGACGCCGTCGTCGAAGCCTGCGCCAACGCCGCCACCGAAGCCGGCGAATCGCTCGCCCGCCTCGCCGTCGAAGAAACCGGCTACGGCAACGTCCCCGACAAAATCACAAAAAATCGCCTCGCCTCGATTGACGTCCCGCGCGCCATTCGCAACATCCGCACCGTCGGCATAATCCGCGAAGACCGCGAAAAAGGAATCATCGAAATCGCCGCGCCAGTCGGCGTTGTCGCCGCCGTGATTCCGTCGACGAATCCCACCTCCACCGCCATCTACAAGACGCTCATCTCACTCAAAGCCCAGAACGCCATCGTCCTCAGCCCGCATCCCACCGCCATGCGCTGCATCTGCGAATCGGCTGCCGTGCTGCGCCACGCCGCGCTGAAAATGGGCGCTCCCGAAGGACTCATCACCTGCCTCGAACACCCCACCATGCAGGGCACTCAGGAATTGATGAAGAACAAGCTCACCGGCGTAATCCTCGCTACCGGTGGCACGGGTCTCGTGCGCGCCGCTTACAGCTCGGGACGCCCGGCCTACGGCGTCGGCCCCGGCAATGTCCCCGCGCTCATCGAGCGCACCGCCAACGTGAAAAAAGCTGTCGCCGATATTTTCGCAGGTAAAACTTTCGACTACGGCACGATCTGCTCATCCGAGCAGGCCATCGTCACCGAAGAAGCCATCCGCGAGCAGGTCCTCGACGAATGCCGCAAGCAGGACGCGTATTTTCTGTCCGCCGACGAAATCAACCGCCTCGGCGCGCTCGTTTTTCTCGGCGGCGCACACGTACCGAATACGCAGGTTGTCGGCCGCCCCGCCACAACCATCGCCGAAATGGCGGGCATCAAAGTTCCGCCCTCCACACGCGTCTTGATCGCTCAGCTCGATGGAATCGGACGCGACGTGCCGCTTTCCGCCGAAAAGCTCTCGCCAATCCTCGCATTTTATTCCGCGCCGAATCTCGCGTCCGCAATTGAAATCTGTGTCCGCCTGCTCGAACACGGCGGTGCCGGCCACACCGCCTCCGTCCACTCGCAAAGCGAAGCCGCCGTGAAACAATACGGCCTCGCCGTCCCCGCCTTCCGCATCGCCGTCAACACCTCCTCGGTTCACGGCTCCATCGGCTATTCCACAAATCTGTTTCCAGCAATGACTCTCGGCTGCGGCTCCCCCGGCGGCAACATCACCTCCGACAACATCGGCCCCCAGCATCTGATGAACGTAAAGCGCGTCGCCTGGGAATCCCGCCCAGTCGAACACCGCACCATCCCAGCCGACCAGCGCCTAGCAGCAATGTCTCTACCGGTGCAGAAATCCGCCGCCGCAAGCGCGGGCTTCTCGGATGTTGGTTCTAAGAATCTTGGTTCTTCAGTTTCGGGTGCCCCATCCTTCGCGTCGTCTGCGAAGGGTGGGGATTCTGACTCTGACTTACGTCAGGGCACGGCTTTTCACCCTGAGGAGCGAGGGCTTCCCCTGAGTTCCGAACGGGCAGCCGTGCCGAAACCGAGCACAAACCCGGGGGTTTCAGCCCCTGAGGCGGGCCGTGATCTTTCGGGTGTAGGTTCTTCAGTAGCGGGTGCCCCATCCTTCGCGCCGTCTGCGAAGGGTGGGGATTTTGACTCTGGTGTGCGTCAGGGCACGAATTCATCCGTGCCGAGAGTGACCACAAGTCCGGGGGCTTCAGCCCCTGAGGCAGCTGCTTTGAAGTCGGCGCTCTCTCCAATCGTCGCCGCAGCCGCCGCACTCGCACCCGTACCCGACCGCCAAACAATCGCTCGCATCGTCGAACAAGTCTTCACCGCGCGCGGCATCCCCCGCCGAGGCAGCTCAACCGCCGCATCGAAATCTGGAAATCTTGCCGACGCCGGAGCAGTTGCGGGTGCCCCATCCTTCGCGCCCTCTGCGAAGGGTGGGGATTTTGCATCTGATTTACGTCAGGGCGCGGCTTCAGCCGTGCCGAAATCGGATTCAGAAAAAGGGGCTTCAGCCCCTGAGGCGCTCTCCTCGAAACCCGCGCCGATTCCAACCGTCGTCCCCCAAACGCCCCACCCACTCCCCCCACCCATCGAAGTCGCCGAATTCCTCAGCGAAAACGACGTCCGCATGGCCCTCACCCGCAATCGCAAACTCTACATCGGCCCCAAAACAATCCTCACTCCCTCCGCACGCGATCTAGGCAACGAACACGACGTCTTCATCATGACCGACATCGTTCCAGCCACGAAAAAGCGCCACTCCGAATCCTGAGAAACCGCGCATCACCCCATCGAAACACCCATCAACCTCATTCATCACTCGCCCATGTTTTTATGCTTGAATAGACGCGGGGAAACATCCGAGGAAATCCATGGCCGCTCTAAACGACGATCGCAATAATCGCAACACCGAAGACCGCTGCGGAAAATGTGGCGCCGATATCGACTCAACGCGCCGCGTCGACTTCACCCTGAAAGACGGCACCCGCGTCTGCGACTCCTGCTTCGTAAAAGGCACCCGCAGCCCCACCCGTCCTTCAGAAAAGTCGTTTAACTAATCCGTTCATCGCTCTAACAGAAACTCATCCGCTTGAATTTTTCTCGAAGGCACCGCGGGTAGCCGGTCGAATCAGGTAAACGAGCAACGCGCTGGCGATCACCACTCCTACCGCTCCCTTCCAAAACTCCCCTCGCACCGCGTTGACCAAATCACCCAGCACCTGGCTCGCAATGATAATTACAGCGAGCGCCCAGCCCCAGAATCGCCGTTTAATCCATCCGATTGCGGCAGCAACCATTGCCGCACCCAAGCCAAGAAATGCAACGCCGATTCCACGGCCCAATTGATGCAGCTGCTCGCCCGCTTCGGGATTGAGCCGCCAGATTGGATCGAGGAAGCTGCCCGGAAAAAGTAATGTAATTCCAGCCAGCGTCGCCATCGCGGCGCCGAAAACCAGAAAGACCGCCATTGCCGTCAGCCCGAAACTGCGATCGCTACGTTTTACCACCGACCCTCTACTTTCCGATTGCTTACGCCTTGGCCAATTCCTACATGCAAGCCCGTATTGTAACGATTGCTAGACTCAAACTGTGCGATTGTAGGCGCTTGCCAAGGGGCGAATCGTCAGGCGCATAGTCATGACAGCCAAAATCCCAGTGCCGATTCCACAGGCCGAGCAGCGCCCTAAAGATCGCCTGCATCAGCACGCCGAAAAAAGCTCGCAGCACGGCAAGCCTTACAAAGCTCTGCGTCGCTTCTTCGCGATCCTGGGCCCAGGCCTCATCACCGGCGCCGCGGATGACGACCCCTCCGGAATTTCCACTTACTCCGTCGCCGGCGCGGCCTACGGCTACGCTACCCTCTGGGTCGCCCTCCTCACATTTCCCCTGATGACGGCTGTGCAGTTGATGTGCGCGCGCCTCGGCATCGTCACCGGCCGAGGCTTGGCAGCCTCTGTCCGCATGTATTACCCGCGCTGGGTGCTGTGGGGGGCGTGCCTGATTCTTGCTGTCGCCAACATCATCAATATCGGCGCCGACCTTGGCGGTATGGCAGAGGCAACGCAACTTGTCACCGGCGTGCACATGCTGGTCTGGATCCCAATCTACGCGGTTCTCATCGTTGTCCTGATGTTCTGGGCTTCCTACAAACTGATGGTGGAAATCTTCAAGTGGATGACGCTCGTTCTGTTCGCGTATGTCTTTGCCTCGTTTTACGCGCATGTCGATTGGAGAGGCGCGCTGATGGTCACGTTCGTTCCCCATCTCGAATTCTCGCGCGGCTTCCTCTCTGTGCTGGTAGCAATTCTCGGAACCACCATTTCTCCTTATCTTTTCTTCTGGCAAGCCGCCGAAGAAGTGGAAGAAAAACGCGAAAAAATCGAAGACCACGCGCCCAAGCAGTCCGTACCCTATCAGTTGAAGTGCGCGCGCACTGATACGCTCTCCGGCATGCTGTTCTCAAATCTCATCATGTATTTCATCATCCTCACCACCGCCGCCACATTGCACGCCCACGGCAAGACCGACATCACCACCGCCCGCGAAGCCGCCGAGGCGCTTCGTCCCCTCGCCGGCAACGGCGCATACCTGCTCTTCACCCTCGGCCTGATTGGGACGGGAATGCTGGGCGTGCCCGTCCTCGTCGGCTCATGCGCCTACGCGATCTCAGAAGCGGCAGGCTGGCGCGCGTCCGTCGCCGACAAGCCATATCAAGCGCGCCAATTCTATGCGGTGATGGCAGTCGCGATGATGCTTGGTCTGGCGCTCAACTTCTTCGGCTTGAACGCCGTGAAAATGCTCTTCTTCTCCGCGGTGATGAACGGCCTCCTCGCCCCGCCCCTGATCCTGCTTGTGATTCTGCTAACCAGCAGCCGCAAGGTAATGGGTCAACGCACCAATTCGCCGCTGCTGAAATCTCTAGGTTGGGTCACGTTCGCGATCATGACAGCCGCCGCAGTCGGCATGCTGATCACCTGATAGAGGGTGACAGAGGCATGGTATAATGTTGGGAAGGCTTAGCGCGGCTTCTGGAAGCCCGCTACAACGGGCCATTTTAATCTACGGTTCCGCGATTAAATCTTCCATTAAATTATTTAGAATCATCAACTTGCCATTTTCTAATCGGCGGTAAAAGGGGCTTTGGATTTGCAGCAACCGCCGATTTTTCGAGCCACAAAAGTCCGCAACCTTCAGCATTTGGCGTAAACAAGCGAATCGCAAACGCGCGAGCTGCTGCTCGCGCTCGAACCGCCGCTATTCCTGACGCTTCGTGTTGTCCGAAGAAAACCACTCGCCTATACTCGACTTCTAACCGAATCAAGGAGAATCGCAGTTGCGAAACCAGGAAGCGGCGCGATACGCGCGCTGGGCGGCGGTGACGGCCGCTGCGATCGCGCTGGTTGTCGCCGGCGTCTACTCGAAACGCGCGATTCAGGCGGCGCGAGCGCGCCACTCTGCTCCTGCGTCGATGCCCGCCACCGTTCAGCAGCAATCAGCAGAATTCAAGTTCACCAAGATGGAGCAGGACCGCGCCATCTTCACGATTCGCGCCTCTACCGCGACCCGATTTAAGGACGAAGATCGCAGCCTGCTTGAAGACGTCTGGATCACGATCTACGGCCGCGCCGGCGATCGCAACGACAACATCCACACGCGCGAGTGCAGCTACGAGCCGAAATCCGGCGAGGTTCATTGCGCGGGCAACGTGGAGATCGATATTCAAGGCGCGAACCCCGCCTCCGGAAAACCAGCTGACAAGCAACTGCAGGTAACGACCAGCAACATCTCCTTCAATCGCGACACCGGCGAAGCATCAACGCCTGAGAAAGTCGAATTCCAATCGCCGCAAGGGCACGGCTCGGCGATGGGAGTTTCATACAGCTCGCAAACAGCAGTGGTCCGCCTCGAACACAACGTGGCGATGGAAATGATCCCCGCGAATGGGAACGCCGAGAAAGCGGACAAGCAGCCGAGCGATCGAAACAGCCCTCTTATCGCCGGAGTGCCTGTGACAGCTACAAGCAGGAGCCTGGAGCTCCGGCGCAACGAACGCGTCGTGGTGCTGTATGGGCCAGCGACCATAAAACAAGGGGCGCGGGAGCTGTCCGCGGAAAAGATATCGATGGAGCTTGATTCCACATTTCACGCCCAGCACGTGATCGCGGAAGGAAATCCTGTGGTGAAGTCGTCTGAAAACGGCGCCACCATGAACGTGGCTGCCGAAAAATTCGAGGGCTTTTTAAGTCCTGCAGGCTGGATGCAGCGCATCGTTGCGGCTGGCAACGTGAACGGCAGCCGCACCGCCAAAACCGGCACCGACCATTTCACGGCCGCGCAAGTGGAAATCGCTATGCAGCCGGAAAGAAATCTGGTGCGCGAAATGACGGTGAAGGGCGGCGTGAGAATGGATTCTCGCCAGGATGACTCGTCGCGTTCGCTCAAAACGGAAGCGCTGCTTGTGAAATTCGGCGCAGGCGCACAGCCGGACCAGCAAAAAATCGAAAGCGCGGAGACACTTGCTCCCGCCACGATCGAGACGAAAACAGCGGACGAAACAACGCAGCTTCGCGCCAAGAGGTTCGTCACTCAGTTTGGATCCACGGGCCGGCTCGAGAAACTCATAGGGCATTCAGCTGTCGAGGTAAAGCGCACGATCGGCAAAGGTGCGCCGCAGACGAGCTCGTCGGAAGAGCTCGCGGCGACATTCGGCGCGAACGGGGAATGGGACGCGCTCGACCAGAGCGGCAACGTCCATTTCCAGCAGGCAGACAAGCGCGCCAGCGCCCAACGCGCCAAAATCGTTCGCACCACTGACCTAATCGCGCTCGATGGTTCACCGGTAATATCGGACGCGACGAGCCGCACCTCGGCGGGCAGCGTGACCATCAACCAAAAGTCAGGCGCCATCACCGCCACGGACAATGTGATCTCCACATATTTCTCCACCGCACAGGCCGGAGCGGTGAATCTCGGCAGCGGTCCGGCGCACATTTCCGCGGACGCGCTCGCAGGCTCGTCGTCCTCAGGCCATGTGTTCTACACCGGGCGAGCGCGATTGTGGCAAGGCGAATCGGTGCTGAACGCAAATCAGATCGAAGTGTGGCGCGACGACAAGAAACTTCAAGCAACCGGCAACGTGACCGCCGTGTTTCCACAGAGCGCTTCGAGCCCGATAGGCAGCGGATTCGGTATGCCAATCAACAAGCCGGCGGGGAAGGCGTCTACAGCCGGTGCAGGACCACCGGCGAGCCCAGCGGCAGCCGCGTCGAAAGCAAGCTCGACGGTATGGGTGATCCACGCGCCGTCGCTCACGTATTGGGATGACCAATCCAAGGCGCGTCTCGAGGGCGGCGTGACCGCCACTTCGCAGCAAGGCGAACTAACATCGAAGACGCTGGATGCGTATCTCGGTCCAGCTCCCCCTGCCACTGGGGCGAAGGGCACTGCCGCGCCGGGCGGCGCCAGCGCCAGCCCAGCGGGCCGCCAGCTCACCCGCATCGTTGCCCAGGGGCAAGTGGTTGTCCGGCAGGGCGATCGCCGGGGCTCCGCGCAGGAGGCGATTTACACCGCCGCGGACCAGAAATTCGTGCTTTCCGGCGGCGAACCCACGATTATTGATGCGAATAGCGACACAACCACGGGCCATTCGTTGACCTTCTTTGTTGCGAATGATACGATTTTGATTGATTCCCAGGAAGGCTTACGCACTTTGACCAAGCACCGGGTTGAGAAATGAACCGGCATGTTGAGACTCCAAGCGGCCGACCTGAGCAAAGCTTACCGAGGGCGTAAAGTAGTTGATGAAGTCAGCTTGGATATTCATCAGGGCGAAGTAGTTGGGCTGCTGGGACCAAACGGGGCGGGAAAGACCACCACATTTTACATTCTCGTCGGTCTGGCGCGTCCCGATTACGGGCGCGTGCTTTTGGACGGCGAAGACATCACTGACCTTCCGATGTACTTGCGGGCCCGCAGTGGGATCAGCTACCTGCCTCAAGAGCCTTCCGTTTTTCGGAAATTGACCGTCGAAGCGAACCTGATGGCGGTGCTCGAGACGTTGCCGCTTACAACTGAGCAGCGGCGTGACCGTGTGGAGGAGCTTCTGGCGCAGATGGGGCTCGAGGGTGTGCGCGACAGCAAAGCGTACGTGCTATCCGGCGGAGAGCGCAGGCGCTTGGAAATAGCGCGGTCGCTGGTGCTTTCGCCGTCGTTCGTGCTGCTGGACGAGCCGTTTTCCGGAATCGACCCGCTCACGGTGGTCGACATCCAGAAAATTATCGCGGATCTGAGCGCGGCGGGAATCGGAGTGCTGGTGACGGATCACAATGTGCGCGAAACGCTGGCTGTGACGAACCGCGCGTACATCATCAGCGATGGCAAAATTTTATTTGCGGGCACGCCCGGAGAGCTGTCAACGAATGCCGACGTTCGCCGCATCTATCTAGGAGAGAGTTTCCGGCTCAACTGAAATCATGAACTGGCTCCAGCCAAAATTAAGCTTGCGCGTGGCGCAGAAGCAGATTCTGACGCCGGGCCTCGTGCAGATGGTCAGCGTGCTGGCACTGAACCGTCTCGAGCTGCGGGAGATGATCAATCAGGAGATCATGGCCAATCCCGTTCTCGAGGAAGCCGCAGAAGAAACTCCCACCCAGGACAGCTATACCGACGAAGCGTTTTTGAAGAAGGAAGTCGAGAAAGTTCCCGAAACTCCCGCCGCGAATCCTTTCGACGAATTCGATTTTGGCTCGTTCTTCAATCAGTACCTGGATACGGGCGCCGAGCGCACGGCAGGCAGCGAGCGCGAAGAATCGGAAAAGCCCTCGTTTGAGAAATTTCTCTCGTCCGCGCAGAGCCTTGCTGACCACCTGAGCTGGCAACTGAGCGTCGCGATCTGCACCGAGGTGGTTCGCAAAATTGCGGAATCCATCGTCGGGAACCTCGACGAGAACGGTTACTTGACGGCCACGCTCGATGAGATCGCTCAATCCGGAAATTATTCGATGGAAGACGTGGAAGAAGCTCTGGCAATGGTACAGGAATTCGATCCGCCCGGAGTGGGCGCGCGCGACTTGCAGGAATGCCTAACTCTGCAGTTGAAAGTTATCGACCCGCAAAATACTTTGGCGCAGCAGATCATCGCCGAGCATCTGAAGCTGCTGCAAAACAATCAGCTGAAAGAAGTGGCGCGGGCGCTGAATCGCCCGGTGGAACTGGTGAAGCGCGCCGTGGACGTGATCAAGCGGCTCGATCCCAAGCCGGGGCTGCGTTACAACAAGATGGAGCCGCGGCTGGTTGAGCCGGATGTGCAGTTCCGCAAAGTGGACGGCGAGTGGCAGGTGTTCATGAACGATGACGACCTGCCGCAATTGCGCCTGAACCCCACATACCGGCGTCTTCTGGCGCGCGATGCGGCGGACCGCGACGTTCGCAACTACGTGAAGGAGCGATTCACGGCCGCGATTCAGTTGATGAAAAATATCGAGCAGCGCAAGCACACGATTCTGCGTGTTTGCCAATCGATCCTGCGAAGGCAGGGCGATTTCCTCGACTACGGCGCCGATCATTTGCGGCCGATGATGATCAAGGAAGTGGCGGAGGAAGTGGGCGTCCATCCTTCGACCGTCAGCCGCGCTGTGGCGAATAAATACGTGCACACACCGCAAGGCGTGATCGAGCTGCGCTATTTCTTCTCCGAGTCGGTGAACGGGCCGCAGGGCAGCGAAATGTCGCTGCTTTCCTTGAAGCGCCGCGTGAAGAAGATGATCGAGGACGAAGACGCGACGCAGCCGCTCACGGATGAGCAGATCACCAAAAAGTTGAGCGACGAGGGGATCCACGTCACCCGACGCACCGTCGCGAAATATCGCGAAGACCTCCGCATTCCCAGCACCCATCGCCGCAGGGTTAAGAGCTAGTCGCCGCTGCCGTGAAGCGCACCCGCCAGAAAAAAAACCAGAATTCCAAAACAAGAGACTCCAGACAACTCGTGATTCTCACGGGGCTCTCCGGCTCTGGCAAAGGATCGGTCCTAAACACATTCGAGGACCTCGGCTACTACTGCGTTGACAATTTGCCCGTAGCGCTGATTCCGATGTTCAGCGAGATTTACGGGAGCGGCGCGGGCGAAATCGAGCGCGCGGCGCTTCTGGTGGATGCGCGCGAGGGCGGGCAGATCGAAAATCTTCCTGGAATCTATCGCGCGCTCACGGCCGACCGGCCGGCGACGCTGGTTTTTGTCGAAGCAAGCGACGAGGTCTTGATGCGGCGGTTCAGCGAAACGCGCCGGCCGCACCCGATGGGAGAAGGCCTCTCCGTGGCGGAAGGTATTCGGGCCGAGCGGCGGAGAATGGCGCCGATACGGCGGCTTGCGGACGTGGTGATCGACACGTCGAGATTCAACGTGCACGAGCTGCGGCAATATGTGATGAGGAGTTTCCAGAAAACCGCTCCGAGACCGCTGCTGATTTCCCTGGTGAGCTTCGGATTCCGGTATGGAATTCCGTCGGATGCGGACCTTGTGTTCGACGTGCGCTTCCTGCCCAACCCGCATTTTGTGCCGCGCTTACGTCCGTTCAGCGGAAAGAATCCCAAGGTAGCGCGCTACATTCGCTCGTTTCCGCAGACGGGCCAGTTCCTGCGCCGCATCGAAAATTTGCTGGCGTACTTGATCCCTCACTACATCGGAGAAGGAAAGAGTTATTTGACTGTCGCGCTCGGATGTACGGGGGGACGGCACCGGTCGGTGATGCTTGCGGAAGTGATTCGTCGAAATCTGAAGAAGCGGGGTTACGCGACGAAGGTCGTACACCGCGATTTGGAGAAATCAGGCACATAAGAGCTTCGGGCATTTTGCCGTGACACCGTGACACGGTACTATCTCGGCAGGCAACCCACTGCGCGGGTGACGGGTTGGAATAAGCACGGGCGTTTTGGGGCGTTAATTCAAAGGATTCTTCGACCAAAAGATGGACGGACTTCCGCGCTTGAAACATCAGGGTGAACTTCGCCGGTTGCTGCGCTATTTGCGCCCCTACACGCCGCTTCTCGCAGGCGGCATTTTTCTGATGATGGCGATGGGCGCGATCGAATTCCTCACCGCGTTTTCGATTCGGCCGGCGCTCGACGTCGTCCTGAATCCGCAATCGACGGTGCAGAAGCTGATCCTCTTTCAGATTCCGTGGAACGGCCACACGGTATATTTGAATTCCTTCGTTCCGACGCGTATCCACCACGTCTGGAGCGTTTTTGCGCTCGCGCTCGTTTCGCTGTTTTTCATGAAGGGGCTTGCTGAGTTTTTTGGCGGCAGCCTGATCGAGTACGTGGGACTTTCCGCTATCACGGATTTGCGCAACCAGGTTTACGGCAAGCTGGTGCAGCAGCCGGTGGGATTTTTTCATCACAATCCAGTGGGGCGGGTGATGTCCGCGGTGATCAGCGACGTGGAACAATTGCGCGCGGTGTTCTCCGATCATCTGGTGGATTTCTTTCGGCAGATTTTTTCATTGGTCGCGTTTATTTGTGTGTTGCTGGTGGTAGATTTTCGTATGGCGATCGGCGCGGTGGTGCTGATTCCGCTCGTGCTTTACCCGGTGGCGAAGTTCGGCCGAAAGATCCGCAATTCGTCGCAACAGAGCCGGTCGAGACTAGCCGACCTGAGCCAGATCCTGCAGGAAACAATCAGCGGCAACCGCGTGGTGAAAGCATTCGGGATGGAAGGATTCGAAATCCGCAAGTTCCGCGAGGCTTCGCGAAAATTGCTGCGCGAGAATATGCGCTGGGTGCGCGCTTTCCTGATGACGTCGCCGCTGATGGACCTGCTGGGCGCGGCGGTGCTTTGCATGATTCTGCTCTATGCGCGCGACGAAATTAAGGTGGGGCGGCTGACGATCGGCTTGTTTGGCGCTTTTACATTTGCGCTTTTCAAAGCCTATGAGCCCATCAAGCATCTGGGAAATATTTACCAGCTGTATCAGCAGGCGCTCGGGACGTCGACGCAGGTGTTTTCGTTCATCGATCTGCGCGAGGAAATGATGGACGCCCCCGATGCGAAAGTTCTGCCGCGATTTGCGAGGCAGATTGAATTTGATAATGTGAGCTTCGGCTATGACGGGCCGTTGATTTTGAAAGCGATCAATTTAACGGTGCCGGCGGGGGCCGTTGTTGCGGTAGTGGGCTCGAGCGGGGCGGGGAAGACGACGCTGGTAAATCTGCTGCCACGCTTCTATGCCGCGAATTCCGGGTCGGTGCGAATTGACGGACACGATTTGTGCCACTTGACGCTGCGTTCTTTGCGCGAGCAGATGGCGATCGTGACGCAGGAAACGATTCTCTTCAACGATACGATCTGGAACAATCTTTGCTACGGCCGTCCTAATATGCCGGAGAAACAGGTGTATGCTGCGGCGCAAGCGGCGCTGGCGCACGACTTCATCATGGAGATGCCACAGCGCTATCAAACGGTGATCGGCGATCGCGGGCAGAGGCTTTCGGGCGGACAGCGGCAGCGGCTGGCGATTGCGCGTGCGCTTTTGAAGGATGCGCCGATATTGATTCTCGATGAGGCTACTTCGGAACTTGATTCTGAATCGGAGATGCTGGTGCAGAGCGCGTTGAACAATTTGATGGCGGGGCGGACGGTGTTCGTCATCGCGCACCGGCTTTCGACGATTCGGCGCGCGGACATGATTGCGGTTCTCGACGGTGGCACGATACGCGAATGCGGGACGCACGATGAGTTGCTAGCGCGCGGCGGCGGATTGTATGCGCGGCTCTATGAGATGCAATTTCGCGATGCGGAACCGGCTGCGCGAACGGCGGGAATCGTATGATGGCTTCTTCTTCCGGCGCGGGGCCAAAACCTGTGGCGAGCGAAGATTCGCGGCCGCGGTCGGCGCGCTCGGGTGGACTCAAGTCGATGACGGGGTATGCGCAGACGCGCATCGTCGAAAACGGCTGGAGCCTGCGCGTTGCGGTGCGCAGCGTGAATCATCGTTTTCTCGATCTGCATTTGCGCGTGCCGGAAGGATTCGAGCCGGTGGAGCCGCGGATTCGGCAGATCGTGCGCGAGCGAGTGCGGCGCGGGCATCTGGATGTGACGCTGCACTATGAATTGGCAGGGCCGGCGGCCGTGGGAGTGAATCGCGAAGTTGCGGCGGCGTATCTGGATGCAGTGAATCAGTTGCGACGCGATTTTGAAATCGAGCCGCAGCCGGATTTGGCTGCGATTCTGCGTTTGCCGGGCGTGATTGGTCCCGCTGCGGCATCGCTCGAAGACAAAATCGCGGAGATCGAGGCCGCGGTGGCGAAATGCCTGGTGGAATCGCTCGATAAACTCGATCGCATGCGCGCGGACGAAGCGAATGCTTTGCGCATCGAAATGTCAGAGCGGCTGCGCACGATCGCCGAGCTTGCGACGAAGACCGAAGCGATTGCGGAACGCGCGCACGGTGCCTTTGCCAAGCGGCTCGAGTCGCGCTTGAAGGAACTGCTCGGCGAAGCGCAGCTCGATCCGGCGCGCCTTGCGCAGGAAGCTGCGATCGCGGCAGAACGCAGTGACGTGAGCGAAGAGATCACGCGCCTGCGCAGCCACGTGCAACAATTCGAGGCGCTGCTCGCCGATGCGGGCGACATCGGCAAGAAGCTCGATTTTCTTTTGCAGGAGATGCAGCGCGAAGCGAACACGCTGCTATCGAAAACTCCGGGCAACGAGGCGGAAGGGCTCGAAATCACGCGGCTCGCGCTCGAAATCAAGTCCGAGATCGAAAAGTTGCGCGAGCAGGTTCAGAACATCGAATGAGCGACCGCGAGCCGCTCGTGCTGATCGTGTCGGGGCCGTCCGGCTCGGGCAAATCCACGCTGGTGGAAAAGATTCTGGAGCTGCCCGGGACGATGCTATCGATTTCGTGCACTACGCGGCAGCCGCGCAAGACGGAAGGCGACGGCAGATGGTACAATTTCGTCACTGAGTCCGAGTTCCAGCAGATGGTGGCGCGGGGCGATTTTCTGGAGTACGCGCAGGTCTTCGGAAAAAATTGGTATGGGACGCCGCGGAAATCGATTGACGAAGCGCTGGCGCAGAAAAAGGATCTCGTACTCGAGATTGACGTGCAGGGTGCGCTGCAGGTGAAGCACAAGCTGCCGGGAGCCGTCGCGGTCTTTGTGCTGCCGCCGTCGCGAGCCGAACTTGAAAATCGCATCCGGGCGCGCGGCCAGGATTCGGAAGATGAAATCGCGCGGCGCCTCGAGCGGGCTCGGCAGGAGATGTTGAACTACAGCAGCTACGATTTTGCGATTATCAACGACGATCTCGAACGCGCGGGCAAAGAAGTGCAAGCCATTGCGATCGGGTCGCGTTGCCGGGTGGAACGGAACGAAGAGCGGATTCGAGAAATTTTGAAGTCCTTTGGAGGCTGATCTTCCTATGGCTGTTTCACGCGAAGCACCTGAAAGCCAGTTCGCCTACGTGGTAGTGGCGGCAAGGCGCGCCCGGCAGTTGATGATGGGCGGCCTGCCCATGGTTGATAACCCGCAAGCGCGCAAGACCACGCGCATTGCTGAAGAAGAATTGCAGAGGGGTCTCCTCGAATACCAGACGACCGAAGCCATGGACGCCACCGAGGACAAAGACAAGGATGGAAAGCGGCGCAAGTAGCGGGCCGCCGCCGTTGCGATGAAGATTGCACTTGGGGTCACTGGTGGAGTTGCGGCGTATAAGGCCGCCGAACTGGTGCGCCGCTTGCAGCAGGAAAAGCTCGACGTACAAGTGGTGATGACGCGCGCCGCGCAGCAGTTTATTACCCCGCTCACGTTTGCCGCGCTCACTGGACAAAAAGTCATCACGGACATGTTCAGCGCGGCCGATTCCGCGCCGGCCAATGTCGAAAGCGCGATCGAGCACATAGCAGTTGCACAGCGCATCGATTTACTGCTCGTAGCTCCCGCCACTGCCGACATCCTCGGAAAATTCGCGCACGGCATCGCCGAAGATTTTCTTACCACGCTTTACCTCGCCACCAAAGCTCCGGTGGTGGTGACGCCTGCGATGAATGTAAATATGTGGGAGCACCCGGCAACGCAGCAGAATCTTGCAGCGTTGCGCGCGCGCGGCGTGAATGTAGTCGACCCGGACGAAGGCTATCTGGCGTGCGGCATGACCGGGTCTGGCAGGCTCGCCGCCACCGAAACCATCGCCAGAAAAGTTTGCGACGTGCTCGGCCTGCGCCACGATCTCGCCGGCCAGACAGTGCTCGTCACCGCCGGCCCCACTT
>CAWFGI010000010.1:0-390302 GCA_963815265.1 uncultured Acidobacteriota bacterium | reverse complement strand
AGATGTCGAGAAATCCTCTTCGCACGCAATATAAAAGGCGCCCACTTTGCGGTAGGTTTTGATCGTTCGCATCACCACCTACCGAAAGGAGCGCCGTTATGAACCAAGCAAAGTATATTGGCATGGACGTTCATCAGGCAACGATCTCGGTTGCGGTCCTGGATTCCGCCGGCAAGCTGATCCTGGAGTCTGTCCTCGAAACGAAAGCGGCCACGATTCTGCAGTTCATCGGCGGGCTGCACGGCAGTTTGCTGGTGACTTTCGAAGAAGGAACTTCCGCCGCCTGGTTGTATGACCTGCTCAAGCCTCATGTTGCGAATGTCTTGGTCTGCGATCCCCGGAAGAATGCTCTATTAAAGGATGGCAGCAAGAGTGATCGGATCGATGCTCGGAAGCTGGCCGAGCTCTTGCGCGGCAACCTTCTCTCCCCGATCTACCATGGAGAGAACGGGGTACGCACTTTGAAGGAACTGGCGCGCAGCTATCTAACGATCACGAAAGATCTGACGCGGGTGATGAGTCGGATCAAGGCCGTGTACCGAAGCTGGGCTATTCCTTGTGCCGGGCCAGCGGTGTATCGACCGCGTCATCGTGCGGAATGGTTGGCCAAGATCGTAGAACCGGGAGTTCGCCTGCGAGCCGAGCGACTCTACCAGCAACTGGATGCGTTGGAGCCTTTGCGGCAGGGAGCGCGACGCGATCTGCTGGCAGAGAGCCGGAAACATCAGGCGGTGAAATTACTACGCCAGATTCCTTATCTGGGTCCGATTCGTTCCGCCCTGCTGGTGGCGCTGCTCGGGACACCGCATCGTTTTCGCACCAAGCGACAGTTGTGGGCCTACAGCGGATTCGGACTCGAGACTCACGACAGCGGCGAATACCGCTTTGTGAAAGGGCAACTGCGACGAAACCGAGAGCGAGTCACCGTGCTGGGCCTGAACCAGAACCATAATCACGATCTGAAAAACATCTTCAAGAGTGCCGCGATATCTGCCAGCACTCGACCAGGACCGTTCCAGGAATTCTACGCTGGGCTTCTGGCCAAAGGAAGGAGACCGGCGATGGCACGTCTTACCCTGGCACGGAAGATCGCAGCGATCACTTTGACGATTTGGAAGAAAGGAGTGTGCTTCGACGCCAACGAATTACATCGGCAAGCAGCTTGAGCGTCTCTGGTAGAGAGCCCGTTCCATCCTCCGGTGGTGGTCGGTTCGGTTCTTGAGACGCTCGGTTCGAGGGGAGTATCAGATAGGTGGTCCGACCCTGTGTGCTTCGGCACCGAGTCACCGTTCTCACGCTATGCCCCCTCGGAGAACCAGAAATAGCGATAGGCCACGAGCCTCGGATAGAACCATGGTTGCCACGGAATCGAATCGCTTGCCAAGTTTCAAGAATCGACGGACGTTGTCACCACTCGAAAATGAACCGAGGAAACGGAAGAGCCATCCAGAGAAGAACCTCTCGAGTGATCGAGAGCCATCAGCAAACAGTGGGCTGGATATCGAGACAAAAAAATTCTCGGCTACCGGCCGAGGGAGAACCTTTTTTGTTGACATCCCCTTTTATAGAACCACCTATCTCACACTGAGATAGCTAGTGATAATCCCTGTGGCTGTTGAAAAACTCGCTCACTGCGATTTTACAAAAACTCCTTGGCGTCAGGGAGCTCTACAAACGATTTTTCTGAGTCTCCTAGGCATTTTGTATCAGCGGATTTTTGACTTTTTTCTGGAAACCCGACTTTTTCAACAGCCACCCCTGTTCTCAACAGTTATCCCGGCCTTTGCCTATTGAGGCTGCGGGCTTCGATTCTCCTGCTGTCGATCGTCCACGATTTCAATGTTTTTGGAGTATGAAACTCCGTTGGCATTGGGCGCATATCCCGCAACGGTTTTGCGAACCAGTCGCAATTGCACAAAGTCGCAAATTGGGATCATCGGATAGTCGCTCAACAGCATCCGTTCTGCTTCCTCAAGAACCTTTGCTCTTTCCGATGGGTTGCGTTCTGAGTTTGCGCTGCTCACGAGTGAATCGTATTGATGGTTGGAATAGCCGGATGTATTTTCGGTGGAATCGGAGAGCCAGAGCTCAGCAAAGGAGTTGGCATCAGCATAGTCAGCTAACCAACCGCGCGCCGTGACAATCCACGTGGCTGGATCCCTCCGGCGCTTTCGCATCAGAGCCTGACGCGACTACTTGCGCCTCCACTCCGAGGGCCTCTTTCCATTGGCGGGCTACCGCTTGTGCCATTTTCTGGCGGTATTCACCCTCTCCGAGACGTAGTTCTACCTTCAATTGTTTACCCGGACCGTAGCCGGCATCTGCGTAGAGTTGACGGGCGACAGCCAGCCGCTCTGCGTTCGGAAATTTTGCCCAACTGAATTCCTGTGGAGTGTATTCCGGGATCCCCGGTGGTATCCAGCTGTATGCCGGCTTCTCTCCTCTGCCAGTGATCTCGCGGGTGATGTACTCACGGTCAGTCACCATAGCCAGAGCTTGCCTTAGCTTGACGCTGCTTTTGAATGGCCCGGATTTCAGATCGAAGGGGTAAAAGAAGACCGCAAGATCCGGATAGCTCTTCAATTCGTCGGCGTGTTTTGCGCGAATCTCCGCAAGCTGGCTGGCCGGGACGCTCCAGGTAATATCCGTCGCGCCCGCGAAGAACTGTCGCGCTTCTTCTTCGTCCGTCTGAGGGGCAAGGTAGTGAACTTCCGCGAGCTTCACGTGGTCATGGTCCCAGTAACTAGGATTCTTCTTCAGCACGATGCGGGCGCCAGGAGTCCATTCCTCCAAAGTGAATGCTCCGTTTCCAACAAAAGTCCCGGTTTTGCCGAAACTTGCTCCTTGCTGCTCGATTGCCTTGCGATTCACCGGCGCAAAACTTGGATGGGTAAGTGCAGTCAGAAAGTAGGGCGTTGGCTGGGCAAGGGTGATCTTCAGCCGGCTTGGACCCTCCGCTGCAACTCCCAGGTGATCCACTGCGGAATCTTTCGCGCCACTGATCTCTCTGGCATTGCGGATGGGAAACGCCATGAATGCATACGGCGATTTTGTGGCTGGATTCACCAATCGGCGGAAGCTGTAAACGAAATCGTCGGCGGTCAGATCCTCACCATTCGACCAGCGCAGGCCGGGACGCAGTTGAAACGTGTACTGCAGGCCGTCGGCACTGATGTCCCAGCTCTGCGCTGCGCCGCCAGTAATCTGCCCATTCGGAGCAAAGATGACAAGACCCTCGTACAAGTCTCGTTCTACGGTTGCCGCCGCCGTGGAATCTGTCTTGTGCGGGTCCAAGCCTTCCGGTTCATCGACGGCGTCTCGCCGCAACACTTGCGCTGCAAGCGTCGTCGAGGAAATGAGCAACAGAGCAGAGGCCCAAACACACCCACGCACTAAATGCATCGCTCTTCCTCCTTGTTTTTCAGCTGCGCGCTGCCACTATTCTCGCGTGCTTTGCGGCGTTCGCATACTCCGATTTTAAGATAGCCCGGATAGATGTTGTAGACACCTAGGTTGCAAGTCTCTTCGCTGTCGCAGGGTGAGTCTTTTCTCAGGGCTCATTCGTAGTACGGAAGATTGCGCAGCACGAGTGAAACTTTCCGTAGGAGGTTGACATGCATGACACAAAGGAGCGGTTGTCTCTATTCTGGATCTTCGCGTTATTAAACTACCTGTATGCGGACGTGCTTGCTCTGTTCGTTTTCGTTGGCTCGCCGAATACGGCCCCACATCTCCCCCCGTGGGCTCTGATGGGTTCAGCGGTCTTGATGGAAATACCCATCGCCATGATTGTGGCGTGTCGACTGCTTCCGTTTAGAGCGAACCGGCTGGCGAATATCATCGCGGGTCTCATTTTGACGCTTGTAAACGGTTTCCTGACCTTCGTTCTGCCTCTGACTAACGGTGACTTTCGGGACCCCACTTTTCCAGCATACGTGTTCTTTGCGACGATCGAAACTGTGTGTACCTCGGTGATCATCTGGCAGGCGTGGACCTGGTCAGGGTTGAAGCCATCAGTTAGTTCGGAGGGCGTTATCGGCGATCGGGAAATTAGGCTGTCTAGCGGTAGTTGACGATGAACCCGCTTCGCACCAGCTATCTCAGTGAGAGATGGGTGGTGATAATCTCGTGTCAACGGTCACCCGGGCCCAGTCTCAATCGAAGGAGCGTTCGTGAGGCACAACCAGCCAGGGGCGGTGTCAAAAACTCCAGACAAATAAAAGCGGGTCTGGTGCCGCCGCCGCCGGTTGCTAAGCGTAGCGGCGCCCGTGCATTCGAAAGGAGTCCTGGTCATGGGAATGTCAGTGGGTGGAAGCACAGGTGGGCCCGTTTCCGATCCCAACATTGTTCCGCTGATTGACGTACTGTTGGTACTGATTATCATCTTTATGGTGATCACGCCTACGGTGCCCACCGGATTGCCCACTCTGGTTCCGCAGCCTCCGTCGCCGCAACGGAAAGCCGAACCGCCCAATCCCCATACGATCGTGGTGCAGGTGATGCAAGGCGGGAAGCTCATGATTAACCAGGAGCAGAGCGACTGGGATGAGCTTGGTCCGCGCCTCTTTGATATTTTCAAGGAACGCGCCGAAAAGGTGGCCTTCGTAGAAGGTGCCGAAGAGGTTCCCTTCGCACAGGTGGCGCGCGCCATCGACGTAATGCGTGGTGCAGGGATCGATCACGTCGGCCTGATCACGCCTGGGGCAATGTCCAAGGAATAGGTCAGCTCCGGATAGGTGTCGATGAACCCGCTTCGCACCAGCTATCTCTGACTGAGATACCGCCCTTGGCAAGGTCGTTGCTGCCGGTGGGCTACTGGACGCCAGTCTTCTGCCCTTCGATTTTCTCTGCATTGAAACTTATGGAAGCCTGTGCCGTATAAAGCAGTTGGGGGGCACATCAATGTCAGCTCAAGAATCGACAATACGACATGATCCTCAGACACTGCCAGCGGAGTCGACAACCAAGCGAATTTTCATTGGTCCGAATGGCTTGCGCGCGGGATGGCGGCTGCTAATCTTCATGGCGATCGTGATGGCAATGTCGAAGGTAGCGCAAATGATCATTAGGCGCTTCTACCCGGCCGCGCTAGACCCGACGGAACTGACACCTATGAGAATCATCGCGCCGGATCTGCTTTTCTGCTTCATCTTGGCGGTGGCGGCCTGGGTTATGAGCAAGATTGAAGGCCGCAGGATGGGCCAGTATGGTCTTCCCAGGAGCGAAGCGCTGGGGAAAAACTTTCGGGTAGGACTATTGATAGGCCTGCTCGCTACCAGCAGTACGGTGCTTGCAATTTTCGCTCTGCATGGCGCCCGGTTCACAAGTGCGGCAATCCCTGGCACCGCGATTTTGATCGCAGCGGCTGGCTGGGGGCTGGCATTTTTGCTTTCCGGCTTTGCCGAGGAATTTTTGTTTCGCGGATACGCGCAGTTCACGCTGACGACTGGCATGGGATTCTGGCCGTCCGCATTTTTGCTCTCGGGTTTATTCGGGCTGGTTCACGCCACGAATGGCGGAGAAAACATTTTGGGGGATGTGTCGGTGGTTTCGTTCGGTTTGTTGTTGTGCCTGTTTCTGCGCCGGACTGGAAATTTATGGTGTGCGGTCGGCTTTCACCTGGGATATGACTGGGGTCAGACGTTCTTGTACGGTGTTCCAAATAGCGGCTTACTACCTTCCCAGAGTCTTCTCAACGCATCGTTTAGTGGGCCGAGCTGGCTGACCGGCGGAACGGTGGGGCCCGAGGCCAGCATCTTTTGCCCGATCGTCTTGGCCATCGTGGCAACCGTATTCAGCTTGAAATACCGCGACGCGCGATATCGGCCGTTGGGCGCGCCGTCAGCTTCCTGAGTCGAGCGCGGAGAACGCAGGCCCTTCGAGGCTCAGGGCAAGCCAGCGCTACATGGAAAAAGCAACGCCGCGGCTGCGGGCGATGGGTGGATCAGCTTCGCGGTTTATTCGGTGGCAGCCGCGTTGGGGGCTGCGGCGAACAGGTCGGACATCACCGCTGTGGCGCTATCGCAAGCATGGTTGAGGCAGGGCAGATGGAAACCTGCTTCGATGGATTTGAGCAGAGAGAAGTGCGTGTAGAAATTCTTGCTGCGCACACCTTTCACTCCGTAGTTTGTTTCCACGGTGAGCAGGACTCTGTTCGTCGTGGGGGAAATGCTGTAGTCGTTCTCGTCCCACACGATGATGATGGCGTTGTGGCCCTCCGCCCACACGGGGGAATCGTGAATGGCGGTGACAATCGCCTCAATGGTGATGTCGCCCTGGTAGATCAAGGCTGGGTTCAAGCCGTTTTGAGTGCCGTTGTCATTGGGATCAAACTCGCAGGCCGGGCCGGCGTTGCTGCGGCCGTGCTGATCGTTGCACTGATTCGGCACGATGAAAGAATACGACGGAGCGAAACCAGCCGCGAGATTGGTGAACAGGCCGCCAGCGCCTTCAAAACCGCCCATTCTCTTGAGGCTGAGTTGGGGATTGAAGCCTTCCTCCACGTTCTGGAAGTATGCGAAGGGATTGTGTTTCACGGCGTAAAGATCGACGAGATTGTCTTGCGTCTGTTTCTCGCCGGGAAGAGCGGTGGTGAGATCGTCAAGATTCGAGAAAAAGCCATCGGCGTTGTCCACGCCTTCGGCACCCGTGGGCGGCAAACTTTCCTGATAGCTTTTCCAAGTGCGGCCGGAGGCGACGAGCTGGTCGGCGATCGTCATGCCGACCGTCTTTGGATTGGCGGCAAAACCTACTTTACCGTCCACATCGATCACGCCCGGAGGCCCGGTTGTTTCGTTCGTGAAATCAAGCACGGGAGTGGCCGCGTCGGTTCCGCTGCCGTAGATGGGGCAAATGGGCGTCGTGTTGTTTTCCAGGGAAACAGCTCCGTTGCCCATGATGTTGGGCGTGCAGGTGCCGTTGTTCCAGTCGGGAGAATTATCGTCGCGCACGCCGAAATTTGAGCCGCCAACGACTTCGAGGTAGTTGGTGAGGCTGGGATGCCCCACGGCAAAGTAGTTCGTGGCGTAGTTCACAGATTTCGCATAACTATTGACGAAGGGCTCGTTGGGATTGCCGATTACCTGAGCATAGGCGTGATTTTCCATCATGATGATGAACACGTGATCCAGCGACGGAATGCCTTTCGGTATTGCGCCTTCCTGTGCAGACGCTGCGCCCGCAACGGACACTGCGAGCAGACACAAAACTACCGCTTTCATTTTCATAGGGCTTTTTCTTCCTTTTGGGGGAATTACCGTCCGACGCCGGCAGTTGTTCCGGCGTCTTAGACCGCGGGTACTCTGGGTGAGCTGTGTTGATGGACTGTTACTACACGGCGAAACGTCGGTGAAATCTGCCGGCTAGGACGCGGAGGCGGTCGCTGACGGCTTCACGATGCGGTCGTAGAGGATCATGAGCGCCGTCGAGAGGAAGCCTATGCCGGCGATGACCCACCACATGTCCTGAGGCGAGGCGGTTTTGCCGAAGTGCGAGACCAGATAGCCGCCCAGCGGACCGGCGATGAAATAGCCGATGGCGATGGGCAGGAATGCGTAGCCCATGTAGAGGCCCTGCTGGCCGGGAGGCGCGAGGCGCGAGATGTAGTCGTAGTAGCGCGAGACCTGCGTGATTTCGCCGATGGCCACCAGGACGAGGGCGGCGATGAACACCGGCACCGTGGCATGGAATGCTGGCAGCGTCCAGCCGATGCTGGTAATAAGGAAGCCGAGCGCCATGGCGGTGAACGCGCGCATCTTGCGCGTGACGAAGCTCACTGCGATCTGAAAACAGATCACCACGAGCGCGTCCACAGTGAGCAGCAAGTCGACATCCGCATTGCGATTCACATGCTGGCGGATAAAGAGCGGCATGGAAACGTACTGCTGCCAGAAAATCACGAAGAAGCCCGAGAAGATGACGAGAAAAATCATGAAGCGCAGGTTGGCCAGAACGATGAACATGTTCTTGATTGCCGCCAGCACGCTGGAAACCTGCTCATCGCCCGGCTTGCGCGGCTCGCGATAGAAAAACAGGGTGACCCAGAACATCAGAAAGACGCTGAGCGCGCCGACGCGGAAGACGTTCTCGACGCCCCAGCCCATTTGTTTGCGCACCAGAAAGGCCATCAGCGGGCCGAGCGCGCCGCCGATATTGACGATCGTGTAGTAGATCGAATAGCCGATGGCGCGGACGTTCTCGGTAGATGCGCGCGCGGTGGTGCCTGCCACGCAGGGCTTCACGACGCCGGGACCCATCGCCGGAATCATCAAGATAATTAGGACGAGCCATTTATCGCCGAGCGCCTGCCGCAGCGGGTGCATCCACGGCGCACTGAGCGAGCCGAGGAGGAAGTATCCTACGGCCATCACGAGGTAGGCGAACATCAGCGCGCGGCGGAAGCCGAAGCGGTCGGCGAGAGTGCCGCCGAGAATCGGGAGAAACCACACGACGAGGCCGAAGGTGCCCGTGAGCCAGCCAGTAAGTTCGTTGGAGAAGTGCAGCTGCTCGTTGAGGTAAATCGCGAGGACGGCGCTGGTGCCGTAGTAGGCGACGCGCTCGAAGATTTCCGTGAAGTTGGCCACCCAGAAGGCCGGCGCGAAGCCTTCGCGAATTTCCTTGAGGCGCTGGGAAAAGCTCAAAAAGTTCTCCTCGACGCGACGCGAGCAACTTTGACTTCATGCGGCGCGGGCAATTTACGTGCGCGGACGGCGGCGATTGTATCGGAAACCTTTGGCCCGACGTGCGGTTTCTTCAACAATTCTTGCGCTTAGATATTTTGAGGCGCAGGCGGACAGCGGGACGGCGAGAGGAGCGTCGCGATTATTGCGCGGCTGCGCTTGACGTGCTTGATGATTCGGCCGCGGGAAGGTTCGAGCGAATCAGGGATTCGACGCGATTGATTACGTTGGGGTCGCATTCGATTTCGATGTGCGGCTTTTCGAAGGCGCGGGCGAGCCAGGAGTAGCCGTTGCACTGGATGGGATTCGAGGAATAGTCGAAGCGGATATTGCCGAGAATTTTGGTGCGGGCGGGATCGGCGGCGCGAATTTCGGGGCGTCCGTGGAGGTAGCCGTCCAGTTGATAAAAATTAGCGGCTTGTTCGACATTGGCGGGGATGAGCGAATCGTCTTCGCCGATTTTGGAGACGCTGTCCACTTGAATCGTGAGCAGGACCGGGATGCCGTCAGTTTGGAGCTCGCGGGCGAGAGCAACCGTTTCGGATCCGCCCCAGCTGTGGCCATAGATGATGATGCGAGCGCTTTGCTTTTCTTCGGGCGAGAGCTTGCCGTCGTGGTCCGCGTCGAGAAGGCGCAGGATTTCCTGATGGGCTTGTTCACCGTGATGGTTTTCAAAAACTTCGATGTGAACCTGTGCCGGGTATTCTTTGCGGAGGCGCGCGGCGAGCAGGACGCCGCCGTGGACGGCATTTGTGTGGCTGATGAAGCCGCCAACGAAGCCAATGACAATCGGTGGAGATGAATTGTGCGCAGGCGGGTGGGCGGCAGATACGATTCGAGGAGAGTGCGCGAAGGCGAATAAAAGGAAAACCAAACCGAAAATAGCCGATACGAATGGTCGCATCGAGTGCATCGATTCCGTGCACATCATAGCAGCATCAGGGCGCCGAGAAAAACGGGGCTGCATGCCGGCTGGCTGGGGCTGAAAGCTGCGCGGAGATTATTTTTGGCCAGTCGAGGCCGCCGCGGCTACTGCGCCCTGCGATGACGACGAATCCGCCAAGGGCGCGCTTGGAGTGATGCGCATACGAGCGTACTCGAGAAGAGCCCAGTCTTCCTTGAACTCGATCATCGTCTCGCGGCTATGTTTGGGACTTCTCAGAATCGCGTCGACGCGCGCGAGCAGCAACTCGAACGCAGGGTGAGGATCAGAACCTGGGGCAAAAATATTGTTTCGGCTCAGCCCGACTTTTGAGGCGCCATTCGCGCTGGAGATTTCGAGCCAGAGGCTGCCGTCGGTATCGGCTATGGGACGCCCGGAACTATCGAGGCGTTTGAAAATGCGGGCGACGTAGCCGCGGTCGGGAATCATTTCGTCTTGAACCGCCTGATTCACCATCGTATCGAAAGATTTGCGATATTTTTCCCATTCACCTGGAGCGCCGACCACTTCTTCGCGTTCTCGAATTTCGACGGGAGCGAGCGCGGCCGAAGTATTGTTGGCGCCGTCGGTTTTTGGCAAAGGCTCGGAATTATTCAGCTGCACGGGTTCGACGGTGGCGTGCTGCTCGAATTCGCGCTCGGGATTGAAGCGTCCGGTGATCAGGTACGCGGCGGCCACAACCGGCAATTCGTGGTCGGCAAAAATCACCATCGGAATCAGGAGCTTTTTCGAGCGGAACAGCTGCTCGGTGCCGCTACGCGGTTCCGTGCTCCGCTTGATCGTACCGGGCAGCTGAGAGAAATGCAGCACGCGGAAGTTCGATTCGGGATGTTCCTGAGCGTAGTGCGAGAAGGTGCGCGCGACGGCCTTGGGGCTGGTCATTCCGAAGTCGTTGATCACGTCGCGATGCGCGGAGTGCGGGAAATAAGTGTCGATCACATTTTTTGTAAAGTCGGCGCAATTGCGCGTCATGCCGTTGAAGTGGTTTTCATTTGGCAGCGCGTTGAATTTCGCGATCAGCTCTTCATCCTGCTGCACTGTGGTCTCGACGACGAAAATGTACATGCTGCGGATCATGTTGGCGCCGACCATTTCGCGCCACTCGGCTTTGTCGCCTTTCAGGCAATCCTTCACGGTGCAATAGGATGCCAGCGCTTGCTCTCGGTAACGCTCCTCGAGCACGGCCTTGATTTTGTCGGTACCAAAGAGTGGCCGGTCCGCGGGGTCTTCCACGCCATATGCGTAGAGGTTGAATGGCGCGATGTTCCATTCGTAGCGCTCGTCTTCGCCCAGATTAATGTAATTGCTCATCACCGAGCCATTTTCGCCCGGTCGGCAGAGGCGAAGCTTGATGGGAGAATCGGGGCAGATTCGCGAAAAGTAGACCGCGGTGTGGCCCGAGCCGGTGACGCGCGCGACGCTCTCGTTGAGCGTTTCGTTGAGAATCACCCCGACGTCGCCATAGGCGCGAGAGGAAAGCAGGCAAGCGAGAAGGGCAGCGAGACCCAGCGATTTTGATAATGCCGAGATGATTGATTTGAGCATCGCTGCGAGCCGCCTGCCTTTTTTCCTAAAACAAAATTGATTCAGGTAGTGATTTTCTGCCATTCCATTAGAGTGCGGAGTGCGGCGAATTGGATGGTTGGGTTGCTTTCCGGAAAAGCGAGCTTTGTGCTCGAAACAACAATTGAAGTGGCAATGTCGAGTGCTAAGTGATGTAGGCCAGCTCGTCACTGAACTGGTGAACTTCGTTCACGGGCCACTCGACATCCGCGCGCCCCACCAGGTCAATGATCAATTCCAGATCACCGAGCGCCTGAGCGACATCGGCCCATAGTCGAGCGCGCTTCTCCCCGGTCGATAGGGTTGCCACACGCACAATCCAGCGAAGCCCTGCTTCCTTCACAACCAACTCCTGCAACGCCTCGCGCGCGAAACGCTTTTCCGCCAGCAAAAGATTCACGGTGGAAGTGTTCAACCCTTCGACAAAACTTGTAAGTGCTTGCAACCGTGCTTTGATCTGATTCTCATTTGCGGCTGCGTCATGGACCGAGTTCGAAAATCTCTCAATCGCTTCAGTCCGGTTTGAACTTCGTGTCCCGCTCATAGCTCACCTTGTTGTTGCAGGCTAGATTTTCGCGCCCTCGAAGCAGATCTGCGATAAGGGAAAGCACTCATCTTGCCAAGCAAGAGCCGGTAGCTCAAAGTGGCTGTGGATGAAAGGGTTATGCCTCTTAGGGGCGTGCGGCGGAGGATGTTTTGCGGGTACTGGAACCAGGGAATTATTACGCTGCAATGACGATAAGCAAGCTCAGGCTATCATTCCGAAATGCGACCGCGATGCTGAAAACGCAAATCAAGACTCTGCTCGGAAGCGGCCCTTTCCGGTCCTTTGTTCGATGGTTTGTCATCGGCGTAGTGCTTCTTTGGTCGCTGGCCGCGCTGATCCTTGTGGCCGCCCGGTGGATTGACCCACCGACAACTGCGGTGCACATCCAGCGCCACTTGCAGGCCTGGATTCACCGCAAGCCGTATCACGAACGCTACAAATTTATCCCGCTCAGCCAAATCTCGCCCGATCTTCAGCACGCTGTAATCGCCGCAGAGGACGCACACTTCTACCAGCACCATGGATTCGATTGGCACGAGATCCAAATCGCTGCCGAAGACGATTTGGAAGGCGAGCGCACTCGCGGAGCTTCCACCATTACGCAGCAACTCGTGAAAAACCTGTTCTTCGGAACGGGCCGCTCTTTCCTCCGCAAAGGCGCGGAGGCCACACTGGTACCGGTGGCCGAATTGTTCCTCGGCAAACAGCGCATTCTGGAGATATACCTCAACGTGGTCGAATGGGGCCCTGGCATTTATGGTGCGGAGCCGGCGTGTCGCTACTACGACGAAACCTCAGCCCTGAATATCGGCCGGCAACAAGCGGCGCGGCTGGCTGCAATTCTGCCGGCTCCTCTGAAGCGACGACCCGAGCGCATGAATAACTACAGCGCGATTATTCTCAGGAGGATGGGTCAAATGGGTTGGTGATGGTGACTAAAACGGTTGCGTATGTCGTCGCGCGCCTGATTCATTTCGAAATTCACACCCACTTTCGCTTTCTATTCGCTCTTAACCGCATCGTTATACCGCAAGCATTCGATGCAAGCAGGGAGGCGTCCGAGTGTATGATTGGCTCCTTTCCGCCGGAGGGGGACAATGGCCGCAACCTGGAAGGGGTTTCTCACGTTCGGGATGGTCTCCATCCCAATACAACTGACGCCGGCTGCTCGGTCGGAACGGATCAGTTTCAATCAGCTACATTCCGTGTGCCATACGCGCATCAAGCAGCCCACTTATTGTCCGACCTGTGAAAAATTCGTTGACCGCTCTGAAATTGAAAAGGGCTACGAATACGAGAAAGATCAGTATTTGATGTTCACGAAGCAGGAGCTCGAAGAGATCGAGCCCGAATCCGCCCAGACCATGGAGATTCTGAGTTTCGTGAAAGCCGAGGAGATCGATCCGGTTTATTTCGACAGCTCCTACTACGCGGAGCCGGGCGAAGGCGGCGTGAGGGCTTACAACTTGCTGCTCGACGCGATGCGCAAAACCGGCTATTCGGGAGTTGCAAAGGTCACCATGCACGGCCGCGAAAATATCGTAATTATCCGTGCCCGTGACGATGGTTTCACGCTGCACACTATGTTCTATAAGAATGAAATTCGCTCGATCGCGGAAAACGCCAAGCTGAATCAAGCGGAGTTGAAACCGGCGGAATCCAAACTGGCGATGCAGCTGATTGAAACGCTCGCGGAATCCTTCAATCCTGATCAGTATTCCGACACCTATCAGCAGGAACTCGAAAAACTGATCGAAGCGAAAGCCCACGGCAAGAAGTTGACCGTGATGCCGCGCGCCAAACGCGAACATGTTCCGGATTTGATGTCGGCGCTGAAGAAAAGCCTGTCGGCGGAGCCGGCAAGAAAGGCGTTATTGCGCGCCGTGCCCAAAACCGGCGCCGGTGAACGGCAGAAGAAATCACGCAAGGCGAGCTGAGCAACCCGGGCCTTAAGGCCGCAAAATCTGGAAGGCTAGGCGAGAGCTTTCCGCAGGCGCTTCGTCGTCTTTTGCAACTGCTTCTTGAGCGCCTCCACCTGCTTCGAGATGTCCTCGAGCTCTTTTTTCGCCATCACACCCGCCTTCTTCACTTTGTGCGCGGTGCGGTTGGCCTTACCCATCGCGGTTCCGATTCTTTGCGCCGCATCGTTCAACAATTTATTCTTCTTTGCCATTCATCTCCTCCGTGTGAAACCGCAGCCATCGTATACGTCGCACGATGGATCGTCAATCGGGATCGCCTGTGGTTTCTGGCGATGGCTCCTAGCTCCCAGCTTCCTGCTTCGCGGCACCCGAACCGTCGTCATCGAGATACTTCACGAACACCACTTCGTTTTGCGCTTCGTTGTACAGCAGATCGTCTACGTTGGCCTTCGCCAGCAATAATCCGAATCCACCGGGACGCAAGCCTTTCTGTTGGCGCACTTCGTCGTGTTTCGTGGGTTCGTCGGCTCGATGCGTGATGGCCGCGTGTTGGAGCTCCGCAAATTTGAATCCGGGCCCCGGATCGGCAATCCGATACAGCACCATCCGATTGCCGCGCAGATAAGAAATGCGCACTTTGCGGCTGGGGTCAAGCTTCCCGCCCCATTCCACCGCGTTGAGCAGTAACTCGTGAAATGCCTGGCCCACCGAGCGTTGCACTTCCTCGGACAATCCCGCTTTCATATGCGCCATGAACGCTTCTATGCGCTCGGCCGCTTCGAGCGAACATGGAACGGAGAGTTCCACCCACGTGGGCCGCGCGGAAATCACCTCGATCGGTAAAGTCTTCGATGTTTTTGCGAGCGTCTCGCGCACCAGCGTCAGCAGCGACTTCGGTTCAATCGGCTTGGCCACATACTGATACGCTTCCTCGCGAATCGCGCTCAAAAGTGTTTCCGGCGTGTCGTCCGAGGTCATCACAATTACTTTTGGCTTCTTGCTGCTCTTCTTCAGCGCCGACAGAACTTCCAGGCCGTTTTTCTTGGGCATCCATACGTCCAGCAGTGCCAGGTCGAACTTATCCTCTTTTAATTTCTTCAGCGCGGCCGCGCCGTCCGGAACCGCCACCACCGTATACTTTCCGTCGCGCAGAATTTCGGTCAGCAGTAGTCGGGTTGTGCGGTCGTCATCAGCGACAAGAATGCGCGTCATCGTTTCCTCCGCGATCCATGGTGCAGGCGGTTTCGTCCGGGCCTGCTGGGTTTGGTCCTAGCCTGGGATTTCGACTGGGCCTTCGCACCCTTCGGGCTGCCGGCTGATTGCAGTGCCGGCAAAAGCCGCGCAAGGTCGTCCTCCAGGGTGGCGTAGAGTTCCCAGGCGCCGTCGAGTTTACCCTCTCGCCCGGTTTTTTCAATCTCTCTCGCTGTCTCGAAGGCCCTCGACGGCCCGAAGTTCCCCACCGAGCCTTTCAACGCGTGAGCGGCCTCCGCCAGTGCCCGCGGATCGCGCGCGGAGAGAGCGCTGCGGATTTTCGTCATCATCTTGGGACAGTCGTGTTGAAAAGTCCGAATCAGCGATCCTAGCAGTTTTCGATTTCCATCAAAACGCGCAAGCAACTTATCCGCATCCGCCGCTCTGTCTGTTTTAGCTTTATCGGATGGGTTTCTTTCCTCTTCAGTGGCCATCGCTGCAGTCGGTGACGCGCCCGTTTCAATGATTTGCGTAAATAATTTCGGGTCGATCGGTTTGGGGATGTATCCATCCATTCCCGCTGCCAGGCATCTCTCCCGGTCGCCTGGCATGGCGTGCGCCGTCATTGCGAAAATCGGGATGTGTCCTCCATCGCTCTTCTCTTTCCTTCGAATTTCTTCCGTCGCTTCGATACCTCCCATCTCGGGCATCTGGATGTCCATCACCACCAGATCGAATTTGTGTTTTTCCAGCGCCGCCAGCGCTCGTTTTCCATTCTCCGCGACGATTGCCGAATGCCCCCTGCGTTCCAGCAGATGCAACACAAGTTCCTGGTTAACAGGGTTGTCCTCCGCCACCAGCACGCGCAACCTCCGATGCGCGCCCCGCGCTATGCTTCGCGCCGCCGACGGCCTTGACTTCTGGCGGCCCGGAACGTGAAGCGCCGTCACGATCGCGTCCCACAATTCTGATTGCTTCACCGGTTTCGTCACGGCCGCCGCCGCGCCTGCGCTTTTCGCTCGCGCCTGATCTTCGCGGTGGCCGGCGAACGTCAAAAGGATAATCTTCACCCCACGCAGTTGAGCATCTTCCTGCACGCTCGCGGAGAGATCGAATCCATCCATCCCCGGCATGTGTCCGTCGGCCAGCACAAGCCGAAACGGCTCGCCTTTCTTCTGCGCCCGCTTCAACGCTTCGAGCGCCGCGGAGCCGTTTTTCACTCCCACCGGTTTCATCTTCCAGTTGCTGAGCATCTCTTCGAGAATCTGCCGGCTCGTGGAGTTGTCGTCCACCACGAGCACCGGAAGATCGAGCAGCTTCACGGGCACGGGCGCTTGCTCGCCAGCCGCAGAAGTTTGCAATCCCAGACTTACCGTGAAATGAAACGTGCTGCCTCGCCCCGGTTCGCTCTCCAGCCAGATGCGGCCTCCCATCAACTCCGAGAGCTGCGACGAGATCGAAAGTCCGAGCCCAGTGCCGCCGTATTTTCGAGTGGTGGACGCATCACCCTGCGCAAAGGCCTCGAAGATCGCTTTCTGTTTTTCTTGCGGGATTCCGATGCCTGTATCGGTCACGGAAAAATGCACCACCACGCCCTGGTTCTTTCTGGATTTCAAGCTTGCGTTCAGAACCACCTCGCCGCTTTCTGTGAATTTGATCGCATTGCCCACCAGGTTCACCACGATGCGCCGAAGCCGTTCCGCATCTCCCACTAGTGCGTCGGGGACTTCCGGCGCCACGTGACAGGCCAACTCCAGCCCTTTCTGCTGTGCTTGCACTGCCAGCGCGCGCAGGGTGTCCTCCAGCATGTCTCGCAGCCCGAAATCCACCCGATCGAGTTGCAGCTTCTTCGCTTCCGCCTTCGAGAAATCCAGGATGTCGTTGATCAGATTCAGAAGCGAACCAGCGGAATTCTTCACAGTGACGAGGTATTCGCGTTGTTGCGGCGTGAGCCTGGTGTCGAGCGCCAGCTCCGTCATCCCGATTACGGCGTTCATCGGCGTGCGAATTTCGTGGCTCATGTTTGCAAGGAATTCGCTCTTCGAGCGCGTGGCCTCTTCCGCTCGCGCCTTTGCAATTTCCAGCTCGTGCACCAGCAGCGCAAGTCGCCGAGCATCCGCCTCTTGCGCGAGCCGCGCCGCTTCCAGGTAATCGGCGTACAGCTTCAACTCGCTCTCCGCGCGTCGCCGCTCCATGAATTGCCCGATCTGGCTGCCGATTGAATCGAACATTTCCAGCAACTGAGGTTCGTGCGTTCGGATCTCGCGGCTGACGAATTCGATTACGCCCACCACGCGGTCGTCGATTCGTATCGGGAAACCAAACCCCGAACACAATCCTTCCTCCCGGGCGACTTTGATTCGAGAAAAGTTTTCTCGCTCGGGCACGTCCGTTACCCATTTGGATTGGCCTGCCGCCCAAACGAGCCCCGGCAGACTTGCGCCGCGGTGAAACGTGAGTTCCCGCGTGGCTTTTTCGAAAGCAGGAAACTCCTGCCCCGGAGCGTGCCAGAGATCGACGCAGCGCAGGACATTCGCGATTTCGTCCAATCGCCAGAAAGCGCCTAGCTCCCAGCCAAGGCCTTCGCCGATTGCCCGCAAAATCAGAGGCGACGCCGCGCCCAGATTTTCTGCTTCAGCCAAAACGCGCGTCAGCGTGTATCCCACTGCCAGCCGTCGCTCCGCGCGTTTGCGAAGCGTGATGTCTCGCGCCACCGCGAAAATCAAGCCTTGATCGCTGTTCGGAGTCGCGTTCCAGAGCAGCCAGATGTACGTACCATCCCCGCATCGGAAGCGGTTCTCGAATGAAAATGTAACCGCGCCGTCCACGATTTTCTGCGCTTCCTTGCGCGTGATCGCGCGATCGTCAGGGTGAATGAACTCGACATACGGCCGCGAAAGGAGCTCTTCCCGGGGAATCCCCAGCGTCTGTTCCCAGGATGGGTTGAGCCGTTTGAAATATCCGTCGAAGCCCGCGATACAAAAAAGGTCGGATGAAAGATTGAACAGTTGGTCGAGCTCGCCTTCCACCAGCCGGCGCTCGCGAACGGCCTTGGAAAGATCGCCGACGCTGCGCCGCAGTTCCAGCTCGTTCACCACCAGCCGGCTGAGCGCTTGCAACGCTTCGAGTTGGTCGGCCGAAAGGTCGCGCGGCACCCGGTCGATCACGCACAGCGTGCCGAGTGCATATCCGTCCGGCGTGCGCAACGGAGCGCCGGCATAAAACCGGACATTGGGATCGCCGGTGACGAGCGGATTCGAACGGAAACGCTCGTCGGCCAGCGCGTCGCGCACCACCAGCACGCCCGAATCATGGATCGCGTGCGCGCAAAAGGCGATATCCCGCGGCGTCTCCGATTTTTCGATTCCCACTTTCGCCTTGAACCATTGGCGATTCTCGTCAACGAGGCTTACGAGCGCGATTGGCGTGCCGCAGATTAATGCGGCCAGGCGCGAGAGGTCGTCGAACTCCTGCTCCGGCAGCGTGTCGAGAATTTCGTAGCGGTGAAGCGATTCGAGGCGCGCCGCTTCGTTTTCGGGTAGGGGCGCTTTCATGGGAGGAGTGTGCCGGAGCGAAAAACCGGCTGCGCGCCATCTTATGGCGGCCCTAAGAGCAAGTCAACGAAGTGCAACCAGCCGCGCGCTTGGCTCATCGGACGCGCTTGGCTCATCGACTGTGCGATTCGCGCGCGATGCCGCAACCTTGCCGGCTGAGACCACGGGCTTCGCATTTGCGCTTTGGCGCTGCAATCGCGAGAGAATGGCGCTTGAAAAGGAATTCATGGAACTACACGGCATAGACAATGGGAGGAACTATGGCAACGCCCGCTGAGCATTCACAACCGAATCCGGAGAGGATTTTTGACACTCTCAACGCGCATCAGAAAACCGCGGCCTTGAAAACGGGAATCGAACTCGACGTCTTCACCGCCATCGGCGAAGGAGCCAACACTCCCGCCGCGCTCGCCAAGCGCTGCAACGCGTCCGGGCGCGGCATGCGAACACTCTGCGATTACCTCACCATCATGGGTTTCCTCGCGAAACAGGATCAGAAGTATTCGCTCGCACCCGATGCGGCGACATTCCTCGATCGCCGCTCGCCCGCCTACATCGGCTCGATTGCGGGATTTCTCACCACGCCAGAAATGTTCGACCGCTTCCGGGACTTGACGGCTATCGTGCGCAAGGGCGGCTCGCTTCAGGACGACCGAGGCACCACCGAGGTGAACAATCCGATCTGGGTTGAGTTCGCCCGTTCGATGGCGCCGATGCAGAGGCCGGTGGCCGAAGGCGTCGCGAGGGTCGTCAACGCGGACGCGGGAGAGAAGTGGAAGGTGCTCGATATCGCGGCAGGCCACGGCATGTACGGCGTGACGATCGCGCGGCACAATCCGAACGCGGAAGTATTCGCGGTCGATTGGCCGGCTGTGCTGGAAGTGGCGAAAGAAAACGCGCGAGCTGCAAAAGTCGAGTCGCGCTACCACACGATTCCGGGAAATGCTTTCGAAGTGGATTTTGGAACGGGCTACGATCTCGTGCTGCTCACCGGCTTCGTGCACCACTTCGATCCGCCCACGATCGAAAAGCTGCTACGGAAGATTCATGCGGCGCTTTCGCCGAATGGCCGCGTCGTCACCGTGGAATTTGTGCCGAACGAGGATCGCGTGACGCCTGCTACCGCGGCGGGATTCAGTTTGATCATGCTGGCGGGAACGCGCGCGGGCGATTCCTATCCGATGTCCGAGTATGAGCGCATGTTCCGGAATGCCGGATTTTCGTCGAACGAATTGCGGCCGACTCCCGGACCGCAGAGCTTCATCATTTCGCGGAAGTAGAACCTCACTTTATCCGCGAGTTTATCTTCGCGGGTGTGAGGCCTCGTTTCGTCTGACATTTTTTATTTGCTTGTGGGATTTGCGAACGCGACGGTGAGAAGAGTTTTTTGCTCCATCTCGTGCGCTTTGTGCGAGCCGGTTGCGGGACTCGCGCTTGCGGAGCGTTTTACGGACCGCACGGAGCGGCCGCGCGCGAGCCGCTCGAGGCGTGGCAGCATGAAGGCGAGCGCGCCCATGTTGGCGGGCTCTTCCTGCACCCAGACGAATTCGCGCGCGTTTGCGTGCCGGTCCATTTCGGCGGCGAGCTCGGCTTCGGGGAAGGGGTAGAGCTGCTCCACAAAAACGATTGCGGTAGTTTCATCCTTCCGGCGCTTTCTTTCGGCTTCGAGTTCGTGGCCGATTTTTCCCGTGCAGAGCAGGACGCGCGTCGCCGTGCCATTTCCCTTGTCGGGAATCACAGGACGGAAGCGCGCGGCGGAAAGTTCAGCCAGGGTGGATGACGAAGCAGGCGTGCGCAGCATGCTCTTTGGCGTAAAGACGACGAGCGGCTTGCGCCACGAGCGCATCGCTTGGCGGCGCAGCAGATGGAAATATTGCGCGGCGGTGGACGGCTGGCAGATTTGAATATTGTCGCGCGCGGCGAGCTGCAGAAATCTTTCGATGCGGGCGCTGGAATGTTCGGGGCCTTGCCCTTCGTAGCCGTGCGGCAGGAGCAGTACCACGCCTGAGAGCAGATTCCACTTGTCTTCACCCGCCACGATGAACTGATCGATGATGATTTGCGCGCCGTTGGCGAAATCGCCGAATTGCGCTTCCCACAAAACGAGCGCTTCGGGATAGTCGCGGCTGAAGCCGTATTCGAAGCCGAGTACCGAGGCTTCCGACAAAGTTGAATTGTAGGCTTCAAAAAAAGCCTGATTGGGCGCCACGTGTTGGAGCGGAATAAATTCTTTTTCGTTTTCGATGTCGATCAGGGCCGCGTGGCGCTGGTTGAAAGTGCCACGCTTGCTGTCCTGCCCGCTGAGGCGCACCGGAGTACCCTGCTTCAGTAATGTTCCGAAGGCCAGGGCTTCCGCCATGCCGAAATCGAGCGGACGCTTTCCGCGGGCCATCTCCAGGCGCTGTTCGAAAAGCTTCTTTACTTTGGGATGAATGTGAAATCCATCCGGATAGCTGGCAAGCGCCTCACCGGTCGCGGTTAATTCTGCCGCGGGCACTCCTGTGTCCACTTCGAGCGAGGGGCTGCAACGGCCGCCGCGATACGGATTCCAGTAGGCGGGCAATTTGCGCATCGGCGGATTTTTCTCGAGCTCCTCCGCTTCTTTTTGCGCCGCGTCGAGTTCCTGGCGCACTTTCTCGACCATCGGTTCGGCATCGACACCGATTTTTTGCGCGTAAATTTGCCAGAGCGGCTGGTGGGCCTGAATTTTCTTGTAGCGCAGCGGCTGGGTGATCGTGGGGTCGTCCACTTCGCTGTGGCCGTGCTTGCGATAGCCGATCAGGTCCACCACGACCGGAGAGGCGAACGCGTAGCGATAGTCGAGAGCGATGCGACCGACGCGCGCCACCGCTTCCGGATCTTCCGCGTTCACGTGGAAAATGGGAATCGGCAGGCGCTTGCTGAGATCGGACGAAAAGCGCGAGGAATGCGATTCGCGCGGCACGGTGGTGAAGCCAATCAGATTATTTACGATGATGTGGACGGAGCCACCGACGTTGTAACCTTCGACGCCGGCCATGTTGAGAGTTTCGGCCCAGATTCCCTGCCCGGCAAATGCGGCGTCGCCGTGCATGATGACCGGGACGATCGCCTGCGTACCGCCTTCGCCGATGCGCGTCTGCTTCGCGCGCGCGCGGCCGTTCGCGACTGGATCCACCGCTTCGAGGTGACTGGGATTCGATGCCAGGTGAATTCCGATGTTGCGGCCGTTGGCTGCGTGGAACTCGCCCGTTGCGCCGATGTGATATTTCACGTCGCCGCCGCCGAGGACGCTACGCGGATCCACATCTTCGAATTTCGCGAAAACTTCCGCCGCCGGACGGCCAACGATGTGCACCATCACGTTCAGCCGGCCGCGGTGGCTCATGGCGAGGACGGCTTGCTGCGCGTCGTGTTCCGACGCCGCATTGAGGATGGCGTCGAGAAGCGGGAGGAGCGCCGATTCGCCTTCGAGCGAGTAGCGCTTCGTGCCGAGATAGCGCGTCTGAAGAACTTGCTCGAAAATTTCCGCGCGCACGAGACGATCGAGAATCGCCTTCTGCTCCGCAGGCGGTGTTGGCGCCGATGCGGCGGCTTCCGATTCCATGCGCTCTTCGATCCAGCGGCGCCGCTCGGGATCGGGGATGTGCATGAACTCGACGCCGATCGTGCCGCAATAGATTTTGCGCGCGGCTTCGGCGTCACGCCCGGAGACGGCGAGTTCGGGAAGCTCGACGGGTTGTAAATCGCCCAGCGGATCGAGATTCGCTTGAAGATAGCCCCAGCGGCGGAAAGCGTCCCAGATGCGTGCATGGGTTTCGGCGGGCGCTGCGGATTCGACGACTGCTTGCTGCCGGCTCATAAATGTCCTCGCACAGGAGAATCTATTATAGCGAGGTTGAGGGCCGAGGATAATGGCGCGCTAGCGGAAATTATCGGAAGTCGATGCGCTCGTGCGGATATTTCTAGAGAAAAAACGTGCGCGGCGGAATTACCGGAAAACGCGATTTTGTCCCTATTAGGATTTTGCTTTCTTCTTTCTTTTGTGCAACTTAACTCATTTCCTGAAATTCCTAATGTTCCTATTAGAACGCGAGCATCCCGGGAGCCGTCAGCCGAGCAGAGAATCGGAGCGGGATGAACTCTTCGTGCGCCAGAAGGCTCGAGCGGAAGAGATCGAGAAGGGAGACCCTTCGACTCCCGTTGGTCGCTCGGGATGACAATCCTGGTCGGATTGTCACTTGCGATTAGAAATTTTGGTTCGCGCTCTGCAGATAGGGCGGTTAGAAGACGCGAAGATCGGCGTCTTTCTGACTGCTTGCCGCGTGCCGAGTTTTGAACAAAGATCACGACCCATGATAACCCTATGGTAACTAGTTGTCAAGGAAAGAAACGGCATGGCCGGACGAAGCATCCACAGCTTGAAACCGCATGGGCTGAGATCCAAGTACCACGAACCACGTTCGGTCCGCTGGCACCGGCGAATGACTCGTCGAAAAGGCGGCGCTACGTCCATCGCATTTTGAGATTGTTGGTGATAAGAGGATTTCTCGACATCTCTAACGGAGTCGGCCACGTCAAGAGTCTTTAACTCTTTTTTTATTCCTTTCGCACAGACTCCTGCATTGCGCAGTCCCGCTGTTTCCTTCGGCGGGCGATGCGCCGCAATTTCTCGGATTGTTCTTCCCTGTCCAACCTACGAGACTCGGTTCGTGTCACTTCATCGACTCGGTGTTGCCCACCAGACATCTCTCCGATCACGTGCGACCATGATGATTTCTTCGAACTCCCCGCAAGGGGGAGGCGGGTAGCCTATTCACTTGATCCGGTCACTATGCTGCAGGACCACTGTCGAGATCAGGCATCCCCGCACGGACACTACCGCTTTCCTGCCGCGCTTTTCCTCGACGGCAGAACTCTTCGTAATCGATCTGGTCACGCATCATGATCCAGAGTCGGATCCCGAGTTTCCTGGCTGCAGCGACTCTCGCTTTCCCCAGCCCTTTCTGCACCAGTTTGCGCCGATAGAAGCGTTTCAACTCCGGATCCCGCTCCACCGCGTGCATCGCCGCTTCGCACCACAGATAACGCAGCAGCGCGTTTCCTTGTTTGCTCATCGCACCCAGCCGCTGCCGGCGCTCCGCTGGAGTGTTCGCTCGGGATCATGCCGATGTAACTGGCCAGTGCTTTTCCATCGATGAACCGCAGCGGATCGCCCAGGAAAACTTCGGTAGCTAACGCGGTGATCGGCCCCACTCCCGGGTGCGTCATTAGTCGCCGCGCCGGGGGATGTTGCTGAACCTGCTGGCTGACCTGCTGATCCAGCTGGTCGATGGATTCCTGCAAGCCGAGGGTACAAAGACAGCAGTGCCGCTCGCCGCTCGCTGGCGTGAGGAGCCAGAGGCAATGCCCGAAGTTCGTGCAGGCCCGCTTGACTCCATAGCGCGTGGCCTCTCCTGAGACCGTGGTTGAGTGCCATCGATTGTAGTGTGTGTTGGACTCGAGATCGCAGGCGCACCCACTGATGACGGTGACGTAGCAACGTGCGCAGATCGCGTTGCTCGCTCGAGGGCATCCAGATGGTTGGAAAGCGATTCTCGGCGAGCAACGTCAGAAGCAAGTCGCGCATCCCGCCGATCATGCTTTTGTTTGCGTGTCTCTGCTTTGCGGATCTTCTGGGGATGACCGACGCGGCATTCGATCCCCAGCTCTTCCATCAACTCCAGGAACCACTGCATCGAGCCGGTCGCTTCGATCCCTACTAGAATCGGACCAGGCAGTGCCGAATAAAACTCCCGGACGGTGTCGCCTTCATGTTCGAGGGTCTTTTCTTCCAGCTCTCCGGTTTCGGTATCCAACATCGCGATCGTCTGTTGTCGAGCATGTAGATCGCATCCTATAATTCTCATCTCGGCCTCCTTCGATCCGAGCTCTGTACGTTGGACACCGCACAGTTTACTCGGCTCGTCGTGAGGCCGACTTCGTTATGCCATCACCTATACGGTCGAGCCAGCCTCTTGTACGCTTCAGGAGCTGGCGGTTGGCCCCGGGCAGGCTCGCTTGACAGACTTTTATTTCTTGTAGTATATAGATAGTATGTCTACCGTAGATGGCCTACCCGAAGACAAGCTCGAACTGTTTCAAGGAACTCTTGAAGTGCTGATCCTCCGTAGCCTTAAGCTGGAGCCCAACCACGCCTATGGCATCTCGCAGTTTCTGCACCAACAATCTGACAGTGAGTTTTTCGTCGATAACGGCTCCCTGTACCCTGCGCTTCAACGTCTTCTTCAGCGCAAATGGATTTCCGCACAGTGGAAGACATCGCCCAACGCCCGCCGCGCCCGTTATTACAGCCTGACGCTGGCCGGGCGCAAGCAACTGGTCAAGGCAACTTCGAAGTGGCAGCGATTTGCTCTAGCCATGGCGAGGATCCTGGCATCGGAGGGGTGATTTCATGCGCCAATGGTGGTCGAAGATGGCACGTGCGCTGGGAAGAAGGCGAAATCTCGGCGACGAACTGCAGCAGGAGATGGACGCCCATCTTCAATTCCTGATCGATGAGAATCTGGAGCGGGGGATGCCGCCGGAAGAGGCACGTGCCGCGGCGCGGCGCCACTTTGGTAATGCGACAAGCGTGCGCGAGCGAAGCTATCAATCGTGGCAATTCCCTACGGTTGAATCGCTCCTGCAAGACCTTCGTTACGCGGCGCGAGGTATCTGGAGAGCGCGCGTCTTCTCGCTCATCGTAATTCTGACGCTGGCTGTGGGAATCGGCGCAAACACCGCCATCTTCAGCGCGGTGTATGCCGTTCTTCTCAAGGCGCTCCCTTTCCCTTCGGGTGAGCGTCTGGTGTGGCTCGGCGAGTCCTCCGCGAAAAGCAGCGGCATCAGCGTGACCTGGATCAATTTCGAGCACTGGCGGATGGAGAATCGCTCCTTCGAGTCGATGGCTGCCTTCCAGAAGACCGATCTGACGCTCACAGGCCGCGGTCAGGCCGTGCTCACGCACGCCGGTGTCGTCACGAACGAATTCTTCCGGCTGACCGGCTCTCGCCCGATAATGGGCCGCCTTTTAACCGCGAGCGATGATGAACTGCAGTCTCCTGCGACGGTCGTGGTGACCAGGGCTTTTTGGGCCGAAACCCTTTCAGCAGATCCTCAGATCATCGGCAAGACGGTGACCCTGAATGGAACTGCATACATTGTAATCGGCGTACTTGCCCGCGATCCCGGCTTCTTCCTCCCGCCTGTCGATTACTATCTTCCATTCCGTCCTTCCGTTGCGCAGGCTTCAAAGCGCGACGCACACGAATGGATGAGCGCGCTGGGGCTGCTCGAGCCTGGAGTGACGCTATCCCAGGCACGCTCGGACTTGGATACGATCATGCAGCGCCTTGCGCAGGCGGATCCAGGCCCCGAAAGCGACCATCGTGCGTTTGCCCAGCTCCTCACCGAGCACCGAACCAGCGACCTAAGGCACGTGTTCGTCCTCTTGATGGCTTCGGTTTGCCTGATCCTGGTTCTGGCATGCGCGAATATCGGCGGCCTTTTGCTGATTCGCATGACTACCCGCGCGCGCGAGATGGCAATTCGGACTGCAATTGGGGCGGGGCGCGGACGGCTTGCTCGCCAGCTTCTGACGGAGACCGTACTGATTACGCTGCTAGGCGGTGCCTTCGGAATCGTTCTCGCAGGCTTTGGACTACGCGCCATAGAGATGCTCGGGCCACGCGATATTCCGCGGCTTTCCGAAGCCAGCCTGAACCTCCCCGTGTTGATCTTCGCTGCGGCGCTAACGCTGGCAGTGGCACTGGTGTGCTCCCTGGTGCCCCTGGTTAATTCAGACAAAGTGAATCTCACGATTCTGTTGAAAGAGAGCAGCACCGGTTCGGGCACCAGCCGGATTGGGCACACACTGCGTGCAGCCCTTGTCATCGCGGAGATCGCAGTGGCTGTCATCTTGCTATTTACTTCGGGGATTCTGCTGCGCAGCTTGTGGGCCGCCGAGACCCTGAATCCCGGATTCGAGCCCAGGCACTTGCTTGCACTTGAGCTGCAATTGCCGCCTTTACCCTACAAAAGCGACGCGGCCATTCTTGACTTCTATGGGCGCCTTGAAGCAGCGCTTCGCGCGCAGCCGGGAGTCGAATCCGTCGGCGCAGTGAACTGTCCTCCGGCAGCTGGCGACTGTCGGGACTGGTGGTATTCCGCTGTGGAGAGACCCACGCCTAACCCGCAGGATATGCCTGTCACGCTGCTCAATATGGCTGACGCGGCGTACCTCCGGACCATGCGCATTCCGCTCCTAGCCGGACGCGCTTTCTCCGATACGGCGAACGGACCGACTGTCGCAGTGATCAATGAAGAGATTGCGCGTGCGTGGTGGAAAGATCCCCGTTCCGCTCTCGGCCAGCACATCAAAGTCGGCGGACCCTATATGGAAGGTCCCGTCGTTGAAGTCGTCGGCGTTGTGGCCAATGTGCCCCAGATCGGATTGGACAGCCCGCCCTTGCCGGAAATCTATCTCTCGGCCGCTCAGCGGGTCGATGCCGCAATGGTCGTGATGATACGGACCAAGGGTAACCCGGAGAGCATGATTGCGACCGTGCGGCAAACATTGGCCTCCATCGACGGCAACGTTCCGATTCAGTCGTTGAAAACCGCCGATACGTGGCTCGGTGCCACACTTGTTCAGCGGCGCTTCACCACGCTTCTGCTGGTCCTCTTCGCAGGGATTGCGGTGATCCTGGCCAGCATCGGTTGCTATGGTGTTTTCAACTACTGGGTTAGCTGCCGAAGGCAGGAGATCGCGATTCGCATGGCAATGGGAGCGGGGACCCTCGCCATCTTACGACGTACTGGAAGGCAAGCCGCGAGGTTAGGCGTGATCGGGTTAATTGCAGGGCTCGCAGGAAGCTGGGGCGCATCGCGATGGCTCAACAGCCTCGTCTTCGGAGTCTCTGCCCACGATCCAGTCGTTCTCTCCTCTGCTGCATTGGCCGCATTCCTGATCGTATTGCTCTCAGCGGCGCTTCCGCTCTGGCGCGCCACGCAAATTGATCCCATCGAAACGCTGCGCGCAGGCTGATGAAGAGGAGCGTGAAGCGCTGTTACTTGAAACAAGCATGTTCCGCCAACGATAGCGCGGCCCGGGTTGTGCTGTTCCTCTGAGCGCTACGCGGGAGAGAATGCAGCCGCTCATGGTGGTTACGGTTTCCTTTGAATCGCGTAGTGGTGGTACCAATCGGTAGGCTGAAAGTTCGAGCACTGAACAGCGTTCCGCTCACAGTCCGCTGTGTCGGCGAATGGCTCGTCGAAAACAGCGTGATGAGCCCCTAGCCGGGAGTTCGGCCGCGCGTGCGCGCGTGGTAGACTCCTGCCATTTGACCAACGATAGAAGGCGAGGAGGGCGAATGCGCAAGTGGCTCCTGACTGTGTGTTTGCTTCTTGCTGTACCCGCTTGGGCGCAGAGCCAGAAGGCGCCGATTCAGATCACCGTCGATCTTTCTGACGCCCCTCGCAAGCTCTATCACGCTGAAGTCGATTTGCCGGTGGCCGCCGGCCAGCTCGCGCTTACCACTCCCAAATGGATTCCCGGCACTCACCAACCCTTGGGCCCTGTCGCTAGCATCACGGGTGTGGTTTTCACCGCCAACGGCCGGCCACTCGCGTGGCGCCGGGACGATGTGGATCTCTACCAGTTTCACGTGACGATTCCCGAAGGCGTTACCACGCTTCACGCGCATCTCGATTGCATCGTCACCACGAACATCACGCAGAAGATGGCGCTGTTCGATTGGGAGACGCTCATGCTCTATCCCGCCAGCACGCCGGTCCGCGACATTCCCATCCAGCCATCGTTGATTGTTCCCGCCGGTTGGAGCGTCGGCACGGCGCTATCTCCTATCGGTGGAGGCGCGTATCCTCTTCCTTCTCCCGGCAGCACGACTCACTTTGCAGTAACAAATGTTGAGCAGCTTGAAGATTCCCCGATACTCACCGGCCAATACTTCCAGGAATTCGGTGTGGCTCCGGATATTTCACCGAAGCACTATGTTGACGTCGCTTCCGACGCTCCCGAATACTCGAAGATTTCGCCAGCTCTGCAGGCTGGAATTGCGAATCTCGTTCGCGAAGCGGAGGCCTTATACCGGTCACACCACTACCACGATTACCATTTTCTTGTGGCTCTATCTGACGTCATTGGCAGCGACGTAACTCTGGAACACGGCCAATCCTCCGAATACGGAGTGCCTGAAAAATTTTTCTCGGATGAAGGCTATCTTCTGGCCGGCGCCGACCTGCTTCCACACGAGTTCAGCCACTCATGGAACGGCAAGTATCGCCGCCCCGTGGGACTCTATCAGCCTGACTTCGCCACGGCTCAGCAAGGCGCTTTGCTCTGGGTCTACGAAGGTATGACGCAATACCTCGGCAACATCCTTGCCGCACGCGCAGGACTGAAGTCGCAATCTCAATACCGCGATATTCTTGCCCTATCCGCTGCCAATCTGGATTACACGCCCGGTCGCGAGTGGAGGTCGACGGAAGACACCGCAATTGCCGCCAGTGTTCTTCGCGGGGGCAGTCAGGCCTGGTCCAACTGGAGGCGTGGCCAGGACTACTACGATGAGGGACAACTCGTCTGGCTGGATGCCGACACGCTCATTCGCAAGTTGACCAACAATCAAAAGTCTCTCGACGATTTCCAGCACATTTTTCTGGGAAAGGGCGGCAACACCGGGCCGCTGATCGTTACCTATACTTTTGACGAACTGGTCCAAGATCTGAATGCAGTGGCGCCCTACGATTGGGCGACGTTTCTCCGCGAGCAGATTGTGAAAATTACCCCGCACGCCGATCTTGCCGGCATTGAGCGAGGCGGCTACAAACTGGTATATGCCGACAAGCCGAATGCTTCGGTATCAGCGATCCAGTCGGCTATAGCCAGCTTCCCTGGAGCCACGCCGACGCTCGACGCATGGTTCTCGATTGGTATCCTCGTTGGTAACGACGGCAACATTCAAGATGTCCGCTGGAACAGCCCCGCCGCCAAGGCTAAGCTTGCCCCGGGTTACAAAATCATCGCTGTGAACGGCCAGGTTTTCTCTGGCGATCGGCTTCGAGCTGCGATTCGCGACGCGAAGGGCAAATCCGAGCCTATTCAAATCACGCTTCAGTCGGATACGTTTCTTTCCACCGCCGACATCGACTATCACGATGGCGAACGCTACCCCGCTTTGGAGCGCGTCACGGGAACGCCCGCATATCTGGACGACATCACGAGGCCCGTGGCACCGTCTCGATCAGCGCAACCCGAATCAAAGGCAAACAATCAGTAAACGACTACCGAGTGAAGCCAAACATCGCTACACGCAGCACGGCGCACTTGGGGAATCTGGACAATGCGCTACCGAAGCTTGTGGGCGGCACGATAGGTGTCGGTAATGTTTTGCTAGTGCGTAGCCGCCACCGCTTTTGCTCCCGGCTGTTTGAGCCAGTCTGCGAAACGCGTTCGGCCGAGTTGCGCGCCATCGTCAGGAATCAGTGTGCGCTCGCTCACCGCCACGCCGTAGTAGGTCGCGTGCGGATCAGCAACCAACCTCGCGCGGATCCTTCACTCTCAGTTCCCGACCTAGCCTTTGGTGTCTGCAATCTTAGGCTGCCACAATTCGATCGGATTTCCCTCAGGGTCATGCAGGCGGGCGAATCTGCCGTTAGGATAAGATTCCGGATCAATCTTCACCGCGATTCCCGCAGCTTGCAGTTGGGCCGCCATTTTCTCGAGATCCCGGACTCGAAAGTTCAGCATCCAAACCTTCTGATCATCCCCGAAATATTTGCTCGTTTCAGGGAAGGGAGCGAAAGCGGTTGATCCTGCCTCTTGCTGCCACCCGGTTTGCCCGTAGCTCGTTGGTATCGGCAAAATCCCCAGGTGTTGCTCGTACCAAAGCCCCAGCGCTTTTGGATCTTTGGCTCGAAAGAAGAATCCTCCGATTCCGGTCACTTTTTCCATTTCCGTTCCTCCAGCGATCCCTTCACGAACAGCGGCCTCCGCAGGGGGAAGGGAGACCTTTGCCTTCGGCTGTGTGGCTGTCTGCGCAGCGATGCCGAGTTGGTTCCGACTCCAGATGAAGCTCGACCCGAAAGCGAATGACAGGGTTCGAAGCAGTTGGCGCCTTTCAAAACGCATCCCATCCTCCTTTCCAGAGGAGCGCGACTCGACCTACGATACCTGCGCAAACGAAGTTCTGGGAAGCGTAAAGATAAAGACGAAGTTCGGAGCCAATTGTCGGTCGCTCGGAAGCTCTCTTTGGTCGCAAATCTATTGCTGCCAACCGCCGCCGAGCGCTTGATACAGCTGAACATAGTTCTGAATTTCTGTGAGCCATGCCTGATCCAGATTGATTTCTGAGGTGAAATATTGCTGCTCGGTCACCAGCACCTCAAGGAATGCGGTATATCCGCCTAGAAACCGAACGTTGGCGAGACGCGCAGCTTCCTTGTAGGTGGCTGTCTGTTCCTGCAACTTGATGCGAAATTGTCGGGATTGATTGTAGCCAACGAGACCATTGGAGACATCTCCAAGCGCCTGTAGTACGGTCTGCTTGTAAACCAGTTCGGCTTCATCTCGCTGGGCCCAGGCAAGGTGGTAATTCGCCTGAATACGCCCGCCCTCAAAGATGGGCTGAACAACTTGTCCCGCGAGTGCCCAGGCCGACGTGGTGAGTCCGCCTCCGAGGAAGCTGTTCAAAGCTGTGCTTTGCACGCCGAAGGCGCCGGTTAATGAGAACTGCGGGAAGAACGCTGACTTCGCCACTCCAACGTTCGCATTGGAGGCTACGAGGCTTTGTTCGGCCTGGAGGACATCCGGCCTGCGTTCGAGACTTGCGGACGGCAATCCGGCTGGCACCTCAGGCATGTGCGGCTGTTGAGTCAGAGGAGATCCGCGAAGAATGGGCCCAGGATTTCTACCCAGCAGGATGCTGATCTGATTCTCCGTCTGCTCAATGCCTTGCTTTAGTGAAATGATCTCTGCTTCCGCCTGTTGTTGCAAGAGCTCGGCCTGCAGGACATCCGTGATCGCACTTTCGCCACCTTTGAATTTGATGGTGTTAATCCTCACAATTTCCTTATCTGTTTCCAATGTGCGTTGCGAGGTGTCGAGTTGAGAATCGAATGCGCGCAATTGAAAATAAGCGTTCGCCACAGCCGAAATTACGGTGATTCGAACTACACCTTGCCCGTATTCGGTGGCCAGCAGATTTGCGCGCGCCGCTTCCGTCGCTCGGCGAAACTGGCCCCAGAAATCGAGTATCCACGAGGCTTGCACCGCGACCGAGCCGATCGTCGAGTTCCCTGGGAGTGGCTGCATGCGTTGGTTCTGGATGCCCCCGGCTACATTCACCGTCGGAAGTTGATTGGCGCGAGTAATCCCAAGATCAGCGCCGGCCTGCAGGACCCGCGCGGCGGCAATGCGCACGTCGTAGTTGTTGGCGAGAGCTTCCATGAGAAGGCCCTGCAGCACTTCGTCCGGAAAGACGGCCGGCAGCTTCATTTCTGCGAATGTTTCACCTGCGGATTGGCCGGAGGCCCCGGGCGGGAGTCCGCGATAATCGACCGGGACATTCACGTCGGGGCGTTTGTAGTTCGGCCCCACTTTGCAGCCACACACGCAGAACAGCAACACGATGGCGATGGATGCTTTAGTGCGCATCATGGCTGCCCCCTTCCGGGCCAACGCCGGCGACCGGCGGTTGCTGCGGCTTTTCTTTCTCTTTACTGAAGAGGTTGCCGAAGCGCTCCACGACGTCAAAAGAAACCGGCACGAAAAAGATAGCAATGATCGAGGATGCGAGCATGCCCCCGATGACCACCGTTCCTAGCACCTGGCGCGAAATGGCGCCCGCGCCTGTGGCGATCCACAAGGGCACGCAGCCTAAAATAAAAGCGAAGGCGGTCATCAGGATGGGTCGCAGTCTCAGTCTTGCGCCGGACAGGGTCGCTTCGAGGAGCGGCTTCCCGCTGTCGTACTCGATCTTGGCAAATTCCACGATGAGGATGGCGTTCTTGGCAGACAGACCGATCAGCATGACCAGGCCGATCTGAGCGTAAACATTATTTTCGAGGCTGCGGAAGAAAAGTGCGAAGAAGGCCCCGAAAACCGCGATCGGCACGCCCAGTAGCACGCTGAAGGGCAACGTCCAGCTTTCATACTGAGCCGCCATGATGAGGAAGACGATAAAGAATGCCAAACCAAAAATGACGGCGGGCGACACTCCCTGCGCGGCCCTTTGCTCCTGGTAAGACATACCCGAATAGTCAAAACCCATCTGACTGGGCATCGTCTTATGGAAAACATCCTCCAATGCGGCCATGACCTGAGCAGAGCTGTATCCTGGCGCCGCCGAGGCGTTGATCTGTACGCAGTTGAAGAGGTTGTACCGCATGATGAACTCGGGGCCGTTGCGCGGATACGTACTGGTAAGCGTGCTCAAGGGAACCATATCTCCAGATGAATTCCGGACGTGAAACTTGCCAAGATTTTCCGCATTGGTTCGGAAGTCACCATCGGCCTGAACATACACCTGCCATTGCAGACCGAAACGGTTGAAGAAATTAATCAGCGAACCGCCCATAAATGTCTGCACGGTCTGGTAGAGTTCGTTCAGCGGTATCTGCTGGGTCATTGCCTTGGCGTTGTCCACCTTTACCCCAAGCTGGGGCACGTTGAGCAGAGCGGTTGTGAGAACTCCGGCCAACTCGGGGCGCTTGCGGGCCTCTTCCCCAAATATCCGCGCATTTTTTGCGAGAAACTCGATGCCGCTCCCGGACCTGTCTTCAAGAATGAAAGTCGCGCCACCCGATGTACCTACACCCGGAATTGCCGGGGGGGGGAATGAGAAAGCAATTCCCGACGGAACCCTCGAGAGCGCCTGTTGAAGGTGGGCTTTGATCCCTTGGTAGCTGGTCTCGGGAGTTTTGCGCTCTTCCCACGGTTTCAGCGAAATGAAAAAGAATGAGCTATACGTGGTGTTCACTCCACTCAGCATGCTATATCCCATCACCGAGCTGACGTATTGCACGCCGGGCGTGTCCATGATGATCTTTTCTACTTCGCGTGCGGCCTCCGACGAGAGTTGCAGCGACGCGGCGTTAGGCAGCTGCAAGCCGCCAAAAAGATATCCCTGGTCTTCATCGGGGAGGAAGCTCTGTGGGATCCTCTTGCCGAATACGCCCGCACCGACAGTCAGCAAGGCGAGTATGAGGAACGCAAAGAAGGACTTGTGGATGAGGTGCCTGCACGCGTTCACGTACCCGTCGGTAGCACGCCCGAAGCCCTTATTGAAACCGCGGAAGAAAACGCCGAGGGGACCGCGCGTCGGCTTCTTGGGACGCAGCATCAAGGCGGAAAGCGCGGGGCTGAGTGTGAGCGCGTTAAATGCCGAGAAGAGAACCGAAATTGCGATGGTAACGGCGAACTGTTTATAGAGCTGTCCAGTAATGCCGGGAACGAAGGCTGTGGGAATGAACACTGCGGCGAGAATCAGTGCAATCGCGATTACCGGCCCCGAAACCTCCTCCATAGCTTTGATGGCGGCGTCGTGGGGTGTCAGTCCATGCTCGATGTGCTGTTCCACTGCCTCGACCACAACAATCGCATCATCAACCACCAGTCCAATCGCAAGAACGAGCCCGAAAAGCGACAACGTATTGATGGAGAACCCAAATATCGGAAAGACCATAAACGTTCCTATTAGAGAGACAGGAACCGCGAGCAGCGGAATAAGCGTTGCCCTCCAACCCTGGAGAAAGATGTACACGACGATGATTACGAGGATTAGGGCTTCGAACAGCGTCTTGTAGATTTCATGGATCCCTGCACTGACGGCGAGCGTCGTGTCGAGGGCGACGTTGTAATCCAGGCCGCTCGGAAAACGGCGGCTCGCCTCCTCCATCATTTTCAGGACCGCGGATCGAGTCTGCAGGGCGTTACTGCCGGGAGTGAGATAGAGCGCAAGGAGGGCCGCGGGCTGGGCTGGCTTATTCTCTCCTGCAGTTCCCATCCGCGCGAGGATGGAATAGTATTGCGCTCCGAGACTCACACGCGCCACGTCTTTCAGGCGCAGAATTGATCCGTCCGGCTGGGCGCGGACGACGATCTCGCCAAACTCCTCGGGCGTGGGCAGGCGCCCCGGAGCCCGAACGTTGTAGGTGAATTGCTGACCTGGAGGCACAGGCTCAGCTCCGATCTGGCCTGCGGGGTTGACCTTGTTCTGAGCCTTGACCGCATTCGTGATATCCGACACGGTCACTCCCAGACTTGCCAGCCGATCAGGATTCACCCAGATGCGCATTGCGTAGGGCCCAGCGCCGAATACCTGAACCTGGCCGACACCCGCAATGCGCGTCAGCGCATACTGCAAATTGATATTGGCGTAGTTGGCCAGGAAAATGTTGTCGTAAATACCAGTGGGCGAATACAGGTCAAGCAGCATAAAAGGGGCAGTCGTCCCAGGCTGCACGATAACGCCTTGCTGTGTAACCTCGGCGGGCAATTGCGAGTTGGCCTGCCCACTCCGCATCTGTGCCAGAATCTGGTCGGTGTTAATGTCGGTCCCCAACTGAAAGTCAACGTACAGCGTCATTCCCCCACCGGAGCTGGCGCTCAATGAGTACATGTAGTTCATGCCAGTGACGCCTGACATTTGCTGCTCCAGGGGAGTTGCAACGGACTCGGCAATCGTCTGCGCATCCGCGCCTGGATAAGTGGCCTTGATTTGAATCATCGGGTCGGCAATGTTGGGGAACTGCGCCGTAGGCAGGCTGAGCATTGTGACCACGCCGACCAGCACCATCAGAATCGCAATGACCATCGCGACGATCGGCCGATTGATGAAGAATTTGGCCATGGTCAGTTGCTCCCCCCCTCCGTCGAGGCTGGCGTGTAGGGTCTCGCAACAACCGGAATGCCGTTCTTTGCCAGTTGCGGCATTGCAGCTGCGACCATCTGTATTCGGTCAATTCCTTCAGCCACAACTTCCTCGCCCGGCTGCAGGCCCTCGCTAACGATCCAGTTCGGACCCACACGTTCTCCCATTTTCACGGGCCGAAATCTGGCTTTGTGATCCGATGAGAGTACGATGACCATGTAGTTCGACTGCACCTCGATAACGGCGCGCTGCGGAACCAGCAGCGCGTTCCGATTCACACCGGTTTGAATCCGCACCCGTCCAAAGCCGCCAGGACGAAGCGCGGCATTCGGGTTGGCGAATTCGGCCGCCATTTGAATCGTGCCAGTCTGGCTTCCAATCTGGCGATTGACGTAAACGAAACGACCCTCTTGCGGATAAGGGGCGTCGTTAGCCTGAATGAATTCGATAGGAGTGCGTGCGAGTGAGTCCCGGCTAACCTTGCCGGAAATGATTCCCTCTACCCTTGATGCAACTCCGAGGAAAGCGCTCTCGCTCACATTGAAGTAGGCCCAAATCGGATTGACCTGGGAGACTGTCGCCATTTTTGTAGCCGTACCGACCAGGTCGCCAATCTGAGAGTTTGATGCGCCGGCGATTCCGTCAATCGGTGAATTAACATTGGTCCAGGCGAGGTTTAACTCCGCATTCTTCTCACTGGCCTTCTCGGCCAGTACTTCCGCGGCAGCAGCATCGCGGTTGGCGGTATCGTTGTCCAGTTGCTTTTGCGGAATCGCGTTTTGTGCGGCCAACGGAGTGTCGCGGGCGACGTCGGCCTGGTATTTCGCGAGGTTTGCTTCCGCTCTGGCTACCGACGCTTTGGCTGCGTCAAGTGCTGCCTCGTATTGCCGCGGATCGAGCTCGAACAAACGCTGCCCCTTCTTGACGAAGTAGCCGTTCTGGTATTCCTGCTTCAGCAGGTAGCCCTGCACCTTGGGAGTGATCTCGGCGTTCACCGGGCCACTTAATTGCGCAACCCATTCGTTGTAAATCGGCACGTCCTGTTGGGCGACGGTCGCCACAGTCACTTCGGGGGGCGCTGGAGGGGCAGGTGCTTCCTTTTTTGAACAGCCGACAAGCCCCGTGAGCAGAACTGCTACGATGAGGACCAGAATCGAAAAGAAACTCAAAAATGAACTTTCCGGATCGCCTCGCTTCGGTGCTGCCGTGCATGATCTATGCAACTTAAATTCACGTCGGGAATGCATTGATACGCTCCTTGTTGACGAGTTCCAATGAAAGCGACCAATGAGAGGTTTACGCCAGTCTCCCTCGGAAATTCGCCGCCGATTCTTTCGAGTGGGCGGAGACGGCCCACACGACGGGGATTATTGAGGACTACCCAGCTCTCGCTTGCGAGCCCATAACCGGGTGAGTCTACAACATCACGACCGGCAGGAGCGAAATCAGATTTAGCGGAAAGACGATCCGAATTGAAAACACTTTTCCCCGGGGGCCGATATGGCAATGGCATCGGTATTCCGCTACCAACAAAGGTTATTGAAAGGTTCCAAATACGATGCTTGTAATAGACGCGCCAGCGAACCACACGAAGGACAACAAGCTTTTCTACGCAAACCTGACCAACGGTTGGAATCCCATGGCGATTGTGGTTGTCGCTCCATCTTTGAAAAAACGGTGAAAGCTGGACTACGCTCAGCGGCAGAATCTATTTTTTGCGGTTCTCGGGAGTGTAGTGAGATTGGAGATAGTGGATGATTTTTTGTGTCGCATCATCCGGAATCGAAGCCCCATACGTTTTTATCATCTTGTTCACTTCAGAGCTCCAAGTATCGGCCGGCAGCGGGGGCTGCATAGTGATATATCGGGGGCTGTGACACGTATTGCAGTAGGACGCAACTTCCTGCTCGCCGTCGCCAGCCGCTAGCATCGCCGGGTAGAGCGTATATGCCGCTACGTAGTAGGACGCGCTCGCGGTGGCAGTGGATGGCATTGTTTGCCGAATGCTCTCGGGCCCTTGCAGCGTATAAAACCCCGCGTCGAATTGAGCATAGAGGGCGGCACTGGCGAAGACCGCACAAATTGCGGTGACCAACGCGAATCTTTTGAGCGAACTCACTGATTCATCCTCATTCGGCGGCGCCGACCATGATTTCTTGCCGCTCAATCCGATTCCACAGATATCCCCCCGGGTTCCATACCATCTTATCGTCCTGGGTGTGGCTCTCTCCGTCCGTCGCTCGAACGGCCACAGCATGCTTTCCCGGCTTTTGGGGAATCCAGGAAAGCTCCCAAGTCCTAAAAGAAAATTTCCCCGTGTCTTCTCCGAGATGAGCCGTGCGCCAGCTCGCACCGTCATCAACGGACACTTCGACTCTCGTGATGCCGCCGTAACCGCTGAACGCGATTCCACGCAACCGCACGGGCAAACCCGAAGGAAGCTTTGAAGCGCCGTCCGGAGAAATCAGGAATGAGCGGACCGGCATCTTCGAGATGGGAATCGTTTTGACCTTGCCGGTCTTCACGTCTTCAGGAGTCGTGGATCCTCCGGGCGTGTCCGGGATCCGATAGGCCGTCTTCATCCAAAAATTATCGTCCGGTTTGTCCAACACGCGAATCCAGGAAAGCGACTTCACCCAATACGTCGCAAAATATCCCGGCACGACGAGACGAACCGGAAACCCGTTCAGCAGGGGCAGCGGTTCGCCGTTCATCGAATAGGCGACAAGCACCTCATCCAGCACCGGGTCGGTCAGATCAAGGGACTTCATGAATCGGTTCGACCCAAAGCCCTCGGGCCCTTTTCCGCGGTCCAGCCCTTCGAATTGCAACTGCAGAGAGCCGCTCTTCAAATCCGCGGCATCCAGAATTTCGCGGAGTTTCACCCCCGTCCACAACGCGTTTCCCATCGCTCCGTTGCCCCATTGCCCGCCCGCGACGCGAGGCTGCAGCCGGCTTCGGCTGTTGCCCGAGCACTGGTTCACGGCAGCGATCGAGCTCGTCTTAAACTTGGTAACCAGATTGTCGAGGGTCAGTGTGAGGGGCTTGCCGACATTCCCTTCGACGTGCAGCCGCCATTCCTTCAGATCCACGGAATTGGGAAGGGTTTCCAGATGCCAGCGCACGTAGAACGCATCATTCGGCGTAAATGCATTCAAGAAATAATGTCGCGGGGTCTCGAGCTGAACGGGCCGATCCGTCAACAGAATCAGAGGCGACTTCTGCGGTTCGCTCACGAACGGCCCCACCGAATTCCAATATGGGTTCGCTCCCGGTCCGGTAAAATCCGGAACATTGCGCGGAGCGGAGGGCTCCTGCGCGAAAGCGTCAAAAGCATCCCACCTGCCAACAAGTCCGATGGCTCCGCCGGCGCCAAGCGTCCGTAAGAAGTTGCGGCGAGAAACTTCCCGCGCGATCAGAAAAACAGACTTTTTCAACAGCCACTCCTCTTCGCACCAGCTATCTCATTTTGAGATTGGTGGTGCCGCAGCGGGCTTAGCCATTTCAGAAGTTCCTCCGCTCCTTCATTCTCTAACTGCTGCTTCAGTGCTTTGGGATCGGACGATTACCCACTTGCCGTCACGCTTAACAAAGACATCCATCCACGCATATTTCCCGCTGGAGTCTTTTCCGTTGACGCCGGTGCTCTTTTCCGTGTTGGTGCCCTGGACGACAGCAACGCTTCCCAAAACCTTCACATCCATTGGCCCAAATTCGAAGGACTCGAGCTTAAACTTGGCGGATTTCATGTCCTCTAGATGGTTCTGCTTCGTTTCCTTGGTGCCATCATAGCCGACGCCTATCCAATCATCGGCGAGGATCTGGCTGACTTTGTCAGTATCGCCGGCTTTCGCCGCATCAGCCCAATCGCGTTCAAGTTGCTTGACAGATTCCGCAACGCTTGGGCCTTTGACCTGTGTCTGTGTTTGAGCGAAGGCCAGCCCAACACATGCAGAAACCAACAAAATTCCCACAGCCAGTTTTTTCATGATGTCTTTTCTCCTATCGGAATTCGAACTCATTTTGTTGAATTCACAAACACAACCACGCGAGCCGAGTTTTCCACGCGGCGTGATCCTCCAACCTTCATAAAATCTGTTAATCGTGTCTTTCGGCGGCACGGGGCGTAATTGTCAGAGTTGACAGTACCTCATGAAGGTGTAATCGGAAACTAGCTTTTGCAGATGGGCTGGGACAGGTTGGCCTGGGATAAATGTTGGGAAATCCTGTGGCTGTTGAAAAACTCGCTCACTTCAAATTCGCAAACACTGCTTCGCGTCAGGAAGCTCGATAAACGATTTTTCCGAGTCTCCTAGACATTTTCTATCACCCGATTTTTGATTTTTTTCGGGAAAACCGACTTTTTCAACAGCCACTCCTCTTATCACCACCTCTCTCAAAATGCGACACCGGCAGCCTGCAAGTTTGTTTTGGATTTCGCGTTCCGTTTTCTCGTTAGTGGCACGCGGAGGTCGCTTAGGAATCGCTCATTGCGTGCTGAGACGTGCATCGGCAGCACCACATGTGTCGGTTGTCTGACCCCGATGATGTCTGATCGGGCCGCTGATTTCAGGCATGCCCTCGACTTTACGAGTACAGTTCTAGAACTAACTGTCTGTGACCTGCACTTCTGACCACTAAAATTTCCCCGCGCTTCGTGCTACCTTCGATCATGTATTACGAAAGAAAATTCGACTTTCAAATCGCGGCTCGAAAGCGAGCCGCCGGCGATGCAGTTCAATCGGCGTCCTCGCTCGCAGCGAAGCACCCGCTGCAAGGCTCGATATTCTTTGGCGCCTTCACCCCCAGAACCAAGCCCAAGCTCGACCACGGTTCGCCTTTCACGATTCACAAGTCACGAGTTACCAGTCACGAATTTCTAATCGAGACACCGCGATTAGAATTTCCCGCAACGCTAACAAAACAAAGCCCCGGCCGCATTTCTAATCGAGACAAAATCGCTGTTTTCTCTTCCCGATTTCCCGCTCCGGTACGAAATCGGCGGGAGCCGCCGCCTCCCGAATTTCTAATCGCAAATCTGGAATTAGAATTCTTCCTAAGAGGTGCAAAATCAACAAAGTACAAGTTTCTAATCGCAAATAAACGCGGGTTTTGCGTCCTGCGGCGGGGGTCGCGCTTTTGTGCCCCGGAATCTCTTTTCGTGTGCCGGAATCTAAGGTTCGAGGATCGGTCAGCCATTCGAGCTGGAAGGCTGAAAATGAGAATCGGCGCTATTCGAAGGACTCCAGTTAAAGTTAAGTCGCTATTATGTTATGGTGACCCTCACTTTCAGCTGTCTAAGATGGTTACGAACAGCCCAAGCGTGATACTCGGAGAAAATTAGTTATGGCCAACGCCAAAGTTAGGGGCGCAGCACCTGCTGCAGCTCGGAGCGTGGCTCAGCGCGGAGCAAAACGATCGGCGCGCCGAAGCGGTGCGCTCGGCATTGACGCGGAGCTGGGACTTCGCGAGAGAAAGAAAGCGCGGCTGCGCCAGGAAATTATTGACACTGCGTTGCGGCTTTTCCGCGCCAAGGGATACGAAAACACGCGCGTAGAAGATGTTGTGCAGGTTCTTGAAATCAGCCAGCCCACATTCTTCCGCTACTTTCCCACCAAGGACGCTGTTCTCTACGAAGTGGGCAATCGCGGCTACTCTTGCATTACCGAAAAACTGAAGATGGAACTTTCCAGCGACGCGAGCACGGCGGATCGCTTGCGGCGTTTGTACAGCGAATTTGCTCACGAGGTGGAAGCGAATCGCTGGCTTTGGCAGGCGGTGGTGCTTTCCGGAGCGATGGATCCGGTGCGTTCTCCGCAGATGCGCGGGCAGGAAAAAATCGCGGTGAGCCTGCTGCAGGAAATTCTGGAACAGGGACAGAAGCGCGAAGAGATCACGCGCGCTTTTCCTGTCGATCACCTCGCCGAGTTCATGGAAGCGCTCTACAACACCGTAGTGCGAAACTGGGTGGCAGGACCGGCGGGTCCTGACAAGCTGGTGGGACGCGTTCGCAACGCCGTGGATTTTTTTCTGCGCGGAGTGACGACCTAAGCTTCGCGTCGACGCTCGAAAAATTACCAGCCAGTCTTCGACCAGGCCATCACAATCGATCAGCCCATATCGAACGGATGCGAATGCGAGCCGCCGTCCTCCACGATTTCAAACAGCCTCTCACATTGGAAGACATCAAGCGTCCCCGGCCGGATGCGGATGAAGTTCTGATCCAAGTTCAAGCCTGCGGCGTCTGCCACTCCGATGTGCATGTTGCGGATGGCGACTGGCCGCAGTTCGCGAAGATCGTGAAGCGCCCGCTGGTCCTCGGGCACGAAATCGCGGGGCGCGTGGCCGAGAAGGGCGCGAACGTTCGGAATTTGGAAATCGGCGACCGCGTCGGAGTTCCATGGGTTTACTGGACGTGCGGCGAATGCGAGTTCTGCAAGGAAGGAAACGAGAATCTTTGCAGCAAGCAGAAAATAACGGGCGTGACGGTGGATGGTGGCTATGCGGAATATGTTAAAGCTCCCGCAAGCCACGCGCTGAAAATTCCCGACGGGCTGCCGCCAGCCGAAGCGGCGCCGCTCTTCTGCGCCGGTGTGACGGTGTATCGCGCCCTGAAACAATCGGGCATTTCTCGCGGGCAGCGTCTCGCGGTGTTTGGCCTCGGCGGACTGGGCCATCTGGCCGTGCAGATCGGACGCGAGTTCGGTGCCGAGGTGACGGCGGTGGACATCTCGGAGGAAAAGCTCGCGCGCGCAAAGTCTCTCGGAGCGGCGAAAGCTCTCAACAACTCCAGCGGAGATGCGGTGAAGGAGATTCGCAAGGCCGGCGGCGCACACATCGTGCTTGTCTGCTCGGCAGCGAAAGCTGCTTACGACGCCGCGTTCAACAGCGTGCGGCCGACCGGGACGCTTCTAGCTGTGGGATTGCCTGCCGAAAGCATTTGTTTTCCGCCGATTATGATGGCTGCCCGGGAAGTGCGAATTAAGGCTTCCTCCGTGGGCACTCGTGAAGACCTTCGCGGTGTACTGGCAATGGCAGCGGCGGGGAAGGTTCATTGTGACGTTGTCTCGAAGCCGCTTGAGTTTGCGAACGAGGCCTTGGAGCTCCTGCGAACGGGGCAGGTCTCCGGCCGAATTGTTTTGACCTTCCCCGGCTAGGGTTTCTCCGCTGCTTCGCCGGCTGTCCTCTTCCTTAGGAACATCGGGCTTCCAGGAACCTTTGGCACCCAGGAACCTTTCGCCAAAAATCTTGGGGTCGCCTCTTAATTCGGCTTGACGTTAGTCACTAAAATGTAATATTCCCTATCATAATTTTGGATGGGCGGGTGGAGGGGTGGCGAGTGGTTCCGACGAATTTTGGCTCGATAGAACCGTAGGCGTAGTGCGACTTCACAGGCAGCCAGGCGATGCTTTGCTCTCACGAGGAGGATTTATGAAGTCAGCATTTCTAGCCGGTCTGATCGCGTGTCTGGTGTGCGTGCTGGTCGCGGCTCCAGCGGCCCGGGCGCAAGGGGTGGGATCATCGGGAACGATCAACGGGACGGTGACGGATCCTACCGGCGCAGTGGTTCCGAAAGCGCTGGTTGTAGCCGTCGAGAGCGACCGCGGCGTGCAGCACTCGACCGAAACGGACACGAACGGCTTCTACCGCCTGACCGGTTTGCCTCCGACGACCTACGATGTGACCGTGAAGGCGACGGGCTTTGAAGCGCTCCAGCAAAAGGGCCTGACGGTGAGCGTGGGCGGCATCGCCGTTCTCGACTTCCATCTCACGATTGCGACTTCCAAGGCAACTGTGGAAGTGAACGCGGCCCCCCCGGTGGTGGAGGTGCAACGCGGCAGCCAGGCAGACACGATCGTGCAGCGGTACATCGAAGACTTGCCGATCGACCGTCGCGATTATCTGACTTTTACGTTGTTGGTGCCCGGCGTGGCCGATTCCACACGATTGGCCGACGACCAGGATTTTCGCGTGAAGCAGACACCGCAGAGCGGGCTTTCGTTTTACGGAAGCAATGGCCGCGGCAATAGCATAACGGTGGACGGGGGTGAGGCGAGCGACGACGCGGGCGGCGTGAGGCCGACGCTGAGCCAGGACGCGGTGCAAGAATTCCAAATCAACCGGAGCAACTACCAGGCTGATTTGGGTGCGGCCAGCGGAGCTTCGATCAACATCATCTCGAAATCCGGAACGAACGAGATTCATGGCAGCGCTTTCGGATTCTTCCGCAATGATGCTTTGGACGCGCGCGATCCGTTTGCTTTCAGCCAAGCGCTCCAACCGGGACAGACATTCGATCCCGCGGCCCCCGATTCGACAGGCTCGCCGGTAAAGAATTCCCTGGGGCGGTATCAATTCGGCGTCAACGCCGGTTTTCCAATTCAAAAGGACAAAACGTTCGGGTTCCTGGCGTTTGAAGGATTGCGCCAGGACGCGGAAAATGCGGTTCCGCTGCTCACGGACACGAGTATTTTCCGGACGACTACGCCTCAGAACAACGTTTTCGGGGCCCTCGCCGCTCTACCCGGCAACCCCATGGTCCCGTGCATCAACAATCCCAATGGAACGATAACGCCCTTGCCTGCACAAACCTGTGCGTTCGGGCTTAGCACCTTGTTGACGCTGAATCCCAACCCGAATGCCCTCCAGCAGAACTTCATTTCTCCCTTTCAGGCGCAGTTGAACAATTATTTGATCAATCAGCTAATCGACAACGGCGGACTCTTCAACTACAACACGAACGATTACCTCTTCAACGGGCGGATCGACCACATTTTCGATGAGGCCAACCACGTCAGCTTGAGTTACCGCTTCGCGCATAACTTGATCGAGAATCCGGACGTACAATCGCTGACAGGTTTTTCGGCCGGCAGTTCGATCCACAATTACGACAACAATTTGCAAGGTTCCTGGTTCCACACCTTCAGCTCGCGAACGCAGAACGAACTCCGAGTGCAGTTCAACTATGACGGCTTCAACGTGATCCCCAATACCCCGGCATCGGTGGGACTCCAGATTCCCGGCTACGCGAACAATCTAGGCACGAACATCTTTCTGCCGAACCTGACGATCCTGAGGCGCTGGGAATTCGCGGACAATGTGACGATGGTTCGCGGAAACCACACGATCCAATTCGGCGTGGACGAGATTCTCCGCGGGAACCACACGGAATCGCACACGTTCCTGCCGGGCCGCTTCGTGTTCGGTCCTTTGCCTGGTGCGGCGGTCAGTCTTTGCTTCCTGCCGTCGACAACAGGGCCGAACCCCTGCGGTCTTAGCACTCAGGGGGCGTCGATCGATTCGCTACAGGCGGCGTCGCTGGCGCAACCGGTCCTTTATCAGCAGGGTTTCGGTAATCCGGATTATCCGGCCTATACGCGTCCGTTGACCGGGCTTTATCTCCAGGATTCCTGGAAGGTATTGCCGAACTTCACGCTCAACCTGGGCCTGCGCTGGGAGATCGACTCACAGTTCAACCCACTAAACACCTACTATCGTGACTTCGGGCCACGCATTTCCTTCGCGTGGGATCCGTTCAAGGACCACAAGACGGTGGTGCGCGGCGGCTACGGGATCTTCTACGGTCCTGTGGACGCGCAGATCAACCAAGTGGACTTGAGCCTTGGCGTGCTGAACCACAACCATACGACTGTCGAAAACCAGAAAAACAAGAGTCAGGTGCCCGATCAAGTAAACAATCTGATTAACACCTGCGGTCTCGGGATTGGAGGCACTCAAATCTTCCCACCGGGCGTCCCGCCAGGCACGAGCCCGTGCACCCGCTACATTTCCATTTATGCGGACACGATCGCATCAAATGCGCCGCTGCCGATCGCCAATTCGGCGACCGTCTTTCAGGGGTTGTTCGCCACGGGCAAGATCCAGTGCACAACCGCGGCGGCCGGGCAGAATGCCTGCATCACGCCGGCTGACGTCTCGGCGTTCGGGATCATTCCGGCCAATGGCGGGCAACTGGCGCCGCTTCAAGCCGTGTTCAGCAACCCGCCAAACTACAAGCCGCCGTACTCGCAACAGGCTTCGCTCGGAATCGAGCGGCAGATTGCGCCGGGCTTCACGTTCGGCGTAAGCGGCATTTATTCACACACGCTTCGATTGCCGGTGGCGATTGATACGAACCTCTTCCAGGCGCCAGAGAGCACGATCGCGTTGGCGAATGGGCAGGTTGTTTCCTATCGAAACTGGAACACCAGTTCCCTTACGGACCCCGCCGCCGGTTTGCAGATTTCCGGACCCGGCGCGGGCGGCGTCTATCCCTGCGCGATTGTTCCGAACATGTTCGGCCAGCCGGTGTCGCCGTGCTTCGTGAATGCTCTGGTGGCTCAGAATAACCAGTACACTTCCGCTGCGTCGGCGCTCTACGAAGGGTTGATCGTCGAAGCGAAGAAGCGGTTCAGCGACCACTTCACCGTGTTCGGCAATTACACTTTCAGCAAAGCCTTCGATACATCCACGGACTACAACACCGATTACGGCCCGCAGGATCCCACGGACCTCGGCCTCGATCGAGCGCTTTCAGAATTCGACGAGCGGCACAAGGTGGTGATCGCCGGAGTTTTCGACAGCCCCTGGAGAAATCCAATTCTGGCCGGATTTCAGCTTTCGCCAATCTTCAGCTATCACAGCGGGCATCCTTTCAACCTGCTGGCCGGAACCGAAGTGAACGGTGACAATCACACGACGAACGAGCGGCCGATCGGCGCGAACCGCGACACGGGTCTCGGTCCTAGTTTTATAGACTTCGATATGCGCTTGAGCTGGACGCACAAGCTGGGCGAAAGAGTTTCCATGAAGCTCACGGCGGAAGGATTCAATATCGCCAACCACACGAACTTCGCCAGCGTGAATAATGAAGTGAACCCGCTCTTCGGTCTTCCGGCGGACGTCGGCGGAAGCGGCGCCACCACATTCAATGTGCACGGGATTCGTCCGGGCCGGGTTCTTGCGGATGGAAGCGTGGTCACACCGAGCACGCCGCTCGCGTTCACGTCAGCATTTCCGGAGCGCGAAATTCAGCTGGGCATCCGATTCGATTTCTAAATTTTGATTGAGGCGCCGGCTTTCGGCGAACAATTCAATTTCCGCAGTGAAGACGGCACGCTGAGGCAAACGAAGTTCGTGCCGTTCGATATGAAGGAGAGTGTCCGATGTGGCAAGGAGTTAAGCATGGGGTTTGGGTTGCGTTATTTTCCGCCGTCCTCTTGTTCTCGGTAACGGGCACGACAAACGCACAAGTAAGCCTTACCACCAAGACGGGGGCGCTCGCCGACGGAGCGACATACCTGATCCAGGTGCCTTCGAACTGGAACGGGACCCTTTTCTTGTACAGCCATGGATATGTGGTTCCGGGTAGCGCGAATCCGGCGCAGAACGTAGGCGATCCGGCTACTGGCGCTTTTCTTCTGGCGAACGGCTTTGCCCTTGCCGGCTCTTCCTACGCTCATACTGGCTGGGCGATTCAGGAAGCGCTCGTCGATCAAATTCAGGTGCTGGACTTGTTCGACGCGGATTTCGGCAAGCCCAAGCAGACGATTGCATGGGGACATTCTCTCGGCGGGATTATCACGGCTGGTTTGGTCCAAAATAATCCGGGGCGCTTTACGGCGGCGCAACCGATGTGCGGCGTGCTGGGCGGAGGTGTGGCGACTTGGAACGCAGCGCTCGATGGGGAATTTGCTTTTAAGACGCTTCTGGCGCCGAACAGCGACTTGCAGCTTGTAAACATCACGAACCCCAATAATTTGAACCTCGCCGAAGGAATTCTCGCAGCGGCGCAGGCCACGCCTCAGGGCCGGGCGCGAATTGCGCTGGGTGCTGCGCTGTCGGATACTCCGGGTTGGTTTACCCCGCTTTCGCCCGAGCCAGCGCGGAATGATTTTGCTTCGCAAGAGCAAAACCAATTTCTGTGGGATTCAGAAGTTGATTTTCCTTTCGTGTTCGCGTTTCGGGCTGAACTCGAAGCCCGGGCCGGCGGAAACGCCTCCTGGAACACGGGGATTGATTACGGCATTCAACTACTGCTCTCGCCTAACCTGAATGAAGTTTGGGCGCTGTATCAGACCGCGGGGCTGAGTTTGTTTGAAGATATCGAAACGCTGAACCGCGCGGCGCGAATCAAATCGAATCCGACCGCAGTGCAATACCTGGAGCAGAACATCATTTTCAACGGTGAGGTCAACATTCCGGTGCTGACGATGCACACCACCGGAGATGGCCTCGTGATAAATGAGAACGAAACGGCTTACCGGACGATTGTGGATCTGGCGGGCAACGGCAATTTCCTGCGGCAGACTTTCGTTTCGCGCGCGGGGCACTGCGCCTTTACACCCGCGGAGACGATTGCGGCTGTGGGAACTTTGTTGACGAGGGTGGAGACCGGGCACTGGCCGACCGTGGAGGCGAATGTGCTGAACGGCGAAGCGACGGCGCTTGGACCCGACTTCAATATTTATGCCGTGGGGAGCACGATCGTACCGACGGCGCCGGCTTTTATTGATTTCATTTCGGGTCCTTACCCGCGTCCGTTCGACTCTTTGGCTGCGATATGCCCGAAAGGCTCGAATCGCGGTTGTCCGTTTGCGTTTTTGCTGCAGCACTAGCCTCGGGATCGTTTTTACATAGCAAGAGACGGATCGAAAGCGACGCCTGCTGGGCGGCGGGCGTCGCTTTTTTCGCTGTGAATAAGTTCAGATTCGTGGCCTCAGCGAAATTTTCGGCGAGCAACTTTCCGGCAGGACGAATCGCGGATATCGCGGGATATTGAATGCACACCAGGGAACTCTTCAATCTCAGCGGGCGCGTAGCAATCGTTACGGGAGGTTCCGTCGGACTTGGGCGGCAGATGGCGCAGGGACTGGCGGAGATGGGCGCGAATGTAGTGCTGTGCGCGCGAAAGAAAGAACGATGCGAAGCAGCGGCGGAGGAGCTGCGGAGCCTGGGCGTGAAATCTATTGCGCTCGGCTGCGACGTGAAGGATCCGGCTAGCGTAAAAATTGCGGTTGACGCAACGGTTGCGGAGTTTGGACGCATCGACGTACTGATCAACAACGCCGGGATCGCCTGGGGCGCGCCGGTGGAGGAGATGCGGCTCGAGCATTGGAATAAGGTGCTGGAGACGAATTTGACGGGTACGTTTTTGTTTTCGCAGGCGGCGGGAAAAGTGATGATCGGGCAGCAAAAGGGAAAAATCATCAACATCGCGTCCGTGGCGGGGATTCGCGGCGCTCCGCCGGAATTCCAGGCGATTGGATATCACGCGAGCAAGGGCGGGGTGATTGCGTTCACGAAGGATTTAGCGTGCAAATGGGGCGTCCATAATATTCAGGTGAATGCGATTGCGCCGGGCTGGTTTCCGACGAACATGTCGCAAGTGGTGATCGAGCGGAACAAGGATTATTTTCTGCAGCGGATTCCGGCGCATCGTTTCGGCGGGGATGATGATCTAAAAGGCGCTGCGGTGTATCTGGCATCGAGCGCGTCGGACTACGTGACAGGAGATGTGCTGGTGGTTGACGGAGGGCAGACAGCTTAGCAGGCGGTGCGACAGGCCATGAAAATTCCACTGACTCCCATTCGTTTTTTGAGATACGCCGAGCAGCAATTTCCGAACAAACTCGGGATCGTTTGCGGCGACGTGCGGCTGACCTATGTGCAAGTGGCCGAGCGGATTCGCAGGCTTGCAGGAGGGTTGCACGAATTGGGCGTTGCTGCTGGCGATCGTGTGGCGTTTCTGAGCATGAATTGCCATCGCTTGATTGAGGCGTATTACGGCGTGCTGGAGGCGGGGGCGATTCTCTTACCGCTGAATATTCGGCTGGCGCCACACGAGCTGGCGTTTATTTTGCGGGATGCGGGAGTGAAAGTTCTTTTCGTGGGTAAGGAGTTTGTCGAGCTGGCGAATGCTTTCCGGAAAGATGTGCCGGGAATCGAGAAATTCGTTTTGCTCGAGGGCGCGCCTGCGGCCGATTGGCTTGAGCGGAGGAATTACGACGAGCTTTTGGCTGGCGCGAAACCGCTTCAGGCCGACTTCATGCAGGTGGATGAAGATTCTGTGGCGGAGCTTTTCTACACGAGCGGCACGAGCGCAAATCCCAAGGGCGTGATGCTTACGCACCGGAATGTATACCTCCATGCGATGAGCGTCGCGCTTGCGTTTAACACTGGGCTCGAAAGCATCGAGCTGCACACCATTCCACTCTTCCATGCGAACGGCTGGGGAGTGGCGCACTCGCTCACGTTGATGGGCGGAACGCACGTGATGGTTCAGCGATTTGAGACGCGCGAAGTATTTCGCTTGATCCAGCAGGAGAAAGTGCAGTCGTGCAGCCTGGTGCCGACGATGGCGACGGCGCTGGTGAATTGCCCGGAGCGGCCGAAGTACGATATTTCCACGTTGAATCGCGTGGTGATTGGCGGAGCGGCGTCTTCGCCTACTTTGGTGCGCGAAGTGGAGGAGAAGTTGAAGTGCACCTGTTTTTCGGGTTACGGGCTCACGGAAACTTCGCCGATGCTTTCGATCTCGCCAATGAAGCCGTGGCTCGGCTGGGAGGGAGCCGATCGTTACGCGGGGCAGGCGATGACGGGCTATGCGGCACCCGCGATGGAAATTCGAGTGGTGGATGTGAATGATGTGGATGTGGCGCACGACGGAGTGGCGGTTGGTGAAATTGTGGCGCGCACTGACGGAGTGATGAAGGGCTACTGGAACGATCCGGATGCGAGTCGGGAGGCTTTGCGCGGAGGCTGGTTTCACACCGGGGACATGGCGACGATTAACGAGGAAGGTTATCTGCTGGTTGTCGATCGGAAGAAGGACATTATCGTGAGCGGCGGCGAAAATATTTCGTCACTGGAAATAGAAAAGGCGCTGCTGGCTCATCCTGCGGTGTACGAACTTGCGGTGGTTCCGGTGCCGGATCAACGGTGGGGTGAGGTGCCGAAGGCGCTGGTAGTGTTGAAGCCGGGGCAGGAGGCTACGGAGGCGGAACTGCTCGAATTTTGCCGCGGACGCGTGGCGCACTATAAGGCGCCGCGGTCGATTGAATTTTTCGAGTCGCTTCCGAAGACGGGCACTGGGAAGATTCTGAAGAAAGAGCTGCGCAAGAAATATTGGCAGGGAAGCGAAACGATTCGGCCGCAGGCCTCTGCTGCGGATTCGCAGAAAGTATCGAAATAGGTTGTGGATTTTCGTGGGCGCGTGTTGCTGCCGTTTTTTCAAAGGATTACTGAATGGATCTGAATCTCACTCCTGAAGAGACAAAATTCCGCGTCGAGCTGAGAAGCTGGCTTGAAGCCAACGTTCCGAAGGATTGGGGCGAGTGGCGCGAGAAACCGCTCGAGGAATCATTTCCATACCTGCGCGCGTGGCAACGGAAACTGTATGAAGGCGGGTGGGCGGCGGTTTCCTGGCCCAAAGAATACGGTGGGCGCGGGGCGACGCTGATGGAGCAGTCGCTATTCTGGGAGGAAATGGCGCGGGTGGAAGCGCCGCCGATGGCGAACTCGCTCGGGCTTGGATTGATTGGTCCCACGATCATCGCGTATGGCACCGATGAGCAGAAGAAGCGATTCATTCCCAAAATTCTGAGTGCGGAAGAAATCTGGTGCCAGGGATTCTCGGAGCCGAATGCGGGTTCGGACTTGGCAGCGCTGCAGACGGAAGCGCGGCTGGATGGCGATCACTACGTGGTCAACGGGCAGAAGGTGTGGACGAGTTACGGGTGGATCGGCAATTGGTGCGAGCTCGTGGTGCGTACGGATTCGAACGTGCCGAAACACAAAGGGCTTTCGGTGCTGCTAATTGATATGAAATCGCCGGGCGTGGAAGTTCGTCCCCTGAAGCAGATGACGGGGGAGAGCGAGTTCAACGAGATTTTCTTTCGCGACGTGCGCGTGCCTGTGGCGAATCTTCTTGGCAAAGTGAATGACGGCTGGAACGTGGCGGTGAGCACTTTGATGTATGAGCGGGGTTCTTATGGCGCGCGGCTGCACTTGATTTTTAAACGCGCGATCACCCGTTTGATCGAGCTGTCGCATAAATTTCAGAAGAACGGGCATCCGGCGGCGCAGGATCCGATCACGCGACAGAAACTGGCGCAATGCTACGCGGAAATCGAGATTATGCGCTGGAATCAACTGCGCGCTTTCAGCCGCGTCACTGCGACAGGCGTACCTGGGCCCGAAGGCTCGATTCAGAAAATATTCTGGAGCGAGCTGAATCAGCGGCTTCAGCAGATTGCGCAGGAAATGTTTGGCGCCTATGGACAGTTGCTCGCTGGAGATAAGGACGCCGTCGACAACGGAATCTGGTCATACGGGTACCTGCGAACACGCGGAAACACGATTGAAGCCGGCACGTCGGAAGTGCAGCGAAACATTATCGGGCATTTCGTGCTGGGCTTGCCCAGAAGCTATTAGCCTGGAGAGGCGATGCAATTCGGATTGAGCGAAAGCCAGCAGATGTTGAAGGACAATGCCCGGAAATTTTTCGCGGGCGAGTGTCCGATGGAAGAAGTGCGCCGGCTGATGGAGACGGAGACGGCTTACGACCAGGGCTTGTGGCAGAAAATGGCCGAGCAGGGTTACACGGGCATTATTTTTCCTGAGGAATATGGCGGCGTCGGGCTTGGAAAAGTGGAACTTGCGCTGCTGATGGAAGAAGCGGGGCGGGCGCTTGTGCCCGGGCCGCTCTTTTCCACTGTGGCATATGCGGGGGCGGTGATCGATGCGGTTGCAAGCCCCGAGCAGAAGAAGAAATATCTCGCACCGATTTGCGCCGGCGATGCGCGCTCCACGGTAGCCTTTCTTGAAGCAAATGCCAGCTGGAATCCCGCGGATATTCAGATCGCTGCTGCGCATGGTGTGCTGAGCGGCGCAAAACTTTTCGTGCCAGACGCAGCTGTGGCGGAGTTTATCGTGGTGATTGCGACCAACGGGATATTTGCCGTGGCGTCGAAGGCTTCGGGAATAAAAATCGCGCCGATGCTGGGGATGGATCTGACGCGGAAACTCTATCGAATCGAATTCCAGAACACGCCCGCAGAGAAGATCGGAGACGTATCGGCGTTAGCAAAGGGATTCGACATTGCGACGACGGCTCTTGTGTGTGAGCTAGTGGGCGGAATGCAGCGAACGCTCGACATCACCGTGGAATACGCCAAGATGCGGAAGCAATTTGGCAAGCCGATCGGAATGTTTCAGGCTGTGCAACACCAGTGCGCCGATATGTATCTCGAGACGGAAAGCTCGCGTTCGGCTGCCTATTACGCCGCATGGGCGCTCGAAGAGAATGCGCCCGATGCTTCCATTGCGGTGTCGATTGCGAAAATGTATGCGAGCGACGCGGCTCGCAATGTGGGCAATCGCGGGATTCAAGTGCATGGCGGGATGGGTTTCACGTGGGAGAACGATGTGCATCTTTATTACCGGCGGGCGAAATCTTCAGAAACAGCTTTCGGCGATTCCACATTTCACCGCGAGCGCATCGCTCGGCTTGTGATCGATGCCGACGAGCGGCTTGCGAAGAGCGCATAGGATTCCAAAAGAGAGAGCGACTGATGAGCGACCTAGTACAAGTGACGAAGAACGGCGATATCGCGATTATCACGATCAACAATCCTCCGGTGAACGCTTTGAGCCCGGGTGTGCCCGAAGGCATCGGTGATGCGATCGATCAGATTGCTAATGATTCCACCGTGAAAGCCGCTGTTCTGATTGGTGGCGGGAAGACGTTTATCGCCGGCGCGGACATCAAAGAATTCGAGAAGATGACGTCTGGAAAAACCGAACGTGGGGCGGGGCTGCTTCCGCTGCTTCTCAAAATCGAAAATTCTGCCAAGCCTGTGGTGGTTGCAATTCATGGCAACGCTTTCGGTGGCGGTCTCGAGATTGCGATGTCTGGGCATTACCGAGTGGCATCGTCTGATGCTCAGGTGGGGCAGCCGGAAGTGAAGCTCGGCATCATTCCGGGCGCCGCGGGCACTCAACGGTTGCCTCGGCTGGCGGGCGTCGAAAAAGCTGTCGAGATGTGCGTCGAAGGCAAGCCGGTGAAGGCGCCGGACGCGCTGAAATACGGAATTGTTGACCGGTTAATCGAGGGCGATTTGCTTGCGGGCGCGATTGCTTTTGCGCGCGAAATCGCGGCGAAGCCTGCGCCCAAGACGCGAGAGCGAAACGAGAAGCTCGGAACGCCGGAACAAAATGCGGCCATTTTTGCCGCGGCTCGAGAAACGACGCGGACGAAACAGCGTGGGTTGATGGCGCCATTGGCCGCGATCGAAGCTATCGAGGCTGCGACGAAATTGCCTTTCGAGCAGGGCTGCGAGAAGGAGCGAGAGCTTTTCGTCAAATGCCTCTTCTCGGACCAATCCAAGGCACTGATTCACGTTTTCTTTGGCGAGCGCGAAGTGGCGAAAATTCCGGATGTTCCGAAAGACACCCCGCTGATTCCCGTGAATAAAGCGGCCGTCGTCGGAGCTGGAACGATGGGCGGCGGCATCGCGATGGTGTTTGCAAATGCCGGGATTCCGGTGCTGTTAAAGGACGCCGACCAACCGGCGCTTGATCGCGGAATGGCAAACATTCAAAAGAATTACGCGAGTTCTGTGAAGCGCGGCCGTTTTACGCAGCAATTCGTGGACGAATGCTTGAAGCGAATTCAGCCGACCCTCAGTTTCGATGGTTTTTCGGACGCGGACATGGTGATCGAAGCTGTGTTCGAGGGAATGGCGCTGAAGAAGAAAGTTTTCGCAGAACTCGATCGCGCTTGCAAGCCGGGAGCAATTCTGGCCAGCAATACTTCCACGCTGAATATAGATGAAATCGCGTCGGCCACGTCGCGCGCCGCTTCCGTGATTGGCACACACTTCTTCAGCCCGGCAAATGTGATGCGCTTGCTCGAAATTGTTCGCGGCAAAGCGACGAGCAAGGAAGTGATCGCCACTTGCATGCAACTTTCGAAGAAGCTGGGCAAAATTGGCGTGCTCGTCGGAAATTGCAGGGGCTTCGTCGGCAACCGCATGTTCGGGCCGTACCGTCGCGAGGCGCAATTTCTTGTCGAAGAAGGAGCGAGCGTCGAGGCCGTTGATAAGGCGCTGGTGGATTATGGCATGGCAATGGGCCCGCTTTCGACTGGCGACCTTGCGGGACTCGACGTCGGCTGGCGCATTCGCCAGGAATATCGCCATCTCGAGAAGCCTGGGATTCGCCAGCCGGTTGCCGAAGATCAACTCTGTGAAATGGGGCGCTACGGCCAGAAGACGGGCGCAGGCTGGTATAAATACGACGAGAATCGCCGCGCGACGCCCGACCCGGAAGTCGCAGCGTTGGTCCGCAAATGGACAACCGAGGCTAAAATTCCGCAGCGCCAAATTTCCGCCGATGAAATCGTCGATCGCTGCGTCTATGCGTTGGTGAACGAAGGCGCGCGCATTTTGGAAGAGGGATTTGCTCTCCGGGCCGTGGATATCGACATCATCTACCTGAACGGCTACGGATATCCGGCGTATCGAGGCGGCCCGATGTGGTATGCGGACACGGTTGGGCTGAAGAAGGTTTACGATCGCGTCCTCGAGTTTCAGAAGCAGCACGGCGAAATTTGGGAGCCTGCGCCTCTGCTGAAGCAATTGGCGGAGCAAGGCAAGAAGTTCGCGGATTTCACAAGAGAACAGGGCGCCGCGGCATCGAAGCCTTGAGGAGAGCGCGTTGCCGGATTTCGAGGATCGCGCAACGGCTGTCCGTGCCGGCGAAGGACTAAATATCGAGGCGCTCGATGCCTACCTGCGAGCACATTTCCCCGATGAACGCGAGCCTCTCGACATAAAGCAGTTTCCTAGCGGGCATTCGAATCTCACCTACTCTGTGCACCTGGGCGATCGTGAGCTTGTGCTTCGGCGTCCTCCGTTTGGCAGCAAAGTGAAATCCGCGCACGACATGGGCCGCGAATTTCGCGTGCTCTCGAAACTTCACGCCGTCTATTCGCAGGCGCCTGAAGTTCTGCTGTATTGCGACGACGTGACAGTGCTCGGCGCACCGTTTTATTTGATGAAGCCGATTCACGGCGTGATTATCCGGCGGGATCCGCCCGCGAGCCTCGAATTCACGGAACAAACTGCGCGCCACCTGTGCGAATCATTCGTCGAGAATCTTGCCCGGTTACACAGCCTGGATTACCAGAGCATCGGTCTCGGTGATCTGGGCAAGCCGGAAGGCTATCTCGAGCGCCAGGTACGAGGCTGGACGGAGCGTTACCACGGTTCGCGGACGCACGAGTTTCCGGAGGTGGAGCGCATCGTGAACTGGATGCAGGCGCACATGCCTTCGACGAGCAGCGCCGCGCTCGTCCACAACGACTATAAGTACGACAATTTGGTTTTAGATCCGCGTGACATTGCGAAGATTATCGGCTTGCTCGATTGGGAGATGTGCACGATCGGCGATCCGCTCACCGATCTAGGCACGGCCCTTGCGTATTGGATTGATGCGGACGATCCCGAGCCGCTGCAGAAAATTCGATGGGGTCCTACGGCACACCCAGGCAGCATGACGCGCGCACAACTCGTCGAGCGCTATGCCGAGAAGACTGGACGCAATGTCTCGCACATAGATTTTTATGTAGTGTTCGCGCGATTCAAGGTTGCAGTAATCGTGCAGCAGATCTACTACCGCTATCATCAGGGGCTGACGAAGGACGAACGATTTGCTGGAATGCCTGTGGTGGTGGAGGCGCTCCTGCGGGCTTCTCTGCATTGCGCTGAGACGGGCGCGATCTAACGCCTCGTGCGCTGAGGCTTGAGGCATTCGATTGCGTTTCTTTTAGCGCGACTGTTTAGCGGTAATGCCGCACTACCCACTCCGCGATGCATGCCGGTTTATCTGATCCCTCGCACTCGACGGTCACCGAAAGCACCAGCTCGACTGCATCCCCGAGATCCTTGAAGGCGGCAAGCGTAAATCGTCCGCGTATCCGCGAACCTGCGCGCACGGCGGAGGGAAAGCGGACTCGATTCAGTCCGTAATTGATCGCGCGCCGACCCGCTTGCTCAAATTGCATCGCATCTTGCATCAGCGAACTAAGCAGCGAGAGCGTCAGGAAGCCGTGCGCGATCGTGGTGCCGTACGGGGATTCTTTTTCGGCGCGTTCACGATCCAGGTGAATCCATTGGCGGTCGCCGGTGGCTTCTGCAAACGCGGAGATGCGTTCCTGGGTTATGGCGAGCCAATCGCTCGCTGCGAGCTCACGGCCAATGGAATCTTTCAGAGATTCGATGGAAGCAATTCTAACGGGCGGCACCTGAACCTCCGTGAACGCTCAATTGTGCGCCGGCTTTGCCCATTTGCCGAGCTCCAGGCGCGCGATCGACTCGGCGTGAACTTCGTCCGGCCCGTCGGCCAGACGCAGGGTGCGAACGCCGGCCCAGGCGGCTGCAAGAAAAGTGTCGTCGGAAACACCGGCGCCGCCGTGTGCTTGAATGGCGCGATCCAATACTTTCAGCGCTACATTCGGCGCGACTATTTTGATCATCGCGATTTCTGCGCGCGCCGCCTTGTTTCCCACGGTGTCCATCATGTGCGCGGCCTTCAACGTCAGCAGCCGCGCCTGTTCGATCTCGATTCGCGATGCCGCGATATCCGCTCGAATCGTGCCTTGCTCAGCCAGCGGCTTTCCAAATGCTACGCGCGACTGGACTCGCTTGCACATGATTTCGAGCGCGCGCTCGGCGACGCCGATGCTACGCATGCAGTGATGGATACGGCCCGGCCCAAGCCTGCCTTGCGCGATTTCGAAGCCGCGACCTTCGCCGAGCAACATGTTTGTTGCCGGCACGCGAACATTCTTGAACGTGACTTCAGCATGCCCGTGCGGCGCATGGTCGTAGCCAAAAACATTCAGCAGGCGCTCGATTTTCACGCCGGGCGTGTCCATCGGCACCAAGATCATCGACTGCTGTTTGTGCGTGGCGGCGGACGGGTCGGTCTTGCCCATGAAAATGGCGATCTTGCAGCGAGGATCGCCCGCGCCGGACGTCCACCACTTCCTTCCGTTGAGCACATACTCGTTTCCGTCACGCAAGATGCTGGATGCGATGTTGGTGGCATCGGACGAAGCGACATCTGGCTCCGTCATCGCAAAGCACGAACGGATCTCGCCTGCCAGCAACGGCTTCAACCATTTCTCTTTTTGCTCAGGCGTGCCGTAGCGTGCAATCACTTCCATGTTTCCAGTATCCGGCGCGGAACAGTTGAAAACTTCCGGCGCCCAATGGCATCGCCCCATGATTTCGCAAAGGGGCGCGTATTCGAAATTTGTCAATCCGGCTCCGCCGGGGGCATCTGGCAAAAACAGATTCCACAAGTCCGCCGCACGTGCCTTCGGCTTCAATTCCTCGATGATTTCTGTCGGCTTCCATCGATTGCGCTCCACCTCTTCGTCAAAACGCCGCTCGTTGGGATAGATGTGCTGATCCATGAAATGCTGAAGGCGCTTCTGCAGTTCCTTGGTTTTTTCGCTGTATTCGAATGTCATCGGAATGGTTTTACGCTACCGGCCGGTGAAGGCGGGGGCACGCTTCTCGAGAAAATGTGCGACGCCCTCCTTGAAATCTTCGCATTGCAGGCTCGCCAGCATTTCGCGCTCGGCCACATCAAATGCTTCGCCGAGCGTTTGGAACATAGCGTCATAAACCTGCCGTTTCATAATGCGCGTGGAGCGCGGGCTGGAATTCGCAGCCATATCGCGCGCGTACTCGTTTACCTTCGCGAGAAATACGTCCTGCGCGAAAACCTGATTGACCAAACCCATGCGCAGGGCCTCGGCCGAATCGACCATGCGCGCCGAGAAGAGCAAATCGAGCGCGTTTGCGTGACCCACAAGGCGGGGCAGAATCCAGGCGAGTCCGTACTCGGCGATTAATCCGCGGCGCGCAAACGCGGTGCTGAACTTTGCGGCGTCCGACGCAAACCGCACGTCGCAATACAGCGCGATAACCAGCCCAAGTCCGACCACCGGCCCGTTGATCGCGGCAATGATGGGTTTGCCAACAGCAGGAAAGTAGGAATATTTTTTGCGAAAGTCAGCTCGGACACCATCGGCCGGTCCGGTCGTCGAGCTGCTCGAGGCTTGCTTGCGAACTCGTTCGTCGACGCCGCTTGCGACGACGCTGCTCAGCAGCGACATATCGGCGCCGGCGCAAAAGCCGCGTCCTGCGCCCGTGAGGATAATCACGCGTACATTCTCGTCGCGCTCGGCTTCTTCGATGGCGGAACGAACTTCTTGCTCCATGATCGCCGTCCAGGCATTCAGCTTGTCCGGGCGATTTAGAGTGATGGTGGCGATGCGATCGGCAACGTTGTAAAGCGTCTCCTGATTTGGCATGACGGCGGCGATTATATACAATGCGCAGCACGATAGTCACTGTCATCTGTGGGCGACTATCAGGAAGTTCGCCGCTATTTCGTGCGGTGACGATGGGTTCTCTCGAAACTTCGGAGGAAGAGTTGACGACTCTCAATCACAAGTTTGAACTCGCGGCCCGGCCGGTTGGTTTGCCAAAGCGCAGCGACTGGAAATATGCGGAAGAGCCGGTTCGAGACGTGCGCGATGGCGAGCTGCTCGTCAAAATTCTCTACATCTCGCTCGATCCGGCCATGCGCGGTTGGTGCAATGAAAGCAAGTCTTACGTCCCGCCGGTGGGAATTGGCGAGGTGATGCGCGCAGGTGGCCTTGGGCGCGTGGTCGAGTCGAAGAATCCGGCATTCGCATCGGGCGATTACGTGACGGGGCTTATGGGTGTGCAGGAATACGCGATCAGCGACGGGAAAGGTCTCAACAAGATCGATCCAAAGATCGCGCCATTGCCGGTTTACCTCGGAGGCCTTGGCATGACGGGTATGACCGCCTACTTTGGCCTGCTCGATGTGGGGCAGCCGAAAGCCGGTGAGACCGTGGTGATTTCGGCGGCGGCCGGCGCAACCGGAATGATCGCGGGGCAAATTGCGAAGATAAAAGGATGTCGCGCCATCGGCATCGCTGGTGGCGCTGCGAAATGCGAATTCATCGTCAAGCAACTTGGATTCGACGCCGCGATCGATTACAAGGCAGAAGATGTGCGTAAGGCATTGCAACAACATTGTCCAAAGGGCATCGACATTTATTTCGACAATGTGGGCGGCGAGATTCTCGATGCCGCGCTCTCGCAGCTCGCGCGTGGGGCACGTGTCCTGATTTGCGGCGCGATTTCACAGTACAACAACACCACGCCCATCAAAGGACCGTCGAACTACCTTTCGCTCCTTGTAAATCGCGCCATGATGAAAGGTTTTCTCGTCTTCGACTATGCGAGCCGATACGGTGAGGCCGCGCGAGAAATGGCGGGCTGGTACGCAGCCGGAAAGCTCAAGACACGCGAGGATATCGCTGAGGGCTTTGAAAACTTTCCGGAAGTGTTTCTGAAACTTTTCAAGGGCGAAAACACAGGCAAGTTAATGCTCAAGGTGGCGGACGTTTAGAGAGTACGCGTTCCACAAATCGTACGCTCGCGGTAGCGATCGCTGAACCGGGAGGCTCGATGCCGTTCACAGAAAATGGCGGGGTGAAAATTTACTGGGAGGAAGAAGGCAAGGGCGCGCCTGTTCTCCTGATCATGGGCCTCGGTTGGGCTTCGTACATGTGGTATCGCACCAAGCCCCTTCTCACCAACCACTACCGCACGATTACTTTCGACAATCGAGGCGCCGGGCGAAGCGACGTACCTGCGGGCCCGTATCCGATTGCTACGATGGCCTCCGATGCCGCTGCCGTGCTCGACGCGGCGGGAGTCGAGAGCGCGCACCTCTACGGTGTGTCGATGGGGGGAATGATCGCGCAAGAATTTGCGCTGCAATACCCCAAGCGGGTGAAGTCGTTGATCCTGGGCTGCACGCAGGCGGGTGGCCCGGAAACGAAACACGCGGTGCCTGAGGTCCTGGCAGTGCTCACGCGTCAAGGCATGACACCAGAAGAGGCTGCGCGCGCCGTCAATCCTTACATCTACGACAAAGGGACGCCGGCGTCGCGAATCGAGGAAGACCTGAAAATTCGCCTGCAGTGGGTAGCAACGTTCGAAGGCTACATGGCTCAGTTGCAAGGCATTATGATGTGGGAAGCGTACAGTCGCATTGCGCAGATCGCCGCTCCGACACTCGTTGTGCACGGCGAAACCGATCAGCTTGTGCCCCCCGAAAACGGAAAGCTGATCGCGCAGCGAATCTCAGGATCAAAAATCGTCATGATCCCTAATGCGAGCCACATTTATTCCACCGATCAGCCCGACGCTGCGCATAAGCCGGTGCTTGAATTTCTCTCCGCGCAGAACACCCGTTCCGCCAGCGACGCAGCCTGAGGAATCGTCAGGCGGCTTACTTGCAGTAAACTCATGGGCGATTCCGGACGGCCGAAATTACTGGTATATAGTTTTTGCAGGGCGGCTTTTCTGAGCGGCCTGTAAGCGGGTTCCCCGTCGGCTTCGTCCGTCGTCCGCGTTCTATTATGAAATCAAGTCTTGTCGTGATGAAATTCGGTGGAACCTCTGTCGGCGATGCGGCCTGCATCGCACGGGCAGCCCAAATCTGTGCCGCGGCGGCGCGCGAGAGTTCCGTCGTAGTCGTCGTGTCAGCGATGAGTGGTATAACAAACAGCCTGATTGAAGCGGCTACTTTTTCCGAGGCCGGCGAAAGTCAGAAATCGGCCGAACATTTGGCAGCGATTCGCAAACAGCACGAAATCGCGCTCAACTCTCTAATCGCCGACGCTGCAACACGCACCAAGCTGGCGCAACGAATGGAAGATATCCTTGGCGAGGCCACCCGGCTCTGCGAAGGCACTGCACTTCTTCGCGAGCTTACGCCGCGGACGCTGGATTTGGTATCGAGCCTCGGTGAGCGCCTTTCGACACCGATGGTCGCAGCAGCGATATCCGCTGCCGGAACTTCGAGCGAGCCTATCGAGGCGACCGAATTGATCGTCACCGACGGATTTCACGGAGGCGCGGAACCGCTCATCGATCTCACTCGGCAGCGCTGCGAAGCACGCCTTCGTCCGCTGCTGCAAAAAGGCATCGTACCTGTGGTTACGGGATTTATCGGCGCGAGCCAGGAAGGTGCGCTCACCACACTCGGCCGTGGCGGCTCGGACTATTCGGCGACGATTCTGACCGCCGCACTGGGGGCTGATGAAGCGATTATCTGGACGGATGTGGATGGTGTCCTCACGGCCGATCCGCGGCTTGTCCCTGAAGCTCGCACAATTCCCGAGATCTCTTATCGCGAAGCTGCTGAGCTCGCCTATTTCGGAGCCAAGGTTTTACATCCGAAGACTCTGCGCGCCGTGGTGCCGCAGGGAATCCCCGTTTGGATTCGCAACAGCTTCGCGCCGGAGAGGCCGGGAACGAAAATCACGCCGCAGGGACGGAGTAGCGGTGGAGGCGCAAAGGCGCTTACGGCGATTAGCGACGTCTCTCTCATAGCGCTGGGTGGCCCCGGAATTGTGGGCCTTCCGGACGTCGTTGGCCGTACATTTTCCACGACGGCAAAGGTGCGTGCCAACGTTCTGCTGATTTCGCAATCATCATCGCAAAATGATATCTGCTTCATCGTTGCTTCGGCCGATGCCAAGCGGACTGTGGACGCGTTGCGGGAACAGTTCGCTCAAGATCTCGCGCATCACAAGGTCGAGCATATTTCGCTCGATCCGCTCATCGCAATGGTCGCGGTCGTGGGAGAAAATATGCGGGGAACGGTTGGCATGGCGGGCCGCACATTCAGCACCTTGGGACGGGAGACCGTGAACATAATCGCGATTGCCCAAGGCTCGTCCGAATCAAACATTTCTTTCGTCGTGGAACAGAAAGATATGAAAAAGGCCGTTCTCGCGCTGCACCGCGAATTCGGTCTGGGCGCAGCCGAAGCAAGTCACGCAGAAAGCGACGCGCGGCAATGACGGATGCATCTCCTCGCTCGGTGCCCTCGAATGACGGCGGTGTTCAGCGCTGTATTCGCCCGGCGTGCGGCACCTCATTCGGAATTCGCGAACGAATCTATGTTTGCCGGAACTGTGGCGGCCCTTTGGAAATTGCGGCTCCATTGCCGTCTCCAAGCGAATCTGCGGCGCTTCGTGCTCGCTGGAGAGCGCGCGCTGGATCGCTCGACCCGCGTGACCGAAGCGGCGTCTGGCGATTCCGTGAAGTGTTGCCGTTTGATGACGCGGCTTTGATTGTCACACTGGCCGAAGGGAATACGCCGCTGTATGACGCTCCGCGATGCGCCAAATATTCCGGGTTAGACGCGCTTCGGCTAAAACATCAGGGCTGCAATCCAACCGGCTCGTTTAAAGACACAGGCATGACGACATGCGTCACCCAAGCCGTCCTATTGGGCGCGCGCACGGTCGTGTGCGCCAGCACCGGAAACACATCCGCAAGCCTCGCCGCATACGCCGCGCGCGCGGGCCTGCAATGCGCGATTCTTCTGCCGCGCGGGCAAATCACTTCCTCGAAGCTGGCGCAAAGTATGGACTACGGCGCAATCGTCTGCGAGATTGACGGAAATTTCGACGATTGCATGCGGCTGATTCGAGAAATCGCGGAAGATCCGTCGATCTATTTAGCGAATTCGATTAACCCGTTCCGCATCGAGGGTCAAAAGACTGTCGCCTTCGAACTGATGGAGCAGTGCGAATGGCGCGTTCCGGATCATGTGGTGGTGCCGGGCGGTAACATGGGCAACAGTTCAGCTCTCGGCAAGGGCTTCGAAGAGATGCAGCAACTGAGACTGATCGAGCGATTGCCAAAATTAAGCGTGATCCAGGCGGAAGGCGCAGCGCCTCTTGCCCATCTATTCGCTAGTCTCCAGGAGAAGCCAAACTCAGATCGCATGTCGATTCCGGAAGAGCTCACGCCAGTCGAAAGCCCCCAAACGCTGGCAACCGCGATCAAAATCGGCTTGCCGGTCTCCTGGGAGAAGGCTCTTCGATCTGTGATTGGTTCGCACGGCCAGATAATTACAGTGAGTGAAAAAGAAATCGCAGATTCCAAAGCAATGATCGGACGGGATGGGATCGGTTGCGAACCCGCCTCGGCAACCACTCTGGCCGGAATTCGCAATCTGGTTGGCGCGGGTTTCATTCGGTGCGATGAATCGGTTGTGGCTGTTCTTACCGGGCATCTCTTGAAAGATCCCGACTATGTGAGCCAATATCATCGCGGCACTTTGTCTCTCGGACCCGACACGAAGGATCGCAAAACCGCCTCGCTGCCGAATATAGGAGCGTTTCGCAATGCTCCAATAGAGGTGGCTGCATCCAAGAACGCAATTCTCGATCAGTTGCGGCGCGCAAATTCGTGAACGGCCGTCACTTTCGTCGATCGAGTCTCCTGTGCTCATCTAAGATGTCTCTCGCGCCTCAATGACATCTCCGCGCCAGCGTTCGATCGAAGTCCGCGTTCCCGCGTCAACGGCAAATCTCGGCGCCGGATTCGATTGTCTCGGCCTCGCCCTCGAAATGTATCTCACCGCCCGCGCCACCGTGCAAATTCGTCCCGGCTCTCGCACTCTCGCTCGCACTCGAGGCGTTGGCAGCGCCTCTCTGCCTAAGTCGCCCGAAGAAAATCTGATTTTCCGCGCGATGCGTCACACCGCCGAGAAAGAGGGATTTCAATTGCCCGCGGTGCGCCTTGCCGTGAAAAACGAAATTCCGATGGCCGGTGGTCTGGGGAGCAGCGCTGCGGCCGCCATTGCGGGAACAGCTCTCGCGTACGCAGCAGCTGGACGCCCTTTCTCGCGAGAAAACGCGCTACGATACGCGAGCGAAATCGAAGGCCACGCAGATAATGCCGGTGCAGCTCTGCATGGAGGCCTGGTCGTAACATACGCGCGAACAGACGGCTGGGTGGGTGCGATGAGGCTCGCGTGGCCGAAGATGATTCGCGTGATCGCGGTAACTCCCTCCATGGAGCTTCCAACGAAGAAATCACGGGCCGTTCTACCTGCCCAGATTCCTCGTCAGGATGCCGTACAGAATTTACAGCGCTCGGCTCTTTTCATTGCCGCGATTGAAACACGCCGCTATGACTTAATTTGGGACGCGATGCAAGATCGCCTGCACCAGCATTACCGGCAAAAACTGATTCCTGGCTTGGCCGAAGCGCTTGCCATGCCGCAAATGCCTGGCCTGCTGGGTCTGGCATTGAGCGGCTCCGGACCGAGTGTCGTCGCACTCGCGACCGCTGGATTCGACGAAATCGGAAGAGCCATCGCAGCTCGCTTCGAAAACGCAGGCGTAACCGCTGCGATTCGCTTTCTGGAAGTAGCGCAAGACGGCATCTCCATCCTCGAGAATCGACCGCGGCGCAGGTAATATTCGGTTCATCACCGCATAACCTCGCGCAACCCTGTAGCCGCCGCTGAAATCGGGTTGCCTGCGAGCGGAGAGACAGGCGGCGACCGACGGGACCTTTGTGCGCTGCATCGAGGTATAAGCCTGCCTGTTTGCTATAATTCACGGTACCCAGAATGGATCTCGACTACCTCACTACATTTCTCGAAATCGCGAAGCAAGGCAGCTTCTCGCGCGCCGGCCAAAAATTGTTTCGCTCGCAACCGGCTGTTAGCGCTCAGATTCGCCAACTCGAAGAGGAATACGGCCAGAAGCTCTTCGACCGCGTCGGAAAATCCATGAAGCTCACCGCGGCGGGAGAAGTCTTGCTCGGCTATGCCAGCCGGCTGATTACGCTGAAGAACGATTCGCTGCGAGCCGTCGCTGACCAGTCCAGCGCCCCGCGTGGCACGCTGGCGGTCGGTGCCAACGAAGCAACTTGCCTTTACGTCTTGCCCGGTGTCTTCGCTGAATTCCACCGACGGTTTCCATCCGTGCAGATTAGCGTTTATCGCAACTTCAGCCGAAAGGTGATCGAGAAAGTTGAAGATGGCGCCGTGGACGTCGGCATCGTCACGCTTCCTGTAAAATCACCCAGCCTCCGAACACATCCCATTTTCCGCGATCGCCTGATGTTAATGGTGAGTCCCAGCAATCCGTTGGCGAAGCACAAGACGGTGACTCCAGCCGAAATCGCAGATCAGCCTTTAATTATTCCCAAGACCGGCTTCACGCGGCAATTGCTCGACAAGCTCTTCCGGCCTTACCGCTCGCAGCTCCGCATTCCGATGGAGCTTCCCAGCGTGGGCATGATCAAGCGATTCGTGGCAGCTGGCCTCGGCGTGTCATTGATCAGCGCAAGCTTTGCGCGCGACGAAGTCCGTGCCGGTAAAGTAAAACTGATCGAAATAACCGACGTCGATCTCTGGCGCGAACTTGGCCTCATCTACCGCCGGGATCGCACGCTTCCGCGCTCTGCCGCGGCATTCGTTTCGATGGTTCGCCACGGATTCAGTGGCGACTCCGATCACGGTCACGCCGCCCACCCGGTTACCACCGCAAAGAAGCCCAAGGCTGCAAAATAAAGAATCAGAACTCAGTCGGCCGTCTACGGCGAATCGACGGCGACTTCAATTCCGAGGCTTAGCGGGACCTGGGTGGTTTCAGTAGGGGGCACGGAATGCCGTACCCGAATGTGCAGCCAGCACGGCCGGCCCATCGAATGGGATTCCGCATGATTGCCTGCAGTGAATTCAAGCGGCTACTTCAGCAATTCGATCAGCCCATCAATATTCCGAAGCATTTCCTCAGCCGTCTGCCCCTGCGGATGCTGCGATCGCACCAGCGGATGCTGCCGGTAAAGCGTCTCGATCTCCGGATTCTTCTTCCTCAGCACGTCAAACAACGCAATCGTCGAATCGTGCAGCGTATGCAGATATTCAAAATGGGCGCGCAGCATCTGAGCCAACTGTAATAGCAGCTTGCGTGTCTCGATCTCGGCCATGTCATCTCCCGGGCGGTCCGTCGCTCAAATGTGCGAACCGAAGGCCCAAAAGATATGCCGCAACTCACTCAAGCGCAAGTGCCGCGAGTTTCTGTGGAGAATTACTCACGCTCGCGCTGTCTTCGTTTGTTTCGCTCGCGCGCCAGCAGATTCATGCTCCAGCAACGCCTGCTTCCTCTCCACGCCCCAACGATAACCGGCCAGCTTGCCATCCCCTCGCACCACGCGATGGCACGGCACCACCACCGACACCGGATTCATCGCGCACGCACGCGCCACCGCCCGCACCGCCCCTGGCTGCCCAATCGAGCGTGCCACTTGGCTATAGGTGCGCGTGGTTCCATACGGAATCCGCCGAAGCTCCTCCCACACCCGCCGCTGAAACGCTGTCGCTTGCACATCCGTCGGCAAATCAAGGTCCGGTTCGCGGCCGCGCAAATGCTCCAGAATCTTGCTCACCCAACCCTCAAGGCCATTGCGATCGCGCCGTATCTCCGCCCGCGGATATTCCTTCTTCAATGCCCCTTCCAGCCGCGCGTCGGATTCCCCAAGGTAAACCGCGCTGATGCCGCGATCCGTGGCTCCCACGAGCAACCGTCCCAGCGGCGAATCCACAATCGTATAGTTCACGCGCATGCCCGCCCCGCCTTGCCGGTAAGTGGCAGGGGTCATACCCAGTTGCGAAGGTGCTCGCTCATACAGCCGGCTACTCGATCCAAAACCTGCGTCATACAGTGCCGTTGTCACGTCGTCTCCTTTTCTCAATTGAGATTTCAGCCGCCCCATCCGTTGCGCGTCGGCATACTGGCGCGGCGTGATTCCCATCACGCTGCGAAATGCGCGCTCCAGTTGATGCGGGCTCAGGCCTAGCGGCGCGCTCAAAGCGGAGAGCGTCACTGGCGCATCGTTTCCGTCGCCTACGCGCGAATCAATCTCTCTGCACGCTTGCGCCACTGCCTTCGTTCTCGGATCGCGCAAGTTCGCGGTTCGCGGTTTGCATCGCTTGCATTCCCGAAAGCCTTGCTGTTCCGCCGCCTCGGGCAAAGGAAAAAAAACCACCTGATTCGCTTGCGGCTTCCGCGAAGCGCATGAAGGACGGCAGTAAACTCCCGTAGATCGCACCGCGTACACGAAAGCTCCGTCCGCTCCGCGGTCGCGCGACTGAATGGCGCGCCACCGCGCGGCCGCTGGCCCGTATTGTTTCTCCGTTATCGCTCGAAGCGTGCTCGGTCTCATAGGTTCTCTTCCGCTTACTTCTTCCTACGCCCCAAAATTAACGCACTCCAGGGCTCAGCTACTATCCGTTTCTTGCGCCCAAACCCCGACGGTCCTCTCTGGCGTGTCTTGAAACATCGCGCAGGAAAAAGCCCTTGTTTCGGCGGAAGTCTTGCGGTCTTTCTGGACCTTAGCCCAATATTTCTCATGACCCCAAAAACAACAGCGGAAAGGACTTGACCCGGGGTCATGCCATGTTACACGATACAGCACTTTCGGCCTGTACCGTGTTGACCCGCTCTCAGGCTGCGAGCATATTTGTCGAACCGAGTTGGGGTGTTTTAGGTTTCAATTCAGGACAGGGCTGAGGAGACGCTATGGGGGCTGCTCCGGAACGTGGGAATTTGGCGTTCGTTTCGCCGCTGCATGAATCTGAAGTCCGCACTACCACAATCACCGCTTTTTCTGGCAAGCCTGGGCCGCAACGCTTCGCTCGCATTCCCACTCACGCCATTGGTGTGGCTCGAGAACGGCGCGGTAATCCGCGTGCCTACCTTTCGCTGCCGCTTCGTCTCACTCGCGTGGGCGGAAAGGTCGAGCCGATTCCCGTTGTCCTCGTCACCCGGAATATAAGTTCGAGCGGCGTCTATTTCCTCGCGCCTTGTTTGCTCGAAGCCGGCACCGCGATCGAGCTCGAAGTAGCGCTCGTCGAACGGCCGCTCGGCCAGGGCTCCGTCCAGATGTGCACCGCCGCGCATATCGTGCGAGCGGAGGATTCGGACATGCCCGGATGGCACGGCTACGCGGCTAGCTTTGACGATTTCGCGATTCGCCGCGATGACGTCGTCCCCACTCGCTACCGCACCGCATAGTCGCAAATCTCTGCTACGATTCCCTGATGAAACGCAGGCGGTTTTCTGCTCGCGCCGTTCTATTTGATTGGGACGGCACTATCGTCAATTCCTTCGGCGCGGACTCGCGCGCCTACCTCGCGATGTTCGCAGCCCTGGGCATCAAGTGGGACCTCAGCGATCTTGCCCGCCACTATTCACCCAACTGGTACCGCGTCTATCGCGCCGCGCGCCTCCCGCGCTCTAAATGGGACGAAGCTGACCGCATCTGGACTCTCGCCTACAAGCGAGAAAATCCTCGGCTGATGCCTGGTGCAAGACAACTGATTCGCGTACTCAAGCGAGAGTTCGTTCTGGGAGTCGTTACCAGCGGAAATCGGCCCAGGGTACAAAAGCAGCTGCGGGAATTCGCGCTGGCCGACTATTTTTCTACGTGCGTCTGCTGTGAGGATGCCCCGAAGAGAAAACCGCACCCCGCTCCTCTGAATCTGGCCCTCGAGCGAATTGGCTTGGCGCCCGAAGACTGCATCTATGTCGGCGACACCGCAGAGGACATCGAAATGTCGCGACGCGCAGGCGTTCGGCCGATTGGTGTTCTCGGCCCGTTTCCCACCGCCGAACGGGTCCGCGCGGCTCGTCCCGATGCCATCCTCAACTCAATTCGCGAACTGCCGCAGTACTTACAGCGGATCGAAGAATCCACCGACTGATGTTCGCTCAATCAATTTCTTCCGCCCCTTGCGCATGAGTGCAGGCTGCTCTAGGGTGAGGAAGGTTTTTGCGGGTCTTGCGATGTTCCCCCGCCGGGCCCTTCCTTCGCGTTCCCGGTCGCAGGCGGCGGTGCTCCCGGACCAGCCAGCTTAAAGTCCGTATCGCGAATCACCATACGGATGTGCATCTCGCCCACTTTATCGTTCTCGATGAAATCGTCCGAGCGCGTGTAAGTGGGCAACCAGTATTGATCCTGGAAGTTCTCGCGGAAAGTCTCGAACATTGTGAACGGCAGCTTCGTTCCATTCCCTGCAAGTTCGCTGATGAATTTCCCATAGCTTTTCACGATCGTCAGGTCCCGGTCGTCCACCCAGACGGCGCCCTCAAAAAAACGCCGCTTGCGGCTCAGTTGTTTCGGCTTCACCTGAAAGACATAGGTATTCAGCTGGTCGAGCTTGTCCTGGCCCGCATACGTGAACGTGTAATTCGGGATTTCCTCGGTCGTCAAAATGAAAAGCGGCAACTGCGCGATGATCCTCACGTCCTCGAGCGTGAAGTCTGTTTGCTTCAAATTGGTTTCCGGCTCCTTCTCGATGCGCAAGGTCCGTTCGCCATCGGCCTTGGTGTACACCACGCCAGACACGATAAACTTCCCGCCCGGATCGGTGAGCTCCTCAATGCGGATCGTCCGCGCAAAGTTATACTCGTCGTACTCCTTCTTCATCACGTCTTCATTCGCCGCGAATTTCCGGATGATTTCGGGTTCCGGTATCGGCGGCGGTCCCGGATGCGGCTGCGCCGGAATTCGCTTTACATCAAATTTCGGCGGAGGCGCCATCGGCCCGGGGTCCTGCGCCCGAACACAGGGCGCCGCGCAAGACAAAAGCGTTAAGATCGCCGCAAGCAGGGGAAAACGCAGCATTGATGTTTCCATGCTTCTTAGATGCATTTCGCGCTGTCCAAGTTCACACTGCGCCTTTTCGCGTGGCCTTTATTCTCTTTCGCTCGCTCGAATATGAATCGTGTAGTGCGTTGGATCAGCGCCAGGCGTCAATTTCGGAAATTCCAGCCGAAATAATGCCGAAAAATGCTTCGGCTCAACGGTCATTCGCCCGCATTCCGCGGCACAATCCCATTCCAAAGTGGTCGCCGGACGCCCCGTGGTGCGCACCTCGACGAGCTTTGTTCCACTCGGAACTTCAACGGGTTCGCCACCCGGCTTGAAATCCTCGCAATGCCAACCGCTCTTCGCCCGCTGCTTTTGATCGCTGGCGGCAGACTCTTCAGCACCACCCTCCGCTGGCCAGCAAAATTTCGTCTCCCGCCCCGATCGCTCCACCGCAGGAAACGAATTGACCACCACAAACGTCTGCGCCCGGTTCTCCATCCCGCTAGTCCCAGCGGAGGCATCTTTCAAAGCGACGCTGTATTCCACGCGCACCTCGTTCGGCCCCTCAAAACGGATCGCTTTCTCGATGCTCGCCCCTCCTGGCACAACATCAGGCACGTCGTAGTGAAGTTTCAAAATCGTATTCTTCTGTTCGCCTAGCCACTCGGCAACGTACGGCCGATTAAAAAGACCATAACGCCCCCGCGCGCGCGCCTCATCTGCCCCTGGCGGATTGGTAGCAGCAGTAAATGAAAAACCATCCCGAAACAACCCCACGCTCGTCGCCAAATTCTGCCCCGAAGTCTTGTCCACCAAAGCCAGCGCCCGCCCGCCCGATTCCGGCGAAACAATCAGACGCAAATTCGAATTCTCCATCACCCATTCGTCCGCTCCGTCGCGATCGAAATCGTAACGGTAGCGATACAAGCCGTCTTCACTCGGCTGCAAGAACGCCACAGGCAATGTCCGCCGCTCGTGCCCCATTTTTATTTCCACAGCGCCATGCAACAACCCATCCGTGGACGGCGGCAGCGCCATCAATTCATTTTGAGCAGGCTTCAGCGCTACCTTCTCCACGGCCACGCCCCGCGGCAAAAGCCGAAGGACACCACTGCCGCGCAACGCCCCACTCACGGAAAGGTCCAGCGACAAATTCGGAACGCCGGTCTGCTGATCTGCCTGCATCACCACCACGAAAGCTCGATTCTTCCCCGCCATCACAAGCGGCGGATAAGTCCGCATCCCCGTGTCCGCTCCTGTAGGCAATCGCACTGCATTCGCAACAAAGTAGTCAATCTCGCCAAGCCCGGGTTTTACGGGTTTCTCGCGCTCATCGACGTTCGGCTTCCTTGCCAGCTCAAGCGACAAAACACGAATGAATTGCGGCGCCATCCCCCGAAGGATCTTTACGTGCAATTCATGGCCGTCCGGGTCCCACTCCCCTTCGATATGGTTGTCATCCAGCGAAAGACGAAGGGGTTTTTGCGGTAGCCGTATTCGAATCTCCGCGCGAGTGGGAGCATAGAGCAGCAGATCAAGCGTCTTCCCTTCCCGCCGAGCGTCAAGAAATTCCGCACTGCCCGTCGTAACCGCATCGCCGCACGGCGCGTTCTCGGGATCCGCGAAACATACCGGCTCCTCGAGCGGCAGCAGCAGCGATTCCCGCGGAGGCACCGTTACGTGAAGCGGGATATAAGCCACGTCGCTTCCGCGAGCCGGTGCTGCCGTCGATAGAATTTCAAACGATTCCTCCGCCGTGTCGCTCGCGCTCAAGTTTGTGACGCTCACAAAACCCCGGCCACTCTTGCGCGCTCCCAGTTCCTCCGTTCCCTCGTTTGAAACGATCTCGTTGACCAGCAGGTCACTCGGTTGCGAGGGCGTTCCGCTGCTTTTCACGCTGGGCCGCACGCCCGCAGCTTGCAGAAATTCGCGCAGCACCCCTGCCGCCCAGTCCGCTTGCCGCTCGCCGCGAATTTCCGGCAGCGCGCGCTCCAGCGCAATCCAGGAATAAAAATCTTTCGTTGAAAAAATCACCTCGCCCCGGCCGAATTTCCACCTCGCACGAATCGCTGATTTCAAATCAGCCGCATTGCTCGTCTTGTCCTCAGGCGCATTCTTCCACAAAGCCTCAATCATGTTCCCGCGCGGCCTTTGCGGAAACACCACCATCGTCCCGCCGCGCCGCACGTACTCCACAAGCGCACGTTGCGCTTTCTCAGAAAGCTGAAATTGTGGCGTACCCGGATCGAACACGGGCAGCAACGTAACAGCGTTTCGCAAGAGCTGTTCCACAGGCTGATATTCCGGGTCCACAAGCTCGCTCGATAACAGCGCCGTAGCCCCCAGCCGCTCGATCCGCATCACCACGCCGGACACCAGCGAAATATCCGCACGCTCCAGCAACTCCTGTGCATAGGCGCCCAGCGGATAAATAATTCCGAAGTCCGCGCGCTTATGCGAAGCCGCAAGCTGCGGTCCCCAACGCTGCAGAATTTCCATATTGCGAATCACGGCGTGCATCCGCGGCTGCTGTTCTCCGTCCGGAGCAAGCGCCGCATCCCAGCGATACGAACGATTCGCCCACGGCACCGAATAACCGGCAGGCGAGTAAGTATCCTGCAGCGGAAAATAATTGATTCCGTGAATTCCGTTCCCGATCAGCAGCCGCGAGCTCAGCAACGTATTCTCCGGCGGGCTCGCCATCGGCCCATCATCATCGCCCGGCGTATACCAACCCGCCTGATACTCGATCATCACCGGCGGAAATGCGGGCTGCGTCTTCAGCTCTTCAGTGAAAAATTCCACCTCGGCCGCGTCGCTAGCCGTGAAACGCCTCACCCCACCGGCATTTTCCGGCCGCCTCTCCAGATACCATTGACCCATCACGCCTATCGGCCGCTCGCGATCCGAACCGGAAGCCGAAACCCGCATGTCGGTCGGATTGATGAACACCGGCACCGTCACTCCGCCCGCCTCCACCGCGCTGCGCAGCGATTCCACGTAGCGCCAGAAGTTCGGCCCCACGCGATTCGACCTGCCAATCGCAAAGTCATCGCCCACTTGAACAAAAAGCAGCGGCCCACTCACGTCACGCGCCGCCGCTGCCTTCTCATCCTTCTCGAAATGAACCACTCTCCGCGCGCTGTACTTCGCGAGTTCCTTCGCCACCGCCGTCAGCCACTCCCGCGACTTCTCCATGTGCGTGGGATTCGCAAGCCAGCCTTCCGCCGCTGCTTCCGCGTCACGCGCCATCAAATCATCGAGCGGCGCATAGCGGCCCTCGATCCAATCAATCGGATCCATCTTGTACTCGGGCCGTTCGAGCAGCCAGCCGGGATAGCCGCCGTGCTTCCATTCGTTGCCAATTTCCGGGCCGGGCCGCGCGATCAGCCGCAAATTCGCGCTTTCGATCAGCCCCAGCAGCGCGCGCAGATTGCGCCGCGGATTCGTGTGCCCGTCGAAATCAATCTCGCCTTCCTTCGGCTCGTGCCAGTTCCACGGAATGTAAAGGTCGATCGTATTGATTCCGTACGACCGGTACACCTGCAGCAGGTGCTCCCATTGATCCACCGGTATTCGATAGTAGAAGAATGCTGCGGAGTGAATAAAAAACGGTTTGCCGTCAACGTGAAGCTCGGGATAACCGCCATTTTCCGCAATTTCCAGACCGCCCGTCGCAGGCGCTCCCGCTGATTGAGTTTGCGAAGGAGCCGATTGAGCTTGTGAAGGAATTGCCTCTGAAGGATGCCGCGGCGCGGCGCCGCTGAATGCCGCAGCCCACGCAATGGCAAGCGCCACCGGCAGGCCTCTCCATCTATTTCGGCTCATCTGGTACAAACGCATCGAGGTCCAGGAGTGGCCCGCGCGGACACCCCGCCAATTCTGCCACGTTTCCGCCAAGCTCCAAAGCGCACCCTCCCACGCCCAACGCGAACAGTAGGGGCGGCTCTAAGAGCCGCCCGCGTTCACTACACGCAACCCTTCGCATCGAAGGTACGCTGATGTCCTTCGGGCCTGATCAATTCCGTGATGACCCCGCCCGCACCTCTGCTAAAATCGCGCGTTTGCAGTTCGCGAGTCCTTCGGGCATGCACGAGACGCAGGTCGCCAGGCGCTATTTCGTCAGTGGAATGGTTCAGGGAGTCGGATACCGCTATTTCGCGCGGCAGTTGGCGCAGCGGCTCGGTATCGCGGGCTACGTAAAGAATCTGCGCGACGGCCGTGTGGAAGTTTACGTGATCGGTTCCGCTTCGGTGCTCGCATCGTTGCGCACGGAACTAGAACGCGGCCCAAACGGCGCATCGGTCTCGAACGTGGCCGAAGAACCCGCACCGGTCGATCCGAAATTTTCGGCCAGATTTTCAGTCGAGCGCGATACCTGAACCTGAGGACTCAATGCCAGAACTCAAAGACGCGATGGGCGATCTCAAAAAACTGATCCGCGAAATTCCCGATTACCCCAAGCCCGGCATTCTTTTCTACGACCTCACCACCCTGCTGCAGGACCCACGCGGCTTCCACACGCTAGTTGACCGCCTATGCGAGCACTACAACGGTCACAAAGTAGATATCGTCGCCGGAATCGAGGCCCGCGGCTTCATTTTCGCCCCCGCTCTCGCCTACCGCCTCAACGCCGGCTTCGTCCCCATCCGCAAACCAAAAAAACTGCCCGCGAAAACAATGTCCGTCACCTACCAACTCGAATACGGCAGCGACTCGCTCGAAATCCACGCCGACGCCATAAAGCCCGGCCAGCACGTCCTTCTCTGCGACGATCTCCTCGCCACAGGAGGCACAGCCGCCGCAGCCATCAACTTGATTCGCCAACTAGGCGGTGAAATCGCCGGCGCCGCCTTCGCCGTAGAACTAAATTTCCTAAACGGCCGCGCCAAACTCCCCGCCACAGACGTCTTCTCATTACTGAAGTACGACAAGTAGCTTGCAATGTCCGACGGACACAACGCCCGCAACGATCACGAAAGAAACGCAGCACGATTTAAGGACACTGCGGAGCGGTTCTGCCACATAGTGGATAGCGCCTCCGGATTCGGGGGAGTGGAAATCTTGTTTCGGATTTATCAAATCCTACCAACATTGATCGGTGAGGCGGTTCAACTCCCCGATGTCGAGCTGACCGATGATCAAAATCCCAATCGACTGGAGACGCCAGGAAAACAAGAGCAATGGAAGAAGCTGTACGATCTCCTAAAGGTAAAGCTGGGTGATGCGGATCTATACTGGCAGGTGTTTGACCCGACGAAGCATAGTGAACCGATCCACGGAACACTCGCTGACGACATTGCTGACATCTACGGCGATCTGAAGGAGGGGTTGACGCTTCTCGACGACTGCAGCGGCACGACAGCTGAAGCGATCTGGACTTGGCGAACTTTGTTTCTATCTCACTGGGGAGATCACGCCATGAACGGTCTTCGAACGATTCACCATCTCTTGAGCGAACGGCTGGGAGACGGAGAACTTACTTAAAGGCGCGCTGCTCTCCGCTGCCGAATCATTTCGAAGAGCACTACCCCCGCCGCCACAGACACATTCAACGACTTCACCGGCCCAGTCGTCGGAATCGACACCAGAAAATCGCACCGCTTCCGCGTCAACTCATGCAACCCTTCACCCTCACCGCCCAACACAATCCCAACCGCACCCTTAAAATCCACCTCGGTGTAATTCTTCTCCGCGCGCTCATCCAGCCCCACCAGCCAATACCCCGCTTCCTTCATCTCCACCATCGCCCGCACAAGATTCTTCACCCGCGCCACAGGAAGATGCGCCAGCGCTCCCGCGGCCGCACGCTCCACCGTATCCGTAAGCCCTGCCGCACGCCGCTCAGGAATCACAACGCCGTTCGCCCCAGCCGCAAGCGAAGTCCGCACGATCGCGCCCAAATTATGTGGATCCTCAATGCCATCCAGAATCACCAGCAACCCCTGCACATTTTTCGCGCGCAGCAAATCCTCTAGCTCCACAGCCGGCTTCGCAGCCGCCAGCGCAGCAATCCCCTGGTGCTCCCGCGTCCCCGTCAACCGGTCAATCTGCACCCGCTCCTCAAAGCGCACCGGCACATTCCGCGATTTCGCCAGTCGCACGATGGCCTCAAGCCTCTCCCCATGCCGCCCCCGCGCGATCACAATGCGATCCATCGCGCTCCCAGCCGTCAGCGCCTCTTCCACCGCATGAAATCCAGTCAACCAATTCATATTGTCTTTTGCGTCAGGGCACGGCTTCAGCCGTGCCGAAATTCGGCGAGATTAAGTGCGGCTTTAGCCGCTGAGGGAATGATTCCAAACCAAACCGCTCAATTAACCTTCCAAGGTAGCAATCGTATGCGCCGCAATCGCCTCGCCCCGCCCAATCTCCCCCGTCCCCTCGTTCGTTTTTGCTTTCAAATTAATCTGCTCCCCCACAATTCCCAACGCCTTCGCAATCGCAGCCCGCATCGCCGGAAAATGCGGCCCCAATTTCGGCCGCTCGCAAATCACCACCGCATCCAAATGGCTGATCCTCAACCCGCGCTCATTAAGTAGCTTCCGCGTATGCTCGAGAAATACCAAACTCGCCGCCCCCTTCCACTTCGCATCCGTATCCGGAAAATGCGTCCCAATATCACCAAGCCCCGCCGCCCCCAAAAGCGCATCGCAAAGCGCGTGGCACAACACATCCCCGTCAGAATGCCCCACCGAGCCTTTATCAAACGGCACTTCAACGCCGCCAATCATCAACTTCCGCCCCGCAGCCAGCCGGTGCAAATCGTACCCAATCCCCGAACGTGTCATTGGCCTTCCAGCGATCGCAACCTTCTCGATTCTAGTATCGCTTTTTTCAATCTCCATAACACCACCGCGAAGAAAATAGCGAAGACCACTACCGTCTCGCCGATCACAACATACCTCCCCAAAGATCCGATCTCCAGCTCTTCGGCCGAAGTTGTGGGAACACCAGCTTGAACGAGATGCTTGCGCAGGTTCTCGATTTGCGTAGTTTCAAGTGGCGCCGTAAACGACTTTTCTGGCACCTTTATTGCACCCGCGATCTTAATGCCGCTTTTCTTTGACGTTAGAATCGTTGCGCTACGCACGTTTCCATTGTCGATTTGCTGGAGTAGTTCTGAGTAAGACAACTGTTGAACCGGCGGAGGCCCGGAAAGCAATCGGAAGCCAATAACAAAGATAGCCAAAATGCCAACTCCGAAGGCAAAGAGGAGAAACAGCATCTGGGCCGTGTTCCACGCCACTCGAGCACGATGGGCCAAAATCATGGTTGAGCCGTTCGTCGCTCCTGCGCGAGATAAAACCGCGCCAGCTCCATATCCGCCGGCCGCGTAATCTTCAAATTGCGATCGGAGCCTTGCACCACGTAAACATTGTGCCCAAACCGCTCGACCAGCCCGGACTCGTCCGACGCCGTAATGCCATCTTTCTGTCCGGCGCGAAACGCATCGCGGATCAATTCATAATGGAAAGCCTGCGGTGTCTGCGCCAGCACGATCCGTTCGCGCGGGATCGTCGAAGTAATCAGCGCCACATCCTGCGGCAAACTCGCGCGTTTCACTTCCTTCACCGTATCAATCGCAGGAATGCCCAGAATCGCCGCGCCTCGCGTCCGCGCCTCCACAATCACGCGTTCGATCTGCTCCAACGTGACGAACGGCCGCACCGCATCGTGCACCAGCACAATTTCCGTCGTGGGATCCACCTGCGCCAACGCATTCGCCACCGACTGCTGCCGCGTATCGCCCCCATGCACCACGCGCGCCGGCCGACCAAGTCCGGCCTTCGCCACAGTATCCTGCAGCGAAACGATATCCTCCGCCCGCGTGGAAATAAAAAACTCGGTGATCGCAGCACACGCCGCAAGACGTCGCAGCGTAAAAAGAATCAGCGGCACGCCATCCAATTCGAGGAACTGCTTCGGCGTCTCAGCCCCCATGCGGGTGCCAAGTCCAGCGGCAGGCACGATAGCAGCAATCCGGCTCATCAAAGGGCTAACAGTCTAACGCAAGGAACGCTTTGCGCGCGAAAAAACCGAATGAGGTAGAATCTGCAATGTTTCAAAGGAGATGAAGGAGTCATGAGGGCCGCCGCTCTTTGCTTAGCTGTGTTTTGCTTATTCCCCGATTCCGGAAATCCGCGATCTCAAGGTGTCTCTATCATTGAAGTCGGTGATCTCCAAATAGCCAAGTCGGTAGCGGCGTCCGTTAGAGACTCGGGAGAATTTCCAATACACGGTGTTTTGGTTGAGGAGATGAGCCCCGACTGGAAAACACTCCTTCGATCAACCAGAACCGATTCGAACGGAAGATTTTCTTTGAAGCCGGTCAACGGCCGGAAGATTTACTACCTTGAACTCACTCACAAGGGATTCAATCCACTTCGAGTCCGTGTCCAAGTAGACCCGCAACGCGGGACGGATCTTCATTTGCAAATGACGGTTAGCACGTAGCCTTAGATCACGACCGATTCGATTCCGGATACAACGGCCGCGGCGGACGCTCCCCGCCACCCGAACTCTCCACCGCCCGCGGCCCGGGCTGCGATTCGCCTTGCAACTGCCCCGCCTGCCCCTGCCCCGCCATCGCCACGCGCGCCACTTCGCCGCGCTCGTCGTACCGCCCGAAAATCATTTTCCCCGCGGTCGTCTGATGCACCGACGTTACCGTGATATCTATTGTCTTGTTGATCATCTTGCGCGCGCCGTCCACCACCACCATCGTCCCGTCATCCAGATACGCGACGCCCTGATTATATTCCTTGCCCTCGCGCAAAATAAAAACTCGCATCGACTCGCCCGGCAGCACCACCGGCTTCAACGCATTGGCGAGCTGGTTCACATTCATGATCTCGATGCCCTGCAGCGTCGCCACTTTGTTCAGGTTGAAATCATTCGTCACGATTTTCGCGTCGTAACGCTTGGCCAGCTCGATCAGCTTCAAATCCACTTCCGCGATGCTCGGAAAATCGTCCTCGGCAATCTGCACTTCGAGATGCGACATCTTCTGAACCCGCTGCAACACTTCGAGCCCGCGCCGCCCGCGCTGCCGCTTCAAAGGGTCAGCCGAATCCGCCACCAGCTGCAGCTCGCGCAACACAAACTGCGGAATAATAATCGTCCCATCCAGAAATTGCGCGTCCGCAATGTCCGCCACGCGCCCGTCAATAATCACGCTCGTATCCAGCAGCTTTACCGAATGCTTCATGCTGCGCTCGCTGCCAAAAAGTCCGCCCAGCGCCTGCAGGTTGAGCATGTCGCCTTTGTTCGCGCCCAGAATCAGTCCGATGTAGGCCATCACCAGAAAAATCGCCAGGCTGAAAAATGACCGCGTGCTCTCCGGCATCGAAGTGTGCGACAGCACCAGCGTCGTAAAATACGCGCCCACGATTCCCAGAATCGAGCCCGTTGCCGCGCCGATCAGCCGCCGCATGCTCGCGCGCCGCAACCGCACTTCAAACAGAATCACCGCCAGCGCAAAGAAAAATCCCGTCGCCGCGCCAGCTTCCCGCGACACGCTGAACGGCCGGAAATGAAATCCCGCCGCCACGCAAATCGCCGTAAACACAACGCGTATCGCCAGCATGTCCCAGAACGTTCCCACTTGGTCGTGCTGCTGCGCGCGAGCAGCTACGTTAGGCTTGTGCGCTGTGATTTCAGAATTTGTGATGTTGTTTTGTGGCCGGCTGGGTCCGCTAGGGGTCCGTTGCATCATGGCACCTTATGAAAGTATGAAAACGAATCGGTACGTAGAATCCTCGCTATCCGATTCACATTTTCTTGCAGCCCGGCTTTATGAAAAAAAGTGCAAGGCGCGCCGGAAGGAAAGTGGCCCGGAATTAATCTTATGAGGCCGTAGTATAGCACCGGCACTCGCGCGCGAGTCAACGAAGGGAACTACGCAGCTCTCACTAGAGGTAACCCGCGGTCACACCGCCCCGCGAGCGGTTTACGGTGGGAGCCCCCTGCTTCAGCAGGGGGAGCTGGACTTCAGTCCAGCGAAACACGCCGCAAAAACATCTCGGGCTTTAGCCCCGGGCCTTCCGCGTCGTCAGGCCTTCGGTCGCCTGTCATCCCGACCGAAGCGGAGGGATCTCTCTTGCTTCTGAAGTTTCTCCGCGCGACGCCGCGCGCCTCAACTCAAACGTAATACTTCGGCACGCGCCGCCCCAGCGCGCACAGCAGATCCGACGTAACCGTGCCAATCTCCGGGGCAACATCGGAAACTTCGATCGCCGCTTTTCCATCCTTGCCGTAAATCGTCACGACATCGCCAAGCGCCACGCCCGGCACATCCGTCACGTCGAGCATCGTCAAATCCATCGAAATCGTGCCCACCAGCGGCACGCGCCGTTCGCGCACCAGCGCGCAACCGCGATTCGTTCGCGCGCGCACCACCCCGTCCGCGTATCCCGCATTGATCACCGCGATTTTCGACGGCCGCTCGGTGATGAACCGCGCCGAATATCCCACCGCTTCTCCCGGCGGCACGTCGCGCAGCGAAATAATCCGCGCGCGCAACGAAAGCGAAGGCTCCAGCGGCATCTGCGCCATCACCTCACTCCGCCTTTCCGGCGGATCGAAGCGCTGATGATAACCGTAGAGAATCGCGCCCGGCCGCACCATGTCCGCCCACGTCTCCGGCCGCGCGCAAATCGCCCCGCTATTCGCAAGGTGCACAATCCCCGGCTCGACGCCCAATGCCCGCAGCCGGTCGAGACACGACCGAAACATCTCTTCCTGCGTCACCGTCTGCCCGCCGATAAAATCTTCCGCCGACGCGAAATGCGTGAACGTACCTTCCAGTTCCAGGTGCGGCGATTCCCCGAGCGCCCTCGCGAACGCCTCCACTTCCGACGGCGAAATTCCCAGCCGGTTCATCCCCGTATTGATTTTCAAATGGAAGGGAACTCGCGAGGACTTTCCGCGCGCCGACTTTTGTTTTGTTGACTTGCCAAGGAAAGTTTTTGCCGCGCGCTCGAGATGCCGCAAGTCATCCACCCGAGTCACCGTCGGCGTCAAATGGTTTTCCAGCAGCCGCTTCTCCTCGCCCGGCCAGAATCCCGTAAGCACCAGAATCCGTTTCCGAATCCCAGACTCGCGCAGCTCAATCCCTTCATTCGCGCAAGTCACCCCAAACCATTCCGTCCCAGCCTTCTGCAACGCCTTCGAAATCGGCACCGCCCCAAGCCCATAAGCGTTCGACTTCACCACCGCCAAAATCATCCGCCGGTGCCTTTTGGTTTTCGTACCGCTGGCCTCCGGCCGGCTCTTTTGCCTTTTATCGTTCAGCTTGTCATCCCGAGCGTAGTCGAGGGATCTGCTGTTGCCGTTCACATGCTCGCGTATAATTTGAAGATTCCGCAGGATCGCCTGGAGCGAAATTTCCGCCCACACAGGACGCCCGCCGACATGAATGGATTTCGTCATTTTTTTTCGCTTGTCATCCCGCTTGCCCTGACGAAGGAAGGGAGCGCAGTCGAGGGATCTCTCTTCCGCCTTCGGGTCTTTTAGAATGCCACGCCCCGCCGCGCCGCACCCAACAAAAATCCACAGCGCCACCCGCCGCGCACCCTTTGGGTAAACATGCCAAATCGGGCCCGCCCGGTTCGCCGACGCGTATGGTTGCAGGCCGCGTGCCACATGGAACAAGCCCCCGTCGCACGGGCGAAGGCCAGCGAAATGTGCCACTTGCGCGATGTAGATACGATCGCCCGACGGCCGAGCCTCGCTGACACCGAGTCGCAGCGGACACGCATGCTTGCCCAGAGACACGCCTGCCAGCAGCGATCCGCCACAAACTCATCGCGCCCTTCTCCTCATCTTCGCCACTAGCCTTTCCCCTCCAAAATCAGCTTTTCTCCTTACAAACTTCCCCTGCGCCGAATCCAACTTCGCGCCGATTCCATGTCGCACGCTGCCCGCTTATCATCGTCCTCACCCTGCCCTATAAACTGCCTACAAAGGAGCTTCCTCATGGCCCTGTTCAACATCTGGCTAGTTCTCGTTCATCTCCTTTCGAAGCGCTCGGCGTAACCGCGATGGATCTGAACACGTGCGCCGCTAAAGACTGCGGCAAGCCAAGGTTCCTTGATTACTACGTCTGCGCGGAGCACTTCGCCTTTTACGCCGCCCCGCAATACACAGACTCGATGCTCGTCAAGGTCGACAGGTTCGAGCCCGCCCCATTTCCCGACTTCAGCCTGTACACCGAAGCTGTTCCCTGCGTCGCCACCCAGCAAAAATCGCCGCCGCCGCCCGACCCAACCCAGTCTGACACCACAAAACGCGCTCGAATCTACTGAGCCTTCGCTCCGCTTTTCGCACCGCGCTCCACCGTGCCCGGTCATCCCGAGCGCAGTCGAGGGATCTCTCTTCTCTCCGGCTGTCTGGCCGAATTTTCTGTGAGTCACGGTCGTCTTGTCCCCCCTTTTACCGCCGATTAGAAATTCTTAAATCGCTGACTGGTCATGGGTTGCCGTACTTTTTAATCACGGAACCGTAGATTAACTTTGCGGCGCGCTGCGCATCCGTCTCGCGCGACGGACGCTGCGCAGCTGCGGTCGTCATGTGGATTTTGTAAAAGACGCGGCCTTGAGCGTCTGGCTCCGACCTCTCCTGATTCGGATAGCCCGGGTGTGGGTGCCAGATGAGGCCGTCGGCGTCGGGCTTTGGTTTTTGGGGAGCGGGCGGTTGCGCGGGTGCGCCGCCGGAAGGTAACGCGGCGCAATCGGTGCGGTCGGAGAGCGACCGGTCATTCGGATTCTGGCCGCGAACAACGTCTCGCGGCAATGCTTGCGCGGGTGAATCAGCGCAAGCGGTAGCGGTCACGCTTCGACCGCGATGGTTTGAATTTAGTGGCACTGCTGAAGCAGGTTGCGCGGGTGGGACTGCGCAAGCGGTAGTGTCGCCGTGCGACGGTGATTCTGGGGGTGGGGCCAGCGGCGTTGCTGTGCGACGCCGGTTTTGTAGGTGTGGGACAAGCGGTGGTGTCGCTGCGCGACGATGATTTTGAAGAGGTGGGTCCAGCGGCGTTGTTGCGCGACGGTGATTTTGAAGATGTGAGGCGAGAGGTTACGAGCTTTTCGAGTTCGTTTTCTGCGGCTTCTTCTGATTCATCGTCATCATCGGCGGCGGTGGCATCGCTCCGCGGTGCTTGATTGGCGTATTTGCGGACGACGTTGAGGACGTCGGAAGCGGTGACGAGCTCTTCGATCTCGTTTTCAGCGTCCTCTTCTGACTCGTCGTCATCGTCGGTGTCGGCGGCGGAGTCATCATCTTCGGGTTCGTCGTATTCATCTTCGGCGGCGGTGGCGTCGTTCCGCGATGCTTGAACGGCGTATTTGCGGAACACGTCGAGGACGTCGGAAGCGGTGACGCGCTCTTCGCGCGAGTTTTCCTCGTCTTCTTCTGCGTCGTCTTCTGGCTCGGGGTCGATGTCGATTACATCGGAGCCGACATTCGAGGGGCGGGTCGGCGGCTGCGGTGGGTGGGGGTCGGTGGAAGTGGAGAATTGGACCTGGGTGGGGATTTCGGTCCAGCGGCCGTGGCTGTCGATGCAGCTGTAGGCGCGCATGGCGCGGAGGATGGTGTCGCCGGTGAATGTTACGTCGTCGACGGATTCGACGAAGGCGTCGAGGGCGGAGTGCAGACGTTCGCGGCGCTGGAGGAGCAGGCCGGCGGCGCGGGCGTGGCGGTAGACGGTGCGGTAGTCATTGAGTTTGTAATCCTGAGAGAGCTTCCAGGGGGCGCGCCAGTGGACGAATTCCTCTTCGATGGCTTCGCGTTCGGGGTGGTGACAGATGATGCAGCGGCGGCTGTGTCGTTCGAAGATGATGATTTGCAGCTGCTTTTGCAGCCGGCGTTGACGGTTGATTCGATTGGACTTCTTCACAGAATGCTTTAGGGAATGCTTTCTATTGGTTTTCGCGCTGGTGGCTTTCGCGGTCGTTTTCGAGGTCATGGTGGGTTGTCCTTTTTTGGATTCGCGGCCGCAGGACGCGGGCGCGGTGTGGTGAGGCGGGAGATCGTTCGATTTGTCGTCGGACGGCTGGCGCCGGCCGACTTTGGTTCAGTCGCCTCCTTGGCGCCTTTTGGAGCAACGCCAATCCTAGATAGATGGACGCTTAAAAATGGAAAGAGGTTGTCTGGTTCTTAGTAATTGGAGGCCTACGTAGTTTTACGGTTAACTAAGTCAGAATTGTTCTAGAACTATCGGTATCGTGGAGGACTGAAGGTAAAAGGGTTACGAGGCGGGGTTGCGCCAGAACAAAGAGGCTTAGAATCTGAATCTGTCGTGAGGATGATTCGTTTGGCCTCGATGTACAACCCCCTAGCCTCTTGATATAGTTTCTCGCCGATGATCACGAAATTTTCAGTCCAATCGTTTAAATCTCTTGAAAAAACCGAGGTAGAACTCGGTTCGGTGAACGTATTCGTTGGGGCTAACGGAAGCGGAAAAAGCAACCTCCTGGAAGCAATAGGCGTCTTGGGTGCGGCGGCCTTCGGACGGGTAGACGATGAATCCCTTCTTAGGAGGGGTGTGCGCCCTGGAGTTCCACGACTGTATAAGTCCGCTTTCCCAACCAAGGTCGCTGAAAAGCGACCGCACATATTTTTTTGTGCCGAAAATCTGCGCGCCAAGTATCAGGTTTCACTTTGGAATCCAATAAGAGATCCGAGTCCCGCTTGGCAGTTCAAAAGTGAACGACTCGAGAGTGACCACAAACTAGTTGCGCAGCGGTCACCATTCAAGAAAACCGATCAACTCTTGGACCCCGAACAGGGCCTAACGGCCCTGAAGTCGTTCGAGCTGCAACGCGGAAACCCAGCGCGTGATCTACTTGATTCACTGCGGACCTTTTCGATCTATTGCGCAAACACCCCAACTCTTCGTGGCCTGTTAAGCGATCCTCAGGTACGGGAACCTATAGGGCTGTCCGGTGGCAGGCTTCCACAGGCACTCGCCGAGTTGTTGAGAGCTAGGTATGTCAAAGGAAATGAAGACCTAGCAGAGAAATGTAATGAGATCGGCCCGATGATCGATTGGGCTCAGGACTTTGGGTCTGCTAACTCGGCGATGGTTCCTCTATCTCCGTCAGCTGCGTCGATGTCACGAGTTGTCCGGTTTTTGGATCGTTATATGGTAAAGGGCAAAAATGTATTGACGGGATACGACGCGAGTGAGGGAGCACTTTACATCTTATTCGCCGCTGTCATTTTGCTCCATCCAAAGGCACCCAGCATTTGCGCCATAGATAACGTAGACCAAGCGCTAAATCCTCGTTTGGCGATGCGACTGGCTAAGGCAATTTGTAATTGGACGCTCAACTCCAAGTCCGATAGGCAGGTATTACTGACCGCACATAACCCAGCCGTTTTGGATGCACTGCCGCTGAAGGATGACCGAGTTCGGCTGTTCACGGTGGACCGTGACAGTCGGGGCCACACGGTGGTGGAACGAGTTAAGGTTGATGAAAGATTAATTGCCAAGGCTGGTGAGGGGTGGACGCTCTCTCGTATGTGGGTAAACGGACTTATTGGCGGAGTTCCGGATGTCTAATCCGTTGCGGGTTGCGCTCGTGGCAGAAGGACCGACTGATAAGATCGTAATCGAAGCTGCAAATTCAAAGCATGTTGGCCAACGCGCCGTTTATTATCCACCAGCTTCAGCCGGAAGAATCCTTGGCCTTCGTTCTGCCGGAAGATACCACCGGTTGGGGCGGAGTTTATCGCTGGTGCCAAAAGGCATTACAGCGGTCGAATGGTGCGATCGAAGCCGACATCCTTTTTTCGACGTATGAAGTTCTCGTAATTCATCTTGACGCTGACGTCGCGTCGGAACAATACGCCAATGCACATATCGTTGATGGCGCGAATGATCTTCCGTGCCTGGAAGCTTGCCCTCCGGCCTCCGCAACTACCGAGCGACTACGCACCGTCATGATGCGCTGGATAGGAGCTGTCGCACTTCCGGGTAGCATTGTTCTCTGCACTCCATCAAAGAACACAGAAGCATGGGTTCTGTGTGCATTATATCTAGCGGACAAAGTTGTAAGGTCTGGTAGCGTCGAATGTTTCGAGCGCCCGCAACGTCAGCTACAAAGTAAAGGTAAAGTAGGTCGTCTTGTCAGCGGCGGTAAGAAACATGTCAATGTTTACAGCTCAAGGTCAAGCGAGATCTCTGAAGCATGGCCGGGCGTGCGGGCTCTGTGCACTGAGGCCGAGCGATTCTCGGATGACTTCGAAAGTGCGGCTACTTAAAGGTTAACCAATCCAAATTGCCGCGTGTTGAGCGGTGAGAGCCTTAGAACAATCCGATAGAAGGAGCCAGCGAGACGCCGGCGTTACAAGGGAAAGCGGCGATGGCGACGTAACCGTTTTAGTTTTTCGGTTCTGGGGGCTTCTTGTCAGGAGAGACCTGAGCAGCGAGCGCTTCCTCGATACGCTTGAATAGGTCGCCCTTATCGTTGTGGGTGATTCCTGAGAAATTTCCACCCAATGCGACCGTGCAGGTTTCGCCGGAACCGGTCAGGGTGATGTCCAGGTATCGCTTGCCACTCATCGTATTGCCTGTCGAGACGATCCCCTTCTTCTGAGCATCATCGAGCTGAGCAAAATTGTAGTGTGGAGGAGCTGTGGCGATCTTGACCGCAGACCAGACCCGGTCGCAGCTTGCGGCGAAGACCTGCTCCTTGGGCTTAGCAAAAACGGGGGCCGCGAAGGCTACCAACACCATTGCGATCAAGAATTGTTTCATTTTCTTCTCCGTGCAGCGAACTGATTGCCGCCATCTTAGCGCGCATATTCGGCGACGATGAACACTTCTAGCGTGGCGATGTAATCGATTGGTAACTTTTCGGCGAGGGGGTGTAGAGGTAAAGGCGCTGGCCCCGCGAAATTCGAGCGGGACGCAAACTGCGCGCCGGGGGCGGGCGCTACAGCGGAAACGGCGACGGCGAAAAGAACGAGGTCGCGATGATAGCCAAGCATTGAAGAGAGTGCCGCGTGGGAATTGGGGCACAGGCAGGAATGCCTGTGCTACTGGAACGGCAAGCCGGCGGTACGAAAGGCAACAACAACGGCGACGCCGAGGTGGAACATTTGGGTGCGAATGGTACTGAAGGCCCATTCCTAGGCTTTGAGGGCGGGTGTTAGATTGAGGCACCCGTAATGTGAGCCTGGGTTGGAGCCTGTAACGTGCCTGGATTGAGCGAGATTCGGGAACATTTGGGGCCCGTGGTGGAGTGGCTGCGTAGCCACGCGGCCGAGTCGGGGCGGTTGCGGCTGCGGACTAAATTTTTGCTGTCGCTGGTGCTGGTGATTGCGGCGCTGACGTTTTCCACTTTGCTGATCGTGGGGCATGCGGCGGAAGGGCAGGTGCAGAAGGCGATCGAGCAGGACACGCGGAATTCCGTCCTTACATTTGGAAATATTCGGGCGGACCGGCAATTGGAACTGGCGCGCAGTGCGGAATTGATGTCGACGCTGCCGGCGGTGAAGGCGCTGATGGCGGACAGCGATCATGCGGGGTTGGACGAGGCGTTTGAGGGGATCTGGCACTCGAAAAATTACGACCTGCTGGCGCTGGCGGATTGGACTGGAAAAATTATCGCGCTGCACACTTCGTCGGGCGGATTTCCGGTGAGCGCGGCGCAGGAAATGTTCGAGCAGTCGCGAGGGGCGGACGAGCAGGGAGCGTGGTGGTACGGGCACGGGCATCTTTATCAGGCGGCGATGAGGCCGATTGATTTGCGGGATCCGCCGACGCAGATGCATCTGGGGACGGTGATCGTGGGGCGCGAGATTGATTCGCAGGTAGCGCGCGAGGTGGGGCAGATCGCGTTGTGCCAGATCGCATTTCGATATGGAGGCGAGCCAGTGGTGAGTTCGCTCTCCGCGATTGATGAGCAGGCGGCTTCCGACAAACTTTCGCCCACGGGAACGTCTGGAAAATTGGAATTGGAGGGGAAGCGATACCTTTTCAGCTCGGTGAATTTGACGCCGACCTTGCATCCGAGCCTTACGCTGACCGTTTTCAAACCGTACGATGAAGCGTTCGCTTACATCAACGAATTGAATCAGCATCTGATTCTGCTGGGCGCGGCGGCTGTGCTGATCGGAGGCGTGATTGTATTTTTGATTTCGAGCACGTTTACGCGGCCACTCGAACGGCTGGTGGGCGCCGTGTACGCGCTGGAAGAAGGGAACTTCGGTTATCCATTGGGGCCGGATACGGGCGATGAAGTGTCGCAGGTGACGGGTGCATTCGAGCGAATGCGCGTGACGTTGCGCGCGAATGAAGAGCAGAGGCAGATGCTCAGCGAACAGCTGAGGCACTCGCAAAAGATGGAAGCGGTGGGAAGGCTGGCCGGCGGAGTGGCGCACGACTTCAACAATTTGCTGACGGTGATCAAGGGGCACAGCGATTTGCTGGAGCTGAAACTGGGCACCGCGAGTCCGGTGCAACACAGCGTCGCGCAGGTGAAGAAGGCGGCGGACCGGGCAACGGCGCTGACGCGGCAACTGCTGGCGTTCAGCCGGATGCAGGTGCTGCAGCCGCAGGTGCTGGATTTGAATGCGGTGATTGCGGATGTGAACAAGATGATGCCGGTGCTGCTGGGCGAAGAGATCGAGTACAAATTTCTTCCGGGCGAACGGCTTGCGCATATCAAGGCGGACCCGTCACAGATCGAGCAGGTGCTTGTGAATTTGGCGGTGAATGCGCGCGATGCGATGAGCAAGAGCGGCAAGCTGACGGTGACGACTCAGAATGTGGTCCTCGATGAAAAATATGCGCGCACGCATCCGCCGGTGATCGCGGGGAAGTATGTGTTGATCGTGGTAGCGGATAGCGGGCATGGGATGGACGAGCAGACGAAGTCGAGAATCTTCGAGCCGTTTTTCACGACCAAGGAACTGGGGAAGGGAACGGGGCTTGGTCTTTCGACGGTGTACGGAATCGTGAAGCAGAGTGGCGGGTACATCTGGGTGGACAGCGCGGTGAATCAGGGGACGCGCTTCGAAATCTTTCTGCCGCAGACGACGGAGGCGGTTTCGGCGAGCGAGACGAAAGAGGCGTTGCGGCAAATGCATCGAGGGGTGGGCACGGTGCTGCTAGCGGAAGATGAAGAAGCGGTGCGTGAGCTGGCGTGCGAATTTCTGAGCGCGAGCGGATATCAGGTGATTGCGGCGAAAGATGGGATTGAGGCGCTGGAGATAGCGGAGCAGCAGAAAACGCCGATTGATGTGCTGGTGACGGACGTGGTGATGCCGCGCATGCGGGGAACAGAACTCGCGATGCGATTGAGGCGGGCGCACCCGGGCATTCAGGTGGTTTATATGTCCGGGTATTTGGAGCACAACTCGGACGAGTCGTATTTGGCAAATGCGGAGCTATTGCAAAAACCGTTCTCGCGCGAATCGTTGCTGCAGAAGCTTTACGCCGTGCGCGGGCGAGATGCTGCGCCGGCTGGCATTTGAATTGACGTGGCAATAGCTCTCGGTGGTGGCGCGGAGGAACTGCAGATTCCTCGCTTCGCTCGGGATGACAATCGTTGAGCGGGGCGGCAATCGTTGAGGAACGGGACGACAATCGTTGGCCGGTTGTGAGGAGCGAGGTCTAGTGCTTGATTTTTTCTGTGCCCTTGGGCCAGCGGGGTTTGAAAGCAGACTCGGGGATATTCGGATTGCGGACCATTTTGGAGTAGCGGACGATCATATAGTCCCCGGAACCCGCTTCGAATAATTGCTGCTGGACGGGGAGCCAGCTGGATTGGTCGAACCAGATTTGAATCTTGGAAAATTGCTTGAGGACATCTTCGGATTTGGGAGCGAGTTCAAGCTCCACCGTCTTTCTATCATCTAAGGAAGCTTCGCCGACGAGAGTGATTCCGTAGCCTCTGCGCAGTTCCTTTCCTCCCGTGCCGAAACCGAGCAGGAGGAACTGATCTACCAGGCCGCGATTTTTGCCGAGGTTGAATTCCTCCACGCGCTTCAGGCCGGGCTCGTAAATAAAAAGGTTATCGCCATTGCGGAGAATCGTGCGCGGGTCGGGAGTTTTCAGATCGAGAAGCATTCGATCGCCGCGGACGAGGATCGCGCCAGCTTCCGTTGAGCGATCGTTTACGACAACTGTGACCTTGGTGCGTTCGACATCGGCGGAGAGGCTGTGGAAGTTTTTGGCCGAGTCGTCCAGGTGCGCCAGGACATTGTCGAGTGTGAGCGATCCGTGATTCTGGGAGGAATTGGCAGCAGCGAGAGCGAATGCGAATCCAAAAATTACCGCAAAAATAAATAATAGCGATGCAAAACGCCTAACGATCAAAGAATCCCCCGCCGATGTGGTTGGCCGATGAAGAAATCGCGACATCATAGCATAGGGAATGAGATGCGCCGCAGACGCGCGGGGTTCCATTTGTTGCTGATGGGGAAGGCTTGCGGTGCCAGTCATTAGCTTGAAAAATTGCGAGCGGCTGTAAAAGGGGGCATAAGATTCGCATTCGCGTCGCGAGCGGGCAGAACGAGGCAACGGCAGAAGCAAAGGCGCCGGCCGGAGGCCAGCGGTACGAGAGGCAACTGCGAACGGCAAAGCCCTCGGCAAAAAATTCAAGGATGAACCGTTACGTCGTAGTAAAGGACGGGACCGTCGCCGGAGCGAACCGGATCGATTCGCTGCACCTGGAAGGTGTGGCCTTTGAGGTCGTCCACGGTGCGGCCGAGGATGTCGTGGGTTTCACGTTCGAGTTCGGGCGTGGGATGCGCGGCGCGCTTTTCGGCGGGGAGAGCATGAGCGTCGAGGCGGTAGGTACGCGTTTGGCTTTCGGGGTCTTCTTGAACGAGTTGAATGTCGGAGCTGGCGAGAGAGATCGACTGCGATTGATCTTGAAACCAACGGCGCGGGGAAAGCAGGACGAAGATGACGATGAGGATGACCATCACGTCGTAGGGCCAACTGCCGCGCTCATACGACCAGAAAATTGTGTTGACGAAGCCGCGCCAGAACTTTCGCATATCAGTGAACGGTTGAGCCGTCCACGACGAGCCCGTCGCGCATGTGGAGGACGCGATGGCCGTAGGCGGCGGCCTCGGGATTGTGGGTGATCATCACGATGGTTTGGCCGAGGTCTTTGTTCAGGGAAGCAAGCAATTTGAGAACTGCCTCGGAGCTTTTCGTGTCCAGATTTCCGGTGGGCTCATCGGCGAGGACGATCTTGGGTTCACAGACAATGGCGCGCGCGATGGCCACTCGCTGCTGTTCGCCGCCAGACATTTCCGATGGCTTGTGTTTCAAGCGTGAGCTGATTCCGAGGAGATCGGCGACAACGTCGAAGCGGTGCGGATCGAATCCGTCAGCGCGAATATGCTGGGCAAGAACGATATTGTGGTAAGCGTCGAGCGTGGGCAAAAGATTGAAGCGCTGAAAGACGAAGCCAACTTTGTGGCGGCGCAACATGGTGCGGGCAGAGTCGGTCATGGCGGTGAGATCGTTGCCGTCGAGAAGGACTTTTCCGCGGGTGGCCTGGGCCAGGCCGCCAATCACATGGAGCATAGTGGATTTTCCGCAACCGGAAGGGCCCATGATGGAAACAAATTCGCCGGGAAGAATCTGGATGTCGACGCCGCGCAAGGCGGGCACGTCCACCTTGCCCGTGCGGTAAATTTTCCACAAGTTTTCGGTCTTAAGTATCGGCTCCAACTACCAAGCCCCCGTGCGAACGTCCATAGAATATGATGTGAATCGATTCTAGACGCGATTCATCCATCTGGCTAGCGGGCATGTAATCGCGAGGTTTATTCGTACGAAAGCGCTTCCACCGGATCTTTGCGGCTGGCCATCCAGGCGGGATAGGACGCGCCGAGCAGTCCGCCGAGAATTGCAATCAATCCCGCCCGCGCGATCCAGCCCGGAGTGATGAGAATCGTGAGGCTGGGGAACAGGCGGATGAAAATGGCGCGCATCAGGTAGCTGAGGCCCACTCCTCCTACGACTCCCGCGAGGCAGAGCAGGGTGGTTTCGCTCAAGACGATTTGAACGATGTAACCCTTGGACGCTCCGAGCGACTTCAGAACGCCGATTTCGCGGGTGCGCTCGATGATGGTGGTGTACATGGAGAGAAAAATCACGAGAAAACCAATGGCTACGGCGATGCCGATCATCACATTGATAAAAGCGGCGAGGCCAGGCAAATTCGACGAAGTCATCAGGGTGAGGAAATCCTTGAGGGGCCGGACTTCGTATTTCGGCAGCAGGTCGCGAATTTCGTCGGCGACTGCGGGAGTGTGGTCCGGCCGGTCACATTTTACGTAAAAGATGGATGCCTTGTCGCGGGCACCGGCCATCTCCTGCAACGTGGGCATGAGAACAAAGAGCCGGGCGCCCTTGCCGTGCTCGACGATTCCTGCGACGTGGAAATCATGCTCGAGAATGTGAAGCGTCTGATCGACCTTCACTTTTTTGGAGCGGGAATAGACGTCGTCGATCAGAATGTCGTTGGGATCCCGCAAGTCATGACCGGAATGAAAAACGAAGCCGCCGGAAACCGCCCGGAAGGTCTCGGGATCGATTCCATAGACGATGTCGAGGCCGTTGACCGAATTGAATTGAACGAGCACCGGGGCCACGGCCTGTACGTATTCGAGCTGGCGCAATTTGTCGGCAATGGCGATCGGCATCGGCGCGCCGCCGAAGGCCATGAAAACGGAGGCGGAAGGCGGCTGCACCATGATGTCCGCGCCGACGCCTTCGGTGCGCTTGGCGGATTCGAGGAGCAGGCCGCTGGTGAGTCCGACGACGATGATAACGAGGGTCACTTCGACGGCGACCGCGAGCACGGTGATGAAAGTGCGGAGCGGGCGGTGCAGCACGTTCTGCGAAATCATGTAGCCGATCAGGGCTGAGACTCCTTGGATTCCTCAGGCTCTTCGCCGACGCGGATCAGCTTCGTGCCGGGCGGCTGGGGAAGTATAAAACGATCCGGGGCAATCGGTTCATTGAAGGTGGTTTTCCCGATCGTAACCTGCAATTGATAGTCGTCGCTGGGGCGGGCGACATCAATCTGCCTGGCGTAGTGAAGCTCGCCAAACGAATCCCAGTTGCTGTAGCGGTCGTCGGAGGCCAGCACGCCGCCGGGGGCGTAGGTTTCGATTCGCGAGACATTGAGATCGGCACGATTGAACCAGATTTTTTGGGCGATTTCGAACTCGTCCGCCGGGGACGGATTCGAGTTCGAAGAATCGGCGCCGGCGTTCGAGGATGACGCGCGGCGCAGTACGGTGAGCACGTAGAATCGGGCCTGGGCTTCATTGGCCTGTTCGAAAAGGACGGGAATGCCGTCGGGAATGGGAGCCCAGAGGAGCGCGTCGACCAGATGCTGCGGCCGGAGATTTTCGATGGGCTTTTTCGAGGGACGCTGGAGGTTGGTGGGGCCGACGAGGAAACTGTTTTTCGATGGTATAAAGACGTGAAACTCTTCGCCGTTGCTGACCATGTCAAAGATGTTCTTGCCGACCACGGGTGCCTGCCCGATGACGCGGATGTTCGCCGGTTTCGCGGCTAGCATAAAACCGTTCACTTCGTGGTATTGCTCGATCACGCCGGAATAGTTCGAGCCGCCGATCAATTTCATTTTCACGGAGAGGTTTACAGAGCGGATTGAGCCGGCCTGGCGGTTGTATGTATCAACGAGCTGGGCTTTCGTGGCGGTTTGGAGTGCTGCGGGCGCCTGGGAGGGCTTGACGACGGTCTTGTGGCTTACCGAGCAGCCGGACACGAGGAGGCAGGTTGTGGCTGCGAGAGCGATGGAGGCAGTCGCGAGCCGGACTGTTCGGCGCGTTGGCAGCGCTTGAGTTGACCGCTCGGCTACCAGGGATTTGCCCTCCGGATACTGCAAATAAACGAGGGTACCAGCCGGTCAGAGGGGAGTCAACGAACTCGGCTTAGAGTGTTGGGCCGTAATCTCCGCAACACGGTGTGACGCTGGTGACTGAGAGGACAAAAAAAATGCGGTACAATTGGCCAATTAGGGATATCTTGTCGGGCTTGAACTGTGTTCAGACCGAGGTGCAATGGGCAAGTCAGAGGCATCTAGCACGCCACAGGCCGGGCTTGGGGTTTATCCGAGTGCGATTGAGGCGATTCCGCCGGTTGCCGCTTCTTCGGAGCGTCCATTTTCAAAGAAGGTTTTATCAGGGTTGCGAATTTTCGCAATCAATTTCGTAATTTTCGCTGTTCTCGCCGAATTGGCGTCTCTGATCTACATCAATGTGACGAAGTGGCCGGGAAGCAAGCCCAGCTACCAGGTGGGATACAACGACTTTTCCGCGGACATTAATCCTGCATTCGGCGCCTGGCACAGGCCGAATGGCCACTTCATCCACAAATCGGGCTGCTACAGCGTCACCTACGACACAAATAGCTATGGAGCGCGGGACGTGGAGCGAAGCATGCACTCATCCGCGCCGAGGACAGTCGTCATTGGAGATTCGATGATCGAGGGCGTGGGGGAGCCTGCCGACAAGAGATTAACGAACATCCTCGAGAGGGACACAGGGCGGCCGTATCTCAATTTCGGCAGCTCCAGCTTTGGGCCTTTGCAGGATGCACTCATGTACAAGACAATGGCTTCGAAGTTCGACCACGATTTCGTTTTGGTCGGCATCGTCCCGGACAATGATTTCCACGATATGGATTTCGCATACCGAAAGGCTCACGGGCCGAGGGGCGAGTACCGGCCGTTTTACGCGGATGATTTCTCAGTCTACTATTCCGGCCATTTTGATCCGAATGCGGGAGAAGGTTTTTGGGACCGCGTCGAGGCATTTCTGAGGGCCTATCTGGCTTCCTATCACGTGGGCCTCTTTGTAGATTCACGATTGTATTGGTGGCGGATGAGCCCTTATTCGGGCTACCACGATTACGACAGCGTGGATATCGCGCGCCTGGAAAAGGCGCTGGACGATATCAAGGCCACTGCCGATGCGCGGGGCGCGAAGATGGGCGTGGTGTTGATTCCTCATGCCATCGATTTCCAGCGCGTGCACAAGACGGGCACGAATCCATTGGGGCCGCTGGTCGAAAAGTGGGGAGCGGAGCACGGCGTTGCCGTGAAGGATCTGCTGCCGGAGATGGCCGCGATGTCCGGCGGCGACTTCCTGGCTTATTCGCTGTGCGATGGTCATTGGTCGGAGCGAGGCGGGGCGGTGGTGGCGAAAATTCTGGAACCGTGGCTGCAGCCGATATATGCCGGTCAGTCGACGCAGACAGCCGAGGCAAAGGCTACAGCTAAAGTCGACGGCAAATCAGGCACGAACAACTGATCTTCTCGTCTTCACATAATCTTGGTCACGCAGTCCCACTCACATAATCCTGCTCAGGTATTCCTGCTCAGGTAATCCTGCTCGGGTAATCCTGATCAGATTCCGCAGGCGATTTCCAACACTTAACCGCAACGCTGCCGCATCCAAGAAGGTGTATTCTCGTGGTGCGTAGGCCGGCCCTGCGTTCAACTTCACATTTCAGGAGATTCCCATGTCTTACAGCAAGCTCGTTCTGCTTCCGGCATTGCTCTGCTGCGCTGTTGCGTTTGGGCAAGGGGCGCCAAAATCGGCGCACGCGGATATCGTCAACGCGCAGGGACAGAAAATCGGCACCGCCAAGATATTGCCCGCCAAGAAGGGCGTGAAAATTGAGGTGAGCGTGGCGCAACTGCCGCCAGGGAAGCACGGAATTCACATTCACGCAGTGGGGAAATGCGATGGACCGGCTTTCACGACCGCGGGCGGGCATTTGAATCCGGATACGAAGAAGCATGGCAAAGACAATCCGGAAGGGCCGCACGCCGGTGATCTTCTGATGATCGACGTAAAGGCGGACGGAACAGCGAAAGGAACATTGCTGGACACGATGGTTACGCTGGGGGACGGGCCGAATTCATTGTTTCACGATGGCGGGACGTCAATCGTGATCCATGAAAAAGAGGATGATTACAAAACCGATCCGGCGGGAAACTCCGGCGCGAGGATTGCCTGCGGCGTTATTCAGAAATAGGCGGCTCGGCTGAACGATCCATGCGATCCATGCGGGCCGGACGGTCGTCGCCGAGCGAGACGAGAAGACGGCGAAGCTTGGAGCGATCTTCGAGATTCATGCCGACCATTTCGAAGCCGGCTTGATGCGAACGCACGAATCGAACCACCGCGCGCATACTGATGGAGCGAAGGCCGGCGGGAATTTTCAGAGTGGCTTCGGTGCCCACCGGTATTTGAATATCGCCGCTGAGGAGGCCGCCTTCGAGACTCAACACGCTGATTGCGGATGAATATTTTCCACGCGCGGAAGTGATTACGGCCGGCACGTTGCGCGGCAGCCTTACGCGGCGGTAGCGGCGGTGGCGTACGAAATCGCGTTCGGGGATGGCGTCGAGCGGGGCGAGAGCCATTACCGCGGCGTCTAATCCGCATTGCGGCAGGAAAGCCTGCATCCAGGCAGGATCGAGTTTCATGAGGGCTTGCGCGGCTGCCATGCGAATTTCTTCCGGGTAGACCCAGCCGAAGGTTTTGCGGGCTTCGACGAAATGACGCAGGTGTCCTGCAGCGGCAGGTGCGCGCATGCGGCCCAGCGCTTCGATGGCTTTCACTTTAAGATAATCGGGCGCTTCGGAGAGAATCTCGCCTTCTGCGAGACGCAGAAGTTTTGAAGCAGTGGCCGGGTCGCCGCACATTCCGATTTCATCGAGAGCCAGCGGCAAAATCATCGGATCGATCAGTTCGATACAATTCGCGAGTATATGGCCACGCTCGGGCGCTCCGGCTGTTGAAAGCTGCCGAACGACGGCGTCGTGGAAGCTGCGCTGGCCTTCCTTCAAACGCAGCGGAAGCACTTCTTCGACCGCGAAAACGTCCAGACGGCTGAGTAGTCCGACGGCGGCGGCCGCTTTGGGAAAAGGTTCGTGCCTCAGAGTTTCTCTGAGATGACGCGCGCAAGGAGCGCCGATGGACTTGGCGAGGTCAATGATTGCTTCGCGTTCGGTGCGCCGCGCGCAACGTGACAGCCGAACGCCCAACTGCTCGGCCGCCGCCTGCGGAATGCGCATGAGCACGCCTACGAGGCCTTCGGGCATGGTCTCCGCTGTGAGCGCTTCCTCGATGAAGTCAGCTACGCGATTCTCGATACCCAGCCGCGGCCGCAAGCTCGCCGCCCAGCTTGGTTTGGAATTTTCGAGTTCGCCGATGGAATCGAGAGCTTGTTGCATGGCGCGATAGTAACGGCGCGCCGCGGATTCCTGGCTGAGACGGACGAACGCAGCGCTGAGCAGCGATTGCAGCTCGACGTCTTTTTCTTCCGCCATCTGCTGGCCAATTTGAACGAGAGCATCCTGCAATCGCTGGCTGGCCGCTTTGCTGTAAAGTTCGGCGAGTTGGCCGAGGCCGATGGCGGCTTTCTTGCGAGCCTCTGCGTCTTTATTACGAACGCAGGAAGCGTATTGCAGCAAAATATCGCCGGCGGCATCGGACTCGCCGCGGCCGAGCAATTCTTCGACGTACTGCTGCACGTTGCGTGGGGGAATGCACCACGCTTCGCCGGACATCAGCACTTGGCGCTTGCCGGATTCCGGGACGGCTGCCCAGAATTGGCGATCGAGCACGTCGGCATGCGATTCGAGATTCACGCCGGCGTTGGCCAATTTCTCTTCGCGCGCTTTCAGCAGTTTGCGAAGCGTCTCGAGTTCGTGGCCCATGCGGTCGAGCATCTGGCGCACGGCATTTACGCGAACTTCGCCGCGTTGAAAGCGATCGAGGGCGAATTTAATGGCGAGGTCTTCTGCGAGGCGCAGCAAGGTGGCCTCGTCCATTTTCGCGGAAGGTGAAGTGGCTGCCACGCCGGCCAGCGCCTGGCGCAGCGTGACCTGCGCGTTGGGAGGAAGGGCCGACATGCGCTGCTTCCACACTTCCGGCTTTTGCTGAGGAGTTTTCGCGTGTTGCGCTTCGCCGAATTGTACGAGCAGGCGCAGCAAACTTTGCAAATCGCCTTCTTCGAGTTTGGAAATTGCCGCCTGGTTGGCGATCGGAGCTCCGGAAACGTAGCTGCCGCCGAGCACTCCGCCAGTGCCGATGCCAGATCCGCCGGGAACAGCACCGGCGCCAACTGCTGTGCCAACTCCGCCGCCCGTACCGCCGCCAGTTCCAGCGCCGCCGATTCCCGTGCCGCCGATTCCCGTGACGCCGATTCCCGTGCCGCCGGTTCCTGCGCCACCGATTCCCGTGCCACCGTTTCCAGCGCCGCCGATTCCTGTGCCGCCGCCCGCACCGCCGCCCGTTCCAGCGTCAGCGATTCCGGTGCCACCGACTCCCGCGCCGGCCGTGCCCGCGCCGCCAGCAGCTGCGCCACCGGGTCCACCGGCCGCATACGCGCCGCCGCTTTCCGCGCCGCCACCTGAACCTGCGCCCCGGCCCGTCCCTAATCCGGGGCCCAATCCAATTCCCGGGCCGCCGGACTGAGGGCCGCCAGGTCCGCCATGAGATCCTTCCGCGGCGGCGATCAACTGAATCATTTTCTCCGGGCTGCTGAGCCAGTCCGTAACCAGGCCTGCATCACCGCCCAAAGTTTTTACAGTGAGTTGAGCTGCGACGCGCGCTTCGGAATACCCGGAATCCTCCGCCACGAAACGAATTTCATTCAGCCGGATTCCGCTGCGGCCGCCGAGATTTGCTTCGAGGCGTTCAGCGAGAGTGGACGACTTGACCGCCGATTCCATAAACGCGCGCACAAAAGCGAGAAAATCCTCGCGCGTCACGTTAGGGCTGAAGCTGATGCTGGCCACGTTTGCTTCCGTGAGCAGGTCGGCGAACTTGCGTTCGGCGGGAGTCGATTCGAGAGGCACGCCATCGAGCAGGAGTTGCGATCCGGATGCGCCCAGCAGAAGTCCTCTTTCGCCTAATGCTAATACCGCCGCCTCCAGCTCCTTCCAAGCGGACTTGAATTGCTCCACCGAGCGAGTGTGCTCTAACCCATACAGGCGGGAGTACTTAAGCAGCACATTGAGGCTGCGAACGAACGTCCGGGCACCGGGAAGAGTCGAATCAGGCACGGTTAACTCACGCGAAAGCGGGGCCATCTGTTTGGTCTCTAGACTTAGTGTACTAGAACGAATGATTTGGGAAATGGTACAGACGTACCAAGGTTTCAGAATAGAAACCTGTCCCTTCGGCAGGTTTTCGCCGTCAGGCGGGCAGGCGAACGTCCACTTCGAGGCCTTCGAGGACCGGGCGAGCGCGCCGGATCACTTCGCTGGCCCAAAGCTTTTCACTGAATAAAACGAGAGAACCATCTTCAAAATTGCAGACGGCGCAGAAAAAATATCTCGTAAAAGCCTTGTGGTAAGCGTCAACGCCGCGACGGGCCAGTTCGCCTTCCACTTCGGGGTCGCCTGCGGTGACCAGGTCGCCGGCGCGAGCACCGAACGTCTCACTTTGAAAGCGGTCGAGCAGCGGCTCCAGCACGTTTAGCTCAGGCGCGGGAATCACCAACGTGCGATGACTCGCTTCGCGGAAAACGATTTCGTGGCGCTCGCAATAATCTTTCACGCGATCGAGGTGGCTGAAAAAATCGAGTGCCCACGGCGTGGTGGCGGCAGCGGCAGTGAGGACGCGGCTCCAAACTTTGGCAGCGTCCGGCCCGCGAACGGGTTCGCGATTTTCATCTGCTTCCACCAGTTCGAGACCGACCGCGCGCACATCCGCACCCAGATCGAGCGGCTCGACGTCGAGCAGGTAGCGCAAACTACGCCTCTTCTTCCGGCAACTGCGGGAATCTGGATTGGAAATCGGGCGATTGCTTGCGGACTTCGAGCCAATCGAAAAAGGCGTCGGGCGTATTGAGCCAGATCCCGAACCATTGCGCGATCTCTTCCTTCTCGGCGCGCTTCGTCGCGTCCACCTTGTGGTTGCGAGCGATCATTTCCGCGCGCCGGCGTCCCAAGCGGGCCACTTCGCGGACGCGTTCGGCGGCTGCACTTTCCCCTTCGGCGAGAAATTTTCGCAGCAGCTCATCCAGGCGTACGAGGCACATTTCGGCCTCGTCGAGTGTGGAGAAATGGAGAAGATCGCTGAATTCCTCTTCGTACAGGCCTTCGGTATCCGATTTTGTGGACATCACCACGCGCAAGCCCGCTTCCTCGAGCACGCTGACGATGTATTCCACCGACGTCTTTCCGTGCGCACCGAGATTGGCGATCAGCTTCCGGCGAATCTGCTCGATTTCAGCTGGCGTATAGCGCGGCTTCGCCAGTTCGCGCGCCACTTCGAGAATCAGCGCTTTCTTGGTGCGCGATTCGCCCGCGTCTGCTGCGTGTGACTTGGCTTGGCTCACAAGCCGCCTCGATGACCGGGAGTTTTAGGTGCGGGATCCGCGGCTGCGTCGCCTCTTAGCAGCTGGCGGTAGCGGGCCACGTTGCGATTGTGCTCGGCGAGCGTCTTGCTGAAAAAATGGCCGCCTTCATCATTGGCCACAAAATAGAGGTAATCGGTCTGAGCTGGATTCATCGCCGCGCGAAGAGACGCTTCACCCGGATTTGCGATGGGACCCGGAGGGAGGCCCTTATGCGCATAGGTGTTGTAGGGAGAATCGATGCGCAGGTGTTCTGGCCGCACATTTTGTTCCGGCCGCCCCGCGAGCTGCAATGCATATTGAACCGTGGGGTCGCATTGCAGCGGCGTGCCGAGACGCAGGCGATTGTAGAACACTCCAGCGACCAGCGGCCGCTCCTCCGGCCGGGGCGTCTCGCGCTCCACGAGAGAGGCGAGCGTCACAGTTTGCACTGCGTCAAGGCCGCCGGGCGAGTTCGCCGTTCCCGAAGGGTTCAATTCGTTCCAGACGGCGCGAAAATGCGACGTCATGGTTTCCGCCACTTGTACGCATGTAGTGCGCCGCTTGAATTCGTACGTCGAAGGAAACAAAAAGCCCTCCAGCGATTTTGCGTGCGGGGCGATATCGGAAATCGGAGAGGGGTCGCGAGCCGCTGCGAGAAAGCTCTCCGACGAGCAAACACCCTGGCGATCGAGCTGCGCTGCGATGTCAAACATCGACCACCCCTCTGGAATGGTCACATAGTGCAGGAAAATTCTGCCCTGCGCGATTTTCCAGAAAACCTGTTTGGAATTAAGCGGCTGGTCAATTAGATACTCGCCGGCCTGCAAGGGATGTCGAATGTGCCAGAGGCTGAATAGCTCGAAAGCCATGCGGTTGCGGATAATGTCGTCTTTTTTCAGGATGCCGGAGACACCCCAACGCGAGGTTCCATGTGGAATTTCGACGAAAGCTTTTGCGGGCCGGTGTCCCGTGTAAGGACGCGCGATTTGCGAATCGAGCCAGCCCGCCGCGGCTCCCATCGCTGCAATCACCAGAAGCGCTACTAGGCCAAGCCGCTTCATGATGCGCTGCGCTTTCTCCGATTGTTGTGGCTCATTTTTTCCGAGTGGGTCTCGAGATAGTCGCGCAGCAGAACAGCAGCGGCAATCGCGTCAATGGGTTCGCCTTTGCGACGCGATTTTGTTTCAGTCATCGTTTGCCTTGCCTCCCAGGTAGTCAAGCGCTCATCGACAAGTTCTGTTTCGATTCCAATCTCTTTGGAAAGACGTATCGCAAAGGTTGCGGCTTCCGCGGCCATTTCACCGGCCTCGCCCGTGATGTGCAGCGGATGACCGACGATGATTTGCGCTACTCCGTGCTTCGCACAAATTTCGCGCAGGCGACGAATCGCGTCGCGGCGATTCGTGCGCTGTAGCGTCAGCAATGGCTGCGCGGTCACTCCGAGTTCGTCGGATAGCGCCAGCCCGATTCGTTTACGGCCGTAATCGATCGCAAGAATACGGCTCATGGCCGACTTCGTCATTCCTTCCGGGAGAGCCGCCGGGACAGCAGCCGGAACTGCAGCCGAAACTGTACTCGTCATTCTCCAACTATTATACGCGAGGGTAGCATTCGTTCTTAAACCTGCAAACCCTATCACAGTTTCGTTCAGGGACTATCGCTACCCGTATCGTCAGGTTTCCAAGCTGTTAAATTAATTTGCGGATGAAATTTCTTCTTGCGCGTGATGCCGTAACACGCGTACATTTTTCTTTGCCGGCCCGCCCGAAAAATGAGCGGACCGGCTTTTGTGCCTCGCGCGGAGGGCACGTCGTTTTGAACAATCATACGAACCACGCACCCCCAATTCTTCTCACCATTGCCGGATTCGATCCGTCGTGTGGCGCGGGTGTGGCCGCGGATCTGAAGACGTTTGCGGCGCACAATTGCTATGGAGTGGCCGCGATTACCGCGCTCACCGTGCAATCCACGCAAGGCGTGAAGTCGGTCCATCCCACTCCTGCTGCGCAATTGCGCGCGCAGCTTGAGGAGCTGGTGGACGACGTTACCATCGCTGCAGTTAAAATCGGAATGCTCGCGAATCGCGGGAACGCCGCTGTGGTTACGGAATTCCTCGACAAGCATAAGTTCGCGCACGTGGTGCTCGATCCCGTGTTCCGCCCTACCGCCGGGAACGAAGAGTTGCTCGACACCGCAGGGCTGAAATTTGTTCGCGATGAGCTGCTGAAGCGGGTGAGCGTGATTACTCCGAACATTCCCGAGGCGGAATTTCTCACCGGCATCGAAGTGAAAGACTTGGGTGGCATGAAGGCGGCCGCGCAGAAACTGATCGAGATGGGTGCGAAGGCGGTGGTCGTCACCGGCGGGCACCTGGATAAGCCGATCGATGTGTTGTGCGAAGCGGGCGGCGAAGCGGAGACGTTCGGCGGGGATCATGTGAAAAGCCCGAACACGCATGGATCGGGCTGCACGTTTTCCGCTGCCATCGCTGCACAGCTCGCTTCCGGACAGCAGCTTCGGGAAGCGGTGATACTGGCGAAGGCTTATGTGACGAAGGCGATTGAGAAATCGTATGCGATTGGAAAGGGCGCCGGCCCATTGAATCAGCTGTATCGCTTCCATCAGGAAGCGCCCGCGCGTGGAATTCACGAAGTGCCGCAGCACGGTATGCATCCTGCCTCGGAACCGGCCGCACACTAGTAGCGGGCACTAGAAAATAGAAAATCGAAAATGGAATATGGAAGGCGCGGCTTATTTCGCGCTGGCTGCTGCTTCTCGACGATAAACCATACGGCCTGCGACGATCGTCGCCATCGGTGCGCCTCGAAAAGTGCGGCCGTCGAAGGGTGTGTTGCGTGATTTGCTCGGCGAATCGGCGGCGCGGAACATCCACTTGTGCTCGGTCGAGAAAATCGTCAGGTCGGCAGGCTCGTCGGCTGCTATTTTTCGCTCGATGCCCAACACGCGTGCGGGGCCGGTGGTGAACAGCTCGACCAGGCGAGCGAGCGAAATTTTCCCTGGGTGCACGAGTTCGCTCAGCCCGAGCGCGAGCGCCGTCTCGAAGCCGGTGATGCCGAAGGGCGCGCGGTCGAATTCCACGTCCTTGCTTGCGGGGTGGTGCGGCGCGTGGTCCGTGGCTATTGCGTCGACGCTTCCATCGGCCAGGCCTTCGATGAGCGCTTCGCGATCGGCGCGCGATGCGAGCGGCGGGTTCATCTTGTAGTGCGTGTCGTATTGCACGTCCTCGTCGGTGAGCGTGAAGTGATGCGGCGTCACTTCACACGTAACCTGCAGCCCCATCTTTTTAGCCCAGCGCACGTACTCGAGCGATGCCTTGGTGGACATGTGTGCGATGTGCAGCCGCGCGCCGGTCAGGCTGGCCACTTCCACGTCGCGCCCCACGCAGATCGATTCCGATTGCGACGGGATTCCTTTCAATCCGAGCTTGATCGATTGCGGCCCTTCGCGCATTACTCCGCCGGCAAAGAGCGACACATCCTCGCAGTGATCGATCACCGGAAGATCCAGCGCGCGGCAGTAATCCATCACCTGGCGCATCAGGCGCGCGCTCGCGATGGGCTTGCCGTCATCGCTTACTGCGACGATTCCCGCATTTTTCATCGCCGCAATTTCGGCGAGCGCTTCACCCTTGCTGCCCACCGACGCCGCGCCGATCGGCCACACTCGGACGCTCGCAGCCGCAGCGGCGCGTTCGACAATTCCTCGTGTTACCGATGCGCTGTCGTTCACAGGCTGCGTGTTCGGCATCGTGCATACGGCGGTGAAACCGCCCCGCGCCGCCGCGCGTGTGCCGGTTTCGATGGTCTCGGACATTTCCTGCCCTGGCTCGCGCAAATGGCAATGAAGATCGATGAAGCCGGGTGCGACGATGAGGCCCTTCGCGTCAAAAATCTCCGCGCCGTCCGCCGCAAGACTCGCACCGACCTTCGAAATAAGCGCGCCGTCGAGCAACACATCCATCACCGCATCAGCGCCGCTCGCGGGATCGATCACCCGCCCATTCTTAACCAGCAGCATTGGCACTCCCCTTCGCGGTCCCGGCGCCGGTGGCGGAACTTGAACTTGAACTGGAACTCGACTTGGACACCGCGTCGGAACCAGCCGGATGCGGCGCATCCGTTGGCGCGCCGCCCACAAGATGGTAGAGCAGCGCCATGCGCACAGCGAGGCCGTTGGTCACCTGCTCGAGCACGCACGATTGCGGGCCGTCCGCCACGCTCGGATCGATTTCAAGGCCGCGAATCATTGGCCCGGGATGCAGCACAATCGCTTCAGGTTTTGCGAGGCGAAGCCGCTCGGGCGTCAGCTGATAACCCAGAATATATTCTTCGGCCGCAATCGCCGGCTCATGGATGCGCTCGGTCTGCACTCGCAGCACGATGATTGCGTCGGCTCCCTCGAGCGCAGCTTCAATTCGAGTTACGCGCCGCACATTGGGCGCCAGATCTTCGAACTCGCGTGGCAGCCACATCGCAGGCCCGCACAAAGTAATCGCCGCCCCGAATTTACTGAGCAAATGAATATTCGATCGCGCCACGCGGCTGTGAAGGATGTCGCCCAGAATCGTCACATGCAAATCTTCTAGCCGCCCCAGGCGGTCGCGGATTGTGAGCGCATCGAGCAGCGCCTGCGTGGGATGCTCGTGCGTGCCGTCGCCCGCGTTCAGCACCGGAATTTCGATCCGCTTGGCCACGAAATCCGCCGCACCCGAAGCGCTGTGACGCATCACGATTCCATCCGGCCGCATCGCTTCGAGTGTCCGCACCGTATCGATCAGCGACTCGCCCTTCTTCAAGCTCGAAGCTTCGGCCTGCAAATTCATCTGGTCGGCGCCCAGTCGCGAAGCAGCCGTGGCGAAGCTGATCCTCGTACGCGTGGATGCTTCGAAAAACGCGAGAGCGATCGTCTTCCCGCGCAGGGTTGCTAATTTTTTCAGGGGATGCTTCTGAAATTCCTGGAAGGGCGCTGCTTGATCGAGAATAAAAGTGATTTGTTCGCGGGTGAGAGGTTCAATTCCGAGCAGGTGTTCCAATCGCTGCAGCACTTTTTCCCTTTTGGCCAATGCCTCCGGAACGATCGCCGCGGATTCAGGTAACGCGATCCACCAGCATCACACGCTCCTCTCCGTCAATTTCCCGGAGGCGCACTTCCACAATTTCGGTATCGCTCGTTTCGACCAGCCGCCCGATAAACGACGCTTCCACCGGCAGCTCCCGATGCCCTCGATCCACCAGGACGCACAGCCGGATCCGCCGCGGCCGCCCAAGATCGAAAAGCCCATTCATCGCCGCGCGCACAGTGCGTCCTGTGTACAAGACGTCGTCTACGAGCACGATGTCCCGGTCGTCCACGGGGAAATCAATCTCGTTCGAGTGGACCACCGGCTGCTGCGCCACGGTCGAGAGGTCGTCGCGATACAGCGTGATATCAAGCGTTCCGACTGGCACGCTGACGCCCGCCGCCGTCTTGATAATCGCAGCAATCCGCTGCGAGAGCGGCACACCGCGCCGCCGCACACCGATCAACGCGAGGTCTTTCGTCCCGCCGCTCTTTTCCACGATTTCGTGAGCCAGCCGCTGAAGCGTCCGGCCAATTTCTTCCGCGGAGAGCAATTGCCGTTTTTCGACGACGCGCATCGCGCGACATCCTAACATACAGCCCCCGGAATCGCAGCCGAGGACACAGCCTCCTTGCGACGATTTTATCGAGCCACATGTTGTTGACCCCCATGCTAGACTGGCTTCCGTGAGTTCGCCCGAGGCTGTCAGCGCCCCTCGGCCCACCCAAGTTGACCTTCGCGTCAGCGTCGGCACCATTGCTCTCAAGAACCCGATCATTGCCGCCAGTGGAACCTTCGGTTACGGCGTCGAGTTCGCTCCCATTGTCGATCTGAACCGCCTCGGTGGCCTCGTTGTGAAGGGCCTGTCCCTCGAACCCATGGCTGGCGCCGCCTCCCCCCGGATCTGCGAGACCCACGGCGGTATGGTCAACGCCATCGGCCTTCAGAATATCGGCGTCCGCGCCTTCGTGTCCGAAAAACTCCCCGAGCTCCGCAGGTTCAGCACAGCCGTCGTCGCCAATGTCTTCGGCAAAACTATCTCCGAATACGTCGAAGTGATTCGTATCCTTGAAGATGCGGAAGGGCTGGCCGCCTATGAACTCAACATCTCCTGCCCAAATGTCGAGTCAGGAGGCATCGAATATAGTACTGACCCCAAGCTCACCTCGGCTGTCGTCAGCGCCGCCCGGAAGGCGGCAAAGCGCCCACTATGGGTGAAGCTATCTCCAAGTATTGGTATCATTGCACTTACAGCAAAGGCAGCCGAAGCTGAGGGTGCCGATGCTCTCGTGGTCGCTAACACCTACCCCGCACTGTGTATAGATGCACACAACCGGAGGTCCCGCCTAGGCAGTACGACGGGAGGGTTGTCGGGCGCGGCCATAAAACCTATAACCGTAAGGCTGGTGCATGACCTACATCGGGTGATTCACATTCCGATTATAGGGCTTGGCGGTATTGAGAGCCCGGCCGATGTAGTCGAATATATGCTGGCTGGCTCTTCTGCAGTTGAGATCGGAACGGCCCATTTTGTGGACCCACGGGCGTCAGAGAAGTTAGTGGGTAGCCTCGAAATGTGGTGCCGGGACGAAAGGGTATTTGAAATCAGCAGTTTACGAGGGGCTTTACGGGCATAAAGTGGTTGCTCCTCGTACTCTCGAAAAGGTATAATTTGCTGATTCAAATAAAGTTAGGTGAAAATGAGAGCTAGGCTTTTCGTAGTCATGCAATCGGTGTTTTTAGGAATCGGCCTGCTTGTCTTGGTCCCCACAATTAATCCAACTGCGACCGGCAAGCCGAGCGACGCGTCATCGGCTATGGAGCGGGCACCCGCTATGCCTGCCAAGCTGCACAATGCTTCCGTCCGAAAGCCCTTGGCAGTCTGGGAGTGCACCTCCAGCTGGTACGGAGACGATTTCGATGGTCAGCCTACCGCCAACGGCGAAACCTATGATATGTATGCCGCCACTGCGGCTCACCCGACGCTTCCTCTCGGGTCGATCGTGCGGGTGGTGAACCCGCGTAACCACCGCAGCCAGATTGTTCGCATCAATGACCGCGGTCCCTATGTCGAAGGCCGCGAGCTGGACGTTTCTTACGAAGTTGCAAGGCGGCTTGGCTTCGACCAGCACGGAATAGCAAAGGTACGGCTGGAGCTTCTCGAGGTGCCCTCACGCCAACGCACCATGGAACGCGCCGACTGATCGTCGCCCTGGACTACGACCGTCTCGGGCCGGCTTTGGCTTTGGCCCGAAGGTTACGGGGCGTAGCGGGGATGTTCAAAGTTGGCAGTCAGCTTTTTACCACCGAAGGCCCGCGCGCTGTTCACAAGCTCGCGGGCCTTGGTTTTGATATCTTCCTCGACCTGAAATTCCACGACATTCCGAATACGGTGGCGGGTGCGGTTGCAGCTGCTTCCAAGTTGCCGAGGGTTCGCCTGGTCAATGTTCACGCTTCAGGCGGCATCGAGATGATGCGAGCAGCCCGGGAAGCCGCCGGCAGCGGAAAGTCCCGTCCCGCCCTGCTAGCCGTCACGATTCTGACGAGCCTTGATGCGAAAGCTTTGCGAGCCATTGGTATGACGGGATCGCCCGCCCGCCGAGCCACCGCGCTCGCGCAACTCGCCAAGAGGGCCGGAATGGACGGGGTCGTGGCTTCAGCGCAGGAAGTGAGGGGGATTCGGGGAGCCTGCGGTCCGAAGTTTCTAATAGTAGTCCCCGGCATACGGCCCGCGGCAACGGCTGCAAATGACCAGTCGAGGATCGCTACACCTGCAGAAGCCATTCGCGCTGGCGCTGATTATCTCGTCGTCGGTCGCCCCATCACCGCCGCCAGAGACCCGCGCGTCGCCGCCCTCGTCCTAGCAAATGAAATCGCGTCATCGCGCGACTCCCAGCATTCGTGCTGAGAATGGTCACACGCCGCTTTCAGGTACCGGGCTCTTCCTGCTTTTCCTCCGAGTCGTCCCACGAATACCCGCAGGAATGGCATTTCCAGCCTCCGCGCTTTACAGGGAGAGGCACGCCCAGCACGACTGTCACGTAGGAGAGTCGCTTTCCGGATTCCCCGAATGAGAGGTCAAGAGATCCGCACTTCGGGCATCGCGGCTGCTCATAATCAGCGGCTCCGTCCACGGCAAACCCTTCGGGACTCTTTTGATTCAAGAGTTCCGTCGCGGCCGCCGCGTCCCTGGCCCGCACGAGAAGCTTTACGCCTCCCACAGCGTTCGAGTAGAACCAGTCCATGCGGATCACATTCTCGTCGAAAAGAAAGCATTCAATTTCCGCGGAGTCGAGCACCGTCTTGGCCAATAGTGCATCGGCGATAACCGTGAATGTTCGGATCGTTACGAAATCTTCCGGAGGTTCTTCGGCCTCCGGCGTCAAGCGAAGCTCAATGGGCAACTCACGGCGCTTTATTTCCCGCGCCAGAACCGTTCTTGCAGTGTCCGTCAGCGTGAAAGCCTGATCCGCCAGTTTCCGCAATTCATCTTCGGTAGCGGCGGCATAAACTTCGACAAGACGCTTTCGCTCGTCTTCGGAATCCAATCTGCGCATGACGGTGCAGTATAACTCCGATGCTACTCAATCGAAGAGATAGCCGGCAAGGCTGTTTCGCTCGCGGTCAAGTCTTGATGGGCCGTTTCCCTTGACAATTCGCCGCGTAGCAGTCACTTTGTGCGGCTAGCATTTCCATCTGGAAGGGAGCAGTACATGAACTTCGCAACGAAATCCGCGGCAAGTGTGCTTTTTATCGCCGCGATCGCTTTTGCGCCAATGTCGCGCGCGCAGGACACGAAGCCTGCCGAGACAGCGAAACCTGCGGAAGCACCAAAGCCAGCCACTATCGAAGTGACGCCCAATGGCACCGAAGTTCACGTTGGCGACAAAGTTCAATTCAAAGCCGTGGCGAAAGACGCGTCCGGGAAAGTGATGGACGTGAAGCCTGAAGTTTGGTTTGCCGCTCCTTTCGACGTGGCAGGAGTCGACGATAAGGGCGTCGTGGTATTTCATCAGCCCGGTATCGTCACCGTCGGCGTCGTGATTAACGAGAAGCCCGGAATCGCGCATGTCACTGTTGTCACTCCGCCCGTGGCGAAAATCGACGTCGCGCCCGTCTCGATGGCGCTGGCCGTAGGTGGTTCGACGGTCTTGTCCGCCACCGCGCGCTCCTCGAATGGCGACCCGCGCACCGATGTGCCGATTCAGTGGAAATCGAGCACACCGGCAATCGCGAAGATCGACGCATCAGGCTTGGTTACTGCGGTAACTCCAGGCACCGCGAAATTCGAAGCCACTGCCGGACCAGCCAGCGCGGAAACCAGCGTGCACGTCGTGGCAGACCCAGTGCAATCCATCGCCGTATCGCCTGCCGACACAAACGCGAAAACCGGCGACGTGGTTCATTTCTCGGCCGCAGCCAAGGGCGCAAAAGGCGCGGTGAAGGACGTGCTCACAAGCTGGAGCGTCTCCGGCGCTGGCGCTACGATTTATCCGGATGGTGGTTTTGTGGCGGTTAGGCCGGGAACCTTCCTCGTGCGAGCTTCCATCGGCCGGCACGATGCGGTTGCGTCGATCACTGTCGCGCCGCGCAATGCGGAGCGCAATATCGAAGTGGTGGCGCATATACCGTCGAAGAATCCTACCGACGGCACTGTCCTACAGACGTCCGAGCAGTGGATCGTCGGCAAACATCTCTACGTTTCGACGATTGCCGATCGCGTCTACTCCTGGGATATTTCCGATCCCGCGAATCCCAAGGCGCTCGATTCGATGAAGGTGGACGCCCGCCTCGTCAACGACATCAGCACGACGCCGGATGAAAAAGTCGGCGTGTTCACGCGCGAAGGCGCTTCGAACCGCAAGAATGGCATCGTGTTCTTTGACGCGTCTGATCCCACGCATCTGAAAGTGCTGTCGGAATACACCGAGACCGTTACCGGCGGCGTCCACAGCGCGTTCATCAATTCGCATTACGCTTACATCACCGACGATGCGACGGGCTCGCTGCGCATCATCGATTTTCAGGATGTGGCACACCCGAAGGAAGTGGCGCGCTGGCAAACCGAAAACGCCACCGCGCAAACGATCGGCGGCCCGATGGGGCCGACGGAAACGGGCCGTTACCTGCACGATTTGTATGTGCTCGATGGTCTAGCCTACCTCGCCTATTGGCGCGACGGCATGATCATTCTCGATGTCGGCAACGGCATTAAAGGCGGCAGCCCCGAGCATCCGCAGCTTGTTTCGCAATTTAAATACAATCACTTCGAGCTCTACGGAAACGACTGGCTCGCCGGCACGCACACCGCGTTTCGCTACAAGAACTATGTCTTCATTGGTGACGAAGTTTTTCCCGCGATGTTCGATATCGACAGCAAGGAACGCGTCCCGGTGCGCGGCATCTGCCACGTGATGGACGTGACCGACATCGAGCATCCGAAGGAAGTGGCTTACTACGAAGTTCCCGAAGGCGGCGTTCACAACGTATGGGCTGCTGACGATATGTTAGTCCTCGGCGATTACGCCGGCGGCGGCCGCGTGGTTGATATTTCAGGCGAGCTTCGCGGCAACCTCTACGCGGAAGGGCGCGAAATCGCGCGTCTATGGACCGGCGATCCCGGCGGCTTCCGCCCCAACGTGCAATGGGCCTGGGGCGCGCAGCCGGCCAACGGCCTGATCTTCTTTAACGACATCAATTCCGGCATCTGGATCACAAAATTAGGGAAGCCCAAATTCAAAGGCTCCACTACAGCTCCGCCGCTGCAGCAAAAAGCCACGGGTCAGTAGAGTAGCTAGGCTTCAGCCTGTCAGGCACAGCGTTGCTAATGGCGCACTGCTGTCGTCGAACGGGCAGTCGTAGAACGGCAAACATCGCCGGTTGGAGTCCCAGGTGGGAGCCCCCGCATTTATGCGGGGGAAGGAGCGCTTGAGCGCTCCGAGAAGAACGCCTAGTTTCAGAAATGCGCTTTAGCGCTGGGCTTTGAGCTTCCCGGGGCTAAAGCCCCTTCGTAAGTAAGTCGCGTTTTTCGCTGGACTGAAGTCCAGCTACCCTTGCTGAAGCAAGGGGCTCCCACCGAAAGGCTCTCGAAATAATGCCCACGCTTTTCGGTAGCCACGACGACGCATTCCTCGTCGTGGGCCTTCTGCGCCCACAACCCAATTTGACCCGCTGCCGCGCGTCCGCTAGCATCGTCCATCGCATCGAATCCTGCTGATGGAAACCACCAAGCATGTCATCGTCGGCACGGCCGGGCACATCGACCACGGCAAATCCACGCTCGTCGAAGCGCTCACCGGCACGAATCCTGACCGCCTCGAAGAAGAAAAGCGGCGCGGTATCACCATTGATCTCGGATTTGCGTTTCTCGATCTCAGCGACGTGCGATTCGGTTTCGTTGACGTCCCCGGCCACGAAAAGTTTGTGCGCAACATGCTCGCCGGCGTGGGCGGAATCGATCTCGTGGTGCTTGTGATCGCTGCCGATGAATCGGTCAAGCCGCAAACGCGCGAGCACTTCGATATCTGCCGCCTGCTCGGAATCCCGCGCGGAATCGTTGCGCTTACGAAGTCTGATCTGGTTGATCCCGACGTTCTCGGCCTCGTGCGCCTCGAAATTGATGAGTTCGTTCGGGGCTCGTTTTTGGAAGGCGCGCCGGTCGTGCCAGTCAGCGCGACAACAGGCGCCGGCCTCGACACCTTCAAGAGAGAATTGCTGCGCGTCGCTGAAACCGTCCCTGCGAAAGATGCGACGCAACATTTTCGCCTGCCGATTGATCGCGCATTTTCGATGAAGGGCTTCGGCACGGTCGTAACTGGCACGCTCGTTTCCGGCTCCTTGCAAGCCGAAGACGAAGCGGAATTATATCCACTGCGCAAACCAGTTCGCGTGCGCGGTCTGCATTCGGGCGGCAGAGCAGTCGCTCGCGCGATGGCAGGTCAGCGAACCGCTGTGAATCTGGCCGGCATCGAACGCGAAGAAATTCAGCGCGGGATGGTCCTCGGGCCGCCCGGCGTTTTCGAGCCAACCAAGCGCGTCAATGCGCGGATCACGCTTCTTGCTTCAGCACGGCCACTGAAAAATCGCGCGCGCGTACATTTTCATCAAGGCACGGCGGAGGCGATTGCTGACGTTGTCTTGATCGCCGGAAACGAATTGGCTCCGGGTCAATCTGCGCTGGCGCAATTGCGCCTCGATCAACCTGTTCTCCTGCTTCCGGGCGACCGGTTCATCTTGCGCCAGTTTTCTCCGGTCGTGACGATCGGCGGCGGCACGGCTCTCGACGTACAGGCACAGCGTCACAAGCGCGCCGATCCTTCGGTCGCGCCCTTTCTTGAAACCCTCGAGCGCGGGAATCGCGAAGAGATTCTTGCAGCTTTCGCAGAAGCCGCACCGCAAGGCCTGAGCCTTTCGCAACTAACCGCGCGCACCGGTTGGAGCGATTCTGAACTCCAGCAGATCGTGAAGAACTTGATGGCTGCCAAGCGCGTACGAGTAATTGGCGAGCAGCCGCTCACGATCGCTTCCGCCAAAGTAGTGGCGGCTTACGCTGCCAGCCTGCGCATCGCCCTCGAAAAATTTCACCAAGCCAATCCACTTTTGCCGGGCATTCCGAAACAAGACCTGCGCGGCCGGGTCGGAAAAACGAGCGCGGAAATATTTGTTGCGGCTCTCGATGATTTGGTGAAGGCTGGAATCGTCACCGCCTCAGGAGATCTCGTCCAACGGGCCGGACGCGAAATCGCGCTCTCCGCCGAGGAAGCGAAAGCAAAAGAGCTTATCGAAAAGGAATTCGAGCGCGCGGGCCTTGCGGTTCCAAGCTTTGCCGCGGTGCTCGAAAAGTTGCCGGTCGAATCGAAGCGAGCGCAGAAAATCCTGCAGATTCTGCTGCGCGAAAAAGTGCTCATCAAGGTCACAGATGAGCTGATTTTTCACCGAGCGGCCGTCACACAACTGCGCGAACTGCTCGCCAAATACCGCAAGGAGCGCGGAAACAAGCTGCCGATCCCTGTGTTTAAAGAGCTTACGGGTATCACGCGAAAATACGCCATTCCGCTGCTGGAATACCTGGATCGGGAACGGGTGACGCGCCGGGTGGGTGACGAGCGTGTTATACTGTAGCGAGTGTAAACGGTCGGACTGGCTGCTTTTTGGACGTTGTGTGGCCAGAAAGGTAGGTGAGTGATGTGGGACAGCCCAATGCATTTGCTGATTATCGCCATCGTGGTGCTCGTGCTCTTTGGCGGCCGCAAGATTCCTGAAGTGATGCGCGGCCTGGGCCAGGGTGTGCGTGAGTTCAAAGATGGCATGCGGGGCGACCAACCAAATCCGAATCCTCCGACGAATACGCCGCCGTCAACGACTACTCCTGCTCCTACTGAAGAAAAGAAGTAACGCGACGCGGTAAGCGCGATTTGGTCTCTTCTTTATCTTTGTAGATCTTTCTACATCTCTGAAGTTTGCCTTGACCCGGCGGATTTCTCGCTGCGGCATCGAAACAAAAAAGTGCGATTTATTTGCGATTAGAAATTTTCACATGCCTTGTTTTCAGGTACTTGCGGGGAATTCTAATTCCAGATTTGCGATTAGAAATTTGGGCTAATCGCAAAAATTGGCCCGGTCGACCGGTCCATTGCCTAGCGGCCCAGCGACGAAGGGTACACGGCCGAGGGTCCATTGGCTGACCAGCCGAACTCTTTCAGGGTGGCCCATAAGCGGGCGAGGGGCATACCCATTACGTTGAAATAGCAGCCTTCGACGCGGGTTACGTAGCGGCCGCCGAGGCTTTGGATTCCGTAGGCGCCGGCTTTGTCGAAGGGCTCGCCGGTGGAGATGTAGGCCTCGATTTCGGCGTCGGAGAGCGTTGCGAAATGCACGCTGGTGACTTCTTCGATTACGCGCTCGATTTTTTGGGGCATGCGGATTACGGCGAGTCCGGTGTGAACTTTGTGGACGCCGCCGCTTAGCTGGCGCAGCATTCTGCGCGCATCGTCGGCGGAATCGGGCTTCAGTAAAATTTCTTCTCGGTTGACGACTACCGTATCCGCGCCGATTACGATGAAATTGTTGGCGCTGGTTTCCGAATCGACCGCCGCGCGGGCTTTTTCGAGTGCGAGGCGTTGGACATAGTCGCTCGCGGGTTCGCTCGGGCGGCGTGTTTCATCGATGTCCGCGGGGCGCACTTCGAATTCGATTCCGGCGTTGCGCAGGACTTCGGCGCGGCGCGGCGATGAGGAGGCGAGGATGAGTTTTTGCATGCGCATTTTGAAATTAACACAGAGGACGGGGAGAGCACAGAGGCATAGAACAAGAAGAATATTTTTCTAGCGATGCCGCAGCCAGAGGAAGAATCCGAAGGCGCATCCGACCAAAAGCGCAGCGACGAGGAACAAGCGAGATTCGGGGATGGTTTCGAGCGTCAAAAAAATTACTGCGGCTATGACCAGCAAACCGGCGGGATGTTCGGTGATTACGCCTACGCCGTAGCGTCCGAACGGTTTTACGGAGTCGATGTCTTTTTCGGTCATCGGTAATTACACCATCAGTTAGATTCTACGCTTTGGCGGGAAAGCCGACAATTTATTGGCGCGCTGTTGGCGCAGCGGAGGCGTGGGCGCAGAAAAGAGCCGGCGGGACGCCGGCGGCACGGAAGTGCGGCGTTGCACGGCGGTAAAGTGAGGCCCACCGCGGGCGAGGCTTGAATATTGGCAAAGCTGCGGTGCGAGGCTTTGATTTGGGCTTAGATGATTACGGATTCTTGGTATTCGCCGAAGGCGCGGCGTAGGGCGTCGGAGATTTCGCCTACGGTGGCGTAGGATTCGACGGCTTGGAGGATGGCGGGCATGAGATTTTCGGTGGTGCGGGCGCGGCGCTCGATTTCGGCTAGGGCGGATTTGGTTTTTGTGGTGTCGCGGCGGGCGCGGAGGGCGTTGAGGCGGGCGATCTGAGCTGCTTCAACGGCCGGGTCGATCTGAAGAGTGGGAATGGGGCGTTCTTCGTCGGCTTGGAAGCGGTTTACCCCTACAACCACCTGTTCGCCGCTATCGACGGCCTGTTGATACTCGTAGGCTGCCTTTTGAATTTCCTGCTGGACGAAACCGGCTTCGACGGCGCGAAGCATGCCGCCCATGGCGTCGATTTTTGCGATGTATTCCTCGGCGCCCGACTCGATTTCGTTCGTAAGTTTTTCGATCGCGTAGGAGCCTGCGACGGGGTCGACCGTGTTCACGACGCCGCTTTCGTTGGCGATGATCTGCTGCGTGCGCAGAGCGAGAAGAGCGGATTGCTCGGTGGGGAGAGCGAGGGCTTCGTCCAGGGCGTTGGCATGGAGCGATTGGCAGCCGCCTAGCACCGCTGCGAGGGCTTGCAGCGAGACGCGGACGAGATTGTTTTCGGGCTGTTGCGCTGTGAGGGAGGAGCCGGCGGTCTGGACGTGGAAACGCAGCATCATCGAGCGCGGATCGCGGGCGTGGAAGCGGTCGCGCATCGTGCGGGCCCAGAGGCGGCGCGCGGCGCGAAACTTGGCAATTTGCATCAGGAATTCGTTGTGCGAGTTGAAGAAGAAGGAAAGCTGCGGCGCGAAATCGTCGATCGCGAGCCCGGCGTCGATTGCCGCTTGCACGTACGCGATTCCATTGGCGAGGGTGAAAGCAACTTCCTGGACGTCCGTGGAGCCGGCTTCGCGGATGTGGTAGCCGGAAATCGAGATCGCGTTCCAATTGGGAAGTTCGCGGCGGCACCACGCAAAGATATCGGTGACGATGCGCATGGCCGGGCGAAGCGGATAGATGTAGGTGCCCCGGGCAATGTATTCCTTGAGAATGTCGTTCTGGACGGTGCCAGCGAGCCGCTGAAGATTTGCGCGTTGTTGTTTGGCGACGGCGACGTAGAGGGCGAGAAGGATCGCGGCGGTGGAATTGATGGTCATCGAAGTGGAGACGTGTTCGAGGGGGATGCCGTCGAAGAGCGTTTGCATGTCTTCAAGCGAGTCGATGGCGACGCCAACTTTTCCGACTTCGCCTTGCGCGAGCGGGTGGTCGGAATCCATGCCGATCTGGGTGGGGAGATCGAAGGCGACGGAGAGGCCGTGGACGCCTTGGGCCAAAAGGTACCGGTAGCGCTGGTTCGATTCGACGGCGGTGCCGAAGCCGGCGTATTGGCGGGTGGTCCAGAGGCGGCCGCGGTACATGGTGGGATAGACGCCGCGGGTGAAAGGGAACTGGCCTGGGTAGGCGAGTTCGGTTTCGGGGTCCCAGCCGTTGAGGGCATCTTGCGTGATGACGGCTTCCATCGGGAGGCCTGTGGGCGAGGCTAGCTTGCGTTCGGTTGGATTGGCTGGTTTTTTGATTTTGTCGGTCATGCTTTCCATCAACTGGAAAAATCGAAACTGGAAAATCGAAAAGTGAAAATGGCTGGAGCTGTTTTCATTCGGCTGCTTGCAGATGTCATGTTATCTGACGCGACGGGCGCGGCGGAAGGATACGAGGCCGAAGATTGCCATCATCAGAGCGTACACGATTGCAAAACCGATCAGCCAGAGGACAGGGCGCGTCTTCCATTGACGCCAAGCTGTGAGGGCGCCGAAGGCTGCGAAAATAATGAACATTGCGCCGGCGAACTCGTGGAATACCTGGCGGGCGACGCGCGATAGGGCGCGGAAGGTTACGGCGGAGGAACGCCAGAGGGCCGGGAGCATGTTCGCGCGCATGGAGAGATTGTAGTACAAGCGGCGATGGGTCGGCATGCGCGTTGTATTGGGAGAATCCGGGGCGAAAGGGCAAGGAACGAAGTTGGAGTTCGAGGCAAGGATCGGGGGGGAAGATGCATTGTTACGTTGGCACAGGCAGGATTGCCTGTGCTACTAACCGGCCTGGGGGACAGGTTACCGACTTGAATCGTGTGGCGTAGCATGGGCTTGTTTCGGGTATTGTGTGCGGCCTAAAATTAGTGTAGGAACAGCTGGGGGTAGGAGGTACTGCTTTGCAACTCGACGACCGCATGAAGCAGTTGCTTCGGGAACTGGGCCACGCGATCAACGACAGTGTTTCGGATTCGGAGCGGATCGCCGAAGCCATCTCCAGCGTTCGCGCCGCCGGATTCGACATCGTGCTGAAGCTGGACGCGACGATCGGTCTGGCGCGCCGCCAGGCTTCGGACGCGAAAATGACGACCCAGGACCGGCGCTTCCTGGAGTCGCTGCACATCCAGGTGGACGAGCAGTCGCTCGAAGAGGAGCCGGTGCAATCGAAGCTGGAAATGACTGCGCAAGACATTAAATTCCTTAAGTCGCTCAAAATATCCTTCGATGAAGATGCTTAGAACTTTCTCGGCGCTAGCCCTTCTTGCCGCGGGCATCACATTCACGTCTGCGCCTGCCAAGGCGCAGAGCGATCAAGTCACGCCGCTGAACACAAACTCTTCCATCGTGGTGAAGCAGAAGGCCGCAAAGCCTGTCTGGTTGAAGGCGGAAGTGATTCATGCCGACCAGCTCTCGCTTCTGGTGCGCGAAGAAGACAACGGGCTGAACATCCACACTTTCACCTATTCCGATAAAGCTCGGGAGAAGATACAAGCGGTGCTGGAAGCGGGTGGTTATCAGTATGGCGATAAAATAAAAGTTCGCTACATGCCTGGAAAAACTGAGGCGCTTGACATCCGCGGAGGCCCCTCGAAGCCGCTTTAATGTCGTGGTGCGTCACGGCTGCGTCTCGCTGCCGATTCGCTGAATCTGGGGAACGCGTTTTTGAAGGTTCGATGATTCGCCCTCCTGCTGTTGCCGGCCATTTTTACCCGTCAAATCCAAACGAGCTCGCGCAAGCTGTTGATGGATTTCTGTCCCCTGAAATGGGCAAGAAGCGGGCCCTCGGCTGCGTGGTGCCGCACGCCGGTTATATGTATTCCGGGCACGTGGCGGGCGCTCTTTACTCCACGCTCGAAATTCCTGAGTGGCTGATTCTCATCGGCCCGCGGCACTTTCCGCGCGGCGAATCGCTTGCGATCCTGTCGGAAGGGAGTTGGGCGACGCCGCTGGGTAACGCGGAGATCGACTCTGTTCTTGCGGCAGAATTGAAGCATGAATTCCCGAGGCTGCGCGAAGACGCGGTGGCCCACGAGAGGGAGCATTCGCTCGAAGTGCAGATTCCATTCCTGCAGCGGCTTCGCGGTGATTTTCAATTTGTTCCCATCGTGTTGGGAACGGACCGGTACGGCGTGCTTGAAGAATTAGGACACGCGGTGGCGAAGGTGGTGGCCGCGCAGAGCGAACCGGTGCTGGTGGTGGCGAGCTCAGACATGAATCATTACGAAAGCGATGCGATTACGCGGGTGAAGGACGAGCGAGCGATTGCGCGCATGCTGGCGCTCGATCCGCGCGGACTTTACGACATCGTACGCGCGGAGGGAATTACGATGTGCGGAATCGCGGCGGCGGTGGTGATGCTGGTAGCGGCGCGCGATCTAGGTGCGAGCGAGGCGGAGCTGGTGCGGTATGCGACGTCAGGGGATATTAACGGCGACCGCGAGCACGTGGTGGGTTACGCCGGCATCGTGATTCGTTGATGACGCGATGCCGGCGGTTGCCGGTTGAAGTCTGACGATCGTGTGGTTTGCTAAAAGACGTTTACGGTAAACGTCATCGAATGCGTGGTGGCGTTGGAAGTAGCCGTGATCGTCGCTGTGGTGCTGGAACCGGTTGACGTTGTGCCACCCCCGCCACCGCCTCCTCCCCCGCCCCCGCCGCCTCCGCCGCCACATGCGGCCATCCCGAATAGGAGAGCGAGGAGCATGAGCATCGCAGCCGCGCTCCATTTTAGCTGTTTCAGCTTCCCGCCGAAGAGAACGAAGGCCATGCCGATCATCATGGCAAGCGCAACCGCCGCGGGCAGGTAGAGGCGTTCATTTCCATTCGGTCGAACGCCAATGGCCGGCGGGACGCTTGCTGTGGTGGTGATTGTAACGACGGTAGAAGCGGATGGGTGCGTGGAATCGAGAGTGACCGAAGCGGGATTGAAGCTGCATGCCGCTCCTGTCGGTAGGCCCGTGCATGATGAGGGCGTGAAATTGAATGTGCCGCTGAAGCCGTTGATGGCGGTAACGGTCAAATTTAGAGTGCCTGAGCCACCCGCGGCCGGCACACTTACGAGCGCGACGCAATTGGACAAGGAGAAGTCCGCGGCGCCGCCTGGATTTGTGACAGCGAAATTGTTCGCGAGGTTGCAGACGTTCACGGAGCCAAGGCCGGTTGCGAGGTCGTAGCCTGTGCCGGCGTTATAGCCGGTGAGTATTCCGTTGGCATCGCCCTGCGTGGCCACATTGCAATTCGGGGAATTCTTGACGCACGGCGAGGAAATCGTGCCGGTTGTGACGTCATTAAAGATGCATGAACTCGCGGGAGCCGCCGAATTGCAGGTGGCCGCATTTTGCTGGGTGGCCAGCGAGTAAAGGGTGGAATTCGGAAGGCCGAGATTTCCGCCGGTCTTTTGGACCAGAAGCGAAAAAATCGCGCCCATCACTTGCGTGGAGACGGAGGTTCCGCCAACGCCTTCAAAGAACGAGTTGCCATTTTTGTCCGCGCCCAGGCTGCAAGGAGTAGGATTGTTGCTGGGCGAATTCGTGTCTTGCTGGCAGATGATGTAGAAACTGCCGACGATTCCGTCGCCCGCGAAGAGTGAGACATCCGGGATCAGGCGCGTGTTGCCGCCGGGAACGCCGGGCCCCGTCTGCCACGCAGGGCGCGGATAACCGCCGGAGCACGTTGCAGGGTTGGTGGGATTGGTTGACGTGGTGCAGTTGCTGATGCCGCCACTTCCGCCGATGGGGCCAATGGAGTCCGCGAGATTTGCAGTGTTGTTGCAATTTGCTTCCGGAGTAGTGCTAAAACCAACCAGACCGAAAAGCGCATTGGTGCAGGAGTCATTCCAGGTAGTTTCGGGAATGTAGCCCAGGGCCGAACCCTGGTTAGTGCTCAGATTGGTTGTCGCACTCCAGAACGAAGTGGCGTTGGAGAGTTGATTGAAATCGGTGCCGCCGACGGCGACATTGAAGGGCGTGCTGGCGAGACCGCTGACCGCAAGCCCGAGCATGGCAGGCTGTTCTGTTGAAAGGTTCGGATTATCAGAATCGCATCCGGCTGAGCCGTTGTCTCCCGTGGAAACAACGATGGTGATGCCTTCTGTTGCGCCCTGCATCCAGCGGGTATTGATCATTCCATTTACCAGGGTGCCGAGATCCAGCTCGCAATCGCCGAAGCTTTCGGTGAGAACCGGAGCCAGTTTGTTATCGATAATATATTGAGCGGCAACATCTACGCCGGCGGTTGAATTCGTGTTGGCGGCAATAACGAAATTAATTGTGGCGTTCTTGGCAATTGCGCCCGACCACTGCACGTCCAAATCGGATTCAATTTCGTCGTCTGTAATTCCCGGATCTGTGGAGCCCGGCGGGATGGTGATGGTGGGAGTTTTGGCTGGGAGCCCGAACATTTTCCGGAAGTTGACGACGTCCTGCATGTTGATATTGCTGTCGCCGACGACGGCAATCGTTTGTCCGGTGCCGTCGATGCCCGCGTTCCACAGCGGGAGAACGTTGTAAATTGTGGCGAAATCCTGAGGGGAGAGCGCGTAGCAATTGTTCGCGACGAATCCGCAATCGCCTACTACTGGAAAGGTGAACAGCGGGTGCAGCGGCTTTACCTTGCCGCCGGCGGTCCGCGTGAAGGTGCCGCGGGAATGGCTGGCCCGCTTGGGGGCGAAATTGTGCAGCGTGCCGACGCCGGCGACGACGCCTGCGAGCGCGGCGGGAATCTGCTGGTCGGTGGAATTGGCCCAGTGTTCCTCGCCGTTGACTACATACCGGTGGATAGCGGTGCGAAATGCGTCGTGAACTTGCCCGGCGGTGCCGGAGAAATGGATAACGGTGCGCGATGGTGAAACTTCGACGCCCTGGAAATCGTGCGACTGCAGCCAGGATGTGACGGCCTGGAGGTCATGATCCGAAGGGCCGAAGCGGGCGCCGAATTCCTGCGGCGTGATCCACTTGTGATAGTTCGCGGAGGTGGGGTCCTGCTGCTCGCGAAGCAAGGTGGCGAGCGCGGTGTCCTGCTCGGAAGCGCGCTTGAGGCCGAGCATCATGTTGTCCATGGGCAGGCTGTCGGGCGCGAGGCCGCGATCGAATTCCGCGCGGGCGAGCGGATGGGTGCTGCCGAGGCGCGTGACCATCTGGCCTTCGTTAACTGGAGCGGTGACGAGCGAACGGGCCTGGTTGGTTTGCGCCGGCGTGGAAAACGCGGCGATAGAAATGAAAGCAAAAAGTGCAAGCAATTTGGTGGTAAGTGTGTGTGGGTGTCGCATGGTTTTTATATGAGTATCTCTGATGCTCCGAAAGGGCAAATAAGATGGTTGCTGGTTAGGCCGAAAAGTAAATATCTGGCCGACTTAGTACTATCCGCTCGGACGGGCGATATCCGCGTTGGGGCTAACTCATTATTACGTCGAAGCGGCGATCTGGTTCCACTATTCTCAACTTTCAGCGAGAATTCCGGATACGGCTGGCGAGCGCTCGGGCGCGTTGCCGCGCGATGTCGATAAACTTGTCATCCGCGGAGACTTGATCGAGGGCGCCCAGCAGGCGTTCCGGCTCGGGGAATATCTTATTGTTGTAGTCGGTTTCGATCTGGACCAGGGCGTCATTTACGCCGAGGTGGTCGTAGCGCATTACTCTTTGCAGGTTGGAGAGATCGGATTCCTGTCGCCCCAAGCCTTCAAAGATATTCAGCAGCTGAGTGGCGGATTCGTCCAGGGTGTAATTGAACTTCACTTCGTGGGTTTCTGATCCCTTTGTGTACTGGAAGGTTTTTTCGCCGAGGTTCGCTATACGCCGGTGTATGTCCAGATCCACGCCCTGGAAATTGTGGAGTTTGGAGGCGAGGTCGAAAATACGCTGCGCGAGCGTCGCGTTGATTTGAAAAGCCACCGGCTCGGACTCTTCGTCGAGCTGGCGAATATCGTAGGTGGCGTCGCCATTCTGGCTAACCTTGATCTGCACGTATTCCGGGTAGCTGGACTTGAACACCTTGCGATAAATAATGGCCGGGCCGTCGACGGGAACCGCTGCCAGTGCCGACGAAGCGATGAGTAGCGGTAACAGCAGCAAGCCGGGGCCAATACAGGCAAATTTTTGAAAGGCGCACCGATATCGGGCGCTATTCCTTGGCGACTGGATCATTGAAGGACTTGGATGCGAATCGGTCGCTTCCGGTTCCCTGTGGCAATCGTTGCCGGTTGAATTCCCATCGCTCGGGACATGCGTTCGCGCGCGTGCGAGAGGTGCGCGTGGCATAGTGCGACCGCGAGGGCGTCGGCGGCATCGGCCGGTTCAGGATAGCTGGTGAGACCGAGGGCGGAGCTTACCATCTGCTGCATCTGCTGTTTGGAAGCGGCGCCGTAACCTGCGACGGTCACTTTCACTTCGCGCGGCGAATAACTGTGAGACGGAACCTGCGCTTGCGCCGCCGCAAGCAGGACCACTCCACGAACCTCGGCGAGCTTTAGAGCGGTTCGTACGTTCAGCGCTGTGAATACGGATTCCACTGCGACGGCATCGGGCGAAAACTCTTCCACAAGGCGCGCGATTAGCTGGTGAATATCGCGGAGCCGCGAGGCGAATGAGGCTCGCGCCGGCAGCTTCAGGGCGCCGAAGCGAAGCATGTGGGCCGTGGAACCCTCGAATTCGACGACGCCGTAGCCAGTGGCGCCGGCGACGGCAGGATCAACTCCGAGCACGCGGAAAGGGTGCGTCTTCAGGGGTGCGCTGATTTGTCGTTGCGCGGGAATTGCGGCGCGAGAAGTCATTGGGCGCCGACTAGTTTAGTGCTGCGCTCAAGCGAGCGATAGTGTTTTTTGGGGCGGGTGTTGCGTCAATATCGAGGTTGTATTTGCGGCACGGGTCTTTGCAACGAGAACCGGAGCCGCTAGCTCGCGACGGCCGCCTGAATTTCCTTCTCGTCGATGTCGAAATTCGCGTAGACGTGTTGCACGTCGTCGTGATCCTCGAGTGTTTCCACCATGCGCAGCATCTGCTGCGCCTGAGCGCCCGTCAATTTCACGTAGTTCTGCGGGACCCAGGCGACTTCGGCGGTGGCCGGCGTGATGCCATTGGCGACGAGCGCTTCGCGAACTTTTTCCATCGCTTCGGGAGGAGTGGTCACTTCCCACGCCGAGCCGTCATCGCGTAAATCTTCTGCGCCCGCATCGAGTACGATGCCCATCATCTTGTCTTCGTCGGCCAGCTCTTTGGGCACCACGATGTCGCCCTTGCGGTGGAACATCCAGCCCACGGCGCCGTTCTCCGCCATGTTGCCGCCATTTTTCGACATCATGTGGCGAATCTCGCTGACGATGCGGTTGCGGTTGCTCGTGACAACCTGAATAAGCACGCCCACGCCGCCGGGGCCGTAGCCCTCGAACATCACTTCGTCAAGCGTCTCGCCCTCGAGCTGCCCAGTGCCGCGCAGGATGGCGCGTTCGATATTGTCATTGGGCATATTTTCGTTCTTGGCGGCGCCGATTGCAGTGCGCAGGCGCGGGTTGGTGACAGGATCTCCGCCGCCGGTGCGCGCGGCAATCGTGAGCTCGCGGATAATCTTGGTGAAAACTTTGCCACGCTTGGCGTCCGTAGCCGCCTTCTTATGCTTGATCGTGGCCCATTTTGAGTGTCCAGACATGGTCTAACCTTCTATGGAAAGTGTGGCAGGAGCTGCAATTCAACTCTTGCCACGTTAGTCTAGCAGCCGCGCCAAAATCAGGCAATAGAGCCGAGGGATACGAAGTAGCAGAGGGCGAGACTACCCTTTTTTATGCAATTGGGTCTTAAAACTGGTGGTGATAAGAGGGCCAATTTAGCGCGGTTCTTTGTGCCTAGCGTCGTCAACTGATTATTCTGTCAGCAGAAATCTCCGGTAGACCACTCGCAGCGTCGCTACGATCGGAACAGATAGGTAAATTCCCACAATTCCGCCTACAGCTCCGCCCACCATTACCGTGAATATCGCAAGCAGCGGATGAATCTCGAGCTCACGCCCCACCACACGCGGCGAAATAAAATAATCCATCAGCATTCGCCACAGCCCCAGCAGCGCTGCCATCCAAATCCAGTGAGAATGAGTGAGCGCTCCAAACGTAACGATGGTAGTCGCGGAAATCATCCAGCCCGCCACGGGTATGAATTCCAGGACTCCTGCCATGACGCCAAGCGCCAATGCATGCGGGAAACCCAATAGCAACGTCGTCACTGAACAAAACACGAGCGACAGGATTCCAAGGATCACTTTGGCCCTGATGTAATGCTGAAACATCACGTTCAATTCGCTGGCGAACGACCGCGCATCCTCCAGGTTGTCTTCCGTCGCGATAAGTTGGATGAAGCAATCGGCAAGAATCGGGCCGTCGTTAAGGAAAAAGAGCGCCAGTATCGGGATTAAGACGAAGCTTCCAATGGCGCCGGGTATAACTCGCCGTCCATTTTCCAAAAGACCTCTGATTCGCTCATGGTGTTGAATCAGAAATGACTTCAGCCGCAACTCCTGCACATCCGTCCAACCGTACTTGTCGCCAATCTTCGTCGCGATCTCGCCCGTCGAAATTTCCTCGGAAAGGGCCGGCAAGCCTCGAATCAAGCCGCCCGCGTGCCGGAAGAAGCCCGGGTCCAGGGCATGGATACCAACTGCAATGAGGATCAGAAGGCCGAGATAAACCTCCAAAATATGCGGCCCTCGCAGATTCTTGAAGAATAAAGAATGGCGCTGCAGAAATCGCACCACCGGATCAATCAAGTAGGCAAACAGGATTGCGAAAATAAAAACAATAAATACCGCCCGCGCAACATACACAATAGCGAGCGCCAGCGCGAAGACGAGGATCGTCATCAGCACTTTCGCAGTCCGGCGATCAAACATTGACATCAGCCACCCACAGCAAAGATGTCCCGGCTAGCATCAATCTGTCGAGCTTTCCAATTTCTGCTTGATCGTTCCCAGTGCTTTTTCCAGTGACGAACGCGTTTTGTCGACAGCCACTTTCCGCACAATGCCGCCCTTGAACCCAGTGAGACCGGCCTGGGACGAGCCCTTAAGCGTGATCACGTACATGCCGGGACGCTCGTGGTCTGGGACGCAGACTGTGAGGTCGAGGGCCGTTTCGAAGTAGTGGCTCGCGTAAAGTTGCTTCACGGCGATAGCATATCTCGGATTTGCGGAATCCTTGTCACGGTAGACAATCGCCTGCAGGATTCGCAGCGTAGGCTTCAGTCCAAAGTTGACCTTTTCCCAATAGAATTGAGATTCGATTCCATCGGAGTCAGCTTTTGGATAATCGAGCAGGTATTGGTCAAGAACAGGGAGATATGAGGGAAGGCCTTTTGACCGGCTAATCAGGGTTTGAAAGGTGTCGGCCACAACCGCCGGGTTATGCTTGTCGCGGTAGGTTCCCAGCGCCGCGTTTCCACCCTCGATGTATTTTTCGAGAGCTTCGAGCGCCATCTTTTGCCCCAGCCGGTTCACCTGATCCGCCACATCCGGCGCGGACCAATTTATTGACTGCTTGAACGTATCCATCGCTTCGCTGGGCAGCTGCACCTCGCAATGGCCCGGCTCGCACTTTTTGAGCTCTTTGATGTCTTGCTCCTCCAATGTGAAGCCTTCAAGATCCGAGAGTTTCGGAGGATTGCTGAATTTCTGGATGGCCAGATAGTTGGGAACCTTGCGAAGGGCGTCGATGTCCGATGCGAATTTGAGATAACGCTCCGGTGTGGAGTTCATGTACACGGAACCGAACACATACACTTCATCTGGCGTCGGTGAATCCAATATCTTGGCGACAGGTTTTCCGCTTCGAATATTGTTGATCTGCTCGTCGTTCAACCCGACATACTCTCGAAAAAACTTGAACGGTTCGCCGTCTTGCCCACTCGCGGCAAAGGCACCCACCAAGAGGATTCCCACCAAGAGCACAGTTGCCGTTCGGATTTCAGCTCTTCCATATGCCTTCATAATTTCTCCATTATTGCGATTCTCCGTGGCGCGCCGCCTGCCCTCGTCCTTAGCCAGCCGAGGCCACCAACATCTACACCACCAGCGGCTGAGGCACAACTAGTGCATGCCGAGGGCCAGCCGTCTCGAACGATTTGGCCAGAAAGTCCCTGATTTCGCAGGCGGTTGCGGATGGCAAGGCTCGCTTGTGAGGCGAGCAGGGGGACTTTGCTAAGGCTTCGACATTTGTCAGCGGATTAACACCTGCCCGGCTGTGCGAAACCCTTCAAAAAAAAGTGGGAATTAGACCCGTGAGCGATCTGCTGATGGCGCGGAGCGCGTCAAGAAGTGCGACCCCTCAACTTTTGCTCGGTCTTGGAGACGTGGAAGCTACGTTTTCTCGCCGCGATCGACAGCCGGGGGACGGAAAGAAGGCTTCTCCCTGGTAGGAAATCGCTTTTGGTTGCGTTTGCTCTGAACTATGATGGCCGTCTTTGGAGGCGATAGATGGCTGCTGCGTGGAAGGGGTTCCTTGCTTTCGGACTTGTATCGATTCCGATCTCTCTCGAACCTGCCGCCCGGTCGGAAAGAATCAGCTTCAATCAGATCCACTCGCCGTGCGGCAGCCGCATCAAGCAGCCGACCTATTGCCCGACGTGCGAAAAGTTCGTGGATCGCTCGGAGGTTGTGAAAGGCTACGAGCACGAAAAGGGTCAATATCTCCTGTTCACGAAAGAGGAGTTGGAAGAGATCGAACCCGAGTCGGCGCGAACGATGGAAATCCTCAGCTTTGTAAAGAGCGAGGAGATTGATCCTGTCTACTTCGAAAGCTCGTATTACGCGAAGCCTGAAGAGAGTGGCGTGCGAGCCTATGATCTGCTGCTCGACGCGATGCGGAAGACGGGATACGCGGCTATTGCCAAAGTGACGATGTTCGGGCGCGAAAATATCGTCATCATTCGGGCGCTGGAGAGTGGATTCACGCTGCACACAATGTTTTACGAAAATGAGGTACGGGACGCCGGTGCCCAGCCGCGAAAGTCCGAACTCAAGGATGCTGAATCAAAGTTGGCCATGCAGCTGATCGATACGCTGGCTGCTCCCTTTGAGCCAAGCCAGTATGTTGACACTTACCGGCAGGAGCTAGAGCGGCTGATCGAAGCAAAACGGAGTGGAAAGAAGCTGGCGGTGATGCCGCGCGTCAAGCGGGAGAATGTCGTCGATCTGATGTCCGCGTTGAAGACGAGCCTTTCGAGAGAATCCTCGAAACGGGATCTTCTGCGAACCGTAGCAAAGCCGAACAAGGAACAGAAGAAGTCGCGAGCCAGCTGAATTCAGCACCCAACTTCGTTGCGTCGGGCGCGCGACAGGCGTACGATCAGATTTAGAAGTTCGAACTGGAAGTACCGATGAAATCCGCCGCGCAGTTGCCGCTTCTGCTGGGTCTCACCACTCTTGCCGTCGCGAGCGTCTCTGCGCAGAGCGCCAAATGGCAAATTGACGCGGGTCGCTCTACTGCCAGCATCTTCCTCTCTCAGTCCGGTGATACCGATCCCGGCATCAACATAGCTGTCGCCATCGCCGCCGGCACCATGGTGTTTGACTCCGCCGATTCCTCCAAGTTCTCGCTCCAGCTCAATATAGTCCCGGCCGACCAGGGCGACGCGCTTCTCGAACCTCACGGCACGCTCCGCGCCGGCGCTTACGCCGCGCTCTCTCGCTACACCGTTATGAGCTTCCAATCGAAGTCTGCCGTCCGCGACCCCAACGGCAAAATCCGGCTGACCGGTGATGTCACCATCACCTACGTCGAACGTGAGGGCCCCTCCGACTGGAACGTCGGCTACAGCGGACCTGAGGCGATCACTCCCGTCAGCGAGAGCGCCACGCACACAGTCACCTTCACCTTCGACAAGTCTGCTTCGGAAATTGCCTATGGCCAGAAAGTGGGCTGGATGGAAATTACGGGTCGCGGCAAAATTCCGCTCGAAGACCTGCCAGCGATGCGGTTTTGGCTGTCGAACTCAGTGTGGCCGACGCTGGTGGTGGATCGCAACTGCTTCATGCCGAATTACTCGGTGAGTATGCGCGATTATCACGGTGCCGTTTGCACCGGCAACGTGGTCGAGACGGAGCCTCGCAAGCGGATTTCTGACGGTTCCGCCTCCGGCCTCGATTATTCCGGCCCGCACTATGAGACCCCGCAGACGATCAATGAGGTCCGCATTGTTCTTGACCTGAAAATGCGCGAACCCCGGTAAGCCTCTCGATCCGAGCTTAGGCTTAATGCGTCGTGGCGCCGAATATTTCAGGCAGCCTGCTGCGATGCTCTCGCAGGGGCGCTTGCCAGCAGACGTATCAAGCCTTCGGCAGCCGTGGGATGAGCAAAGATCGCATCGCGAAGCGCAGTGTACGGCAAGTCTGCCAGCATCGCGGTTTGAACGGTTGCCATCGGCTCGCTGGCTTCCACACCGAACACCGTGATTCCGAGAATGCGATCGCTGTCCTTTTCGATCAGCATCTTCAGGAAGCCGCGCGGTTCCGAAAGCGTCTCTGCGCGGAAGACTATCGCCATAGGTATCTTCACCACGCGATATTCGACGCCACGGCTTTTCGCCTGCGCCTCGTTCAATCCAATGCGCGCGAGCTCCGGATCCGTGAAGATGCAGTAGGGGATTAAGCGATTCAGAGTTGTGCGATTTCCTCCGTTGAGGTTGTCGCGAATCACGCGGAAATCGTCGAAGGCCACGTGAGTGAATTGTGGGCTGCCGGCACAATCGCCCACGGCCCAGATGTTCGGAGCCGTCGTCTCGAGGCGTTCGTTCACTTTTATGTAACCGCGTGCGTCCAGCTCCACTCCGGTTTTATCGAGCCCGATTTCCTGAGTGTTGGGGACGCGGCCAACAGCGACAAGAAGATCGCTGCCTTCGATCACGCGTTCGCCCTTGGCGTCTCTTACGTGGACTCGCACCTGCTGGCCGGAAAGCCCTTGGACGCCGATAACTTCCGTCCCGAGCAGCACTTCGATTCCTTCGTCGTGAAAAAGCTCCAGCAGCGCGGCGCTTACGTCGGGGTCCTCCTGGCTTGCGATCTGAGGGCTTCTTTCGATTAAAGTGACTCGCGAACCGAACCGCCGCATGGCCTGCGACAGTTCGAGGCCGACGTAACCGCCACCGATTACGATCAGGTGCTCGGGCAGGCGGTCCAGATCCAGGAGCTGAATGTGCGTCATCGGTTTTGAGGCCGCCGCTCCGGGCACATCAGGGATAACCGCGCGCGAGCCTAAACTGAGGAACACGCGGTTGCCGGCGATCACGCGCGTGCCTCCGTCGTTGAGAAAAACCTCAACCGTTCGAGGAGTTATGAAACGCGCCGATCCCATGATCAATTCTGCGCCGCTTGCCTTGTAAAGATTGAGATGCCCTTGAATCTCTTCTTCGACCATTTTTCGTTTGCGGCGCTGCACGCCCGCCATGTCGATTCTGAACGATCCGATTTCGAGCCCGAATTCAGCCGCCCGACGAGCGAACGATGCCACTTTCGCGCTGTGGACGATGTTCTTGCTGGGGAGGCAGGCGATATTCGGGCATGAGCCGCCGATCAACTTGCGTTCGATGACTGCGGTGCGATGCCCCATCTGGGCCATCGTCCATCCAATGTGCTTTCCAGCTTCGCCGCTTCCGATGATAAGTGCGTCGTAACGCTCAGCTTCAGCCATGAATACCTCCTTGGGCGGTAAGTCCCTTAAGATTTAGCTCAATGAAGCTTGAGGCAGAATGTCGCTCGGCTTGGTATGTTCGACGCGATGTGAAGCATGGCTCCCTTCATCCGCAGAAGAGGGATGGGACTCCTTACCCTTTGTAGCAAAGACCCGGTCTCAGCTTCAAGCCAATCGGCTGAGGATCAAGCGTGGCGGTGTTGGGTTGGAGTTTAGTAGCGGCCAGGGCTTTTCATTCTTCGCGCAGCGCGACGAGAGGATCCACGTGGGTTGCTCGACGCGCTGGAATATAGCACGCGAAAAGTGCGACGCCGGCAAGGATGGCCGAAACGGCAAAATAGGTAGCTGGGTCAGCCGGCGCAACGTTGAAGAGCATGGAGCGAAAAATTCGCGTCACGATCGCAGCTCCGACAAGGCCTGAAGCCAGTCCGATGATAACAATCCGCATACCTTCTCCCAGCGCCATGCGCAGAATATCCAGTCGCTGGGCGCCGAGGGCCATGCGAATTCCCACTTCGTGCGTTCGCTGGCTGAAGGAGTAGGCCATCACGCCGTAAATGCCGATAGCGGCAAGCAGCAGCGCGACTGCCGCAAACACGCCTAGAAGTTCGAGCGCAAAGCGCCGGTCAGCCAGGGATCGGGCGATGATTTCATCCATCGAGCTGATGCTGTGCACAGGAACGTTGGGATCGACGCTTTCCACCACTTGCCGAACGGCTTCGCCAAGATGTTCCACGTCGCCGCGGCTGCGGAGAAAAACCACCGCGTTGACGGGCGCGAACTGCCCCAGGGGAACATAAATGTGCGGAACGCTGGGCGCGTCAAAACCGTCCGACTTGATATCGCCCACGACGCCGACAATCTTCACACCCTGAATACCCGCTCCGAATCCAAACTTGATTTGTTGTCCTAGCGGATTCTGTTCCGGCCAATAGCGCCGCGCGAGAGTTTGATCTATCACGCCAACTGTCTCGGCAGTCTTGTTCGTATCGGAGACGGTAAAATTTCTTCCGGCAAGCAAGGGAACTTCCATGGTACGAAAATATTGGGTATCGACTACCGCTATGTCCGCAGTTGGGCTGCGCTCGGAATCTTCCGGGCGCCCTTGAATGGAAAAGGGAGAATAGTTTCTGCCAGAGTTCATGGGCAGAGTGTCATTGCCTGAAATTGTGGACTGTTCAACGCCCGGCAGCACTGAGACGCGGCGATAGATTTCTTGAAGAAAAGCGGCGCGCTTCTCTTCAGCGGCATAAGGGTCATTGGCTGGATCGTTGGATACCGGAATCCAGATCTGCACCGTGGTCAGATGGCTGGGATTGAATCCGGGACGCACTTCGAGCACGCGCCAGAAACTTCGCAAGAGCAACCCCGCGCCCGCCAGCAGAACAATCGAGAAGGCTATCTCTGACACCACGAGGACACGCGACAGTCGAGTATGGCGTCTGCCCGTGCCTGACCCGCGACCGCCTTCCCTCAGATTCTCAATCTGGTTCGGGTTCGTAGCTTGAAGCGCCGGCGCCAAGCCGAAGAGGACGCCGGTGACTATCGAAATCAGGAAAGCAAAAAAGAGAACCTTGCCGCTGACGTCAATTTCGTTAAGCCGGGGAATATCAGCGGGAGCGAGGTTTACGATCGCATTCTTCAGGAAGAGAACTGTGACAATAGCGACCATGCCGGAAATTACTGACAAGAGCGTGCTCTCGGTCAATAGCTGTGCTGCCAGGCGCGCGCGACTTGCGCCGAGCGTCAAACGAATGGCAATTTCGCGGCGACGTCCAGAAGATCGCGCGAGAAGAAGGTTGGCAATATTCACGCACGCGATCAGCAGCACAAATCCCACGGCTCCGAAAAGGATGAGCAATTCGGTCCGTTGCGGGCCCACCAGATCTTCTTTGACCGGGACAAGCCGAACGGCCCACATGGCGGCAGCAGGATACTCGGCGGGAAATTCCCGGCTGAGTCGCGATATGTAGGCGTCGAGCTGCGATTGCGCCTGTGAGGCAGTCAGGCCGGGCGTCAATCGTGCGATGGCGCCCGGAATTATTCTCTGTGACCGCACGGGTGGAACAGGAAACGGAAGACCGTTGAATCCGGTAGCCACCCAAACATCCACGTCGGTATTTAGCGTCCGGCCCGGATGGCGAAAGCCGGCAGGCATCACTCCGACGATTGTGTACAGGTCGCTATCGAGGCGCATTTTGCGGCCGATGATGTTCGGGTCCGAACCATAATTGCGGCGCCAAAAGCCGTCGCTGATAACGACAGGCTCCAGGAATCCCTGTGCAGCATCCTGCTGCGTGTAGACGCGGCCAAGTTGCTGCTTCACTCCCAGCAAGGTGAAATAGTCGGGACTTGTTACGAGACTCTCAGCGCGGACCGTTCGATCGCCGCCACCGACCGCCGAATTGCTCGGCGCCACGGCCGAAATTTCCTGGAACACGCCAGATCGCTCCTGCAAATCCCAAAGCTCCGGTGCGGACAAGCCTACATCCTGTTCGTTCGGGCCACGAAGGTCGTCGAAGACGCGCACGAGCTGTTCAGAATGCGGAAATGGCAAGGGGCGCAGCAGGACGGCGTAGACGACGCTGAAAGTCGCAACATTGGCGCCAATCCCGAGCGCTAGCGTCAGCACCGCAACAATTGTGAACCCGGGGCTTTTGAGCAACATTCGGAACGCATAGCGCAGGTCTTGGACGAATGAGAGCACGGGTGCCTCACTGTTGCGCGCCCCGTGATGCGGCGGACGCGATTATTCCTATTGCTCTATGGACGAGGGAAGCTGCGGCATTGTTAGCAGGAGAATTTGCGTCAGCCGGTGAAACTTGCGAACCGCGCGAATCGCCGCAGGCGCGTGCTGACCCACTTCGATGACGTAGCCATCAGGTTCCAACGGTGCCTCGAGCGCGTAAACGTGTTAAGTTTGCGCCTCATGCCGCACGTGCCCGCATCCGTTACCCAAGTTCTCGAATTCGCGCTGCTCGCGGCTACTTCAATTTTCTTTCTGGTCGATCCGTTCACCGTGATTCCGCTTTTTCTCGCCGTCACTTCCGATTCACCGCCGCAAGAGCGCCGCTGGATCGCGCGACGCTCCGCGTGGACCTGCGCGATCGTTCTTTCCACGTTTGCGGTGGCCGGGAGCTTGATCTTCAAGATGTTCGGCATCACGCTTCCCGCTTTCAAAATCGCCGGCGGAATCATCCTTCTACAAATCGGCCTGGACATGCTGCAGGCGCGCCAGTCGAGCACGAAAGCCACGCCTGCCGAAGCGGAAGAAAGCGTCAGCAAGCGCGACGCGAGCATCATTCCACTAGGGATGCCCATGCTGGCGGGACCGGGAGCGATTTCCACGGTGATGGTGCTGGTCGGCGAATCGCATTCGATTTGGCAGCACGTGGTCATCTATTCGACCATCGTTGCCACCGCATTTGCGTCATTCCTGATTCTGAGCGCCGCCGGAAGCGTGCAGCGTTACATGGGCCAAACGGGAATCCGCATCCTGACGCGCATGATGGGTCTGCTGCTGGTCGCGCTTGCGGTGCAGTTTGTGGCGAACGGGCTGATTGATTTCGGGCTGTTGAAGCCGCTGGCAAATCCGTTCTAGAACTCTTCGTCTTCTTCTTTTTTTAACTTCGTGATCTTCAGGGCGAGCCGGATGTCCTGGGATTTTACGGCGGCGAGAATCGCGCGGCGTTTTTCCAGCGGCAGCGCCGACGGGCTGATCACGCCCGCCGAATCTCGCGGGAAATTTTTCACGAATAGGGCGGCCATATGCGCGGTCGCGTACGAAATCGGCGTCGAAATCATGCCGCGCTGGCGGATTTGATAAAGTGTGGGGAAGCTCGCATCCCAGCGCACGAGGAGCGGTTGGTCGTCTTTGGCTCCGCGCACGAGCACCGCCGCCGCAAACCGCGCGTTCTCCAGGATTCCGCGGCGAATCAATTTCGCTACAGCTTTCGGCGTGGGCACTTTCGGAAAGCGCTTGTGCACCATTCCCTGCGAGCGGTTTAGCCGCCCTTGCCGGAACCAGCGATACAAACGGTCGAAATCGTTGCCGCCGATTTTTGCGTCCACGGCACGCACATGCGTATCGCGAGGCATCAGGCAGACTTCGTCCTGCGCGGCCAGGTACACCGTCGCTTCGCCAATCGGGGGAGGGAAGCGGAATTTCTCACGCTCGGCAAACCGCCGCACCATCGCGAATTTTCCGTGGCGGTAGACGCGCGGATTCGAAATCGCCGCGTCGTACACGCCATCGGCCGACCACGTGGAGATCGGGTCCTTGCTCTCCGTGCTTTCGAAGAGCCGGAAATGAATCTCATCGGAGCTATCGAGCAGTTCGCTGCCGCGCTTGGCGAGCAGGTTCGTAAGCCCCGGGGCCACTCCTGCGCAAATCAGCGCCGTGCGATTCTTGGCGACGAAGCGCTTGTGATAGCGGTACTGCTCGGGTTTGAAAGGCGAACGCGTGAGATGCGCGTTCAAATCCATGTAATGAATGCCAAGGCGCAGCGCCGCACGCAGAATAATTTCGTTGAATACAGCCGGGGAGGCGTTGACGATCAAATTTGCGCCGCGAGCCGCGCGCACGATGGACCACAGATTCCGCGCGTTCGTCTCAATGACTTCGATCGTGCTCTTTTTGCCGAGGAACCGCTGCGCGCGGGCGGTGTCGCGATCGCCGCACCAGACGGTGTGCCCCTGGCGCGTCAGCAGATGGGCCAGCAAAGAGCCGGTGCCGCCCGCCCCCAGAACGAAGATGCGCATCGGTGCGCCACTTTATCACAACCGTCGCAGCGAGTCGTAATGGGTGTGCAGCTTGTGTCAAATCGCGTTGGCTAGAGAATTGGTCGTTCACGCATTGAGAATCCGAGAAGAGGGTGCCACAATCCGCGTATCGCCGTGAGTGCTGAAAGACGAATATGATTTACATAAAAAGCGTTCTCTTCGGCCTCTTCGCGCTTGTTGTGTCCGCAAGCCTCTGCGGTACAATCAACTTGGCTCGAAGGATACTGCTGCACTTTTTTGCGAAAGCATCAGGATCATTCGAGATGAATTGGGACCTAACCGCACTTTTCAAATCGCGGGTTCTCTGGGTCTTAGAATTCCTCATTTTTGCTGCGGGCTTCTATTGGGAATTTCGCAGCCTTTCAAACTAACTTGCTGCTCCAAGCGATGAATTGCAAGTCCTGCTTTACGAGCGTAGAATCGTTTTGTTTCTCCGATCTTCAGGGCCTACCGGAGAGAAATCCTAAGGCTCGGAGGACGAGTCCTCTGCGATTGCAGAGGGCGAGGGTTCGAGCGGAAACGCTTGCGCCTCCCTTCGCGGAAGATGAGTGGCTCCGCGTTTTGGAAAGGAGACGGTTCGAGGCTCGCTGTGTGCGACCTCGGCCTTTCGCCCAAATCCAATCGCGGATTTGGGTTTTTTGTTTTCGGCAACGCGTAACGGTTGTCATCCTGAGGACGGCGCCGTTCAGCCCGACGAAGGATCTCAACGTAACGCGTCGCCGCGCATGACGAACGCGAGCCGCGCTCACTGAACAATGTCCCTCTTCGACAAATTCGGCCGCCAGATCACCGACCTGCGCATTTCGGTCACTGACCGTTGCAACTTCCGCTGCGTTTACTGCCGCTCGGCCGATCCCGAGAACCACATGCCGCACCACGAGCTGCTTGAATGGGACGAGTTCGAGCGTCTCGCGCGCGTCCTCGTCGGCATGGGCATCCGCAAAGTGCGCGTCACGGGCGGAGAACCGCTCGTGCGCCCGGGTGTAGAAGATTTCATCGCGCGGCTGAAAGCGATTGGCGCGCGCGACCTTTCGATCACTACCAATGGCCACCTGCTCGCCGAGCGCCTCGACGCGCTGCTCGCCGCCGGCCTCGACCGCATCAACATCAGCCTCGATTCGCTCGATCGCGAAAAATTCGAGCGCGTGACGCGCACGAAAACATTCGACGCCGTGATGGCCGGTATTGACGCCGCACAAGCCTCACGCTTGCGCCCCGTAAAAGTGAACGCCGTGTTGGTGCGCGGCCTGAACGACGATGAAGTGGAAGCTTTCGCGGAATTTGCCCGCGAACGCGACCTGATCATGCGCTTCATTGAATTCATGCCGCTCGATGCCGACCGCGCCTGGACTCGCGACACGATGGTTCCCGCCGCGGAAGTCTATCGCCGTATTCACGCGCGTTGGCCGCTCGTCGAAATCGAGCACGAACGCAGCGAGACCGCCCGCAAGTACAAGTTCGTCGACGGCCCAGGCGAAATCGGCCTGATTGCCCCGGTCACACAGCCTTTCTGCGGCCACTGTTCGCGCGTCCGCCTTACTGCTGACGGGAAACTCCGCACCTGCCTATTCAGCAAAGACGATCACGACCTGAAATTCCTGCTGCGTGGCGGCGCAAGCGATGAAGACATTGCCGACGAAATCCGCTCGATCGTGATGCAAAAAGAAAAGGGCCATCGCATCAACGATCCCGGTTTCGTGCCGCCATCACGCACCATGGTCTTCATCGGCGGCTAGGTGCTTGGCCTTCTTACCCGCACGCTTTTAGTTTGCCCTCCGCAGCCCACTCGCGCACAATATCCGTAAGCGAAACATTGGATTTGGGAGTCAGTTCGACATGGCAGATGACGAACAGAAAATTTTCTCGCTAACCGAGGCCGAGCGGCTCCGCGTCCAACTCGAACCCGTCCTAATCGAAGCCATGGAATCTCGCCGCAAGATGGAGGAGGTCGAAGAGCAGTTGCGCGATATCGCGGAACGAATTTCGCGTTCTGGCGGCATGCTCATACACTACGAAAAGGTTGCCAAGATACGCGTGGAATTCAATCGCTTGCAGCAAAGCGTGCAGTCCGCGCTCGACCGAATCCAGGAAACCGGCTGCGTGGTGAAAGACCTTAACGTGGGCCTGCTCGATTTTCCCGCGCGCATCGATGGCGACGAAGTCTATCTCTGCTGGAAACTCGGCGAAGATCGCATCCGCTTCTACCACCGCCAGGACGAAGGCTTCGCCGGCCGCAAGCCAATCGACCCCCGCGACGCCGGCTATTCGAATCCCGTTCAGTAAAAGCCCCATCATATCGTTGCTATAGGCTGCATCTTGTGATATCATGATATCGGAGATGAAGATGGCTCAGTTTGTAGTCCGCAACATCGAAAACGAAGTAAAGGCCCGGCTGCGGCGCCGCGCCACACAGAACGGGCGAAGTATGGAAGAAGAGGTTCGGGACATCTTACGCGACGCAGTCAAGGAAGAGGATGTCGCAACAGGCGGCTTGGGTACCGAAATTTCGTCTTTGTTCGCGCAAGCCGGTCTTGACGAAGACATCGCGGAGCTGCGTGGATTCGAGATTCGACCGCCCTCGTTCGAACGATGATCGTCATCGACACGAACGTGCTCTCGGCGCTAATGCGCCGATCGGCGAACAGCAATGTTGTGGCTTGGCTCGACCGACAACCTCGTACATCCGTTTGGACCACATCCATCACAGTCCTTGAGGTCGAATTTGGATTGCAGATTCTGCCGACAGGGAAGCGCCGGACTTTACTGATGGCCTCGTTCGAGAGTGTCCTTTCCACTCAGATTGGTGGAAGGGTCGCGTCATTCGACAGCGCTGCGGCGCAGCACGTCGGCGAGTTAATGGCGTCCCGGCACAAGAAAGGCCGTCCGGTGGAGTTGCGAGACACGATGATAGCGGGCATCGTTCTGTCTCGTCGTGCGACTCTTGCCACCCGCAACACGCCTCACTTCGATGATTTATCTGTTACGGTCATCAATCCGTGGCTCAGCTAGATTTCCGCGACCTGGCCGCCTGAATCCCGTCTGTCAATTACTGATACCTCAGCGCCACCATCGGATCCACGCGCATCGCCCGCCACGCCGGAATCCAGCACGCCGCCATCGCGACGACGGCCAGTAATACGGCAACAGTCATATACGTAACCGCATCCGTCGCCGTCACGCGGAACAGGGTCGATTGCAGGAAGCGCGTCGACACAAGCGCCAGCACGCATCCAAGCGCAAGCCCTGCCAGGGTCATTTGTAGCCCTTGCACGAGCACGAGCTTCAGGACGTCGCCCCGCTGCGCCCCGAGCGCAAGGCGAATCCCGATTTCGCGCGTGCGCTCGCGCGTCGTGTAAGCAATCACGCCGTAGATTCCCACCGCCGCCAGCACTAGCGCGAGTAAACCAAACGCTCCGACGAACGTCCCGGCGATTCGCGTCCCCGTGCTGGCCACCTGCACTCGCGTAGCCAGCGCGGCTTCATCCAGCACCGGCATGTCCGCATTCAACTCGTGCACCGCTTTTTCGAGCGCCCCGGTGTAAGCGAGCGGATTGCCCGCCACCCGCAAGTGAAAAATCGGCCCGCGCGCATAGTCTTGATAGATCGGCACAAAGAAAAATGGTTCAGCCGCCTCATGCAGATTGTTGTAGTTGCTATTCCGTGCCACGCCGACCACCGTAAAATTCAGCCCATCAGCGTTCAGTTTTTTCCCAATCGCATTCTGGCCGGGCCAATAGCGCCGCACGAATTCCTGATTCACCACTACCACCGGCTGCGAACCTTCCTTATCTTCCGGCGTGAACTCGCGGCCTTCCACCACCGGAATCTGCATCGTGCGCAAATAATCTGGTCCCACGTTTGCGTTCGGGACGTCCATCGATTCATGAGGCTGCGCCACGTAGCCTTCCGGCTGCGTTATCGAAGAACTCAACTCGAATCCCAGTGGCACCCAGCTCGCCATGCTCACCGACTGCACGCCCGGCACCGCCGCGAGCTTCGCCAGAAGCTGCCGGTCAAATTCGATGCCCTGTTCCTTCGTGTAGCCCGCGGAAAAAAGATCGACCGAGCCGAGCAGCACGTGCTCGGGATTAAATCCCATATCGGCACGCTGCGCATTTTCAAAACTCCGAATGAAAAGCCCCGCGCACACCAGCAACAAGAGTGAAAGCGCCATCTGCATCACCACCAGCGCGCTGGAAAGCCGCGCCTTGTTACGCCCGCCCGACGCGCTCCCCGAGTCTTCCTTCAACACAGCCACCGGTGCCAAATTTGACGAGCGCAGCGCCGGCAAAATCCCGAAAATCACACCGGTCAGCACAGACACAACGAGCGTCACCAGCAGCACCACGCGGTCCACGTGCACGTCCATGAAAACCGGAATACTCGTGGGCGGAATGAACGACCCGAACGTGCCGGCGGACCACGTGGTAATCAGCATCGCCAGTGCCCCGCCCGCAAGCGACAGCACCAGACTTTCAATCAATAGCTGCCGTACCAGCCGCCAACGGCTCGCGCCAATCGCCATCCGAATCGCCATCTCGCGCCGCCGCGCGACTGATCGAACCAACAGCAAATTCGCCACATTTGCGCACGCGAGCAGCAGCACCACACCCGAAATCGCCATCAATGTCGGCAGCAAGAGATAGAGGTAGCCGTTCGCACCATAAGGAGCGCGCCAGAGCGGAAAAGCCTTCACGTCGTTGCGCCCGTGATGCGCCTCCGGATACTGAGTCACAAGCTGCTCCATCAGCGTGTTCAATTCCGACTGTCCTTGCTGCGCGGTGACGCCCGGTCGCAAGCGTCCAAGCACCATCAGCCACATTGAGTCTCGCTGTTCGATCAGATTCCTCGTGGAGATAAGCCGCTCGCCACCAAGAAGCGGAACCCACAAGTCGGTCCGCAAGCCGGTTTGAGTTCCCTGAAAAATGGGCGGCGTGACACCGATTACTGTGAACGGCAATTTGTTGAGGCTGATCGTCTGTCCGACGATATTCGGATCGCCGCCATATCGCGTTTGCCACAATCGGTAGCTGATCACAGCCACCGGCGAACTTCCCGCCTTCGTATCTTCCGCCGGAAGAAATCCGCGTCCCAGCACCGGCCGCACGCCCAGCACATCGAAATAGTTCGCGGAGCACATCGTGCTCCACACCCGCTGAGGCGCTTTGTTGCCGGTTAAATTGAGCGAACGCAGATCGGCTGCAATCAACCCCGAGAAGCTTTTGTTGTGGTCGCGCAGATCGAGATAATCGGGATAGGAGAAAGGCCGCGGGTCGAACGACGTGCCGCCCAGGCTCAGCGACACAACTTCGCCGCTGCCTTTCATTCCGGGAATCGGATTCAGCATCGTCGAGTTGATCCAGCTGAAAATCGTGCTGTTTGCGCCGATGCCCAGCGCAATCGTCAGCACCGCCACAGCCGTGAAGCCAGGCGACTTCACGAATAGCCGCAGCGCGTGCGCTATATCTTCCCAAAGCGATCGCATCGCCCCACCTCCGAACGCTTCTTAGACAGATACTTCGAGCAAGCTGAATGCCCCGCCTTCACCGGCGCAACACAATGATATTTAACGCCTTACCTTAGAAATTCGGAGCACAAAGCCGCGTCTCCTGTCCGCTCTTGGGATTTTTTCGCACGAATCGCCCACAGTTCAAACTGTCAGGGGAGTACCATCTCTATCCGCGTGGAGTGGCTGGGAGATCATCCCGCCGGAGCCATCTGATGAAGTCGATCAAGGAGCCGAGGACGAGGCCCTGAAGGGTGGCCATTACCAGGACAAGGAAGTCGTACAATCTGGCAGAGAAGACATTGAGGCGCATGTTCTGAGTTAGCCACGGAAGGATTGAACTCAGCGGGTTGACGGTCCGCATAAGCCGCATTGCGAGGGCCTTGTGATCAGTGCCGTAGAAGATCGCAAGAATTCCAATCATCATAAGCACACTAAGTGCCGTGAGCATAGCAGTCCACTTGATCGGTCGTACAGTCCGCCATTGAACAGGCTGCATCACATCTTACGACACCGATTTCGGAAGGCTAGTGCCGCAAATCCCGTTTTTAGTGCGTCATCCCTCCGCCAGGTACCGATGCACGAACATCACTGACATCGCGCCCTCGCCCACCGCCGAAGCGCAGCGCTTCACCGAGCCATGCCGCACATCTCCCGCCGCAAACATGCCCGGTATATTCGTCTCCAGGTAGTAAGGACTCCGCCGCAGCGGCCATCCCTCCGGCGGCTTGCCGTTGTGCATCAGGTCGGGCCCGGTGACCAAGTAGCCTGCCTCGTCCCGCACGATTCCCACTTCCTTCGCCCAATTCGTGCGCGGATCGCCGCCGATGCAGACGAATAGCCATTTCGTCTTGCACGTTTGCTCTTGCCCGGTGACGCGATTTTTCAGCGTGATCGCTTCGAGCACCCTCTCGCCGTGAAGAGCCGTCACCTCGGTTTCGGTAAGCACTTCCATATTCGGCGTGGATTGGATTCGATCGATCAGATATCTCGAAAGCGTCGCCTTAAGCGACTCTCCGCGCACCACGATCGTCACTTTCTTCGCGTACTTCGCAAAGTAGAGGCTCGCCTGCCCCGCCGAATTGCCGCCTCCCACCATGAAGACGTGCTCGCCCCCGCAAAGTTCCGCTTCACTCGCGCCGGCTCCGTAGTAAACGCCCTGGCCGTAGAATTTGTCTTCATTGGCGAGGCCCAGCTTGCGGTACTCGATGCCGGTGGCGCAGATCGCCGCGCGGGCGATGATCTTCGTGCCGTCGGCGAGATAGCCTACGCGCTTGGCGGTGGTGAATTCCCCGCGCACACCGTCTCGGCCCAGCAGGATTTCCGCGCCGAATTTACTCGCCTGGTGGCGCGCGCGCTCGGCAAGTTCAGCGCCGGGAATGCCGCCCGGAAATCCCAGATAGTTTTCAATCTTGGGACTGCTGCCAGCCTGCCCGCCGATCGCCCATTTCTCGATCAACACCGTCTTCAATCCTTCCGACGCGGCATACACGGCGGCGCTCAATCCGGCAGGGCCTGCGCCGTAAATCGCCAGATCGTATTCCGCCAGCAGGGGGTTGTGGAACCATCCCAGCTTCTCGATTATCTGCCGCACCGTAGGACATTCCATCCGCGTGCCATCCGGGAAGAAGCACACCGGCGTTCGCAGGTCCTCTGTCGGCTCCACTCCGATCGCGCGGCACTGATCGTCTGTGCGCAACTCGATCCATTCGAACGGCACATCATTGCGGCGAAGAAAATCCCGGATCGCATACGCTCGGGAACACCCCACCTTGCCGTAGATTTTCATCGGTGGTCCGGAGTGAGATGTATCTGGTGCCGAGTCCGTCATGGCGTGCCTCCCAAGGTGTGACCGCGCGGGCTGAACGCGAAAAGGAAATTCGAAGAGCCGTCGCCCCAGACTTTCAGACGCTCCGTCGCTCAAAGTACAAGATTACACCCACCGGGGAATCGAAGACAAAAGCCGCCACTTGCATCTCGCCCTCGGCTCGTGCGAGCCTCAACCTCGGATATGTAATGCAAATCAAAAACAAGCACGGCCAGTTGCTTTACGATGGAGACTTTTCATTAGAAATATCTCCAGTCGATCTACGCGAGGCTGTTTTTGAGGGAATGACATTGCCAGGAATTCACCTTGAGGGCGCGAATCTCGAGGAAGCAAACTTTCGAAGAGCCGACCTCTATTGGGGGAATTTCTTCGAAGCAAACCTCGCCCGAACAGACTTTGAAGGTGCACGGCTTCAGGGCGCCGACCTGACGAATGCAAATCTAAGGGATGCTAATCTTTCATATGCGAACTTAGGACGTGACAATGTTGGAGGATCAACCCAGCTTCAGGGAGCAGTTCTCGCGGGAGCACGTATTCAACATACGAATTTCGAAGGAGCCGAATACAATAAGGAAACTATCTTCCCGGACAATTTCGATCCAACCAAGCACAATATGATCCTTCGAGACTGAGAAGTTGTACCCCCTCGGTGACACTTGCATCTGGCCTCAGCTCGTGCGAGCCTGAATATCCCGTGACCCAATCCGAAAATCGCCTGAAAGATTCCGCGAGCCCTTATCTTCGTTCCGCCGCGCACCAGCCCATCGACTGGTACGAATGGGGTCCGCAGGCATTCGAAGCCGCGCGCGCCGCCGGCAAACCGATTCTGCTCGACATCGGCGCCGTCTGGTGCCACTGGTGCCACGTAATCGATCGCGAGAGCTACGAAAATCCCGAAATCGCGGCGATGATCAATCAGCTTTACATTCCGGTAAAAGTGGATCGCGACGAACGCCCCGACGTCGACGCGCGCTATCAATCCGCCATCAGCGCGATTTCAGGGCAGGGCGGCTGGCCTCTCACCGCTTTCCTCACGCCCGACGGCAAGCCGTTTTTCGGCGGCACCTATTTTCCGCCCGAAGACGCCATGGGGCGCCCCGGCTTCAAGCGTATTCTCCTCGGCGTCTCCGAAGCATTTCGCAACAAACGCGCCGATGTCGACAATTCCGCTCGCGCTCTCGAAGAAGCTGTTGCCAAAGCTGAGTTGCACCACTCCGCGCGCGGTTCGCTCGATCCCGGCATCGTCGAATCAGTCATCGAATCCGCCCTGCGTCTCTTCGACGAACAACACGGCGGCTTCGGCACCGCTCCGAAATTTCCGCATGCGAGCGCGGTCGATCTGATACTCGAACGCTACCAATCAACGCGCGATCCTCGCCTTCTGCACGTCGCCGAACGCACCCTCGAAGGCATGGCCCTCGGCGGCGTTTACGATCAAATCGCGGGCGGCTTTCATCGCTACTCGGTTGACGAGCGCTGGTGCGTACCGCATTTCGAGAAAATGTCGTATGACAATTCCGAGCTGCTGAAAAATTATATCCATGGCTATCAGGTCACCGCCCGCCCGCTCTTCCACCAAACCGCCGAAGGAATCATTGCCTGGGTCAACGAAGTTCTCTCCGATCAGGAGCGCGGCGGATTTTACGGCAGCCAGGACGCCGATCAGACGCTCGATGACGACGGCGACTATTTCACCTGGACGCTAGACGAGGTTCGCGCGGTACTCTCGCCCGAGGAATCGCGCGCGATAGAAATTTATTACGACGTGCAGCCTCACGGCGAAATGCACCACAACCCGGCGAAAAACGTCCTCTGGGTCGCGTCCACAATCGACGATCTCGCGGCGAAGCTGCAACTCGACGAAGCCGCCACTCGCATTCTCCTGGCCCGCGCCAAAGGGAAACTTCTCGCCGCGCGTCGCCAGCGCCGCCCTGTTCCAGCAATCGACACCACTCTCTACGTCGCCTGGAACGCGATGTTCATCTCCGCATATCTCGAAGCGGGGCGCGTCCTCCGCCGCGAGGACTGCGCCGCCTTCGCGCTAAAAACTCTCGATCGCATTCTCGCGGAAGCCTGGGACGAAAAGATCGGCGTGTTGCACCGCGTCGGCGGCCCGCGCCTCGATGGTTCGCTCGACGACCTTGTATTTTTCAGCGGAGCCCTTCTCGACGCCTTTGAAGTGACGCAGCAGCAGGAATACCACCACAAAGCCGAGCACCTGATGCGCATAGCCATCGAGCGCTTCGGCGATCCGGAGGGCAGAGGCTTCTTCGACCGCGCGAAAGACGCCGCTCCGATGGGCGGCCTCGAAGTTCGCCGTAAGCCGATTCAGGATTCGCCCACGCCCGCCGCAAACTCCGTTGCCGCAATCGTTCTCGATCGTCTCTACGGCTCAACGGGCGAAAAACTCTATCGCGATTGGGCGGAAAAAACTCTTGAGGCCTTCGCAGGACTCGTACCGCAGTTTGGCCTGTTCGCCGCAACATACGGCCTCGCCGCGCTACTTCACGAGCGCCACACGCTGCAAATTGTTATCACCGGCGCAATCGGCGACCCCCACGCCGCCGCACTCAAGCGAGCCGCCGCCGAAATCTACCGCTTCGGCAAATCCGTCCTGCGCGTCACGCCAGAAAGAATCGCATCTATAGAATCACTGCCCCCAGCCCTGCGCGACACACTTCCGCACCTCGACACCACCAAAGCGCAAGCCCTCGTCTGCGTCGAAACCACCTGCCACCCGCCAGTCACCGATCCCGCCAAACTCAAATCCTTGCTCCTGGATGTCGCCGCCACCTCAGCAAGCACCAATCGCTAAGCCCTCGCATTTTGTAGCGCTGGTCTTCAGACCAGCAGGGGTCGCTCTTAAATGTTGGTAAAGGCAGCCGCCCTCAATCCGCCATTCGACCACCGCCTCGCGAAAATGTTACCCTCTCGCCGGCCTGCACCCATGATCCCCCCGCATCAACAAACAAAGCGCCTCAGTGGTACCCCCGTCGAATTCACAAGAGCCTCCAAACGCAGGCACCGCCAGCGAATCACCACAACAAAAGCGACGCCATCATCCTCAGCCCTTCGCACGAATTCGCCCACCTCAGACGAAATCTCGATCTGGCCAATCACCAACATCCCCGCAGAAATATGGCAACTAGCCGCAATCTGCATCACCGCCTGCATTTCTCTTCTGCTCATGGAGTTCGTCGCCAACGAAACAGTTTTCGCGCAATTCTTCCCGCCTCACCCCGGCCCAGCCGATTCTTATTGGGTCCTCCGCTTCAAAGTCTGGTGGGTGGCGTGGGCGCTGATTGCATATATCGCGCTGCCGGCAATCGTCATGCTTCTCTTGCCCGGCAAGCGCCTGCGCGACTGCAATCTCTCCTGGCAAGGTTTCCGCCAGCACTACAGCGTCTACGTCGTTCTCTATGCGGCAGTGTTGCCGGTGATCTGGCTCGTGTCGCTCTCGCCCGATTTCTACAACTTCTATCCAATGTACGGTCAGGCCGGCCGCTCCTGGTTCGACCTGCTCGCGTGGGAAGGTTTATACGCGGGCCAATTCGTCGCGCTCGAATTTTTCTTCCGCGGATTTTTGGTGGGAGGACTTTCGCGCTATATCGGAGTCTTCGCCGTTCCGGTTTCCGTGATGCCTTACATGATGATTCATTTCACAAAGCCGTGGCCCGAAGCGTTGGCGTCCATCGTGGCAGGATTGGTTCTAGGCAGTCTTGCGTGGAAGACGAAATCAATCTGGGGCGGCGTCTGCGTCCACTGCGCGGTCGCCATCACCATGGATCTACTGGCGCTCTCGCACAAAGGCCAACTGCCTTGGCTGCACAGCTAGCAGGACGTACGCCCGACCAGCGCTCGACCTGTTCCTGAATCGCGCTACTTGCTCTGATCCTTGGCCGGATCCTTCGGCGGAGCTGCCTTATCCACTGCGCCAGGCTCCGCGCCGGGCGCTGGAGTTCCGGGCTGCACCGCATTGCTGCTCTTGATGGAAACCAATTCCACCTCAAAAATCAGCGTTGAATTCGGCGCAATGCCGCCGCCTGCGCCTCGTTGCCCATACGCCAGATCCGGCGGCACAAACAGTTCCCACTTCGATCCCACCGGCATCAATTGCAGCGCCTCTGTCCAGCCCTTGATCACTCCGCTCACCGGAAACGTCGCCGGTCCGCCGTGCTTGGCCGAGCTGTCAAACTCCGTTCCATCAAGTAGCGTTCCCTTGTAATTGCAGATCACCGAATCCGTAGCCGCCGGCTTCGATCCGGTGCCTTCGCTCAGAATTTTGTACTGCAGCCCGCTCGGCAGCGTAACCACTCCCGGCTTTGCCTTGTTCTCGGCCAGAAACGCATCGCCTTCCTTCTTATTCGTCTCTGCCATTTGCTGCACTTGCTCCTCCTGCTTTTTCCGCATACTCGCCTGCAGCGTCATCAAAGCAGCCTTTGCCTCTTCTTCCGTCAGCAGCGTCTTGTCGCCGGCCAGCGCGTCCTTCATGCCCCGCTGCACGACGGCCGCGTCAATCACTTCACTCTGCTTTCTCAAGTTCTGCCCGATGTTCATTCCAATCGCATAGCTCGCTTTGTCTTTGTCGGTCTTGAGCTCAAGGGTATCCGGCCTTTTGGTCGCGGCAGCCTGCCCGGGTTTCGCCGCGGGAGCCGTCCCCGACTTCGCCGCCGGCGTCTTACTGGCACTGGGCGCTGCTGCCTGCTGTGCTCGCGCAGTTCCGACAGACAAGACAGCCACAACGCAAAAAATTACCGCAATTTTGATTGTATTTTTCATAGACACGCATTCTCGCACTGCTCGCCCGAATCCGCAAACCAGTCCCCGTCGCGATCCGCAGGAAGATTTCTTCGCTACCCGCGTACCTCCTCGCCTCGAATCGAACGTCGAATTCCCAGGGACGAAATCACTGCCCCGCATTTTGTGCGCCGACGCCCCGCCCAGAATGCTATAGACTGACGATGCCCTCATAGGAGACTCCGCGATGCGACGAAACACCTTCAATGCCTGGTTTGCGCTGCCGATTGCTCTTGCATTACCTGTCCTCATCTCCGCGCAATCAGCGCCGCATCCCCAAACCCTCATCGTCAACGGCCAAGCCGGTAAGACCACCGTCGTCCAGGTAAACGGCCGCTCTTTCGTTGATGTCGAAGCCCTCGCGCAAATCGCAAACGGCACCGTCGCCTTCAAGGATAATCAGATCACTCTCACAGTTCCCGCCTCCGCGTCCTCTGGCGCCTCCGGGCAGCAATCGCCTCCAGGTTTTTCAAAGGAATTTCTCACCGCCGCGATTGAATCCATTGCTGCCGTCAGAGAGTGGCGAACGGGCATCGCCACCGCAATTGAAAATTCTATATCCGTCACCGATTCCTGGGTCTCCGCTTTCCAGAGACAGGCCAACGACAGCCTGCGCCAGGCTTCTGTCGCCGCCATCACGGGCACGGATCGCGCCACCCTTCAACTTCTCACCAACGAATACAACAACATGCAGAAATGGAGCGACCAGATCATCGCCGCCCGTAAAACTCTTCAATACATGTCGGCCGATCAAATGAGCAGCGACCCGTTGTTCCAGCAAGTTCTTACTTGTTCGCATTCGCTCGCTGCAGTAGTCGCCAGCGGCCAGTTTCAAGACGAACCAGCCTGCGCGGTATCCACCGGCTAATCCTCGTTTAAAAAATGCGGCAAGCTTCTAAAAAGGTTCGGTAGCCACGACGACGCCTTCATCGTCGTGGGCCTTTTGCTATAAATCACCCCACAAAATATTTTTCGGAGTAAGTTGGCGAAGTTTCTGCTCGGATCTGACAGGTCAGTTCGAGGTTTTCTTCGCAGGCGGTGGTATTACGATGATCACCGCATCGGGTTGGCCGGCGCGAATCAAATGCGGCATATTGGCTGCGGCAGGTGGCTCGCCGATATCCTCCTCCGTCGCATACGGATCGTAGAACATCAGGTGTGCCGGCAAATGCACCATCTTGTTTAACGGCGCCACGTAAATGTATCCGGCATCGGACATCATGTAGACGATCCCCGGTTTTTGCGGCGCGCGAAATTTTCCGGACTTGTAACCTTCCGCAATCGCGGCTGTCACCTCATCCTCGCTTTTGCCTTTCGCCCGCAACTCTTCCGCCAGAAATCTCGATTGCAACGTCGTCGCGCTACCTTCAGCGTCAAAACAAGTCGGCTCCAGGTTCAGCGGGTCCTGCCGGTCTACAAAGCACGAAAATCCGTTCGAGCCATCGCGCACTTTCACGTAGCCGCTGTGTTCCAGAATGTATACCGTCGCCTTCCCCGAAATTTCCGGTGGCGCGGCACTCTCCGCCAGCTTGATTTTTTCTTCCCGCGGCAGCGAAAAATCGTAGGTAGCCTTCGGTTTTTCCGTCTGCGCAAAAGCCGCGGAATGGATGCTGAGGAGAATGCCCATCAAGAGCCCGTTTGCGAGTATTGTGCGCACGGATCGCCTCCCGCGCGGAACCACGCCCCGTTGCAAATCCCGCGCACTGTATGACCCGGATAGACGGCGCCTTCGTTCTTCCGTTAGCCCTTGCTGTTGAAGTTGCTGGCCTCACGCCCCGGTGACATAATGGTGGATTCCGATCAGCCTCGAATCAGCTGAATCGCGAACGGGGGATGCCATGGCGATGAGGGATGCTTGGGTTGAAAAGCGAACAGCGGCCACAAACGGCGGCTCGAGAAACTTCTCGCAAATGCACTACGCGCGCAACGGCGTCATCACCGAAGAAATGGAATACGTCGCCCGGCGCGAAAAGCTCGAGCCTGAATTAGTCCGCAGCGAAGTCGCGCGCGGACGGGCCATCATCCCGGCCAATATCCACCACCGCAATCTCGAACCCATGGGCATCGGCGTCGCCTTCTTCTGCAAAATCAACGCCAACATCGGAAATTCCGCCACCACATCCCATGTCGGCGACGAACTCGAGAAGCTCCATCGCGCCGTCCACTACGGCTCTGACACCGTGATGGACCTCTCCACCGGCGGCGATATCCCCGGCATCCGCAAAGCCATCATTGACGCATCGCCGGTTCCCATCGGCACCGTGCCGATTTACGAAGCGATCTCCCGCGTCCGCCGCGCCGAGGATTTGAATATCAACGTCATGCTCGAAGTGATCGAAGAGCAAGCCGAGCAGGGCGTTGACTACATGACCATCCACGCCGGCGTCCTCCGCGAGTTTCTTCCGCTCGTGCGCAACCGCATTACGGGCATCGTCAGCCGCGGCGGCGCTCTTCTCGCGCAATGGATGAGCGCGCACAAACAGCAGAATTTCCTCTATGAGAATTTCGACGCCATCTGCAAAATTTTCCAGAAGCACGACGTCAGCTTCTCGCTCGGTGACGGACTCCGTCCCGGCTGCTTGGCCGACGCCAGCGACGAAGCGCAATTCGCCGAACTCAAAGTCCTCGGCGAGCTCACCAAAAAGGCCTGGGAATACGACGTGCAGACCATGATCGAAGGCCCCGGCCACATCCCGCTCGATCAAATCGAACTCCAGGTGAAAAAAGAAAACGAGCTTTGCTACGAAGCGCCTTTCTACACGCTCGGCCCGCTCGTCACGGACATCGCTCCCGGCTACGACCACATCACCAGCGCCATCGGCGCCGCCATGATCGGTTGGCATGGAGCGTCAATGCTCTGCTACGTCACGCCGAAAGAACATCTCGGCCTGCCGAATGCCGATGACGTTCGCCAGGGCGTGATCGCCTACAAAATCGCCGCACACGCAGCCGACGTTGCCCGCCATCGCCCCGGCGCACGCGATCGCGACGACGCGCTTAGCTACGCCCGCTTCCTCTTCGACTGGAACAAACAGTTCGAACTTTCGCTCGACCCCGAAACCGCCCGCGCCATGCACGACGAAACGCTACCCGACGATTTTTACAAGGAAGCAAAGTTCTGCAGCATGTGCGGCCCGAAATTCTGCTCGATGAACGCAACTCAAATCGCCGACATCTACCAGGGCCACGACCAAAAGGATCGCGAAGAAAAATTCGCTCAGCTCCTCACAAAAGTCGAGCCCACGCTAGTCAAACTTGAAGTCCCGGCAGCAGCGCAGGCGCAACCAGCCGCAAAATCTTCAACCGCCTCGTCGTAAAGCAGCCTTTCGCCTCCGCGGGGGCCATGCGGCGTCTTGTTGTTTGGTTTTGGATAACAGCGATTGAACCGTAGCGTCATCGACCGCGCCGTCTTTGACCGCGCTGTCTTTGTAGGTCGCGGCTTTAGCCGCGACACAGCAGTCAACCTAACTGGGGGGCTTTAGCCCTGAAGTACTCTTGAAACGTTTTCGCATTCCGCCCGTCGAAGCGTGGGAACGAAGCCGCCGCTTGACAATAGGCGAACAAAAAGCGAATATAAGCAACGCGTCAAATCACCTGACTAACCAAAGGAGGGCATCGCCATGCCTATGAACCAAGCATTCTTAGCTGAATTCGATCAGGAATTTGCCAACACTCGCAAAACCCTCGAGCGCGTCCCCGACGACAAATGGGACTACAAACCACATCCCAAATCCGGAACCCTCGGCTGGCTCGCAAACCACATCGCCATGATGCCCGGCTGGGCCGCCTCCATGTTTCAAACCGATAATTTCGACGTCGCCCCGGGCGGCAAGCAAGTTGAAATGCCCAACGGCAAGAACCGCAAAGAAATTCTCGCCATCTTCGACGAAGGCGCCAAGCAAGCCCGCGCCGGCCTCGCCAGCTCCACCGACGAGCAGCTGATGAAGCCGTGGGCCTTGCTGCAAAACGGCCAGCCCATCTTCACCATGCCGCGCGCCGCCGTCCTCCGCGGCATGATCATGAACCACCTGATCCACCATCGCGCCCAACTCACCGTCTACTATCGCCTGAACGATGTCCCGGTCCCCGGCCTCTACGGCCCATCAGCCGACGAAGCCCAACAACAAGCTGCCGCCAAGTAACTTCGCGTCGCCAAATACAACGAAGCCTCGCCTCGGATTCGCCCGAGGCGAGGCCCCAGAATCCTACAGTAGGGGCACGGCATGCCGTGCCCGGTGCGGCGTAGCTAAGCCAATGCAAAGTTCACCACCCGCGCCAACGAATCTCTCCGCGTCCCAATCCTGCTAAAATCAATTCCATGTCCGAAACAAAACCCCAAAATCAACTCCGCGAAGAATTCAACCGCTGGGCCGACGCCGGAAAAGGCGAATCCATGGAACACGACCACTGGCCCATCACCAAGCCAGTCCTCGACCTCATGCAAATCGCCCCCGACGAGAACATCCTCGACGTCGGCTGCGGCTCCGGCTGGCTCTCCCGCACTCTCGCCAAAGGCGTCCCCGAAGGCCGCGTCGTCGGCATGGACATCTCCGACGAAATGATTCGCCACGCCCGCCAAGGCAGCGTGGATTACGCGAATCTCGTTTTCGTAGTAGGTGAGGTAGCCGAAATTCCCTGGGAGCAAAATTTCTTCACCAAGGCAATCTCAGTCGAGTCGTCCTACTACTGGCCAGACCCCGCCAAAGGCCTCCGCGAAATCTATCGCGTCCTGGCCGAACACGGCTCCGCCTGGATCCTGATCAATTTCTACCGCGACAATCCCCACAGCCACCAATGGGCCGAAAAACTCGAAATCCCCACGCACTTGCTCTCAGCCGAAGAATGGTCCCAACTCTTCCGCGACGCCGGCTTCCAGGAAGTTGCCCATCGCCTGATCCCCGACCCCACCCCCAACCCCGAAGTCTACACAGGCCGCTGGTTCCGCGACGCCAAACAACTAGCCGAATTCCGCGCAATCGGCGCCCTACTAATCCACGGCACAAAAAAATCATAACGAGGCCGCAGGCCGCTTTGGTTCTTGCCATCGCGCTTCAATTAGCGTATATACATAAATATGTTCTCTTGGGACGCCGCGAAGGCTCTTCATAACCTTCGCAAGCACGGCGTTTCCTTCGAGGAAGCGGCAACCGTTTTCGCCGATCCCGAAGCCCTCGATTGGGCTGATACGGTGCATTCGGGCGATGAGCAGCGTTCCAAGCGTCTTGGAAAATCAGCGCCGGGACGCATACTGCTGCTGGTTTATACGATCCGGAGGATGAAAGATGGCAAAGAAACGATCCGCATCATCAGCGCGCGCCAGGCGAGCCACAAAGAGCGCGCGGCATATTTCGGACTCCCGAATTAATTTTTCCGATATTCCGGAATCCACTGACGCTGAGCTCAAACGCGCCCGCCGCGTCGGCCGGCCCAAATCACCCTACGCAAAACAGCTCATTGCGATCCGCATCGATCCGCGGCTACTCGCGCGCCTTCGCCGTCTCGCCCGCCGTCGTCAAAAGCCCTACCAGACCATGATTCACGAGCTTCTCGAGCGCGCCGCTAAAGCCTAAGCTTTCATCACACTGCCCACACGCGAGGCTGGCTTCGTTCGGTCTTGAGCGGCGGCAATCACCGCAGCGAACGAAGATAGGTTAGAATGCTTCGTCCGATTGTACTAAACATGGAATCAATGGCTCCGTTATTCAAATAACGATGATCACTCGCGCGGAACAAATTCGCCTCTCTGCAACCGATTTAAGCAACCACCTGGCCTGCCGCCATCTCACCGTTCTTGATCTTCAGGTCGCCCGTGGCGCAAGGCCGTCTCCCGGTTTCAGCTCACCAGATCTTCGAGTCATTCAAGAGTTGGGACTCAGACACGAGGCTGCCTACCTCGCGTCGCTCACCGAGCGCGGTTTCTCAGTCGCCGACCTTCGCGCATTTCGAAATGACGAGACGGCCGCAGCCGAAACTCGGACGCGCATGGAGAACGGTGTTGATGTAATCGCACAGGGAACCTTGGCAGTCGGCAGGTGGTTTGGGCGTCCTGATCTTCTGCGCAAAATATCAAAGCCTTCCGTCTTCGGCGATTGGTCCTACGAAGTTTACGATTGCAAACTGGCCCGCGAGACGAGAGCAACCACAATCCTTCAATTAGCTCTGTACTCGGACTTACTGGCTAGCGTGCAGGGTCAGGCTCCCGAATTCATGTACGTTGTACCTCCCGCAATCGACTTCGCAGAAGAAGCTCACAGAATCGCCGACTACGCCGCCTATTTCCGCCATGTCAAAGCACGCCTCGAGAAATCCTGTGATCGAGGCGAAGCGGGACCAACGTATCCCGAACCGTGCGCCCATTGTGATATCTGTCGCTGGTACAAAGAGTGCGATGCGACGCGAAGAGCCGACGACCATCTCTCGCTCGTCGCGGGAATTTCGCGCTTGCAACGGAATCAATTCGTTGCCTGGGACGCAGCCAGCGTCGCCACACTCGCGGTATTTCCGATTCCTCTTAAGCAAAAACCACTCCACGGATCACGTGAATCCCACGAGCGAGTGCGCGAACAAGCGCGCGTTCAGGTAGATGGACGTGCGCGCAGCAAAGCTGTTCACGAATTGCTCGCAATCGCCGAAAACACCGGCTTTTGCAGATTGCCAGTGCCATCGGCCCAAGACATCTTCGTCGACCTCGAAGGCGATCCGTTCGTAGGCACCTGCGGGCAAGAGTATTTGTTCGGTTTTGTCGCGAGCGCGCAAGGGCAGGGCCTCTCCTACGAAAAACGATGGGCGCTCACTCCCCAACAAGAAAAAATCGGTTTCGAATGGCTGGTAGACGAAATAATCCGGCGCTGGAAAATAGATCCCGCGATGCACGTCTACCATTTCGGATCGTACGAAACCGCCGCCTTCAAACGCCTGATGGGCGTCTATTCCACCCGCGAAGATGAAATCGATCGCATGCTCCGCGCCAAAATCTTCGTTGATCTCCACACCATATTCAAGCAAGCGGTTCGAGCCAGCGTGGAAGAGTATTCGCTGAAAGCCCTCGAGAGTCTCACTCAGTTCGTCAGGCGCACCCCAATGTCAGAATCGCGCGCAGCGATGAGATATGTGGAGCACGCACTCGAACTCGGTCGCGCAGAAGCCGTTCCCGGCGAATTCAAACTCTCGCTCGAAGGCTACAACTCCGAGGACTGCCATTCCACAGCTGCCCTGCGCGAGTGGCTGGAGGCTGAGCGCCAGAAACTGCTGGATGGCGGGCAAATAATTTCAAGGCCAGAGCTTGGCGATGGCGCGCCGTCCGAAGAACTCGACGAGCGCCAGAAGAAAGTTGCTGCCCTGGTCGCGCAACTCACCGCGGACATCCCGTTCAACCCTGCCGAAAGATCCGAAGAGCAGTCCGCCCGCTGGATGCTCGCCCAACTCCTCGACTGGCATCGGCGCGAAAACAAGGCGAGTTGGTGGGAAGGCTATCGCCTCGCCGATCTCGACGACGAAGATTTAATGGACGAAAGAGCTGGCTTGGCAGGCCTGCGTTTCGTGAAACGAATCAGCACCGAGCGAGGGATTCCAGTAGACCGCTACGCGTTCGAAAAGCAGGAAACAGAAGTCCGTGCGGGCAAGGAGGTTCACATTCGAAACCAAAGATTTGGCGAGGTTGCAGCAATCGACATTCTCGCCAGAACAATCGACATCAAGAAAACAAGGTTACTGTGCGGAGGGAGTTCCAATGCCCGAAGAATCTTCTTCGCCGAGCGTGCGGCTAGCATTTCTAACGTACGTTCAATCTGGGGATGCAAATACTGGAAGAGGTGCGGTTCTCGTAACGGACGATGCGACAAGGCCGTTGGAGTTTAGGTGCACTACACCGATCAAACCCAATGCTCTTCAGCGGATGCTCTACGGCCAGACGCTACGCTCCTATATTGCTGCCGACCTTGTTGGTGAGCCTCGGACAAATTTCGGTGCTATCGCGCCTTGCGTTGTTCTTTCCTCACTTCAGAGTCGAAGGAAGAAACTACGCCGAAACCCAGCGCGCCTCCGCGCCTCCTCGTGATGGCACTGCGTCGAAAACAGCCAAGCGGACGAGGACAGGAGGGACCTCCGCTGCAGGGCTTTCCATCAGTAAATGGGATGCGCTCTGGCCACTTCTTCAGCCACCCCTAAACTTCGCATTCCCAGAATCCCTGGATTTCCCATCTGATTTACGGCCTTATCAGATCGACGGCGTGAGGTTTCTTGCTGACAACGACAATGCCCTTCTTGCTGACGACATGGGAACGGGCAAAACAGTGCAGACAACTGCAGCCCTGCGAATTCTTGCTCAAAAGGGAAAAGTCAGGAGTGCGCTTGTCGTGTGCCCGCTGGCAGTTCTGTCTTCTTGGGAGAGGCACATCCTTGAGTGGGGGCGTGTTCTGACTTGTGTCGTGGTCAGGGGCAACAAGAACGAAAGGAAGCTTCAGTGGGAAGGATCCCGACCGGAGGTCCAAAGTATCCGAGAATTTCTTGAAGGAATCTTGCGTTTCGACCCGTGCTCCCGAAACCTGTCTTTCCACGCCTTCGCGGAATGTGTCGAAGGCCCCTCGCGATTCGCGGGTCAGAACGTCCAATCGATCATCAATTCGCGCTCGCGTTTCGTCTTTCACCTGTGCTATCGCGGCAACTATGCCCCTCGAGCTCGCTTCCAAGTTCGTGGTGAGGCCATTAGAAAAGGCCTGCTGCAGGGAATCGAGTCTAAGATTCATGCTACTGATCCCGGATGCGACTGCACTGTTGATTTGGTCGGTTGCGCCGTGATCGTTCGTTTAAAAAAAACACCCTAATCGCGACCGCCAAAGACACAATAGTGGCGGCGATTGAAAAGCACAGAATCAACAAGAGCACAGGGCACCTGTAAGAGGGGATTGCGGGAGAGTAACACCTGTCGATAAATATTATCAACTAGCTAATCTTAAGATCCGAATGATGAAGGACAAATAGAGGTGTGTTGGCACCATGAAAGGCCAAGCGAAAGTGAAAGGAGACAAGGGCGGGCGATTTGGCTTACTCGGCGACCGTCGAGATTCGAGCGCGAGAAGAGAGCTCCCTCGACTTCGCTCGGGATGACATTTTAGGCGACGGGCAGTGCGAAACGCGAAAGAGCCGGCAGGATGCCGGCGCTTCAAGAGAAACGGCGACGGCGAAACAACTGAGGTGCGTTGACTTGCATCTGTGGGCGACCTAAGATGGGCGCCCAGCATGCCTGAGTCTCAGTCGCCTATTGGCCGTACCATCTCGCATTACCGCGTGATCGAGAAGCTTGGTGGCGGTGGGATGGGTGTGGTGTACAAGGCTGAGGATACGAACCTTGGCCGGCATGTGGCGCTGAAATTCCTTCCTGATGAATTGGCGTCGGATGCGCAGGCGCTCGAGCGATTCCGGCGTGAGGCGCGAGCCGCGTCGGCGTTGAACCATCCGAATATCTGCACGATTTACGAAATTGGCGAAGACGGCGGGCAGACCTACCTGGCGATGGAATTCCTCGAAGGGTCCACGTTGAAGCATCGGATTGCGGGACGTCCTATGGATTTGGAGCTGCTGCTGGACATCAGCGTGGAAATTGCAGATGCGCTGGAAGCGGCGCACAGCAAGGGGATCGTTCACCGCGATATCAAGCCGGCGAATATTTTTGTGACCGAGCGGGGGCACGCGAAGATTCTGGACTTCGGACTGGCCAAGCAGGTGGCGCGCGCTGCGATTCATACGATGACGCAAGATATGACGCGCGCGGCGCAGGGCGTGGCGGGAGTGAGCGTGGCCGATCTCACGAGTCCTGGCACGGCGGTGGGGACGGTGGCGTATATGTCGCCGGAGCAGGTGCGGGGGAAGGAACTCGACGCGCGGACGGATCTGTTTTCGTTTGGCGTGGTGCTGTACGAGATGGCGACGGGGGCGCTGCCGTTTCGCGGCGAAACGTCGGGCGTGATTACCGACGCGATTTTGAATCGAGCGCCGGTAGCGCCGGTGCGGCTGAATCCGGATCTTCCTGCGAAGCTTGAAGACATCATCAACAAGGCGCTCGATAAGGACCGCGAGATGCGGTATCAGGCCGCGTCTGACGTTCGCACCGATTTGAAGCGGCTGAGACGGGATACTGACTCGGGGCGAATGTCGTCGTCGACGGGAACGCGGACGACGCAAGAGCAAGCGCTGGCGCCAGCGCCTGATGCGGCGAGCAGCAGCGGCAGCAGCTCGATGAGTGCGACGGCGGTGCAGCCCACTTCGCCGCTTGCGACGAAATCGGCGCGCGTGAAATACATCGCAGCGGGCGCGGTCGTGATGCTCGCTGCGGCTGCGTTCATGCTTTATCACTTAAAGAGCAATTCAACGGCTCCCAGCGGGCCCGCGAAGATCACGCAAATCAGCCACTGGAACAAGCCGATGGATGGCGCGAAGATTTCTCCGGATGGGCACGCGGTGGCGTTCACCTCGCCGGTGGACGGCGTGCCTCAAGTGTTCGTAATGCTCACGTCTGGTGGCGATCCGCTGCAGCTAACCAAGGACGAGGGCGGCAAGTTCGTGGACAACTTTTCGCCTGACGGCACCGAAATCTATTACGGCAGAAGTACCGTGGGCGTCGAAATATGGGCCGTGCCGACTCTGGGGGGAAGTCCGAGGCGCGCGGCAAATGGTTTCACGATGGCGCCTTCGCAGGATGGCGCGTTTATCTATTCTCTGCGAGCCGGCAAGCGGGCAATTTTCCGCGGAGACAAATCAGGGCTCGGCGAAGAAGAAGTGTACACATTTGACGCGAAGACCCTGCCGCCGCGCAGGATTATGCCGTTTCCGAGCGGGAATCATTTGCTGGTGTTGAACGGCAAGGTGGTCACGGTGGTGGACGATGAGTTTCACCTTTACGACGTGGATCTGAGCAAGAAAACGGCGGAGGATCTGGGTGAAGTCTCGTCGAGTCTCGAAGACGCGGCTTGGGGCGAGCCTGGTAAGTCGCTTTTGTTGAGCCGCACTGTGAACGGTCTGAACAACTTGTGGGAGTACGATTTGAAGAACCGGACGATGACGCAGATTACTTCCGGCACAGGGCCGGATTTCTCGCCCATGCGCGATCCCAGTGGGAAGGGAATTTATTTTGTGAACGGGAAGGCGTCCGGCTTGTTGACTGCCTACAACGCCCGTTCCAAGCAGTCTACGGACATTGCCGCGGAAAATGCCACCCAGCCGGTGGTTTCGCCCGACGGGAAACGGATTTCGTACGTCACCACGCCTTCGGGAGATCGCAGCGAGGTGTGGGCGGCGAATGTGGATGGCAGCAACAAAGTGAAAATTGCTTCGTCGAAATCGCTGGCTACCGGAGACTGGGCGCCCGACAGTTTCCATTTTTATTTCATAGAAGAGGAACCGAACCGGATATTCGGCGCCGCCGCCGATGGAAGCGGCGTGCACCAGATTCCCTGGAACAGCGGCGTCACGCAAAATGTGGTTCCCAGCGCCGACCAGAAATATATTTATGTGAACAGCTTCGACCAGGGCGCCTCGCGCGGCACGATTTGGAGAGCGGGCACGGACGGTTCGAACCTGGAGTTGGTCACAAACGAATGCGGTCACGCGTGGGTGGCTGTGCCGGGAGGCCAATACCTGTTGACGGTGATGCTGGGGACGAATGGAGGCATTTCCGAGTTTTCGCTCGCCGATAAAAAATGCACCTCGTTGCTCCCGGGCGTGGTCACTTTCGGCGTCACCCTGGCGAACGACGGCAAGTCGTTTCTCTACGCGATTCCGTCACGCTCCGACGTCACGATTTTTCGCCAGCCCTGGCACGACGGCAAACTCACCGGCCCCACGCAAGTGGCGCTGAAGCTCCCCTTCGCCTTTCCGCTTCTCGCCGGCGGCAACGCCTACGATTTTTCGAGCGATCTCGCGACGGTCGTCTACGCCCGCCCCGGCGGGCAGGCCGACCTGTTTCTTCTGAGCCAGAAATAATTGTGTCCCTCGGGCTCGAGTCTTTGCAGGCTTTGATATACTCGCGGGTCTTCGTAAGGGCGCTGCTTACCGCAGCGGTCTGTTAAGATGCCGGTCTGAAGACCGGCGCTACAACTGCGTGGCGGAAGCGATTGCGAGGTAAGATAGAAGAATGGGCGTAATTGATAATCGGTTTGAACGTAGCTATGTGCTGTCGACGGTGGACTATGTGTTTAACTGGGCGCGGAAGAGCGCGATCTGGCCGCTGACGTTTGGGCTGGCGTGCTGCGCGATCGAGATGATTGCGTCGACGACATCACGATTCGATATTGCGCGATTTGGGGCGGAGGTATTCAGGCCGTCGCCGCGGCAGGCGGATTTGATGATTGTGGCGGGGACGGTGACGCTGAAAATGTCGCCGGTGCTGAAGCGGGTGTGGGAGCAGATGCCGGACCCGAAGTGGTGCATATCGATGGGGGCGTGCTCGAGCGTGGGCGGTCCGTTCAATGTGTATTCGGTGCTGCAGGGCGTGGATCGGATTGTGCCGGTGGATGTGTATGTGATTGGGTGTCCGCCGCGGCCTGAGGGGCTTTTTTATGCGCTGCTGAAGCTGCAGGACAAGATTGACACGATGACGCTGGCGAAGCGGCCGACGGAAGTGCGGCTCGAGCCGCGCATGGTGGAGGAGTTCAAGCGCGGCGTAATGGTGGCGCAAACACCGGAGCCGCGGTAGCTGCGCGGGAGCTAGTTAAGCGTACGGTTGCGTATGGAGGCTGGTGGATGGCTTTTTTGCGGACGCTGAAGAAGGCTGAAGTGCCGGATGGGACGATTCGCGAGTTCCAGCTGGAGGGGAAGACGCTGGCGATCTCGAATGTGGGCGGTAAAGTCTGTGCTATCAATAGCGTATGCCTTCATCGCGGCGGGCCGCTGGCGGAGGGCGAGTTGGCTGGGGATGTGGTGACGTGCCCTTGGCATGGGTGGCAGTACAACGTGTGCAGCGGCAAGTTGGTGACGAATCCTACCGTGGGAGTTGAGACCTACCCTGTGGAAGTGCGCGGCGACGACATTTTTGTCGATATCGGTTGAGCTTCGCGTTTGCAATACGATCCCAAAATCAAAATTTCAAGTCAATTTCGGCCGGGGCTGTTCGGAATGGCTGGGTCCGCAAAAGTTTTCCACTTTTGTGCGGTTACGTGTATAGTGCGCGCGACGAATTCGACGAATGAACCAACCTCCGGCTAAACCAAGGCGATGGCTGCTGGCCGTCGACCCTCGGGTCTATCACTGGGACACCCTTTTTGTGAAGGGGAAGGAAATGTGGCGGCACGCGGGGAGTCGTCCGGACACGCTGCGGCAGTTGAAGCAGGTGCACAAGGGCGACCGCGCGTTGCTGTACCACGGGAAGGCGGAGCACGCGCTGTATGCGCTGGCGGAAGTGAGCCGCGACCCGTACCCCGACCCGCACGAAACCGACACGAAGAAGATGGTGATGGACCTGCGCGCGATTGAGCGGCTGCCGCGTCAGGTGTCGCTGGTGGAGATGCGCGACAACCGGCTGCTGCGGAAAATTAAATTCATGAAAAATACGCGGCTGACGATTTGTCCTCTGACGGATGAAGAGTACGCCGAGATTTTGCGGATGGCGGGCGTGGTGGCGTCGCCCGGGATTCCGCTTCCTTAGATTACCTGGCTCGAAAATCGAAAATAGAAAAATTGAAAATGGAACTCGGATAGAATGTGCCCGAGTTCGGAGGAGCTTTGATGCTAAAAATTATTTTTGCTGCAATGTTGCTGACATTGGGTGCTGCGATGATCGCTGTGTATTCGGGATCGGCTGTGGCGCAAAGGCACAGGGCGGCTGCGGAAGGGAACTGGATTGAAGGGGTGAGCGACGGGCGGAATCTTGTGGTGGATATGACTTATCCGGTGAGCGAGAAATTCCCGGCTTGGCCCGGGGACGATCATGTGTTTGAGGCCAAGGCGAACGCGACGGTGGAGAAGGATGGTTACTTCACGCGGAGCTTCTGGATGCTCGAGCATTATGGGACGCACATGGACGCGCCGGCGCATTTTCCTCCGGGGAAAATCACGCTCGACCAGATTCCGGAGCAGCATTTCTTCGGGCCGGCGGTGGTGATTGACGTTCGAGACGAGGTGGAGAAAAACGCGGACTACCGGTTGACTGTGGTGCGAGTGAAGAAATGGGAGGCCGAGCACGGGGAGATTCCGCGTGGAGCGATTGCGGTGCTGAGGACGTCGTGGGGCGGACGAGCTTCGAACGCGGCGAGCTACCGGAACATGGATGCGAATAAGGTGATGCATTTTCCGGGGTATTCGGTGGAGTCGGCGAAATTGCTGATCGAGCGCGGGGTGGTGGGCCTGGGGATCGATACGCTGAGCGTTGATTATGGCGCTTCGAAGAATTACGAGGTGCATCGCGTGGATTTGCCGGCGGGCTTGTACAACCTGGAAAATCTGGCGCACACCGAGGAACTGCCGGAAGCGGGCGCGTATATTATTGCAGCCCCGATCAAACTCGAGGGTGGATCGGGAGGGCCTTGCCGCGTGTTTGCGGTGCTGCCGCCGAAGTGAGCACGTAATATCGTCCGGGACAAATTTGGTTCACGGCATTCCTTTTACCTTCTTCAGTGCAGCCACGAGTTGCTCGTGCATCCCAAGTTGATAATCGCCGTCGGCGCGGTAGGAACCCACTGCGGACGCGATTTCATGGCGCAATCCATTCTCGAGGCCGAATATCAGATATGTCGCCAGCGCCTTGAGAAAGGATGTGGAGCCGAGAACGGTCAGCCGATAACAGATGTACGCCAACATCAACAATACGAGGATTTGAAAGGGGGTCATTTGGTCACCATCCGCCTAGGGTGAAAATCAGGCAAACACATGTTAAGTATCAGGTTGGGCTTTTTGAATTGCACCTAGAAATTGGCGGGGTGGGTGCGCTGATAGAACGCACTGGCGCTCGGGGCCGAGGGCACGCTGATTGGCTGTGTTACGTCGCCCCTAGAAGGGGCGCGACCCACAACGACGGCTCTATTAGGCGTCTCGCACGAAATCTAAAACAAGGAACAAAAGCTGCCGGGCTGAAGCGCGCCGCGACAAACGCAATCTGTGCTGCCAAAGTGGAATGCTTGGCAGTCGGTCGATCGGGCACGGCATGCCGTGCCCCTATTGAAGAAAGTACAAAAGCGAAAGAACGTGGTGGCGCGGGCGCCAAGCACTGGGAATCGTGCTGTGGCATCCCGTGGGCACAGGCAGGAATGAATGCCTGTGCTACTGGAAGGCGAGGTCATTTTGAAACCTTGGGTGCGTCATTTCTTATGACCGCACCGTTTTTCATTACGAAATTTATTTTGCGAAGGGCTTCGGTATCGTCGAGGGGGCTGGCGGGCATGGCGATAATGTCAGCGAAAAGGCCTGAAGTTATCGCGCCGCGTTCTTTTTGAATGCGAAGGAGCTCGGCGGCATTTGTGGTCATCGCCTTCAGCACAGCGGCCGGCGGAATGCCCGCCTTTCGCCAGCCTGCGAGATAGTCCCACGTCATGTCGGCGCGGGATTCTCCGGGCATTGCGGTGACGATGTCAGTAGAAAACACCATTTTGACGCCAATGGCATAGGCACGATGGAGCCGGTCCAAGGCTGCTGCGGATACCGCTTTTCCATCGGGATAACCGCCCTGTACAAAATGTGCCTCGGGGAATTCAGTGCCGGCGAGGAATGTTCCCTTCGCTTTCATCAAGCGCAGCTGATCGTCGGTGAGATGCCAGCCGTGCTCGAGCGAATCGGCGCCGCCATTGATGACGTTGTCCGCTTCCTCCTTCTTGTAGCAGTGCACGGCCAGCGCTCGCCCTGCTTTGTGGGCTTCATCGGCGGCGGCCCGAATCTCTTCTTCGGAATAGAAGTAATCGCTATTGTCCGAGACGAGCTTGATCAGATCGGCGCCGTAGAAAATATTTTCGCGGACTGCTTTGCGAATTTCCGCTGGACCGTCGGCGTCAATATATTCGTAGCGCCAGATTGGTCCCACTTCCGGTGGAACGCCCGAAGATTGGCCACCAAATGGGGCGATGATTTTTCCGGACGTTAGAATCGTGGGGCCAGTGAACCAGCCTTTGTTGATGGCGTTGCGGACATCGACGGAGGCATAGCCAGCTTCGTTGCCAACGTCGCGGACCGTGGTGATGCCCGCGTTCAAGAGCGTCTGCGCGATTTTGAGCCCTTGGAGGACACGCATCCCTTTACTGACTTCGAGATAATTGGCTTCGAGGGGCATGTACATATTGGGGAGAAGGAAGGTGACGTGGGTGTGGGCGTCCATGATGCCGGGCATGACCCATTCGTTGGAGAGGTCAATTATTTGCGCATCGGCGGGGATTGTGACGTTGGGACCGACGTCGGCGATCTTCTGGTCTTTTATGATGACGATTTGATTTTTGGCGACGGAGCCAGTGGCGGGGTCGATGAGATTTCCGGCGCGGATGGCGACGGTTTGTGCCCAACCGGGAAATGCGAAGAGGATTGCGATGAGGAGTACGAATCGGCGCATCGATTCTCCTTGGTTTGTAGCGAGTGCCCTCAGCGGCTGAAGCCGTGCCCTAGCGTGAAAAATGTAAGAGTGATTCTAAAACGGCGGGAGTCTAGCACAACGTGATAGCGCTGCCGCGTTCGGATTTGTGTGTGCTACCTTTGTGTACGAGATGCCGGAATTACCTGAAGTGGAGACGGTGGTGCGCGGCTTGCGGCTGGTGTTGCCGGGGCGGCGGATCACGGGCGTGCGTTTGAGCGCGAAGACGGATTTTATTGATGACCCTGCGTCGCTCGAGAGGGAATTGCCGGGGACGCGCGTTACGGGCATCGAACGATTCGGTAAATTCATGGTCATTGGGCTCGAGCGAGAAGCGGGTCTCGAGCGGGAAGGGCGTGGGAAAGCTGATGGGAAAATTGCGTTGCTGATGCACCTGGGCATGACCGGGCAGATTGTGGTGACTTCTGCGGAAGCTCCCGTTCCGCCGCATACGCATTTCTTTCTTGCGCTGGACGATGGGCGCGAGCTTCGTTACACGGACGTCCGGCGATTTGGGCGGATACGGATTCTGCTCGACGGGGAGCGCGAGGCACTGATTGGCCGGCTCGGACTCGATCCTCTGGAGATGAGCGAGAAGGATTTTCGGGAAACGATCACGAGCAGGAGCGCGCAGATCAAGGCGCTGTTGATGGACCAGCGCGTGCTTCGCGGGATGGGGAATATTTATACGGATGAGAGTTTATCGCGCGCGAAGATTCATCCGAGGCGGCTGGGAACGAAATTGAGCGAGCGTGAAGTGAAGGCGTTGTATAAGGCCATTCATAGCGTGTTGACGGAGGCGATCCGGTCGCGCGGATCGTCGGTGTCGGATTATGTGGACGCTGATGGGCAGCGGGGAGAGTTTCAGTTGCGGCATCGGGTGTATCAGCGGGAGGGGAAGAAATGTTTTCGATGCGGCGGGGTGATACGGCGGGCGATTGTGGCGGGACGGAGTAGTTTTTTTTGCCCGAGGTGCCAGCGGGCGCCGCGGTTTCGGCGCGGGCGATGAAAAACGGGAAACGGAGAAAAAGAACGTATTTTTAATGCTTGCAGGATGGATTCTGGCTTCCTTGAAAGTTACGTTGGCACAGGCAGAAATGCCTGTGCTACTGGACACCTTCAACGATTCTTAGGTCGCGGTCGGCGGCGTTGCCTAGGACTTTGAGGGCGGCTTTGTAGGCGTCGCTTTCGTAGGTGGCGATCGCGGCATTGACGCTATCGAATTCGACGACCACGGTACGTTCGTTTAATCCGTTCTCAAAAGTTTTGGCTGGGGTGCCACGCGCGAGGAGTTTGCCGCCGCCGGCGGTGATAGCCGGAAGAGATATTTTTGCGTAGGACGCGAGGGCGGCGGGATCCGAGACCGAGCGATACGCGACGATCCAATAGGCTTTGGGCATGTCTGTTCATCCTTCCATGCGAAATTTTGCTAATCGCGCGTTGCTCTGAAATCTACGTCAGGGGCTAAAGCCCCGGCTTCTTGTTTTGTTTAATGTCGCCCCTAAAGGAGCAACCTACAACGACGGCTCGGTTCGCACTTTTTTTCCAGAAAACAAACAAAAACGAGAATCCGCCTTTGGGCTCGGACGGTACATCTTATTTCACTGTGGGCTGCGGGGTGAAGAAATAGATTAGGGCGGCGCCGAGGCCGGTAAAGATGGCGGCGTAGAGGAAGCCTGCGGCGGGGCTTACGGCTGACCAGAGTGCGCCGACTGCGATGCTGGAGACGAGGTCGCCGACGCCGTTGACTGTGGCTAGGACGCCGAAGCCTGAGCCTCGAATGCGCTGAGGGAGAAATTCGGCGGCAAGGGATTTTTCGAGGGATTGTTGCACGCCAGAGTGAATGCCTGCGAGGCCGAAGAGAACGATGAGGACGTGGAGAGTGGGCGGCTCGAGGATGAAGGCGGCGAAGGTGATTGTGGCGACGAGATAGCCGGCGGCAAGGAGGCCTCGTTTGCCGATGCGATCGCCGAGAGCGCCGGCTGGATAGGATGCGGCTGCGTTCATGACATTGTAAAAAGTGTAGAGGCCGACTGAGATTGCGGCAGCGCGACCGGCGCCGACGCGCGGGGCGAGAATTTGAGAGGCGCGAAGGATCAGGAGCGTGGGGGCGAAATCGCCGATGCCGTGAGCGAAGACGCCGGCGAGAAAATGCCAGAAGTTTTTCGGGAGGTCGCGGAAGCTGGCGATGAAATTTCGCGCGTGGTGCGGTTCTTCGCTTTTGGAAGATGGCGCGAGTGCGGCGAACGCGACGGCGGCGGCGAGGCCGGGAGCGAGCGACCAGAGTAGAACGCCGCGCATGCCGACGATGCCGATTAGCGCGGTGGCGCAGAGAGGGCCGAGGACGGCGCCGATCGTGTCCATGGCGCGCTCGAAGCCGAAGGCGCGGCCTTCGGTGCCGGTGGCGACGGCGTCGGCGAGAAGCGCGTCGCGAGATGGGCCGCGGCCACCGCGTCCGACCCAGCCGAGAGCGCGGATGATGAGAACCGCTGGCCACGTGTGCGCGAAGGCGTAGGCGAATGTGGAAAGTCCTGTGGCGAGATAGCCGATGATGCCTACGGGCTTGCGGAGCGCGGGGCGATCGGCGATCCAGCCGCCGGCTAATTTTGCGAAGCTCGAGAGACCGTCGGAGACGCCTTCGATGATGCCGAGCGCGTAGGCGGGCGCGCCGAGGCTGGCGAGGAATGCTGGGAGGATGGCGGTGGCGGCTTCGTGGCCCCAGTCGGAGAAGAGGCTGGCGAGGCCGATGCCGAGGACGCCGCGGGTGAGCCAGTGTTTTGAGTGAGCGGGCCGGTCTATTTTGGGAACCATAAGAAGTTTATGCTCGCATCATGATCGGGCTTTTGCGCCAAAGTTGAAAAACTTTCGTCATGGGACCGCCTCATACTAGCCGGAGTTTTTCGATATCGGTCAGTTGGGAGGAAGAGAGATCCCTCGACTCCGGCTCGCGCCTCGCTTCGCGAGGAGACAAAATCGCGCTAGCCTCCGCTCGGGATGACAGCTCGCAGCGCTGGGCGGAACTGCGTCATAGGCGGAAACATGTCTTACTTAGCGCGCGGTGGCGTCGCGGGCGGCTTGAGCTGATTCTAGTAGCGGCAGAGCGGCGGCGAAGATGCGCTCGGCCCAGAAGCGGCGCTCGCTGGGGTCGAGCCAGAGGATGGGGGCGCGCAGATTGTTGAACGGGGGCGCGGCGAGAAGCTCGTTGAGCAGATCGTGGATGCGCTGCTGGAAGGCGCGATCTTCGGAGCGGAAACCGTCGGAGGGAATTTCAAATGCGACGGGCGGGACGCCGACGAGAAACGAGTAGGAGTTCATCCACCAGGCGAGCCACGGTTCGAGGTGCGGCTGGCGGCCGAATTTGTTGACGAGGTAGCAGTAGTTGTCGAGGACGGCGCGATCGCAGATGACGTGCGGGGCGCGGCGGGCGGCGTCGAGCTCTGCGACGATTTGCGCGTGGAGAATCCAGAGCTGGCCTTCGAGGGTGGTGGCGGCGTTGACGGGGAAGGGAGATTGGCGCGCGACTTCGGTGACGAGCTCGACGTTGTAGGCGGATTTTTTGAGGAGCGAGCAGATTTCGTAGGCGAGGGTGGTTTTGCCGACTCCGTGAGTGCCGATGAGGGCGAGTTTCATTTTGTTGGCGGCGCGTCGATGACCATCTTCTTCTAGCACACTTTGTGGGATGTGAGAACAGGTTGGAAACGTGGAGGACTGGTGGCGCGTCTAGCGTAGAATCGGGTGTTTTCAGATAAGGCCCTGACTGGGCGGAGGAATTGGAGACGATGAGAGCGCGTCGCGTGAGCGGATTTGTGGCGATTGTGATGGCGGCAATGATTGTGGGGGGCGGCGGGGCGGTGCTGCGGGCGCAACAGGGCGCGCCTACTGCGAAAAATCCGTTTGCTACAGCGGACGAAAAGATTCTGGCGGAGGTGCATGATCACAACGAGATCATGTCGAACCTGGAATATCTTTCGGACATGATTGGGCAGCGATTGACGGGTTCGGAGAATTTGAAGAAGGCGAATGAATGGACGAAACAGAAATTTACTGGGTATGGACTCGGGAATCCACACCTGGAGTCGTGGACGATTGCGCATATTTGGACGCGCGGAACGGCGACGGCGCGGATTTTGACTCCGACGGAACATCCGCTGACGATCGCGTCCTACGGATGGGCCGCGAATACGGATGGGCCGGTTCGCGGAACCGTGGTGTATGTGAAAGCGGAGAAAGTGGAGGATCTCGACCAGTACAAAGGGAAATTGAAAGGCGCGATCGTGATTACGAGCGAACCGCTGCCATTGCCGGCGCCCGACGAGCCGGCGACGAATCCTGTGCTGGTTCCGTATGGCGATTCGTTCTTGTTAATGCGGCCGTTGCGACCCGGGGAGAAGCCGCGCGAGTTCGATCCGGCGTTTCGCAGATTTATTATGGCGCGCAATGAATTCTTCAAGAAGGAAGGAGTGCTGGCGGGCTTGACGGATTCGGGGAAGCCTGACGGGTTGTTGAACATGACGAGCCTGGGCGGTCGGCAGTATGGGATCGCGCCGATTCCGGCGGCGTTCGTCACGTCGGAAGGCTACAGCTTGATTTGGCGGTTGATGAAACGCGGGCCGGTAGAAGTGGAGATGGATATCAAGAGCACAATCGCGGATGGGCCGGCGACTGTTTACAACACGATTGCTGAAATTCGCGGAAGCGAAAAACCGGATGAAATCGTGGTGCTCGGCGCACATTTGGATTCATGGGATCTGGGTACCGGGACGACGGACAACGGGACTGGTTCGATGGTGGTGCTGGAGGCGGCGCGGGCGTTGCAAAAGTCCGGTCTGAAACCGAAGCGAACGATTCGATTCGCGCTTTTCTCAGGTGAAGAGCAGGGGTTGAATGGGTCGCGCGCCTACGTGGAAGCGCATCACGACGAGATGCCGCGAGTTTCAGCGGCGTTGATTCACGATACCGGGACTGGACGCGTGACCAGCATCAGCTTGATGCGGAATTATGCGGCGCGCGAGGTGATGGATACCGTCGTGGCGCCATTGCGATCCTTGGGGCTGCTCGAATTGACGGAGCGCTGGATGACGGGGAGCGATCACGTGCCGTTCGATGATGCGGGAGTGCCGGGATTTTTCTGCTTGCAGGATCCGGCGCAGTATTTCGAGACGCACCATTCACAGGCGGATACGTTCGACCAGGCGCATGAGGCGGATTTAGTGGAGGGTGCGCAGGTGATGGCGGTGGTGGCGTATAACCTGGCGGAATTGCCGGAGCTTTTGCCGCGGAAGCCGGTGAATCCCAGCGCGGCACAATAATTGCGATGCGAGCGGTGGTGCAGCGGGTGAGTCGAGCTAGCGTGAGCGTGGATGGGAAGGCGACTGGCGAGATTGGGCCGGGATTGGTGGTGCTTGTCGCGGTGGGGAAGGAAGACACGACAGCGACCGCGAGTGCGATGGCAGAGAAAGTGGCGAATCTGCGGATTTTTGGCGATGACGCTGGGAAGATGAATCGCTCGCTGCTTGATATGGGTGGGGCTGCTCTGGCGATTTCGCAGTTTACGTTGTATGGCGATGCGCGGGGGCAGAGGCGGCCGAGTTTTATTCAGGCGGGGCCACCGGAATTGGGGAAGGCGCTTTATGAGGAGTTTGTGCGGGCGTTGCGGGGGCTTGGGGTGCGGGTGGAGATTGGGGTGTTTCAGGCGCATATGGCGGTGGAGCTTGTGAATGATGGGCCGGTGACGATTTTGCTCGATTCGGAGAAGGTGTTTTGAGTTTGATTGGTGCGAGGCTCGGGTTGGTCGCGGCCTGTGGCCGCTACGGGACCTGGGCTACGGTTTTGGAACCATAAAGAAAATCGAGATTGCCTGAGTAGTGGCTTTAGCGAGGTCGGGTTCTTGGTGATTTTGAACGGGTGCCTCAAGGAACGGCGCACAGGCAGGAGTGCCTGTGCCACTTGAGGTGATGCGGGGTACGGTTGATGAGCGAAATTTCTAGAATATTGGACCAGATGGATCGGGCGATAGCTGGAGAGGCGTGGCATGGGCCGGCGTTGAACCAGTTGCTTGAGGGCATTACCGCTGAGCAGGCTTCGATGCATTCGGTGCGTGGCGCGCATTCGATTTGGGAGATTGTGAATCATCTTGGGGCTTGGAACCGGATCGTGCATCGGCGATTTGCAGGGACTCCGGTGGATGTGACGCCGGAGATAGATTGGCCGCCGGTGTGGGAAGTGAGCGAAGTGGAATGGCGACGGTCGCTTGAGAATTTGCGCGAAAGCCGGGCACAATTTCGCGCGGCGGTGGCGCAGGTACGTGAAGAGGAATTGTCGGCTCCGCCGGCTGGGACGGAATGGTCGCGCTATGCGACACTGCATGGCGTCGTGCAGCACGACCTGTATCATGGCGGGCAGATTGCGATTTTGAAGAAAGCACTTGGGTAACGGAGCGCAACAAGACATGAGCACCGTAGCGCGGCCTTTTGCAGGCGAGATCCGTTTAGCACGGCCAGCCGATTATCCGCGCCTGGCGCAATTAGCCGGGGAGCTCGGATATCCTTCGAGCCCGGACGATATCGCGCGAAGGCTGGCGGGATTGAATATGTCCGGCGAGCACGTTGTGTTCGTGGCGCAATTGGCGGATGGAACCATCGCGGGTTGGATAGGTGCGTTTGTCTACCGCTGCGTGGAAGCGGATGCGCGAGTTGAAATCAGCGGTCTAGTGGTGGACGAGCGGTTTCGGTCGCAAGCAGTGGGGCGATTTCTGCTGGATCGCGCGGAGGCGTGGGCGCGCGAAAAGGGATTCAGCGCGACCAGTTTAAGGTCGAACGTAATCCGCGAGCGGGCGCATGCGTTCTATGAGCGGCAGGGTTACGCGCACACGAAGACGCAAAAGTCATTTCGGAAAAAACTATAAGCACGATGCCGAATCCGTTTCTAATGCAATTCAAGATGGACGGACCGGCGCTGTTTGATGTTTGGGTGCTGGCTGCCTGCTGGGTGGGATTCGGCGTGATTCTCGTAATCGGGAAGCGCGGAGCCACGAAGACCGACGCAAAGCGCAGCCCGATTTCGCACCTGGGATTTTTGCTGCAGCTTCTCGGTTATGGGATTTGTTTTGCGTTTCCCCGGCCTGATTTTTCGCCCATTGTGCCGATGCCGAAGGCGACCGAGTTGCTTTTATCGGCCGTGATCGCGGCGATGGGAGTGATATCGATTGGCATTTGCTACGCGGCGGCTCGCGCGCTTGGCAAGCAGTGGGCGCTGGTGGCGCGCGTGGTTGATGATCACGAACTGATCACCGCAGGCCCGTATTCGCACGTGCGCAATCCGATTTATCTGGCGATGTTTGGAATGCTAGTGGCGACTGGACTTACGGTAAGCCGCTGGCAGGCGTTGCTGGCGGGTATTCTGGTGTTTCTTATCGGAAATGAGATTCGGATTCGCAGCGAAGAAAAGCTTTTGCGCGAAACTTTCGGTCCGAAATTTGATGAGTACGCGTCGCGCGTTCCGGCAGTATTTCCCCGGCTGTTCTAGCTAGTTTCGTTTAATATCCCAATGGAATTCTAGTCCCCGCGATTTCCCTGCCCCCCAACATATCGTAATACGATATAATCGCTATGCTGATGAGCAACGATAAACAACAGGCGATCGATTACAGTTCTCTTGCGGATTTCCGCTACGAGATTCGCCGATTCTTGAATTTCAGCGAGCAGGCGGCGCGCGAGGCAGGGATTGAGCCGCATCAACATCAGGCCTTATTGGCAATCAAGGGTTTGATACCGAAGCAAAAGGCGACCGTGGGTGCGCTGGCCGAACGACTTCAGGTGCAGCACCACACAGCCGTCGAGCTAGTGGATCGCCTCGAAAAGAAGAAATTAATTCGACGCTCACGAAATGGTGCGGACCGGCGCGAAGTGATTCTATCGCTCACTCCGCGAGGCGAGCGGGTGCTGGCAGATCTTACGCTGGTGCATCGGGCTGAACTTCGTTCCGCCGGACCAGTGCTCTTGCGGGCTCTGAATGGTGTCTTGGCGCAGGGACGCTCAAGTTCGACGAAGCAGATTCGAGCCACCTGGGGACGGCACTAGGAGCGGGAAATGGCGAAAGAACGAAAATTTGCAAGGGGCGATGACCCAGCCGAGGCAGTCCCCGCGGCGTTTTTAGAACCGCTGGCCGGGTTCAGGCTGGGCTTTATTTCGCTGCTAGCGGCGCTGATTGGAATTCTTGCGGGGCTGATTGCGTACGTTTTGTACGACTTGATCGGGCTTTTCACGAACCTCGCTTACTACCATGAATGGTCGTTTCACTTCCGGAGCCCCGAGAATACGCACATTGGCCTGTGGATCGTCGTGACGCCTGTGATTGGCGGACTGATTGTGGGATTCATGGCGAAGTACGGCTCGGAAAAAATTAAGGGACATGGGATTCCGGAAGCGATAGAGGCGGTATTGACCTCGCGCAGCCGGATCGAAGCGAAGGTTGCGATTCTGAAGCCGCTTTCGGCGGCGATTGCGATTGGAACCGGAGGCCCGTTCGGCGCGGAAGGCCCAATCATTCAGACGGGCGGTGCCTTTGGTTCGCTCGTGGGTCAGTTTATTTCCACAACCGCCGCCGAGCGCAAGGTGCTGCTCGCGTGTGGCGCCGGCGCGGGAATGGCGGCCACGTTCAACACACCGATTGCGGGCGTGATTCTGGCGATTGAGCTGTTGCTATTTGAATTTCGCTCTCGCTCGTTTATTCCGCTAGTGATTGCGTGCACGCTAGCGACGAGCGTCCGGTCGGTTCTGCTAGGGCAGAAATCGATGTTCTCGATGGGCAACGTGAATTTTGACGCGCTGCACGGTTTGCCTTTTTACGTTGTGTTGGGTGTTCTGTCAGGAATCGCGGCGATAGGGTTTACGAAATTGCTTTACTGGGTGGAAGACCAGTTCGACCGCTTGCCGATTGACGATTTATGGCACCCGGCGATTGGCGCGCTGGGTCTTGGAATCATCGGGTATTTCGTGCCGCGCGTGCTGGGCGTGGGCTACGACACGATCTCGGACATCCTCAACAATGATCTCGCATTGAAACTACTGCTGCTCGTAGCGGTTTTTAAGGCGCTCGCGCTTGTGATTTCGCTGGGCTCAGGAACGTCTGGAGGATTGCTCGCGCCGATGTTCATGTCGAGCGCAGCGATGGGCGGAGCGTTTGCGATTGTGGTGAATATGATATTTCCATCCGCGCATCTTTCGCCGGGTGCATATGCGCTGGTGGCGATGGCGGCGGTGTTCGGCGCTGCGTCGCGAGCAACATTCGCGTTCATCGTGTTTGCGTTTGAGATCACGCGTGATTACAACGCGATTCTGCCGCTGATGCTGGGCTGCGTGATTGCGGACATGATCGCGCTGCGTTATCTGCCGAGTTCGATCATGACGAAGAAGCTGGCGCGCCGCGGGCTCTCGGTGCCGGAGTTTTACGAAGCGGGCGTGCTGAACGTGGTGCGAGTGGACGAAGTGATGCGCAAAGATGTGCAAGCGATTCCTCCCGAAATGACGGTGGGAGAAATGGCCGAGCGAATGGCGCAGCGCGAACCTGGATACGATATCACGGAAGGTTTGCCGATCGCGGGTGAAGACGGGCGGCTGGTGGGAATCGTGACGCAGGGGGATTTGTTGCGCGCGCTCGAGGAGGATCCCGCGGGGCGTATGGCGGTGAGCGAAGCGGGTACGATGAACCCGGTGGTTGCGTTTCCCGATGAGCTTGTTTACGAGGCGCTATTCAGGATGCTGAAGCGCGATATCGGCCGGCTGCCGGTGGTGAGCCGGGAAGCGCCGGAGCAAATGGTCGGATATTTGAATCGCGCGAGTATTTTGAGCGCTTGGACGCGGCAGCTGCATGAAGAGGGTGTGCGCGAGCATGGGTGGTTTCGGAAGTTTCGCGGGAACTTTAAAAGTCCGGCGGTGATTCCATCGATTAAGTAGGTTGGGCTTGCTTGTGATTAGGGAAAAGAGCCGGCGAGACGCCGGCCCTCCCTTGAGATTGGCGGGCAGGCGTTACGGAAGTGCATGATTGCTCGTAGGAACCGGATCTTCTGAGTTTGAACGCCTAAATCAAAATAATTTTACCAGCCGCCGCCGCCACCGCCGCCGAAGCCGCCGCCTGAGAATCCGCCGCCGCTGAAGCCTGAGCCTCCGGAGCTGCTGCGCGGAGCCGATGCCATCACGTTGCTTGCCTGCGCGGACATCACGTTGAGATCGTTGACGAACATATAGGGCACGAATCCGCTGCCATAAGGTCCTGAATACCATTGCGGAGGTTGCATTGCGATACCGGCGAAGGCTGCCACCCATTTCTTTTCGCAACGCAGCGCCATCGCATAGGGCAGGAATTTCTCGAACATCTCGGGTGTTTTCACAATGCGTTCGAGTCGGTCGCTTTCGACGCGCTCGAGGAACTGTTCGAAGCCGAGAACTTTTTCGAGTGTACGCGCGCCGGTGAGGGTGCGCGCCGGCATGAACCAGCCGAAAATGCAGATCACCGCCGCGGTAAGGATCGCCGCAATGACCCAGGTAAGATGCGCCACGCCTGTAGCGGCTCCAAGCGCGCCGCCGAATACGAAGAGCAGAATTCCGATCACAATACCCGCTCCGAGGTAGCCTTGGCGAACTGTGTCCGGGCGATGGAGATAGTAACCGTCGGCCATAAGGGCATCGAAGATGCGGCTGCGGATGGCGGGCAGATGAGTATAGAAATGATTCTGGAGGTCGGAGAGCTTTACGGAGGTGATCGAGCCGTCGTCGAAAAGCGCGGAGAGTATTTCGAGTTCGTGCGGGCGGACGGCGCTCCATTCAGTGGCTGGCCGCTTGAGGTGAAAAATATATTCCTTGCTGTGGGAGAGGCCGAGGAGATGGCTTTCGTCTTTTTGTTCGATGGTTAAGTAACCCTTCACAGCGAGGTCGACGAGCGTCGCCGTGATATCGCGCATTGCCGCTTCGTTGTCCACGAGCGTGCCGCATTCGCCGGGCGTGAGCTTATCGGGCGGCTCGTATTGCACGGCGATGGAGCCGCGCTCGGGGTCGCGGCCGCGCGTCCACCAGAGCCAGAGCATGATGAGGAATGCGACAACGGGAAGAAACAGGGGCCAATTGCTGCGGAAGAAAAGCGCGATTTTTGCAGCCGTGGAAGGCGGATGAACGAATCCCTTGTCCCAGCCAGCCACGACTGTAAGACCTTCGCGATACGAGAGCGGATGATTGGCGCTGACCTGGACGATGTTGCCCGTCGTTTCCACTTGCGCATCGCTTTCTCGCGAGCCGTACGCGCCAGTGAAGGCAGTCGCGTGCAAGCCGGTGACGCCGTCGGGCAGCTCGATTTTTGCTGAAGCAGTTCGAATTGGAGCGTCCCACTCGCCGCCGGTGACATTCCAGTAGAGCTCATCGTGGTCGTCGAAGAATCGAATCGCGTTGAGAACGCGATAGTGGATCATGACGGTCTTCGTCGCGTCCTGCGCATCGGGCACCGAGATTTTGAATTTCAAGTAGCGGCCTTCGCGCTTCTGCTCGTATTTCAATGCATGGCCGTCGCCATCGGTGACGGAGAGCGGCTCGAGAAGCAGCGAATAGTTGAGGTGCTGGGGCGTATCGTATTCGACGGGAATCGTGCGGTAGATTCCATGCCAGAAACCGGTGAAACGGGCTTCGATGATTTCCGTCACTTCAATGGTGCCATTGGGATTGACCGTGACGGTCTCATCGAAATGTTGAATTGTGAGATCGCGGGCCTGGGTGGTTGGCGCTGCGAGTAACAGAGCGGCGATAAACGCGAGCAGGCAGAGCGGGAATCTACGGTGCAGGCGAAGCATGGCGTGCGAGCCTCTTAGGATGTGGCGCCGCCGAAGCTGACTTTCGGCACTTCTCGTTCCGCGGGCGCACTGATTTCGAAGAATTCACGCGGCTTGAAATTGAACATGCCGGCGATGATGTTGGAAGGGAACTGCGCGATTTTCGTATTCAGGTCACGGACCACGGCGTTGTAATAGCGGCGGGCATTCTGAATGCTGTCTTCAATCTGATTGAGGGTAGCCTGAAGTTGATTGAAGCTTTCTACTGCGCGCAACTGGGGATATGCCTCGGCTAGCGCGAACACCTGGCGCAACGCGGCCGTGAGTGCGCCTTCCGCTTCGGCTTTGGCTGCGGGGCCCTCGCTGCTCATCGCGCGATTGCGGGCAGCGACGACGCCTTCCAGCGTGCCTTTTTCATGGGCGGCGTAGCCTTTCACGGTTTCAATGAGATTTGGAATCAGGTCGTAGCGCCGCTTCAGTTGCACGTCGATGTCCGACCACGCGTTGTCGCATTGCACTTTCAGGCTGACCAGGCCGTTGTACATGGCCACTATGAAGAAGACCAGCAGCACCAGAATTACAACGGCAGCAATCAGCATTGCGCGCCTCCCAGACAGGCTGGAACCGGCTTTCGGCCGCGATCCTTGCGGGTCAGAATACGGCGGGACGGAGATGGAGTAAAGCGCATAGCGTCGAACGGGTTTTCGCGAGCGATACTATTTCGGGGGTTTGAGGCTGGGATCGAGGCGCGCGGCTTCTCTGAATTCCGTCGCTGCCTCCTCGTCGTTGAGCCACTGCAGGCAGATTGCGAGATTGTAGTGCGCGCGGGCTGAATCTGGGCGTAGGCGAATGGATTCGCGATAGGCATCCGCAGCCGGAGCGAACTGGCGCTTGGTGAAAAGCGCATTGCCGAGATTGAAGTATGCGTCGGCATTGTTCGGCTGTTCCGCGATCACTTTTCGATAGGCGGCTTCAGATGCTTCGGCATCACCAGATTGCAAAAGCGCCGCGCCGAGAGCAACCTGCGCTTCGGTTAGACCGGGCTGCGCAGCGAGCGCTTTCGTGTAGCTGTCAATCGCGCGCTTCGAGTCTTTCTGGCTCATGTAGGCATTGCCCAGATTGTAGAGTGCGTGCCCATCCTTGGGATTCAGCGTGAGGCCTTTTAGGTAGGCAGCGATTGCTTCGGGGAATTTTTGCTGTTCCTGGTAAGAGCTGGCGAGATTGAATTCCGCTTCGGCTTGGTCAGGCTTCAGCTCAAGGCTCTTCTGTAGGCTGATAACGGCTTCGTCGAATTTATTTTGGCCGTGCAGCAGGTGGCCGAGTTCGAACCACGCATGCGCGTCCTTGGGATTATCGGCGACCACCTGGCGGTATGCGGCGACAGCGTCATCGGTGCGGCCGGCATTCTGAAGGGCGGAGGCGTAGTTGGCTCGGACATCGGTGGCTTTCGGTTCGAGAACAAGAGCCTGCTCGTAAGTTTTGATCGCGCCGTCCCAATCTTTTTTCGAAGCGAGAGCAGCAGCGAGATTGTTCATCGCGTCAACATAGTTCGGAGCCAGGTCGATGGCTTTGCGATAAGCCTCAATGGCGTCGTCGGCGTGGCCTTGGGTGAACAGGACAACTCCCATTCCGTTGTAGGCTTGGGGAAAGTTGGGCTGGAATTCGAGCGCTTTCCGATAGGCGGCGAGCGATTCGTCAAGCTTGCCTTTGTGGAAAAGCGCGAGGCCTAGATTGCTTTCAGTGATTGCGTCGGTAGGCTTTAGGGCGAGGGCCTTGTTGAAATCGGCGATGGCTTCGTCGTCTTTCCCCTGGGCGTCGAGAGCGAGGCCAAGATTGCTGTCGGCTTCCGGGAAGTTTGGGTCTATAGCGAGCGCTTGGCGGAACTGCTTGATGGCTTCGTCGATTTTGCCCGCTTTGTAGAGTTCGAGGCCGCGATTATTGAGTTCGACTGCCTGATTGTGCGCGGCGACCTGCGATTGAAAAGGATTGGCTGGCACAGGCGAATGAATCGCGAAGAGCAGCAAAAAGCCGCCGCAGATCGACATCATCTTCAAAGTCCCAGCCTCCGAGGAACTCGCCGCCGAAAGCATAACACAGTCAAAAGCGCGCTTGGCGACGGCAGTCGAGTATCGCTAGTGTTACGGTCTAATTTCAGTTACGCTAGCTGCGCACGGGCGTACAAGTGGATTGGACCCCTTCCAGCCACTTGGGATGCTTTTCAAAACATTCAGCGCGGCGGTGTTCGGCATCGACGCATACCTCGTCGAAGTCGAGGTGGATATCGGTCCGAGCTTTCAAGGTTATTTCAGCGTCGTCGGCTTGCCGGACATTGCCGTCAAAGAAAGTCGCGAGCGGATTAAGTCCGCAGTGCGCAACTGCGGTTTCGATTTTCCCTTCACTCAAATTGTTACCGTAAATCTGGCCCCGGCGGACATTCGCAAGGAAGGCTCGGCGTTTGACCTGCCGATGGCGCTTGGAATCCTCGGCTGCCAGGGCACTTTCTTCGGCAAAATCCTCGATTCGTACGTTTTTCTGGGTGAGCTGTCTCTCGACGGAAGTGTACGTTCCGTTCGCGGCGCGCTTTCGGCGGCGCTGGCAGCGCGCGAACGGGGGATTCAGAACGTCGTGGTGCCAGAGGCGAATGCGCGCGAGGCAGCCGTGGTGGAAGGGGTGAAAGTGTTCGCGGTGAAGTCGCTTCCGCAAGCAGTGGATTTGATGAACTCGCCGGAATCGTTTCACCCGATCGAAGTTGATACGAAGCAGATGCTCGCCGAAGCCAGCCAGTACGGGGTTGACCTGCGTGATGTCCGCGGACAAGCTGCAGCCAAACGCGCGCTGGAGGTGTCGTGCGCCGGCAGCCACAACATCCTGCTGATCGGGCCTCCCGGCGCGGGTAAGACGATGCTGGCGAAACGGATTCCCACCGTGCTGCCGCCGATGTCGCTCGAAGAAGCGATAGAAACGACGCGAATTCACAGTGTGGCGGGAACTCTCGAAGACAAGCGCGGACTGATCGGGACGCGGCCGTTTCGCTCCCCGCATCACACGATCAGCGATGCAGGCTTAATCGGCGGTGGTGCGATTCCACGGCCGGGCGAGGTGTCGCTGGGGCATAACGGCGTGCTCTTTCTCGACGAGTTGCCGGAATTCCAGCGCAACGTGCTGGAGGTGATGCGGCAGCCGCTCGAGGACGGGTGCGTGACGATTGCGCGGCGGCCTTTCCGTAGCTTTCCGTCCGGTTTATGCTTGCGCGGCAATGAATCCTTGCCCTGCGTTTTTTTGGCGACCCACGCGCGAGTGCCATTGCTCGCCCGTGCAAATTCAGCGCTACGTGTCAAAAATCTCCGGGCCGCTGCTTGATCGCATCGATATCCACATCGAAGTGCCCGCCGTGAAATACAAGGAACTGCGCGGAAATGCGGAAGTGGAATGTTCAGGCGCGGTGCGAGAGCGAGTGTTGCGCGCGCGAGAATTGCAGCTTGATCGCTACCGTGTCGAAAAAGGATTGTACGCGAACTCGCAGATGCCTTCGCGCTTGCTCCGGAAACACTGCGCGATTTCTGCAGACGGTGAGAAGCTGCTCGAAACGGCCATCCAGCGGCTCGGCTTGTCAGCGCGTGCGCACGACCGTATCCTGAAAGTATCGCGCACGATCGCGGATCTCGAGGGCGTTGAATGCATTCAGCCCAAACATTTGAGCGAAGCGATTCAGTATCGCACTCTGGATCGTACCTACTGGGCATGACATCATCGTAGCTTCCTGTAGAAGCACGGCTTCGGTAGCGGGGCCTTACGTAGTTAATCCCAGGTCGATGGATTGACTTGTGCGCGCGCGGTATGTTACGCATACTGCTCTTTTAAGGTGCCCCTCGGCGTCGGATGGCGGCTAAAACCCAACGAATCGAGATTACGCTGGAGACACTGCTCGAGAGCGTGGATCTCGCCGAAGTGATTGTGATGCGCATCGCGGAAGCCGCAGGTTTCAGCGAAGAAGACATTCACAAAATGGGAATGGCGGTTCGCGAGGGTGTGATCAACGCGTATAACTACGGAAATCAGCAGATTCGCGACAAGAAAATTTTCATGACCGTGGAGCTCGAGCCGGACAAGATGATCGTCCGCGTTCTCGATCAGGGCAAGGGATTCGAGCTTACCGAAGTGCCCGATCCGCTGGCGGAAGAGAACCTGCTGCGCACCTCGGGCCGCGGCTTGTTTCTGATGCGCGCGTTCATGGACGAATTCAATGTGCACACCGCCCCCGGAGGCGGCGCCGAGCTGGTGATGGTGAAGAAACTCCCTGAACCGGTTTCCGGCAACGGAAGCTGACAACCGGAGTAGAATTAAAGCAACGAGGTTCAACCGTGGCCCTACAAGGCACTTGCCGTGAGATTAATGACGTCGCAATCATAGACTTCAGCGGAAAGATCACCCTGGGCGAGGGCAGCTCCACTCTCCGCCACACGATCAAGGATTTGATCGACAAAGGGCACCGCAAAATCGTTCTCAATCTCTACGACGTGGACTACATCGACAGCTCGGGAATTGGCGAGCTGGTCAGCGGCTATACCACGGTTCGTAATGCGAGTGGCGAGCTGAAACTTCTTCACCTGACGAAGCGCGTCCACGACCTGCTGCAGATCACCCGGCTTTTCACGGTTTTTGACGTGCAGTCGGACGAAGATACGGCACTTCGTAGCTTCCGCTAGGCTCCAATCGCCCCCTCGAAACGCAGGCTGCGAGCAGTTCGCGAGCATCTTTGTGGTACCATTCTTTTTCCAGAATTAACTTACAGGGAGCGGCTTTGGCGCATATTTCGCGGAAAGAACTGAAAAAAGACGAACTGAGGGACACGCTGGCGCAGGGAGCCGAAGCGGTGCTCTCTCATCAGGCTCTTACGCTGTACATCGTGATAGCGGCGGCGGTGCTTGCGCTGGGCTTTTTTGGCTGGCGGTCCTATACGGAGCGGCAAACGATAAAAGCGGCAGCGGCAAACAATGACGCGATGAAGGTGTTCCAGGCGCGCGTGCGTGCACCGGGCGAGCCATCCGAGCCGAATGAAGTGAGCTACGTTGACGAGAAAAACAAATACACCGACGCAGCCAGGAAATTTCAGGATGTAGCGACGAAGTACGCGCATACCCGGCCGGGCCAGCTCTCGGCTTACTACGCCGCGCTCAGCCTCGAAAAACTGGGTAAGAATGACGATGCGAAGAAATTGCTCAAAGGACTCGCCGACACAGATTCTGATTTCGCAGCAATGGCAAAATTCGAGCTCGCGCAATTGGCGGATCGTAATGGTCAGGGCGACGAAGCCGTCAGTCTTTATCAGCAGTTGATTGCCAAACCCGGTGTGCTGGTGCCGAAGCCGGTGGTGATGCTGGCGCTCGCCGGACACTACAGCCAGAAGAATCCGGCCGAAGCTGCCAAGCTTTACGCGCAGATCAAGTCTGAGTATCCCGATACTCCGATCGCAAATGAGGCGGACCAGGAGCTGGCGCTGCTGCCGGGCAAGTCATAAGCATCGTACCTGTTAAACCCGCGTGTTCTTTCCGAAGGCAAGCCGACACGCTAAACTGACAGTAATGCAACTCGCTTCTTACGCGATGGACGTGCGCCAATCGCGCGGCCGGCGCTACCCGGAAACCGCCCATTCCTATCGCAATGACTACGCGCGCGATCGCGACCGCGTCGTCCATTCCCGCGCTTTCCGCCGGCTCGAGGCAAAGACGCAGGTTTTCACCACGCGCTTCTCGGATCATTTTCGCAATCGCCTCACGCACACGCTCGAAGTTACGCAAATAGCTCGCACTGTGGCCGGTGCGCTGGGACTCAATACGGACCTGACGGAGGCGCTGGCGCTGGTCCACGATATCGGGCATCCGCCCTTCGGTCATGCGGGTGAAAAGCAACTCGACAAACGAATGCGCGAGCACGGCGGCCGGTTCAACCACAATCTGCACGCACTGCGCATCGTTGAGCAGTTCGAACAGCGTTACCTGGATCATCCGGGCCTGAATCTTATGTTCGAGGTACGCGAAGGCATCATCAAGCATTCGCGAGACTATTCCGCAGCCGAATTCCCGGCGCTGGCTGAATACCTGCTCGAAGAGCGGCCTCCCGTCGAGGCGCAGCTCATCGATCTCGTTGACGAAATCGCGTACAACACCGCCGATCTCGACGACGGTTTCGAAGCGCACCTGCTCGACATCGATCAACTGCGCGAGGAAGTGCCGGTTTTCGAAACGGCTTATCGCGAAGTGGACCGCACGCACCCAGACGGATTGCAGAAGCTCAAATTCAATGAAGCTCTAAAACGCGTACTCGACCGGCTCGCGACGGATCTTATCGAGAACACGCGCGTGGAATTGAAAGCGAGCGGCGCGAAATCCGTAGACGACATTCGCCGCATGCCGAAACGCCTCGCATCGTTCTCGCCGCAAATGGCCGAGCAAAATGCACGCCTGAAGCGCTTTCTCTTCTCGCGCCTCTATTCTCACCCGGCAATCGCAGACGACCGCACCCGCTCCGTTGCGGCACTTGACGAATTGTTCCGATTCTTCCTGGAACATCCCGAGCGTTTGCCGGAACACTATGCGCAATTGGCACAGGAGGGACCGCCGCATGTTGTGGTCTGCGACTACGTTGCAGGCATGACCGACCACTTCCTGCTTCGCCAATGCCACGAACTCCTTGGTACTCCAATCAGTTCCACTGCGCCCGCCCCGTAAACCCAGAGCAAGTGTGTCATTGCCCGTTAAGCGTCATGCATGGAATCTTCCACAGGTGGCTTCCTTGACATCGCGCTCGCCAGACTTATAATGGAATTTCGCTGCATTTTTGCGGGGAAAACGATGTTTTTGGACGTTAACGAACTCGCCCTCCGTAAGACCCGAATCCGCAAGAGCTATTCGCCGGGTACGCTTGATTTTCACTCCGGGGAGTTCCGCCAGGTGGAGCCGCTGGAGGTGCGCGCCACGGCCGAACTGGTGGAAGGGCAGATCCGCGCCTACGGTAACTTGCACACCCGCGTGGAGTTAGTGTGCGCCCGGTGCCTGGACACCGTCGTGGAAGAAATCAGCCGCGACTTCGATCTGTACTACCGGCCTATGACGTCCATCGCAGCCGACGATGAATTTCACCTGAACCTCGACGATACCGAAATCGCCTTCTTCGAGGGCGACGGGCTTTTCCTCGCCGACGTGCTGGCCGAGCAAGTGAATCTCGCGATCCCCATGAAGATCATTTGCCGCAGCGATTGCCGCGGCCTTTGCCCGCACTGTGGCGCGAACCTCAACAACGAAGAATGCCGCTGCGAAAAGCACGGGTCTGATCCCAGGCTCGCGCCTCTCGCCCGCCTGAAGCAGGACTGGTTCAAAAAGCAATAAAACGCTACACTATCACTTTCCATTTTGGGGCCGCCTTTGCTGCGGCCTGCCATGAGGAGTTGTAATGCCGAATCCGAAACGACGTCATTCGAAGCGGCGCACGAGCAACCGGCGCGCGCACGATCACTTGCACAAGCTGCCGCTCACGGAGTGTCCGAACTGCCACGAAAAGAAGCTGCCCCATCAGCTGTGCCGCGCTTGCGGTTATTACAAAGGCCGTGAAGTGATTGACACTAAGGGCAAGACAGCCTAAGTTTCCCTCGCCTGTATTTCCAAGCTGGCTCATTTAATGACTACCATCGCTCTGGATGCAATGGGAGGAGACCACGCGCCTCGCGCGGAAGTGGAAGGCGCAGTGCTGGCGGCGCGCGAGTTGGGAGCGCGGATTTTTCTGGTAGGCATTGAGGCCACCTTAAAACAGGAGCTGGGCCGCCACCGGCATCGCGGGCTGCCGATCGAGGTTGTCAACGCCACGGAAGTGGTGACGATGAGCGATTCTCCGGCCCATGCTTTCCGCCGCAAGAAAGACAGCTCGCTGCACGTGGCCGCAAGGCTGGTGCGCGACGGTAAAGCGGATGCGCTGGTCAGCACCGGCAATACAGGTGCGGTGATGACTGTCGCTCGATTCGTCCTGGGAACGTTGCCTTCGGTGGATCGTCCGGCGTTGGCCGGCGCGTTTCCGAATATGAAGGAAAAGTTCTGCGTGATTCTGGACGTGGGCGCGAACGTGGATTCGAAAGCGGAGCAGATCGCGCAGTTCGCAGTGATGGGCGAGATTTACCATCGCACGATTTTTGGCACCAAGCGTCCTCGCGTCGCGTTGCTATCTATTGGCGAAGAAGAGATGAAAGGCAATGAGGTGACGCGTGAGACATTCAATATTCTCAAGCACTCGCCGCTGAACTTTACGGGAAACGTCGAGGGGCGCGACGTATTTCGCGGCGACGTGGACGTGATCGTCTGCGACGGTTTCATCGGCAATATCGCGCTGAAAATCAGCGAGGGTTTGGTCGAGTACATCGGCGGCACGCTGAAGAAAGCGATCAAGAGCAGCCTGAAATCGCAGATTGGGTATGCGCTTTCGAAAGAAGCGTTCGACGACTTCCGCAGTCGCACGAACTATTCGGAAGTGGGCGGAGCGCCGCTGCTCGGCGTTCGTGGGATTACCGTGATTGGCCACGGACGTTCAAATCCCGTCGCCATCAAGAATGCGATGCGCGTCGCTTCAGAGCTGTACCGCAATCGCGTGAATGAAAAGATCGATCAGGAGCTTTCCGCTGTAGTTACTGCCGCCAACGTCGCGCGCGGCTGAGCACTGCGGACACGCACGACATGGGTAAACTTGCATTTCTATTTCCGGGACAGGGGTCGCAATATCCCGGCATGGGACGCGACCTCGCCGAAAAATATCCGGAATCGCGCGCCGTCTTCGACGAGGCGGATGCCGCGCTCGGTTTTTCGCTCTTCAAGCTTTGCTGCGAAGGCACCGAAGAAGCGCTGAAGCAGACGGAAAACACGCAGCCCGCCATTCTGACTGTCTCGATTGCGGCGTATCGAGCGCTCGAGAAGCGCGGCGTCACGCCTGATTTCGCAGCGGGGCATAGTCTTGGCGAATATTCTGCGGTGGTCGCTGCCGGCGGGCTTGATTTTGCGGAGGCAGTGAAAATCGTGCGCGGGCGCGGGCGCTACATGCAGGAAGCCGTGCCGGCCGGTGAAGGCGCGATGGCTGCGATCCTCGGCCTTCCGCCGTCGGAAGTGGCCGAAGTCTGCAAAAAGGCGGCTGATCACGAGGTCGTCTCGCCCGCGAATTTGAATTCGCCCGAGCAGACTGTAATCTCGGGCGCCGCGGCAGCTGTGAAGCGCGCCGTTGAGATTGCGTCGCAGAGCGGAGCAAAACGAGCCGTTATGCTTCCGGTTTCCGCTCCGTTTCATTGCGCCATGATGGCTCCCGCCCAGCAGCGGCTAGAAGCCGACTTGCGTGCCGCGCATTTTCACACTCTGAAATTTCCTGTGATTACCAATGTGGACGCCGAGGCGGTCACAACAGGTGATGAAGCACGCGACGCGTTGATTCGCCAGGTTACGCAGCCTGTCCGCTGGCTCGATTCGATTCACGAAATGATCGAAGCGGGCGTCACCGTTTTCGTCGAGGTCGGTCCCGGGAAAGTCCTCAGCGGGCTCTTGCGGCAGATCGATCGCTCGATTCGCGCTTTCAACGTCGAGGATTCAGCCAGCCTCGAAGCCGCGATCGAAAAAATCGCGCAAGCCCGCGCTCAAGCGGCGGAAGGATAATTCAAATCTGATGTTTTCACTCAAGGACAAAGTAGCCCTCGTCACCGGTGCGTCGCAAGGAATCGGGCGAGCCACCGCGTTGGCGTTGGCCGAGACAGGTGCGAGAGTCGGCGTCGCGGCGAGAAGCGCTGACAAATTGGCGTCGCTGGTCTCTGAGATCGAAGGTGCGGGCGGCGAGGCTCTGGCCGTACCGATGGATGTCGCCGACGCGGCACAAGTGAAGACGGGTTTTCAGCAAGTTCTAGCAAAATTCGGCCGGCTCGACATTCTCGTCAACAACGCAGCAATTACGCGCGACACGCTCGCCCTGCGCATGAAACTCGAAGACTGGGACGCAGTGTTGCGAACGAATCTAACCGGCGCGCACCTGTGCATTCAGCAAGCATTGGGCGCGATGCTCAAGCAGCGCTCCGGTCGCATCATTAATCTCTCGTCGGTGGTCGCGCAGACGGGCAACGCCGGCCAGGCGAACTACGTTGCTTCGAAAGCGGGCCTAATTGGCCTCACGCGCGCGATTGCCGTGGAAGTAGCTTCGCGCAACATCACCGTAAACGCCGTGGCGCCCGGATTTATCGCCACGCCGATGACCGACGTGCTGTCGCAAGAGATCAAAGACAAAATGAAAACGATGATCCCGCTCGGCCGCCTTGGTTCGGACAAAGATATCGCCGCAGCGATAATCTTCCTCGCAAGCGATGAAGCGAGCTACATCACTGGACAAGTGCTGGAAGTAAACGGCGGCCTGCACATGGGCTGAGGACTTAACATTGAAATCTCCGCTACCGATGAACGAGCGACCCGAGTGGAAGCGGCTTCGCCGCATTTTGGCCGAAGAAACTGATTTGGACCAGCGCACATTGCAGGAATTAGGAGAACGCGAAGGCGATTCCTTGGATTTCGTTGAACTTGTAATGGGGCTTGAAGAGAAATATAGAATCAAGATCGATCTGTAATCGCCCCCTCGAGAAATCTAAGGTCAGCCGGGAATATGACAGCCGCGCGCGGCACAAAGGTTGACCCCAGCATTGGGCCGCGCTTAGAATGGGCGGTACAATTTTAGGCGCTGCCCCGGCCGTCGTGGCGGCTCAAGGGTTAGACGAATACCGATACCGGAGGAAAAATCAGAATGGCCAGCGTTGAAGAACGCGTGAAGCAGATTATTGTCGAGCAACTCGGTGTGGACGAAGGCGAAGTCACTCCGACGGCTTCGTTTGTGGACGACCTGGGCGCCGATTCGCTCGACACAGTCGAGCTGGTCATGGCTTTCGAGGAATCTTTCGGCATCGAGATCCCGGACGAAGACGCCGAGAAAATCGCCACGGTGAAAGACGCCGTTGACTACATCGAGAAGCATGCCAAGGCTAGTAAGTAGTCCGCCCGGCCGTCCCATTCCGAACAGGAGAATGCAGGTTTGAACCGCCGAGTTGTCGTGACGGGCGTAGGGCTGGTCTGCGGTTGCGGCATTGGGACCGATGAGGTCTGGCGCAACCTGCTGGCCGGCAAAAGTGGTATCGGCCCAATTACCCATTTTGATGCAACCGCGTTTGACTGCCGCATCGCCGGTGAAGTCCGCAATTTCGATCCGCTCGTCTGGGTAGAAAAAAAAGAACTGAAAAAAATGGGCCGGTTCATCCAACTGGCTCTGGCCGCTTCCGAATTCGCGATGCAGATGGCCCGCCTCGAATTAAAGCCGGAAACTGCGGACGCTGCCGGCGTGTACATCGCTTCCGGAATTGGCGGGTTCGACGTAATCGAACGCGAGCATTCGAAATATCTCCAAGGCGGACCCGGAAAGATTTCTCCCTTTTTTATTCCTGCTTCGATTGTCAACTTGGCGTCCGGGCATGTGTCGATTCGCTACGGCGCGAAAGGCCCGAATAGCGCAACGGCCACCGCATGCTCGGCCTCCGCGCACTCGATCGGCGACGCCTACAAAATCATTCAGCGCTGCGCCGCCGAAGTGATGATTGCGGGTGGCTCGGAAGCCGCGATTACTCCGATGGGCGTGGGCGGCTTTGCCGCCATGCGCGCGCTTTCCACGCGCAACGATGAACCCGAGCGCGCCAGCCGTCCATTCGATGCGCAACGCGATGGCTTCATCGTGGGCGAAGGCGCGGGCGTGCTGATTCTCGAATCGCTCGAATTTGCCCAAAAGCGCGGAGCGCCGATTTTCGCGGAAATCGTCGGCTACGGAATGTCCGGCGACGCATATCACATCACGCAACCGGCTGAAGGCGGCGATGGCGGCTACCGCGTCACGATGGCCGCGCTGAAGGATGCGAAGATTTCGGCGGACGATGTGAGCTACGTGAACGCTCACGGTACGTCCACTCCCATCGGAGACGCGATTGAAACCACCGCGTTAAAGCGCGTCTTCGGCGAGCGCGCGAAAAAAGTTCCCATCAGCTCGACGAAATCAATGACGGGACATCTGCTCGGCGGCGCCGGCGGCCTCGAAGCCGGCATCAGCGTTCTAGCGTTACGAGATCAGATTCTGCCGCCCACAGTGAACTACGAGAATCCCGATCCGGAATGCGATCTGGACTACGTACCCAACCAAGCGCGCAAAGCGTCCGTCGAGTACGCCCTCTCGAATTCTTTCGGCTTCGGCGGCACAAACGCATCGCTGATCTTCAAGCGCTGGAATGAAAAGTAGCGCCGATTCGCGCGCGTGACTAACAGTAGGGGCACGGCATGCCGTGCCCGGCAAATGAACTTGGCGCGATTCTGCCATTTGCCACGGTCGTAGCGTTTCAATTCGGAGGAATTCTTGAAAATCGGAGTCTGCGTCAAACAAGTTCCCGCCAAAGATGCCCCCCTCGCCATCGTCGAAGGCGGCGCGTGGATTCGCGAATCCGACATCGGATTCGAAACAAACGAACCCGATAGCTACGCGCTCGAAGAAGCGTTGCGCCTGAAGGAAAAACACGGCGGCGAAGTGGTTGCGATTTCAATGGGCCCCGAGCGCGCCAAGCAAACAATCAAAGAAGCCCTCGCGAAAGGCGCCGATCGCGGCATTCACGTGTCCGACGATCAATTCTACAAGCTCGACCCACTCGGCTCCGCGCGTTCCATGGCTGCCGCGCTCAAAGCGGAAAATTTCGACCTCATCCTCACCGGCCTCCAAAGCGACGACCAGGGCTTCGGACAAACCGGCGTCCTCCTCGCCGAATTGCTCGGCCGCCCGCATGCCACGATCATCATGGCGATCGAAGTGACCGACTCGCGAATGAAATTGAAGCGCGAACTCGAAGCGGGCTGGTTCCAATGGGTCGAGCTGCCCCTTCCCGCCGTCCTCTCAATCCAATCGGGCATCAACAAGCCGCGCTACGCCACGCTCAAAGGCATCATGGCAGCCAAGAAAAAGGAAATCGCCACAGTCCAGCGCGCGTCGCTCGGCGTGCCCGACGCGCCCACGCAGCACGTGGAATGCATCTACGTCCCCCACAAAGCCAAGCAAACCGAATTCATCACAGGGCAGCCCAAGGAAATCGCGGCGAAGCTCATCGAAAAATTGAAGCACGAAGCGCGGGTGCTCTAATGAAAATCCTCCTCATCACCGAACAGCGCGAAGGCAAATTCAACAGAGTCAGCTTCGAAACGCTGGCCGCCGCGCAGCAAATTGTCCAGCACACGAAAGGTTCTCTCACCGGCCTGGTCATTGGCAAAGGAGTGGCGCCCCTTGCCGACGAACTCGCTGCCTCGCAACTCGACGAAGTCTTGCTCGTAGAAAACGACCTGCTCGAAAAATACACTCCGGACGGATTCTCGCTCGCCCTGCGCCAGGTAATCGAAAGCACTAAGCCCGATCTCGTCCTACTCCCGCACACATACCAGGTTCGCGATTTTGCGCCGAAGCTCGCCGCCTCGATGGGTAAGGGAATGATCGGCGATTGCATCGGCTATCGTTACGAGAACGGCAAACTCATCTTCGTGCGCCAAATGTTTCAGGGCCGCACCGCAGCGGACGTCGTATTCGGGGGTGATCCTCCGTGGATCGCATCATTTCAAGCCAGCGCGTTTCGCGCCGACCTCGTCACCAAGCACGCCAATGGAAAAGCGCCGGTGAAGCCTGTCAACGTCGATCTGAAACCCGAGCAAATCCGCACCAAGCCACTCGAACTATTCCGCGAGGCGAAGCAAGCTGTCGATTTAACACAAGCCCCCATCCTCGTCTCCATCGGCCGCGGCATCAAAGCCCCCGAAAATATTCCCATGGCCGAAAAACTTGCCAAGCTCCTCGGCGGCGAAATCTGCGCCTCGCGCCCGATCTGCGACGAAGGCTGGCTCCCCATGGAGCGCCAGATCGGCAGCTCCGGCCAGACAGTCGCGCCCAAGCTCTACTTCGCGCTGGGAATCAGCGGTGCCATCCAGCATGTCGTAGGCATGAAAGGCTCGCGCACCATCGCCGCCATCAACAAAGACCAGAACGCGCCTATCTTCGAAGTAGCCGACTACGGAATCGTCGGCGATCTCTTCGAAATCGTCCCCGCCATCATCGAGGAACTCGAAAAGACGAAGTAACCTCCGCACAGCGGTGTCCGCTTTCGAAATCCCCGCTCCCACGTTCGAGCATCAAGCCGCGCGAGGCCTGTCGTTTTTTCCCGCAACATCCTGTTCTTGCGATACTTGCTGACCCGCGTCACTGGCAATCGAACTGCGACGCCAGTGGAAGTTCGCGGCTAGGTGTGTTTGCGAGCGTCCTCTTTAGGCTTGCGACGTCTAAACCGCCTAAGCACGGAACCGGCACGCGACGAGGTTCGAATGATGCAAACGCTGCTTCAGGATTTGAAGTATGGCCTGCGAATGCTCGCGAAATCGCCGGGCTTCACGATCGTAGCGATACTCACCCTCGCGCTTGGAATCGGCGCCAGCACTGCCGTTTTCAGCATCGTCAACGCCGTCCTCCTCAAGCCGCTCCCGTATCCTCACGCGGACCGTATCGTCTTCCCCTGGCGCCAAACGCCGCCCGGCATCGACCTTGGCTACAACGAGATTCCCTGGGGCGCACGCACATTTCAGGATTTCCAGCGCGACGCAAAAGCTTTCCAGGAGGTCGGCCTATTTGAAGCCGCTGGTCTCAATCTCACCGGCACCGGCACCGGCGATCCGGTTCGTATTGACGGCATCCGCGCCTCCGCCGGATTTTTCCGCACGATGGGCGTTGCGCCGCTCCTCGGTCGCACATTTCTCGATGAAGAAGATCACCCAGGACATGACCGCGAAGTGATCCTCGGCCACGGCTTATGGCAAAGAAAGTTCGGCGGCGATCCCGGCGTTGTCGGCCGCACTCTCGAATTGAACGGCGAGTCCTACTCCGTCGTCGGCGTGATGCCCAATGGCTTCGCGTTTCCTCGCGGCGAAGAGATGCCTGGCAGTTTTCAATTCCCACGGCTGCCGGAGATGTGGGTCCCTGCGATCACAGATATTCCCGCAGACTCCACCGCCCCGGACGAATTCGCTGTCATCGCCCGCCTCAGGCCCGGCGTCTCCATCGCACAATCCCAGTCGGAAATGAACGTACTTGCCAAGGAATGGGAGAAGACTCCGCGCGATGCTGGCTGGTTCAGTTCCAAAATCACGCCGCTCGCCTCGCAAGTTGTCGGTGATACGCGCCGTCCGCTGTTGCTTCTCCTCGGTGCCGTCGGCGTGGTCCTTCTCATCGCCTGCGCGAACGTTGCCAATCTTCTCCTCGCCCGTTCGCTCGGGCGTCGCAGGGAATTCACTCTTCGCGCCGCACTGGGTGCCGCTCAAAGCCGCCTTGTCCGCCAACTTCTCACAGAGAGCATTCTGCTCGCCTTCGTCGGCGGAGTCGCCGGGCTGTTTCTCGGCGAGGTCGCGATTCAATTCGTAAAAACTTTCGGCCCGCTGAATATTCCGCGTCTCCATGAAATCCGATTCGATCCCGGCGTATTCGCGTTCACCCTTCTCCTCACGATTCTCACCGGCCTGCTCTTCGGCCTCGCTCCCGCGCTCGGCGCCACGCGCGAAAACCTCGTCGAAGCTCTAAAAGAAGGCGGCCAGCGCTCCGGCTCCGGGCCGGCTCGACAGAAAATCCGCAGCGCCTTGCTCGTCTCCGAGGTTGCGCTCGCCCTCGTTCTCGTCATCGCCGCCGGCCTGCTCGTCCGCACATTTTTCCACCTGCTCAAAGTCGATCCCGGCTTCAATGCCACCCGCGTCCTTATGTTCGAACTCACGCTCCCCGGCGCACGCTATCCCGACAAAGACAGCCTCGCAGGCGTCTATCGAAAAGTTCTCAACCGGCTGAACGACATCCCCGGAGTCCAAGCCGCCGCCCTCGGAAGCCCCATGCCGATGAGCGGCGGACAAGAGTCCTCCGCCTTTGCAATCCCCGGCCGCACTTTCGACAAAAGCTCCGGCCGCAATCCGATTGCGTCTTACACGATCGCCTCTCCCGGCTATTTCTCCGCGATCGGCACGTCGATTCTCCGCGGCCGTCCGTTTCTCGACTCCGACACCGCCGATTCGCACCCCGTCGCAATCGTCAGCAAGACGCTCGCGGATCAGTTCTATCCGGGCGGAGACCCCATCGGCAAATCGATCAAGCTGCCCCCCGCCAAATTTCCCACTCTGACCATCGTCGGCGTCGCCGCGGACGTAAAACATTTCACCGTGCGCGAATCCACCGGTCCAGAATTCTACGTCGTCTACACGCAAAAGCCTTATCCCGACATGCTCACCATGCAAGTCGCCCTGCGCACGCAAGCCGATCCCCGCGCCATCATTAGCAGCGCCCGCGAAGCAATTCGCTCCGTCGATCCCGAGCTGCCCGTCGCGAAAGTCTCCACGCTGGCCACCCTCGTCGACGACTCCATGACCCAACCGCGCTTCTCGATGCTGCTCCTCGCCGCATTCGCCGCCCTCGCGCTGCTGCTCGCCTCGATTGGAATTTACCGGGTGATTTCCTACGCGGTCGCCCAGCGCACTCAGGAATTCGGCATCCGTCTCGCCCTCGGCGCTCAGCCGCGCAACGTGTTCTCGATGGTTCTCGGCCAGGGCGCGCGTCTTGCGCTGCTCGGTGTCGCGCTGGGATTTATCGCCGCACTCGCAGTCACCCGGCTGATGACGAGCCTTCTCTTCGGCGTCCAGCCCAACGACCCCCTCACGTTTATCGCCGTGCCCGCTTTGCTGATGGGCGTCGCGCTGCTCGCCTGCTACATCCCTGCTCGTCGCGCCACCCGCGTCGACCCAATCATCGCGCTGCGCTATGAATAGCTTTTAAAAGCGCCGCGATCTTGTTTGCCCAAGCTCGCCTGTTATACCGAAATCCCCAAAACTGATACGATACGGATGATCGGCTTGGCACTTGTCGCGCCGCTTTCGCTCTCTCAGCCCTGCCGAAACGGACCCATGGCCAAACCCGTCAAAGTTTTTCGCGAGCCGCGCTGGCCCGCTTTCGTCGCCATGTTCGCCGCCGCTCTTGTTCACCGCTCGATGCCCGAGCGGCTCTCCGTCGGCCCCAGTTGGGGCCTCCTCGTCATCACCGTGATTCTGCTCATCCCGCTCGTCTACTCCAATCATCGAGGCCATTACAACGTCTCCCGAATCCTCACTTTCGTGGCCACTGGCATCATCACCGCCGCTATGATTGCGTCTCTCGCTCTTCTGATTACGGGCATACCGAAGCACCTTGATTCTCCACAGACGCTCCTTCGCTCGGCGGTCTCGCTTTGGCTCACTAATGTGGTTGTCTTCGCTTTGTGGTACTGGAAAATCGATGCGGGTGGCCCGCTCGGCCGCGACACGGCCCGGGGTGACTTCGACAGCTCGTTTCTCTTCCCGCAGATGATCATGCGCGAGGAACCCGAAGAAATCTGGTCGCCGCAGTTTATCGACTATCTTTTTCTCGCCTTCAACACCAGCACGGCCTTCTCGCCCACTGATACCGCTGTCCTCTCTCGCTGGGCCAAAGTGGTCATGATGGTGCAGTCGATCATCTCTCTGATGATCGTCACCCTGCTCGCAGCTCGCGCCGTGGGTATCCTCTAAGCGCACTCCCGCCCAGCGGGGGCTCTCGAACTGCTCATGATTTTAATTCGAACGATGGAGCGTCAGCCCGCTCGAAAACGCCTGCTTCACATCGGGCTTTGCGAGATATGCAATCGACCAGCCCGCCGCGCCGATCACAAGCGCGTGGACAAAAATCATCGGGCCGAGCGGAACCAGCGGGTATCCGATAAAAGTAAGAATGCTGATGACCGTGCACACAATTCCGATTCCAATACAGCTAATCGCCAAAATCCGCGCCCATTCGCACAATTGCAGCACTCCCAGCGCCAGGCAACCCGCCACTCCCGCCAGCACCAGAAGCGAAAATCCTCCAGCCACTCCCATCCCCGCAATCGACGCAGAAACCGGGTCGCCTCCGTCCCCGCCGCCAATTGCCATCACCGCAACGAAAAAAAACGCCAAAGCGCCCAGAGCCAGAATTGCGGCCCCAGCGAACGTAGCCATCGCAATGATTGTCACTCCGGCAGGTCGTTTCATGCTCGGCTCGGCTGAGACCTCTTCTGATCGTCGAGCGGTAAGGCTATGCCGCCCATCGGCCGTCGAATTCTGCGCTTCGGACCGCCGGCGAGACATTATGCTTCCGTGAATATACGAGGATAGGTTTTCTGGTTTGAATGATTTGAGTGGCCGTGGCGCCATCGCCATGAATCTTTGCGCCCTTTTTCTTTCAGTTTCCATTGCTCGCAATATTCCTCGTGACGCTCGGTCCAGCTGTATGGCAAGCGCGTTTCTCGCGTTTGTCGCCAACGTTATAGCCCTGTTGCAATGAGCAATCATTTTTGTCATGGAGAGCACGTTGCGCCAGCCTTGCTTTTCGCCATGATGATCGCGCATTTAGCGCTTGTCGGGAATACAGCTCAACCTGTAGGTACTACGCTCGGCCCTTGCGGGTCGAACCTCCAAAGCCTTTCCGGAAAAACATGCCGCACCGCCCATCCCACCGAAATTATAACCTTCAGACGAGCGGCGCGACGTTATCGGCCTGTGAATATTTGTCCGCGTACGCCTTGACTTTAAGAATTTCTAATCCGGATGGCTGTGCCGCCAGTTCCAATAATCCCGCTGCTCTTTTGCTTTTCAGCTTATCGTACTTACGATATTCCTCGTGCCGCTCTTCGAGATAATGCCGGTAGGCACGATCTTCGCGTTCATCCCAGTTGTGATAATCCTTGTGGCCCGGGTCGTACACTCGCACCTGCACATCCTGCGCTTTCGGCGCCGCGGCCACCATAGAACCCGTGGTCCCAAGAGCCGCCGTCAAGACGAACGCGCTAAGGCATCGCCGTGCTGCACGCATCGCTGTTTCCTCCAAGCCGCAATTCATGCTCCGAGTCGCGAATTGCAGCATTCAATTGAATTTAATACCCTCGTGCTGATTGCGGTTGCGGTGCGGCGGGAAACGCACCACGATTTGCTTCTCCCACAATAGTGCTGTTGCCGGCCTTCTCCCGGAATACAGCGCATCCTGTAAATGAAGGCAGCCAACTCCATCAACGGCCGGCGAAAAAGGTTTGTAGGGGCGGGTCTCAGACCCGCCCGCGTTACCTACGGCTCTTAGCGCCTATTCTCCACTCCGCCCAAGTGGTAGCCACGGCGACGCTCTCATCGTCGTGGGTTTCTTGCTCGCCGGCGATCCCAACCTGGTCCTCCTAGGCGCCATAGCCCTCTTGCGCCTCCGCACCTAGCCCGCTCTCCGCGAAGTGTTGGGATGTGGTTTTGCTCTTCGGTGGGAGCCCCCTGTTTTTAACAGGGGGAGCTGGACTTCAGTCCAGCGAAAAAGCATTAAGCAATTGAAATGGGCTTTAGCCCCGGGAATTTCACTGCAGCTTCGCGTATCCCGCTTTGCCTTCCTTCAGAATTCCTCGTAGTTCAGGTCCCATTCCGGCAAGCCCGTGCCGAAAATCCCGTAGCTCGGGTCCCATTCCGGCCCACGTCGGCGGGAATTGACCTGAGGCCTGCCTCGGAATACTCGGAATCGGAACGCCTCAGATGTAGTAGCATCGCGCCGCGCAATTCCTGCCGCGCTGTACGAGAAATCAACGGTAACCGCTTCCAATTCGAGCTTTCATCCGCGCATCGCAGTCACAACGAAACGTGGCGGCCTGCTCGACCAATATTTCTACTTCTTCATGTCGCTCCTGATTCCTGCGGTGGTGGTGTACGGCTTCAGCTTCACGGTGGGCAACAACCTGATTCATCCCGCTATTCCGCGGCCCCCGATCCTATATGTTCATGCGGCGGTCTTTTCCGGTTGGCTGCTGTTTTTCCTGCTGCAGTCCGCGCTGGTGCGCACGCACAACGTGCGATTGCATCGCCGCATCGGCTGGTTCGGAGCCGCGCTGGGTGCGCTGGTTATCATGCTCGGCGTCTCTACCGCCGTCGTCATGGGGCGCTTCAACACCGTACAAATGCATGCCACCGACGCGGAGTCTTTCTTGATGATTCCGCTTTTTGATATGGTCTGCTTCTCAAGCACCTTCGCGCTGGCGATTTACTGGCGGAAAAAACCGGAGTTCCATCGCCGCCTGATGTTCATTGCCACCTGCGCGCTGACCGCTGCGTCTTTCGGCCGCTTTCCTGAGCGCCTGCTCCCGCACGATTTTTTTTATGCCGGCGTCGACCTCCTGATTCTCCTCGGCGTTATTCGCGACATGATCGTCAACCGGCGAGTGCATCGTATTTATTTTTACGTTCTGCCCGCGTTCATCGTCGGCCAAACGATCGTGATGTATACCGCGATCCACAACCTCCCGTACTGGACCAGCATCGCCCACTCAATCCTCTGGTAAGAATTACAAAACTTTTATATGGAGTACGGGGCCTCGCCCGCGCTTTGTTACGCCCCGGCTTCATCCACACCGTTGCTGCTTGATGCCTCCTCGACGCCAATCCCTCAGTAGGGGCGGGTCTCAGAACCGCCCGCGTCGCCCACACCACCAATTCAATTCACTCACCGCTCCGCCAATCCGCCCGTATCTCCTTCGACCTTGCTCTGCCGCCTCGCCAGCCCGTAGCTCAGCCACCATTCCGCGCCCGTGCCGGAATTCCCGTAGCTCAATCCCATTCCGCCCGATCTCGGACGGAATTGACCTGAGGCTGCTCTACCCGTTACGTAACCTTCGAAGGTCACGTCAATATGTCTAGGTTTCCACCTCAAGCGAATATTCCATGAATGATGGTCTTGCAGGATTGTCAGGCGACGCTGGATTCAGGACGGTCCGGCACAGCCGGGGCGATGCGCGCGAACAGCTCTTCCTGAAGCCTGCGATACCGCTCGTGGGCGACGGTTTCCGCCGTGCGCTGCCTTTGAAGATCGTGATAGAGCGTCCAACTGGACGCGCCCATGGGCTTGGCGAGAAGCGCGCTCAGGCGCTCGGCTTGCTGAGAATAGTCAACGAAGGCTTGGTCCATTCGGTCGAGAAGGATTCTACTGCCTGTATCTTGCACGGATAAGTGCCTCCTGAAGCAGCATGCGCCACAATCCCGAAATTAGCCAGAGAACTCGCCCGGAAGGGTTATCACGCAATAAAAAAGGCGCCCACTTTGCGGTGGGTTTTGAGCGGCTGCACCACGCCTAAAATGCAGGTGCGGCCACCTGCTCTCCCAATGTCTGTGTACTCGCGGTCACAACGTCCGGTGACGCAGGTCATATCCGACTCCCGCAGAATTGCGTAGAAGTCTTACGTAGGGGCAGAAGGCAACTCGAACTATAACCAGCGAGACAAACCATTCACGCCCCCTGAGGAGGCTTTTATGTTTAGCCGACAGATTACGATGCAGATCAACAAGAATTGGACACCAGAGTTTCCGAAAGTGATTGAAAAGGAAGTTCTTCCCCTGCTCCGCAGGCAGAAGGGTTTCCTCGATGAGCTGATCCTGCTTGCGCCTAGCAAGACGGAACTAGTAGCCATCAGCTTGTGGGAGAACAAGGAATTCGCGGAGATTTACAACCGTGAGTTCTATCCCGAAGTCGTCAAGATCATCAACAAGTATGTGGAAGGCTTGCCGGTAGTGAAGACGTTTGAAGTGGAGTATGCGACGCTTCCAGCGTTCAAGAAATTCGCCACCGTATCGGCCAACTAGAACCCGGCATCGCTTGTTGGAGAGGGGACAAGACACGTCCCCCTCCAGCGGCGCTCTCCCGCAGAGGGAGCATTGGAGGAGAGCATGAAACTTTCAGATACTGCGCTGAAACTGGCTTTCTTCGGAATGCACCGCGAAGCGCACGACATCATCGACTTCCTTGCGATTTGTTTTTCCGTCGTCATATCGATCATGGTGGGTGTCATCGCCGCACTCTGGGTGGGCCATGTGTTCAACGCACAGGTGGGTTTCATAGCAGGAATTGGATTCTATGGCCTTGGTCTGATCTTGTGTTCGTTCGCGCTCCTGCACGGCCACCGCGGCTGAGCGACCCAATGGGCCTCGCCCATGAAGGCATGCGTCCAAGAGAGACGCGATCCGACAAGTTCAGAGGGGGTGCATCGATGCTAATAAGTGAAATGAGTATCCAAGAGTGTCGGGATATGCTTTCTCGGCAGGGGTTCGGCAGGCTCGCATGTGCCCACCAAAACCGTCCATACATCACTCCAATCTATTTCGCCTACGAGCCTGACCACCTCTACGGCTTTACGACCTTCGGACAAAAGGTAGAGTGGATGCGTTCGAATCCATTGGTGTGTGTGGAGGTTGACGACGTTCTGAGCCACTTCCGCTGGTCAAGTGTCGTGGTCCTCGGACGCTATGAGGAACTTCCGGACACGCCTCAATACAGCGGGGTGCGACTCCAAGCCCAGCTCCGACTTGAAAAAAGAGCGTTGTGGTGGCAAACAGCCTATGCGGCGAATCAGGCTCGCTTCCAAGACCACCCTGCGGATGCCATTTTCTATTGCATACACATCGAAGAGATCAGTGGTCGGAGGGCTACTGCCGATCCAGTGGAATCGGCGGTGGGACTCTCTCGCGCGGAGCGTCCCGCGCGCGAGAAATGACCCCATTGGGCCTTTTCAGATTGAGATAGCTCGTGGTGAGAGGAATTTATCAACAGTAATCGGTGTTACTCCCCGAAGCTACAGCCCATTCAAACAGGCACATCTGGCCCGGGCTCCTTCTGTTAACACAATCATCGCCGTCCGCTCAGCCAAAAGCGGTTCTCTCGGCCGCGACGTAATCCCCCTCACAGCGTGCTGTGACTCTTATCACAGCAGCGCTTACCAGAAGCGCGTAAACATCTCCCTGGAGTTGTAAGTTATGCGCAGAAAAGGGAGTGGCGCAAAGGAGCTTTGGGCGGCAAGAGTTTTAGTTGCCTCATGTTGCCTATGGCTGTTCCTGGGCAGTGCCGCATATCCCCAGACACCGCAGGAACAAGCCAAAGTGATTCTGCAGACGGGACTCAACGAACATAATACAGGCAAGCGCGCCGCCGCCGCGGCGGCCCTCGGTCTCTTGCAGAATGATCCCTGGGCAATCGAATCAGCAGAGAAAGCTCTTGGCGATAAGAAGGCTGCCGTACGCGCGGCTGCCGCTACCGCTCTGGGCCAGATGGGGGCTAAATCCTCAATTCCTTTGTTGAAGACAGCGTTAGCAGACAAAGAAAATCGGGTCTCTTACGCAGCCGCTGATTCGTTGCTCGCCATGGGCGACTCCGAAGGCTACGCTGTCTATTACGAGATTTTGACCGGCGAACGGAAAAGCGGTGAGGGTCTAATCGCCGCAAAAAAGAAATTGATCACGGACGAGAGAGCGATGGTGCTCTTGGCAATGGGGGTTGGAATCGGATTTGCACCGTATGCCGGCTACGGATGGATGGTGTGGCAAGAGCTCTCGAAGGACTACGCCACTCCCGTGCGTCTCAATGCGCTCAAGAAGCTCGCAAACGATCCGGACTCCCGGATTGGTAAGGGGCTCCTGAGGGCGGCCTGCGATAAGCATGGGACTGTGCGGGTGGCTGCATTGTTTGCCATTGGGCGTCACGACGATCCCGCCCTGATCGTCCCAATCGCACCGCACGTGCTGGACAAGAAAGCGCCCGTGCGGTACATGGCCGCCGCGGCCGTACTTAGGTTGTCGGCGTTAGTGCCGGCGGATGATGAAACTCAAATGGCCACGAAACAATAAGAACCCAGGGATTCCGGCTCCCGAGCGAGCTCGGAGGGATTATGAAAATTCTTCTCGCGGTTGACGATTCTAAATACTCTCAGGCTGCGATCCAAAGTATGTTGCAGAGAGCGCATCCACAGGATACCGAAGTGCGTGTGCTGCACGTTCTTGAGCCGATTCTAGAAGCCCAGTGGTCTTCGCGCCATGTCTACGGAGAAATGATGGCGCAGCGGCACCAGCAAGCTATCGAGATGGTGAAACGCGCGGCTGAGTCGCTTGAAGCGGTCGGGTTCAAGATATGTTCCTATGCGGTGGAGAATGGAATCCCCAAGGTTGTGATCATAGATGAAGCAAAAAAGCTGGGAGCGGACTTGATTGTCCTCGGCTCACACGGGCGGACGGGCTTGGACCGTTTTTTGCTGGGCAGTGTCTCGGAAGCGGTCGCTCGCCACGCAGCTTGCTCGGTCGAAATTGTAAGGGGAGCCTGACCAGCCCTTTGCCAGGTCACGATCGCTCCGTCGCGATAGCAGGGCCGGGAATTCAGTCTCCTCCACCACCACCAATCCGCGATAGAGATTGAAATCAACCGAGTTTCCATGCTACCGTGACCACGGAACTATGAAGACTAGCTACAGGACGCGCAGTGAGACCTCAAAGAGGCCCAGCGAGAGCTCAATGAGAATAGACCCCGAGCCTCGCCCGACGAATCGATTCGCGCGCGCAAAAAAGAGCTCCAGAACGAGCTACAGGACGAGATTCAGCACGAGATTAAGCATGAGATTAAGCATGAGATTGAGCACGGGCCTTTATGTTTTTCGGTCATCTTATCTTTTTCGGTCATCCCGAGCGAAGTCGAGGGATCTCTCTTCAGCTCGTCACACACCTCGTTTCTTAATCTACGGTTCCGCGATTAAATCTTCTCCTAAATCACCTAAAATCAATGACATATAATTTTCTAATAGGCGGTAAACGGCACCCTGGCGGCGACACCCAGAGGCCTGTTTCACCCGCGGTTCGGATAGGATAACGCGTGCCAATCGAACGCGAGCAGCTCGAAGCCGACGTTCTCATCATCGGCGCTGGCCCCGGAGGCCTCGCCTGCGCGCTGCACCTCGCCAACCTGATTGAAAAGCACACCGCCGCGAGCAAGACTCCCGCGCTCTCCACCGAAAATATCTACGTGCTCGAAAAAGCTCGCGAGCTAGGCGCGCACCAACTTTCCGGCGCGATCATGGACCCGCGCGGCATCGCCGAGCTGGTCCCCGATTTCCTGAAATCCGCGCCGCTCGATACGCCAGTCACCGGTGATGCGGCCTACTACTTCACCGAATCCTCCGCGCACAAATTGCCGATCACGCCTCCGCCTCTCGCCAATCACGGAAACTACATCGTCTCGCTCAACAAGATCGTGAAGTGGCTGGGCGGCCTCGTCGAAAAAAAAGGCGTGAACGTCTTCACCCAATTTGCCGGCAGGGAACTGCTCTACGACAAAAACGGAATCGCCGGCGTCCTCACCGAAGATAAAGGCGTAGACAAATTCGGGAAGCCGAAAGACAACTTCACGCCGGGTTACGAGTTGCGCGCAAAAGTTACAGTGCTCGCCGAAGGCCCGCGCGGCTCATTGACCAAAGAGCTGGTCAATCGCCTCAAGCTCGACGGCCTCAACCCGCAAGTCTACGGCATCGGAATCAAGGAACTCTGGGATGTGCAGCCGGGCCGAATCGACACCGGATACGTGGCCCACACGCTCGGCTGGCCGCTCAGCTCCGACCTGTACGGCGGCGGCTGGATTTACGGCATGCAGAATAATCGCGTGTCGCTTGGCATGGTTGTCGCGCTCGAATATCACGACCCGCTCTTCGATCCGCATGCTGCGTTTCAAAAATTCAAAACGCATCCCTATGTTAAGAAAATTCTCGAAGGCGGCAAGCTCGTCCGCTACGGCGCGAAAACCGTTCCGTACGGCGGCTGGTATTCGATGCCGAAGAGCTTCATCGACGGCGGCCTGATCATCGGCGACTCCGCCAGCCTGCTGAATTCGCAACGCCTCAAAGGCATTCACACCGCGATCAAAAGCGGCATGCTCGCCGCCGAAACAATCTACGAAGCCCTCTGCGCCGGCGACACTTCAGCCGCAAAACTCGCGGCCTACCAGCAGAAACTCGACGAGAGCTGGATTAAAAAAGAATTGTGGGCCGTGCGAAATTTCCACCAGGCATTTCACGGCGGGCTATATCCTGGATTGGTCCAAGCGGGACTGCAGTTCGTCTCGGGCGGCCGGGGCCTTGTGGACCCAATGCATTCCGAGGCCGGCTACAAGGAATATCACAAGCTCAATCGCGATCGCGTGCTAGTCGATCAATCCACGCGATTCAAAGGCGACGGAAAAATCACCTTCGATCGCCTCACCGACGTCTATCACTCCGGCACGCGCCACGAAGAAGACCAACCCTGCCATCTCATCGTTCTCGATCCCAGCATTTGCGTGGACCGCTGCGTCCGCGAATACGGAAACCCCTGCCAGTATTTTTGTCCCGCCGCGGTCTACGAAATGGCCATGGAAAAAGATCAGCTCAAACTGAAAATCAATTTCTCGAATTGCGTCCACTGCAAGACGTGCGATATCGCCGACCCCTACCAGATCATCAACTGGGTTCCACCAGAAGGCGGCGGCGGCCCCAACTACGAAGGAATGTGAACCGCGCGCCGTTCGCGCCTCGCGATTAAAAAAATCTGGAGCAAAATTATCGCGGCGGCGGAGAAATCCGAAAAATCGTTTCCGATTGCACCGGTGTGCCGCGGCAAGTCGCAGGCTGATTTCGAAACGCGCTCAATTTATCCAGCATCAAAAATGCCGCTTTGAAATCCGAGCTTTCGAGCACGCTCAAATCGCTCCAGTAACCATCTTTTCCGATCACGCCGTAAACAATCGCGCCAATGATCGGCGTCGCTCCCGCGGGCGCGTTCGGATCGGGCAGCGCCGCAGTCCCGATCGCATCGCTCAAGCGCGCCGGTCTCATATCCGCGCACCATTCGCGCTGCGTCGCCTCCGCTGGCGGCGAAATCCATTTCGCTTCCGGCGGGGCGTTGGCCACATTCGCGATCTCGATCTGCATCACCGCTTCGCTTCCCGAGAGTCCTTTGATCGTTCGCGGATACCAGTGATTGCCCCATTGCGCCCAGTCAGCAAATAGGTACTGAATGTGCAACGTCGAATCGTATTGCAGCAGCGGCAAACCGGTCCGCGTGTCGAGGCAAAGCTGCTGCGTCACACGGATTCCTCCATTGGTTGCGCACACCACGTTGCGTCCGCTCACCTGCGAGATCTCGATGCGAGTCCGGGAATCGAAGTGATAGACGACGCCGCGCATGATCTCCATCGCATTGTGCGTCCACCAGTAACTGAAAGAGGGATAGGGAGCATTACGCTTCGTCCACAGCGTGTTGTCATTCGCGATCTCGGTTTGCTTCAGGTGCAGCAGTTCAGCGTCCTCGCGCCACTTGTCGGCGGACTGCCACGTGAACACGTAGCTGCCTCGCGCCGCCGGGACCCTTGGATCGCCGCTGGGGTCATTGAAGAAGAGCGACGCACGAAGAATGAAAGGTGCGCTTCCGATCGCGGTGAAGTCGGTCAGTTCGTGCGATTTCGCGACGAGCCTTTCGGTATCCGTTTCGTCGTCGATGGGTGCGTCAGTGTCTCCCACAGGATTCGATGATTCTGGCCGGCGCATGGCAAGCCGCGCGAACGAAGCGCGAGGCGCGAGGTCCGTTATCGTCGTGCGAGCGCGAGCGTGACCGCTGCCGTAGATTGTGGCTGCCGCGAGAAACGCCGCTAGTGTGGTTGCAAAGTGCATCGGAAGCGGCGCAAGACGCCGTGGCGCCGCGTGAATTATAGAGGCGGGAATTCAAAAGCGAAAGCACCGGGATAAATTCGGTTCAATGGGACGCCGCACTTACGGCGGAACTCGCGCGATCAGTTCTGGGTTTCGTCACCGCCGCCGCCGAACGCGCGTTTCAAGGCTGCCCAGAATCCGCCCTTCTTCTTTTGCGAAGAGTGCGGCGCTGAGGGGCTTCGACTCGGCTCGCGCGCGGAGACCTGCTCGAGCTGCGGAGCTTCGACGCGGCCCTTGAACTGCCATTCCGGTTGCACATGCGCGATGCGCACGAGAAGGATCATGTCGGTAGAAGGTTCACCGGGCGGCGCCGGCGCATTGGCCGAAAACGTAAGCGGCGGCATCACGACTTTGTAGATCGGAATCGAAAGGGCCGGCGCATCGGGAACTTCGTTCGCTGGCGCCTGCGGATTGGGATGAAGCTCGTTGGCGGCGGCGAGTTGCCGGATTTGAATGGCGGGAGGCGCGGCATGAACTTCGGCAGGAGGCGGCAGTTCCGGCTGCGCCAGCACCGGTGGATTTGAAGCGACCTCAGGAACGGGCGGCGGTTCGGGTTGCGGCCTTGACGTCAGGCCCATTTCAGGTGATCGAGGAAGCGGTTGCGATGGCGGCGCGGGCGCAGCGTTTCGAGCCTGCAGTGAGACGCACTGGCAACTGCCCGACACACCTGCTACCGGCAAAAGCTTGCCGGCTGCAAGAAAGAATTCGCCCGACTGCGGCACGATGAGGCCTTCACCTGTGAACTGATGTTCGAGCCGAAGCGCGCCGCTCGTGGCGACGACGCAGAGCGAATCGCTCAAATCGAGCCCGACGGTGAAATCGCGCGGCGCGCCACCGATGTCGATGGGCGTGGCGACGATGGTGGGCGTAAAGATTCGCAGTTGAGCGGCGGCGGGCAGCTGCACGCGCATACGCCCAAAATTCAATGCAAGCGTAATCGCAGGTCCGGATTGAAGAAGAGTAAATTTTGCCGGGCCGCAGATATCAATTTCGCCGCCTCCGGCGAGAGTCATGTGGGCCTGACCGGAGTGGACGGTGATTACGCTGCCGTTCACGACGAACATGCTCGGCGCGCTGGTTGCGGTTCCGTTCGACGCAGCGGAGCCGCCTTCGATCGAAACGTCATTGCCTTCCACGCGTCCTATCGTGCCAGGCGGCGCAGATTGCTGGGCGCACAGCGGCGCGAAGCAAGGAGTGAGACAAGCGAGAAGCAGGAAGAGGAGCGACAGACACCGGCGAGCGCGCGAATACGTGGCGTTTCTCTCGTAAGCGGATTGGGGATTAGCTGCCAACTGACGTGTTCCCGGTTCGCCTATACTATACAGCAGTGAATAACGCGACAAAATCTGCTCCTGCCGAAATGGCGCCAAATTCGAACGTGGTTTCCGCGATTGAGATGCCGAAACTCTCGCGGTGGCGACGGATGCAAATTCCTGTGATTGCGTGGGCGGCGTATTGGTTGGTCAGGCTGCTGGGTCCGACGCTGCGGCTGGAAATTCTGGGGGTGCAAAACGCGGTGCAGATCCGCAATTCGGGAGAGCAGGCGATTGGCGCGTTCTGGCATCGCAGTATTTTCCCGGCGATCTGGATTTGGCGGAATCGCGGGATCGTGGTGATGAACACGGTGAACTTCGATGGGCAGTGGACGCGGCGGGTGATCGAGAGGCTGGGATTCGGTACGGCGCAGGGTAGCTCGTCGCGCGGCGCGATTGAAGGGCTCACAGTAATGGCGCAGCGGCTCGAGGAAGGGAAGCATGTGGCATTCACGATTGACGGGCCGCGCGGGCCGCGCTACGTGGCGAAGCCGGGGCCGGTGATTCTGGCGCGGCGGACGGGAAAACCGATATCGGTTTTTCACGTTGGGCTCAAATCGGCGCATACGTTTAAGAAATCGTGGGATCTGTTTCAGATTCCTTACCCGTTTTCACGGGCGGTGATGTTTGTGGCGCCACCGATCTATGTGCCGATTGATGCGGATAGCGAAGTGATTCATGCGAAGCAGCGAGAGATGCAAAGCGCGCTCGAGCGCGTGCGCGACGCGGCGGAATCGTGGTTCAGTTTGAGCGCGGAGGAGCAGGACAGCCTGCGCGAAGAATGGAGCGACCGGCGAAGCGTAGTGGGAGTTCGGCGAGAGGAAAGCCAAACATCCAGCGCTACCAGATCGTGAATCTTGTCTTCTGCCAAATCACTTTCTCTCGCGCAGTAAAGAAGCAATGATGCGGGGATTGCGGCGACCGTGGAGCACGGCAACGACCAAGAGTGGTTTATGATCGGGCGAGTAAGCGATTAGCAATTCCCGAACAATTTGAAATCGTAGGGGCTTTGAGGTTAGGTCGGGTCGGCCGTGACCCAGATACGGAAAAGAAACAAGAGCCTGAATCGCTTCGTAAATCTCTTGAAGAATTTTATCGGCGGCGTCCAAATTGTCCGCGGCAATGAACTCCCAAATTTCCTCAATGTCTGTGATCGCATCCGGGTGGAGTAAAAACCCGCTCATCAACGCCGTCGGTCTTTGCCTTTGTCACGAAGAAGGCGAAAAGCTTCCTCGCCGTCGATAGCCTTGCTCTGACCGCTCGCGATCTCGTCGTAGCGGCGGTCCAAAGTGGTGCGGAGCTGCGCAAGCTCGGTGAGGTAGCCTGCCATCGCGTCTTCGACTAGATCGTCGGGGGCGCGGCCTGTAGCTGCGGCAAGCTCTTTGAGACGAGACTCAGTTTCAGGCTTTAGATTGACCACCATACAGACGAGTGTAGGACGGGCGGCGGCAGGCTGTCAAAGCGAGACAACGCGACCTTTCCCGCTTCAAGTCCAGTTTATCGAGGGCGTGCGTCGGCCGTTGAACCTTGAGGTTGCACTACCCAGATCGCAAGAGCGAGATGCTTGTGACTCAAGTCACGTCGGCTGGTGACCGATGGTACATACGGCGAACTGCGCCGGGCTTAGATTTGCTGCCGACACAGTTCCAAGGAGGAAGCAATCATGGCGAAGATGATGAAGGCGGCGGTGGTCGAGAAGTTTGGACAGCCGCTGGTAGTTCGAGAGGTTCCCGTTCCGACGCCCGGGCCTGGGCAAGCGCTTGTGAAGGTGGTGGCTTCGGGGGTTTGCCACACCGATTTGCACGCGGCGGATGGTGACTGGCCAATTCAGCCGGCGCTGCCTTTTATCCCCGGTCATGAGGGAGCTGGGATTGTGGAGGCATTGGGTGCGGGGGTGACGCATTTGAAGGAAGGCGATCGCGTGGGGATTGCGTGGCTGCACAGCGCGTGCGGGCATTGTGAGTTCTGCCTGGCGGGATGGGAAACGCTGTGTCTCGAACAGAAGAACTCCGGGTACTCGGTGAACGGGAGTTTTGCCGAGTATGCGCTGGGGCAGGCCGACTATCTTGGACGCATTCCGAAGAGCCTTTCGTTCGTGGATGCCGCGCCGATTCTGTGCGCTGGCGTGACGACCTACAAGGGTCTGAAGCAAACGATGGCGCGTCCCGGAGAGTGGGTGGTGATCTCGGGCGCAGGCGGCTTGGGACACGTGGCGATTCAATACGCAAAGGCGATGGGCCTTCATGTGGCAGCGGTGGATCTGGGCCCGGAGAAAATGGCACTGGCGCGAAAGCTTGGAGCCGAAATTACGATTGATGCCTTGGCGCAGGACCCGCCGAAGGAAATCCAGAAGCAGATTGGCGGAGCGCATGGCGTACTAGTGACGGCCGTTTCGCCAATCGCGTTTAAGCAGGCAGTAGGGATGCTGCGTCGTGGCGGAACGTGTGTGCTGAACGGGTTGCCGCCGGGAGATTTTCCGGTGTCGATTTTTGACATGGTGCTGAACGGCTACACGATTCGCGGGTCGATCGTGGGAACGCGGCTTGATCTGGAAGAATCGCTCGCGTTTGCGGCGGATGGAAAAGTGAAGGCTACGATTGAGACACAGCCACTTGGATCGATTAACGAAATTTTCGGGCGGTTGAAGAAGGGGAAGGTGAACGGGCGGATTGTGCTTGATTTCGAGGGGAATGCACGGCCGGCGTCCGTAGTGGGGCGTGAAGGGGAATTGGTTGGGGCGGCGGGGAAGGCGTGGCGGCATTAGAGGTGTGAAGAGGCTAGCGGTTCGATAGTAGGGGCACGGCATGCCGTGCCGAGAAGAGGTTGGCGTTATCAGGGCATTTGTCGCGCGTGGAAATTTGAAGGCAAACACGGGGAGCGCGGTTTTCGTGGATGGCGTGTAACCGCCTTTGGCGCGTTCGGGCACGGCATGCCGTGCCCCTACTGAGGAAAATGCAACGGCTAGAACGAAGAACGATTTCGCGAGCGAGCCAAGAACCGGCGATCGAGGTGCGTCAGTACGTTGGCACAGGCAGGAATGAATGCCTGTGCTACCTACTGCGTTAGGGTGTCGTGGCCTTCGCCCAGTTTTACGAGGAGGGTGATTTTCTTTCCGTCGCGGATTAGGGTGAGGGTTACGGAGTCGCCGGGCCAGGCGCGATTCAGCAAGAGAGTCAAATCTGTTTGGCTGGCGAGGGGCTTGTCGTCCCAGGCTACGAGTACGTCGCCGCCCGTGCGCAGTTCCTGCAGGCCCGCCACCATCGAATGAGTGCCGCCGCGAATGCCTGCTTGTGCGGCGGGCCCCCCGGGCGTTACCCGTTCGACTAGAATTCCCTGCTGCACGGAAAGGTGCAGCGCCTCGGCGAGACCCGGCCACAGGCCGCGACCTTCGATACCCAGGGTGGCGCGGCGGACGCGTCCGGTTTTGATGAGATCTTCAGCGACGCGGCGCGCGGTGTTGACTGGAATCGCGAAGCCGATTCCGGCTGTGGTGCCTGTGGGCGCATAAATCGCGCTATTGATGCCGATTACTTCGCCGTGCGAATTGAGCAGCGGCCCGCCTGAATTGCCTCGATTGATTGCCGCGTCCGTTTGAATCGCTTCGTCAATGAAGGTGTTTTCGCCGGTTTGGACCGTGCGGCCGAGCGAGCTGACCACGCCGGTGGTGAGCGTGCTTTGAAAGCCGAAGGGATTGCCGATGGCGAGGACGCGCTGGCCGACGAGGAGATTGCGCGAATCGCCGAGGGGAAGCGTGGTGAGTTTTCGTCCGGCGGGATCGATTTTGATGAGGGCGAGATCGTTGCGCGTGTCGACGCCGATGAGTTTGGCTTTGAAGCGGGAGCGATCGCCCAGAGTGACTTCAATCGTCTGCGCGCCTTGAATCACATGGTAGTTGGTGAGGATGTGGCCTTCGGTATCGATCACGAAGCCTGAACCGGCGCCTTCGACGGGAACAGGATTGAAGAAGAAATCATATTCGACGGTGCGCGTGACCACGTTGGCGACAGCGGGTGAAGCCTGGCGGTAGATGCGGACATTTTCCGCTTCGAAGGCGTCGAGCGTGTTGTCGGATGGAGCGGCGTTGAGCCGGAGGGCATCGACCGAGCGAGGAGACGGCTTGCCGTAACGGGAGCCGAGCCAGTAGGCGCCGAGGCCGATGATCAGGCCGATGGCGAGGAGGCGGATGGCGCTTCGGTCATTTTTTCCGGTGGTCATGAATCAACCTTCAACTCGCGCATCAGATCGTCCTTCAAGTTGCGCGCAACGGGTAGCTGGAATCATCTCATGTTCTGTAAGGTCGGGGGTAGACGCTTCGAGGAAAGCCTCAGGTCAATTCTGGCCAAGGACGGGCCAGAATGGGACCTGAGCTACACACGAGGTGAGTGGCTCGGGGTGGTGGTGCGGGCGACGCGGGCGGGTCTGAGACCCGCCCCTACGGGACTGGCGGCGGAAGCTGGTTCAGGATGCGGATAGTTCTTTGAGGCGGGCGACTACGCTTTTTACCTGGCGTTCGGTTTCTTCCATTGAGCCTGAACAGTCGATCACTTCGTCCGCGAGCGCGCGCTTTTCTTCCGCGGGCATTTGCGAGGAGATGCGGAGCTGGGCTTGTTCGCGGGTGAGGCCGCGCGCGATGAGGCGTTCCATTTGCTGCACGGGAGTGGCCCAGCAGACGATCAAGTTATCAAGCTGTTTGTGGAAACCGGTCTCGACGATGAGCGCGGCTTCGACGACGGCGAATTCCGGGCCGCCGGGGCGGTCGAGCGCTGCGAACCATTTGAGGACGACGTCGAGAATGCGCGGGTGGAGGATCTGGTTGAGGCGGGCGCGTTTTGTGGCGTCGGCGAAAACGACGGCGCCGAGTTTGGAGCGATCGATTGCGTCGCCCGGGCCGAGGATGGATTTGCCGAACTCGCGAACTACTTCGTCGTAGGCGGCTTGGCCGGGCTCGAGCAGTTCATGGCCGAGCGGGTCCATTTCAAGGACCATGCAATCCTGGTCGCGCAGGAGGGAGGCGACGGTGGATTTGCCGGAGGCGATGCCGCCTGTGAGTCCAACTTTAAGCATATTGGTGCGCGCGGCGAGGCATTTCGTTTAGCTGCGGGCTGCCGCGGATATTCGGGCGCCGCGGCGCAGACGGGCGGCTCGCACCGTGTTGCTCATGAGCATAGCGATCGTGAGCGGACCGACGCCGCCGGGAACGGGCGTGATGGCGCCGGCGATATTTGCGACGTCGGGATGCACGTCGCCCACGACTGCTGAGCCTTTCGCGCGGAATGACGCGAGGCGTTCCGGGAGATGCGCGAATATTTTTTCGGCCTGGGCGGCGTCGGTGATGCGGTTGATGCCGACGTCAATTACGGTGGCGCCGGGCGCGATGTGGTCGGGAGTGACCATGGCGGTGCGTCCCATGGCGGCGATTACGATATCGGCGCGGCGGACGGTTTCGGGCAGGTTGCGCGTTTTCGAGTGGCAGACGGTGACGGTAGCGTTGGCGTGCATGAGGAGGAGCGCCATGGGCTTGCCGACGATATCGCTGCGGCCGAGGACGGCGGCGTTCGCGCCTTCGATTGGGATTTCGCTGCGGCGGAGAATTTCCATTACGCCGAGAGGGGTGCAGGCGACGAGATTCGGGCGACCGGCGACGAGGCGGCCGACGTTGAGGGGATGGAAGCCGTCGACATCTTTGGCGGGGTCGACCGCTTCGAGGATTTTCTTTGCGTCAATTTGTGCGGGAAGCGGGAGCTGGACGAGGATGCCGTCGACGTCGTCACGGCGATTGAGATCTTCGATGATGGCGAGAAGTTCGCTGGTGCTGATGGTGGCTGGAGGCGCGATGTTGAAGCTGGCGAGGCCGAGTTTTTCGCTGGCGGCGATTTTGCTGGAGACGTAGATTTTGGAGGCGGGATTTTCACCGACGAGGACGGCGGCGAGGCCGGGGCGGATGCCGGCGTCGCGGAGGGCGGAGATTTCGCCGGCGAGCTCCGAGTAGATTTGATCGCGGATGGAGTTGCCGTTGAGGATGCGAGCAGGCAAGTTGGCTCCCGATGCGGCATATTTGGCCGCGGAAGCGCCATGATAGCACACGCGTTTGAGGGTCAAATGATGTCGACAAGGGCTTGGATTCTATTGGCCTACCGATGGAACCTGCGCGGGTAATGGTGCAATGCGGTGCATAATGGTGTAGAATTCATTTTATGGCCAAGATAGAAAAATCCGTTCGGCAGAGCGTCTCGCTTCCGCATCGCATTGCCAAGCACGTGCAGGCAATTGCCAAGGTGCGAAAAACCAGCGCGAATCGTGTTCTCGTCGATTTGATTGAAGCAGGGCTGGAATCTAAGGAGGGCGAGAAGGAAAGATTTTTCGCGCTCGCGAACCGGCTCTCTGAGGCGACGGAGCCGCGCGAGCGAGAGCGCCTGAAGAAAGAGCTGGCTCGCATGACGTTCGGTGATTAACGGAACGGTAAGGAGATGACAGTGTTTAGCGAGGCAAGCGAACGAAATATTCAGGAACGGGCGATGCGCGAGGCGGGGAGGTTGCCGCCGGGGCAATCGTTGACGTTGAAATGGCCGGTGCTGCATGAGGGGACTGTGCCGCGGTTCGATCCGGCGAGATGGGATTTTCAGGTGACGGGGCGCGTGAACAAGCCGCTGCGATTGACCTGGGATGAATTTACGCGGCTGCCGATGGAGCAGGTGACGGCGGACATGCATTGCGTGACGCGATGGAGCCGGTTTGACGTGCGATGGGAAGGAGTGGCGTTTACGGAAGTGATGAAGCTGATCGACGCGAAGCCAGAAGCGAAATATGTGATGGTGCTGGCCGAGCAGGGATACACGTCGAATGTGCCGCTCGAAAATTTGATGCATCCTACGACGCTATTCGCGTTGAAGCACAATGGCGAGCCGCTGCCGGCGGAGCACGGGTACCCGGTGCGGCTGGTGGTGCCGGAGCTGTATGCGTGGAAGAGCGTGAAATGGGTGCGGGGATTGGAATTTATGGAGAAGGATGCGCCAGGATTCTGGGAGCAGAATGGGTATCACATTTACGGCGATCCGTTCAAAGAGCAGAGATTCGATACGGATTGAGGCGGCCCCGCTAAATCTAAGTCAGCACCTATTGGTAATCCGGGAGTTTGATTTTATCGGCGAGGTCGCGGCCCATGGCAAGGTCCGCCACCCAGGGAATTCTGAGGAGTTTGAAGATCTGGTTGCGCAGGAACAAACTAAGCTCGGACTTCGGCGCCAATGTTCCGGCAAAGCGAAGAGCAGCTTTTTGCTTGAGAGCGATAAAGGGCGCGAACAAATTTTGATAGCGCTCGAACGCCTCGCCGTAATTGCCCTTCGAACGGTGAAGCTCACCGGCAAGATTATATGCAGCTACCATGGCGAGGCTGGAACCTTGCCCGGCGAGGAGCGAGACGCAGAAAGCCGCACCGCCAACGAGGGTGACTCGATTCCGTGTCCACAGGCCGCATTGCGGATTCATGCGAATCTGGCTGACGCGATCGAAGTAGAGGTCGGACACGCCGTCAAGCGCTTCCAGAATCTGAAGGCATTCCCAGCCGCTACTTCCAAAGCGTTTTCTTAACATCGCCTTCTGGGACGGGAGATCGTCGGTGCCGGAGGGGTTGCTGTCAGCGAATATGAATAGAAACATAGTGCGATCGCCGCGCAAGGCAAAGCGTCCTACCTGCTGGCCGACTTCGGTATACATCATGTAGGTGAGTTCATCACGCGGCTTGTAGCCTGAAACTGTGAAAGCCGCGGCCTTGTAGCCCAGATATTTCTCGAAATTGCTTTCCGGGCCAAAAACGAGTTCGCGCACGCGTGAATGAAGTCCGTCGGCGCCGACGACGAGATCGAAATCACGCTGAGCCCCTTTTTCGAAGGTGACGCGAACACTGTTTTCGGTTTGCTCGATCTGCGCGATGCTGTCGCCAAAGATCGTTTCGATCTTGCCCTGGACCTTTTCGTAAATCATAGCGGCCAGATCGCTTCGGGCAATGCTGGCGTAGCGTCCCTGCGTGGCGCGGATAAATGAGGCGGCAGGAAAACCGGAAATGCGCTTGCCGTTTCGATTTACGACGCGGACTTCCTGAACTGCGTAGCCTCGTTTCTTAATTTCCGGCACCAGTCCCATGCGATCGGCGATGTCGAAGCCGGCGCCCCAGAAGTCGATCAGATAGCCGCCGGCGCGGAGCGCGGGAGCTTTTTCGATGAGGGTGACGTCGAATCCGTAACGAACCAGCCAGAAGGCGAGTGTGGGTCCGGCAATTCCAGCGCCCGAAATCAGAACACGCATACATCAATAGAATACGCCAGACGCTACAGGCTGCGGCCGTGAAGTGCGTGGCTTGGATTTCACAAAGGATCCGGGGACGTGCTTCAGACAGCGCCGAGATGGAGGAGGATGAGTTGAGATCAGCTCCGCTGCGGCAATGCGGCGACGAGGATCAGCGAGGCGCCGCCCTTCGAGGTGTCCGTAAATAAAATATTGAACACCAAAAGCCGCAGTGGCAATTGCAAGAGAGACGCGGCCGAAATCGAGCAAAGCGTTCACGCTTGCCTCTTGGTGTCGCCATGGGAAAGGCGAGATTTGCCGCGCGATAGTTAGACGCTCAAAATGGAAAAACGGGTTGCGATGGGACCGAGAGGTGTCGTGAGGGGCGTTGTCTGGATTACAATGCGCCGGGGCACACAGGAGGCACAATGCGAGCGGACGAGGTGGAAGTGTCGTGGGATTCGGCGAAGTCGAAGTGGCTGGTGCGGATTGTGGTGGGCGAAGAGGTGGTAAGACGGCATTGCGACGCGGGGAAAAATGCGGACGACGCCTCGCTGCGATCGGCGGCGATGAAGACGCTAACGGATGAAGGGTATGAGGCGGACGCGTCTATCGTCGTGATTAAGCGTTAATGGGCATCAATGGGCGCTGAAGGCTTGACTTCAAATTCGTGAGACACCGATCCCTCAAATCCTTGTGTGCATTTGTATGTACGGCGGTGGCGACGGCGGCATTCACTGCTGGCGCGCAGACCTCGTCGCGGAAGTCCGTTTCGAAGCCGTCAGGCGCATCTGCGGCGGAAGAGCGGACGGCGAAATATCTGGCCTCAGTGCGAGAAAGGCCGCTCGAGCTGATGGGCTTTCTCGATCGGATGCCGAAGGGCGGCGACCTACACAATCACTTGACCGGGGCCGTGTACGCGGAGAGCTACATCAACTATGCGGTGGCAGATGGAGATTGCATCGACCGCACGACGTTCAAGATATTGCCGCCGCCGTGCGATCCGGCTCGAGGATTGTTGCCGGCATCGCAGGCGATCAGCGATTTTGTTTTTCGCAACCTGGTGATTGATGCGTTATCGATTCGGAATTTTCATCCGACGGCGGAAGACCGCGATGTGCGGCTGCATTTTTTCGCGGCGTTCGGGAAATTCGATCTGGTGACGAACAAGCACTGGGGTGAAATGCTGGCGGAGGTGAGGCATCGCGCCGGAGCGCAGAACGAGGTGTATCTGGAGACGATGCTTACGCCGGATCAGGGCGCGGCGATCCAGCTTGGGAAGCAAGTGGGCTGGAACGATGATTTTGGCGCGATGCGTTCGCAGATCCTGGCTGGCGGAATGGCGAAAGTAGTGGCCGATGGACGGAAGAACCTGAACGACGCCGAAGCGAAAATGCGGCAGGTGCTGGGCTGCGATGGGGCGCAGCCGGACGTCGGATGCGGGGTAACGCTTCGCTATTTGAATCAGGTGCTGCGCGCGTTCCCGAAGGAGCAAGTTTTTGCGCAGATGGTCGCGGGATTTGAGATTGCGAGCGCCGATCCGCGCGTGGTGGGAATCAATCTGGTGCAGTCGCAGGACGAGTTCAACGCGCTGAACGATTTCGATTTGCAGATGCGGATGCTGGATTATCTGCATGGCGTCTATCCGAAGGTGCACATCACGCTGCATGCGGGCGAATTAACGCCGGGAGAGGTGAAGCCGGAGGAGTTGTACGCGTCACATATTCGGAAATCGATTGAGATTGGGCATGCGGAACGGATCGGGCACGGGCTGGACGTGATTTATGAGCAGGATCCGGTTGGCCTTGTCGCATTGATGGCGCGGAAGCACATTCTGGTGGAGGATTGTCTCTACAGTCACGAACTGGTGCGCGATATGAAGGGATCGGAGAACGTGCTGCCGACATATTTGCGCGGCGGCGTGCCGGTTTCTCTTGCGACGGATGATGAGGCGATTGTGCGGTCGGAGCTGACCTGGTACTTCCGGCGGGCGGTGGAGGGCTACAACGTAAACTACCACACGCTGAAGCGAATGGTGCGCGACAGCCTGGAGCACGCGTTTTTGGCGGGCGCGAGTTTGTGGGTGGCGCCGGAAGATTTCAGGATGGTGGCTGCGTGCGCGAATGAAAAATCGAGTGACACGCCAGCCGGCGCGTCGTGCCGGAAATTTCTGGCGGGAAGCGAGAAGGCGCGATTGCAGTGGAAGGAAGAGAATGAGTTCGCGCGATTCGAATCAAAGTTTTAAATCGCGGGTGCGGCGTTTGGAACTCACTGAGGATTCGTGAGCGACTGCTTCGCCAAGGCTTGCATGTCGTTGAACAGATAGATGTGGCGACCGGGCGCCGCGCGTTTGACCGCTGCGATCATAGCTGCAGCAACCATGGAAGCTGGAATCGGTCGATACTTGCTTGAGCCGCCGATGAACGCGAATTGCAATACTTTCGCGAGAGCAAGGCCGATGCCCTCACCGGCGCGTTGTTCCGTGCGCGAGCCCATCAGGAAGCTGGGCTGAAAGATGTGAAGGGAAGTGAAGGGCAGCGCTGCGACTGCTTCTTCGATTTCGCCTTTCGTACGGAGATAAAAAGTCCGCGAACGAGCGTTTGCGCCCACCGACGACACCAGTGCGAATTGTTGCGCGCCTCCTGCCAGAGCAAATTCCGCGAAGGCTTTCGAATAGCCGAAGTCGATCTTGCGATACGCTTCATGGGAACCGGCTTTGGCGTTTGTGGTGCCTAGGGCGCAGAAGGCATCGTTCGCGGCGATCGGAGCGAGCTGGCTGAGATTATCGAAGTCGACGAGTTTCTGGATGAGCTTGGGGTGCGATTCGGATGCTGGCCGGCGCGAGATCGAGATCACTTGCGCGTAAGCGGGATCGTCGAGCAGCTGCTTCAGACAGAGGGAGCCAACGAGGCCGGTGGCGCCGACGACTATTGCAATTCGCTGCGACATGATTTGAAAGGGTATCGAAGCTGCGGAAGAAATTCTAGCGCTTGCCGCGGCGGACGAAGGGCGTGTGCTCGTTGTCGAGTTCGCGCGGGATGCGTTTGGGGCCGGGCTTGGCGGCGACGAATTTTACTTCGCGAATTAACTTGCCGCCCCAGGCTTCATTGATGCGAGCGCAGAATTCCGGCTTCATGTCTTCGAGCTGCTTACGCCAGGCTTTATTGTCGGCGGCGATTTCGAGGCAGCCCTTTTCGCAGCGCAGCGGACGAGTGCGAGCGGCGAGAGCTTTGCCGACGATTTTGGGCCACGAGCTTACGAGCCAAGCGAGGGCGGCTTCGGGGCGATGAAGGCGTCGCAGCGCACCGCCGAGAACTTGTCCGGCCTTGTCCATAGAGTTTGCGGATTCTAGCACAAGTGCGCGTGGAAAAATTTTCTTGTGATTACTTTGCTTTGAGGGGCTCACTCGATGCGACGGGCGGCGTAGACAAGAACGGGCGAACCGTCGGCTATAAATGCTGAGCGCGGCGGCCGCGAGAGGATGCTGCCGAAGGCAGATCCGTAGAGTGCGGAGCCTTCGCCTTCAAATGCAGCGTTCGACGCACGCCAGGTTCGCCACGGTTCGTGAGCGACGTGATATTCGAGGGATCTGCCGTCGCGGCGCCGCGAATAGCCCCAATAATGTTCAGAGATAAATTGCTCGAGGCTGCCGTCGGCCGCAAGAGACGGGCTGCCTTCCGTTTGACCGTGAAGCCGAAACCTTTGGCGCTTCAGCTCCCATCTGTATTGGATGGAGCCTCCTGAATTGTTGAGATCGATCGAGTGGCGCAGCGGCATCGTCCTGTAATTTTCCGCAAATGCCATGCGCGCCAGAAATGTGACGGCGGGAACCGAGACGATTTCACGGATGAACATCACGCCGCGGCGGGCTTCGTTGCCTTCGCGCCTGCGCACGTAGATGCGCAGATTCACCTCGTCAAAATCTGAATGGAAGGGAACGGAGATTAAGCCGAAGAGTTTCGTGCGGGCGAAGCGAAGGCCGACGAGGCTGACGTATGTCTTACCTTCGAAGGAATCGAGTTCAGTGCCGCGCGGGACAAATGGATGGAGCAGAGCCGGTTCGATCTCGTAATTGAGCATCAGGAGATCGCGCCACTCGGTGGATAGGAAGACGCGACCGCGCGTGACGCGCTCCGCATCCGCTGGAGGCTGCAATTCAGGAACTGGCTGAACCATTGAGGCCAAGCTGAGGAGCGACGCCCCGAAGCGCTTCGATGCAGAACGCGATGTGGTCGTCGAGCGGGACGCCCAGCTCTTGAGCGCCGTTGTAGACGTCGTCGCGACTGACGCCGCGGGCGAAGGCTTTGTCTTTCAGTTTTTTCTTCACGGATGCGGTTTCCACTTCGTGGATGCTTTTGGAAGGTTTGATGAGCGCGCAGGCGGTGAGGAAGCCGACGAGCTCGTCGCAAGCAAAGAGGGTGTGATCGAGTGGCGAGACGCGCGCCACGCCGGAGTAGCTGGCGTGGCCAAGGATTGCGTGAATGATTTCTTCGGAGTAGCCGCGCTCGCGGAGGATTTGCGAGCCCTCGTAGGGATGCTCTTTCGTGGGGTGATGCTCGGCGTTGGGCCAGCGCTCGTAGTCGAAATCGTGGAGCAGGCCGGCCATGCTCCAAGTGTTTTCGTCGCCGCCCAGTTTTTGGGCGTACGCGCGAACGCAGGCTTCCACGGCCAGGGCATGCTTGCGCAGGCTTTCGCTTTGTGTGTATTCACAGAGAAGATTCCAGGCGTCGTCTCGATTCGGCATTTTTTCCCCGGGAGCCATAATAATGCAACTGCGAGTGGTGTAGTAGGCGGATTGGGGACGGGGTGAGAGCTATTTTGGCCGGGACCGTACGACGACGAGAGAACGGCTGACAAAATGGCAATTAGAAAGACCTAAGAAAAAAGGCTCACGACCAGGTACGGCGTCGTCGTGGCTACCGGCGCACATTGTGTCTGATGCTTAGGTGATTTCGGACGATAGACAACACGTCGGGCGTCGCAATCTGAGTTCGGCCGCTGTTCTCGTCATTGATTGAGCACGGAATCGAGATGGCCGGGTTTTAAGCCCGCTGTGACGGGAAATTGGAGCGTGAGGTCACGAAATTGACGGCAATGCCCAAACCGTCGATGAAGGGTTCCGAGCACGCGCTCAAAAGGCGACGACGATGCTCGGCAGGGCAGCGGAATTCAAAAATGAGACAGCCAGGCGGCCCGGCGAGACGCGGCGTACCATTTTGAGACGGAACCTGGCGGAGGTGTCGCAAAATGATTTTCGGCGTTTGTTCTCGTCATGTATTGAACACAAGCTGCTTGGAGAGCGATTTGGAGGCTATCGAATGGAAAATACAGGGCAAACTGGGGCGAAGCGACCGAAAAAAGCTGCATGAGAAATTCAGAAAATCGCATGGCATGACGATTGCAATAAGTGGACGAGCAAGGCCGATGTCGAATGAGTTTCGATACGGAAATTGTCACACAGGAAAGAAACAGTCAGTTTTTGGCTGGAGCGGGAAGACGCGAAATGTCAGGCGAAGAAATTTAGAACCGGTCCAAGCACGGCGAGCAGATACGAAGTCATTTTGTTTGTGCGCCGTGGGTGGGATGACTAGACTGTACGGGCAGTCCGGGGAATAAATATCGCTTGACAAGAAGTGGCACGATGGGGAGAATCACTCCCGCGCCGGTCCTGCCTTCCCCCTGTTGTGACGTTCCTCCCTTTCGCATCGCCGGAATAGTCTGCGAGGAGATCCGGTGGCAGATAAAGATGCAGTGGCAACCAGCATGGAACTCGATCGAGAAGTGATTCGCTGTCAGGTATGCGGACTGGTGCAATACCGCACACGCACAGGCAACTGCCGTCGTTGCCTGCGCTTAATGCCTCCTAAGGTGGCGTTCGTCATTCCGACGCCGTCACCGCAGGATCTACCTGGTGATGACCGCCAGCTGTTCGAGAACTGGCCGAATCGCGAGACCGTCGAGAACATCGGCCAGCGAATCCGGCAGTTGCGGGAATCGCGCGGGATGACGCAGAGCCAATTGCAGGCGCGCTCTCGCGTATCGCGCTCGTATTTGTCCCGAATCGAGAGCGGGCAGATGACGCCCAGCCTCGGCACGCTCGAGAAGATTGCCGAAGCGCTGGGAGTTGGTCTGAACCGATTCTTCGTTCCGGAGACGAATGGCGAGACGGTGCTCGAGGATCCGTTCATTCAGGGTCTTCGGCCGTTCCTGCGGCAGCTCGATTGGGCACAGTGGCAGGGTATTCTGAAGAGGCTACAAGCGATCAGCGAGCACGTGAATACGAATCATTCGCGGCCGCTTGTGGCGCAGGCTTCGGACCGAATGGCGGCGCACACGGCGCATTCGATGCCTCGAAGACAGAACCCTGGACTTGGTCACCTAGCGGCCGCGATTCATCGGTAGTTGAGAATCGCAGAGGACTAGAAGCACACAACGAGATCTGGGTCAGCCCGGCCCAACCCGTACGGCGGACGATGCTTGGCTCCGCCGGCGATAAGCCGGGCGACTCGAATCGCCGGGACGAGTTTCGAACGGCGAATCCCCGCAGTTCACTCCTGAGAAAATCCAATCTGGCAAACTTTATTGGACTTCTTTTTTTCCGATGCGGAGGAGCTCGATTTCGACCCCTTCAGTCTTTTTCGTCAGCGCTACCAGGCGCGTGGTGTCGCCCTTCTCGTAAACGTAAGCAACATCTGCATCGGAGCTGACATGTTCGCGATGCGTTGCGGAGGCGTGGTCTTCGCGTTTGTAGCTGGGGCCGAGTTGCTGCTTGTACCACTCGGAGACATCGTTGAGGTCGTCAGGCGTGACGTACTTTTCTGTAGCGAGTCCCAGGCCGGCGCCGCTGATCGCCGAGAGCTCTACCGTCGAGCCTTCGGATTTATCGGGTTGCGCGCCTGGATAGACGGGCAGGCCGGTGGCATGGGCCTGGTCACCATTCACGCGCAAGGCGCCGGCAGGCGTTTCGATCTCCACCTGCTTGCCGGTCTGGTTCACGTGGACGTGGCGGATGAACATGCTGGCGACCAGCAGGCCGCCGAGAACGAGAACAACGAAACCGCCGCCGACGATGGCGAGAATCCAGAGGACTGCGTCATTGCGTCTTGGAGGAGGTGGTTGTGGGTGGGATAGATGCGCCGCTGGGCGGGCCGATTGGTGCTGTTGACATACTTCACCCCTTGCGTGCTTCTCGCTTGAAGATACGCGAAATGGATGCGAAAAGTTTCCTTCGATAATGCGTGGCGCTCGAGGCCTCAGGTAATTCCGATCTAGCATCGATCGGGAGGGACCTGAGCCATGGCAGTTTCGTTGTCGCGGGAGTGGCGAAGCGCGGATTAGTAGAAGACAACCTTGATGTCGTCGCGCTTGTAGAGATGCACTGTGTCGATGAAGCGCACCTGCCGGTCATCGTAGGTGAGAATTAGCGAGTGCGTGCGAGTGCCCTCGCCGAAGAAACGCACGCCGCGCAACAGGCCGCCGCCCGTCACTCCTGTGCACGCAAAAATAATTTTCTTGCCGGGCGCTAGTTCGTCGGTTTTGTAGATCCTTTTCGGGTCCTTGATTCCCATCTGTGCGATGCGTTCGTGGTGCTCGGGCTTGGAAACCACGAGCCGCGCAAGAATTTCGCCATTCAGGCAGCGCAGTGCCGCGGCGGTGAGCACTCCTTCGGGCGCGCCGCCGGTTCCCATCACAGCATGAACGCCTGTGCCGATGACGGCAGCGCTGATCCCAGCGGAAAGGTCACCATCGGAAATCAGGCGGATGCGGGCGCCAGCGGCGCGGATGTCTGTAATCAGTTTCTCGTGGCGCGGGCGGTCGAGTACGATGATGACGAGATCCTCGACCCTCCGCTTCAGGCGCTTCGCGATGGCATGGAGATTATCGGCCACGGGCGCATCGAGATCGACGGCGCCTTTACAAGACGGGCCGACGATGATTTTTTCCATGTAGAGATCGGGGGCGTGGAGCAAGCCGCCGGGCTCGCTGGCGGCGAGGACGACGATGGCGTTTGGTTCGCCGGTGGCGCAGAGGTTCGTTCCTTCCAGTGGATCGACGGCGATTACGACTTCGGGGTATTTGCGGGATTTGTCTTTTGCTGCCGCGCCGACTTTCTCTCCGATGAAGAGCATAGGCGCTTCGTCGCGTTCGCCTTCACCGATCACGATGGTGCCGTCCATGTGGACGGTGTCCATCTCCGAGCGCATCGCTTCGACAGCCATCTGATCGGATTTGTGGCGATCGCCGAGGCCCATGGTGTGGGCAGAGGCGATAGCGGCGCGTTCGACAACGCGCAGAAATTCCAGGCTAAGTTCTTTTTCCATCATGGCTCCTGAGTTCGAAGCTAGCGCGGGGCGAGGGCGCGTCCCGTTGCCGCTATCTTATATCCAAAGGTGGAGATGATTGTCGAGCGCAGAGTCGTCATGGCAGCGGTTGGATTTTGGCGTTCACGAGGAATGGGTCATCGAGTTCGGTCATCTCGCCGGCTTTTTTTCCTGCGATCGGCAGCAGACGCGCTGAAAGCGGCTTGTGCCATTTGACGGAGAGGCTGGCGACATCGCCCGGGATGCGGACGAGTTGCTCTTCGGAGATATCGCCGGGAAGCGGGATTGTGTCGAGACCCGTGCCGCAGACCGCGGAATAGGAGAGCAGGGAATCCATTGTGAGGCGGCCTTCGCTCCAGCGCTGCGCGATGACGGAGTCTTCGAGGATGGGAAGCATCAGGCCGGAATAGCCAGAGTGAGTGACCGGGATTTCTTTCAGGGCGCGGGTGATGATTGATGCCACGGTGAGGGTTCCACTTGAGCCGAGCGGAGCGCCGTAGAATTTTTCGATGGCGCCGCCGATGGAGACTTCTTTGAGTGGGGCAGGCGAGAGATCGATGCCGCCGTATTTCCAGCCTGTTTGTGCATCGATCTGTTTTCCGGTGGCCTCGATTTCCTGTGCGTAATGGCCGAGCGTATCGCGGAGGTGCGATACGGCTTCGTCGGGAACGTGCGTAGACGCGAAAACGTCTGCTACGACGTTTGCGGATTGCAGCGCGATTGCGAAATGCCTTTCTTCGCCGGTGAAGGACGCCGGGTAAAACGGCGTATTGGACGGAACGAGCGCGGCGGCGGTGAAATTGAAATTGCCCTGGCTGTGCGCCGTGTGTGCTGCGAGGTATTCGATAATCCCGGCGGTGGCGTGAATGGATTTCCAGTGGATTCCATCTTCTCCGGCGATGCTGACGCTGCCTTCGAGGATTTTGGAATTGGCGATAATTTGAGCGAGCAGGTCCGCGTTGCGCGGGTCGTCGGAGTCTTTAGTCATGGCTGGGCCGATGGAGGCGTCGAAAGCTTCTTTTACGGCGAGCGCGTCGTAGGCGCGGAAAAATGCCAGGGCATCGGCGGTGGACATGCCTTACGTGTATTCGGGAAAGGGCTGCGTGGTGATGCGAATGCCTTCCACTTCGTAGCCGGATTTTTCGAGTGTCGATTTCGCGGCGCGCAGGAATTTCAGAGTTTCCTGGATTTGGGATTCGTATTGGGAGCGGTCGAGGCGGATGAAGGCCGTGACGGCACGGATTTTGGGTTTGTTTGCGATAGCTTGCGGGTAGACGGTTTTGGCAGTGGTTGCCGCAACTAGTAAGAGCACAGGCCCTACGCGCCGCAGTACAGAGCCTGCGGTGCTCAGGGCAAGCAGGAGTGCCTGTGCTACTAAAACCGTGCGCGTGCGACGACGGGTCGAGAAAAGGGCATAGTCGGGCGAGAGTCCCTCAGCGGCTGAAGCCGCATCTTCAAACCCACGCTTCGGCACGGCTGAAGCCGGGCCCTGACGAGTGAAAAAGCCGCCCGGAGGTTTCATGCGAAGGCCGCGATTCCGGTGATACGTTCACCGATGATGAGCTTGTGGATGTCGTGCGTGCCTTCGTAGGTGATTACGGATTCGAGGTTGTTCATGTGGCGCATGATGGGGTAGTCGTCGACGATGCCGTTGGCGCCGAGAATCGAGCGGGCGCTGCGGGCGGTTTCGAGGGCCATCCAGACGTTGTTCATCTTGAGCATCGAAATGTGCGATGGGTGGACTTTGCCTTGATCTTTCAGGCGGCCCACTTGCAACGCGAGGAATTGCGCCTTCGTTATTTCGGTGATCATCCAGACTAGTTTTTCCTGGACGAGCTGGTGCGAGGCGATGGGCTTGTTGTCGAATTGTTTGCGCTGCTTGGAGTAATTGAGCGCGCAGTCGTAGCAGGCCATTGCTGCGCCGATGGCGCCCCAGCCGATTCCGTAGCGCGCCTGATTAAGGCAGGAGAGCGGTCCTTTCAGGCCTTCCACGCCGGGAAGCAGATTCGTTGCCGGGATTTTGCAATCGTTCATCGCCAGACCCGAAGTGACGGAAGCGCGCAGCGAATATTTTCCGTGAACGTCCCAGGCTTTGAATCCCGGCGTACCTTTTTCGACGAGGAAGCCGCGGATTTTATCGTCCTCACATTTCGCCCAGACCACGGCGACATCCGCGAGCGAGCCGCTGGTGATCCACATTTTTTCACCGTTGAGGATGTACTCATTTCCTTTTTTCACCGCGCGGGTGAGCATGGCGCCAGGATTCGAGCCGAATTGCGGCTCGGTAAGCCCGAAGCAGCCGATGGCTTTGCCCTGCTGCAAGAGCGGCAGCCATTTGTCTTTCTGCGCGTCTGAACCGAAGGCGTGAATCGGATACATCACCAGCGCCGATTGCACGGAAACGAAACTGCGCAATCCGGAATCGCCGCGCTCGAGCTCCTGAGTGACGAGACCGTACTCGACGTTCGACATGCCCGCGCAGCCATAGCCTTTCAGGCTCGCGCCGAAAAGTCCCAGCTCGGCCATTTGCGTGACAAGCTGCACGGGGAACTTTCCTTCGCGGTTGTACTGCTCGATGATGGGCATGATTTCGGCGTCGACGAACTGTCGCGCGGTATTGCGAGCGAGTTTTTCCTCGTCGCTGAGGACTGAGTCGAAGTCGAGGTAATCGACTCCGGGGAACGATGGCATCCGATTTCTCCTTGCTTGAAAGTTGCGTGCGGTCGAAAGATGCGATGCCAGACAGGAAGCAGTTCGCCGGACCGTAAACCGGCCTATTCTATCGAAGATAGCCCTAGCCGCGCCAGTTTACCCAAGTTGACGGACGCGCGGAGTGGATGCGATAATCACGGGCTTTGTTCGCAGTCCTAGAAGTGTGTTCCGTCGGGGAAACGGAATACCAGGGTACACTGATCCGGAGCGCGGCTCCCAGCACCAGACTAATCGGAAATGAAAATTCTTCATCAACTCGGCGAGTTGTTTCTCCAAGCTGTGCCCACTGTCATTATCGTATTCCTGTTTTATTTCTTCATGCGCTGGGCTTTTTTCACGCCGATCCTGAAAGCGATGGATGAGCGGAAGGCCCGCATCCAAGGAGCTCAAGCCGAGGCGGCCAAGGCACGGGAAGAAGCAAAGAAGGAGCTCGAGAGTTACAACCACGCCATTCGAACCGCGCGTGGTGCGATTTACGCCGAGCAGGAAGCCGCGCGCCAAGCGGTACTCGAGGAGCGCCAGCGTTTTCTGAAAGCGATGCGTTCGCGGGCGCAGGAAGATGTGGCGAACGCCAAGAAGAGAATTGCCTCCGAAAGCGATGCAGCGCTGGCGGAACTTGAACTCACTGTTCCCACGATCGCCGCCGAAATCGCGCACATGATTCTGGAAAAGCCAGCGCCGCCCGCCGGAGGCTGGCCAAGGTAATGAGACTCTTCCAGCGAATAAGCTTCCTTGTGACGTTTCTACTCGTCGCTGTAGTCCCTGTGCTGGCGCAAGAAGGAGAGAATTCGCCGGCCGATACTCCGACCGGGTGGGCGTTCCGATGGCTGAATTTCGCGATCGTGTTTGGCGCCATCGGGTACTGCGCCGTGAAGTTTGGCGGCCCGGTCTTCCGCGCAACCGCCGAAGAAACCGCGAAGAAAATTGAAGAAGGCGCGCGGGCGCGCGAAGAGGCTGAGAAACAGAAGAAGGAAATAGAAGGCAAGCTTGCCAACCTGCCACAAGAAATCGAAGCGATGAAAGCGGAGGCCAAACGCGATACCGCGGCGGAGGGCCAGCGCCTGCGAGACCAAGCCAAGGAAGAAGCGCAAAAGATCGAAAAATCGGCGCTGGCGGAAATCGCCGCGGCAGAGCGGGCGGCACGACTCGAAGTGAAAGCCCTGGCGGCGCGAATGGCAGTGGAAAAGGCTGAGGGTCTGTTGCGACAGCAGCTGACCGCAAAAGCCGAACAAAAATTATTTGAGACGTTCGTGGCTGAGCTGGAGAGGACCGTCAATTGAGCGTTGTAGCAGAACGGTACGCAGCCGCTCTGGCGGATGTTGCGGTCGAGCGCAAAAATAGCGAGACCATCAAACGGAATCTTGCGGCGTTCGTCGAGGCTTTCTCTTCGGTAGCGGATTTGCGAAACGCGTTGCAAAGTCCCGCGCTCAATGCCGAAGTGAAGCGCAAAGTGATCGCTGAGGTCGCCGGGAAGATGGGCCTCGACGTCGCTGTGCGGAACTTCATTTATCTTGTGGTGGACCACCGTCGCACGGAAATCCTTCCCGAAATGGAGGAGGCGTTTCTTTCGGAGCTGAACGAGCGGCTCGGAATCGTAGACGCGGAAGTGACTTCCGCGCACGAACTAAACGATGATGAGAAACGGCAATTGCGTACTGTCCTGGAGCAACGCACCGGGAAAAAGGTGGAAGCGCGGTTTCAAATCGACGGCGCCCTGCTGGGCGGCGCGGTAGTGCGATTGGGCTCGACGATTTACGACGGTTCGGTGCGAGATCAGCTGAAACGGTTGCGCGAACAGCTTGAAACGGAATAGGAGCCGTAATGGCGAACATCAAAGCGGACGAGATCACAAAAATACTGAAAGAGCAGATTGAGAACTACCAGCAGACCGTCGAGGTGGACGAGATCGGCTCGGTGATTTCGGTCGGCGACGGCATCGCGCGCGTTCATGGGCTCGAGAAATGTATGGCGGGCGAGATGCTCGCCTTTCCTCATGGCGTGACCGGGATTGCGCTGAACCTCGAAGAGGATCAGGTAGGCGTGGTGCTGCTCGGCGACTACACGGAAATCAAGGAAGGCGATATCGTCAAGCGGACCAACAAGATTATGTCCGTGCCGGTGGGAGACGCGCTGATCGGGCGCGTGGTTGACCCGCTCGGCAATCCACTCGATGACAAAGGCCCGATTCAGACGAACGAGCGGCTGCCGCTCGAACGTTTGGCGCCCGGCGTGGTTGACAGGCAGCCCGTGCGCGAGCCGATTCAGACGGGAATTAAATCAATCGACTCGATGATTCCGATCGGGCGCGGACAGCGCGAGTTGATCATCGGCGACCGGCAAACCGGCAAGACCGCAATTATTCTCGACACGATTATCAATCAGCGCGGCGGCGACATGATTTGTATCTACTGCGCGATTGGGCAGAAAAGGTCGACCATCGCGCAGGTGGTGAAGACGCTCACCGACAATGGAGCGATGGATTACACAATCGTGGTGGCGGCGTCTGCAACCGAACCAGCAACGATGCAGTACATCGCGCCATTCGCTGCGTGCGCGATGGGCGAATACTTCCGCGATTCGAAGCGGCATGCCGTGTGTTTCTACGACGACCTTTCGAAGCACGCGCAATCGTATCGCGAGATTTCGCTGCTTTTGCGGCGGCCGCCGGGGCGCGAGGCGTTTCCGGGGGACGTTTTCTTTTTGCACTCGCGGTTGCTCGAACGCGCGGCGAAGTTGAACGATAAGCTGGGCGCCGGTTCGCTTACAGCGCTCCCTGTGATTGAGACGCAAGCGGGTGACGTGTCAGCTTACATTCCGACGAACGTGATTTCGATTACCGACGGGCAGATTTATCTCGAAGCGGATTTGTTCAACGCCGGAATCCGGCCAGCGATCAACGCAGGTATTTCGGTGAGCCGCGTGGGAGGCAACGCGCAGATTAAGGCGATGCGTCAGGTGGCTGGAACCTTGCGGTTGGACATGGCGCAGTATCGCGATTTGGCGGCGTTTGCGCAGTTTGGAACCGAACAGCTGGATAAAGCGACGCAGGCACAGCTCGCGCGCGGCCAACGGCTTGTGGAAGTGCTGAAGCAGGATCAATATCAGCCGCTGACGGTGGAGCAGCAGGTGCTGATTATTTTTGCCGCTTCAAATCGCTATTTGGACGATATTGAAGTCGCGGAAGTGGGGCGTTTTGAGAAGGAGCTGTATCCCTTTATCGAAACGAATTATCCCAACGCGATGAAAACACTGCGTGAGAAAAAAGCCATTGATGACGGCTTGCGCGGCGAAATGAAGAAAGGGCTCGACGCGTTCAAGGAAACTTTCAAAGCGAGTATGGAAGCGGCGAAGGCTGATAAGGCCGCAGCCGGAAAGACTGCCGCGGAAGTGGCGGAAGCTCCGCCCGCCCCCAAGGCTCCGGAAAAGGTTGCTGCGCACTAACCGCAACACTCGATGCCCACACTTCTCGATTATCGGCGGCGCATTCGCTCGGTGAAGAGCACGCAGCAGATTACGCGCGCGATGAAATTCGTGGCGGCGGCGAAACTGCGGCGGGCGCAGGAAGGCGTGTTTGCGGCGCGGCCATACGCGCGGGAGATCAAGCGCGTGCTGCGCTCGGCGGCGGCGCGGATGGAAACGCCGGCGCACCCTTTGCTCGAGCGGCGGCCCGAAGAGAGAATTTTGGTTGTGGTGCTGACTGGGGATCGCAGCCTCGCGGGGGCTTTCAATACGAATGTATTGCGTCGAGCCATGGAATTTTTGCGCGAGCATTCTTCGAATAAATTACAAGTTGCTGTGGTGGGCAAAAAAGGCCGCGACACCCTGCGGAAGCGTGGCTGGAAATTTGCGGCTGAGTATTTGAATGTCTCGAACGCGGTGGAATTTTCGAAGGCGAAAGAAATTGCGGCTAAGATGGCCGAGATGTATATGGCCGATGAAGTAGATGCGGTCTACGCGATTTACAACGAATTCAAGAATGTGATGGTGCAGAGGTTGTGCGTCGAGAAGCTCCTGCCGATTGATCCCGCGGTGCTGAGGGAAGGCACGACGGAGAAGGGCGAGCGTTCGGACGTCGTCCACGACCCGGCAAGCGGATCATTGCCGATGAGGCCGTCCCCCGATGGGACCGTGAACCTGGTGGACTACATCTATGAGCAACCGGTAGCGGAGCTTTTTGGCGGGCTCGTACCGCGGTATCTGGAATCGGAAGTTTTTCGAATCCTGCTTGAGTCGGCTGCCGCTGAGCACGCCGCTCGCATGACGGCGATGGATTCGGCCACGAGGAATGCCTCGGAATTGATCGACAAGCTGACCTTGCAGATGAACAAGATTCGGCAGGCGGCTATCACGAAGGAAATTATTGAGATTGTGAGCGGCGCGTCGTCCGCAATGTCGTAGCGCTAGCGCGCGGTAACCAATAAGGGGAACAAAGATATGGCACAGGATCAGACAAACATCGGGCACGTCGTCGAAGTGATCGGGCCTGTGGTGGACGTGCTGTTCCAGGAGCACCATCTGCCGGCGATCCACAGCGCGGTGCGGATCACGAGCGAGGGATTTAACGTGCCGGAGCCGCTGGACATTGTGGCTGAAGTTGAACAGCACCTCGGCGAAGGGCGGGTGCGCTGCGTTGCAATGAAGCCGACTGAGGGCATGGTGCGCGGGATGAAGGCGGAAGACCTCGGTGAACCGATTACGGTGCCCGTGGGGCGCGCGACGCTCGGGCGCGTGCTGAATGTGTTGGGCGAGCCGGTGGACAATCTCGGGCCGGTGAAATCCGAGAAACGCTATCCGATTCATCGGCCAGCGCCGAGTCTCGAAGATCAGTCCACTACCCTCGAAATGTTCGAGACGGGAATCAAAGTTGTCGATTTGATCGAGCCGTATCTCAAGGGCGGAAAGATCGGGCTCTTCGGCGGCGCGGGCGTCGGCAAGACGGTGCTGATTCAGGAATTGATTCACAACGTGGCCATGAAGCACGGCGGCGTTTCTGTTTTTGCAGGTGTGGGCGAACGCACGCGCGAAGGGAACGACCTGTGGCTCGAAATGCAGGAATCAGGCGTCGTGGTTCCGGGCAATTCGGAAAAATCGCGTTGCGCGCTGATTTACGGGCAGATGACGGAACCGCCTGGCGCGCGTTTGCGCGTGGGCTTGACCGGCCTGACGGTGGCCGAATATTTCCGCGACGAAGAGCACCTCGACGTGCTGCTTTTCATCGACAATATTTTCCGCTTCGTGCAGGCAGGATCGGAAGTGTCGGCGCTGCTGGGACGCATGCCCTCCGCGGTCGGTTACCAACCGAACCTCAACACGGAAATCGGCGAACTTCAGGAACGGATTACTTCGACGAAGCACGGGTCGATTACGTCGGTGCAGGCGATTTACGTTCCAGCGGACGATTACACCGACCCGGCGCCGGCTGCGACCTTCGCTCACCTCGACGCGACAACGAACTTGAGCAGGCAAATCGTCGAGCGCGGAATCTATCCCGCAGTCGATCCCCTGGCGAGCTTCTCGCGCATTTTGGATCCACGCACCGTGGGGCAGGAGCACTACGCGGTGGCGCGGGCGGTGAAGTCGGTCCTTCAACGGTACAAGGAACTGCAGGACATCATCGCGATTCTCGGAATCGAAGAGCTATCGGACGACGACAAGCAGACAGTAGCGCGTGCCCGAAAAATCGAGAAGTTCCTGTCTCAACCGATGTTCGTGGCCGAGCAGTTTACCGGCTTGGCCGGGAAGTACGTAAAGATCGAAGACACCGTGCGCGGCTTCAAGGAAATCGTCGAAGGAAAACACGACGATCTTCCCGAGCAGGCATTCTACATGGTAGGTGGCATCGAGGAAGTACGCGAGAAAGCGGAGAAGATGGCGGCCACAGCTTAGCCACAACTCCGCTAGCGCGATTCACGGCCCGAGACAAGAATGCTACCTGAAAAAATCGAACTCGAAGTGGTCACGCCGCAGCGCCATGTGCTCGACGAGAAGGTGGAGTCCGTCGAGATGCCGGGCAAAGACGGCTACTTGGGTATTTTACCGGGTCACGCACCGCTGCTCACCGAACTCGGCCTCGGAATTCTCACGTACCACAAAGGCTCGGAGGTTCGAAAGCTCACAGTGCTGAACGGCTACGCAGAAGTGCTGCCTGACCGGGTGATCGTCCTGGCGGAAGCCTCCGAGCGCGCCGAGGAAATTGACGTGCAGCGCGCGCGAACGGCAGCCGATCGCGCCCAGGCTGAGCTCGCGAAAGCCGCAGGAGCACCGGAGACGGATTGGGAGAGCGCGTCGGCGGCTTTGCAGCGAGCATTGGTTCGTGTCGATGCCGCATCTAAACGATAGAAACTAGTGGAGATAACTGCTAGCGCACATGGAGTCGTCACATCTTTTGCGGCATCCAATAAGTAAGGTAGAAAGATAAAGGCTCATGGCTGAAATCACGGTTTATTCCACTTCCTGGTGCTGCGATTGCCGGCGCGTAAAGCAGTTTTTGCGCGAACGCGGACTCGCTTTCAAGGAAGTCAATATTGACGACAAGCCGGAGGCCGAAGAATTGGTGCTCCGCGCAAACAACGGGCTTCGCAAAGTCCCTACGCTGGAAATCGACGGACATTATGTAGCATGCAGCCCGTTTAATCCTTACTCACTCGCTGAAGAATTGAAAATCCCACTGAACAAGTAAATTCACAAATAGTCCCCGCCCGCTGCACGGGAGATGCTGCGGAATTAAACGCCTACGAAAGCCCCGCACCGCGCGTCATCACGCCCGCAAGTCGCAAGTCAGAATTCAGGATCACGATGTCGGCATCGGCTCCCACTGCGATTACGCCTTTCTTGCCGCCGAGGCCCAGCCGTCGAGCTGGCAGCAACGTGACCATGCGCACCGCCTCCAGCAGCGGCACGCCCAGCGCGACAATATGTTGCAGGGCTCGATCGAGACTGAGAGTGCTGCCAGCGAGTTTGCCCTCAGAATTGCGAACGACGCCATCTGTCACGCTTACTTCGAAATTTCCTAGCCTGTAATTCCCATTGCGCATACCCGTGGCTGCTGTCCCGTCGCTAACCAGGAGTACGCCCTCGAGTCCCTTGGCCCGCAACAGGATCTCGACAGCAGGCGAATCAACATGATGCCCATCAGCGATCAGTTCGGCAGTCACGGAAGAGTTCGTCAGCACCGCACCGATAACGCCCGTATCCCGGTGCGAAAACGGCCGCATGGCGTTGAACATATGAGCGGCGTGGGTTACGCCGCGTTCAATCGCGGCGGCTGCTTGTTCGTAGGTTGCGTCGGTGTGCCCCATGGAAGCAACGATGCCATTGCCCACAGCGCGCTCCACCAGTTCGAGCGCGCCGGGAAGTTCCGGCGCAAGCGTGACGATGCGGATGAACCCGTCCGCAGCGGCGATGAATTCTTCGAAGAGTTCCTTCGAGGGTGGCGTGATTGCATCGAGCGGATGTACTCCACGCCGCGTCGGGTTGAGGAAAGGCCCTTCCAGATGGATTCCCAGCACTTCGGCGGCAAATCGCGAATCAGTATTCCGCGCGCTGCGAATGTACCGTGCGATCCCATGCAGGCTCTTGCAGGTTTCCTCAGGCGGTGCGCTCACCGTCGTTGCCACCAGGGAAGTAGTCCCGCGTCGCGCGACCGTGGACGCGACCTTCGCGATCGCCTCGGCCGTACCTTCCATTACGTCGTGGCCGCCGGCGCCATGAATGTGCACGTCCACAAAACCCGGAATGACGATTTTATCGCCCGCCGCGAAGTGCTCCGAGTCCTCAGGAATGCGAACTTCGTCGCGATGGCCCATCTGCGTGATTTTGCCGTCTTCCACGACAATCACGCTGTCGAGAATTTCTTCGTGGGGAGTCAGGATGCGGCTGGCGTAAATGGCGGTCGCGGCCATGGCTCGTTCATGCTACCCGAACTCAGAGCGAAAAACACAAGCGAGCCTTGCATCCTTTTCCTTCTCCGCTACAATCATGGTGCCCGAAAAATTCAATTAAAATGGAACGGCAGCAGGTTTGGAGGGATTTGCATGGCTTATGACAAGCGTTATGTAGCGCAGAAACGGCAGCGGCGTCGCCGGAAGACCGCCAAGGCTAAGATGCATCTCTACGAGCAGGGAAAACTCCCGCACGATAAGCTTCCTGCCCTTGCGAAAAAGTTCCTCAGCCGCAAGACACGAGCCCTGAAGCGCGCCAGCTAATTGTTGGGTCAAAAAAAAGGGCGTCCACGGGGACGCCCCTTTTGGTGCCGCGCCCGCCAGCCGCAGCTGATTTTGTTCCGGACTAGTTACCAGACGCCTGCGCGTGTGTGTTGGAAGCTGACTTCGGCACGCTCAGATAACCGGCAATCTTATCCTTGCCTACCTGATTAACCGTCAACTCCATCGGTGCACGCGTGCCGCGCGAGAAAAAGTAGATTGGCTCGTTCACAGAGCGGTTCTTTTTCTCATAACGCGCATCGTCGATGTACATCGCGATGGTGTAGACGTTCTTCTTGGGATTCACGCTGCGGAGTTCGATCATCAGATCGCCGACCTTCTGCCGCTGATCCTTCTTATCGATCGTGAACTCGTAGTAGTCGCGCTCGCCAAGACGCCTCAGCTCTTCCACCTCGTCGTGGTTCTTCGCGATCAGCGTGCCGAATTCACCGCGCGTCATGTTCAGACCGTTCTTCGTTGATTCGAGGTCAGACTTGACGCCGTTGACGTCCGTGCCCAGCTTATTCACGTCATCGACGCCGGCTTTGGTCGCGAGCTCTCCATTCACATTGTTTTGGAGATCCGCAAGCTGCTTGGCATCTTCTTCCTTGATCTTGTTCGCCTGCGCGCGCGCTCTCGTAAGCTCGCCCTGAGTCAATTTCATCTTGTCAGTGACGATGCTCAACTCACCCTGGAGCTGCGCATTCGTGTCCTCGGCCTTCGCGAGACGCTGGCTCAGCACCTCTTCCTGCTGCTTCTCCTGTTGCTGAGCAGTGGCGAGGTTCTGCGCCAATTCCTTAGAGTGGTTCGACGCGCTCCACCCGGTTCCCAGAGCTGCCAGCGAGACGATCGCTAGCGCGATGACCACGATTCCAACCCAACGCGGTGCCGCGGCCTCAGCCGCTATGTATTCCTGCTTGCCATCATCAATACTCATATTGCTATTCCTCCGTGGACGCCCTTGCAAAGATGGGAAAGAGCAAAAGCAAAGCCAATCGTGCCAAACTGGCATGCTGTCTATATGTACATGAGTCATAGAGACTTACACGCTGACGAGTGGAGGGATATCGGTGAATACTCTATCTACCGACCTGCAATTTTTACCCTATTTCATGGATTTCTTCGCGGTACTACTTACACACTCTCTAGGCCGTTATCTGAAGACAGAATGCCGCCAAATACTTCCCGTTACGGAGCCCACCGCGAAGGTGAAATCAGCGGGTAACGGTCATGGCGCGGAGTTGGGCGATTCGGTCAGCGAGCGGAGGATGCGTACTGAAGAGACTCGAGAAAATCTGCCCTGCTGACAGGGGTTGCACAATCATCAGAGCCGATGTTGTAGGCGGAACATCCATGGGGATGCGTTTGTTGTAAGCGCCAAGTTTTTCGAGCGCGCGGATTAAGCCGTAAGGGTGGCCCACCATTCTTGCACCGGAGGCGTCCGCCTGATATTCGCGTTGCCGCGAGATTCCCATCTGCAGCAAGAGCGCAGCAAACGGGGCGAGAATCAACATCAGTATTCCTGTGAGACCGCTGCCTCGCTCCCGGCTGTCACCACCGCCGCCGAACCAAAAGCCCATTCTGGCGACCCATGTGATCGCGCCTGCGATGGTGGCCGCTACCGAGGATGTCAGGATGTCGTAGTTGCGGACGTGCGATAGCTCGTGCGCGATTACTCCTTCCAGTTCCTCGTCGTCCATCAATTCCAGCAGGCCTTGCGTCACAGCGACCGAGGCATGACTCGGATTGCGGCCGGTGGCGAATGCATTGGGAGCGGCCTGAGGAATCAGGTACATCTTCGGCATGGGCAGATTCGATTTCGCGGCGAGACGCTCCATCACCTCATAAAGCCGCGGCGCCTGTTCCTTGCTGATTGGTTGGGCTCCGCTGGACATCAGCGCAATTTTGTCCGAGAAAAAATAGGCGGTTCCGTTCATCAGGACCGCGAAAACAAGCGCCATCGTCATACCGCGCTCGCCGCCAAACGCCAATCCGAGAAAGAGCAGTAGCAACGTAAGAGCCGTCAGCAAAAATGCGGTTTTAAAAGCTTTCATTTTGCGATACCCCCGGGCGCGATTTTTTAAGCGACGCCCGCTTTTGCCGTTTCCGTGGCGAACTTCATCTCATCGCTTCGCGGATCGGCGTCAACAATCACCGTATCGCCGGGCTTCACTTCGCCGTCGAGAAGCTTGAGTGCCATCGGATCTTGAATCAGGCGCTGAATGGCGCGTTTCATCGGGCGTGCGCCATACGCCGGATCGAATCCCTCCCGGAACAGCAGTGTCTTCGCCGCCGGCTTCAGTTTCAGCGTGATTTTTCTTTCAGTCAGCAGTTTCACCACGTTGCGCATCTGCAGCTCGATGATGTGCTCGATCTGGTCCTTGCCGAGCGGCTGGAACATCACGATGTCGTCGATGCGATTCAAAAATTCCGGGCGGAAGAGTTCGCGAAGCGCAGTCATGGCCTGCTCGCGCGCTTTCTTCGGATCCTTCGTGGCGAGCTCGAAAATCGCAGTCGAGCCGATGTTCGACGTCATAATGATCACCGTGTTGCGAAAGTCCACGGTGCGGCCTTTTCCATCCGTGAGCCGTCCTTCATCGAGAATCTGCAGCAGGACGTTGAACACGTCCGGGTGCGCTTTTTCAATTTCGTCGAGTAGCACGACGGAATACGGGCGCCGGCGAACCTGCTCGGTAAGCTGGCCGCCCTCTTCGTAGCCCACGTAACCCGGGGGCGCTCCAATCATGCGAGCCACCGAGTGCTTTTCCATGTACTCGGACATATCGAGGCGGATGATGGCGCGCTCATCATCAAACAGAAATTCTGCGAGAGCACGCGCGAGCTCGGTCTTGCCCACACCAGTCGGGCCTAGAAACAGAAAGGAGCCAATCGGGCGATTCGGGTCGCTCAGGCCGGAGCGGTTGCGGCGGATTGCATTTGCGACGATGGCTAAAGCCGCCTCTTGGCCTACTACGCGTTGCCGCAGTCGTTCTTCCATGTGAATCAGCTTTTCCACTTCGCCTTCGAGCAGCCGTCCCACGGGAATACCAGTCCATTTGCTGACGATTTTCGCGATCTCTTCCTCGCCGACTTCTTCCTTCAACATCGGATGATCTTTCTGCAATTCGCCGAGGCGGTCCTGCGCGGTCTTCAATTCCTTTTCGGCGGCGGACAATTTGCCGTAGCGAATTTCCGCCACGCGGGCGAGGTCACCGGCGCGCTCATAGCGCTGTTCTTCGGTCTTCAGCTGGTCGATCTGCTCTTTGATTTTGCGAATCTTTCCGATGGCGTCTTTTTCTGTTTGCCAGTGCGCTTTGAGCGTATTGGACTGCTCGCGAAGACCGCTCAGTTCTTTTTCAATTTGTCCCAGCCGCTCGCGCGAATGCGCATCAGACTCTTTCTTCAGCGCCTGACGCTCGATTTCGAGCTGCATGATGCGGCGTTCGATTTCGTCGATCTCGGACGGCAGGGAGTCGATTTCCATGCGCAGGCCGGCAGCCGCCTCATCGATAAGGTCGATCGCTTTGTCAGGCAGGAACCGGTCGGTGATATAGCGTTGCGAGAGCATCGCCGCCGCAACGATTGCGGAGTCCTTAATGCGCACGCCGTGGTGCACTTCGTAGCGTTCTTTTAGGCCGCGCAAAATCGCGATCGTGTCTTCCACCGATGGTTCGCCGACAAATACGGGCTGGAAGCGGCGTTCGAGCGCCGGATCTTTTTCAATGTATTTGCGGTATTCGTTGAGAGTTGTCGCACCGATCGCCCGAAGCTCACCACGCGCAAGCGCCGGCTTCAGCATGTTCGAGGCATCCATTGAGCCTTCCGCAGCTCCGGCGCCGACGAGCGTGTGCAGCTCGTCGATAAAGAGAATCACCTGGCCCTCGGATTCCGTCACTTCCTTCAAAACGGCTTTCAGGCGATCTTCGAATTCGCCGCGATATTTTGCACCGGCAACCAACGCTGAAAGATCGAGCGTTACGATGCGCTTCGGCCGCAGAACTTCCGGCACGTCGCCCGCAACGATTCGCTGAGCAAGGCCTTCCACGATGGCGGTCTTGCCGACGCCTGGCTCGCCGATGAGCACCGGGTTGTTCTTCGTGCGGCGCGCGAGAATCTGCATCACGCGGCGAATTTCCTCGTCGCGGCCAATCACAGGGTCCAGCTTGCCCCGTCGCGCGAGGTCGGTCAGGTCGCGTCCGTACTGCTCCAGCGCACGATAAGTGGATTCCGGGTTTTGCGACGTGACGCGGTGGCTGCCTCGAATCGCGGCCATAGCTTGGAGGATGGTTTCATGCGTCACGCCGTGCTTCGCGAGAATTTCACCGGCTGCGTCGCGCTTCTCGGCGGCGATGCCCAGCAAGATGTGCTCGGTTGAGACGTATTCGTCTTTCAGGCGCTGCGCTTCTTCGAACGCGCGCTCCAACACCTTATTCGCTTCCGGGCTCAGGTATTGTTCCGAGCCCCCGGAAACCTTCGGCAGTCGCTCCACTTGCTTCTCAACTTCACTGGCGAGTTGCGTTGGTGACACACCCAGCTTTTCAAGGAGAGGAGGCACCACGCCGTCACCTTGCGCAAGGAGCGCCCACAGGACGTGCAGCGGCTGAACCTGCTGCTGTCCATAGCGCGCAGCCATTTCCTGCGCGGCTTGCATCGCCTCCTGGGCTTTTAAAGTCAGTTTGTCAAATCTTGGCATTTCGCAATCTTCTCACTTTCGCCGGGTAACAAAAAGGTGCCCGTAATCCCCTACCCGACTCTCTTCTTGCGACCGCAAGCTTCTGCCGGGTGGGTCCCGAGCGCCCAATCATAAGCGCACAGGAATAATAAAATATGCGCGCCTTGTTGTCAAGTATGCTCTACGCTTATGGAAGCTGGATATGCAAGCTATGTATCTAATTATAATGCCCTTACTATCAGGCACTTAAGATAGTGCGTTTCTGGAATAGTTAGAAGAATAGGGTGATCTTGCGCCTGCGTGCGCCGATCTACGACAACCACGCTTCGACGGGCGTCGATAGCTGCTTCTGCGAGGATCTGCAGAAACAACGCCTCTGGGATGTGGTAGGAGCAGGAGCATGTGACGAGGAAGCCGCCAGGTTTCAGCAGCTTCAAGGCACGAAGGTTAATCTCCTTATAGCCCCGCTGGGCGGCTGGGACGCTATCGCGATTCTTGGCGAAGGCAGGCGGGTCGAGGATGACCATCTGGAACTTGCGGCCCACCTCGTCGTACTCCTTCAGAATATCGAAGGAATTTCCTTCGCGAAAAGTGACGTTGGAGATGGCATTGAGCTCTTGATTGCGGCGCGCGGCTGCAATTGCCGCGGGGGCCATGTCAGTGGCCTCCACATGCTCGCAGTGGCCGGCCACCGTGAGCGCGAAGCCGCCGTTGTAACTGAAGCAATCGAGCACTTCGCCAGACGCATAGCGGCGAGCGGCCAAGTGGTTCTCGCGCTGGTCGAGGAAGGAGCCGGTCTTCTGCCCCCTGCGCAAATCGTAAACAAAACTGATTCCGCTCTCCTTGGCGATAATTTCTTCAGGAACTTCGCCTTGCAGCACACTTACGCCTTGGTTGAGGCCTTCGAGCAAGCGCACCTTTGGATCGTTCCTTTCGAGGATGCCCTTGGGCGAAAAGAGTTCGACCAGAATCTGTACGAAGAGATCTTTCAGGCGATCGGTTGATTGGCTCAGCGTCTGTGCGACGAGATAGTCACCGTAGCGGTCGACAACAAGTGAAGGCAGATGGTCCGCTTCGCCGTAAACGAGCCGAAAGGCATCCGTGTTCTCGACAACGATTTTGCGGTAGGCGCCAGCGCTGCGAATACGTTCCGTGAAGAACGCGCGATCGATCGGCACATCTTCGCGTGTAAGCAGCCGGATAGCGATTTGGGATTTGTCGCTGTAGAAGGCGCGACCCTGGAAGCGTCCTCTTTCGTCCGTAAGACGCACAATGGCTCCGGCTTCCGCGCTCGCGCTGCGGACGTCACTTCGATAGACCCAAAGGTGGCCCGAGCGCAGCCGATCTATGCCGCGCGGCCCGATAACGACGGAACCTTCTGCCACAAATATATTCCTTTCTTCTCACGGCGCGGTTGGGCAGAGTCTCGTCTCAGCCAGCAGCCTCTCAACAAATAGAATTGCCCTTCAATCCGCTACAATGTTGGCAAAGATACAGCAGAAATACACATGCCAAAGACACGATGATGAATTTAAGCGATTTCGATTATGAGCTTCCGGCCGGAAGTATAGCCCAGCGGCCACTCGCGGAACGCGATGCATCGCGAATGCTGCTGTTGAGCCGGGCGACCGGCGCGTGGGAGGACCGCCAGTTTCGCGAATTGCCTACGCTGCTTCGGGGCGACGAGCTTCTCGTATTGAACGACGCTCGCGTGTTGCCGGCGCGTTTGTTCGGGCATCGTGCCGGTCTGCGCGCTGAGCCGCCCGGAGCGAAAAGCCTCGTGCGAGATGAATTTCTCACGTCGCCTATTGAGGTGCTGTTAGTTCGCCAGCTCGCACAAGACACCTGGGAAGCGCTCGTCCGGCCCGGACGCAAAATTCCCGTGGGCGAGCGGATCGTGTTCGGCGAAGGCGAACTACAGGCCCACGTGGAAGCCCGCGCCGACTATGGCCTGCGAGTGGTGCGGTTCGAATCGAAGAACGGTTTCCACGAGGCGCTCAACCGGCTCGGTCACATTCCGCTTCCGCCGTATATCAAGCGTGCGGACGAACCGCTCGATCGCGAGCGTTACCAGACCGTTTACGCGCGGCAGGGGAGCGCGGTAGCGGCTCCGACCGCGGGACTGCATTTCACGGCCGCGATATTGGAATCGCTGCGCCAGCGCGGCATCGAAATCGCGAAGGTGACCTTGGATGTTGGCCTTGGGACGTTTGAGCCGATTCGCACCGAGTCACTCGAAGAACACAAAATTCACGTGGAGTCTTACGAGATCCCGGAGGCTACGGTTGAATCGATCGCTCGCGCGAAACGAGAACAACGCCCTGTCCTTGCCGTCGGGACCACCGTTGTGCGGGCATTGGAGGACGCAGCCGAAAAAGCGGCCGGCAGCAATACGCTCCTGCGCCCAGGTCGATTTGAAGCAAGCATCTTCTTACTCCCCGGCAAGCCCTTTCGCGTTGTCGATCAACTGCTCACGAATTTCCATCTTCCGCGATCGAGTTTGCTGGCGCTCGTCGCCGCATTCGCGGGGCTCGAAAACACGCTCGCAGCCTATCGGCATGCAGTCGCGGACGGCTATCGCTTTTACAGTTACGGCGATTGTATGCTAATCCGCTGAAGACACTGGCCGCGCCGAATTTCTGGGCGAGATTCGTGCATCGTGGCGCGGGTTCGACTATAATCCGCAGCCTGCCAAATAAAGGCAGTCTTAAATGCGCTATCTGATCCTAAGCGACATTCACGCCAACCTGACGGCGCTCGACACCGCGCTCGCTGCCGCCAAGGGCAAGTGGGACAAAGCGGTATGCCTAGGCGACGTCGTCGGCTATGGACCCGACCCGAATGAAGTAATCGACCGTATCCGCGAAATTGATGCGGTCACGATTCGTGGCAATCACGATAAAGCGGGAAGCGGCCTGGCCAATGCTGAGGATTTCAATCCTGTCGCGCGCAATGCAGCGCTGTGGACGCGCGATAAGCTCCGTCCTGAACTTCGCGAATACCTCGAAAAACTGCCTACTGGGCCGGCAACGATTGACGGCTTTACCATTGTTCACGGCGCGTCGCGTGACGAGGACGAATACGTGTTCGCTCCGGCGCAGGCGCTTGATAGCTTAATTGAGGCTGCCACCCCGATCACTTTTTTTGGTCATACGCATCTGCAAGGCGGGTTCACGCTCGGGGGTGAGGACGACAAGGTTGGCGTACTGCATTTCAAGCCGGAGGGTGAAAATAAATTTTCGCCTCTCAGGATCGAACCGGGCACCACCTACCTGCTGAATCCGGGCTCCATCGGCCAGCCGCGAGACGGGGACACGCGCGCTGCATTCGCGATCGCAGACGTCGACAACAAGGTTGTGGAATTCTGGCGCGTTCCCTACGATATAGAAGCAGTGCAGAAGCGCATGGCGGCGGCGGGCCTCCCCGAGCCGCTGATTCTTCGATTGCAATTCGGCCGCTAAGGCAGGCTCTTTCGATGTCTCCCGAAGAAATTCCCCAGCGAGAACCGCGCAACCAGTTTCCCATCGCGTTCGCGGCGGGCGCAGTAGTGGTGCTGTTGCTTCTGGGCGGAGTAATTTTGCTGTCGCGTGGTTCGCATCCCAATGGCGCGGGCGCCGCTGCGAAGCTGCCTTTTAATCCCGCCGAGCAAGCCTATGCCGAGCATATCCACTTCAAAGATATCCAGATGGCGAAAGCCAACAATTTTCTGAATCAGGAATTCACGTACATCGCGGGAACGCTTTGGAATGATGGCGCGCGTACCATCCGCGCGGCCGACGTGACACTGGAATTCCACGACCCATTCAATCAGGTGATCCTGCGGGAGAATGAGTCGCTTATCGGGCCGAAAGATCCTGCCCTACTGGGTGGGCAGCGGCGCGACTTTCAAATAACACTGGAACATGTTCCCGTAGAATGGAATCAGCAGTATCCTTCTATCCGAGTGACAGGCCTCATCGTGGGCGACTGACGCTCACCCCTTAACAGCTAAATCTGACTCCTCGGTGGTTCGATGGACGATTGGGCAGAACTCGATCGCGCATTGGGTGAATTTGTGCGTTCAGGCGCTGTGGAGGTTCGTGAAGACGGTCAATGGCTCGCCGGACTTGCCGACCTTCAATATGAAATGCGGCGCGCCGGAAAAGAGCCGCTCGTTCACTTATGGTCCGACGAGAAAAATCTGACGCGGCGAGTAATCCGCCTCAAGGAACAAGGGGCAGACCGTATCGTTCTCGAAGTGCACCGTCTGGGTAAGTCAAAACCCGGCCGACTCGAATTCCTGAGGACGGATTCACCGCGTCCAGCGGGCCGGATCACGAGAGAGCAATTTCGGGCGCGCTTTGATCGCATCCTCGTCGAGGCATTTCCCGACGCGCACTCCGAATCGTTATCGGCGGCTCCGGACCTCGAGCACTCATTCTCGGGCATGTATGTGCGCGGACGCATGCATGAAGGCGTGAGCGACTGGGCGTTCCTGGCTGCATCGCCCTCCGAAAATGCCACGGCCATCGATGGGATGCTGGCTTTCGGTCTTCTCTGGCTGGATTGGACCCGAGGCCATTCGGATAGGCGCGCCGTCGAGGGATTAAGGCTATTCGTACCGGAAGGCTCCAGCCGAATCCTCCGCGAGCGCGTCCTCGCGCTTTCACCGATTGCCCGCACCGAGATCTACGAATTCAGTGAGCCGGATTCGCAGATGAAAAAAATCGATCCGGCAGATGCGGGGAACCTGGACAGCTCGCTTATTTCGCGGCGAGACGTGGAGTCAACTCTGGCGGCTGCCCGTGATTGGTTGGCAAGAATCCGCGCGATGATTCCCGGCACCGCGGATGCTATCGAGACGCGCGTCCCGGGGAAAATGAGTGAACTCGTATTCAGCTTTCGCGGCCTGGAATTCGCACGCTGGACGCGCGAAGGCCTCCTGTTTGGCATCGGCGAATCCACCGAGAAATTGATGACTACGAAGATCCCGGCGCTCGAATCGAACATTCGACAACTGGACTTGCATCGCAACTCTCTCGCTACGGACACGAAGAACTATTTTTATCGCGCGGCCCCCGAACGCTGGCTAGAGACCCTCGTACTCGAAGATCCATCACGCCTGGATGCGCAACTGGATCCCAGGTTTTTCTATTCGCAGGTTCCCGCCCTAAGCGGCGGAGATCGTGGCGTGCTTGACCTGCTCGGCGTCACGCGGCGCGGGCGCCTGGTGATAATCGAATTGAAAGCTTCGGAAGATATTCAAATGCCGATCCAGGCCGTGGACTACTGGCTGCGAGTGCGCCGCCATCAGCGCGAAGGCGATTTTCAGCGCTTCGGATATTTTAGCGGTATCGATCTCGACCCGAAGCCCCCGCTCGTCTGGCTAGTTGCCCCCGGCCTGCGATTCCATTCCGCCACGGAGATTCTTTTGAAATATCTCTCGCCCGAAATTCAAATCAGCAGGATCGGCGTCAACGAAAACTGGCGGCGCGGAATCAAGATCGTTTTCCGCCAATAGAACTGGTGAAGGCAAAAAAAGAAGGGAAGCGGTCCGGATTAGATCCGGTGCCACTTCCCGGGGTGTGTCCTAGAAGTGATTTGTAAGATTAGACGGCGCGGCGCCTAAAAAGGTTGCAACAGAAAAAATCTCAGTGAAGAAAATCAGTAGAAGAGATACTTGCGCCACTTCTCGTCGCGATGCCCGATCAGGCGCATCAGTTGGCGCGAAGTGTGGAGCGTAAAGGGGCGCGGGCGCCGCTGCAGCTTTAGGCCAGCTTCTTCGGGCGTGCGATCGCCTTTGTTGTTGTTGCAGGAATAGCAGCAGGCCACGAGATTTTCCCACGACGAACGCCCGCCACGAGAACGAGGCATCACGTGGTCAAGCGTCAGCTCAGCGGCGGGGAATGCGCTTCCGCAAAACTGGCACGTATTCCGATCACGCAGCAAAATATTCTTACGCGAAAGCGCGCGGCTCTGCTGCGGGATGTGGCGATAGGTGAGAAGCCGGATCACCGAAGGCACCTGAATCGCTTTCGAGGTGGAGTGTACTTCGGCGTGATTGGTCTCTTCCGCCTGGGCCACGCCCTTGAGCATGAGCACCAGCGCGCGGCGAACCGCGGTGACATTGATGGGCTCGAACGTCGCGTTCAGCACCAGCACGGGAGCCTGCATCAAGGAAGGACGCTTCGTGGCGGGCAGCTGCGAATTGGGCGCACCAGCTCCCGCAGTCGTCTTAGCCAGGCCAAGATTAGGCCGCGGGCGTAGCACGTTCTTCAGCCGGTTTTCCATCTGCGCCGCCTTTGCGTCGCTCGACGAGTTTCCCTCTTACTAGGGATGCCAACTGCATCCTGTTGGTTTCAAGGGCTTTGTAACTTTGTTCGCTGCTTAGAAGCCGTGAGCGACGAGCCCGGAACGACCCGCGCCACCGTCAGTCCCAAGACGCTTGCGGCTCCAGCCTTCTTCAGCACCCGCGAGCACGCATCTAACGTCGCGCCAGTCGTCAATACATCATCTACCAGCAAGATGCGCAGCTTGTCAACTCGCACCCCTTGGCGGGTCGCGTAGGCGCCACGTACAGACTTCCAGTGCTCGCTGCGCGAGAGGACCAGTTGCGCAGGGCGGGGCTTCGTGCGCATCAGCAGATATGATCCGAGCTTGAGTCCCAGGCGCCGGGCCAGGGGCTTTGCGATCAATTCGGCTTGGTTGTAACCGCGCTCGCGCTGGCGGTCGGGATGCAGGGGAACTGGAACCACCGCGTCAGCTTGAAATTCTTCTCCTGCGTTGCGAATCACTTCGGCGAGGCGCTCGGCAAACCAGTGTCCCAACCGGGTGACCTCCTCGTATTTCAAAAGCACGATCGCGCCGGCCAGGGCGTCGTTGTAGTAAGCGAAGCTACGGGCCTGCTCAAAAGCATAGAAATTTGCCCGGCACAGGCGGCAAAGTCCTGGAGCCGACTGGACCTGCGGCGCCAGCTCAAAGGGGCGTCCGCAACATGAGCACATGGGATCAACAATCGGCTCTATCGAGGCAAAGCATGATGCGCAGATGGGAATTCGATTCGCATCGGTGAGCGTAGCGCCACAAATCCGGCAGGGTGCCGGCAGGAGCACAGACACAACGGCATCGAGTGCGCCTCGAAGGGACACAATTCGCTCTTTTGGCTGTAAGGGGTAAAGCGAAAGTACTCCAATTCAGGCAGAGAGCAAAGAAAAATCGATAGCGGCATTATCAGCGCGCGTCTTCTTGAGGCCGTCGAGACCTCGCACACCTCTATTCACGCCGTTTAGACCGGGGCCCTTTTGGCTTTCGCGTGGACGTCTCGATGGCTAACGAGGGGACGAAACGGGGCTACAGAAGCCCCTGTTCCATTTTTTCCTGGCAGGTAATGCAGTAGCGAGTCCACGGCACTGCTTCGAGACGCTTTTGCTGAAGTTCCTCATGGCAGGAGACACACTCGCCAAAGCCGTTGTCCTTGTTGATCCGGGCTAGCGCATCATCCACTAATTGCAGCAGCGAACGGTCATTGTGCGTCTGCCCGAAGAGGAACTCCTTGGTGTATGAGTTCGCGGCCTTGTCGGCTAGATCCACTGTTGGGTCCTCATCCGCTTCGCGGCCTTCTTGCTCTGTGCGGGCGATGCCGCGCACAAGTTCTTCGCGTCGCGTCACCAGCTTTTTCTTGTAGTAGTCGAGTCGCTTCTTGTCCATTGTTAGGTTCCCATTGTGAGGCTCGCAGCCTCACCCAAAGCCGGAAAGTTTACCGGCATGCCCTTTCGTTGTCAATTAAGGCAACCACCCAAGGGCGGACAGGTTTGATGCTGTAGGCATGAAGAAGATGCAAGCCACAAGCGAGGATCGCGGAGAAACGCCCCTCTCTAGAATTCAGGACGCGCCGCGAAGGTTTTGCCAGTGTCAGTTCCAGTCGGTCCGACTACGGCGGGTTTCGCGGGAAAAAGGAAATGAATAGCGATCGCCCAGAGAATCATAACCAGAAACACAAACCAGCTGCCTTCTGGCCCGACGCTTCCCCCCGTCAACCAATCCGGCCCGCGGAACGATGAGTTGAGAAAATGTCCCTGTGCCAGAATGCCGCTGTCCGGAGTACCGTAAAAATATGTTTCTCCCCAATCCCAGGAAGCGTGCATTCCAATGGGGTACCAGATGTTTCCGGTTCGACGCAGCGCAAACGCGGCGACGAGTCCGAAACACCCGGCCATAAATGCGCCGATCTTCGCTTCGCCACTGTTCCCGAGGTGGATGGCGCCGAAACCAATCGAGAGGACGATTGCCGCCGGCCAGAATCCGATGCCTGACTGCAGAGTTGACTGCATATATCCGCGAAACGAGAATTCCTCGAACATCCCGACAAAAATGAAACCGATGAAGTATAAAACAGCGAGGCTGAGCGCAGCTGCTCCGCCCACTCCTACGCCATCCAGGGAAAATCCGTGGAGCGCACCGATGAGAATGAGAAGGAGAGACAACATGATGAAGCCGATGGGAACTCCCTGCCAGAACCGCTTGCCGAGCGTCTCGTTCCACGGCATTCCATAGTCGGCGAAGGACCGTTTCTCGATGAACGTCATCACTGCGGCAGCCAAAAGTAAAGGCAGTAAATTGAGCAAGCCCTCGCTGAAAAGCAAACCCTTCGCGGTGAAAATCTGTTGGGGCGGCAGAAGCGACCGAACGCCGGGAATGTGCACGATCCCGTAAACGAATGCAAAATCCAGCGCCAGGAAAATTACGAGTCGCCATCCGGCGCGAATCCCATTGGGTCCGACGAAAATGTTGTAAGCAGCGGACGGCTTCGTTGGGATCGGATTCGGAGGCACCTGCTGCGATATCGGATCAGCAGCGCTGTAGTCTTCGGTCATATTGAAACCCTCCTGATCGTCCGCGTCCTCATGAAGTCAGCAACAATATCCCGAATTTAGTTTCCGCTGGAAGGTGAATATCAGCTTGCAGCCTTTTTGGGTGGATAAGCCCAGTTGAGAGCTAGAAATGCGATTGCCATTACCACGAAGGCCAGCGCGCTGCCTTCAGGACCGATCGTTCCTCCGGTCAGCCACCGTGGTCCGTGAAAGGATGAATTCAGCATGTGGCCCTGCGCAAGCATGCCGCTGTCGGGCGTTGAGTAAATGAAGGTTTCCGCGTAGTCGCTCGACGCATGGAATCCCACCATGAACCAGAGATTGCCCGTTCGGCGCAGCATCATGCATCCAAGCATTCCGAACGCGAAGACCGCGAGTGCTCCCACCCAGCCTTCACCTGGATTCGAAAGGTGAACCGCGCCGAATGCCGCCGAAAGTAGAAATGCTGCAGGCCAAAACCCGATTCCGCTTCCCAGCGTAAATTGCGCGTACCCACGGAACAAGAATTCTTCAAAGATTCCAACGAGTACAAACCCGATCGCCCAGAGCACTGCATATTTCAGCAGCGCCGCACCGGCCAAAGCGAATCCTCCAAAGGAATATCCGCCGAGTGCGAAGATCGCCAGCATTTCGAGCGATTCGAAACCCAGTCCCCAAAGGGCTCCCTGCCAGAATAATTTCCCGAAGGCGCCTTCGACGGGCAGGCCATACACACCGAGTGAACGCTTTTCGATGCGGCTCATGATCCCAGCAGCGAGAAAAACGATCAGGATCGCGGTGCTCTCGAAGATGAGTTCGAATCGCGGAGTGAGGACTCCGCTGCTTTGCGCCTGCTTCATGATTTCTGCGACGCCCGGAATCAGCCGCAGGCCGCGCTGGACAATCAGGTATTGAAGGCCGAATACCACCGCGAGATAGATGGCGAGGCGCCAGCCGACCCGGAGCCCGCCCGCGCCGAAGAAGACGTTATGAGGGCTGCTCGGTTCGGGAACAGCCGGCATGGATTCGGCAGCGGGTAATATTGCTGCGACGGGGGTAGGCTCGTTATTCATAGGTCCCTCTGGCATCTATACGGTTTTTAGCCGGATTTAGTTGCGTCACCGCGAGCTATTTCCAGCGAAACAGGTTTAACGAATCAGACGTGCCCACCTGCGATTCGATAGCGGCCTTCGGCTACGGGGCTTGCAACCGCGGGTTGCGGCGGCTGGAAACGGCTGCTAAACTCTTTAGTCTGCGCACTTGGAAGAGTCGCAGTCGTAACCACCCTTCCATGCATCTATTGGTTCCGGCTGAAATACCAACCGAAGGGGAGAACCAGTTTGGCTAAATACGATCTCGCGATCATCGGGAGCGGACCGGGCGGCTACGTGGCCGCGATTCGCGCCGCGCAGTGGGGGCTGAAGACTGTCGTCGTCGAGAAAGATCCGTTTCTTGGCGGCACGTGTCTCCATGTGGGCTGCATCCCTACCAAAGTTTTTCTGCACCATGCCGACATTTACGACCATTTCAAGCGCGCAGAAGAGTTTGGCTTCGAAGTGAAGGACGTGAAAATCAATTGGTCGGCGATCCTGGCGCGCAAAGACAAAATCGTCAAGAAGCACGCCGGCGGTATTGGAGCGTTGTTTAAGAAGAACAAAGTCGAGTCCCTCACGGGCTGGGGGCGCATCGCCGGGTCCGGCCGCGTTTCTGTCGAGAAAGACGGCAAGACTTCCGAAATCGAAACTACTTACACGATGCTCGCCACCGGTTCCGAGGCACGGTCGCTGCCCGGGGTTGAAATCGACGGCAAGATAGTGCTCACAAATCGCGAAATTCTGGGGCTTCAGGAAATTCCCAAGTCAATGATCGTGGTTGGCTGCGGCGCCGTCGGGGTCGAGTTTGCTTCCATTTTCAAAACGTTCGGCACGGATGTGACGCTGCTCGAAGCGCTGCCGCGTGTGGTGCCGCTCGAGGACGAGGAAATCTCCGCCGAACTCGAAAAGATTCTGCGCAAGAAAGGCATGAAGATCGAGCTCGAAGCAAAAGTCGAGTCGGTTAAGAAGGACGCCAAGGGTGCGACGGTCACATACAAAGACAAAGCAGGAAAATCGCAAACCATCAGCGCAGAAAAGGTCTTGATCGCAGTGGGCCGGCGTCCGCTCACCGAAAATATCGGCCTCGAAAAAACCAAAGCGAAGCTCGACCGTGGTTTCATCGAGACGAATGCATTCCTTGAAACTGCCGAACCCAAGCTCTACGCCATCGGCGATATCGTTGCGGGTCAACCACAGCTCGCGCACGCGGCTTCGATGGAGGGCATCATCGCCGTGGGCCGCATGGCGGGCAAAGAGATGCTGCCGTTCGACCGCAAGCGCTGCCCCAACGCCACCTACTGCGAGCCACAGGTCGGGTCGATTGGTTACACGGAGAAGCAGGCGCGCGAGGCCGGCTTCGACGTGAAGGTCGGGAAATTCCCGTTCCTGGGCAACAGCAAAGCCACGATTCTTGGACAGCACGAAGGCTTTATCAAAGTAGTTGCCGACGCGAAATATGGCGAAATACTTGGCGTCCACGCGATCGGCCCGCTGGCAACGGAAATTATTGCCGAACCGGTGGCCGCGCTCGGCCTCGAAGCCACGCTCGACGACATGGCCGCAACGATTCACGCACACCCGACCGTATGGGAAGCGATGGGCGATGCGTTCAACGCCGTCCGCGGGCTTTCGATTAACTACTAGGGCGAAGATTACCAGCGCGCTTAAATTGAAGAGTTGGGGAATATTTTCCGAAGGATTTGTGAATCGAGTCGCGAAAAACTGTTGGGTAGTCGACTTGGGGCTCATGCCCTACGCGCCTGCCTGCGAATTGCAGCGTAAACTCGTCGACGCGCGCAAAGCGAACGCAATTCCCGACGTGCTGCTCTTCTGCGAGCATCCGCACGTGATCACGCTTGGGCGCAACGGCAAGCGCGAACACTTGCTCGCCGGTGATCGTTTGCTTGCTCAAATGCAAGTCGAATTTCACACGACCGATCGTGGCGGCGACATCACCTACCATGGCCCCGGACAAATCGTCGGCTATCCGATTCTGGATTTAGCCCGGCATCGCCGCGATATCCGCTGGTACGTGGAACAACTCGAAGAAACGATGATCCGCGCGACCCGTGAGTTTGGCGTCGAGGCGCATCGCGTGGCGGGTAAGCACGGAATCTGGGTCGGCTCAGCGAATGGCACGGCCGCCGCAGAAGAGAAACTTGCGGCGCTCGGTGTCCACTTGAGCCGCTGGGTCACGTCCCATGGCTTTGCGTACAATGTCTCGACCGACTTGCGCTATTTTGACTTGATCGTTCCGTGCGGGATTCAGGACGCGCGCGCCACATCGCTCGAACGCATTCTCGGCCGTGCGGTCAAAACCGCTGAAGCGAAGGCGCGCCTGAGCGCACATTTTGCCGATGTCTTTGGATTCAGCCTTACGTCAATATCGCGCGGAGAACTGGAAGCGACGCTCGCTGGCGGCCGCGTGGTAACGGAACCAATCGCAGCCGCGGTCTGAGTTTGCTCGGCTGCTTCATAAGCTTTTATAAGCATAGTGGAGACCATCGTATGCACGTCGCAAACTCGGTGAAGGAAACGGGAACCACGGCCGCAAAGCTCACGCGCGAGCAATATCTCGATCTCTACTACTACATGCAGCTCAACCGCCAGCTCGAAGACCGCATGGTCCGGCTCTTCCGGCAAAATAAAATCGTCGGCGGACTTTATTCCAGCCTCGGCCAGGAGGCTGTTTCGGTAGGCACGGCCTACGCGCTCGAGCCGAAAGACTGGCTCGCTCCCATGATCCGCAATATCGGCGCGCTTCTGGTGAAGGGCTTCAAGCCGCGCGATATCTTCACCCAGCACATGGCCAAATACACTTCGCCCACATTCGGCAAGGACGGCACCAGCCACTTCGGCGATTTGAAAGTGCATCACACCATTTCGCCCATTTCGATGCTCGGAGATTTGATTCCGGTGATGACGGGAGTCGCGATGGCCGGCCGCTACCTGGGCCAGAACATTGTGGCGCTCACATGGATCGGCGACGGCGGTTCTTCCACCGGCGCGTTTCACGAAGGACTGAATTTCGCAGCTTCGCAGCGCGCGCCGTTTGTGCTCATCGTCGAAAATAACCAGTGGGCTTATTCGACGCCGGTTGCGCGCCAGGTGCCCGTCAAGAATCTCGCCGACCGCGCTGTGGCTTACGGCATCACCAGCAAAATCACGGATGGTAACGACGTGCTAGCCGTTTACGCAACAACGAAAGAAGCGGTCGAAGAGTGCCGCGCCGGTCACGGGCCTGTGCTGATCGAGGTCAAGACGCACCGCATGAAAGGCCACGCGCAGCACGATCCCGCCGAATACGTGCCGAAAGAGATGGTGGAATATTGGAAGGCGCGCGATCCGATCGCGCGTTACGAAAAATTCCTCACCGAAAATAAGATCTGGGACCCCAAAACGAAATCTGAAATCGATACAAAAATCGAGGCATTACTTGACGAAGACCAGGAATTCGCCGAGGAATCGCCTCTTCCGCCGCCCGAGCTCGCCGAGCAGGGCGTCTATTGCGACGGCTGCCACACGATCGAGGCCGATTGGCAGCGCCCGAAAGAGGAGCTGATGCCTCCAAATTGCAGCGTCGATGCGGTTTGGGAGGTGAAGTCGTTTGGCTCGCTCGATCCCGATGCCGACGCGGAAATGAAAGCAGCTTCGCAGGCGAAACCACCGCAGCAAACTTCCGGAAACGGCGCGCCGCCGGCGCGATCGGAGAAAGCTGCTCCCAAAACGCCGCCGAAGGCATCCGCCAATCCTTCCGCTGTAAAAGCCGCCGCTGAAGAAAAAGACGCCCTCGAGACAGCCGCCGCCTTGCGAGTCCCCTTCGGCCGCGGGCCCAAGGATCGCGCTTTCCGCGAAGAGCGCGCGCAAAAAGAAAAAGAAAAAACCCGGCGCGGCAAGCGAGGACGACGCTGATGGCCGCCATCACCATGCTCGAAGGAATCCGTCAGGCCATTTTCGAGGAGATGGATCGCGATCCGGCCGTCGTCGCGCTCGGTGAAGACATTGGCGTCTACGGCGGCGCGTTCAAAGTCACCGAAGGATTGCTCGCGCGCTTCGGCCCCGAGCGCGTGATCGACGCACCCATCAGCGAGACGGCCATCGTGGGCGCAGCCTGCGGCATGGGCTATCTCGGGCTGCGGCCCATTGTAGAGATGCAATTCATCGATTTCATCGCCTGCTGCTTCAATCAGGTGACGAACTTCGCCGCCAAGTCCCACTATCGCTGGGGCGCGCCCGTGCCGATGGTATTGAGAGGACCCTCGGGCGGCGGCGTGCACGGCGGCCCGTTCCACTCCGCGAATCCGGAAATGTATTTCATGCACACGCCGGGACTGAAGATTATTTATCCCTCCACCGCTTACGACGCGAAGGGACTCCTGAAATCCGCAGTGCGCGACAATAATCCCGTGCTCTTCTTCGAGCACAAATATCTCTATCGCCGCATCAAGGAAGAAATTCCGGCGGAGGAATACACGGTTCCGATTGGCAAGGCGGCGGTGCGGCGCGAAGGTAAGGACCTTACCATCCTGAGCTACGCGGCGATGGTGCATACTTCACTCGAAGCCGCCGAAATGCTGGCGAAAGAGGGCATCGACGCCGAGGTGATCGACCTGCGCACGCTTCTGCCGCTGGATCGCGATGCGATTCTCACCTCGGTGAAAAAAACGAATAAACTCTTGATCGTTCACGAAGACACGCGCACGGGCGGCATCGCGGGAGAAATCGCGGCGCTCGTCTGCGAAGGCGCGTTCGAAGATTTGGACGGACCGATCGCGCGCGTCACGTCGCTCGATACGCCCGTGCCTTATTCGCCGCCGCTTGAAGAGCGCTTTCTGCCCAACGCGGAAAAAGTTGCCGCCGCCGCTCGCGACTTGGCAAAATACTGATTGCCGAATATTGGCGGGAAATTTCAGCTCGAAGAGTTTGACAACGGGAGAGTGCCATGGCTGACGTCATCATGCCGCAAATGGGCGAAAGCATTTTCGAAGGAACCATCACCAAGTGGCTGAAAAAGCCCGGCGACAAGATCGAGCGCGACGAGCCGCTCTTTGAAATCTCGACCGACAAAGTCGACGCCGAGATTCCGTCGCCCTCCGCCGGCGTGTTGAAAGAGATTAAAGTTAACGAAGGCCAAACCGTGCCGATTCAAACCGTCGTAGCGGTGATCGATGCCGACGGCGCAGGCGCATCCGCTGGCGCTCCGGCCACTGCCTCAGCTCCCGCGCCTGTTCCCGCGAAAACAGAAGCACCCGCACAAGCTTCCGTGCCGCCAAAAACCGAGGCTCCCGCGAAATCGGCTCCGTCACCTGCTCCGAGCGCGCCCCGTGCCGCTGCTCCATCAGCCACAACGGTGGCGCCGCAGCGCCCCAACGGCCAGAAAATTCGCAGCTCTCCACTTGTCCGCCGCATCGCGCGCGAGAATAACGTCGATCTCTCGCAAATTCCCGGCACCGGCGTCGGCGGCCGCATCAGCAAACACGATATTCGTGCCGCCATCGAGGGCGGAGCCGCATCCGGCGGCGCGTCGCGAAGTTCATCCGGCGCTTCCGCAGCGGGTGCCGCTCCGGCGCGCGCAGCCTCAGCTCCGCCGCCTGCCGCAGGAGGCGCCGCTGCATCCGCCGTTCTCGAAACGGCCGTCCCGCGCGAAAAAATGTACTTCGGCCACTACGAAGTCCAGCCGATGTCGGTGATGCGGCAGCGCATCGCCGAGCACATGGTGCTTTCGAAGCGCGTTTCTCCGCACGTATATTCGGTAGATGAAGTCAACGTTTCCGGCATCGCCGCGCTCCGCTCAAAAATGAAAGACAAGTTCGAGCAGTCGAGCGGCACGAAGCTCACCTTCATGCCCTTTTTCGTGCGTGCCGCCGTCGAAGGCCTGCGCGCGTTCCCGACCGTCAACTCTTCCGTTGATGGCACGAACATCGTCCTCCACAAGGAATGCAACATCGGCATCGCCGTCGCGCTCGACTGGGGCTTGATCGTTCCGGTAATCAAGAACGCCGAAGAGAAAAATTTCCTGGGTATTGCTCGCGCCCTTAACGACCTTGCCGAACGCGCCCGCGCGAAAAAACTCAAGCCCGAGGAAGTGGCCGAAAGCACTTTCTCGATCACCAACCCCGGCGTCTTCGGCGGCCTTTTCGGCCTGCCGGTCATCAACCAGCCCAACGTCGCCATCCTCGGCCTCGGCACGATTGAGAAGCGCCCGGTGGTTGTCGACGACGCGATCGCCATCCGCTCCATGGTCTACCTCACGCTCTCCTACGACCATCGCGTGGTGGACGGCGCCTTCGCGCATCAGTTCATGGGCAAAGTGAAGCACACGCTCGAAAACTGGACCGAGTCGATTCTGTAGCGGCGGCACGCAGTTGCCGTTATCAACTAGACGAAAATGCTGGATGAAAAAACGTCCCGCGGCTCATTGTTTGCAACCGCGCCGAGTTTGCAACCGCGCCGAATCCCGTAGCTCAGGTCCCATTCCGTCCCGCCTCTGGACGGAATTGACCTGAGGCCTCACGGCCATCTTCCGCGTTTATGTCCACCCCCAAATCACATTCGGCGCAGCCGCTTGATTCTCATTCGAATCCACACCCGCACTGGGGCGCTCCGCCCTGGCACATCGATTTCGCCGTTCGCAGCAAACCAGTCCCTCCGTCGGTCGATTTCGCGATCGTGGGCGGCGGTTTCACAGGCCTGGCCGCGGCCGCCTGGCTGCGCCGTCTCGCGCCGGGAAAATCCGTCGCTGTCTTCGAGGCGGATCGCATCGGCGCGGGGGCCAGCGGACGCACCGGCGGGATGGCCCTTGCGGAATCAGCCGCGGGCGACCTGCCAGGTCTCGGGAATGTTCTGGGCGGCCTCGAGCGCATCCTCGCCAAGCTTGACATCGATTGCGATCTCTCGCTGTCCGGCGCTTTTGAAATTGGCCGAGGCAAGGCGCTGAAAACCTCCCCGATTCAATGGAACGATTCAGGAACCTTGCGCGTGGTGAAAAAAGTTCCGGGAGGAACGCTCGATCCCGGGAAACTCGTGGCTGGCCTCGCCCGGGTGGCAGACGAACGCGGCGCCACCATCATCGAAAGCCGCCCGGTCACGCAGATCGAATGGCGGCAGCGCCCTGTCGTTCACGCTGTGGTTCACGCCGACGGCTCGCAATGCTCGGCCGGGAAAATCCTCTTCGCTACCAATGCGCTCGCGCTTGAACTCACAGCTCTCGCCGGGCGCGCCGAGCCGAAGCTCACACTCGCGGTTCTCACCGAGCCCATGGCTGAAAAGCGGCTCGAAGCCATCGGCCTTGCGGGAGGAAATCCCTTCTACACGGTCGACCTGCCGTACCTGTGGGGCCGCCGCCGCCGCGACGGTAGCGTCGTCTTCGGCGCTGGCCTCGTCGACGCGGGCGATTCACTCGATCTCACTCACATCGACACGACCAGAGGCGACGCGAGAAATCTCTTCGAGTCGATCGAACGACGGATTCATAGTCTGCATCCCGAGCTCCGCGAAATCGCGATCACGCGCCGCTGGGGTGGCCCGATTCTTTTCCGCGAGAACTGGCGCCCGGTCTTCATGCTGCATCCGCAGAGTAAAAACGCGATCGTGCTGGGAGCCTACGCCGGGCACGGCGTGGCGCTTTCGGTATATCTCGGCGCGTGGGCCGCGGAAGCATTGCTAGGCCGGCGGAAACTTCCATCCTGGGGCTTGCTTCGCAAATAAGGTGTGGCGCGGACGGGCTTCGTCCTGCCCAAAAAACGCCCGCCCCCGTAGCTCAGGTCCCGTAGCGGCCAACACGCCGCGACGGACCTGAGGCTCTCAATCGACACCGCGCACTGCTACTGCAACCGCGCCCGCAAATCCTCCGCAAATCTCTCCACCCGATTCAACGGCACCACCGCAATCCGCTGTTCATCGAACAATTTCACCATAAACTGGTGCCGCGAATTATCCCGCGCGGACTCGATTTCCGTGATCGCGGTGAACTCCACATCCGGCACGCGCGCGCGAATTCTCTCCGCCGTGTAGGCCAGAACTTTGGCCTGCGCCGTGTCGCGGCCGAGCGCCACGGCCTGGATATATCCTTGCACTCCGTTCCGGTAGCCATAGTCCAGGCGCATGGGATCGCCCGGCTGCGTGAACTCTTCGACGCGAATGCCGCGCGCGAGTTGCGGCACGCGCCGCCTGCGAAACACGTCGTTGAGCCGCGCCTTGATCCATGCGCGGGTACTTTCCATGATCCCGCCACGGGCTCGGGCCGGCGGCGCCACTTGATCTTGATAGAGCCGGTCGAGTTCGGCGTCGAAATCCTCTGCGAAAACGCCTTTCACCGGGCCAAACTGCACGGCATTCGACAGCGTCTGGTCGAGTTTCTCGAGATAGGCGGCCACGGCTTCGTTCGGTCTGCGAAGTTCAGCGTCGAACACTCCCGCCAGACCCCGCAGCAACGAATCGTCCATAGCGGGATTCAGCCGCCGCAGGCGCGCGAACTCGGAGTCTTCCTCCACCAACTTGATCGCGCGCCGTGAGCCTTTGTCGTTTTCCAGCAACACTCCGATATTCACCCATTCGTCGCGAATGAGGTTCGGCACATAACGCAGAATTCGATACCGGAACATCTTCCGCTCATCGTTCTCTTTGTCATTCCGTTCGTCATTCACTTTGCCACTCCGCTCGTCATTCATGGTTCAATGACTCCTGCGAACATGTCTTTGACTCTTTGACGCGCCTTGCACGCCCAGTCCGTTTGCTGCGTCGTTTCGGTCACCGCTCGCCATTCCGTCTAGTTCTCCCGTTGCGGCGAGCCGTTCACTCCCAACTCACTTCCAAATCGGAAACGGCTGCGCGGACGATTTCTTCGCCGCCACGATCAAGTCGGCCACGAGTTTGCGCCTGCGCAGCAGCTGCTCGAGCATCTTCTCGAGCGCGTCCGCCTTGTCTTCGTACCACTCCGGCGGAATTTCGCTCGCCGCTTCCTCCACCGCCGCCTCGCCGATGCGCTCCTCGAGCCGCGAAAGCCACGGCTCGAATGCCTCCATCCCGCGCACGCCCTCGTACACACGGTGCCGAGCGTAGATTCCCCGCAGCGGCGCATCCGGGAAATTCCACTCGCCCGCATTGAAACAGAAACCGTTGTCGATCATCAGCGCCCGGTAGTGAGCCTCTCCTCTACCGCGGAAAAAAATCGCCTGCCGCCCATTCGTGTTGCAAGTCCATTTGTCGAACACCAGCATGCCGCAGAAATCGCCCAGGTTTTGAACTTCGCGCAGTTGTTCGTCGGGAAGGAAATCGTAGACGACAGTTTCGGCCGGTGTGCCCGGGTAGCGCGACCCGAACTGCAGCCCGGCCCGGCAGGGCGCGCGCCCGCGCCCCAATTGCATCACCAGGTCGGCCGTATGCGCCACCAGCTCTTCGCGCACCTCGACCACAGCCACCGGCGGCGCCGGCAATCCAATCCTCGCCGCCAGCCTGGTAGCCAGCAATTCGTTCGCCAGGATCCTCGCTCCCTGTGGGTTGTTCTGAAACTTCACGACGTAATAGTCGTATTCCTCGCGTTTGCGATTGCTCGATACGCCACCAGGGCTGGAAGAAGGAGTGGGGCCCGGCGCTGCGCTTGACCCTGTTCTTGACAACGCGGAACTCGCAGCCACGCAACGCATCAGATGCGACTGCGCTCCGCCTCGCATTCGCCGGATCTGCTCCAAAGCAAGCGCCATCGGTAGCCTATGCTAGCCACCACCTGTGTTTACCGCAAGTGGAACATATCAAATCGGGAACGCCTCGGGATTTTTCGACGTCAACTCAAATATCCAAAGAGGGAGCAGTTTCGGAGCGAAACGACAGGTTGGAAACTCGCCCTCAGATGGCCAGTAAGGATTTCGAGTGAGGTCCGAAGGGAAACAACCAGCCGAACGGATTGCGCGGAGCGTGTTGAACCGAATTTCCGGCACGATCAAAAACGAAAGAGAAAAAAACAAGGACTGCGCCCGCAATCGCGCGAACGCAATCCCCGTGCACAATCGCACCTGAATCCGGGAAACAGCCTCAACGCCTCTTGCGCTTGGCCGGTTTCTTCTTGGCCGCTTTCTTGGGTCTCTTGGCTGCCTTCTTGGGCTTCGACTTCTTCCGGGCCGGAGCCTTCTTGGCCTTCTTAGCCTTCTTCGCAGGCTTCGACGCCCGTGCGGGCGCCGAGCGCGGCACGGCCGCCGGAGTCGGCTCGCTCTCGTCTTCGGCCGGCTCTTCCTCAATCGTAATCTCTTCGACCTCGACCGCGCCGCCCAGGGGCTGCTCGCTCTCCTCTTCTTCCTCTTCGAACCGGGGCAGTTCGTCGTCTTCCTCGTCATGCGATTTCGAATAGAACATGGGACCTCCCTGGATGTCTTTCAGGATTGCCGGACGGCTTTAGCTCCTTCGCGCATATAAACGGAGTCTCAGAAGTTTGTCAAGGAGCAAGGGGCTGAAAATGTTGTTCGTACGGAAAGAATCCACAGGCGAGGCTCGTCTCCGTGCCTGAATTATCCGTATCTATAAGTAAATAAGATAGTTGATTGTATTTTGGGTGGGGAATCCTGCCTGTACTTGGAGGCGTTATCGCTGGATGGTAAGCACGTCGCCCGCCGCCAGCGGCCGGTCCGCCAGAAAAGGGTTCGAGCTCTTCAAGGCCGTCACGGTGGTGCCGTACGCCCGCGCAATCGAGTACAGCGTCTCGCCCTTCTTCACCCGGTGCTGCACCGCTTCGCTCTTTTCCGGAGGCGCGCTCGAGACGTTCTGCACACCTGCACGGCTCGCGCCCGGGTCGCCTTCAGCCGTCCCCTTTTGCGCTGATTTTGATTTGCCGTGTGACGCGGCCACAGGTTCCCCGCCCGCATAGATTCGCAAACGCGCCCCGCGCGGCGCCTTCGCTCCGCTGATGTGGTTCCAGCGCCTGATCTCCGCCACCGTCACGTCAAACCGCTCCGCAATCCCCTCGAGCGTATCGCCCTTCTGCACGCGGTAATGCACCAGCTTCACCACTGGCGGCGCCGTCGGCACATTCAAGAGAAACCCAGCCGGTAAAGTAGCGTGCGCCTCCAGATGATTCGCATTCTCAATGGCCGGCACCGTCACGCGATAGTGCCGCGCCACATCCGCCAGCGTCTCGCCACCCTCCACGGAGTGCAGCCGCCAGCTCGTCCATTTATCAACCGGCACGCGCTGGATGTTATCCGCGAATTTCTGCCCCGTGCCCTTCGGCAAAACCAAAATGAAAGCAGGATCGTTCGGTGTCACGCTGCGCAGGAGGGCAGGATTCAAAAGGCGCAGATCTTCGAGGTCCGCTCCGGTAGCGTCTGCCACCAGATGCAGATCCACCGGATGCCCCGGTTTCACCGTTTCCACCGCCGACGGCTTTTCCGGCACCACCTGCACGCCGTACAGCACCGGATCCTTGGCGACGAGCGCCAGCGCGATAATAATCGGCACGTAGTTCTGCGTCTGCTTGGGCAGCGCATGGCGCTTCTGCAACTCCCAAAAATCCGCATATCCCGTCCGCTCCACCGCCTTCGTCACGTTCCCAGGCCCGGAATTGTAGGCCGCCATCACCAGGTACCAGTCGCCGAACATCGCATACAAATCCTTCATGTGCTGCGCAGCCGCATGCGTGGCCTTTTCAGGATCGCTGCGTTCGTCAATCCAGTAGGTGCGCTCGAGACCGTACTCCATGCCGCGATAGGGCATGAACTGCCAGATCCCCCGCGCCCCCGCCCGCGAAACCGCCTGCGGCAGAAAAGCGCTCTCCGCCTGCGCCAGATAGATCAAATCCTGCGGAACACCCTCCGCCCGCAAGGTTCGCCGGATCATTTCGTTGTAGCGTCCCGCTCGCTCGAGCCCGTGCTCCACCACAGCCCGCCCCCGTGGGGTCGAGAAATAGCTCAAATACTGCAGCACCGAATCATTCACCGTAAGCGGCAAATCGTGCGGCACCGCAATCAATTCCTGCTCAACCTTCGAATACAGCCGCGGGTCGCCCGGAGGCAGCGTCAGGTCGGCAATCTCTTCAATCGGAGCCGGAATCCCCGGATTTTCCTCTTCCTCTTCGGCATTGTTCTGAGCCTGCGCTTGCTCGTAGACCTGCGTCGCATCCCCGATCTGGTCAACCAGCTTTGAAAGCCGCGGGTCCGATTCCATCTGGAAGCCGCTGGCCTGAATCAGATCCACGGCCCGGTCAAACTCCGCGCGCGCCTTTTCCGGATCGCCGGCCTTCAGATACTTTTGCCCCGTGTTGTAAGCCGCCTCCACCTTCTCCACCAGGATGTCGATGGCAGGCCGCGCCATGGGCTGCAAAGCGGCATAGTCAGGCAACGGGCGATCGAAGGGGAGCGATTCGCGAACGAAATCCGGTTTGGCTGCCTGAGCCACCGGCGTCGGCGCGGGTGGCCGAGCCTTTACCTGCTTAGTCGAGGTCGTGCCGTTGCATCCTGCGATTCCAAGCGAAATGGCGACGGGGAGCCCTAACAATCCCACTGCGATAACGGCCCGAGTTGCAAGGTTTCGTGTCATCGTACCTTCATGTTGTGGCCATCAAATTCCGCCATAGACGCTAGCCACACGGCTTCTATCGGCGCTTCCAGGTGAGGTTTCAAAACTCTATCAGCCTGCCCCCTGCTCAGTTGTCCCAAAAATCTTACGAGTTACCCGACGCTCGGTCAATGGAACTCGCCCCACCGACGTTTACGAAAAGAGGACACAGATCGCATGACGGATTCTGTCACGGTTTGGCGCAATGCATTCCGACGGGAGTCATGCCAACCTAAGTCCCGTTTGTCACAAGGTTGGTCAGCAGAATGATCCAGGAGGTTTACGTGAAAAGCCCATGGCTCGCCTTTCTAGTCAGTTTTCTCCTCGCCGGTGCAGGATTCGCCTATCTGGGCAAGTGGACCTGGGCCATCCTCAATTTATCCGGCGCCATCGCAATAGGCTTGCTGGTCTATCGCTTCAGCCCGGACTCGCTCAGCATTGCTTCCACCGCTGTCGCCGCAGCCAGCGGTAGCCTCGCCATGACGGCCGCCAAAACCATGAACGCCAAGTTCATTCAGCAATCCGCTGCGTCGCCTTCGAGCCGCTAAAGAGACCGAAGTCGACAGCGCTCGTATCGTCCGGACGGTCGCTTCGTTCCTGCCGTGCCCAAACTACTTTTGCACTTGCACCTGGTTCGGCGCGGTAGCCACAATCTCCGGAATTCCCAGGTAGATGGTGATCTTACCCGTCACGCATAACTCTTTATCCCGATAAATCTCTTCCGGGCGCCCGAATTTCGGCCGATCGCTTCCCCAAATCACCAGCGTAAATATCTGGTCCGGATACGGCTCATCGAAGTGAACAAATGTCGGCTGCCCCTTGCCGCTCGAAACAAAATGGATCCCAACCACCTTCCCGCAAACCGTCGCCTTCTCCCCCACATGATTCTTCGCTTCTTTCGCCGTGAGATGCACAGCCTGCGCGGCAGCCGTGCTTGCGGCAGCCAGCCAAAGTGTGACGAACATCACAAATCGAAACGTTCGCACCATCTCGTCCTCTCCACGTCCTTCGTTCGTGCGCACACCCACTCTTACGAGCGATCGTGCGCACCATGACAGTTTTATCGGCGAAGCCCGAGACCGGCTTTAGGAGAGAACCTGCTCGTGCGGACTTAACGCGGCAAGACACACCCTCAATTCAAAAGGCAGCGAATCTAAATCGTCAATCAGCCCAACGAACTCACACCACTACTCGTAACGCAGCGCCTCCGTCGGCGCAATCCGCGACGCCCGTCGCGCCGGCACATAAGCCGCGAGCATCGTCACCACCAGCAGCGTCGGCACCACCACCACATAAGCCAGAATATCCACGCCGCCCGAATCGAACAGCATCGAATTCATCAGCCGCTCGACAGCGAAACCCATCGCGAGCCCGACCCCCGTTCCAATTCCCACCAGCACGAGCCCCTTGCCCATCACCAGCCGCAACACATCCGATCTTCCCGCTCCCAGCGCCACGCGAATCCCGATCTCGCGCGTCCGGCGAATCACGTTGTACGCCACCAGCCCGTACAAGCCGGCAACGGCCAGCAGGAGTCCCACCAAACCCATACTGCCCACCAGATCGATCGCGATCCGCGGCCCGTACACAGCCTGATTGAGATAAAACTCCTCATACGCCCGCGTCTGCAGCACCGGTAAATTCGGATCGAGTGAACGAACAGCATCCTTCACCGGCGGAATCAATTGCCTCGGGTCTCCATCTGTGCGCAACATCAAAACCATTCGCGCCACAGGATGCTGAGCGAGCGGCAAGTACACGAAATCCATCGGGCTTGCCGACGATTGATACTTCACAGTTTCCGCCACTCCCACGATCTCCACCGGCGTCCCGTTGCTGCTATCGAGGCGAATCCGTTTACCCACGGCGTCGCCTCCCGGCCAAAAGTGCTTCGCGAAGCGCATGTTCACAATGGCCACCCGCGGCGCATCGGCACTATCGGACGCCAGGAAGGCGCGTCCACGCAAGATCGGAATCCCCATCGTCGCGAAATATCCCTCGTCCACCGTGTCCATCATCGAACTGAAATTAGCGCGATCCGGCGGCATCTGGAACGCGTCCGGGACAAAAGTCACGCCGTCAAAGTCGGTCTGCCCCAGCGGCACATTCTGCGTCAGAGCCACGCTTTGCACTCCGGGAGTTCCGCGCATGCGTTCGGCCAGCACTTTGTAGAACTGCTGCGTCTGACCTGCGTTGTACTGAATCAGGCGCGGATCGAAACTGGTCATCAGCAGATGGTCTTTCGTGAAATTGCTATCCTGCATCATGTCGTGCTGAAAACCGCGAGCCATTAGGAACGACGCGGTCAGCAGCATCAGCGACATGGCCACCTGCGCCACCACCAGCATATTGCGGCCCCACAAGCGCTTGCGCCCGGGCACGTCCACATCGGCCGACTTGAGCGCGTTCACCAGGTCCACGCGCGTGCTCTGCAGCGCGGGCGCCAAGCCGCAAAGCAGCGCGCACAGCACCGACAATGCGACGCACGCCAGCAACACGCGCTGGTCCATATGAAATGGCACGGCATTCGGCAAGTCAGTCATAAATACGACGCTTTCTTTGCTGTGGAACCACTCTATGACGCCGTAGCCAATGGCGACCCCGGCCAGTCCACCCAGGGCGGCCAGCATCAGGCTCTCCGTCAACAGCAGCCGGATGAGCCGCAGCCGTCCGGCGCCCAGCGCCAAACGCACTGCAATTTCGCGCGCTCGCGCCCGGGCCCGACTGAGAAGAAGTCCAGCCACATTGGTGCAAGCCACCAACAGCACCGCCAGCGCCAGAATCACAAACACCACGCCAAATTTCCAATTCTCGTCTTCTATCGTCCGCGCTTGGAATTGCGTGTACACGGCCGCGCCGCGGCCGCGGCTCACGTTTGCATACTCGTTCTCGAAATTTTTCGCGATTACCGCCAGTTCACTCCGCGCCTGCTCGAGCGTCGTTCCCGGTTTCAAGCGCGCCTTTACGTTCAACTCCCGATCGTCGCGGTCCTCGAAGAAATTCTTCTGCAGGTTCGTCGAAAACACGGGCGCCATCGCCAGCGGCACGTAAAGGTCGGGATGCCCGAACGTCAGCAGTCCCGGGAAGGTTTCCAGCGCCACTCCAATTACGGTGAAATCTTTTCCGTTCAGGCGAACAGTCGTGCCGACCACCGACGGGTCGCTCGCGAATTGATGCCTCCAGAAGTCCGACCCCAGCACCACAACCGCATCGCGGCCGGGCACCTTGTCTTCGTCCTCGCGAAACGCGCGCCCCAGCCGCGGCACCACGCCCAGTGCATCGAAGTAGTTTCCGGAAACCATCATTCCGCCTCTCACCTGCGGCGTAGCTCCCGGCTGGGCACTGAACCCCACCGCTTCCATATCGGTGTACGCAATCACTCCGTCGTAGCTGGTCGTCTTGTCGCGTATGTCCCGATATTCGCGGTTGGAGAAATTATCGAACGGCGTGTCGCGCGTCGTGCTCACCAGCGTAACTATGTTCCCCGGATGCGGCACAGGATAAGGACGGAAGATCAGCGCATCCACCATGCTGAATGTCGCCGACGTCATCCCGATTCCCAGCGCCAGCGTGACGACGACAAACGCGGTCAGCCCGGGCGTGCGACGCAACCCACGGATCGCGAAGCGCACATCCTGCAGAAAATTCTCCACCAACGGCAGTCCTCGCTTGGCTCGATATTCCTGCTTGATCCCCTCCACGCCGCCAAACTTCAGGATCGCCCTGCGTCGCGCCTCGACAGGCGATAAACCCGCGCGAATATTTTCTTGAGTCTGCAGCGCGATATGTCCCTCAATCTCTTCCCTCAACCGTTCGTCCTGCGCTCGTGTCGCTCCCAGGTTCAGCACTCGCGCGAAAAACCGCCTCAGCGATTTCATGGCAAATCCTCCGCCTTCGCTTCGAAGAACCGGGCAAAACTATTCATAACGCAAAGCCACAATTGGATCGACACGCATTGCCCGCCGCGCGGGGATATAACAGGCCGCAAGCGCCACACCTGTGAGCACCAGGGTGACGCCAACAAATGTAAGAGGATCGGTGGGCACTACGCCATAGAGCAGCCCTGCCATCAGGTGCGACACGATCACCGATCCCACCAGTCCCAGCCCGGCCCCGGCCATCGCCAGTCCCAGCCCCTGACGCAGAACCATCTGCAGGATTGTCCCCCTCTGCGCCCCCAGCGCCAGGCGAATGCCGATCTCCTGCGTGCGCTCGCTCACGATGTACGAAATCACTCCGTAGATTCCCAGCGCCGCCAGCAGCAGCGCCGTTATCGCGAAGGCCACCACAATATCCATCGAGAATCGTCTCTGCTCCAGCGACGCCGACACCGCATCGTCCAGCGTCTGCGCTCCGTAAACAGGCAGTTCCGGATTCACTGACTGCACCATTGTCCGCACTTCTTCCGGGATCGCGCTCGCATTCAGCTCTCCACGCAGAAAGATGGCCAGCTCCTTGGGCGTCTCCTGGTACAGGCTCAGATAGATTTGCGGAACGCTTGCGTTCGCCAGCGACTCGGTTCGAGCATCCGCGATCACCCCGACGATCGTGATCCAGGTCTTGCTCGCACGTTGGCCAACCCCAGCTCTCCCAGGGCCAAGCTTCAGCCGCTTCCCAAGCGGATCCTCGCCCCGCCAGTAAGTCTCCGCCATCGCCTGGTTGATCACGGCAACCAGCGGCGCATTCTCGTCGTCGCCGTCGTTGAACAGACGGCCCCGCAGCACCGGAATCTCCAGCAAATGAAAATATTCCGGCGTAACCTGCGACCGCTCCACCAAAGGCGGCTGCTCGCTCTGTGTCTGGCGTCCTTCCACGATCAGCGCGCTCCGGTTGCCGTCGTGGTGCAGCGGAATCGACGGCTCCGCTCCCAGCGCCGCCTCCTGCACTCCCGGCAGCAACCGGCTGCGCCGCAGCAATTCGCGCGCAAACACTGCCTCCTGCGCAGCTGTTCCATAAATGTCCGTCTTCGGATCGTTGGGGCTCGGCAGCCACAACTGAACCGACATTACACGCTGCGGATTGAATCCCAGCGGTGCCTTGTACAGATCCCAAAAACTGCGCAGCAGCAGGCCCGCGGCCACCATCAGCACCAGCGACAGCGCAAACTCCGTCACCACCAGCACGCGCCGCGTGCGCATCTGCTCCGTGGAACCCTTCGACCCACGCCCCTCCACCCTCAGCGTACTTGCCAGATTCAACCGCCCTGCCTGCCTCGCGGGCGCCAGCCCGAAAATTAACCCGGCTGCGATCGAAGCCGCCAGCGCGATCAGCATCACGGTCCAGTTGATCGACAGATCGTTCAGCCGAGGCAGGCTCTCCGGAATCAGCCGCAGCAAGAATCCCTTCATGCCGAATAGAATCACCAACCCCGCCACTCCGCCCAGCAGCGAAAGCAGCAGGCTCTCCGTCAGCAATTGCCCCACCAGCCGCTTGCGTGCCGCTCCCAGTGCCTGGCGCACCGCCATCTCCCGTGATCGCGCGCTGGCCCGCGCCAGCAGCAGATTCGCTACATTCACGCAGCCGATCAGTAACACCAGCGCCACTGCGCCCAACAGCAGGATCAGCGACTGCCGAACGTTGCCCACCAGGTTTTCCTTCAGAGGCACCAACCGCACCGTCCACTTGCTGTCGGCCGGATAATCGCCCGGAAATTGCTCCCGCAACGAAGCAACCAGCGCCTCCAGATGGCTCTGCGCCGCTGCAACCGTCAGCCCCGGCTTCAGGCGCCCGACCGTTTCCAGGGGCAACCGCACACTGCGGCTCGGGGCCTGAGCCGGATCATCAGAAAAATTCAACGCCGCCCACTGTTCCGTATTCCTCTCGCCCACGGTTCGCCCCGGGTCGTGAAAACCCGGCGGCATCACCCCGATCACCCGATACAAATCGTTGTCCGCCCGCAAACTTCTTCCCTCAATGTGCGGATCGCTCCCGAAAGCCCGCTTCCACAACCCGTCACTGATCACCACATCCAGCGTGAACCCCGGCGTTTGATCCTGAGGATCGAACGTCTGCCCCAGCTCCGGTTTCACCCCCAGCATCGCAAAATATGCCGGCGACACCCCCTCATACTGCATCCGCGATGGCTGCGATGCACCCGTCAGGTTCGCCGACCCGAAAATCTCCAGCACAACATACTGAAAAATTCCCGAACGCTGCAGATCTTTAAACTCCGGAATCGAGATGCCCGCGTCGGTAGCGCCCGCACCAGGCAGATCGTCCTCGATGCGTACCAGTTCCTCCGGGTGCGGATAGGGCAGCGGATGCAGCAGCGTCGCATCGACCAGGCTGAAAATCGCCGTGGTCGCGCCGATCCCCAGGGCCATCGTCAGAACCGCGATAGCCGTAAACCCCGGCGACTTCGCCAGCATACGGATCGCGAAGCGCGAGTCCTGCAACAGGTTTTCAAAAAACGGCAGCCCCTGCTCTGCATGGTAATTCTCTCTCACTGTCCCCACCCCTCCGAACTTCATCACCGCCTGCCGCCGTGCCTCTTCCGCATTCATCCCCGCGCGCAGATTCTCCTCCGTCTGCAGGGCGATATGCTCTTGCATCTCCTCCCGCAGCCGTTTGTCGTCTCGCCGCCCGGTGGCAAAGTTCTTGAGCCGCGCCAGAAACCTTCTCAGAAATCTCATGGCAAATCCTCCGCTTTCACTTCGAAGAACCGCCCGATGATCGCCGCCGTTTGCTCCCAATCTTGCGTCTCCACCTGTAGCTGCTTGCGGCCCTCTTTCGTCAGCCGGTAGAAACGCGCCCGGCGATTATTTTCAGACGCGCCCCAATCCGAGGCGATCGCCCCTTCCTGCTCCAGCTTCAACAAAACGGGATACAGCGTCCCCTGGTTCACCGCCAGCAGATCTCCGCTGATCTGCTCGATGCGCCGCGCAATCCCATACCCGTGCTGCGCTCCCAGCACATCGAGAGTCTTGAGCACCATCAATGCCAGCGTTCCTTGCAGGACATCCGTTTTCTGTTTCATAGGCTCATAGCACCTTGCAGCTTCATTTTGGTTTCCAACAGGAATATCCCACACTCCCTTTGGGAAAGCAACAGGTAAAGCTCATGCAGACAGAGGGTAGGCTGCTGACTCGGAGTGGAAAGCGGTTTTGAATGGCTCAGGCAATCGGTCTACTTCGGCCCGTGGCTCAGGTCCCATTCTGGCCCGAAGTTGGCCAGAATTGACCTGAGGCCGTTTGGGCAACGGCACTCTATGCGAATCGGGAATCCGAAGAATCTCTAAGCAGCGTCTCGAACGGGCTTTCTTGGCGCGGCTTTCCCCCGGTGTTCCCAAATCACCCAATGCACAGAAGAATGCAGCACCGGTACACCGCCCACTTGCTGCGTCGGCAAATGAAACTGCACGCTGATAAAAACTTCCTGCTGAAATCCGGTCGCATGGAACGACGTGCTTCTCACCAGCTCAAGCGCGGCGCGGCTCAAGTCCTGATTGGAATTCTGCAGCGCCTCGGCGTCCATCACGCGCCCTTCCTGCGCATCGAGGGTCGCGTGAACGATCACGGGCTGGAAGTAAGTCGATGTCGGCGCGTCAGAAGGATCCACGCGCATTGGAAACCGGCGCGGCCCTGACAGCGTGAATGACTCGCCCGCATCCGTCATTTCCGGCCCCGGCTTGAAAGCGTTAGGATCAATCTCGCCCGGATTGCCAAAACTTTCCACCCGCGCTTGAACGACGAGCGCTCCGCCCTCGAAGATCGAGATTTGCCGAGGCAAAGTGTGTTTGTTGAATTCCGCAGCGCCCTCATAATCGTACTCCGTGTAAATTCCAGGCGCCGCCGACCACATCTGCAACAATCCTGTCGCAGGATCGATGCAGTACTCTTCCTCCACCCACGTGCGCGGCGCCGGATTGTCCGGCACAGCTGAACTGAGCAACAGGCACGTTACCGGTTTGCCGTTCAGTTGCGCGTTTGCCGATCGAATCACGTTCTGGGCTCCGGCATTTCGGAAGATTGGCCAATGTAACGCCGCGCGAATTTCCTGAATCCGCATCGGAACCGGCTCGTTAGGGTTCGCTCCGTACGCGTGCCCATTTCCTCCCACGCGAACCACGCTCGCGCCCTGCATCTGCGCCGTCCATCGCCACTCCGGCCCGTTCGATAGCTCCTCCATCGTCCCATCGCCCTCATTCTGCGTCGCACCGCTCGTTTGAAACGAAGCCTTCAATTCGTACGCGCCGAAAGTGTGCATGTTCAAGTCTTCCCGCGCTTGCTCCAGAAGATCGATGGCGGCTGAGCGCTCCGCGGGACTCGAAAGCGTGCGCGGCTGATGAATCACCACTTCATGCGGATCGGATGGCGGAGGATTCGTCTGCCCAAAAATCGAAGAACCGAGGAAAAACGAGAAAGCCAGTAACCCGGAAAGCCGGCCAGAAGCTCGCATGAGGACCTCCTAAATCGAGCCGAATAGGAAGGGAGACCGCCGCCAATTCTACTCACGAACTCCCATCCCACGCAACGCCCCAGCTGGTTCCCAGCATCTAAACAAATGACGCGCTCGAAAGAAGCGCCATCTTAAAGGTGCCGTAAGATGTCCGGATCTGATGCGGCGCGGTCGTCGACGCACTTGTTGCAGTCAGTAGGGGCACGGCATGCCGTGCCCGGCGAAAGAACTTGCCGGGATTGGGCCATTCGCGCGGACGCGGTTTATGTACTGCTGACCAGCGTTTTAGGCCAGGGCTCATCGCGGCCAGTAAGGTTTTAATACACGGTAGCGCGATTAAAATTTCGCGCAAGCCAAGCAAAATCAGCAAGTTGCGAATTTCTAATCGGCGGTAAAAGACCTCCTAAGGATCGCGATTCAGTCGCGCCTTCCACATGAAAAACGCTGCGCTGTAAGCCAATTTAAGCGAGCGCTTGGCGCAAATCCTCAATCAAGTCCGCGGAATCTTCCAGGCCGACCGAAACGCGCACAGTTCCCGCGCCAACTCCCGCCGCGCGCAGCTCAGCTTCCGACATATTGTAATGCGAAGTGTAAATCGGCAGGACGACGAGCGATTCGACGCCGCCCAAACTCGCCGCCAGCAAAAAGATCCGGACGCGATCGCAGAAGCGCCGCGCGGCCGGAAGGCCGCCTTTCAAGTCGAAGGCGAGCATCGCGCCGAATCCTTTCATCTGGCGCCTGGCGAGTTTGTGATCGGGGTGCGAAGCGAGTCCCGGATAATGCACTTTCGCGACCTTGGGATGCTTCGCGAGATATTTCGCGACGATCATCGCGTTCTCGCACTGGCGTTCCATTCGAACGCCGAGCGTTTTCATCCCGCGAATCAACAAGTAGGCAGCTTCGGGATCGAGTGAGCCGCCGAGGTTGATGATGTTGTGGCGCACTTCGTTGATGATGGCGCGGCTGCCTGCGGCGGCGCCGGCGATTAGGTCGGAATGTCCGGAAAGATATTTCGTGGCGCTGTGCAGGACGATGTTGAAGCCTAGCTCAATCGGCTTTTGCAATGCGGGGCTGGCGAAGGTGTTGTCGATCAGCGAAATCAAGCCCCACTCTTTCGCGAACGCGACTGCTTTCTGCAAATCCACGAGCCGCAGCGTGGGATTTGTCGGCGTCTCGATGTAGAGCGCTTTTGTGCGCGGATTCACGAGCTGCTCGATTCCGGCGAGATCGGTTTCCACGTGGCGCACGACGATGCCGAAGCGCGGGAAATTGTCGCGCATCAGGCGATACGTGCCGCCATAGGTTTGCCGCGTCGAAATCACTTCGTCGCCTGCTTTCAGCACAGCGAGCAGGGCGCTTGAAATTGCGGCCATGCCCGAGGCTGTGACGATGGCTGCTTCTGCTCCTTCGAGAGCGGCGAGCTTTTCTTCCGCGATGGTGAGCGTGGGGTTGCCGTAGCGCGTGTAGATGTAGGCCGAACTTTTTCCTTCGGCCCAGCGCTTCATCTCTTCCGTGCTTTCAAAGGTGAAATTCGCGGTGCGCGCGATGGTGGTGCCGACTGGCGCGCCCACATGAAAATGTTCGGCGCCCTGGTGAATGGCGATCGTCGCGTCGCGCCAACGTTTCGCCTTCGCTGGTTTTTTCATGGCCGAAGAAGCTTCAGTCATTTGGTCGCTGAACCGCAAGCGCCAAATTGGTTAGGCGGAGAGAGCATGGCAGTGAGGTTGACAGACTTATTTCGGTGCGACAAAGTGTGACCCTCGACAGGACTAAGGAAAAGAGGGAACGAACGCCGTCCGTTCTTCATGTTTTATTTTGCGATGGCCGCGCCATATCTAATCATCCAAGCGCCTTGGATCGCGTTTTGCGTTTACTGGATCTGGGCTGCGCGCAATCAGAAGCGGGTACAAAAGCGGGAGCCGCCGCTCGCGCGTCTGCTTCACGTCGCGTACATGGTCTGCGGCTTCGTTTTGCTCTATTCCGAGGATCCGCGGTTTGGCGTCCTGAATCGCCGCTTTCTTCCCGAGCGCGAATGGATCGCAATGCTGGGAGCAGTTGTGACGGCCGCAGGAGTGGCATTTGGAATCTGGGCGCGCCGGCACATCGGAAAAAACTGGAGCGCCCAGGTAACTATCCGCAAAGAGCACGAGCTCGTGCGCAGCGGTCCTTACGCGCGAATCCGCCATCCGATTTACACAGGACTTCTTCTTGCCGTGGCGGGCACAGCGATTGCAATCGGCGAGTATCGCGCGATTGTGGCCTTTGCAGTAATTGCGATCGGCTTCGTGGTAAAGGCGAAACGAGAAGAGGCTTTTCTTGCGACGCAATTCGGGCCTGCATTTGACGAACATCGGCGGCAGACCGGATTTTTCCTTCCGCGCTAGGCATTTACGCCAGGCCGTCACGCTTCGCCTTCTATTCTCTGTTACTGATGCGAGTGAGGCCCGGACAATACTGCTGGCCCGCGCAGGATTGTGTGCAACTATAGAATCAGGAATCGGCCTGTCTAGAGCGCACGTCTGCCATCTGAGGGAGCGCATCACATGAAGAAGAACGCCCTGCTCGCGTTACTACTGTCTTCGGCGGTGTGGATTGGAGGCTGCTCGCTTATGCGGGTGGCGGGACCTCCCTGTGTGGGTGCTTCTTGTCCAACGGGAGCCGGAGGTACGCTTCCGGGCGTAGCGAATACGGCGAATGCGCAGACTGCGGCTCCGGCGGACACTCAGGCGAAGAATACGGATGCGCCTCCGCAGCACCGCAGCATAGCCAGCCGGTTGCACCTCACGCACGGCAGTTAATTTCGGGCTTATTAGACGGCTACGCTTCCTACCTCAGCGGCTAAAGCCGCGTCTCATCGCAATTCTTACGGCACGGCTAAAGCCGTGCCCTGACGAGCTGCGACCGAACCGTCCGACGATGTGGAGGGCTGTGGCCTGCACGGTGTGGACGAAAACCGTCCCGGCGAGCCGGGACTAGGAAAGCGGCGGCAAGCCGCCGCACTCCAAAATGGGCGTCAGGCTGAGGCGGCTTCGCCTTCTTCTGCTGCGTGATGCGGTTTGTGGGCTGCGATTACTTTGTCTGCTAGCTCACCTGGGACGTAATCGTAGTGCGAAAATTCCATCGAGTAGCTGCCGCGGCCTTGCGTCATTGAGGTCAACTCGTTTGCGTAGCTGAGCATTTCCGATAGCGGAACCTGCGCTTTGATCACCACGCTTCCCGCGCGCGATTCGCTGCCGCTGATTTTTCCGCGGCGGCTGCTCAGGTTACCCATCAAGTCGCCGGAGTATTGATCGGGCGCATAAATCTCGACGTGCATCACCGGTTCGAGTAACGCAGGGCGTGCCTGCTTCATCGCTTCTTTGAAGGCCAGCGAGCCTGCGATGCGGAAAGCCATATCGCTCGAGTCCACGTCGTGATACTTGCCATCGTAGAGGGTCGCGCGGAAATCCGTGACCGGGAATCCGGCGAGATAGCCGCGCTCGGCCGATTCGCGAATGCCGCGCTCGACGGACGGAATCCAGTTCTTGGGGATCGCTCCGCCGAATAAATCGTCCACGAATTCGATACCCTTGCCGCGCGGAAGCGGCTCCATTTTGACCCGGCAGAGCCCGAATTGACCGTGTCCGCCGGTTTGCTTTTTATGTTTGCCTTCGGCGTCGGCCTTCGCGCGAATCGTCTCGCGGTAGGGAACCTTTGGCGGATGCAACGTGAGGTCCACGTGGTAGCGCTTGCGAAGCTTGGCGACCACGACCTCGATATGCTGTTGTCCCGCGCCAGAGAGTAGAAATTCCTTCGTTTGCGGGTCGCGTCCAAAACGCAAAGCAAGATCCTCTTCGAGAATCCGGTGAATTGCCACACCGATGCGGTCTTCGTCCGCGCGCGTCTTCGGTTCAACCGCAAACGTTATGGAGGGCTCGGGGATGCGCGCGGGTGGATAGAAAATCGTTGCGCTCTTATCGCCGAGGGTTTCTCCCGTGGTGGTTTCCTTCAACTTTGCAATCGCTCCCACGTCGCCAGCGTGCAAATCGTTCACGGCGACAGCCGTCTTACCCTGCATCACTTGAACGTGTTGGAGGCGCTCTTGCGTTCCGCGATTAAAGTTTGTGATCGTCGCGTCATTTTTGAGGACGCCCGACAGGACTTTGAAATAGGTGATGCGCCCGGCGAAGGGGTCGGCAAGAGTTTTGAACACAAAAATCGAGAGCGGTTCGGAATCGGCTACTTTGCGCTCGACGGTTTCGCCCTTGTGGTCCGGCGTTTTGTGGCCGCTGGCTTTCCCGCGGGAGGACGGCGCCGGGAAAATATCGCAGAGGAAATTCAGGATCGCGTCGGCGCCGATATTGTGCAGCGCGGAGCTCAATAGCACAGGGAAAATGCGTTTGGCGAGCACAGCCTCGCGAAGGCCTTTCTTCAAATCGTCGATGGGAAGCGTTCCCTCGTCAAAAAACTCCTGCATCAAGGCGTCATCGCCTTCGGCGACGAGTTCCACAAGCGCTTCGTGGGCTGTTTTCGCTTCTTCCGCCAGATCGGCAGGGATTTCTTCGATTTTGGCTCTGCCGTCGCCGTCGGGCGTATACATCAGCGCTTTCATCGCGATGAGATCAATCACGCCGCGGAAGCTTTTCTCGGAGCCGATGGGCAGCTCGATGGGAACGACGCCGCGGCCGAAAACGTGCTGCAGCGAGTCGAGCGCGCGCTCAAAACTGGCCAGCTCGCGGTCCATCCAATTCAGCACGAATGCGCGAGGCTGATCGTATTCGGTGGCGTAGTCCCAGGTTTTTTCGGTGACCACCTGAACGCCAGCGGCTGCGTCTACGACGATGAGAGAAGCGTCCGCGGCAATCAATGAGGATTTTGTTTCGTTGATGAAGGTGGAATAGCCGGGAGTATCGAGGAAATTGATTTTTGTTTTGTCGGCTTGGCCGGCGGCTTGCCATTCGGCGTAGGCGAGGCCGGTATTGATGGAAATTTTGCGGGCAACTTCCTCTTCGTCCCAATCTGTGACAGTGGAGCCGTCGGAGACTTTACCCAGCCGCGGCGTCATGCCGGCGGTGAAGAGCAACGACGACACGAGCTGGGTTTTCCCCGTATCGCCGTGGCCTACAATGCCAACGTTGCGTATCCATTCGGTTGTATAGGATTTCATGTTGCACCTCGGTTGGAGAAGTTGGAATCAGCACTGAAAAAGCGAGATTTGCATCCGGGCCGGGCAGAACAGGCATTTCGTGGAGGGAAAATCTGAAGCGCGAATCCGAGCTGTGCGAAAAGGGAAACTTCACGACGCCGCCCCCCGGCGGTTGCGCGTGACCCTGCGGAACGGGGATGCTAGCACACGGATCGGTTTAGGTTCAACTGAGGAAGGAGGGCAGTGGGGGCCGGTTTCAGCCTTTTGCAGGCATTTATCGGAAAGTAGGGGACATACAGGAAATAAGGAGTATTGACGCAGCGCGGCGCGAGTTTCAGCTAATTTTTTCCCGTCATTGTTTCAAGTAGTGAAGCGCAACGCTTCCTGATCTAAAAATCCTGGAATCAATAAGCTTTAATTGTAATTTCTCCGGCAGGCTAATACCTTCCAGCAGCCGTCTCCCTGCTCCTGCAATTATTGGCATAACGACAAAACGATATTCATCAACCAGGCCAAGCTCTGTCAGTTGTGAAGGAATGCTCACACCGCCGACCAAAATATATTTGCCTGGCTCGTGTTTCAGTCTGACTATTTCGTCGTGAAGGTTCGTACGAACAATTGTCGTATTTTTATCTTTAGCGTTCTCTAATGATTGTGAAAAAACAATTTTGTTTTTGGAGACAAACGTGTCCGCATATTCGCGATCTGCTTTTGTCTCGGAAGGATTTTTTGCGACATCCGGCCAATAAGGCACCATCAATTGATACGTTTTGCGCCCAAAGACGAGCAGGTCAGCACCTCGAACGAGGTGCGTAAAATACTCAAACGTTTCTTCATCGGGATTGAATTTGGTGTGGTCGCAGCAGCCATCCAGGGTGATGTTGATTGCGTAGATTACTTTTCTCATTTTCGCCCCGAATTGAGCAGCATAGCCTTCGAACATCACACCAATAACTTTGAACCGCGGGTCATTGCAACATGAAAATTACGGAAGAGTGGAAGAACGCATCGATCGCCGGAACATCGATCGCCTTAACAATGAGGACGTGATCGGAAAAAGTGTCGCGAATGGGCCGCTTTGCCGCGCTTTTGCAGGGTGGTTGAAAAGCAGCAGATCCGGTGGTTGGCAGCCAAATTTCGAGTTGCCATTATTAAGTCATTATCCTCCTATACTACTGATTTAGAGCCACTTACTGAACGCTTGGAGTTTGGCATGGGCCTTGCACTTGTGACTGGCGTGATGAGCTTTAAAGGCAGTAACGGAGCTGGAAGCGAAGTCGGAAAGAGACGCCGCCAGCCAGCCGGGAGGTCTCAGATGCGTTATCTAAAATATGTGGGATATGCGGCAGTTCTTGGAATTTTAGTGCTCTCGATGAGCGCGGTGGCGAGCGCGCAGGTACGAGTGGGAATCGGAGTAGGTCCGGTGGGCATAGCGATTGGGGCGCCTCCGGTGTGCGCCTACGGCTACTATTCGTATGCTCCGTACGCTTGCGCGCCCTACGGATATTGGGGCCCTGACTACTTCGCGAACGGAGTATTCATAGGCGCCGGCCCCTGGTTCCATGGTTTCTATGGACACGGCTACTATGGCCGTGGTTACTATGGCCGTGGGTATAATGGGGGCGGTAATTGGGGCCATGGCGGATTCCAAGGTAACGAAGGGTACCGTGGTGGAGTGCGGGGAGGCAATCAATTCCACGGCGGAAATAGCTTCCATGGTGGCGGTGGCAACAGCTTCCATGGTGGAGGCGCGGTCCGCGGCGGAGGCGGCGGCTTCCACGGTGGTGGCAGCGCAGGTCATGGAGGCGGACACCGGTAAGAGCGGTTTCTTTGCCTGAGAGTGAAAAGGCTGGCAGCGTAAGCTGCCAGCCTTTTTTTTGTTTGCGATTAGTTCTGTTCGTCGGCTGACGGGCCGTAGATTGAAGGGACCGCGACGTTGTTCAGGCGCAGATAGACTGAGAGCTGGCCGCGGTGGTGGATGATGTGGTTCAAGATGAAGCCGCGAAGAGCGGCGGTGCGTGGGAGCGAGAAGATCGTCTTGCCGCCGGCTTGCAGGGTGAAGATCTTTTTCAGATCTTCGTCGCTCGATTGAGCGATGGCAGCGCGGGCGGCGGCGACGTTCTTGTCGAAATCTTCGAGGAGCTGTTTGCGTGTGGACATGATGTTTGGTTGTCGCGGCGGGGCGCCGGGCGGACGAAAGTCGAGCGATTCGCGCTGGAGGGCGAGCGGGACGAGCGTGGGTAATTCGACGAGATGCCCAGCGAGTCGGCCCATGGTCATGGATTTATCGTGGGGCTTCCAATCGGTGTTGTTTTCGGGCACGCGTTCGAGAGTTTTTCGGGTGGTGCCCATTTCGTGATCGAATTCCGGCAAGAAAGCATCGCGAATTGCCATTGGTGACCTCCTTATGAGAATTGAACCTCCAGATTATACTCCTGCGATTTCGATGGTGCGACGGCCTCAGGTCAATTCTGGCCAACGGCGGGCCAGAATGGGACCTGAGCTACGAGCGGTGCGGCAAATCGAGTGGGACCTGAGCTACGGTTGCTGATTATTGGCGACAGTTTCGATTTGGTCAGATTATCGCGGGCAGCGTCGACGCGATTACGGCGCGATGGTGAAGGAATCGTCGGGGTTTATGAAGCCGTAGGCCATGCGGGAGGTGTTGAAGGCGGCGGCTGGATTGCCGTTGCGGTCGAGGAGAATCAGGCCGCCGGTGGTGTGGGCGCGATGGGCGAGTTTGCGAACGCAGGCGTTGGCAACGGATTGAGCGTCGCTCCCGGTGGAAGGCGAGATTGTGGAACGCGGGCCCCAGCCGATTCCCCAACGGCAGTCGTCGGATTTTGTCGCCGGATTCTCGCCGGTAGCGAGTAGATCGGCGGCCATTTTTGCCATCACAATTTTCATGATGCCTTCGCCGTGTCCTGTGCAGGAGACGGCGCCGGCTTCCGCATCGGCATAGCAGCCGCAGCCGATGAGAGGCGAATCACCGACGCGGCCGGGAAATTTGCAGCAGGTGCCGCCGGTGGAGGTGCCGGCGATGAGTTGATTCTGTTTGTCGAGGGCAACCGCGCCGACGGTGCCAAATTCGTGATCCAGGTGATGCTCGGCGGCGTGCGAGTCTTCGAGGCAGCGGCCCCAGGCAGAGCGCTCGCGATCGATGACGAGATCTTCGGGAGCGCAGAGGGGGATGCTGTTTTCGGCGGCGAATTTTTCGGCGCCAGCGCCGACGAGCATGATGTGCTCGCTTTTTTCGAGGATGGCGCGGGCGAGGCGGATTGGATTGCGGATGCGTTCGACTGCTGCGACCGAGCCTGCTTTCAGAGTTGTGCCATCCATGATGATCGCGTCGAGTTGCACGCGGCCGTCGCGATTCAGATGCGAGCCGATGCCAGCGTCGAAAGTGGGATCGTCCTCGAGAATTACGATTGCAGCTTCGACTGCGTCAATAGCGGCGCCGCCTGCTGAAAGAATTTTCCAGCCGGCTTTCAGGGCGCGGCGAATGCCGTCGCGGCAATCTTCGACGGCTTCGTCGGGAATGTTCCAAGCGCCGCCGTGAATGATGAGGGAGGGTTTCATCTTGCGCGAGGCGTCAGAGATTTGTGTAGAGCAGAAGCGTGACGCTGATGGCGATCAGCATGGGCCCGAGAAGGAACGCGAATCCTACGCCGAGGAGAAAGCGGACGGCGTGTTTGCGTTTGGCGGCCGGGACAGCGGCGGGGAGCACGCGAGCGGCGCTGATGTTTTCCTGGCGGCGGAGAATCGAGCGGAAGACGTTGATGTAGGCGGCGAGCCAGAATTTGATTTCGTTGCGCGACTGCCAGAGCAGGTCGATGCCAGCGCAAATCACGAGCGCGCCGATGATGCCGAGAAGCTTGGGCATGGCTACCGTCCGCGTCCCGCGGTGCGCGAGAAAAATTGGGGAGAGGGGCGTTGGGCGCCGTGGGAGAGGTTTGCTTCCAGTGGCGAGGGCGATGGAGCGGTGATGGAAACGGGTTTGGGGGCGGTGGCGACTTCTTTGGTCTGCTTCCAGGTGTGCACGATTCGGTGGACGACGGTGATATTGGGGCCGATCGCGAGAATCCAGAGAACAGGCGGCATACGATTCGCTAGGGCGCCGATGATCATCAGGACGAGGCGCTCGGGGCGGTCCCAGAAGCCGACGTCTTCATTGGGGACGAGCGATTCTGCTCGAGCTTTCGCGTAACTCACCATGACGGCGCCTGCCATTGCTGCGCCGGCGAGAAACGCGTAGCCGAAGCGATTGACGCTGGCGTAGTAGACGAGGAGACCGAGAAAGAGGATCAGGTCAGCGTAGCGGTCGAAGATCGAGTCGAGGAAACCGCCAAAAATCGAGACGCGATGCTGGATGCGCGCCACGGGGCCGTCGAGAAGATCGCAGAGTCCCGCGAGAATCATCATTCCGCCGCCGGCTGCGAAGCGGCCCTGCGCAAACAGAATGCCCGCCCAAAGGTTCAGGCCAAGAGCGACCCAGGTGATGACGTTTGGGGGAATGCGGGTGGGGGCGATAAGCCGAGCGAGCCCGTTGATGGGCCAGGACAGATAGCGACCGATGGTGCGGCTCAGCATGAGGCGGGAATCACCCAGTTATTCCTCGTCGTAAATCGTCGCCAGGCGGACCACTTCGTAGTCTTTTATGCCCGCCGGCGTTGTTACCTGTACTTCGTCGCCGACTTTTTTGCCCAGAAGGGCGCGGCCAATTGGAGAACTCGTCGAGATCAGGCCTTTGGGCGCGTCTGCTTCTTCCACTGTGACCAGTTTGTACTCGATTTCAGAGCCCTTCGCAACATCCAGTACGACAATTCGTGAGCCATAAGCGGCGCGATCTTTCGGGAGGTTGTTTAGGTTAAGCATGGAGAGGTCGGCCATGCGCTGGTGGAGCTGGGCGAGGCGCGTGGAGACGAACGACTGGCGCTCTTTGGCGTATTTGTACTCGGCGTTTTCCGAGAGGTCGCCATGGGCGCGCGCCACTTTGATTTCTTTGGGGAGTTCGTCGTGGAGCTCATGCTCGAGAGCGGCGATCTCGTCTTTCAGCTTCTTTTTGATTTTTTCAGCTAGATCGATCATTTGAGGTTGTTTGCGGCGCTTGGGAGAGCGTCGCGACGCGAGTGGACTCCCTTTTCGTTTCGGCACAATACCCAACAATTATAGAGGATTCGCGCGGGATACCGCAAATGGGCTGTGGAACGTCGCAACCATTGGAATTACGAAGGCTACCGCTATCCCTCGATTACGCTCTCCGCGTGCCCGTGTTAGGATTCGGCGCTATGAAAACCGTTCTCCTTCTCATCTGCTCGAATATCTTCATGACGATCGCGTGGTATGGCCACCTGAAGTACAAAAAGGCGCCGCTGATCGCTGTGATTGTGGTGAGCTGGCTGATTGCTTTCTTCGAATATTGTTTTCAGGTTCCGGCGAACCGCATCGGTTATGGCGAGTTCACCGCGTTTCAACTGAAAATCATTCAGGAGGTGATCACGCTGTGCGTGTTCGTCGCGTTTGCGTGGATCTATCTGGGCGAGCACATGAGGTGAAACCACGTTGTCTCGTTTCTCTTCATTATCGGAGCCGTGGTATTCGGCTTCTGGGGCAAACTGTAGGCTGAAGTGATTCGAGCTGATGTTCGATAGACTTCGGCGCGATTCCAGATAAAATAGCCCGTTCGAAGACGGCGAATAATCATGGCCGTGGTGAAATTCTACGCGGGCGGGTCTTAGACCCCGCCCCTACTGCAACTATGGACATGACGCCGTGGCCTTGGGCGATGTAGCTACTGCAATTGGTGCGTTTGGCCGATGATATTTTCGGACGTCACAGAGGATACCAGGGGGCTTGATGATCGTCGGTGTTCCGCGTGAAACCTTTCCGGGAGAGCGGCGGGTGGCGCTGGTGCCATCGGTGGTGCCGACGCTTGCGAAATCCGGGCTCGAGGTGGTGGTAGAAGCGGGCGCGGGGATTGAAGCAGGATATCCGGACGCGGACTACACCGCAAAGGGCGCGAAGGTTATCGCCGAGCGCGCTGAAGTGTTTCGCATTTCCGACATTATCGTTCAAGTGCTCGCGCATGGGTCGAACGACAAAACGGGCGAAGCGGACTTGCCTCTGTTCCACCGCGAGCAGGTGTTGATCGGATTTTTGCGGCCGTTGGGTGAGCTGAAAACGATTCAGCAGATCGCGGCGACCGGAGTGACTTCCTTCTCTGTGGAGTTGATGCCGCGAACGACGCGAGCCCAGGCCATGGATGCGCTGTCCTCGATGGGCACGATCTGCGGATACAAAGCGGTGCTGATTGCGGCTGACACGCTGCCTCGCATTTTCCCCATGTTGACCACCGCAGCAGGGACGATCACTCCAGCGCGGGTGCTCATCATCGGCGCGGGCGTCGCTGGCCTGCAAGCAATCGCGACCGCCCGCCGTCTCGGTGCAGTCACATCCGCATACGACATGCGGCCAGCCGCGAAGGAGCAAGTTCAAAGCCTCGGCGGGCGTTTCGTCGAACTGCCCATTGAAGCGAAGGACGCGCAGGATGCGGGCGGTTACGCGACAGCCCAGGGCGAGGAATTTTACAGAAAGCAGCGAGAGCTGCTGGGCCGCGTGGTAGGCGAAAGCGACGTGGTGATCACAGCCGCGGTGATTCCCGGCAAGAAATCACCGGTGCTGGTGACCAAAGACATGGTGGCGAAGATGGCGCCCGGATCGGTGATTGTCGATTTGGCGTCAGAACGCGGCGGGAATTGCGAACTGACACGACCCGGCGAGAAAGTAATAGCCAATGGCGTGACGATTATCGGGCGAATCAACCTCGCGAGCACCGTGCCCTATCACGCGAGCCAGATGTACGCGCGCAATATCACCGCGTTCCTGCAGTACCTGGTTCACGATGGCAAGCTCGAGTTAAAGCCTGACGACGAAATCATTCGAAGCACGATGCTCACGCGAGGCGGCGAGATCGTGAACGAGCGGGTGCGTGAATTCCTGTCGCTTCCGGCTCTCGCGACCGCGGGGAAGGGGGCAAGCTGATGGTGCAATCGGACCTGCTGACCGATTTGTACGTTTTCATCTTGGCGGGCTTTATCGGATTTGAAGTGATTCGGCGCGTTTCGCCGCTATTGCACACGCCGTTGATGTCGCTTACGAATGCGCTCGACGCGATCGCTGTAGTAGGCGCGATCATTCTCGCCGGGGAAGGTAAGAGCACTCTCGCGACGATTCTCGGGACGATCGCAATCGTGGCGGCGACGAGCAATATCGTAGGCGGCTTCCTGATTACTGACCGCATGCTGAGAATGTTCAAGACCAGCCGTCCCACGAAATCATGAATTCCTTCGCAGGTTCTGACGTACTCCTACAGGTCACCTATTTGGTAGCGGCGGTTCTTTTCATACTCTCGCTCAAATTGATGAGCTCGCCGAAAACGGCACGGCACGGAGTATGGGCCGGCGAACTGGGAATGCTTCTCGCGATCATCGGCACCCTGCTGCATCACGGGATTGTGGATTACCGCTGGATCGCGATCGGCCTGGTGCTTGGCTCGATCATCGGCGTGCCACTGGGCCTGGTGCAGATGACTGCCGTTCCGCAAAGGACGGCGTTGAGCCACGCGTTTGGCGCGCTCTGCGTGACGCTTGTGGGCACGTCGGAATTTTATTTGCGCGCGCCCAATGTGCCGCCGTTCATGATGGCGGTGCTCTCGGCGGAAGTGATTCTCGGTTCGCTTACTTTCACGGGCAGCCTGATGGCAGCGGGGAAGCTTGAAGAGGTGCTGCCGCAGCGGCCGATCACCTACAAGGGACAGAATCTTGTGAATCTTTCGGTCCTGGGCCTGGCGATTTTGGGCGCGGTGATGCTGATACTGCATCCCGAACACATGCATCTTTTTCCGGCGATTCTCGCAATCTCGCTGCTGTTCGGCGTGCTGATGATTGTCCCGATTGGCGGCGCGGACATGCCCACTGTGATGTCGTTGCTCAATTCCTACGCGGGCCTTTCGGCAGCGGCGATGGGGTTTGTGCTCGACAGCAAGCTGCTGATCATTGCCGGCGCGCTCGACGGAGCTTCCGGATTCATTCTGTCGGTGAACATGTCGAAGGCGATGAACCGGTCTTTCTCCAACGTGCTGTTTGGCGCGTTTGGCCAGGAGCAGGCAGCGAAAGGCACCGCCGGGCAAGAAGAGAGAGCGGTGAAAAGCGCGACGCCCGAAGAGGCGGCCGCGATTCTGGGAGCGGCGAGCAAGGTGGTGATTGTGCCGGGCTATGGAATGGCGGTTGCGCAGGCGCAGCACAAGGTGCGCGAATTGTATGACGCGCTCACGAAGCGCGGCGTGGACGTGAAATTCGGGATTCATCCGGTGGCCGGGCGCATGCCGGGGCATATGAACGTGCTGCTGGCAGAAGCGGATATTCCCTACGACAAGCTGCTCGATATGGAAGACGTCAATCCGGAATTTCCGCAGACGGACGTGGCTCTGGTCATCGGTGCAAACGACGTGACAAACCCCGCGGCGCGAAGCGATGCGAGTAGCCCCATTTATGGCATGCCGATCCTCGATGTGGACAAGGCGCGCACCGTGATGGTGATCAAGCGCGGAATGAGTCCCGGCTTCGCGGGAATCGATAATCCTCTGTATTACCTGGATAGGACGCTCATGCTTTTCGGCGACGCGAAATCATTCGTCGGCGACATCGTGCGCGAACTCGGCGGCGGTCACAGCTAGTCCCTGTCGTCGGCTTGAGTACCTCGTTGTTACCTTCCGAGGCGCAAGTAACCCCGACTTTGCTGTTTAACGCAGTGTACTTTTCCATTCAAAGTACTTGACATTACCAATTAATTTAGGCAGATTTGGTGTGCGGCGGACGGAAGTGTGTTCCGATTTCAAGGAGAGCACTGTAATGGGCAAACGTATCGCCGCAATCGGTTTCATCTTCTTCTGCACGGCAATCGCCTGGGCCATTCTTGCCAGCACGATTTTTTACCGCACCTATTCGTCTGATACGCAACTTCGCGGCAAAGTGGCGTCGTCGTGGGGCGCGCCGCAGGAACAGTGTCCGCCGACGGCCACGTATGTGGAGGGCTCATGGCGCCAAGTTCCCGCCGTGGAGAACGGCAAAGAAATCCTGCGAACAATCGACGACCGGCGTTATATCCCGCTCACTCTGGAAAAAAGCCGCGTCAATGCGGCGCTGCATGCCGACTACCGCCGGAAGGGCCTTCTCTGGTACAGCACTTATCAGGTGCAATTCGCGGGCGCGTACGAATTCGTGAATCCCGACGATCGGCCGCGCAACGTGACCTTTACGCTCCATTTGCCGGCAGAGCAGGCGATTTACGACGATATGGTTTTCACTGTGAACGGCGCGCCTCTTGTGCTGGAAAGTCAAAAGAGCGAAACATATGGAAGCACGACCGTGCTGCCGCATCAGACGGCGGTGCTCAACGTCGGTTACCGTTCGCAGGGTTTGGATACCTGGCACTACAGCTTTGGCGACCAGGTGAGTCAAGTTCACGATTTCGAGCTGCGGCTCAGCACAGATTTCAAAGGTTTCGATTTTCCAGAGAATACGCTTTCGCCGACGCAGGAAAACAAAATCGGCCAGGGGTCGGAGCTGGTTTGGAGCTACAAGAATCTGGTAACCGGATACAAAATCGGCCTGGCCCTTCCGCAAAAACTGCAACCTGGTCCGCTCGCGGGACGAATTAGCGCTTTCGCGCCAGTATCGCTGCTGTTTTTCTTTTTTGTGCTGTTCGTTCTCACGACGATTCGTGGCATCAACCTGCATCCGATGAACTACTTCTTTCTCGCATGCGCCTTCTTTTCTTTCCACCTGCTGATGGCTTATCTCGTGGACCACATCTCGATTCACCTGGCGTTTGTGATCTGCTCGGCGGTTTCGGTGATTTTGCTCGTGAGCTACTTACGTCTGGTGGTAGGGATGCGCTTCGCCGCACTCGAAGCAGGGCTTGCGCAGGTGATTTATCTGATTCTGTTTTCGTACGCGTTTTTCTTTGAAGGATTCACAGGGCTCGCAATAACGATTGGCGCAATTCTGACGCTGTTCGTCACCATGCAGATGACGGCGCGAGTGCGCTGGTCGGAAAAGTTCGCGACGGGCCCGGCGGTGGGATGAAATCGAGCAGGAATCGCTAGCGAACCTGCACGGTGAGCGTTGAGGTCTTCGAGTTTCCGTTGCCGTCTTCAATGGTGAGCGTGTACTCCGTGGTTTTTTTGGGGGCCACGTCGACGCAGCGGCTTACGGACGGCCAGACGGGATTCGCTTGCGGTTCGAGCTTGACGGTCTTCGCATTGGAGACGCCGTAACACAATTGCACCGCATCGCCCGCGTTGACGAGCGGGGGCGTGGCATAAAAATTCAGGATCTTGAATTCGCTTCCGCCGAGTTGTGCGACGGTGAGCGCGTCATTCGCGCGCTCTTTCGCGGCGGCTTCATCGGCGGCTCGCCGTTCGATTTCGCGATTCTGTTGGCGGCGCGCGTAGAAAGTGCCGGCGACATAGAGAAGCGCGATGACCAGCAGAGTGGATGTGTAGAGAAGGGGATTGCGAAAGCCGGAAAAAGGTTTGCGGCCCGGATCTTCGGACATCGGATTCACCGCCCAATTCAGTATAACCCACTGACTCGAATGCCCTTAAAGCGCCACTCAAAAACACGGCAGATTTTAACAAACTAGTAGTTGCAAAAATAATATTTATGTAGATAATGAGCGCCACGATTTAAGCGTTGTTTATCGCCTTCCTCTTGCACGGAGGCACCGATGCCTACCAGCTCAAGCGCCCTCACTCTTACGGCGTATCCGGGTGACGGCGCTGTCCTGCTCGGATTTAGTTTAGATCCTGCCGAGTTGAAGACGCACGATCTCGTCGGATTCTCGATTGAATGCACGCCGCCGGCCGGAAAGCCGTTCTTTCTCGAGAATCGGCTGAATTTCGCGAATCCCGTCACTTCCAGCACCAACTCGGCGCAAACTCCCTGGACTTCGTCTGAAAACGCGCCATTTCAAAAATTTCACTGGGTGCATTTCCCGGCCAATGTTCTGCCGGGAAACTTTCACTACGAAGTGACCGCGCGATATTGCCAGGGATCGAATATGGCGGATGGACCGAAGGCCACAGTCGCGGTGGAGTTGGCGCCTCCAGCCGGGGGCAATTTCGAGCTCGGACTCACGCGGGCCTACATCAGCTCGCAGGCCTACGCCTCTAAATTTGGAAACAAGCCGATACGTCCTTTGCCCAAGAGCCTCGACTACAACACGCAGCCGTTTCAGCCGCAATATGAATGGCTCGGCTATCACGCGCGCAAAATGATTTTTGATTTGCTTGGCGAATGCCTGGCCGATCCATCGATCACGGTGGATTTATTTGCGTACGATCTCGATGAGCCGGACATCGTTGACAAGCTCGAAGCGCTGGGCACGCGGCTGCGCGCCGTGCTCGATAATGCGCCACTGCACCTGGGAGCGGCTTTGGAGGTGATCGCTCACACGCGGCTGGTGAAGTCCGCGGGCGCCGGAAATATCATCCAGGGGCACTTCAAGCGGTTCGCGCACGACAAGATCATCATCGCGAAGAAAAACGGTAAAGCGGTGAAAGTGCTGACGGGTTCAGCGAACTTTTCCGTGCGCGGGCTGTACGTCCAGGCGAACAATGTGTTGCTCTTTAGCGATCCCAAAGTGGCCGACCAATACGAGCAGGTATTTCAGTCCGTCTTCACTAACATGCCTAAATTTTCAAGCTCGCCGCTGGCCTCGAAGTGGTTCGATTTTCCGAATGAAGGCGGAGGCGTGCCGGATTTTTCTGTGAACTTTGCGCCACACAAGGTTGCGTCCGTATCGCTCGCGCAGGTGCAGCAAGCGCTCAACAATGCAAAATCTTCCGTCATGTTCGCCATCATGGAGCTGCAAGGCGGCGGAACGGTGCTGAAGACGGTCGAGAATTTGCACACGAGCGGCAAAGTTTTTTCGTATAGCATGACGCAATCCGTCAAGGGCTTCACAGTTTATAAACCCGGGCAGCCTGGCGTTCTGGTTCCGTTCGCAGCTCTTATCAAGAATGTGCCGCCGCCCTTCAATCAGGAATTTACGGGTGGGCCTGGCCAGGTGATTCACGATAAGTTCATCGTCATCGATTTCAACGATAAGAATCCCGTAGTATTCACCGGCTCCTCGAACCTGGCGGAGGGCGGAGAACAGAGTAACGGAGACAACCTGCTTGCCATTCGTGATGCGCGAGTTGCCGAAGTGTTTGCCGTCGAAGCGATTCGCTTGGTCGATCACTACCAGTTTCGCGCGGCCGCGCAAGCCGCTACGCAGGTGCATCCTCTGATGTTGAGTCCATGCGGCAGTCCAAAGAAATGGTGGGCGCGCGATTACGATTCGAACGACATGTATAACGTGCAGAGAGAACTTTTCGCGCTGGGGCCTTCGGCGATAACTAAGATGCTCAATAAAGTTGCGAGTAAGCCGGTGCGAGATTCTTCTTCGGGCACTCCAGCAAGAGGCCGCGGTGGCGCTGCAAAAGGAAGTCGCGTTAAGAAGAAAAACTCTCGCCGGCGTCGCCGCAAGCCCAGCAGGTAGCTGAACATCCAAAGGAAATTGACAGTTAAGCGCGCATCACGTTGCGGGCCGCAGCCTGCCCGGTGTCCAACGCGCCGTCCATGAAGCCCTGCTCGTCTGCGAGATGCTCTCCTGCGAAATAAACGCGCCGGAATGGCTGGCCGAGTAGTTCGCGAACCGTAAACCACTGCCCGGGACGGTAAAGCGCGTAGGCGCCCTGCGTGATCGGATTAGCCTGCCACGCCTGCTTTTGTATGGCCAGGATTCGAATCGTTTCCCTGGGGAAAATCCGTTTGATGTCTGTATGAATCCGAGTTTTCAGATCTTTTATCAAGGATCCATTCAGGTCGTCCGCTTTGTCCCCGATCGCATAGCTGCAAAGAATGCCTTTCTCTCCGGGTTGTCCCAGCGTCGCGTCAAACAAGAAGTCCGATGAGGCATCGGTAAAGACGGAGAATTTCGTATTTTTGTTTTTCATCCAAAAACGCTTTTCACAAAGAATTGCGGTCTTCATGATTCGCGCGTACTGAAGCTGCTTTGCCGAATCCCATTGCTTGTCAGGCAGCCTGGGATGGAATTGGATCCGATCGAGCGAACGGGCTGGGCTGGTGCAGATGCAGTATCTCGCTCGAAAGGCGCCAGCGTTTTTGGTCTTCACATGAACGTCTTTGCCAGTTTGAATGATGGCGGTAACAGAATGCGACGTCAGAATTTTGCCTCCCCGCGATGTGACCGCCTTCTCGAGCGCGCGTACGAGCCGCGCATTGCCTCCTGCCACCTTGGTGTCCATTTCGTCGAAGCGGTCGGAGTAAAAATATTCTGCCGCAGCTGAATATCCTCCAACGCCGCGGATCGACTCGCCGAAATCGGTACTGTCCATTAAATCCCGTCGAAGGAGATCGCATTCGTCGAAGCCGCGGTCGCGCAGGATCGTCCACCAATCTTTCTTGTCGAGTACGATCCTTTGGTTGCGATTCCAGCGTGCCACCTGCTTCTTGAGGTGTTTGAAATCGCGCGTCGCTCTGGGTGGAAAAGGCCACTGGCCAGCGCGGTATTGCCGGCCTTTCTTACCTTTTTCAAAAAAGAAATAGTCGAACTGGTGAGGAATTCTCTTCAGGCCGAATTCGTCGCAGAGCTTGATTACATTGTGGTGATCCTTGCCGATCCATTCTCCGCCGAGCTCGCACACCAACTCAGGAGCCTGCGGAAACTGGAAAGAATACACACGTCCGCCCGTAAAACTCTCTGCCTCGAGAATCGTCACCTCCCAATTCTCCTTCGTCAGTACATGAGCAGCTGCGAGCCCGGAAAGGCCGGCTCCGATGACCACGCAACTTTTGGAATTCATGTTTTCACCATTTCTTGAATCGCGAGCCGGCCATTCACTGTCCTAGCGCATACTTGACGAAATCCTTTAGCTTGTAATCGGGGTTCTTTTTCCCGCCGGATGGCGGATTCGTCTCCGGTTGCCAATCCGGTTCCAAATTCAGCAGCGAATGGTTGTCGCCAAACTGAAGGCCGAGGAAAACCTCGGCCACAATCCGTCCTCCTACAGGTCCGAGCTGGGGCGTCGTGATCATCTTTTTCTCCGTGACCGGAATCGTCACGGTTTCCTTGTGATGCATCGCTTCGGCCAGGATGTATGTCCACAGCGGGCAGTTATTGGCGAAAACTCTGTTCACATCAACCACACTCCCAAGCGGTGCATCGGGCTTGTCGACTCCCTGTCCAATCAAAAGATCCTCATCCGCGAGCGGCTGAATGCCCATCGCCCGCGCCACATTCTGTCCGGATGGAAGACCTAGCCGCCAGCCGCGCAAGAGGTTTCGCTTTGCCAGAGAGTCAGGAGGATCTTTCGGATCCGCGACGGAGGGCGGAAGATGCGATAGTGGATTTACGATCGAAGTGTCGATCCGGTACGCAAACTGGAGACGCCTTTTCTTGATCGCCTCAGGGCCGTCATAGCCGCGGACATCAATATCAATGAATCGTCCCCAGTCGATTCCCCAGTGAGGATTCATCGCGCGAAAGCCGGTGAGGCCCTCGTTCAGGTGATGAGACGGAACGGGGAAAATTGGCAGCAGCGTTTCGTCGTTCAAGCGATAGCCGGGTCGAATCATCGAGTGGCCCAGGCGGTATGCAGCCACCGAGAATTCCACCGGCATGAACGGATTATTCTTCCAACGAAAGAATTCAAGCTTCTTGCGATCGTACTTTTTGGCCGTCTTCAAATCGTTTAGAACGCTGGCCGTGACGATCCGCGGCAAGAAATCGTTCAACACCACGTATTGGTAATGAAATCTCACGAGGCGCTGAATGTGCGCAAAGTCGCTATGCGGATGGTCATGGACCATTCGATTGTGAAATCGAAGAACGAGCCCTTGCAGCTGCGAGACGATGCTGTTCTCGTCATTCCGGGGATCTCCGATCAGCGCGCGACTGGGATTCGCGCCGTTGCGGGCCAAATCCCTGGCGCCGCTACTGCCGCCATGGAGCGAACTTCCCAGCAGAAACGACTTGCCTTCATACATGTAGGGCTGATCGTCGGGGCCGCGCCCATAGACGTTGTCCATGTCGAACGCGGGGCTTCGATAGTCGGTCAGTGCGTCTGGGTCATCCTGCTTCTGCAAGCTGCTCGACGGGTCGAACGTAATATCGTGATCGATAAATTGGCCAAAGTACGTGTAGAGCGCCGGTATACCGCTCTCCTCGTCGTCTTGTCCATCTTTGGGGGCATCGAAGCTGTTGGACATTTTGGCGCCCAGCTCGCCCAGATGTTTGCGGTTTGCGTCCTCGTCCACGCCGAAAGTAGCGGGAGGCAGAGACCTGAACAGTCGCCCGAAACGCCCCTGAAAAATCTGCGATCGATTCGTGGCCATCAGGCCGCGCAATGGCTCGCCGTGTTTTCCACTCATTGGATACCTCCCGTGTCAGCACCCGGTGGTCGCGAGTTCAAAGAAATATCGCCGGGTCGTAGGCTCGGACCGTCGAAAGCCTGGGTCTGGGTGTCGGTTTTACAGGTAAGTAGTGAAGCCAAACGGCAAATCGTTTCAGTCAGCAGTGTGACGGACCCCAAAACAGAGTTTCAACAAATGCCAGCTTGTCGATTCCGCCATCCCTCGTTCGACGTGCAAGTAGAAGGAACAAGAAACGTAATTCAGGGGGAGTTCATGGCAAGGCAGCACGCAGTCTTTCAGAATCGTAAATCAATCGTGGGAGCGGCTCTCATCGGCCTCGGGCTTTTCATCCTGCTTCGGAACGTAGCTGAGGCGGCTAGCCTGATCCGCTCTCTTCGGATGGTTGGACACGAGGCTGATTCGTTAGGGATCCTGACAACCGCGGCTATGGCGATCCGGCGAACCCTGCAGGCCTATCTCTTCAATCACGCGGAGTTCTTGCGAGCCGTCTATCAGGTATTGGTATCATTTTCAGCGTTGCTTCTTATCGTCACGGGAACGATATTTTCTTGCAGGCGGGTTCGAGGTGGGGCAAGGACCTAAAAAAAAGAATAAGGCATGTCGATTTGGCTGCCTCTCATTCGACGCTTAGATGGAAGCAAACCTCAGCCGAGCACGAGCAGCAGGAGTCTTGTTGTTGAACCTAAATCATTTAGGAGATGAAACGATGCGAGTGATGGTGATAATCAAAGCAGATAAGAACTCAGAAGCAGGAATTCAACCGACCAAGGAGACAAAGGAAATGTTTGTCGCCATGGGGAAGTTCAACGAGGAACTGGTTAAGGCCGGCATGATGCTCGCAGGCGACGGGCTTCAACCGAGCTCGAAGGGCAAGCGAGTGAAATTTTCAGGACAGCAGCGCACCGTGACAGACGGCCCATTTACCGAAGCCAAGGAACTCATCGCCGGCTTCTGGCTGTGGCAAGTGAAGTCAATGGAGGAAGCGGTGGAATGGCTTAAGCGCGCCCCGTTCGATGGGGGCACCGAGGTCGAGATCCGGCAGGTGTACGAAGTGCAGGATATCCCCGCGGACGCCATTACTCCCGAACATGCCGCGCGTATGCGGGCTCTGCGGGAGGAATTGAAGCAGAAGGCTGCGAATCGTAATCGCGGCGTGGGCATTTTTCGCAGCGCTTCGAACCACGGTCCAACAGAACAATCTCGATTTGTCCAATTCAACGCCCCTCGCGGGACGCGTAATTCGAGAGCGAGGTGAGCAGGTGTGAGCATTTAGAGATTCGATCTCTTTTCATCCCGAACCCAAGAGGAGATATGACGATGCGATTCATGATGTTGGTGAAACACGGTGAGATTCAAGCTTCTCCGCCCAAAGAATTCCTGGATGCAATGGCGAAGCTTGGTGAAGAAGCAGAGAAATCCGGCACGATGATCGCAAGTGGCGGCCTGTCTCCGATTGCAAAGAGTGCTCGCGTCAGGCTGTCGCGCGGGCAGGTGAACGCGGTCGACGGGCCTTTTGCCGAGGCCAAGGAAGTGGTGGGCGGTTTCGCGATCTTTGAATTGAAATCGAAGGAAGAGGCGATCGAGGGCGCCAAGCGCTTCATGGAGCTTCACAAGAAATACTGGCCAGGCTGGGAAGGAGAAACTGAAGTTCGGCAGGTGCTCGGGCCCGAAGCCTTCGATTGCCAAGCATAAGAGCTGAACTTGCGCCAACGGATTGAAGATGGTGTGATGGGTAGCCGTGACGGCTACCGACACGCATAACGCCATCGACGCAGTGTGGCGAATCGAGTCCGCGAGAATCATAGCTGGACTAACGCGAATCGTGCGCGATGTGGGCCTCGCCGAGGAACTCGCTCAGGATGCTCTCGTCGCCGCACTCGAGCAGTGGCCGAAATCCGGAATTCCAGACAATCCGGGCGCGTGGCTGATGGCCGCCGCCAAGAATCGTGCTATCGATCTCTGGCGCCGCAATAAGCGTCTTGAGCTTAAACATGCGGAGTTGGGTCGCGAACTTAAGGCGCAGCAGGAGATGGCCGTGCCGGATTTCGAAGCCGCGCTCGACGATGATATTGGCGATGACCTTCTCCGCCTCGTTTTCATATCGTGCCACCCGGTGCTCGCCACCGAGGCGCGTGTTGCTCTCACTCTTCGCTTGCTCGGCGGCCTCACCACCGACGAAATCGCGCGCGCTTTTCTCGCACCCGAGCCGACCGTCGCTCAGCGCATCGTTCGCGCCAAGCGAACACTCGCCGAGGAGCAGGTTCCCTTCGAGGTCCCGCGCGGATCGGAACTGGCTTCTCGTCTTTCGTCCGTGCTCGAAGTCATCTACCTCATCTTCAATGAGGGTTACTCGGCGACCGCTGGTGACGACTGGATGCGACCCGCACTCTGCGAGGATGCGCTCCGTCTCGGCCGCATCCTGGCGGAGCTCGCTCCCAGGGAGCCGGAGGTTCATGCCCTCGTCGCGTTTATGGAAATCCAGGCATCGCGATCAGCCGCGCGAACCGGACCGTCAGGCGAGCCTGTTCTGCTGCTCGATCAAAATCGCGGGCTATGGGATCACCTGCTCATCCGTCGCGGCCTTGCAGCGCTCGATCGTGCAGAGAAGCTCGGTGGCGCGCGTGGCCCCTACGCGCTTCAAGCCGCCATCGCCGCATGTCATGCGCGAGCGCGGACGCCGGAAGACACCGACTGGCCGCGCATCGTGGAGCTCTATGAGCAGTTGGGCCGGCTCGCGCCGTCACCCGTCGTGGAGCTGAACCGTGCCGTCGCGGTGGCGATGGCATCCGGTCCCGCTGCGGGCCTCAAGATCGTCGACGCGCTCGTCTCAGAGCCGTCACTCAAGGCCTATCACCTCTTGCCCAGTGTTCGCGGCGACTTTCTTTTCAAGCTCGGCCGCAATGCAGAGGCGCAAACGGAGTTCCAGCGCGCCGCCTCGCTCACGCGCAACACTCGTGAACGTGACCTTCTCCTAGACCGGGCAAAAGCCTGTGAAGAAGGCCTTACAGGGGGCCATGCCAAAGATCCGACGCAGACAACTCACTGAGGGCGCACAACGAGGGGACAAGAATTGCGTTAGCGGAAATTAGAAACGACTGGCGGAGAGGGGGGGATTCGAACCCCCGTCACCCTTTTGGGGTGAAACTGCTTAGCAGGCAGCCCTGTTCGGCCACTCCAGCACCTCTCCGTGACTGCTAAGGCTTTTTGGTACCGTTCAATATGAGCGATTCTGCTTCCGTGTCTGAAACTAGCAATTTCTTATTGTCCCGCGAGTCTCAAGCATATCACGAACGCGCGGAGTCATCGGCACCGGACGAGCGGCTGCGCTGGACTCGTCGTCGGTATATTCGCTGACGATCTGCCAGCCTTGTCTCGCGGCAAAATCGCGCAGCTGACAGAATTCCGACTCGAGCAGCCGAAGCAGCGATTGTTCCTGGATTCATCCGAGAGACCTTCAGCGCTGTCGTCCTTATCCAGTTCCTAAGGCACGGCCGCAACCGAGGGTTCGGACGTCATTTCTGGAGAATTTTTACCTTTGCTGCGAGGCCGATTTACGAGTTCGCCTGCCTCGGACCACTTTGTCCCCGCCAAACGCGATCCTTGGGGCGAGAGTATTTGCATTGTGACGATGACTGCTGGTACGAGAAGGATGATCGTCACGCAGATCCACATCAGGGATGCGGCGAGCTGCTGATCTTCGAGGGGCGGAATGTTGATAAGCCGGGGCGCGGCGTTGTAAGAGACATACACGACTCGGTCGCAGAAGGCGAGAAAACCAGAGAGCGCGTCGCAGGGCAAAGTGGCGGCGAAAAGATACAGGGGCACCGACCATCGAGGCCAGCGTGCGGTGCTCGGCCACGGCTGGACTACAGGCCACCAGAAAAGAAATCCGGCGGCTAGAAAACTGGCGTGCTCTAGATCGTGCAGCCAGTTATCACGCAACGCCGCCTCAAATACCGTGGGAACGTGCCATGCGATCAATGCAAGCGTGGCCGCGAGCCAACAGATCGCTGGATTTGTGATCAGATGGCCGAACCTTCTCAGCGGGGCCCATCTGAGCAATGGTCCTATGACTCTTCGCGCGATCAGTTGCGGAAGTCCTTGAAGCAACGGCAGCGTCGGAGCCCCAAGGAGCATGAAGTAAGGGGCGATGGCCATGAGCAAAAGATGCTGCACCATGTGAACGGTAAGGGACACATCGTCAAACGCAGCCAAAGGGGAGCCGATGGCAATCCAAATTGAAATGATTCCCGTAAGAAATGCAGCGAGCCTCCATGCCGAAAAGAGTTTCGGAAACGCGGCGTGCAAACGAAGCCAACCGCGTACATAGATAATGAGGGTGAGGGCCAGAGCCAAGTTGACGCCGAGTGGAGGGGACCACGATTGCAAAATGGCTTGGGTGACAGAGGTCATAGCAATTTTATTGGTGGCTCGAAGACGGCGCAGCTGTGCCCGGCTCGATTGCGAGGGCGCGCGAGGCGTTCCGTGCAGGCTGTTGCCCTGCGGGATGCAACGTTTCGAGGAATGCCACCAGCGCCGTGGTCTCCGCCGGGCTCAGGTTCTTGCCATACGCAGGCATATTACCGCCACCTTGGATCACCTGCCGGATAAGTTGATCCTGCGTCAGTCGCACGGCCACTGCGTCCAGAGCCGGGCCACGCTTCCCGCCTTGGTCGCCCAGCGAATGGCAGTTGTGGCACTGCTTCACCTGAAACACAAGAGCGCCTTGCCGCTCGAGTGCCGAGCGCTTGTGGAGAAATTCCGGCGGGATCGGGTCACCGCTCCAGGCGTCCATGATGGGACTCCACGGCGTATGTTGAGCCAGGTGTGTAAACGTTCCCAACGCAACCGCCACTAATAGAACCGTAAGCACCGCGACGGGCCTGCGCCGCCAGCTCTTCTCGCCTTCGCCGAAGAGAAATGGCAAGAGAACCAGCGCGAAAATCCCAACCACGGGACCGATAAGCAGGGCTGGCGTTTCCATAGAAGGCGGCAAGAACGAGAGTACTGCATAAAGCCAAAGGAAAAAGAAGTCCGGTCGCGGCGAGGTTTGAATAATCGTTGGATCAGGCGGACCCGACGGGCCGTAAGGGCCAAACCATGCGGCGCAAACAGCGACCGAAAGCAGGATCAAAGCAGCGAAAAACATATCCTTCCAGATCGCGTCGGGAACGAACGGAATCCCGTCGGCTTTTGTGAGGGCGTGGTACTTCTTGATATAGGTAGCCTTGCGAACTACGCGCCCGGGCATGGGCCACTCGTTGATGCCAAGTTTCAAGACCATCAGGAGATGAACGCTCACGAATGCGATGAGAAGCCCGGGAATGACGAAAACGTGAAGCGCGAAGAATCGTGAGAGTGTCGCACCAGCTATAATCGGGCCGCCGAGCATCAAGTTGACGGCCCACGGTCCAATTCCCGGAACGCGGCTTGCGATCGACGCGCCGATCCCGAGGCCCCAGTACGCGTCCTGATCAAATCGCAACACTTGCCCGGTGAAAGCCATGCCGAGAGTGACGAGCAAGAGAAGCACGCCGACGACCCAGGTGAGTTCGCGCGGGTATTTGTAGGCGCCAAATAGAAAGACCTGAACCATGTGAATCAGAACGATCGCGACCATAAAATTCGAGCCCCAACCGTGAAGAGCTCGAATGTACCAACCGAGCGCAACGTTATGATTGAGGGCCTGAAGGCTGTTCCAAGCTTCACCCGCAGACGGCACATAGATAAGAGCCAACATGATGCCGGTGACGATTTGAAGTATGAACACGACAAAGGCAGCACTGCCGAATACGTAAAACCAGCTGGAGGTCTCGCGAGGTATCCGATGCTCCATGGTCTCGCGGATAGACGTACCAATTTGAAGGCGCGCGTCCAGCCACTCGCCAATGGAGTCAATCAAACGCATGGTCGTATCTCGGTGACGATATTTGAAGCAGTAGGGCTGCCTGGCGTGGGCATTTCGCCCGCATTGATGAACAGCTTTCCGCTTTCGATCCTATAGTGATATTGGAACAATCCGCGTTCTGGCGGACCGGAAGCGCGGGAACCGTCTTGATAGTAAGCGCCGCCATGACATGGGCACATAAAGAGACTCGACTGCGGGAACCAGCGAACGGGACATCCGAGGTGAGCGCAGTTGATCGCGAAAACCTGGAAATTTTGCCCGTCCACATTGCGAACCCAGCAGGCGATATCTGCAGTATCGCCGTCGGTAGGATTCACAACGGGATTACGATAAGTGGCGAGGCGAGTCTGGCCGGAAGGGAATTGTTCGAGATTGCCAAGCGGAACCCAGGACTCGTAGCCTCCCTTACGTCCGCGGGCAACAGGAGAGAGCAGATAACGAACAATCGGAACGGCAAGAACAGCGGCAACGATTCCATTGAGGAGGATTCCGATCTTCATCAGCACGTCGCGTCTGGTAAAGCCGCCTGGGAGCGTCATCGAGGTTCTCCTGCCGTCTTTGCAACACTCGGATAGGGTTGACCGGGGAATTTCGGCCGCTGGGAAGCAAGCCAAGCGACGACATCGCTGACATCCTGAGCTGACATCGGCTTCCCTGGAACATTGGCCCGCCAGTCGGGAGCGCCGAGTTCAGGACGTCCGACGATCACGATCGTCCGCAGCTCCTGATCACTCAGCAGGGCAAGAAACGACCCATTTACGATTGAGCTCGCCTTTTCTCCGCCTCGGCCGCCCGCACCATGACAGGAAGAACAGTAGTCCGCGTACACTTCCGATCCGCGCGAAGGATTCCCAGTCTCGGATGAAGAGTACGGAGGCGGATTCGCGCCGCTCAAAACTTCCGGCTTCGACCATCGTGCACGAATACCGCCGACGATCAGATCAATCTGTTTGCTGGTGAGCATTCCGCCAGCGCTTTGCGCGAATGCAGGCATTGCCGTCCCTGCGATTCCGTTCGCTGCCGCACGCCGAATCACGACGTCGTCTGCAACCGCGAGGTACACCGGATCGGCGAGAGCGATGGCAGCTCCACCTTTTCCATCCGGACCGTGGCAACCCGAGCAGTTCTGCGCATAGAGAATCTTGAAATCTGAAATGTCGTCCGGAACGATTGGAACTTCGATTGTAGCGGCTCCCCTGGGTATGCCACTGCATCCGCACAAAACAAGAGCAGTGAGGCTCGCGATTCCGATGACGAGATGCCGGAACTTCATTTTGATCCACCCGGCCCCGGCTTTTCCCGTGTCATTCCCGGAGCCTCAATTCCCGCACGCACCGAAAACGGCACGAACTGTTCAGTCGGCACGCGCTCTTGACGCATAACTACCAATCCGGCCACGATCCCGAACGCAAACTGCGAAGCAATGAACCACATCCAGTCAATACGGCTGTTCAGCAACGGATTCAGGAGCTCAAGAATGCTGTAGAGCAAGCCCGTCCAAAGAATGGGCGCGATGATCCCTCCCAGAAGAATTGGGCGCCGTGGAAACATCGGCAGCATGGCTCCATACAGCAGCCCTACTAACAGAGACGTCAGCAGATGGATGACGACCGCAATAGAAAAGCTACTCAGATGGAAAGCATCGAGCGATGCCGTTCCGAACCGGAGGTACTCAGAATAGGCGGTCGCTGCCAGCAGATTGATCGGATACCAGATGCTTCCTTGTTTGATCAATCCGTAGAGGCACGCGAGTACGGCCATGGCCACGCTTCCAGCGAGGCCACCTTTGATTCCTGCTGAAATCGGATAGGTTTCCAGTGGCAGCAGCGCACGGGAGAGCTCTGGTGCAATCGCGAGCCGTTCGACTACGCGCCGGGAAGTAGTAGCGACGAAGGGTATTTCCGCGGTGACTTGAATCCTTTCCTCCTTCTCCTGAGGGAGGACATCTCGAAACCAGCCAACGCACCCGGTGACCGCCAGGATCGCACCCAGAATACTGAGCGAAGCGTTCGTGACGAGACCAGCGAACAGCAGCGTAATGCCAAACGCAAGAATGATCGGCCACGCCGTCGGCGCGGGCAATATGATCGTGCGTGGCGCGGCAACGGTTGCTTCTGCTCTAGAATTAGAAGAATCCATGTGACTCTGCTTCCTTCAGCGACCGATAACGTAAACGACCGTGAAAACGACGACCCAGACCGCATCAACGAAATGCCAATACATCGAAAAGACGTCGACGCGCTCGCTGTGCACCGGTTCCACTTTGCCTAAGAGAGTAAAAATCATCGCTAGCACAATCCCAATCAATCCCACAGTGACGTGAAAAGCGTGCAGGCCGACCAGCGAGTAGTACGTCGTGCCAAAGAGATTCGTGCTGATGGTCAGTCCTTTGTCAAAAATCAGGTGCCGCCATTCGCGACCTGTTCCGACCAGAAAAATAGTGCCAAGCACCATCGTGATGAACCACCACAATCCAAACGCGTTGACTCTTGCGCTACGCAGCGCTCTCACGGCCAGATGAATCGTCAGGCTGCTCGAAAGCAGGCAAATGGTGTTGAAGATGGGAATTTCGAGCACGTCTTTTGGCATAGGCCCGGACAAGCTCTTGCCGGTATAAAAGATGTACGCGACCACGAAAATCGTGAAGATCGCGCATTCAGCGACAATCAGTGAAATCATTCCCACGCGCCCGCGCGAGGGAAGAATCCACTCAGGCTCAGTGCTTGTTGGTGCAACCGCTGCGGAGCTCAATCGCGTTCTCCTCTACTCATATTTCCAATCCGGATCTTCCGGGTGCTTAAGGTCCCAGAGCGGACGCCGGCTGTGGACAACCGGAATCGTCGCGAAATTGTAATCAGGCGGAGGTGAAGTTGTGGACCACTCGAGCGTCCACGCATCCCACGGATCGTTTCCGGCAGGCTCGCCCTTCCAAACCGACCAAAGCAGATTCACAACGAATATGAGCACCCCGGCTGCTTGAAAGACGACGCCGATGGTGACGATCAGGTTCCAGATTTCCCATCCACGCCCCGGTTCGTACGTGTAGATTCGTCGAGGCATGCCTAGAATTCCGGGGATGTGCATGAAATCAAAAGTCATATGGAAACCGATTAAGAAAAGCCAGAAGTGGCATTTTGCAAGAACCTCGTCGTACATCCGGCCGCTCATCTTCGGGAACCAGTAGTAAAAGGCTCCGAAGAGCGCGAATAGAATTCCTCCCACGATGACGTAATGAAAATGCGCGACCACAAAATAGGAGCCGCTAAGTTGCCAGTTGAACGGAGACGCGCCCAGCATGATTCCCGTGAGGCCCGCGATCAGGAATTGGAACAGGAAGCCAATGCAAAAAAGCATCGGAGCCCGGAACTGAATCTTCCCGCCCCACATCGTCCCCAGCCAATTGAAGATCTTAATTCCCGTGGGAACGCCAACGGCCATCGTAGTAATGGTGAAGAAACTGTTTGCGTAAGAATTCATCCCGACCGTGAACATGTGATGAGCCCAGACGCTGAGACTCACGAAGCCGATGCAAACCGTCGCCGCCACCATCACCGGATAACCAAATATCGGTTTGCGCGAGAACACAGGGACAATTTCAGATAAGAAAGCGAACGCGGGAATAATCAGGACGTACACCTCTGGGTGGCCGAAAATCCAGAAGAAGTGCATCCAAAGAACTGCCGACCCTCCCGCCTGCGTGTCAAAGAAGTGCCCGCCGAGATACCGGTCAATGCAAAGCATGGCTTGGGCTGCGGTAAGCGGCGATACGGCCAGAATCACCATCCCACCCATCACGAGGTTCAGCCACGCTAGCAGCGGCATTTTTCCGAGAGTCATCCCGGGGCAGCGCATGCACAAAATCGTGGTTATGAAATTCACAGCGGTACCGATGCTGCCGACGCCCGACACGAGCAAGGCCAGCGTCCAGAAATCGGTACTGTGCCCGACTGAGAATGCGCGCGAAGTAAGCGGCGCATAAGCCCACCATCCAACATCAGGAGCATTCCCCGCCCCGTAAAGCCCGTTGCCTCCGACGAAACTGAAGTAAAGAAGCAGCCCTCCAAAAGCAGTCATCCAGAAACTGAAAGCGTTCAGCCGCGGAAACGCCATATCCCTGGCGCCAATCATCAAGGGAATTAAATACGTGCCGAAACCAAACAGAATAGGCATGGCCACAAAAAAGATCATCGTGGTGCCATGCATCGTCATCATGCGGTTGAAAACTTCGGGAGAAACGAAATGATTGTGCGGAACGATCAGTTGTATGCGGATGATCGTGGCTTCAATGCCGCCAATTACGAGAAATATAAGCGAGTAGACGATGTAGAGAATACCCAGCTTTTTGTGATCGACGGTGACGATCCAATCGTGGAGCTTCTCACTGATCGGCCGACCAATCTCGGCGGCTCCCGTGATCGCAATTGTGTCCGAGGCCATCGCTATTCTCTCTCACTCATCGAAGCGTCTCGAGGTACGCGGTGAGCGCGTCCAGATCCTTTTCGCTCAGCTGCATTGCCGGCATCAACGAGCCCGGTTTGATTGCGTCGGGATTTCGGATCCACAGTTTCAGTTGTTCAGGAGTGTTCGGGGCGGCGCCCGAAGCGATTGTGTCTCGGCTCATCAGATGGGTCAGATCCGGACCGAATCGTCCGTCCGCCACTGTTCCCGAGATGGCGTGACAGTTCACACAGGCCGTGGTTTCAAACACCTGTCGGCCTTGCTCCACCGAACCACTAACCAGGGCCGGGCCTTTTTGTTCCTGAACCCACCGATCAAACTGTTCCGGCGAATCAACGTATACGCGCAAGAGCATCTTGGCGTGCTGTATGCCGCAGTACTGAGCGCATTGCCCGACATACACACCAGTTTCGTGAGGCTCGATCCACATGTGGTTCACGCGGTTTGGAATCAAATCCGTTTTGCCAGCAAGACGCGGCACCCAGAAGCTATGGTCCGTATCCGCCGAACTCAGCGTCATGAAGGTCGGTGTGGGATGCGACGGGTCGCTTACAGGCACATGCAGCTCATTGGCTGTGACCACACCCAGGGCGGGATAACGGAACTCCCACCAGAATTGATGGCCAATCGCTACGACTTCAATCGCACCGGGCGGCTGAGGAGCATCCTGGATGGAATGGATCACGCGCGCTGTGACGAGGAACAGCACAAGCACGATCAGGACAGGAATCACAATCCAGGCGATTTCCACCTGATTGCTTCCGTAGACTTGAGGCGGCTCGCGGCCGTCATCGTCCCCGCGCCTGCGATATTTCGCAATGGCATACACAAGCAGGCAGAAGACAACCGCAAAAATCGCGCCCGTAATTGTCAGCACGAGCATGGACAACCGAAAGATCGAATCCGCGGGCGTCGATTGCGGACTGAATATGCTGGGAATCTGGGGAGAATTCGCGGGACCGCCAAAACAAAGTGTCGCGGCGAGCAAGAAGCCGATAAGCAATACACCGATGCCGGCGATCTTGCTGACCAGCTCTCGAGTTTGCCCGCTATCTCTCATTTGTGTGGAACCGTGATCTGCCCTAGGGGCCACGTGGCCGCTCTAATTCGGGTACGGCACGCGGAGCAGGGTACCCGAGGTCGACGGCAAAACATAGCGGAGCCCGAAATATACCATGCTGAGATGCGCGTTCTTTGGAGCGTCGGGAGCTATGAACCACGGAGCACGAGTTAGATAGGAATACTGAATGTACGATTGCAGCGCCCCGTATCTTGTATCCTTCCAGAACGTGTTCAGCCAATCGAAAGTAGCCTGCTGAATAGCCCGGTTATTTGTGTTAGGCGAGCCGGGTCCGCCATATCCGATAATCGTTCCAGGCTCGGCAGTATTCGTGGTATCGGGGAAGAAATTCCGTCCAAAGTAATCCGCGCCATAGTAAACGGCAAAGGCTTCCTTCTCGCTCGCTCTCCATTCGACACCTGCGGAGGCCGCCCCTGCGTGCACCATGGATAAACTGATATCAGTCCCGGCCAAATTCGGACGAACCACAAGCTGCGGTCCCGTGGCTACCAGATAGTGAGCACCGCCGTCACTCCAAAAAATGTTGCCCAGCAGCACCAGCTTTGGCAGTAATTCATAGTTCGCAGCGAAGTCGCCGCCACCACCGACGGCCAAGTGTTGTTTGAACGAATCTTCCCCAACCGGCTTCACGGTTGCGTGCGCGCCCGTGACGAGCCCGACCGCTTCCGCATGGAAATGTCTGCCGGAGAAGTCGCGATCATAGGTGACCTTGGAAAGAATGTCGGGGAAAGCATTCGCGGCGCCGACTTGCGAGCCGTTGTCGAACTGCAGCCCAATGGAAGTGAAGGCCGCCGGCAGAGCGACGAAGGTGCCGATGTACTGATTCGAGTTCTCGACGCCCACTCCCATCGCCCAATGTTCGTTGGCGTGGTAGGCGACGCGAAACTCGGCGGCGCGTGTGTAAGGCAGACCAACTCCGATGTTCTGATCCTCGTTGTAGGTAATGGCGAGATCTGCGGGGATTGGCCCTATGCCGGTGCGGTTAGGGGTCATCCAACTCCACGTTTGCCCACCAAGGAACTCCCATTTGCCGCGCCTAGAGTCCCCAAAGTACAACCGCAGCCGATTCGTGTGCGGGTTCACGCTTTGATAGACGCCCGGAGCGTCGTTGCCGCTGAAATCGCCCTCGACATAGCCGATGATTTCGGCGCCGTGATATTTGTCCTTGACCATCAGGTTGAGGCGCGAGTACTGCGCGGTAGTACGAAATTCGCTGATATTTCCCTGCGCGGTGTTGCTGAAGGGTATCGAGGCAAAAGACGTGGCGATGTTGCTCTGCGTGTTGGTTGTGCGGAAGATATTCTCGAAATCGACGAATCCTCCCGGAGTCAGGACTGCGTCACCGATCTTGAACCCCTGGACGGGCGACTGCGCGTTTTCTTGATCTTGCTGAGCTGGCTGCTGCCGGACATAGGCCGCCGTGGACACCGAAGCCGGCTGAATTGAAGCTGATGCCGAATCAGGGGCGGTTGCTTCACCCTCCGCTGGCGGCCGCTGATTCGAAGCCAAAAGCGAGTCGGCGTTCGCCCGGGCTTTCAACGTTTCAATTTCCTGCTGTTGCGCAGCCACCTGCTTCTGCGTCTGCATTAGAGCCTCGCGAAGCGTCTTCAGCTCAGCTGCGACATCCGGGTTGTTCGGCGAGGAATCCAGTTTCTCAGAACTGCTCTGGGCACAGACTACGCCCGGCGCAATCAACAATAAACACAAAACGCGCAAGGAAAGCGCTCTCAAAATTCTCTCTCTTCGGTAGCGCTTCTCAAGTCGTGGGGAAACCATTTGTGCCTCAATTCACTCCTGCCGTGAGCGGCGAAGGTTCCTTCCCCGGACACAGCACTCCGCAGATAAGCGCACGACAATTCCACGGAAACTTAAGCGAACCGATCAAAAGTCATCTTGCATGCAGGTCCGGTTCGCGGCACCAGCACAAGCAGGCTTTGTCGAATATCGATCTAGAGCGACTCTATCGCAGCGCCCGTGTGACGAATATTGTTCTCAATCGTGTCCAATACCTCGTCGATGTGGCCGCCGAGCACCAGCTTGCCCAAGGCCAGACCGAACCCCACGGCCATTTCCGGCACCACATGGGAAGGCAAGGAAAGCGCATTTGGATCGGTCACTACATCAATCAACGCAGGACCAGAATGCTGAAGCGCCTTCTTGATTCCCGAGGAGACATCCGCCGGGTTTTCGATTCTTACTCCCATGATGCCGATGGCCTCGGCGAGCTTTGCGAAGTTCGGGTTCTTCAAGTCCGTCTGATAGTCGGGAAGGCCCGCCACTTCCATCTCGACTTTCACCATCCCGAGGGCGCCGTTGTTGAACACCATGAGCTTGATGGGGAGGTTGTACTGCGTGATCGTCAATATATCGCTCATGCTCATGGCAAATCCGCCGTCGCCGCACATTGCGACGACCTGTCTTCCGGGATAGGCGAATTGCGCGCCAATCGACTGGGGAAGTGCGTTCGCCATGGAGCCGTGAGTGAAGGAGCCGATTATCCGGCGGTCCTTAGTTGGACGGATATACCGCGAGGACCAGACGTTGCACATCCCAGTGTCGGCCGTAAAGATCGCATCTGGAGCCGCAAATTCACTCAAAGCGGCCGCGACCGGCTCCGGGTGCATGGGTGTCCGCTTACTAATGTGGTCCACGTAAACATTCAATCCCCGAACGGCTTCTTTCTGTCGCGCAAGCATCGCGTCCAGGAACGAGCGATCTGGTTTTGCAGAAACCATCGGCAGAAGCGCGCGAAGGGTCTCGCCCACATCGCCCCACAATCCGAGGTCCAGTTTGCTTCGCCGGCCGAGATTCTCTACCCGGATGTCCACTTGGACGATCTTGGGCTTCGTCGGCAGGAATTTGTCATAAGGAAAATCCGTGCCCAGCATCAACAGAAGATCGCATTCGTGCATCGCGCGATAGGCTGCCCCATAGCCAAGCAGCCCGCTCATTCCCACGTCAAATGGATTGTCGTATTGCACGAACGGCTTTCCGCGGTAGGAATGCCCGATGGGAGATTTCAACTTCTCAGCCAGAGCAATCACCTCGTCGTGTGCACCGGCACATCCAATTCCGCAGAAAAGAACCACCTTCTTCGCGGAGTTGATCATTTCCGCCAATTCCGCCAAATCCTTTTCACTGGGGCGAATGGTCGGCCGCTGCGAGACTATCGAGCGACGCGATCCATCGACGGGCAGCTCCGCCCCGGCTACATCGCCCGGCAGCACGATCACTCCTACTCCGCCCTTTCCGAGTGCGCTTTGCATTGCGATGTGCAGCACACGCTCAAACTGCTTTGGATTCCAGATCGCTTCACAGTAGTGGCTGCACTCTTTAAAAAGGATTTCTGGGTGGGTTTCCTGGAAATATCCGGTACCGACCTCGCTGCTCGGAATGTGCGACGCGATCGCAAGCACCGGAGCATTGCTTCGATGAGCATCGAATAAGCCGTTGATCAAATGAAGGTTGCCGGGACCGCAGCTGCCCCCGCACGCCCCAAGCTTGCCGGTCAGTTGACCTTCGGCGCCGGCTGCATAGGCGCCGCTCTCCTCGTGGCGTACGTGGATCCATTTCACTTTGTTGTTCAAGCGCAGAGCATCGGTGACAGGATTCAAGCTGTCACCCACTACACCGTATATCCGTTCGACCCCAGCCTCTGCCAGCCTTCGAATCAACTCATCTGCAACTCTGTGTGGTGCCATTGTTTCAATCCTCCTGTGAAATCTCGTTGTTACTGCGCTGAATCCGACTCAATCCGGTTCCGAAACGGCCACAGCAAACCGCTGGAATTCGTGCCTACTTTGCTGCGGGTTGAGGGTGTGCGGCGCGTCCCGTCTCACGCAGAAAGAAACTCACCACAATCGCTGCCGCACAACACGCAATCCAGAAAATCGCGCCCTTCTGAAAATGTTGGTTCAAATCTGCCGCCGTCCCAAAATCTCTTCCCACATGGCTTGCGAAGACTGGACCCAGGAAAGCTGTCAATGCGAAAACCAAGAAATTGATACCGCCGGTCGCGCTACCCTTCACGTTATCGGGATTCACTTCCTTGATGATGCTGTAGGGAATCATGGCTGCGCCCGACCCAATCCCGAAGATGAACATGCCTACCTTCGCGGAAAGCGGGAGCGGCTTGAATGCGATCTGGACGGCCGCGAGGATCATTACGGCAGCGCTCCCTATGATCACGGGTTTTCGCCGTCCGATACGGTCAGAGAGCCAACCGACGAGTGGGCATCCCACAACCCAGCCGAGAGGGACCATAGACGCTGTAACCACGGCGTTGTGGTAGGAGAGTTGGAGATCCTTTTGAAATGCTGCGACTCCCCAAATCATGTCTCCAATCGTGGTGGGGGCGAACAGAAGCCCGGCCACGGCTCCGCAAAGGTACGACTGAGGATTTGAGAAAACGATTTTGTACGGCTTCAGGATTGCCCCGAAACCACCTTCCTGAAGGTGTGCGCCCAATTGCTCCCGAGGTGTCGCGACGTACAGAAGAACCGCAACAGCTAGGATCACCACCCCAATCCCGACCCAGAAAACGTGAACGCCCAGCCCACGTTCCATCAGGGGCCCTACGACAAACTGCCCAGCCGAGCCTCCGAGCATTCCGACGCATTGCGTTACGCCAATCGCAGTAGCGAGATAGCGCGCGGAGAATCCATGTGCAGCCAGGTAAACGGCACCAGTGAAAGCGAATGCCGAACCGGCCCCCTGCAGCAGGCGCCCGGTATTGCCTGCGACGACTGTCGGCACGCCGAACAGTAAGCATCCAATACCCAAAACCAACATCCCAATAGGGACTGTCAGTTTCGCCCCGAAGTGATCAAGCGCAGCGCCCGCCACCAGGCTCATGGAGGAATAGGTGTAGTAATACACCGCGAGAATCGCACTGATTCCTAGTGCCGTCGTCGCGAACGAGGCCTCTAGCTGTGCAATCATTACGGAGGGACTCGACCTCACCGCATATTCGAGGAAATAGAAGACAACGGTGAACGCCCACGCGATGATGAATCCTCGCGTTTGAGCCTCGCTCTTCACCTGCGCTGCGAGAGTCGGTTTCGGTGAAGTAGCTGCAGAAAGAGAATTTCCGGATGCCATCGTCCATGCCTCCACGGCGAGTGAATGCATTCCGTCAACCACTCGATGCGATCTCCATGCCGCTGAAGCAAAAAGGTTTATTTTATCTTTAGGGACTTGCGATGAAGCGCGTGTGTCAGCATGCGCGCAACTGTGCAGATGCTGACAGGAGGCAATTTGGGCAGGAATCGCCGATGGGAATTTGCGAGGTTATTTGAAAACGTTCGAACCGGCCGGTCTATTGGGGCGTAATTCCCATCGCTTCCGTCATCTCATCGTGTGCCTGGATGTAATCCAGCTGAGCCTGTAGGAACGAAGTCTGCGCGTCGAACTTCTGCGCGACAGCGTTCTCCGCTTGCGATTGCAGAGCCTCGCCCTTCTCGAGTTGTTGCCCCGAAACCCGGCTCGCTTCCGTTCGCAGATCCAGCAGTTCCTTCGAGACGTTTATCAGTTCCCGTGTACGCTGCAATTTGTTGTACGCAATCTGCACCTGCAGCTCCACGTCGTCCGTCACGCGTGCGAGGTTTTCCCGGGCTTGGGCAAGCTGAGCATTACTCTCCTCAAGCTTTGCGCGACGCCTTCCTCCATCAAAGAGCTCATACGTGAACTCAACTCCGAACGAGCCAAAGTTACGCGCGAGAAAGGGCACCTGATCCGAGTAGCTGTAGCGAGCGAAAGCCGAAACGTCCGGGATGTAATCCGCCTTGCTCAATTTCACGCCTGCCGAAGCCTTTTGCACCTCTTCGCGCGCCGCAACCACCTCGGGATGCGATTCCAGAGCAATCTTTACGCATTCCTCTTGCTTGCAGCTTTCCACTTCCTCCGAGGGCACCGCTTCCAGCTCGAGGCGAGTCGTAAGCGGAAGCCCAACCACGTCGTCAAGCTGCATGGTCAAGTTTGTCAGCAGCAACTCGGTCGTCAGCAATTCCTGCTTTGCCTGTAGATACTGAGCAGTGCTTTCGATCATCTCCTGGTCAAGGGCGCTCCCGTACTTCACCTGTTGCACGCGTTCGTTTTTCAGCGCTTCTGTCGCTTTGATCCTCGCCTCAGACGCGCTCTGGTGAAGCTGCGTGATCAACACGCTGTAGTAAAGCTGGTGCACTTTCAGCGCAATCTCGTTCTCCGTTTGCTTGGCATTTGCCCGGCTCGCATCCAGGTCCGCGCGCGCGATGTCATTCGCGGGCTTAACCTTCGTGAAAAGCTGCGTGAGCGGCTGCACCAAACCGGTTCCGCTGGTAACAATCGTTCGCCCGCCTTGATTGATTGTCGCCGGCTGAGTTGGGATCGGCGTGCCGGACACAGCACCCAGGCTACCGGCGGCAATCTGGATGAACTGAGTATCGGTCAAGTGCAGGAGGGTGCTCTGGTTACTAATCGTGGGGAAGTAGGCGCTCCTCGCTACGTCCTTCGCATGCTGCTTCTCCTCAATCTTCATTTCTGAAATCCGAACCATGTGATTCTGCTTCAGCGCCATTTGCACTGCCTCGTGCAGAGTCAGGCGGCGGACGTTTTGCGTGCCGGTCTGGGCCCGAACGATGCTCGAAGCCGCAAAAAAAAAGACACCAATTGCCAATAATAACTTCATGCGCGCGTTCATGATTTTGCCTCCTGAGGGACGAGCGCCTGGGGCGTGGCCAATGGCCGCTGAAAGGTGCTCAGCTCGCCGTAGTTCATCGGCGATCTGCGTAATAAGGCAACCAGCAGCAGAGCAATAACGCAGGTCCAGGCCACCAAATAGAATCCATCGATAATGGACAGCGTGTAAGCCTGAAGACGAAGCCGCCCGCTCAAAATTCCTACCGCGCGGCCCGTGGCCGCGGCCATCCCCGAGGATTTCGCGTACACTCCCGCCGCGAGCTCCCGGATGTTGGCGTCCGTGATCCAGGTTCCGGATTGCACGTGTAACCCGAGCAGGTTCGAGTGCAGCTTTTCGCGGTCCGCAAGAAAGTGGCCCATGTACACCGCGCCCGTGGTCCCACCAAACAAGCGAATCACATGAAAGAACGCAGAAAATGTCAGGATCCACTGGGGTTTCATCAAGCCCCCGGTGAAGACTCCCTGCAGGATGATGCATCCCACCAGGCCTATCAGAGCCACCGACTGTCCCACGCCCGTGAGCAACTCCGTGCGATAGTAGTTCGCCGCCGACCAGGCGGAGGTTAAATCAGCGTTCAGGCAGACGGCGAAGGCCGTACAGGCCAGGCCCGCTGCTAGCAAGAGACGCGGATCCAGGTTGCGAATCATCAGGAGCCCAGCGATAAACGTAATCAGCAACAGCGGAACAGCGCTCCAGATCACAGCCGGCCCGATCTGGTCGGCTTCGAAGCCGTGAATGGCCAGCGACTGCGGAATCAGGATGATGGTTCCGGTAAGAGTGAACCGAAACCAGAAGAGCAGAGCGCCCAGGAGAATCGTGTTCCGGTGCCAGAGATAAGGAAGCGCCACCAGCGGGTTGGGACCGCGCAATCGCCGTATGAGCGCGCAAAGCGTGAAAAATACGCCGGACCAAAACAACGCGTTGAACACTCCGGAACGCCACCAGTCGAGCCGCTCACCTTGCTGGATAGCGGCAAACATCAGGGCCAATCCGGCACTCACGTACAGGAATCCGGCGAAGCTGGGCACAGGCCCGCCCTTCTTTCGAGGAGGGGCTGCCGGTATCCCGAAATAGATAAGGATGATCATCAGCGGAGTGATCAGCGCTGAATTCCAGAACATCCAATGCCAGGAAAGATGGTCGCGATACCAGCCATAGAGAGATGGCGCGATGTTCACTGCTCCATCAATGAAAGTCGCATAGAAGGCCATCGTGAAAGGCAGGTATCGCAGGGGACTAATGCGAAGTGCAAAAGTAAGGGTGAGCGGGTAAAACGTGCCGGATGTGAGCCCGGCAACGATCAGTGCCGTAACCAGCAGACTGTAATTGTGTATGAGCGGCAAGAAGGCGCAGGTCGCCGTGAATATTCCAGCCGCAAACAGAAGTACGCGCCGTGGTCCGAGCAGACCGCCGACGTAAACGCTGAAGGGCCCGATAAACATCAGGGACGCGTTATACGCGCTGTCGAGCCATGCCGCTTGGTCGTAACTAATGCCGACGTGGCCCCTCAGATCCGCCATCCCCAGCGAAAGCATGCGACCGGTGAGTGTCACCAGCCCAGCGCCGACGAGGACGCCGAGGATCCCTAATATAGGCCGGGTCGAGATTCCTAAGGGGATCGCCGCAGCCGTCGTACGGGCAATCTCCACCGGGGTGAGCGGATGAGTTGTAGCCGTTGTGGAAGCCATCGCGCGTTCCAATCAGTGTCTGGTGCGGACGGTGGCCATAACTGAGAGGCCTGGCTGCAACGAAGTCGCAACGCTGTCATCGTCGAACGCGATCTTCACAGGAATTCGCTGCACCACTTTCGTGTAGTTACCAGTCGCGTTGTCAGGTGGCAGAAGCGCAAATTGTGAGCCGCTCGCCGGCGCAATCTCGATCACTTTGCCGCGAAAGGTTTTTCCGGGATACGCGTCGATGCGTATCTCCACGGGATCGCCCACCTTCATATTTGTGAGCTGTGTCTCGCGATAATTGGCCAGCACCCATTTGATTTTGTCGACGAATGGGATCACTTGTGTCCCGGGAGAAACCAACTGCCCGGGCCGCACTTGCCTCTCGCCCACCGTGCCATCGCTGGGCGCTTCGATCGTTGTGTAGCCAAGATTTACTTTTGCGGCGGTAAGTCCGGCTTCTTTGGCGTGAAGGTCGGCGATGAGTTGCATATCCTGCGACTCCAACACCGCCTTGCCTCTCCGCTCCGCTTCGGCAGCCAATTCGTTGCTGCGCAGCATTGTCTTCGCTTGCTCGAGGTCCGCTTTTCGGCTTGCGGATTGAGCCGCGAACCGCTGCTCGTCGGCCACCGCCTGCTCCACCTTCTGCTGCGTAGTCGAGCGCGTTTGAAAAAGCGACTCCTGCCGAGCGCGCTCGTCCTGCGTGCGCACCACATCCGCTTGCACCGCAGCAATGCCGGCCTCCGCCGCCGTGATCTGCGCCTTGGCCTGATCGATTCCCGCGAGTGCGCGCTCGATCTTCGAATCCTGAAGCTCGCGCTGGCGCCGATTATTTTCTATGGCGGCTTTCGCCGCCTCCACCGCTGCGGTCGCCTGCGCCACCTGCGCCTTGTAATCGTTGTCTTCCAGTTCAACGATCAGGTCTCCCTTATGCACCTGCTGGTAATCGGAAACCTTTACATCCCGAACGATTCCGGCGACCTTGGTGCTTAGTGGCGTAAGATTGCCGCGGACGTAAGCATCGTCCGTCACCTGCTCGATTCGGCCACCCTCCCAGGTATTCCAGTTTCGAGTGATCGTGAACACAACCGCAGCAGCCAGCAACACGACGAGCAGCGGTGTTCCGTACTTCTGCCAAGCCGGCTTGGGTGCCGGCGGGGGTGCACTATGCTCAGGCTCCGCTGCTCTCGCCGGAGCCGGCGTACTCGCTGCCGCCGTCATAAATTCGCTTCTCCATTTCTAAGCTGCTGAATAACCACGGCACTCGTTCTGTAACAAACTCCCGCCGAAAGAGCAAGCGCGAACGGCTCCACTGAGTGCTTGCACCTGAGTGACCACGCCCGGCGCGCGACAAAAATGGGTTATCATCTTTGTTTGCAGCGGGCTATTTGACAACAAATGACAGCGACTCTGTCAATCCTCGTGCAATTGTCAATTAGTGGGCACAAGGAGCCGCAAGAACAACAGACCCGCGAGAGGGTTTAGTCTGAGAGCCTAGAGAGGAATCATGATCGAAATCAAACTCATTCTGTGCCCTCTTGATTTCTCGGAGTTCTCAATAAGAGCCTATCGGCACGCACTGTCGCTGGCCGAACACTATCGAGCCAAGTTAGTCGCGCAGCACATCGTAGAGGTATGGCGGCACCCTTCCGCCAGCTTTGCCGTTACTGCAAATCTCTATGACGAGTATTGTCAGACGCTTCGCGGGAACGGCAAAGAGCAATTGCAGGAATTCGTGAAGAAGCATACATATAATGAAATTCAGCCGGAGCTCGTTGTGGACGAAGGAACCGCTGCGGACGTGATTCTATCGTTTGCACAAGAACGGGAAACGGATCTCATCGTCATGGGCACGCACGGCCTGCGAGGATTCGATCGCCTGATGCTGGGATCGGTCACCGACCGGGCAATGCGCGCGGCTTCTTGTCCCGTGCTGGCTGTGCGTGAGCCGCCTCATGATCTTGTGGCCGCGGGTCAGGAGAGGCACAGCCCTCATCGTCTGGACCGAATTCTTGCTTGCACTGATTTCTCCGAGGATTCGGACGCGGCTTTGAACTATGCATTTTCTGCAGCGGCCGAATACGACGCAGAGCTTACTCTGCTCCACGGCTATTGCCTTGTCGGTTTCTGCTCCGCTTCGTGCGATTTGCCAATAAGGTGATTCCGCCCGTGAGACGTAAGTCCCTGAAAATCAAGACCGCGGTGCGTATCGGGAAACCCTACCAGCAAATCATTCAATTTGCCGAGGAAGCGCAAATCGACCTAGTGTCGATGGGAGTGCGCGGCCGCGGCGCCCTGGATATTGCAGTGTTCGGCTCAACCACCTATCGAGTAATGCAGTTGGGACCCTGCCCTGTTCTTACCGCCCGCGAGACAAAAACCGCCCTAAAAAGAATATAATCCCACCATGGCTTCCGCCGCCCACGACGCCGATCGCCCCGGGCCGGCCCCGGACTTTCAGCTCCTCATTGATTCGGCTCCCGCCCTGATCCACACCAGTCTGCCTGACGGCTACCTCGATTTTTTCAATCAAAGCTGGCTCGAGTACGTCGGGAAGCCGCTTGAAGATTTGCAGGGCTGGAAATGGACCGCAGCAATTCATCCCGATGATGTCGAAGGAATTGTCGAAGTGTGGCGCGCGTCATTGGCCAGCGGAAAACCCTTCCTCTACGAAGCTCGCGTCCGCCGCGCTGACGGTGAATATCGCTGGATGCTGCACCACAAAGTCGCCATACGTGACGAACACGGAAAGATTATCAAGTGGAATGGATCGAGTATTGACATCGAGGACCGTAAGCGTGCGGAAAAGGAACTGCGGCGAAGCGAAGAATATCTAGCCGAGGCACAAAAACTGAGCCATACGGGCAGTTTCGCCTACTCCCCCTCCACTCGGAAGACGGTTTACTGGTCCGAGGAACTGTTTCGGATTTTTGGATTAGATCCTCAGCGCGGAATCCCCGATTATGACGAGACTCGTCGGCTCGTACATCCCGACGACCGCGACAGGGTTTCTGAAAGCTGCTTGGCGGGATTCCGTGAGAAGGTCGAATTTTCGCAGGATTACAGGCTATTGCTGCATGACGGGACCCTCAAGCACCTTCACGTAATCTGGCGGCCGGTGCTCGATGAAGCCGGAGACCCCATCCAATACGTTGGCACGGCGGCAGATGTCACGGATCGCAAAACGGCGGAAGAGCAGCTGCGCCGCAACGCCGAGGAGCTGCAAAGAAGCGAGTTTTATCTTGCCGAAGGGCAGCGCCTTGGACACATGGGAAGCTGGGCCTTCGATGCCGGCGGTTTCTACTACTGGTCTCCCGAATTATTTCGCATCCACGGTCTCGATCCGGCCAGCAAGCCGCCAAGTCTTCAGGAATACCTGGACGGTGTCCACCCACAGGACCGCGAGTCCATGGCAGGCCTGATCAAGGGAATCTTGGAGAATGCTTCGCCCTTCGATGCCACCAAGCGCATCGTGCGTCCCGATGGTGAGGTCCGCTACGTTCGCTGCGTCGGTGTTCCTCTTGTAGATAACAAAGGCTTGAAAAAGTATGTTGGCAGCGCCATAGACGTTACAGAGCATGAACTCCTGACCCGGGAGCTCCGACGCCGCGAAGCGTACCTGGCCGAAGCCCAGAGGCTGAGCCACACAGGAAGCTGGGCATGGAACCTGCGTGACGGCACTCTGTTCTGGTCGGAAGAAATTTATCGCATTTATGGCTTTAACTCGCAGGAAACGGGTCCCAGTTGGGAGCAATTCCTGGAGAGGGTTCACCCTGATGATCGAGCACAGATCGAGCAGAGAGCAACAATCGAAACTACGAGGAAGGAGTGGATAGACTCGCACGGGGATTTTCGAATCGTTCTTCCCGACGGAACGGTAAAGCACCTCCATTCCGTTGCGCACCCCGCGCGGGACGGTTCTGGCGAAATTACGGAAATCATCGGCACCGTCATGGACGTTACGGAGCACCAGCTCCTGACTCAAGAACTGCGGCGCCGCGAAGCGTACCTGGCCGAAGCTCAAACGCTCAGTCACACGGGCAGTTTCGGATGGAGACCAGATACTGGCGAGATTGTCTGGTCAGATGAAACCTACCGTATCTTCGAGTACGACCGCTCTGCCAAGCCAACAATAGATTCAGTGGCGCAGCTCGTCCATCCCGAGGACCGTGCCGACTTCAAACTGGTTATTGATCGCGCCTCTGCCGGAGCGCCAGAATTCGAGCATGCATATCGGTTGTTATTGCCTGATGGGCGAGTCAGGCACGTCCACGCCTTAGCTCACGTTTTGCGGGATGCAGCCGGCAATCGTGAGTTCGTCGGGGCGGTGACCGACGTCACCGAGCGCAAGACGGCAGAAGATAAGATCCGTCGCCTGGTCGAAGCCGGCATTCTGGGAATCTTCTTCGCAAACGTCGAGGGTGAGATAGTCGAAGCCAACCAGGCGTTTCTACAAATGCTGCAATACGGCCGTCAGGATCTCGTTTCGGGTCGATTGCACTGGGCGGATCTGACGCCTGCCGAATGGCGCGAGAGCGACGAACGTTCTCTGGCAGAGTTCCTGGCCACTGGGGTTTTTCAGACATACGAGAAGGAGTATTTCCGGAGAGACGGCAGCCGTGTGCCCGTGCTGATTGGAGGCGCGCGGGTTCAAAGTACGAACGAGGGCGTCGTGTTCGTACTCGACTTGAGCGAACAAAAGCGCGCCGAGGGAAAAATCCGGGAACAAGAAGCAGAACTCCGGCAGATGCTGGATCTAGCTCCTCAAATTATCGCGGTGTACGGACCCAACTCCGAGCGCCTTTATGCCAACCGCGTTGCACTCGACTACATCGGTCTTAGTCTTGAAGAGTGGCAGCAGGCATCTGATCGCGATGTGTACTTTCATCCGGATGACCGGAAACGTGTGCTCGATTCGTTTGACCGTGCTTTTTCTAGCGGCTCCGTTGAGGAGATGGAGCTCCGATTGCGCAAAGCTGACGGAACCTATCGCTGGTTCTTCACCCGTTGCGTCCCATTGCGGGACGATAAGGGACAGATCAAGCGTTTTTATTCTGCCTCCATAGACATCGACGATCGCAAGAGAGCAGAGGAACGACTACACCAGGAAAACGTCGCTCTGCGAGAAGAAATCGACAAAGCCTCGATGTTTGAAGAGATCGTAGGAAACTCTCCGGCTTTGAAAAGTGTGCTCTCGCGCATTTCCAAAGTCGCGCCGAGTGATTCTACTGTTCTCATCACGGGTGAAACAGGAACTGGCAAAGAGCTGGTTGCTCGCGCCATACACCGACGATCGGGTCGTGCCTCGCGTGCATTCGTCAGTGTGAACTGCGCGGCAGTCCCACGCGACTTGATTGCCTCCGAGTTATTCGGTCATGAGAAGGGGGCTTTCACCGGAGCATTGCAACGGCGCATCGGCCGCTTCGAACTTGCGGAAGGCGGCACGATCTTTCTCGACGAAGTCGGTGATCTCCCGGCGGAAACGCAGGTTGCACTATTGCGTGTGTTGCAAGAGCGGGAGTTTGAGCGCGTGGGTAGCAACCAGCTTATTCGCGCCGATGTCCGTGTGATTTCCGCCACGAATCGAGAACTGGAGGCCGCCATCGCGGCCGGATCCTTCCGAAGGGATCTCTTTTACCGGCTCAGCGTATTCCCCATTGAGAGTCCCCCTCTGCGGGAGCGTAAAGCAGACATCCCCATGCTGGTCGAGTACTTCATCGACCGTTATGCAAGGAAAGTCGGCAAGAGAATACGAAATGTAGAAAAGAGCACAATGCAACTTCTCTCGGCATACTCCTGGCCGGGCAATATTCGAGAGCTGCAAAATGTCATCGAACGTTCGGTCATACTCTGCGATGGCGACACCATTTCCGTAGATCCAAGCTGGCTCTCTCTCGAATCAACCACGGCGCAGCCGAGAAGCCAGCCGTTCGGCAAGAAATCAGCCGCTCAAGAGAAGGAGGCAATCGAGGCGGCGTTAGAGAAAACTGGAGGCAGAGTGTCCGGCCCCGCGGGCGCCGCCGCTGCCCTGGAAATTCCTGCTTCTACACTAGAGTCAAAAATCCGATCATTGGGCATCAACAAGTTTCGCTTCAAACACGCCAGCCATTAAGTTCCCTCCCGTAAAATTCCCCAGTTCTTCGTGAAAATTTAACGAATTCGTGAAGTTCGTGAAATTGCCAAAAGTAAAAGCCCTTATTTTTCAATAGTTTGCCCCTGGTGTCCAAATTGCTTCCAGTCGAGCCGAGCATGGGGCGTTGAGAGAAACACGATGCTGAAGATCAGGCGATCGGCCAACGGGAAGATCGTCTTTACTCTAAGCGGCCGCATCGAGATCGAGGACGTTGCGGAGTTGCAGCGGTTGCTCGCCTTGGAGCTATCTGATCGCAATCTGGCCTTCGATTTGGCGGACGTCACACTTGTAGATCGAGAAGCCGTAAAGTTCCTGGCGCATTGCGAAGCGGACAGCATCGAACTCGAGAACTGTCCACCCTACATTCGAGAGTGGATTCAACGAGAGACAAGTAGAAACAGCCGGCGAAGACGGCAGTGAACGCTCAAAGCTGTTCGCTACAACGGGCAGCCATTCGTAGCACTGGAGTTTTGCAATGAGCTTAAATAGTTTTGCTTTGCTCGATATCGATGAAGCGAACCCGGAACATTCAAAACGTAATCCAAGCTCTCTCAATCTGGAAATCCTGGAAGACCCCATCGATCACGAAAACGAATTCGAGGGGATCGTCGGCCACAGTGCAGCTCTCCGAGAGGTTTTGCAGCTCGTTGAAACAGTCGCAAGAGGGAATTCAACCGTCCTCTTGCTGGGAGAGACCGGCACAGGAAAGGAACTTGTCGCGCGTGCAATTCACAATCGCAGCAGGCGAAGAGACCGCGGATTCGTAAAGCTCAACTGTGCTGCTATTCCCGGCGGTTTGCTCGAGAGCGAACTTTTTGGCCATGAGCGTGGCGCCTTTACAGGAGCGATCGCTCAGAAGATTGGCCGCCTCGAATTGGCCGATAACGGCTCGTTGTTTCTCGATGAAATCGGAGACATCCCTCTCGATCTCCAGCCAAAACTGCTGCGCGTTTTGCAAGAGCGGGAATTCGAGCGATTGGGAAGCACGCGAACCATGAAGGTCGACGTCCGAATGGTCGCCGCAACCCATCGCAACTTGGAAGAGATGATCTCGAAAGGTCAATTTCGCAGCGATCTCTACTACCGCCTCAACGTGTTTCCCATCGTCATTCCGCCACTACGCGAGCGGCCCGAAGATATTCCTCTCCTCGTTCAGCATTTTGTGGAAGCAGCCGCGCAAAAGATGGACAAGACGATCGAGACGATCCCGACGAGAACGATGGACGCGCTGGTGGAATACCGATGGCCTGGCAACATACGCGAACTGGAGAACGTGATCGAACGCGCCGTAATTCTGTCCACGGGTTCCGTATTGCATGTGCCCTACCGCGATCTTCAGTCCCGAGTTACGCCCGGTCACGACGGCGACAAGCCGCAAACTCTCGCAGACGTCGAGCGCGAACACATTCGCACGATCCTGAAAGAGACGCGGTGGATTCTCTCCGGGCCAAGGGGCGCTGCAACGCGTCTTGGCATGAACCGATCAACGCTGTATTTCCGGATGAAGAAGCTTGGAATCGTCCGCCCCTGGTCGTGACGCCAATCAGAGTCCCGATCCTTGTCCCCTTGGCGGTAGGCGCAATCCCTACCGTATGTACGATCCTTATCCATGCGCTCGCGGTAATGGCAACCGTAAGCTTTGTTCGCCGTGAAAGAAGGCTCGGCCGGGCGGGCGTGAGCTTTTGGAACGATGCTGGGATCGTTACGCTGGCGATATCATTCGCCCTCGCAGCGCACTTGGTTGATATCGCCTTGTGGGCAGTGTTGTTCAGAATCTGCGGAGAATTCCCTGGGCTCGGAACGGCTTACTATCATTCAGCGGTTAACTACACGACCTTGGGTTATGGCGATCTGGTTATGACGCCGTCGTGGAGAATGCTGGGGCCATTCGAGGCCGCGGATGGAATGCTCATGTTCGGTGTTTCGACCGCCATCATTTTCGCTCTCACGCAACGCTTGCTTCAAGACAGGTTCGTGGATCTCAAGGAGTGACCCGTCCGCTTCGTCGCAAATCCTTCCCCAATTATTCGGGCGCTTCATCAAGCTATTTCGACTTCTCCGATGGAATCGCGCGGAAGCGGACGAACACCAGCACGTCCATCGTATTGGCTCCATAGACGGGATTGAGAAAAGACGGCTTTGTGTAGAGCGTGTATTGCCCGCCGAACGCGCTCGACACGTGCGGGATGAAATTGAATTCGCGATCGTAGCCGAATGTGTAGGCCTGTATCCGCGCTAGAAATTTCTCTTCAAATCCCGGCGGCAACGGATTTTCCCCAAGCAGAAGATCGTTCGTGCGATCCACGTTTTCGATGCGCGTCCAGGCGTAGTTGTGCTTCGCGAACCGCACCGTGCTTTCCGCGAGATAGCTATTGAACACCTGCCCGTCGGGAATGTCGCGATTGCGGCCCCAGAGCAGCAACGTCGCCCAATTTCCATTTTCAAACGGCCGATTGTAAGTGACCGACGCGGTCATGCGCAGCGTGTCTTCTGTCGGGAAGAGCTGCTCGGGGCTTTTCAGCCGCGTGATCGAATATTGCCCGCTCCAATTCGCCGCAGGATTCAACGTCAGCCGCGCCGACCATGAATCGAGTGCACCCGTATCGATATTCCAGCGGAATTCGTCCGGCTCGCGCCCGTGAAACGCAGAAGCCTCGATGCGCGCGATTTTATACGTGAGCCCCACGGTGACCACGTCGTTCGCGATATGCGTCGAGTCCTGCAAGTGATGGCCCAGCGGCGCCAGATCGTCCTCGCTCGCGGACGTGCGATGCGCGAATGCCGTTGGCCCCATCGCCGGATCGCCCACCGGCGCGCCGTAAAACGAAAGCAGTGTGTTTTCGCCGAGCTTCAAATCGTAGAGCAGCGCCAGCTCCATGAAAAAATCGTGCGGGTGCTGACCATCCACGATCGGATTTCCGTAAGCCGTCTCCCCTACTTGGAAGAGTTCGGGATATCGCCGATTAGTAATTGTCGCGGGATCGAGGCTCAGCATCACGCGCCCGGTAAAAGTGCCCGGCCCGAGCGAGCGCTGCACCATGGGCATGAACCAGCTCGTCCCAAAAACTTTGTCGCCGCCGCGCGGGCCCGTTTGCTGCTGCGAATTCACGAAAGCCACGCCATGAAACATAAGCATCCACGCGCCCAAATGCTTCATGAGCATGTCGTGCGGCGTCGAGATTGGCTCGACGCTCGTACCGGAGCTTGCATGCATGAGAATCGTGTCGATCAACGATTCCGGGTGGCGCATGTCCATGCCGGCCATCGAATGCGCGGCTCCGTGCTGCATGGTCTGAGCGTCTGGCGACGCATCAGCGGCCGCGAATGGCAAATATTCGAACGATACGCACGTGCAGCAATCAGCGGGTTCGCAAGCCCGTCCCGGAATCTCGCCGGCGAGAATCGGCGAACAGAAAAGAAGCGCCGCGATCAAAACCGAAGATCTGCCTGAAGAAATGGCTATACCTTTAGCGCTCACGACGTCCTGTTAGACTCATCGTCAAGCTGAATCGTTGCTGCGATTTCAGTTTCCGTTCTCAAAGATTCGGCTGGATGGGCATGTCCTGAACCGTTGCGGCACGATCCTCCGCGGTAGCTCGAAGCACGCCGGATTCGTCGGTGTAGTAACTCCGGAAACCGAAATTTCCCGGCCGCGCTATAAGAGTGTAACTCGTCACGCGGCCTTCCGAGTCAGGTTTCCCGGGTGTGTACTGCAGGTTGTAGTGCCCGAGTTGCGCTTTCTGTGCCGCGATTCGAGCCGTGTCTCCGAGCGCCTCGAGTGACGAAGGATAAGCAGCTTCAGCCGATTCGTAAGTCGCGAGCGCCGCCTGAACGGTGGCAATCGCATCGCGAGCGCGCGCTTCCGATTCCGATTTCGATCCCGACATGTGCCACGGTACTGCGAACCAGCCTACGGCTCCGAGCGTCACCAGCAAAATGCCGCATGCGATAAGGATTCGTTTTGCGGTTGGCTTCTTCGCGACGGGCGCCGGGTCGCCGAACACGTCCGCAGCCGGCAAAGTCAGGTCTGCGCCGCAATACGGGCACACTTCGCTCCCCGAGTTAATCGCTGCATCGCATTCCCGGCAGGTATACATCGAACGACAATCTTAGCAGGGAAGATGACTCCGCATCTCTTCTCAAGCAATCAAAGCAACGCTTGTCATTCTGAGCGAAGCGAAGAATCCCAACTGCCAATCTTGGCTTCACGGCGCCAACGCGTCGCTTTCGTCCGCGCACGATGATCACTTGAATTCGTTCTTGTAAACCACGCCTTCCTTCATCACAAACTTCACGTTCAGCAGCTCATCAATGTTCGCAAGCGGATCGCCGGAGACTGCGACCATATCCGCAAGCTTCCCGGGCTCAATCGTTCCGGAGCGGTCGCTCCAACCCAGCATCTCCGCAGCAACAGTCGTCGCCGAGCGAATCGCCTGCATCGGCGTCATTCCATAGTCCACGTAATAGTGAAATTCGCGCGCCTCATTCAAATCCGGATCGGTCCACGGAAAACCGCCGGCATCCGTCCCCATCACAATCTTCACGCCTTTCTTCACGCCGAGCCCGAAGGCTTTCTTCTCGAGTGCAACCATCGGCTCCCAGTTTCCGCCGCGCCCCGGCGCCACGTACGCTCCCACCATCACTGTCGGACACCAGTACGCGCCTTGCTTCACGGCCTGATCGAGCAGCGCCTCCGTGAATCCGTCGCCATGCTCGATCGAATCAACGCCCGCGCGCAACGACGCCGCGATGCCATCCGACCCAATCGAATGCGCCGCTACCTTGTGCCCTAGCCGGTGCGTCTCCTCGACGATCGCCCGCGCTTCTTCGTCCGTGAAATTCACGTGACTGTGCAACACGCCGTCGGATCCAAAATAATAGCCGCGGTCCGAGTAATACTTGATCCAATCCGCGCCGCGCGAAATCTGCTCGCGCACCGCCAGCCGCGCATTATCAACGCCGTCTACGAACTGCACCCCATGCGGCACTTCGATTTCCCACGAGTAGCCAAGCAGTGGATACATACCCGTCGGCGTCATCGCCCGCGTCGAAACGAACATGTGCGGCCCGGGAACTTCGCCGCGATTGATCGCTTTCTTCACGTCTACGTCCGCATACATCGCGCCTTCCGTTTCCAGGTCGCGCAACGTGGTGAAGCCGTGATCCAGCGCAATCTTCGCATTGCGTGCAGCGAGAATCGCGCGATAGGGGATCGATTGCTTCAGAAGCTGCTCGTCGTAATCGGCGGCGGTCACGTCGCCCTGCAGCAGCACGTGCGTGTGCGCGTCAGTGAGTCCAGAGAGCACCGTCGCGTGCGAAAGATCGATCACCTCAACGCCCGCGGGCGCGCTTCCACCCGGCGTAACCGACGCGATCTTGCCGTCCTCCACCACGATCATCGCGTTCAAAATCGGCTGTTCGCTCTTTCCATCAATCAATCTCCCGGCGCGCACAGCGATTCTTTTTTTGGGCGCCTCCTTCGGTGCTTGCGCGTTCAGCGAAACGCAAAACAGCAGCAATCCGATCATTACCGCAAGGCGACGCGTCATCCAAATTCCTCCAGGCGATATTTTCTTGTGCTTTCGAGTGCGACTATAGGCGAACTCGCCGCCATATTACAAGAAGCCGCCGCACAGAGGTTTGTAGGCCGTGGTTTCAACCGCGGCATCCCAATCGTCTTCGAACGTCGGGCTTCAGCCCCTGAAGTGCGAGGATAATAGAATCGACCCTGCACCCAGGTACCGGGGAGGGGCCATGCGCGCGCCTTAAGTGGCGCAGGCACTCCTGCTTGCCCTGAGTTTCGAAGGTTACCCTGAGGAGCGAAGGGCCTGTGCGAATTTGCACCTCTCCGATTGCTCACCCTGCAAGGCCGACCAATCGCTCCCGTGCAACTCACGCCCCCGATTCTAGTATCATTCCTCCCCAGAGGCGGCCCAGCGAAGATGCCGGCCAACAAATCGCATCGATTTCCTCCTGCGCTCAACTCCGTCGTTGCGCGCTGCTGGCAAACCGCTGCCGTGCCTCCGGGCTGGAACCTGACGCGTGAACAATTCCAGCGCGCACTCGAACGCAGCGCCGCCCGCCGTTTCCCGGATTCTCTTCCAGACGAGCGCATCGTAGCCGGATATCTCGAAAGCCTGCATCTAACCGACCTCGCGCTCGCGTGCGCCTGCAGCGCCGGCGACAGCGCTGCTTGGGAATATTTCATCGAGCACTACCGTCCGGAACTCCACCGCGCCGCCCGCATGATTCTTTCGAAATCAGGCGGCAACGATTCGAAAGCGCGAGAGATGGCCGACTCGCTCTACGCCGATCTCTACGGGCTACGCGAGTCATCCGACGGCTCGCGCCGTTCGCTTTTCGACTATTTCCACGGCCGCAGCAAATTGTCCACGTGGCTGCACGCGATTCTCGCGCAACGCCATATCGACGAAATCCGCCGCACGCAAAAAACGGATTCACTCGACGACCCCGGCAATGGCGACTCAGACGCACGCGAATTGCCCGAGATAAAAACCGCGCCGCCCGACCCGGAACGTGACGCCTACCTCGCGATCATGCAAGCCTGCGTCACCGCAGCGCTTCACGACCTCGCCCCGCGCGATCGCCTGCGCCTCGCTTATTACTACGTGGATGATCTGACGCTCGCTCAAATCGGCAAGCTGCTCGGCGAACACGAAGCCACCGTCTCGCGCAAACTCGAGCGGACACGCGCGGACTTAAAGCGTTGCGTTGAGGTCGCGCTCCGCGAAGAAAAAAAGTTAACCGAAGCGCAATTGAAGTTGTGCTTCGAATACGCGCGCCAGCAGTGGCCATTCGATTTGACGCGCGCGCTTTCGGCGCGTGATTGACCATGGCCGCAGCTAAGCGATGCGCGCTGCATTTTTGCAAGAATTTCGGCCTGGCCCGTTCTAAAGAAGGAGAATAGCGCGATGCCTTCGCAGGACAACGAAAACGCAATGGACGGCCTGCTCCGGCGAAGTCTTGGGCGCGATTCCGCGGCTGTCGGCGATTGCCCCGACGCCGAACTCCTGGCCGCGTATTTCGACCAATCGCTAGGCGCCGGCGAAGCCGCCGGATACGAGCTTCACTTCTCCACCTGCCCCCGCTGCCGCGAACAACTCGCCGCAATAGTGCGCGCAAATGCGGGCCAGCAGCTTCATCCTGCCGATCTCGCACTCGAACCAGCTCTCGCGGGTGCACGGCCGGTCCCAGCAATTGCCTTGGACGCGGCACGCATTCCTGCGCAAGCGAAACCCGCCGCATCCGGTGCGCGTTCCCAAATCAAGTTGCCTGAGCGCAAATCACCCGACGCCCGATGGTTGGATCTTCGGTGGTTGATTCCAGTGGCCGCGATGCTCGTTCTCGGCACCTTCGTTTTCATGCGTTTCGCGTCGCGCGAAACAACCGTCGGGCCTAATCAGGTCGCGATGTCCAAATCAACTCCGCCGCCGCAAGACCAGACCGCGCTCGAACCCGAAAAGAAAGCCAGCGACGCTGCAACACCAGAGAAGATTGCGCCGAAAACCCAACCGCCCCCAGCGAGCGCACCCTCCCCCTCGCGATCTTCTGCAAGCGCACCTGTAAATGGTCAATCCAGTCCAATGGCAGGACGGAAGCAAACGGAAGAAGTTTCGTCTTTAGGAGGCTCCGCGGCATCAGGAAGCAGTGGCTCAACCGGTTCCAGGTCCGCCCGTGCGGCTCACAACGCAATGCCTGCACCCGGCAGCAAGGGAGCTGTTAGGCCATCGATGGTTGGTACGATCGCTACGCCGAGATTTCCATCCGAGCCCGCGCCCGCTGCGCCGGCTCCGGAATTGAACGCTTCACTTCCGTCGATCGTAGTCGCGACAAGTTCAGCCGACGCTGTGAAATCTCCGGCGCCGGCGCCAGCTGCAACTGCAGAACACAAATCGCAAGCTTTCGGATTGGCAGCCCGAAGCAATCTCCATAGCTCAACCGCAGAAGAATCTCTCGCAAAAACAAAACAAGCCGAAGAGCGTTATACGGAAACCGTGATTTCCACGCCCGATTCCGATATTTTCTACCGCATCGCCAAAGGCGGTTTCGTCGAAATTTCTGAGGATGGCGGCGCCACCTGGCAAGGCCAGCTCCTGAATCCCTCCGCCGAATTCGCCGCGGGATCCGCCCCCGAACCGCGAATCTGCTGGCTCGTCGGCCGCTCGGGCGTCGTCTTCCTCACCGAAGACGGCAAGAGCTGGCGAAAACTTCCATCGCCCACATCAGAAGATTTGGTTGCCGTAGTAGCAAAAAGCGCTTCCAATGCGACGGTCACGGCAAATGATGATCGAAAGTGGTCCACCGACGATTCCGGCAAGAGCTGGCACGCCGTGAAATAAATCGGCAAGACTTTCGATCCCGGCCGTTCTAACCAGAGGAGTAGTTTCGCCACAAGGAGACAGCCCATGCTTCAGCTTTCCAACAAAACAATTCTCGCCGGACTCGCCGTTGCGGTTCTCGCCGTTCTGCCATTTGCCGGAACTGCCGCGCAAGCCGCAGGTCCCCAAGCCCAGAAAGAAGACGCCGCGCGCAAAACCTCGACCAGCACGGAACCCGCAATCACCACGCAAAAAGACCAGGTCGATCTCGCCGTCACCGTCTACAACTCCAATATCGCCCTCGTTCGCGACGTCCGCCAGATCCACTTACCCTCCGGCATCTTTCCGCTGCATTTCGAAGACGTCGCCGCCTCGATCAATCCCGCCACGGTTCATTTCCGTTCGCTTGTCGACCCCGCGAAGCTCAACGTCATCGAGCAAAATTACGAATTCGACCTCCTCGATCCCCAAAAGCTGCTCCAGAAATATGTCGGCAAGGAAGTCACGCTCGTGCGCGCTGAGAAAGACGCCGGTTCCACGCGCTGGGTCGAAACGAAAGCCGTGCTCCTGGCCAATAACAATGGCCCAGTCTGGAAGATCGGCAACGAGATCGTCACGGGCATGCCCGCCGATTCCTATCGCTTCCCCGATCTGCCCGAAAATCTCTACAGCCGGCCAACTCTCGTCTGGATGCTCGAAAATCGCGGCGCCGAATCGCAACGCGTCGAAGCTTCCTACCTTACGAGCAATATGAATTGGAGCGCCGACTACGTTCTAACCGTCGGACGCGACGAAAAAAGCGCCGACCTCGATGGCTGGGTCACGCTCGTCAACAACAGCGGCGTCACCTACTCCAACGCCAAACTACAACTCGTCGCCGGCCAGCTGAATCGTGTCGAGCCGCCGATTGCAAGAGCCAAAGCGTATGTGGGGGCGCTGGAAACAAACGCTGCCGCGCCGCCGCAATTCGGCCAGGAAGCATTTTCCGAATATCACCTTTACACGCTCGGTCGTCGCACCTCCATCCAGAATAACGAATCGAAACAGATCAGCCTGCTATCCGGCAGCGGTGTGCCCGTCGAAAAATATCTCCTCGTCGAAGGCCAGCAATACTGGTTCCGCAATTCGCAGGGAATCGGCAACCCAATTTCGCAACCGGTAAAAGTTCTCTACCGCTTCAAGAACGACGAAAAGAGCAGCCTCGGCATGCCGCTCCCCGCCGGAACCGTTCGCGTCTATCAAGCCGATTCGAAAGGCGGCATCCAGTTCGTCGGCGAAGACCACATCGACCACACGCCCAAAGACGAAACGCTCAAAATTCACGTCGGCAACGCTTTCGACGTGGTCTGCGAGCGCAAAGAAACCGACTACAAGAAAATCTCGAGCAACACCATCGAGCTCGAATATCAGATCACGCTGCGCAATCACAAAGACAGCGCGGTGACTGTCGAGGTCCGCGAGCCAATCGGCGGCGATTGGGAAGTTCAGAACTCGAATTTCAAATGGACGAAGCTCGACGCCACCACGCTCGGCTTTTCGATTCCAGTCGAGAAGGATGGAACGGCTACGCTCGATTATCGCGTGCGCGTGAAATGGTAAGCAGCTGGCGGAAGTTCGGGAGAGAAGTTCGTGAGAGAAGTTAAGCCAGAAAAGTTCAGTAAGAATTACTGCGAGGTGTTCAGCGCTTGCAGCAAGTCTGCTTCTGATCCACCAGCACCAGCTCGCGCGCAAAAATCCGGTTCGAAGGGAATTGCACCGAAAGTTCGCTCAGCAGCAAACGAGCTTTCTCGGGCTGGTGCTCCCGCTCATAAGCAAGCGCCAGCATGATCTTTGCAAATGGACTCAGGTAACGCCCGTGCTCAGCGGCGGTCGACATCAGTTCCATTCCCTTTACCTTGTCGCCATGAACGCCGCCAAACCACAAAAAAGCGCGCTTATAGCTTGGCAATGATCCGATCACGTAATTGGCCATGCCCAGCGCCACATACGCATCCTGTGAAGAAGGATCAACAGAAAGCACCGCATTTGCTTCCGCCTCGCCCTGTTTCATGAAGCTCAGCGCTTGCATCTGTTTTTTCTGTATGAACGCGTCGTAATTCGATTCCATCCCGTCAGCGATCGTAAGCACCAGCAAGCCTTGCACGTCGTGCGAGTTTGCCTTCACGCGTTTCTTGGCCATCTCGCGCGATTCATGCACCGCCGCTTCAAACGGTGCATTACGATTCTGCGATGGACTTCCTTCCGCGCCGCCCAGAAACCGCTCGTCATTCAAAAAGAACTCAGACGACAAAATGCCCTTCGTATCGAACTGTTGGTACAGATAACTGGCAGCTTCCGCCGCTTTCCCCATCGGATCGTCGGGGCGAATTCTTTGATACTCCTTGAAATCCACACGCGCCCCATCGAAATTGAGCTCGTAAAGTTTCTTAAAGCCCGTATCGAGAAGCTGCGACGACGTATCCGCTTCGAGCACCGGCTCGTGCTTCGCCGTCGGACCCTCTTGAGCCCCCGCACGTGCCGCAGGCCACAGCACCACCGCGAGACTCAGGACGACACACTGACCAATGTGATATTTCGATCGGAAGCTCAAAGTTCTCCGAACCCGCGCGGCAGCAGCTGATACCGAACCGGCGGTGTTACCCGCGAGTATATTGGAATATCTCCACCCGCGGCAGGTTGTATGCATCTGTGTTTTCGAATCTATCATCGTCTAAAGATTCTTCAGAAAGAATTCGGTAATCCGCTCAAAAAGCTGAATCCGCGCCGGCGCGTCTCCGATCGGATGGCCGCGCCCCGGGAAAATCATCAGCGCCGCAGGGTAACGGTTGTTGTCAATCATCTGGTTCAGCACTTCCGTCGTATTGGCGAAGTGCACGTTGTCGTCACCCGTCCCATGTGCCAGCATCAACTGGCCCTTTAATTTTGCCGAATCATATCCAGGAGACGCCTGCTTGTAGCCTTCTTCGTTCTCCTGCGGCCGCCCCATGTAGCGTTCGGTGTAAATCGTGTCGTACAGGCGCCAGTCGCCCACAGGCGCCACCGCCACGCCCGTCTTGAAAACGTCCGCCGCATTGAACATCGCATCCAGCGTCATGAAGCCGCCGTAACTCCAGCCCCAGATCCCGATCCGCGAGCCGTCCACATACGGCAGCGACTTCAGGTAGTTCACGCCCGTCACCTGATCTTCCAGTTCCACTTTGCCCAGGTGGTGATACACCGGCGTCTCAAAAGCATGCCCGCGATTGTAGGAGCCGCGATTATCGAGCGCGAAAATAATAAATCCCTTCTGCGCCATCAAATCGAGCCACAGCCCCTCCACGTCGTCCCACACGTTGCGCACCGTCTGCGCCTGCGGCCCACCGTACACGTAAATGAGAACCGGATATTTTCGTGCCGGGTCGAAATTTGTCGGCTTCATCATCATCGCGTAAAGCTTCGTTCCATCGTTCGCAGCCACATTCAGAAACTCCACCGGCGAAAAATGGTATTCAGCAAGCTCGGCAATCTTGTTTTCTTCGATCGCGGCAATCCCTTTGCCGTCAATCCGCACCAGGTCCTGCCGCGGCGGCGTCATCGCCGTTGAAAATACGTCAACGAACGCAGAGCTATCCGCCGCAAACATCGGCTGATGCGTCCCTGCCTCGCGCGTAATCCGCGTCACGCTCTTATCTCGAAGCGAAACTCGGTACACCTGCGTCTCGACCACGTTGTCTTTATTCGAGATGAAATAGACGCAGTTGTGCGCTTCGTCCACCTGCGGATGGCTTGCCGTTCCAGGCCCGAAAGCGCCGGTGCCGTTGATGCCCCAGTCGCCGCTCGTCAACTGTTCCACCTGTTTACCAGCTAGATCGTAAATGTAGTAGTGGCGAAACCCGGTGCGCTCGCTCGACCACAAAAACCGTTTGCCGTCCGAGAAAAAATAAAGATCGTCGCTGATATTGACCCAGTATTTATCGGACTCCGTAAGAATCGTCCGCGACGCGCCCGAACCCGCATCCACAAAAAGCAGTTCGAGCTTGTCCTGCGCCCGATTCAACCGCTGAATCGCAATGCGCCGCCCGTCGGGCAGCCAGTTCACCCGCGCCAGATACACGTCTGTGTTAGAACCCGTATCCATCCATTTCGTTTCGCCCCCCGTCACCGCCACCACGCCCACGCGCACGATCGGATTCGCCTCGCCCGCCTGCGGAAATCGTGTGTACTGCATCGCGCCGGTCACCGAGCTCATGTCCATGATCGGATAGCGCGTCACGGGACGCTCGTCCATCTCGTAGTAAGCGATCTTCGTCGAATCGGGCGACCACCAGTACGCAGTCGAAGCGCTCAGTTCTTCGGGGTACACCCAGTCGAGCTTCCCCTTCAGAATTTCTTCGCTTCCGCCGCTGGTCAGCGCTTTCGTTTCGCCGTTCGCCAGGTTGGCTACCCACAAATTCGAATCGCGCACGAAGCTGATCCATTTTCCATCCGGCGAAAATTTCGGATCTTCCACATCCTGTTCGCCGCTCACAATCGTCTTCGGTTTCATCGTTGCAAGATCGAGCAATACGAGCCGGCTGCTACCCGCGAACAAAATCGCTTTGCCGTCCGGCGCCCACATATAACTTTCCGCGCTCACCCGTCCCAGCCCGGTCGACTGAATCGTCTGTTGCTTTTCAGGCTGCACCACAGCTTTCAAAGTTTCCGTTCCCACCAGCACCTTGCGCTCGCCAGTCGTGCCATCCATCGTCCAAAGCTCCACCGGCGCATCCGCCCCCGATCCATTGCGCGCGATGTACGAAATTCGCTTGCTGTCCGGTGTCCACTCAATTCCATCCGTCAGGTGCCCGCTCAAACTCGGCGCGCTGTAGATTCGCTCGACAGTAAGTTCTTTCGCGGCTGATGCAGATGACTGCGCCCGTATCGGCCCTGCGACGATAAAAACCGTACTAAGCACAACAAACAGCGCGCTGGAAGATCGAATACAAGCGAACCGGTACATTTACCGCCTCCGAGAGAAAACGCGTGAGTTTAACATTCTCACTTTATTTCCTCCCGGAAATAAAAAAGCCTGTGCGAGAATTCGTCTCGCACAGGCTCACTTCGCCGAACTAAGCTACGCTTTCTCTTCTGCTCTAGTGGCCCCCATCTTGACCGTGTCCGAATTGGAAAATATCGAACAAATCGCTGATGGCAGGGCTGTTCAGCGGCACGTATGGGTTAAACGGCAGCGAAATCGGATTTGGGAAATTGTCCCGGCTCCGCGTCGTCAATGGTTTCAGGTTCCAATTGCGCTCGATGAACTTCAAAATCGACACGTGATCGGCGTAATTGTGGCTGATATGCCCGCCCTTGGTGAACGGCGAAACGATGATCATCGGAATCCGCGGACCATCGCCAAAGAAATCGAGCGGCTGAATGTAACCGGAATCGTAAAATCCGCCGCCTTCGTCCACCGTGATGATTAGTGCGGTGCTCGCGAATAGCTCCGGGTTCGCATTCAGTGCGTCGATGGTCTTTTTCACCATGCCTTCGAAGAGATCGAACTTCGAAGACGCCGGATGTCCGTCGAGCAGGCCGTCGGGCTTCACGAACGATACGGCGGGCAGCGTGCTGTTCCCGATTGCCGCGAAGAAGTCCGTCGCGTCCTTGATATGGGCTGTGCGCTGTGCCGTCACGCCCATGATCGCGTTCGCGTAGGATTCGAAGTTGCAGATGTTGCAGTAAGCCTTCCCGATCTCCACAGTCGGATCGGTGCTCGTGGGGTCGTGCTGCAGGGCGACAGCGGCGTTGTACGCTCCGCCGTAGTAAGCCCATGAAATGTTCTTGTCGTTGAGCGCTTCGCCGATGGTCCGGACGTTTGTCGGAGGCACCGAGCCGCCCTTCGCGATTCCCGCGGTGTCCACCGTTCCGTCCGGCAGGAAGCCCGGATTGTCGTTATTCACCATGTAGTAGGTATTCGGCTGGCAATTCGGCTTGGGGTGATAGAACAGCGTGGCCAGATAACTCGTCACGGCCGCGACGCCCGGTTGCGACGGGTTCCCGCACTCCGTGAAGTTCCCGTCAAACCCGATGTCTACGGTGTACTGATTGTTCGAGCCTGGCAGCGGATCGGGGTTGGCAATGTGAGACGGCGGCACGGTCGGATTGCCCTTGCCATCGCTCCAGAAAATGGCGTCGCCTGTGCCCATCATCACGTGATTGGCGCCAGTGCCGCCCATCACTGCCTGATGATAGTTGTCGCTCATCGAGTACTGGTCGGCGAGGCTCTTCAGAATCGGCACGTCTCCCGCCTGCATGTTGTAGAACGCCATCGAATTCCCGCCGCCGTTGTCATCCACTTCGTTGGCAATGGGAAAACTGAATGGATCCGGCTCGCTGGTGTAGCTCGTGATCACGAAAGGATAGAGATCACTCAAGCAACCCGACGGATTCTGCAAGGTTGCGTTGCGGATATTGCAATCCGACTGTTGCCACATTTCGTACAACCGGTGCGTGGTGTCCCCGGTGTAGGAATCGTACGGAAGATTCGCGCCTTTCAGCGGAAACGGCCCGTTCGGCAGATGGCTGAAGTTCTGTATGCGCGAATCGAAATCGGGAAGCTCAGCTGTTTGTGCCGCGCCGGACGCCCCAGTTGTCAGTAGGACGAGATCGGTGCTTTCGAGCGACGGCTCGATGAGTCCCAGGAAAGGGAGGTCTGCGGCTGGAAACGGAGGCGGCTCGCCCGTCGCAGGGCTTGGCGAGAAGTTTAGAGTCGGCTCGGGCAGCGTGCTGTAAGGCGCCTTGTCGTCGCTGTCGAGGCTGGTGTAATACTTCGTCTTGAACGGCGCGATGGCCTGGAACTGCGCCGCCTGCTTGAAGTTCTTTCCCGGCGTGCCGTCCGCTTTGATGATCCCTTCGGAAAGCAGGTTCTTCACCGAATCTCTGCTCTGCGGAACGTATGTGGCGAACAAATGATCGAACGTGCGATTCTCTCCGATCAGTACGATCACGTGCTTGATGGGCGTTTCGGTCTGCTGATGATCATTTTTGCCGTCGTTCTTGCCGGGCTCCTGAGCGGAAACGGGACCGGCTGCGAACGGCGTAAGCGTGACAAAGAGCATGCCTGCAACCGCGCGCTCTCGCCACGTCCTTCGTACGGACACACGTGCCATGTATTTCCTCCATTGTGTTAGTGAATGGGCAGGGCTATTGCTAACGCTGGGCGAGAGACTGGCTGACGGGTGTTACATTTCAATTACAGAACGATGGAGATATGATTTTTTTTGACGAGTCGCATCACAAAATTCCGGGGAGTCTAGCTCCGCTCTCGAAGTCTCCGAAATATTGCAGTCCAAGGCACTTCGCGCCACACCCGTGCAACCTGAAACACCTTCCCGCAGTCAAACCTTGTTGGATGAGAGACCAAAGGCGATAAAATCGGAATGGTGAGCACAACGAGCTCAGGCTTGCGCGCAAAAACTCCCTGTCGCCGCCGCGGCCAATTTTCGCAGCTCTACTCTCTGACGTTTTTCTGCTTCAGCCTCTCACTTTACGTTTTTCCTTCTTTCGCGTTCGCGCAGTCGCAATCTCAGCTTGCTGCGCAGCAGGTCGGCCCGGCGGCGCCAGGCACCATTAGCGGCCAAATCGCGGACAAAAGCGGTGCCGCCATCGTCGGCGCGCACGTGACGCTCAAGCTCGACAGCCAGCCCGCGACGCAGGAAGCCGTCGCGGACAGCAACGGCCAATTCACGTTCACCAACATTCCGCCCGGCCCGTTTCAGCTCACAATTTCTTCGCCCGGTTTCACTACGCAAACATTTTCCGGCGTGCTGCACGCCGGCGAAGTGGACGTCGTCCCGATGATCCAACTGCCGCTCGCCACCGCCGTCACCGAAGTACACGTGGCAGCTCCTACGGAAGAGGAAGCGGAAGTGCAGATTCAGGAGCAGGAGAAGCAGCGCGTCCTCGGCGTGATTCCGAATTTCTATGTTACCTACGATCCCAACGCCGTCGCGCTGCGCCCCAAGCAAAAATTCGAGCTGGCCTGGAAGACCACCATCGATCCCGTCACGTTTGTTCTGGTCGGCGCGGTGGCCGGCATCCAGCAATCGCAAAACACATTCGGCGGATACGGCCAAGGCGCGGAAGGCTACGCCAAGCGCTACGGCGCCGGTTACGCGGATCTCGTCACCGGCACCTTCATCGGCGGCGCGATTCTGCCGTCGCTCCTGAAACAGGATCCGCGCTACTTCTATAAAGGTACCGGCAGCAAAACTTCTCGCGCTCTTTACGCCATCTCCATGGCTGTGGTCTGCAAGGGCGACAACGGCCACTGGCAGCCCGCTTACTCCGCCATTCTCGGCAGCCTGATTGCCGCCGGCATCTCCAATTCCTACTACCCGCCGCACGACCGAGGCGCCGCCCTCACCTTCGAAAACACCGCCATCGGCATCGGCACCACCGCCGCCGCCAACCTCTTCCAAGAATTCATCGTCAAGAAAATCACCCCGAATCTCCCTAAGCACGATCCCAATCAGAACTCCGCCACGCCCTAACCGATCTAGCGCAGGTTTTATGTAGCTCACCTCTTCAGAGGTGAGGGGTTTCCGGATTTTTGCCCTGGAAAGTTCTCGGCTCTGCAGCAAAAAGCGGAGCGCCCATCGCGCCCCGCTTTTTCGTTGCGCCAACTGCGCTTAGCCTGCCGCTTTGCTCGCTGCGCCTTTCAGGTAAGCGAGCAGATCGGCGTTAATCGTGTCGGCGTGAGTCGTGGGCATGCCGTGCGGAAAGTCTTTGTAGGATTTGAACGTGCTATTCCTCAGCAACTTTGCCGAGAGCGGTCCCGCATCCGCATAGGGCACGATCTGATCGTCCTCGCTGTGCATCACCAGCACCGGCACGGTGATTTTCTTCAGGTCTTCGGTGAAGTCCGTTTGCGAAAAAGCGACCACGCCATCCGAGTGCGCCTTCACGCTTCCCATCATTCCCTGGCGCCACCAATTCCAGATAATGCCCTGAGAAGGTTTCGCCCCCGGCCGGTTGTAACCGTAGAACGGTCCGGACGCCACATCGAGATAAAATTGCGCTCGGTTGAAGGATGTCTGCTGTTGAAAATTATCGAACACCTCTTTCGGCAGCCCGCCCGGATTGGCCGCAGTCTTCAGCATCAACGGCGGCACCGCGCTGATGATCGCCGCTTTCGCCACGCGGCTTTCGCCGTGGCGAGCAATGTAGTGCACCACTTCGCCGCCGCCCGTCGAATGACCAACGTGTATCGCATCCTTCAGGTCGAGATGCGCGGTCAGCGCCGCCAAGTCGTCGGCGTAATGATCCATGTCGTGGCCGTCGGCGGTCTGCGACGAGCGGCCATGTCCGCGCCGGTCGTGCGCTATCACGCGATAGCCGTGATTGACGAAGAACATCATCTGGTTGTCCCAATCATCGGCAGAGAGCGGCCAGCCGTGGCTGAAAACGATGGGCTGACCCTTGCCCCAGTCCTTGTAATAAATTTCGATGCCGTCTTTCGTGGTAATCGTGGCCATGTGATGACCTCCTTGGTTGGCTCAGAATGGGCGGGCCGCCATTATGCACCAATCGCCCGGATTTTTTGTGAATGAGTAATGACTAGCGGGTGTGCTCGCTCCAGTGCACGATGGTGGCGTTGGGGCCCACGGCCCACGCGGCGCCGTCGAGGACGGCGATGGCGTTGAGGTTGATGTCGTCGTTGCGCGTCCAGTGTGCCCCCTGGTCGGTGCTGACGTCCTCGCCGCCCGTGCCGGCGCTGAGAAGGGTATCGCGATTCAGGAACGCCACCGCGGAGCGGAATCCTGTCGGCGGGCGTATGGCGAGAGTCCATGTGACGCCGCCGTCGAGCGAATACGCGGCCGTGCGTTTTGCGTCCGCGTCATCCTTGAAGTCCCCGCCGACCACAACGAGCATACTCCCCAAGCGAGCGATGGAAAACGCGCCCCAAGACGCTTGGCCTTTGATGAGGGGCGTGTCGGTCACCGTCCAGGTGCGGCCGAGATCGGGCGAATGAAACACGCGCGCGGCGCTGCCGCCGGTGACGAAGTAGATTTCGCGCTTGTCGTAGATAGCGAGGCAGGAATTGCTCGCGGCGAAAGCGCCTTCGCCGGGAAGTGCCGCGGGCATCGAGTCGCGCGGCAGTTCTTTCCAGTTTTGGCCATCGGTGGTGCTGATGAGCACGAATTTCCCGTCGACGGGATCGCTGAGCGCGAAGCACTCCGTCTCGGAGATGCAGGCAAGCGCGTCGAGAAAAAACTGCTGCCCCGTGCCGGAAAATTGAAGCTTCCAGGTTTCGCCCCCGTTGTGCGTCTTATAGATGCGCGACATTTTTCCCGGGCCGCTGGACATCACGTAGGCCAGCTTTTCATTGAAGGCCTGGATTCCGCGCAGGTCGAGCGAATGCGGCTGGGGTGCATTCACGAGGCCGCGCATGTAGTGTTCGCCGCCGTCAGTGGATCGAAGCGTGCGGCCATTCGAGCCCGAGGCCCAGATCACAGGTGCAGAATGGCGCTGCGGATTGCTCGAGTGAATGGCGACGACAGCGCGCAGATTCGAGTCCCAGCCGGTAGTCTCGACGGTCCAGGATTGAGCCGCGGCGGGTGAAGCAAAAAGAATCGTAAGCAGAAGGGTTCGCACGGGCGCGCATTCTACCAGCAATTCCGTGAGTTCGAGGGCAAAGAGTATGGTCGACTTTCCCCCGGTTTGCCGCCTATTAGAAATTTGCATGTGATTGAAAGGGTGCAGGTTGGCGCGAGTTTTAATCGCGGAACCGTGTATTAGAAATGCAGTGGCTGGTGACGAGTGACTAGTGGCTAGTGAGAGGCGACGGCGTGAAGCTCGCAACGAAGCAGGAGGCGAAGTCAAAGGCTTGCGCGGGAAATGCAGCGCAAGCGGACGGGAATTCCCGTTTTGGGAAGTTGATGTGCGGGTGTACGAAGGGAGATCAAAAATCGTCATTCGCGACGGCGAACGCAAAACCCGCGAAAATTTGCGATTAGTCGCCACGGCGCACCAGGGAAATTCTTAGAGGGCTTAGTTTTCTGCGAGTTGAGTGGAGTTTTAATTCTAGATTTCCGATTAGGGATTCAATTCGTCCGGCGGGGGCGTGATGAGTGGCTGCGCACTTGTGCGCGGGCGCGGGGAGTTTTTCTCCCCGCCGAGTGCTTCTGGGCGCCGATAGTGACGTTTGCGTCATCATATAAAAACGGGCAATGGTAGCACGATTTGGGACGGTCGTATAGCTGAATAACTACGCGGAGCCGAGCAAATTCGAAGATCCGTGGCGAGTGGTGGGTGACAAGTGACAGCGGCAAAAGCGTTGCGCAGGAAATTTGGCGCAAGCGGCGTCGGGACTGCGTCCCGAGTCGTTCTTATGATGAGGCGAAAGCTTGCGCGGGTGATTCAGCGCAAGTGGTACCGGTTTAGTTTGCAGACATTTAGATTCACTGAGACTTGCGCGGGGAATGCAGCGCCCTTCGAGGCTGAGGACAAGCAAGCGGTGTCGGGACTGCGTCCCGAGTCATTTCTTAACGATAAGACCGAAAGCTTGCGCGGAAAATTCAGCGCAAGCGGTATCGGAGTACGTCCGAGTCGTTTTTAAACCATGAGGCCGAGGCCGAAAGCTTGCGCGGATGAAACAGCGCAAGTGGTAGTGATTCAGTTTTGCAGGCATTTAATTACCCCTGAAAGGTTGCGCGGGTGATTCAGCGCCCTTCGAGGCTCAGGACAAGCAAGTGGTGGTGATTTAGTTTTGGCGGACGATTTGGGAGTTCGAAAAGAAAAAAATCGTAAAGCGTCCCACCCTTCACAAATCCCGTGAAGTGTGGGGCGCACGGCAGGAGTAACTGCAGATCCCTCGACTGCGCTCGGGATGACAACGTTATTCTAATCTGTGGGTGGCGTGGCGCTGGCGAGGGCGAGGATTACGCCGGCGAAGAGGAGGGTGTCGAAGAAGTAGTTGATTCCCTCGATTTTGACTTGGGTGCTTGGGTTGGTCAGCGCGGAGATCAGGATTGGGCCGTAGATGACGACGACCAGCAGCACGATCCAGGCGCCGAGGTAGGTTGCGGCGAGGCGCGTCTTTTTGGCCAGCAGGATGGCCGCGCCGGAGACGACGAGAATTGCGCCCGTCAGGTAATTGATGAGCAGGTGCGCGGGAATCCAGTCGGGAATCATTTTCTCGAGCGGGACTCCGGGGACTTGCTGTGGGTGCAGGAAATGTTCGACGCCATAAAACATGGCGGTGATTCCGACCACCACGCGGCCGATGGTCAGGAACGTGGTTTTGACTTGCCCGGTGGCCGTGCTGGTCGTCGTTCCAGTTGTCGACTTGGTGATCGCGCCTGAGACGGCGCCGGTCATTTTCCCGGTCATCGCGCCTGCCGCGAGGAGCCAGGCGCCGGCGCCGAATGCCAATTCGCGGATGGCCAGGATCCATCCAAACCTGTCTCGCGGGTTTTGGAGAGCGCCCGGGATGTCCATCATGGCCACAAAACAAAACATCGCGATGCCGAACAGCAGGCCGGACCAGCGCACCAGAATTTTTGTGGCAATGCTCAAAGACGCGGCCAGCAGCGCAAAGCCGAAGAAATAGGCCCAAAACAAAGGCCACGGCATGTACGAGGGCACCATGGTCATAAGGGCTTTTGCGGCTGCGAGATGCAGGGCGCCGAAGACCGCCAAAGGCGCGGCGAAACACAAATTGCTCAAGGCTACGACTTTGTCGAGACCGCGGGCCCGCGCGATATCGTCCTTGGCAGCCCACAGCGCGACGAAAAAAATCAGAATGCCGGCGCCGCACATCGAAAGCACCGTGCGAGAGATTTCAAAGAACGCGGCGAGAATGGTTAGTTGGATGTGGACGGCAAGCATACCTTTGGCCTGCTCCTGAGACACGTTTCCCGGATCAATAGAGCATCAGACTATACAACGAAGAGTAGGTGAGCATATTTTCGCGGTGAGCGCGAAGGATGGGCACCCGGCTAACTCGGGATATTCGTCCTTTTGAATGGCGATTCCGGTCCGCTCATTGGCCCTTCGACGGTCGGAGTCGGACCACTCACTGGCGGCAGGACGGGAGTTGCTTTCGCGGTTTTCTTGACCGTGTTAACTTCACGAATGACCCAAAGGAATGGACTGTGCGTCCATTCTCCGCGCGGCACGCCGGGTCTCGCTTCCAACACGTGTACTCGGCTTCCGACGTACAAGTCGTCCGTTTTCCCGTAAATCGCACTGTCCGTGGTTTCCGGTATACGAGCCCGCGTCGGATCGATTCCGTCATCGACCACCACGCGATTCCTTTCTTTTTTCGCCATATACATAGCTGCATCGGCGATCTTGAATAAGGCTGTCGCATCCGTCGCCGCGTTTGCCTTCGAGTCCGTGACGCCGATGCTTGCAGTAACCTTCATTGGCACGCCCGGGTTCTCTTGGTCAATCGCGGCACGAATCCGTTCCGCAGTCGCCGCAGCCTCGTATCGATTGAAGTTTGGGAATACCACGACGAATTCGTCTCCCGCCAGGCTTATACAGCTTTCCTTTGCCGACGATCACAGCGCCAATGATCTCCACCACCTTCTTTAGGCACTTGTCACCCTCATCGTGGCCCAAGCTATCGTTGACCCGCTTGAACCCATCCATGTCCGCGAACATGACGGCTACCAATTCGTGTGCATCCAATTTGTGCTTCAAATCGGAAAGCAGTGCGGATTTGCCCGGAATTTGTGCGAGTTCCGACGGGACAGAAGCGTCAACTTCTGACGGAACGGCGGAGGCAGATTTCGAATCGAAACCGTCTTTCCTAAGTGATTCGCGAAGTTCGGAGGACGCGGGTGTTCCTCGGTTACGATGAAGAGCCAAAGCCAAAAGGTGGTTGAGCGTTTGCTCGCATGCATATTGGGGGAGAGCGCTCAAAAAGCTCTTGTTTTGGTTACCGAACCTTCCGAGAAAAAGATCCGGTATGATGTCGCCCCACCGGAATTGATATGTGATCGCTACGTCAATCACCGCCGGAGGAAAACCGAAGTCGAAAAGTTCGTTTTTCCAAAACGTTTTCCGATCATGCGGCGTGATGATATCGCTTGACTCCATCAGTTCGAGATTTTTCCGTAACAGTCCGAGAGTCGGTTGAGAAAGTTTTGGTTCCATATTACGGACCTTGTAGTTTTTACTCCCAATTTAAGTCTTACACTCACTGATTGGGAGGCGACACTCCTGTGCAACGCTAATGTCGTTCGGTTCTACTTCCAGAGTCAGCTCTTCCCTCCACACCCTCCTTTCTGAGAGCCGAACAGTTGCGCGTACCGATCCGACGGTCACGTAAAGTGCCATTCCGGTGGCGATCTCTTGCTCACCCACCGGCTGAATCATCGCCTCGGAGAATCGTTCTGCTTGGACCTCTTTTCCACCCCTTAGGTAAAGTGTTGCTGATCTACTGTCTTTTTGCAGCTTTGAGATAGTAAGCGCGTTTATGTACGGCCTTCTAGTCGCAACATCTTCCTCTCTTAGTAATCCGCGTGCGAGGCGCCTTTCGATCTCACGCCGTGTTGCAAGCTCGATCTCGCGCTCCCGATATTCTCGCAAGACGTCGATATGCCGATCTACGATCCTATCGAGTGCCTCGAGCTGGTTCGCATCGATCAGGATTGGAAGGGCGATTATTCTTGCAGTGGGAAATGAGAGTCTAGCCATTTAGATGGCTCTCACCAATCCGGTGATTTTAAGAAACAAATGGAGATTATTCTTCATATTACATTACGCGAATCATACTGTATGAATTCGGCAAGAGCAACAGCCCCTCTTCAACCCTGCAGTATTCATTGCGGCGAAGGGAGTAACACTTCAAGGGAGATTGAATCCGAAAAACAGTGATATCGTATCGGGCCGGTGGCCGTCGAATGTTGCTGTTGGCGCGACGCCTGAGAACACCTCCCCTCATGGCAGCGGGGTTGCCAAGCATCGCGTTCGGGCACGGCATGCCGTGCCCCTACTGAGGAAAATTTCGGAAATAACGTGAAAAGGATGCCGATGAACTTTTCGAGATGGATTTTCAGTTTTGCCTTCGCCGTGATTGGACTCGCAGTCGCGACTGGAACAGCGCGAGCGCAGACGAGCGCGAAGGATAACGAAGCGCGAGTGAATGATATGGCGGCGCAGTGGAAGGCGCCGGAGACGGGGTTCGACTATGTGAAGCGCGTTGAGATGATTCCGATGCGCGATGGGGTGAAGCTGTACACGGTGATCGTGGTGCCGAATGGGGCGAAGAGTGCGCCGATGATTTTGACGCGGACGCCTTACAACGCGGCGGGGCGAGCGCAGCGGCCGCACAATGCGGATTCGCCGTACATGGTTGACGAGATGCCGCAGGGCGATGAGGTGTTCGTGAGGGCGGGGTACATCCGCGTGTTTCAGGATGTGCGGGGGAAGTATGGGTCGGAGGGGAATTATTTGATGGTGCCGCCGCCGATGGGCCCGCTGAATACGACGGGCACGGACGACACGACGGATGCGTACGACACCATTGACTGGCTGGTGAAGAATGTGCCGGAGTCGAATGGCAGGGTGGGGATGCTGGGGTCGTCGTATGAAGGATTCACGGTGGTGATGGCGCTGATTCATCCGCACGCGGCGTTGAAGGTGGCGGCGCCGGAAAGTCCGATGGTGGACGGATGGATGGGCGATGACTGGTTTCACTACGGCGCGTTTCGGCAGAACAATCTCGATTATTTAACGGAGCAGACTACGGTGCGCGGAGAAGGCAAGCCAATTCCGCGCATGAGCTACGACGATTACACGAATTATCTGGCGATCGGGTCGGCGGGAGATTTCGCGCGATATGGCGGGTGCGATCAGCTGGGATTCTGGAAGCTGATGGAGGAGCATCCGGCGTACGACGCGTTCTGGCAAGGGCAGGCGCTGGACAAAATCATGGCGAAGACGCCGTTGACGGTGCCGGTGATGTGGGAGCAGGGACTTTGGGACCAGGAAGATATGTGGGGCGGGATTCATGCGTGGGCGGCGATGGAGCCGAAGGACACGGGGAACGACAGAAATTTTCTGGTGATGGGGCCGTGGAGGCATAGCGGGGCGAATTACAACGGGTCGTCACTGGGGCCGTTGATGTTTGATGGCGATACGGGGCTGCAATGGCGTCGCGACGTGCTGCTGCCATTTTTTAATCAGTATTTGGTTCCAGGCGCTCCGAAGGCTGATACGCCGCCTGTGCTGATTTACAACACGGGGGAAAATCATTGGGACAGATTTAAGTCGTGGCCGCTGGCGTGTGCGGATGGTTGCGCGAATAAATCGCGGCCGCTGTATTTCGGCGCGAATGGCGGGCTTTCGTTTGACGCGCCGGGTGGCGGGACGCAGGGACCGGCTGTGGCCATGCATGAATATGACGAGTATGTTTCCGATCCGGCGAATCCGGTGCCTTATCGGACGCGTCCGGTGACGGAGGATGGCGATGGGTGGCGGCATTGGCTGGTGGATGATCAGCGATTCGTGGACGGGCGCACGGATGTGCTGACGTATGTGAGCGCGCCGCTGACGAAGCCGTTGCGCGTGAGTGGGGTGCCGGAGGTGAATCTGTACGCGTCGACGAGCGGCACGGATAGCGACTGGGCGGTGAAGCTGATTGACGTGTATCCGGGGACGGTGGAAACGCAGCCGGGGATGGGCGGATATGAGCTGGCGATTTCGCTGGACATTTTTCGCGGGCGATATCGGACGAGCTTCGAGCATGCGGAGGCGATTGCGTCGAATCAGCCGCTGCTGTATCGCTTCGGGCTGCCGACGGTGAATCACGTGTTTCTGCCGGGGCATCGCGTGATGGTGCAGGTGCAGTCGACGATGTTTCCGCTGTACGACAGGAACCCGCAGAGTTTCGTGCCGAATATTTTCGATGCGAAGCCGGGGGATTATCAGAGGGCGACGCAGCGGGTGTGGCGCGCGCCGGGCACGGCAAGTTTTATCAACTTGCCGGTGGTGCCTTAGCGAGGTGAGGTGAGTATGACGCACGCGGAGGCTGGATCGTCAGGCGGCGCGCGCGGTGGTGCGAATCGCGGCGCGAATTGGCCGACGGCGATTGCTTCGCTCTGCGTGGGTGCGGGATTTTTGGCGCTGTGGTTCTGGCTGTTGCCGGGGTGGCTTGGTTTTCACGGTTACGCGAATGGCGCGGCGGGCTGGCGGTTAATTTTTGCGATTCCGGCGGCGCTGGGATTCGCGGTGGCGATCAAGTGCATCTGGGATTTTGGCTGGACGGGGCACGGAACACCGGCGATCATGGCGCCGCCGCAGAGGCTCGTGGTGGTGGGGTTTTATCGCTACGTGCGGAATCCGATGTACACGGGATTTTTTGCGGGCTGGTTTAGTTTGTGGGGGCTATATGGCGAGGCGAATCGCGGGTCGTTGATTGTGGCGCTTGTTGCGCTGGCGATTGTGGAATTGTTTGTGCGGCTGTATGAGGAGCCGGCGCTGCGCGGTAAATTCGGCGCGGATTATGAGGAATATTGCCGCAATGTTCCGCGGTGGATTCCGCGGCTGCGCGCGTGGAATCCGGCGGCGCGTTGAGCGCGTGAAAAATATTCAGCGCGAGAGGCAAAGAGCCGGCGGGACGCCGGCGTTACGTAACGGCAGTTCGCGCGCGAGTGAGCTGCGGAGTCTGTCGCGGCGCTGCATGTCGCGAGTGACGGCGCAGAGTGAAGCGTTACGAACCGCGATTTAGCGGCGGCGACCGCCGCCACCTCCGCCTGATGACCCGGCGCCGCTGCCTCCGCCGCCGAAGCGACCGCCTCGGCCACCGCCGCTGCTGCCGGCGCTGCGATTTTGCTGGTCGAGTTGATCGCCGCGGGCGCGGGAATTCGCGTCGTTGTTGAGTTGATTGCCGAGATTGGAGTTGCCCGAGTTGCCGGGCTCGCTCTGGCGATTGCGCGCCTCGGGCGTTTGCTGCGTTTGGTTCAAGTTGCCGCTTCCGGCTCCGTTGTTCGCATTGTTGCCGCGCGAATTGGCGCTGGGTTGCTGGGTGCCGCTCGAGCCGGACTCGTTCTTGTTCGTCGCGCCGCTTAGATTATTGTTGCTGTTGTTGCCGTTCTTGTTGGTGGCGCCGCTTAGATTCTGGTTGTTGCTGTTGTTCTTTGAATTCTTCGTCTGCTGCGCGCCGGTGGAGGGATCGACCGGTTGCCAGCCGCCATCGCTCCACTTGCTCCAGTCACCGTTGGAATCTTTTTTGTAGACGTTGCCATCGGCGCCCGCGTAGACGTTGTTGTTGTTCGCGTCTTTTGCGACGAAGCCGCTGTTGCCGTTCTTACCCGTAGCGGCAGCTCCCGCGCTGCCATTCGAGGTTTGGAATCCGGCGACGGTGCCGTTGGCGTTCGAATAGTGCCCCGCTTGCGCCCAGTCGTTGCCGTTGGTGACGACGCTGCTGCCCCACTGCGCGTACTGATTGTGACCTTGCGACGTTTGGGCGTACGTTCCCGTCCACGGATTGTAGGCTTGGGCGTAGGTGTGTCCGCCGTAGGCGTTTTGATAGGTGACTGCGCGGCCGTACGTTCCGGTGGTCGGATTGTACCAGGCGGCTGTACCTGCAGAAGCGTACGGGCCGTAGACGGCGTGAGCAACGCCGTAAGTTCCTGTGTAGGGATTGTAAAAACTCGCGACGCCGTACGTGTATGGATATGGATAGTAGATCGGATAGCGCGGGCCGTAATAAATGTAGGGCGGGTAGTAGTAGCCGGTGCCGTAGACGACGCAGGCGCCGACCGCCATGCCGAGCACGAAAACACCGAGGTAGCCGCTGGTGTAACTGGTCTGCACCGTTGTCGGCGTGGGATTCGAGACGACGACATAGGTGACGTTGTAAACCGGCGAGCTGGGCGGAATTGTGTAGATGACGGCGGGAACCGTGTCGGCGGTCTTCCATGGGCCCGACGGGCTCACTGAGATGAACCAGATTCCCTGGTAGCAGAGATAGTAGGCGCTGCCAACGCGAATTACTCTGTTTTGAGTGTTCACCGCGTAATACATCGTGGTGCCTTCGATCACGACGAATTGCGGCTCGCCTGCGTAGATGACTTTGACGCTGGCTTCTGCTGCGGCGCGATTTACAACGGCGGTGGTGGGAACTTGCGCGAGAAGCACTGCGTCGCTGGCTTCCTGGGTTCCGGGGACGGAGACGAGGACGTTGGAATACGGCTTGCCGGTGGAAATTTTGGCGAAGTCGGCGGGGAGATCGTTGCCCGCATAGACCCAGGGCGCGTTGATATTTCCGGCGCGGAACCAGCGCCCGGAGAGGAGCGCATACACCTGATTATCGGGCTTGTGAAGGAAGACGCTGTCCTCAGTGTTCGTCGCGTAGGAAAGACTTGTGCCGGGGATCGGAGCGTAAACTGGCGCGCCGCGAAACACGATTAATTCGGACGGGCGTTCGGTGAAGAAAACTTTCGGCGCGGGCGGAGCGCCGGCTGGCGGCGGAACCTGCTTCAGCACGCCATCCCAATTTTGTCCTTTAGGCAGCTCGGCCATTTCGGCGGGGAGTTTGGTGGTCGCGGTCCACGGACCGCTGGGTTCTTTGGATTTGAGCCACGTTGCGCCGGTGAGAAGAAAATATTCGCTGCCGTCGAAGAAAAGATCCCAATTCGTGTTGACGACATATTGGAGCTTGGTGCCTTCGATGGGAACGAGGACTGGTTTGCCGTCAACCATCAAGACAATCGCAGGGGTGGTGCTGGCAAAAATCGTGGGAACCTGCGTGCTGACTGCCGCGGAGTTGACCGGCTCTTTGACTTTCTCGAGGCTGGCGATCATGTGATTGAGCGAGACGTTGAACGTCATGGTCGGGTAGATCTGACTGACTTTCTGCTCGGCTTCGGCTTCGTGTTGGGGATCGAGGGTTGGAAAACGCGAGCTGATGACCTGGATGTCGCTGACGTAGACGCTTCGGGCGCTGACGTTGGCCACTGTGTTGGCGCGCCAGGAGATTACGCCTAGAAACTGCTTTCCGTCGGCGGGCGTGATTGAGATCGCGGTGTCGGCCACGAGCGTGCGGTATTTTTCCCAAGACTTGAGCTGCGGTTGGTAGACGATGATGTGGTTGCCGTCTCGATCGATTACTTTGGGCCACGCGGGAGCGGCGGGCGCGGAAGCCGCGGGTGCCGGCGAAGTGGCGGTTGCGGTTGAGGCGTTGAGCGGGGTGGGGGGACAAGTGCCGATTAGAAGTGCGAGCGCGACAACGACTGACAAGGCTGCTTTTGTCTTTTGCATTTCAAATCCTCGTTGGGAACTTTTGAAGGTGATTGACCACGGAGGTCTTCGCCCAGGAAGAGGCATGCGCCGTCAGGACCAGTTGCCGCAGTTCCCTAGTTTCTTTGGTTGAGAGCGGCCCGGATTCTACAACATGTGGGGAAGAGTGGGGGAATAGAAAACGCGGGTGGCGGAATTGGATGTGAGATCCTTCGCCCCGAGATAGCGTTCGGGACGCACAGAGCGCGCTTCGTTTCGGATGACAGGCGCGATGGTTAGCGACGTAATTTTCGAAAGGATGGGCTGTGCCTTTTGCGCATTCGGGCACGGCATGCCGTGCCCCTACTGGAAGTACGTCTGTGCGTTATTCGGGGAGGGGAGTGTAGTAGGACTCGCCGGCGCAGGCGCGGCAGAGGGTGCGGCCGTTCATGCTAACTTCGCGCTTGAAATTTATGCCTTCGCCGCATTGGGCGCAGACGACGCGAGGGCCTTTGAAGCCGGGGAGATCTTCGGGGTGAATTTCGACGCGCACCCACTGCTTGTCGAACAGCTGTTCGTCGGGAATCACGCGGTAGGCTTGCTGCTGGCCTTTTTCTTTTTCGATTCCCGGAAACATTTCGTTGGCGCGTTTTTTGGAATCTTCTCGGGCGACGATGCGGATGGCGCGTCCGGTTTCGAGATCGACGAAGGTGGCGGCTACTTTTCCCCAGTCGAGAAATTTGAGAGCGCGCTTGCCGAGGCGGCAATTGGCGACGAGGGCGACGGCATCCGTCATGCAGCGATCGATTTCGACGTAGGTGACGATGCGTTTGCGTTCGCGGATGGGATCTTCGATACCGAGTTCGCGGAGGCCGAGCATGGCGAGTCGGACGCCAAGGACTTGTCCGGCGCAGATGTGGCCGTGGGCGACGGTGGCGTCTTCGAGGTATTGGTCGAGGGTTTTCATTTTTTTTTTGGTGCATGGTGATTATAGGACGGATTTGCGTGGGGGCGTGGGGAGCGTTGATTTGGGCGGGTGCTTGGGGGTTAGGTTGAGATCCTTCAGGGTGGGCATCCTGATCGGATGCCTTCCCTTCCTGCGTCAGGGCAGGCAGGATGACAGGTCAACCCCACGGCAAAAGACAAAATGCAAAGTCAAAAGAGCCGGCGGGACGCCGGCGTTACGGAATGGCAGGTGAGCCGTTGGCTAGTGCGGAGTCTGGGGCGCTGTTGCGGCGGTGGATTAGGAATGCGCCGACTGTGACTGCGATTGCCAGGGCTAGGAGTGAGCCGTCGCGCAACAGGGTCATGGGGCCTAGGCGCTCGCCTGGGCCGAAGCAGCCGCAATTAATTTCGAGGCCGAGGAAATAGGAGCGGACCATTACGGCGAAGAAAACTGTGAGCAGCAACGATGTGACGAGTGCTGCGTAGCGCAGAGCGATGCCGCTTAGGAGCCAGAGGCCTACGAAAAGTTCGAAGGGCGGGAGGAAGTGGGCTGCGGGGCTGACGATTGCGGGTGGCAGGAGTTGGTAGGAGTCGACCTGCATGGCGAACATGGAGAGCGAGACGCGCATTGAGCCCATGGACCAGGGAACTGGGGCTTGGGGTTTTAGTTTCGCGTAAGCGGCGACGATGAAGATGACGGCGAGCGCTATGCGGCCGATGGTGAGCAGGATTTTTGCGGTTGTTTGTCGGGAGGCGTCAGTCATGTTTGGTCAGGAGCGTTCTTTTGGATGCGTCGGGAACTTCAGGGGCTAAAGCCCCCGGGTTCTTGTATTAGTTTATGTCCCTGAAGGGGCGACCTACAAAGCTCCGTACAGTAGCCGCGTGCGCGAATTCGCCCGGATCACCTCAGCGGCTAAAGCCGCATTGCCTTCGCGAGATCTTCGGCACGGCTGAAGCCGTGCCCTGACGTAAGGCATGTGCCCTTGACGTGAACCTCGCGCCGCAAACCATCTGCCCTGACGTAAACCGAACCTTAAACTAGAATCGCGTGACGCAGGCCTCGAGCTACTGGCTCATCAGCGAATCGAGATATTGCTTCATGATGGGCCAGGTGAACATGCCGGCCATGGGCGGGTAGCGCTGGCCTTTATAGGTGATGACTATGGTCGGTGTGGAATTGACTGGCACCTGTTTCCCCAGGGCTTGATCCTGCTGAATGAACGTGTCGAGCTCGCAGGAGTGGCCGGATGCTGCGCCGCCGGTGTTGCCGGGAGTTTGCGTTAGGCAGCCTGCTACCAGTTTTTGCACGCGCTTGAAGTCCGTGGGACCCAGGGCTGTCGAGATGTACTGCTCCATGCTTCCGTCTTTCGTCCATTTATCCTGATTGTCGAAGAGAGCCGCGTCGACGGTTTCAAATCTCCCGATGCGAGCGGCGGCGTTGGCCCAGCGGGCGGCGTCCATTGAATATGGGTGCATGGGCAGAGGGAAATCGCGATGGACGAGGTAGACCTTTCCGGAGGCTACATAGTCGTTGATCATGAAGCGCAGGGTATTTTCGAAAAAGGCACGGCAGGCGGGGCACTGATAATCACTGAAAACTTCCATGGTGATGGGCGCGGATTTGGTTCCGATGGTTTTCATGGGCGCCGGGAGGGATTCGGGCGCGGCGGGCTTGGCGTGGGTTTTGGTGCTGACGGATTTGGTCTGCGCGTGGCTTGCGGGCACGAGGATCAGCGCGAGGGCGAATAGTGTGAGCGCGTGCGATGGGATCCGTCGCGCTGGATGAATTGGAAGATTCAACTGTGCCTCCCGAGCGTGGTCTGCGTGTGATGCTAATCGCTTCAGAATTTGATTCGGATGACTATTGTAGCCCGAATTGGCTGACCTTTGAACTGAGCGATATCGAGGCGGTGCTTAGATGCAAAGTCGGCGGCCAATTTGACCGGGTAGTGTGATGCCGAGGTTGACGGGTTGGTTCGATTTTGGAGTTGTGGGTGAGGAACGCAATCCGAGGAGAGAAGTTTACTGGGGCGGCTTCGTTGTTAAGTGGGCATAGGCAGGAATGCGTGCGCTGCCGAGGGCAAGACCGGAAGAAGAGTCAAAAGAGCCGGCGGGACGCCCTTCGCGGCTAAAGGTAAACCGGCGGTACGGAAGGGCAGGTTCGCCGCCGGGGAATGCTCACTCTATCAACATTCTTGCTCGTGGAAGGGCTGAAATACTCGAAGAATAGATGTAACAATCCCAAATGCAATAACATACGGGCGCATAGATAACTTGACAATGAAGCACTCAACGTGTATTATGTGGGCTGCTTTGGCTGGCAAGTTTGAGATTTCAGGCGAGCGGAAAGCACTAGGAGCGATTTCATGAGCAAGATTATAGGTATTGACCTGGGCACGACCAACTCGGTGGTGGCCGTGATGCAGGGAGGCGAACCAACCGTCATCCCGAACCAGGAAGGGGCGCGAACGACCCCGTCAGTGGTGGCGATCACGAAGAGCGGCGAGCGCCTGGTGGGTCAGGTGGCGAAGCGGCAAGCGATCACGAACCCCGAAAACACCGTGTATTCAATCAAGCGATTCATGGGCCGGCGCTTTGACGAAGTGACGGAAGAAGCGAAGCGCGTGCCTTACAAAGTGGTGAAAGGGCCGAATGATGATGTGCGCATCGACATTTCCGGCAAGGTGTACACCCCGCCCGAAATCTCGGCGATGATTCTTCAAAAGTTGAAGACCGCGGCAGAGGATTTTCTGGGCGAGAAGGTGACGAAGGTTGTTATCACTGTTCCGGCGTACTTCAACGACAGCCAGCGGCAAGCGACGAAACAGGCCGGCGAGATTGCGGGCATGGAAGTGGCGCGAATCATCAACGAACCGACGGCGGCTGCGCTCGCATACGGCTTGGACAAGAAGAAGGATGAAACGATCGCCGTGTACGACCTGGGCGGCGGAACGTTTGACATTTCGATTTTGGAAGTGGGCGAAGGCGTCGTCGAAGTGAAGTCGACGAACGGGGATACGCACCTGGGCGGCGACGACATCGACCAGAAGATCGTCGATTGGATTATTTCTGAGTTCAAGAAAGAGCAGGGCATCGACCTAAGCAAAGATCGCATGGCGATCCAGCGGCTGAAGGAAGCGGCGGAGAAAGCCAAGATCGAGCTCTCGCAAGTGATGGAGACGGAGATCAATCTGCCGTTCGTTACCGCGAATGAATCCGGGCCGAAGCACCTGCAATTAAAGCTGACGCGCGCAAAGCTCGAGCAGTTGATGGAAGACTTGCTGCAGCGGACGGTGGGTCCGGTGAAGCAAGCTTTGACCGATGCAGGAATTACGGCGGACAAAATCGACGAGGTGGTGCTCGTTGGCGGTTCGACGCGAATTCCGCGCGTGGTGGACATCGTCAAGAACCTCTTCAACGGGAAAGAGCCGCACAAGGGCGTGAACCCCGATGAAGTGGTGGCGGTGGGCGCTGCGATTCAAGGTGGTGTGCTGGCGGGCGAAGTGAAGGATATTCTCCTGTTGGACGTGACGCCGCTTTCGCTGGGCGTTGAGACGCTTGGTGGCGTGATGACGCCTTTGATTCCGCGAAACACGACGATTCCGACGCGCAAGTCGGAGACGTTTTCGACGGCGGCGGATAACCAGACGTCGGTTGAAATTCACGTGCTGCAGGGCGAACGCCCGGTGGCGAGTGGCAACCGGTCGCTTGGTAAATTCCATCTGATTGGGATTCCGCCGGCGCCGCGTGGCGTGCCGCAGGTGGAGGTGACGTTTGATATTGATGCGAACGGCATCTTGAACGTCTCCGCCAAGGACATGGCCACGAACAAGGAACAGAAAATCACGATTACCGCTTCGACCGGCTTGAGCAAGGAAGAGGCGGAGCGCATGAAGAAGGAAGCGGATGCGCACGCGGCTGAGGACAAGGCGAGGCTTTCGGAAGTGGAAGCTCGCAACAAGCTGGACAACCTTGTTTATCAGACCGAGAAACTCGTAAAGGAGAACCGCGAGAAGCTGGGCGAGACCGATGCGAAGTCGGCTGAGGAAGCCATTGAAGAGGCGCGACGAGCGTTGAACGAGGGCGGACTCGACCGGTTGAATGCGGCCGCGGAAAAGCTGACGAAGATCTCGCACACGATGGCGGAGACGATGTACAAGTCGCAGCAGGCGTCGGCGGGAAGTGCGGCTGGCGCGGGTGCTGGAGCTCCGGGCGCGGGGCACGACAGCAGCGGCGGAGCGGGCGGGCAAGCGGGTTCGTCCGGCGGCGGACAAGGCGATGTGGTGGATGCCGAGTTCGTGGACGTGGACGACTCGAAGAAGCCGAACTAAGACCCGCCGCTTTGGCGGCGGTTTGAAGTTCGAGTGGACAACTGAATGCAGCAAATGGGGCGGGAGCTGGCGCGAGCAAGCCCCGCCCGTTTTGCTGTGCGGGCGTGATAGAGCAGCAAATTCGAGGAGAGCGCGTTGACGACGAGCGGGATTCGGCGAGCAAGTGCGCCGCAAGCGGTAACGAAGGTTCGCGATAATTATTTTCTGATTCAGGTGTCGATAACGGAGACGCCTAGCGCGGATTGGCGGCGGCTGTTTTACGACGCGCAGGGGCAGGATGTGCCGGCGGATTTTGCGCCGCGGTCGATTGAGATTACCGGAACGTTTTTGAGATTCAAGACGGACCCCGCCACGGTGGAAGAGAAGATCGCGGTGCTGGATCGCTGGATCGGGAAGGCGAGCCAGAAAGAAGCGGCGATGGCGGGGCGCACAGAAGTGCAGCGACAGAAAGCAGAAGAGGCCGCGCGCGAGGCGCAGGAATTGGGCGAGTGGAACGCGCGCTGGGCGAAACTTTAAGGATTCGCGAAAGCAAGAATGGCTACGACAACCAAACAAGATTATTACGAACTGCTGGGAGTGCCGCGCAAGGCGTCGGTGAAGGAACTTCGCGGGGCGTATCGCAAACTCGCGCGCAAATACCATCCCGATCTGAATCCTGGCGACAAATCAGCGGAAGAGAAATTCAAGCAGATACAGGAAGCGTACGACGTTCTGTCGGACACGAAGAAACGGCAGATGTACGACCAGTTTGGATTTAATGTGCCGGGGCAGGGAGGAGTGCCGCCGCAAGGAGCGGGTTACGGCGGCGCGCCGGAAGATATTCACTTCGATTTCGGCGGATTTGATTTTGGCGGAGGTGCTGGCGGTGGAGCGGGTGCGGGTGGCGGAGGAACGAGCTTCCGCGACTTGTTCAGCCAATTTTTCCGCAGCCAGAACGCGGCGCAGCAGGGAGTGGAAGAGGAGCCGGGGACCGATCTGGAATATCAGATCGACATCACGTTTGCAGAGGCGATGCGCGGGACGGTGAAGAAGCTGAGTTTCACGCGGCTGGATGTGTGCAATGTGTGTCATGGAAGCGGGGTGGAACCCGGCGAGGCGAAGGTTTGTCCCACGTGCGGCGGGACGGGACATGTGACGCAGACGAGCGGGAAGATGCGTTTTCAGGTGAACTGCTCGCGGTGTGGCGGCTCGGGGCGGTTGCACACGATTTGCAAGAACTGTGGCGGCGAAGGGCGCGTGCCGAAGATGGAGACGATTGACGTGCGGATTCCGCCGGGGGCGCATACGGGTTCGCGGGTGCGCGTGGCCGGGTATGGAAATGCGGGGACGAGTGGCGGGCCTCCGGGCGATCTCTACATCATCACGCGCGTGCAGCCGCATCCGTTTTTTGATCGGCGTGGGGATGATTTGTATACGGCGGTGCCGGTGACGGTGACCGAAGCGTCGCTTGGAGCGAAGGTAGAGGTGCCGACGATTGACGGGCGCGCGCAAGTGCGGATTCCGCCGGGGACGAATAGCGGGAAGAAATTGCGGTTGCGGGAGAAGGGGGCACCGTCATCGCGCCAGCCCGGGAAGCGCGGGGATCAGATTATTGAAGTGCAGGTGGTGGTGCCGAAGCCGGAGGACGAGCGCGTGCGGAATCTCTTGAAGGAGTTGAGCAAGATCGATCCGGAGGATCCGCGCAAGGAATTGTTTGCGAAGGCGGCTGTGTAACGGATCGGATGTAGAAGGAGAAAGTGAAATGGCAGGGCGGCCAAGAAAGAAAGCGAAAGCCGGTTACATGATCAGCGCGGTGGCGGAGCTCTATAGGTTGCATCCGCAAACGCTGCGGTTATACGAGCGCGTGGGGTTGCTGAAGCCGTCGCGTTCGCAGGGGAACACGCGGCTTTACACCGATAGCGATCTGGAGCGGCTGGAGGTGATTTTGAATTTGACGCGCGAGCTGGGCGTGAATCTGGCGGGCATCGAGATCATTTTGAATATGCGGGACAAGATGGGCGAGATGCAGTCGCAGATGGAAGCGTTCATACAATTTGTGCGGGGCGAGATGGCGCGCGGATTTGCGGCGCCGGATGAACGGAAAATTCGCAATGCGATTGTGCGGTTGTCTCCGCGGCCGGCGATCAAAGTGGAGAAGTAGCGATCACAAGTCGTATCCGCTGAGGGTGGCTTCAGTTCTTTCCACAGGTTTGATTTCTTCCACAGGGACGAGTGTGCTTGCGCGAAGCAGACGCGGCGCATATTCTTCTTAGCGATGGCACGAGCGGATTGTTCTGATTGTCAGGGAAGCGGCTGGAAAGTTGTGGAGCGGACTGCGCCGGGAGCGCAGCCGGTGGCGGCGGATAGGCCCGGCTCCGGGGTTGGCGAGCCGAAAATGGTATGGGCTGTTCCTTGCGATTGCACAAAGAGCGAGCAGCCTGACCGGACGCTGGCGCGTGCCCGCATCCCTGAGCGTTACCGGCATTGCGATTTCGAAAACTTCGAAACGGACAACGACATCGAAAATGTAGCGCGCGAGCAATTGCAGGTTTGGAATCGCAGCCTTGCGCAGGCAAAGCTCGTGGTGCAGCGTTTCGCGCAGGAATTTCCGTATCCATCGGGCAATGAGAATGGCCTACTGCTGATGGGGCCATGCGGCGCGGGAAAGACGCATCTGGCGGTATCTGCGCTAAAGCAGATCGTTTCACGCGGCCACGCGGGAATTTTCTACGATTACCGCGATCTGCTAAAGCAGATTCAGGACAGCTACAACGCCGAGAGTCAATCGACTGAATTGAGCGTGCTTGAACCCGTGCTGAAGGCCGAGCTTCTGGTGCTCGACGATGTGGGATCGAGCAAGCCATCGCTTTGGGCGCTCGAAACGGTGGGGCATGTGCTCAACACGCGATACAACGAAAAGCGCGTAACGGTCCTTACCACGAATTACCTGGATACCGATCCGACAGCGGTAGCAGGGCCGCGTGTGGCCGGGATGCGTGCGCCATCGATCGAAGATACGCTTACGGAGCGAGTGGGGAAACGGATTCGCTCACGGCTGTATGAGATGTGCCGCACAGTAGAAATTTCCGCACCCGATTACCGTAAAGAGATACGCAATATCAGCCGCGCTGGCGCGTAAGCCGCCGTCGAATCAAGAATTCAACGCACCGGCCGGAGCCCCCTCCCTGCACGCCCATAGAACGGAACGCCATCGGCGATCCGTGCACGCAGACATTAGGATTTCGTAATAAATCATTCATACAATGAGCGATGGCGGCGATATAGAATTCCACCGTTTTGTTGACAAGCCGCAAACCGGACGCGTATCATCGCTGCGATACGGCGTTTCTGGCGCGGACGCTGTTCCCCTTCATTGCTCGAAACCCAGCTGGGTAGAGTAACCGAGGCCAAACTCTCGGCACGCAATGAGCGAATCCGTATGGAGGCCGTCCTCAATGTCACCCGAACACGACAATAATCTTCAACCGACTCTGGAAATGTCAGCTTCCGAATCTTCGTCGGATGCGCCGCCGACTGCCACCTCCCAGGCAAAGGCACCCCGGGGAACTGGCGCCGCGACAGCAGCAACGCGCGCGCTGGACCCTGCGCCGAGCGCTCCAGTGGTTGAAGAAAGTGCCGGGATAAGTGTGTCCATGGACGGACACGGAGCGAGCGGAACGATCGCCCCGATGGCGCCAGCAAGCGGAACGGAAGAAAATTCCACTCAAGCGACGGAGACGCATGATGCTTCGCCTGCGGTTCCGAGCGACGCCCACCAGGATGGAGCTGGGGCCGAGGTTTCCCATGAGATGACCACCGAAGCGGAAATTGCGGAGAGCAGCGAGACGATGGACCAGCTGCTCGATCAGTTCCCGACGCCGGAGCCGGTGGTAACGGAAGGTGAAATTTTTGACGGACGCGTGTTGGCCGTGACCGACGCAGGCGTGATCGTGGATGTGGGCGGCAAATTTGAAGGATTGGTGCCCGCCCAGGAATTCGCAGAGTCGGGCTCGGCGATTGAGTTTGGCCCGGGCCAGACGATTGAAGTCGAGCGGCTACACGAGCACAAAGTTGGCTACGTGCTGCTCTCGCACGTGCGGGCGCACCGGCGGCGCGTGTGGGAACGCATCGAGAAATCCTACCGTCAACATTCGGACATCAAGGGCAAAGTATCCGAGCGGATCAAGGGCGGCCTGGTAGTTGACATCGGTGTTCGCGCCTTTTTGCCGGCTTCGCAGATCGAATTGCGGCCGGTGCACGACCTGGAAGGGTGGAAAGATCGCGAGATCGACGTGCGCGTCCTCAAACTGAACCGCAAGCGCGGCAATGTGGTGGTGAGCCGGCGCGCGATCCTCGAAGAGGAGCAGAAGGCGAAGCGCGAAGCTTTGCTGGCAACCATGTCGGATGGCGCGGTGGTCACAGGACGCGTGAAGAACGTGACGGACTACGGTGTGTTCGTTGATTTGGGCGGAATCGACGGTTTGCTGCACGTGAGCGACCTGGTCTGGGGTCGTGTGCCACATCCGTCGTCGGTGGTGCAAGCGGGCGAAGAAATTCAGGTTCAGATTTTGAAATTCGATAAAGAAAAGCAGCGCATTTCGCTGGGACGCAAGCAATTGCTGCCTGATCCGTGGGCCACAGTGCCGGAGCGTTTTCCGGTGGGAACGCGAGTGAAAGGCAAGATCGTGGGTGTAACTGACTACGGCGCGTTCGTGCAAATCGAGCCGGGCGTGGAAGGGCTCGTGCACGTGAGCGAAATGAGCTGGTCAAAGCGCGCGAAACACCCGTCGAAGATCGTGAAAGTGGGCGACGAGGCGGACGTCGTTGTGCTGGAAGTGAAGACGGATCAGCGGCGGATCTCTCTGGGATTGAAGCAGACTCAGGCCGATCCCTGGGAAGCGGCCGCGGAGAAATATCCGGTGGGAACGATGGTCACTGGCCGCGTGCGGAATCTCGCCGACTTCGGAGCGTTCGTTGAAATCGAAGAAGGAATGGAAGGCCTGATCCACATCAGCGATGTGAGCTGGACTGAGCGGATCAAGCACCCAAGCGAAAAGTTCAAGAAGGGCGACACGATACAAGCGAAGGTGCTGAAGGTGGATTCGCAGAACCGGCGACTTTCGCTGGGAATCAAGCAGGTGAATGATATCTGGGCGAACTGGTTTGGCGAGCACAAGATCGGCGAGCTTATAAAAGGGAAAGTGGCGCGAGCTACCGATTTCGGGGCGTTTGTCGAATTGTCCGACGGGATTGAAGCGCTCTGCCACGTTTCGGAGATTGAGGAGCGCCGCCCGAAAGGCGATCGCGATAAGGAACGTGAAAAGGGTTCACGCGGTGCTCGCGTGACGGCCGTATTGACGCCCGGCCAGGAATACGAATTCAAAGTTCTGCGGCTCGAGCCTGAACAACACAAGATCAGCCTGAGCTACCGGGCGGCGCAGAAACAGGCCGAGAAGCAGGAGATTGAGTCATTTCGAGCGACAAAGTCGCCGAAATCGTCACCCACAGCGACGATCGGCGACGCGATTCTAGCCAAGCGGCAAGGAAACTAGAATTTAGAGGAGTGGAGAAGTCGGGTTCGCCCGCGGTGGGGTGAGCGGCCACACCCTTTTTCCCTGAATGAAATTCGTTTACCTCGACGTAATTTGATGATATGCAAGGGTATGCGGCGCCCCACCCCGGCTCGCAATCGGCCAGTCGCCCAGAGGCATTGAAGAAGGAGGCTCACGTCCCCATGGCAGAAGCTGCGGGAGTGCACGAAAACAAAGAACATACGATGACGAAGGCGGAGCTCGTGGAAGAAGTGACCCGCGTCACCGAGCTGCCGCGAAAAGAATCGGAAGCCGTGGTCGAGACGATATTTGACAGCATCATCGCGGCGCTGCAGGCTGACGATAAAATTGAAATTCGGGGCTTTGGAAGCTTTCGGACGCGTCAACGCCGGGGCCGCACGGGCCGAAATCCGAAAACGGGCGCGAAAGTGGAAGTGCCGCCAAAGAAAATTCCTTACTTCAAGCCCAGCAAAGAGCTAAAAGATTACGTGAACCACCCGCGAGCGGCGGGCTCCTCCGAATCCGGCGCGCAGAGCTAAGAGGGATGGATTATCTGTGGACGCCGTGGCGGTATCGCTACATTGCCGACGCGGGGAAGGACACCAGGTGTATCTTTTGCGACGCGGTGGCTGCAAATGACGATGAGAAGAGCCAAATCGTATTCCGCGGCGCCACTTGTTTCGTAATCCTCAATCGCTATCCTTATACCTCAGGCCATGTGATGGTTGTTCCCTATGCCCACGTCGCGGATCTTGCGGCGGCAGACCCTGAGACGCTGGCCGAGATGATGCGAATCGCGCAGCGCGTTCAGGTGGCCTTGAAGCAAACGTATCATCCCGATGGATTCAACCTGGGAATGAACCTTGGGCGGGCGGCTGGGGCGGGAGTGACGGGGCATCTGCATATGCATGTGCTGCCGCGCTGGTCGGGCGACGCGAATTTCATGACGGTGGTCAGCGAGACACGAATTGAGCCGGAAGATTTGACGACGACGTACGAAAAACTACGAAAGGCCCTGAACGGATAACCTCACATGGAAACTGTCGATCGAGAACAGCTGTTGCGATTGTTGAGCGCTTCACGCAAGAAGCTTTTGGAATCAGCCGAAGGGCTTACGGACGAACAGGCGCGGATGCGTCCTGCGGAGGATCGTTGGTCGATCCTGGAATGCGTCGAGCACGTGGGCTTGGTGGAAGATGGGATGTTCGCTACGGTGACGACGAAGCTGGCGCCGCCGGAGACTCCGATCGATCGGGCGCGCGAGCAGAAGATCATCAGCAGCGTGACGGATCGCAGTCAGAAATTTGGAGCGCCGGAGTTCGTGAAGCCGGCCGGGAAATTCGCGACTTTGGCGGAAGCTCTCGAGCATTTTCAGCAAAGCCGCGCGCGTACGATCGATTATGTTGAAAAATGCGATCAGGATCTGCGGGCGTTGGTGGGTCCGCATCCAGCGCTGGGTAAGGCCACTGGCCAGGAATTGATGATCGTGCTTGCGCTGCATCCGGCGCGGCATGCATTGCAAATCCTCGAAGCGCGCGAGGCTCTCGGGCTGGATTGAGGCAGAATCTACTTTGTAAACCTTTTGTCAGCACACCATTACATTTTGGGTTGGGGACGCGAGCTTGAACCTGGAACTTACTGACGAGCAGCAACTGCTGCAGAAGAGCGTGCGCGAATTTGCGGAGGCGGAAGTGAAGCCTCTGGCGAAGGAGATTGACGAGACGGGGCGATTTCCGCGCGATACGTTCAAGAAAGCGGCCGAACTGGGGCTCACGGGCGTGGCGCTGCCTGAAAATTATGGCGGCGCGGGGATGGATCACGTCAGCTATACAATCGTGATCGAGGAAATTGCGCGCGTGTGCGCTTCGACGAGCGTGATTTTATCCGTGCAGAATTCGCTCTACTGCGATCCGATCTATCGTTTTGGGACTGAAGAGCAGAAGCAGAAATTTCTGGTGCCATTTGCGCGCGGTGAAAAAATCGGTTGCTACGCGCTTACCGAGCCGCAAGCGGGGTCAAATGCGGCGGCGCTTCAGACGAAAGCCGTTCGCAAGGGCGATACGTATGTAATCAACGGAACGAAGGCGTGGATCACGAACGGGGGCGCGGCAGATGCAGCGATCGCGTATGTGAATACGCAGCCGGAAAAAGGCGAGAAGGGAATCACGGCGCTGGTTGTTGAGAAAGGCACGCGCGGATTCAGCGTCGGCAAGGAAGAGAAAAAGCTCGGCATTCATGGGACGGCGTGCACCGAGCTGGTGTTCAGCGATTGTGTGGTGCCGGCGTCGAATCGCATCGGGGAAGAAGGCGAGGGGTACAAGGTAGCGCTCTCGACGCTCGACGGTGGGCGAATCGGCATTGCTGCACAGGCCACTGGGATAGCGCAGGGCGCGTTTGAAGCAGCGCTTTCCTATGCGCAGCAGCGGCAGGCTTTCGGGCATCCGATTGCGGATTTTCAGGCGATTCAGTTCATGCTGGCGGACATGGCCACTGAAATTGACGCGGCGCGGTTGCTTGCGCGGCGAGCGGCTTGGAAACAGGATTCGGGCGCGCGTTTTTCGATGGAAGCGGCGATTGCGAAATTATTCGCGAGCGAAATGTCCACGCGCGTGGCGCATAAGGCGATCCAGATTCACGGGGGCTATGGCTATAGCAGCGAGTATCCCGTCGAGCGCGCGTATCGCGATGCGCGCATCACTGAGATTTACGAGGGAACGAGCGAGATTCAGCGCCTCGTGATTGCTGCGTGGGTTTTGAAATCGTACTGACGTCTGCAACTTTCCCGCACTGCCGCCCGGCAGTGTATTCTTTTCTCGATGCTTGAACTTGATTGCGGCCTGGATTTTGAGTCAGGCCATGATGAGATATTCTTCGCGGCGCTTCCTGCTCGCCCTGGCGTTCTGCTGATTGAAATGCGCGAGGCAGGTGCGCAGCCCTACCTTGCGCGCACGGCTGATATTCGTCGTGCCGCTGAGCGGTTGCTGCGGGAACCTGAGGCGGCTTCCAAACGGCTGAATCTGCGGAATGTTGCTGCGGGTGTGCGCTACCGCGCGACCGGGTCGAAATTCGAGCAGACATTAACTCTGTACACGTGTGCTCGCGCTAGATTTCCGAAGCGTTATCGCGACCTGCTGCGTTTGCGGCCGCCGGCCGTGTTGAAAGTGAATCTGAGCAATGAATACCCGCGCTGTTATGTGACGCGGCGGATTTCGGGAGATGGCGGAGCTTATTTCGGCCCGTTTGCTTCGCGGAAGAGCGCGGAGGCGTTTGCCGAGGGATTTCTCGACCTTTTCAAAATCCGGCGTTGCCAGATCAAAATTCGGCGCGATCCGGAATTCCCGGGATGTATTTATTCGGAGATGAAGATGTGCCTGGCGCCGTGTTTCGCAGGGTGCACGAAAGAAGAGTACGACGTGGAGACGGGGCGCGTGCTTGCGACGCTGGCGAGTTCCGGCGAAGCGCTTACGGAGGAACTTGAGCGTGATCGTGAGGCTGCGAGTGAAGCGCTCGATTTCGAGCGTGCGGCTGCAGTTCATAAAAGGCTCGAAAAAGCGTCGGCGGCGCTACGGGGGCTGCCTGAAGTGGCGCGGCGCATCGACGAGCTTGATGCCGTGGTGCTGCAGCGAGGGGCGGAGGAAAAAACAATTATTGTTTTTCCTGTGCTCGCGGGGCTTCTCGCCGAGCCGATATTTTTGCGATTTGGGGAATTGTCGAGCGAACCGCGGTCGGTGGAAGCGATTCTGAAACAGGGGCTTCAGCCGCATGGCCAAGCAGGTGGTTCTGAATTGGCAAACGAAGCGCGGCGACCCGAGGCAAATGCAACAGCGGGCGAGCCACACGAGTCACAAGCCCCTTCAGGCGCGAGCTGGCGATCGCAATACGGGCTCCGCGAAGCGCCTTCGGAACGCTCCGAGCATCTTGCGATACTTGCGCGATGGTTTTACTCGAAACCTCGCGACGGCGAAATTTTCTTCCGGGAAGACGACTGGCCCTACCGGCGCATTCTTCGAGCCTGCGGGCGGCTACTGGCTCCTCCGACTTCGAATCCTTCCACGGAGTCTTCCGCATAAACAAAGTCCCGCATAAACGAAACCGGCAAAGCTGCGCGGCGTCGTACAATTGAAAGAGATGGCGACCCCGCCCCAGAAGCGAAACCGTGCGAATCCAGGGCTCGAAGACACGCGGCGAATTCCGCAGATGCTGCGCGCGCTGCGGCACCGCAATTTCCAGCTTTTCTTCAGCGGCCAACTGATTTCGTTGATCGGCACGTGGATGGACAATATTGCGGAGGCGTGGCTCGTCTATCGGCTGACTGGATCTTCGCTGCTGCTTGGCACGGTGGCATTCGCGGGCCAGATTCCTGTGTTTTTGCTGGCTCCAGTTGGTGGAATGGTAGCGGATCGGTGGAATCGGCAGCGAGTGGTAATTGCCACGCAGGCGACCTCGATGGTGTTAGCGGGGATTCTTGCCGTGCTGACTTTGACCGGCCGCGTCAAGGTTTGGGAGGTAGTTGTGCTCGCAGCATTGATGGGCGCGGTGAACGCTTTTGACATCCCAGCGCGGCAGGCATTCTTGGTGGATATGGTCGGCCGCGAAGACCTGATGAACGCGATTGCGCTTAATTCGTCGATGTTCAACGGCGCGCGTGTGATCGGCCCTTCGATCGCGGGCATTCTTGTGGCGAGCATCGGGGAGGGATGGTGCTTCGCGGCCAATTCGATTAGCTATATCGCCGTCATCATCGGTCTTCTACTGATGCACGTGAACCGGGCACCCGTGGAGGTGAGGCGCGTTTCGCCGTTCGAGCACATCGTCGAAGGATTCCGGTTCGTGTGGAACACGGGGCCGATACGAGCGCTGTTACTTCTGTTGGGACTCGTGAGCCTGGTGGCAATGCCGTATTCGGTGCTGATGCCGATTTTTGCGGCAAAAATTCTGCACGGGAACGCGCGGACGCTCGGCGTCCTGATGGGCGCGACCGGCGTCGGTGCGCTAGGGGGTGCGCTGATGCTGGCATCGCGCTCGGAAGTGAAAGGACTGGGGAGATGGGTAGCGATTGCGTGCGCCTGCTTCGGAACGTCTCTCATTCTATTTTCGCTCTCGCGGTGGTACGTCTTATCCGTGGCATTGCTGGTTCCAGTCGGATTCGCGATGATGGTGCAGATGGCGTCGTCGAATACGCTGATTCAAGCTATGGTGCCCGACCGGCTTCGGGGCCGGGCGATGGCGGTGTACTCGATGATGTTCATGGGGATGGCGCCGATGGGCGCGCTGTTATCGGGCTGGTCAGCGGATCACATTGGAGCACAATGGACGCTCGCAATTGGGGGAGTGGGCGCGATCATTGGTGCCGCGTTTTTCGCCCGCAATCTGCCGAAGATTCGCATCGAAGCGCGGGAATTGATTATCGCGCAGGGCATGGCAGGTGGTGAACCGGCGCAGGAAGTAACGGCGCGCAGTGCGCCGTAGAATGTTGTAAATTGATCATGAGTATTGATGAACGCTGAGGAACGCATGTCATCTCCCGCGGCACACAATGACGGACGAATCGCCGGCTCAGCTACAGCACAGGGAACGCTTCGATACGCTGCGCGATTCCAGGGGCGCACTGCGCCAGGGCACTTTCGCGAGATTCCTGGCGGGAAAGTGCTCTCCTCCATCGGAATAGGAACTTATCTCGGCGAGCCCGATCCGGCGACAGACAAGGGGTACGCGCAGGCGGTGGTTGCGGCGGTGGAAGGGGGCATCAACGTAATAGATTCTGCCATTAATTACCGCTTCCAGCGCAGCGAGCGGTCTATCGGCGCGGCACTGCGTGAGCTCACGGCGAAGGGTTATGGCAGGGACGAACTGATGCTTTGCACGAAAGCCGGATTCCTGACGCCTGACGGAGAAATGCCTGCTGATCCAAACGAGTATTTCGCTCGCGAGTTTCTGGATCGCGGTGTTTTTCAGCCGGAGGAAATTGCAGCGGGATGCCATTGCATGGCGCCGAAATATCTCGCGGACCAGATGCAGCGAAGCCTTACGAATTTTGGAGTTGAGGCCATCGACGTTTTCTATCTGCACAACCCCGAGACGCAGCTGACCGAAGTGTCCGCTCCGGAATTCCGAAAGAGAATTCGCGACGCCTTTGCATTCCTCGAAACTGCGGTCGCTGACCGGAAGATTGGCGCTTATGGAATGGCCACGTGGAATGCGTTTCGCGAGGATCCCAAGTCGCCGGGCTATCTTTCGCTCGAAGCGATGGCGGAGATCGCCGGCGAGGTCGGAGGCGCAGAGCATCATTTCCGATTCGTGCAGTTGCCGTTCAATCTCGCGATGCCGGAAGCGCTCACGCGCCCGAACCAGACGGTGGCCGGAAGAACGATGCCGATGGTACAGGCGGCGCGCGACCTGGGAATCAGTCTCGTTACCAGCGCGGCGCTATTGCAAGGACAACTAACCAAGAATCTGCCTCCATTTATTCATTCCGCTTTGAAGCTGAAAAAAGAATTCGAACTCGCCCTTCAATTTGCGCGATCGGTGCCAGGGCTTACCACGGCGCTCGTCGGTATGAGCCGTGTCGAGCACGTCCAAGCAAATCTGGCTCTCGTGGGCGTCGAACCGGCATCGCGCGAGCAGTTTATGATGTTGTTTGAATCGAAGGGTTAAGTCGTGTCCTCAGGAAGGGTTTGAATCAAGCACTGCAATCCGATTCGGGTAACGCTCGTCCATCCACGCGCCAATTGCTGCCGTCATCTGATCGAGCTTGCCGGTGAAAAAATGGTCGGCTTGCTCGACGATCACCAGCTTCTTCGGTTCTGGGAGCGCGTCAAAAAGTTCATTCACGTTTTGCTGTGAGCCAAACTGATCGCTCCCGCCCTGGATGAATAGCTTCGGTTTGCGGCACTCGTGCAAATAGGAGAGGCTCACGGAATTCACGGGGATCCCGAGGCCAATGAGGTCCGAAACGCGGTCGTCCTCGCAGCCTACCGCGAGCCCCACCCATGAACCGAAACTGAATCCTGCGAGCACAATCGGCCGGCCAGGAAATTCGGCGCAGAGAAAATCGAGGCCCGTGCGGACGTCATCTTGCTCACCGCGGCCTTTGTCGTGTTCTCCTTCGCTCTGTCCCGTGCCGCGAAAATTGAAGCGAAGAACCGGAATCCCGCGTCGATGAAGTGCTTTGGCTGCTTGAAATACTACTTTGTTGTGCATGGTGCCACCGAACAGCGGATGCGGATGGCAGACGAGGGCAACGAGATCGGAATTCGCGGACGCAGGAGTCCACAGCATGGCTTCGAGGCGGCCTGCCGGCCCCGGCAAAAACAAGCTGCGATGAAATACTTCAGCCATCGAAAGTTTCTTTGTGAAACGTGACGCGAACCAAGTCTAGCTGACCCCGGCCGAGCGGGAAAGTGCGAGCCGAAATTCAATCGCTCGTTTCTGTCGCATTTGGCAGGCGACCATTACCAGCGTGGTGTTATGCCGAGCATAAGTTAAAACCTCTAGCACTATTCGCCAATGCGGAATTCGCTTGTATTTCGTGCCGGAAATCCACAGCAGGCCGGTAAATTCGATTGCGCCCGGATGAAAGCGGTGTTAGTTTTGGCTCAAGTGAGCGAATCGGTGGGAGGAGCGATGAACGACGTTGTGGAGCGGCGCGCCGCGCGACGTTTCTCGATGATGCTTCCCCTGAAGGTGCGATTCACCGCCGGCGATAGCGTTACGGAAAAAGACGGGGAAACCCGCGACGTCAGCTTCCGCGGCCTGTATTTTTTGATTGAACCCGCCACCCCCGATGCCGGCAGCTCCATTGAATTTGTCCTCACTCTTCCGCAGCAAATCACACTTGCCGGTGACGTTCACATCCGGTGCTACGCGCGCGTACTGCGTGTCGAACCGCACAATGGCCGCCGCGGTGTGGCCGCGCGTATCGAGCGTTACGAGTTCCTGCCCGCCTCCGCGTGACGAAATTTTCTGAATGCTTGTTCTTCAGTGGTCGCGCTGCATCACTCACTGCATCAAATAATTCGGAGTAGAATGCTGGGTTGCGTTACGTTCTGAGCTGACGGAGAAAGCGATGTACCACTACGATCCAAACAGCGCATTAGACGAATTGCGTGACGATGCCGTGCTGCCTCACCCCGTGCATCTGCGCGATATGATTTTGCGGACGAAACTCGATCCTACGACCGCGGTCGATCTGAACCGCGAGTTCCAAGACTACCTGACGCGTTTCGGCGAATTGCAAAAAGTGGCGCGCGAAATCCTGGAGCGCGTGGCGGCAGGCGCGCGGAAAGCCTCCGCGCAATAGATTGCGCGCCGGCTTCAGAACTGGCGTTTCTTGATCTCGCCGGTACGGCGCGAGTAGGGCGTTATGCTGACGTCGGCACAGGCAGGAACGCCCGTGCTACTTAAAGGCGAGCCACATAGGCCTGCTCGACTAACGGAAAATTGGAGAAATAGCTGGATGGCGCGAAACACGCTCCTGATCGACGCGGACGACACACTTTGGGAAAACAATATTTTTTTCGAGAAGACGATCGAGCACTTCGTCACGCAGCTCGAGCATCTTGGCTACACGCGCGAATACATACGCCACATTCTTAATGAAACAGAGCGCCGCAATATCCGCCAGCACGGTTACGGGGTGCGAAGCTTCCGGCGTTCGCTGGAAGATACGTATTTGAAATTAGCGGGGAATGCGGCTCGACGCGAAATCGTGCAGGAAATCGAGCGTATGGCGGTGGAGCTGGAAGCCACTCCTCCGCACATTCTCGAAGGCGTCCCCGAGACCCTCGCGTATCTCGCGAAGCATCACCGGCTTATTTTGCTGACCAAGGGCGAGCCTGCCGAGCAGGCGGGCAAAGTGGAGCGGTCGGGGCTGCAGTCATATTTCGATGCGATCGAAATCGTGCTGGAAAAAGACGCGGGCACCTACGCGCGAATGATCGAGCAGTTCAAAATTGTGAAGACGCACGGCTGGATGGTGGGCAACAGTCCGCGGAGTGACATCAATCCTGCGTTGCACGCCGGCTTGAGCGCCGTGTTTATTCCTCATGCGGCTACGTGGGAACTTGAGAAGTGCGAACTTGAAAGCGGCGGAGGAAAGCTTTTGATCCTCACAAGTTTTCGCGAATTGCGCACTCACTTTTAGTTGGATCTTTCACAGGAGATTTCTTTGGCAACGAATCTTTCCGATACACGCGTAGCTGTGATGGGCGCCGGAGCGGTGGGATCTTATTTTGGCGGGATGCTGGCGCGTGCGGAGGCGAGCGTCACTTTGATTGCACGTCCAAGTCACGTGGAAGCGATCCGGAAGAATGGGCTACTGCTGGATACCGTTACATTCAAAGAGCGCGTCGGGTTGAATGCTTCGACAGATCCGGCGGATGTGCGCGATGCGCAGTTTGTTCTTTTTTGCGTGAAGACGCTCGACACCGAAAACGCGGCACGAGCCATCGCGCCACATCTCTCGCCGGATGCGCTCGTCATCAGCCTGCAAAATGGTGTGGACAATGTGGCTCGAATTCGCGCCGCAACCGGGATCGACGCGCTACCCGCCGTTGTATACGTGGCTGCGGCGTTGCCTGAACCCGGGCACGTGAAGCATTCTGGGCGCGGTGAATGGATTGTGGGCGAATATGCCGGCGCAACTCCTTCGGCTGGGGGCGCAAAAAGCAGACCTGAAAGAGTAGCTGAAATGTGCACAGCTGCCGGCGTGCCCTGCCGCGTCTCGCAGAACATCGAAGCGGACCAGTGGACGAAAATGCTGATGAATTGCGCTGGAAACGCCGTCACCGCGATAGCCCAGACCAGCTTTGCTCACGCCGCGCGCAATCTCGACACGCGCGAGGTAATGCGCATGGTGATCAACGAATGCGTCGCGGTGGCACGCGCGGCCGGCGTTGCATTGCCGGACGTGGATTGGACCGAGAAGGGATTGAAGAACGCTGAGACGCTCGGCGAAGCCACCTCATCGACGGCGCAGGATATTGCGCGCGGCAAGTCCACTGAAATCGATTCGCTGAATGGCTACATCGTGCGGCGCGGCAAAGAATTGGGTGTGCCGACACCGGTGAATATGACGCTATTCGCACTGATCAAGCTGATCGAAGAGAGTTCCGCAAGACGCAGTGGCCGGGCGGGAAGCGCGGGATAGTTACCAGCACCGTCGTCAGCACGGGCTTGCGAATTCGAGTTATTGATCGTTGGGATTGCGGAAACGAAACGGGATGTGCACTACCATCTCCACATCAATCGGAACGCCGTCACGCGTGCCAGGCCGGAATTTCCAGCGTGCCAGCGCTTCCATTGAGTTCTTATCCAGTTGGGGGTCGAGTTTCCGCACCAATTGAATGCTGTCGACCGAGCCATCCTTGCGAACAATCGCGTAAAGGACTACTTCTCCGTCCACATGCTGCTCGATGAGCGACTGGGGATATTTGGGATCTACTTTGTCGAGTGGCTCCGGGCCCGAAAATACTCCTTGAGGCCTGTAACCGGGAGTGTCGCCCTCATCAAGTTGCGCGCAATTCAAAACCCAGCTTCCGGTGATACTTGTGAGGTTCGGCATGTTGACGTGCACCGGATAAATTTCTTTGCCGGATAATATTTTTTCCGGCGCAACGCTGGGGTCGAGATGCGTCACGTCAATCGGCGCCCGATGAGAAGATCGCGGCAAATCGGCCGAAGGCGCAAGCTTCAGATTCAATTTTCCAGCGGGACGCGATCCCGGAGCACCGATGCCGCCGGCACCCCCAGTGCCCTTATTCGACCCACCGGTAATGCTGATCGCCGCCGGCAGCGAGTTCGCGTTCCCGTTGCCTCCGCCTCCGCTTCCATGCGTGGCACCGCCCGCACCATTCGAACCGCCCGCCGAGTCCGAGTGTCCGCCTGTGCCGCCGTTGCCAGCCGCGCCGTGCTCTGATCCGCCCGGAACGCCGGGCTGTTTGCCGTCGGGCGAAATCGCAATTCTGGCCGCGGCATTTCCCTGGGGCACGCTCACTTCCGCAGCGGGTGGAGCTGGCGCAGCTGAAAGCGCGATCACGCGGTGCAGATCAGCGTCACCTGATGCGGCCGCGCCGACCTCTGGTGCGGCGCCAGCATCTTGCTTTGTCGGGCGCGTATTCACGGGCGCTGCGGCCGTCATCGGGGCGACTGGCATACGAGGCTGTTCGTTTACGAGCGGGGTTGCGGCGACATTAAGGGGCCCCGGATTTTTCTCGTTGTTCGCAATATCTGGCGCGGCAACATCGTGGGTAGATCGCTGCCGAACGCGGGGCGCGGCAGTGGAAGCGGAGAATTGAATCTGAGGTTTTGCAGGCGCGGGCGAAGCCCATTGGACCATATTCGGCATCGGCGCATCGATTTTTGGAGCGACAGCCGGCGCATTGGGCTGGATCAGGGTTTGGTGCGGATGCGTCACGTTCACAGGCATTGAAAGTATCGTTTGGCGCGGATGGAAAGCATCGGCGCCAAGCCGGGGTAGCGGTTTTGTGGGGTCGCCTGGCGGACTCGGTTTCGATGGGGGACCGGGCAACGAGATGGGCGGCAGATCCTGAGTTGGCAAATACGTCAGCTCGATGCGCACCGGAGCGAGGTTATGCTGCGTCGCAGGCAGAAAACCCCAAATTGGTAGAATCAGCAGCATGACGACTACAACGTGCCATAACGACGATGCGGTAAACGCCCAGCCGGACAGTTTTCCGCGCACCCACTCGACGTGAAAGACCGAATCACGGGCATTCTCGCCATCTTTAGGCGCGCGCGGCCCGGTGAAAAAATCGCGAACGCTGGTGCGAAATTCGCGCCACGGAGATTCCCAATCCACACCGAGGTCGAGCCTCGGAAGACGCGAATGCGGCGAAAGCTCGATCAGCTCGATATCTTCGTCGAGGGATCGTCCTGTTAATGTCGGCATTTTCCCGGTCATTATACCTGCGAAATAAAATATGCCTGCGGAAATACTAAGCAACAGCTGGGGTGCCAAATGAGATGCATCAGACTACGCTGCGGCTGCCAGCCGATAAAAACTTAATGCGGCATCTCCCTGCTCGAGGATCCGGGAACATTCCAGCCTATCAAAACGCTCCGGAAGTTCCATCGAACTGCGGTGTTCCGCGATCACAAGCCCGCGGGGTGCGATCAGATGGGAGGCGTCGAGAAACTCCAGAACGCGGATGTAGTCATACTCCTTTTCATATGGCGGATCGAGAAAGATAAAATCGGCGGCAAGACGCCGGGCTGAGAGGCTTTCCAATCCTCTTATAGCGTCCATTTCAATCACCTCCGCGCCGACGCGAATTCCAAGCGATTCGAGGTTCTGCCGGATGAGCCGCGCTCCGGCCGCGTGCGATTCGATGAAGACCACTTCGCGCGCGCCCCGGCTAATCGCCTCGATGCCAACGGCGCCGGTTCCCGCAAAAAGGTCAACGAAAAGCGAATCCTCGACCAATGCGCCGAGAACGTTGAAGAGCGTTTCGCGCAGGCGGTCACTCGTCGGGCGAAGACGCAGTCTTAGCGCGCTCTTCAATACCCGGCTGCGATATTTACCTGCGATCACGCGCATAATTATTGGGTCGAGCTTGAACGTTGAGCCCTAACCGACCGCCGCGAGCTGATATCGCTTTTGCCACGCGGGACTCACGGATTCTACCTTGGCAACAATTTCCTTTGCCGCTGCCGGGTCTTCTGCAATTGCGAACGCCTCGCGGCGCGCGAGTTCCAAAAGCTCGTGGTCGCGCAGGGGTTGAGCTACCGAGAATGCAGCGTCGCCATGCTGCCGCGTGCCAAAGAATTCGCCTGGGCCACGCTGCTTCAAATCACGCTCCGCGATTTCGAATCCGTTGGATGTTGCGACCATAGCTTCGATGCGATCGCGCGCGTCTCCCGTAATCGCTTTAGGCGCAATGAGAATGCAGTAGGATTTTTCCGCGCCTCGGCCAATCCGCCCGCGCAACTGGTGCAGCTGCGCGAGTCCGAAACGGTCGGCGTGCTCGATCACCATAATCGTGGCGTTGGGCACATCCACTCCCACCTCGATCACCGTTGTCGACACGAGAATTTGCAGCACGCCGCGGCGAAACTCATCCATCACCGCATCTTTATCCTCGTTCTTCAGCCGGCCGTGAAGCAGGCCCACCCGGATGCCGGGAAAGACACTCTTGGCGAGCCTTTCATATTCTGCCGTTGCGGCCTTCAGTTCCTGTTTCGATTCTTCAATCACCGGGTAGAGGACGAAACCCTGGCGTCCGCGCGTCACTTCGCGCCGCATGAACTCCCACACTCCTTTCAGAGACGCTTCGTCGCTCCAGCGCGTTTCCACAGGCGTGCGACCCGGCGGCATTTCGTCAATCACGGAAAGATCGAGGTCGCCATAAAGAGTCAGTGCGAGAGTGCGGGGAATCGGAGTGGCTGTCATCACCAGCACATGCGGTGAGACGCCTTTCTCGATCAGCCGCTTCCGCTGGAGAACGCCGAAGCGGTGCTGCTCGTCCACAATTACCAGACCGAGCCGCTTGAATTGAACGGGATTTTCGATTAGCGCGTGCGTGCCGACGACGAACTGTGCCGCTCCGCTTTCCACACGCGCTAGAGTGTTGGTCCTATCGAGCCGCTTCTGGCCGCTGACGAGCAATTCGACCTGGTATCCGGCTGCGCTCGCTGGCCCGCCGCAGTGAAACACGCGCCTCGCAGAAAGATAGTGCTGAGCGGCGAGAATTTCCGTTGGCGCCATTAGCGCCACCTGATAACCGTTCTCAATTGCGATCGTGGCCGCCTCGAATGCCACAATCGTCTTGCCGCTTCCGACGTCGCCCTCCAGCAACCGATGCATCGGGTAAGGCTGTTCGAGATCGGCCGCGATTTCAGCGAGCACTCGTTTTTGCGCCGCAGTCGGCTTGAACGGCAGGATTCGTTTCAATGCCTGGCGGATTTTGTCTTCGCGCACCCGCATCGCGATTCCCGTTCGGCGATGTTCTTGCTGGCGGCGTAATGCCAGCGCGAGCTGATAGTAGAAAAACTCCTCGAAAATCAGCCGTATCTGCGCCGGGCTGCGCCAGCTGTTGAGCAACTCCAGACTTTCATTCTTCGGTGGAAAATGAGCATAAAGCAGGGCCTCGCGGCGCGTCGGAAATTTATAGCGCTCGCGAATAGCGGCCGGCAGCGGATCGGGGACATTGGCATCGAAATCGTTCAGCACCGAATAAACGATTCGCCGCAGCATTCGCGAGCTGATTGCGCCAATCGCTTCGTAAATTGGAACGATTCGGCCTACTTCAGTGGAATCCGCCGGCGCTCCGTCTGCGCTCCCAATAAGCTCGATCTGCGGGTTCACCATTTCAAGCCGACCGGGTCTATACGGATCCGCATCCACCTTGCCATGCATCACGAGCCGTTGGCCCTGCTTGAATTTGCCTTCGAGATACGAGCCATGAAAGAAGCGTGCGTAGAGCGTCCCGGAACCATCGCGTACGGCGATGTGAAACACACCGCCCCGCCCACGGGCGAACCGAATTGTGCCGCCGGCATTAGCCACCTCGACTAAAATCGTGTGCGGATGCCCGGGAATAATTTCGGCAATCGGGGTAAATCGAATGCGATCTTCATAGCGAAACGGCAAGTAGGCCAGCAAATCTCCCACAGTGAAAATTCCCCGCTCTTCCAGGAGTGCAGCGCGATGAGGTCCCACTCCGCGCAGGTATTTCACCGGATTTGAAAGCGCGATGGTCATGACAGAAATAAGCAGCGCGAGGCTCACACACTCGGCGCGACAAACATGACTCACGTTTATACCATTCCTCCGAGGAAAAAATCGGGGTCGGAAGGCGAGAGGGGAGGGGCTGCCGGTGGTCGGTCGGCAACCCCTTTGCTGCAGAGAAAGAAGAGTTACTTCAGAAGAAAATCCTTGTACGTCTTTTCGATTGCCTTATTGAACCTCGAACACTGGGTCAGAATAGCCGTACGTTGTGCCCGCTACTATCAGGATGAGCCACTAAATTAGCTGGGAAGAACGCCTTAAGGCGGCGCAAGCCGTTACGCGTCTAAACCCGTTGAAAAAAAGGCGATGCACACGACCGAAGCCGGCCGTGTGCATCGTCACGCATTCGTAATGGCCTAATCTGCCGCTGTGGTTGTTGTCGTGGTCACGCCAACCTGCTGTCCGACAAGCACCGGTCCGGTAGAGGTTTGAAAGAGAAGACCTCCCATCGTAACGTTGTTGCCGCTGGCGAGCCCGGAGAAACCAGTCACGCCGGTGAAGGTGGTGCCTGTTCCGGTATCGACAGTGACTTGATTGACGTCATTATTCGTAAACAAGCCGTTCAGTTCGTTCGTCGTGAAAGATTGACTGCCCGTGTTCACTGAATTGATGGTGCCCGTAAACTGCGTGGGAGCAAGCATCACCTGATCGGCAGTGATTGAGCCGGGTGCGCCTCCAGTCCCCGCCGTGAACGCTGTGGAGTCGAGCACGACTGACTGGCCCACACCGACATCGCTGAGGCCCGCGAAATTCAGGCCGCTGGGCAGTGTCGCACCATTCGACTCGACGCTGAATGTTGTTTGCGGATTCGTGTTAACGGTAACCACCTGACCCACCGTTACGCCTGAATTCGCGGCAGAGAAGGCCGGTGTGACGCCCGTGATTACGACCTCGGCAGTGTTCGAGCCAGGATTTACACCAATCACCGTGCCCGTCACGCCTTGGGTGATGCCGTTCTGCAGCGAAATGCTCGAAATCGTCGGCGTTGCACCCGAAACTCCAGTGGTTCCGAAGTTCAGGCTGACGATTTGGTCTTTCTGCACGCACCCAAACGTGTTCGCAGTCGTACAGGTGGAAGAGGTATTGAAATTGTTAAATACGGTGTTGTTCGTTGTCCCCAGAGTGAGTGGCTGCCCGGTTTCCGTATCGGTCACGGTGACTTGATTCGTGCCGATAGCGGTCACCTGGCCTGTCACGTTGGTGAAGTCGTTCAGGTTGCCGGTCGTCGCGTTTGTCGTCGTGTTCGTCGTCACGGTTACGCTCGGCGCGAGTGAGAGCGTGCCATTGGAATTCGCGAACGACTCTCCCGTATTGAAGTCGATATTGATGTTAATGGGAGTATTGGCCGTGAGCGTGAGCGGGAACGGAGAAGTGGAAATCGTTACCGAGGTCGGATTGAACGCCGGCGCTAGCGTACATGTTGTTGTGTTCGAAGTTGCGGGCGGACAGGAAGTAGTTCCGTCAGTGAATGTAGTGGTCGAATTGTTTAGAACTGTTGCCGAAGCGTTCGCGAAGGTGATCATTATGCTGTTGTATGTGCCTGCGTCCGCGCTCGTGTTCGCCAGAAGTTCATTCATGGTTTGCAGACTGGAAAGGTTCACGGTCACCGGACTCGACAGAAGCGATGTCGAACTTTGGCTCCCGGTGCTCCCCTGCAAGGTAACGCCGGTGACTTGAACCGAGAGAGAGATGACGGTCAAGCCGGTTGGTATGGTTGATTGATCCTGAATTGTGAGAACAATTGGAACGCTATTGGCCGTCGTGTGATGACCGGAACCGCCACAGCCAGCCATGAGTGCCATTAGAAAAGGTACTGCTGTGAATAGTACGAATGCCTTGCGCACTGAGAGCCCTCCTCGGGGACATTGGGTTTTGTACGACGCTTCATTGTCCACGTGCCCCACAACGGATGAATCCAGCGAATGGAGTATTCTCAGCTACGGAAGACACTGCACTCCGGCCGGGAACCTTGTAGAGAGGGTTGGAACTTAATCACAGATTTTTTACTTCTAAAATATATACGTACTAAGTAAAAATAGGACTGTACCTGGGCCAGTGATTTTGGACACCCGCGTCTCGTCCTCACGAGTATTTCTTCTCGCATCGTCGCATTCTTGGGCCGTTGGGGTGTCCAAAGGTTTGCACGGACAAATGCAGGCACGAGTCTCGAAGAGCTCGCCTGGGCTTTTCGCAAACTTCCAGCAAGTGGCGAACCCCGTGCATTATTCCCTGTTGTAAGGCTTCGAATTTCTGTAAACGAGCAGGACGCGCTTTTTGCAAGGCAATAACCTGCTCTGTTACAACAGGATGCGCTGTGAACGCATCCTATAGCGAGGCAGCACTGTGGGTCAGCTGTCCGATAGTGGGAAATCCGCGTTCACGGGTGCTCACCAACGGCCACTCAGGCCGTCTATCCATCCGGAACCTGCAGAAAGGGCTAAGGCCGGAACAAGCGGCAATCGCCAGGCTGATCCGACTGATCAGCAAACAGGCGATCCGAAACCGGCCGTTAAAACCATGGGGATGAGCGTCGCACTCGACGGAGATGCGCGCCAGGCAGCGGCGGCAAGGATTGCGGAGGAGCAGGCCCTCGTCCGGAATGCGCAGGCGGGCGACCGTCTGGCGTTCGAGGAGTTGGTGCATCGCTATGACCGAGAGGTTCTGCGGCTGGCCCTTAATTTGGTCCATCGTTCCGAGGATGCCCGGGACATCTACCAGGAAAGTTTTATGCGGGTTTACAAGAATCTGCACCGGTTCCGGTTCGAGTGCAGCTTCTACACCTGGCTCTACCGGATTGTCACCAACGTGGCGCTCGATCACTTGCGCCGCCGAACCAGCCGCCGCGAAGATCAAGCACCGGTGCCGGATGAAGCAGAAGGCGGTACCAGAGATTTTTTTGATCGCCAACCCGAAGTTCGAGCTGCTGCCAACCCAGAGCGCAGTCTGCTCGGGCAGGAGTTGGGGCAGCACATTTCCGCTGCGCTGAAAAGGCTCTCGCCGCGCGAGCGCATGGTTTTTGAAATGAAGCACTATCAAGGCTTGAAACTGAGGGCAATTGGCGACATGCTCGGCACCTCGGAGGAAACGGTAAAGAATTCGCTGTTCCGGGCGACGCGAAAATTGCGCGCGAGCCTGGACTGTATGCGGTAACCAGAGAGATCTGACGGGACGGAGAAAATGCAGGAAGGCCAAGACCACATTCTGAATTCGGCGGCGTGCGAAGAGTTTGATTCACGCCTCATGCTTCTCGCAGCCGGGGAATTAACGCCGGATGAGGAAGCGGACGTAGCCGACCATTTGAAGCACTGTGGGCGTTGCTCCGAAGCTCTTGAAAGAGAGCGCGAGTTGGTCGAATGCTTCGCGGCAAGCCGCATCGAACCGGATGCCGCTCTCCTCGCAAGCTGCCGCTCTGGCCTTGAAGACGCGCTCGACCGCCAGGAAGAGCGCAGTTGGCTGCGCCGGATCACGAACGTATTTCTTCCCGCAGGCGGACTAGCTCCGCGCCCTGCCTGGAGCGCAGCGCTACTCGTGCTCGTGGGATTTTCTGTTGGAATTCTCGGCCCGCGCTTTCTTCAGCGGTCGGCGGCCGTTTCAGGAGATTCTGATTCAGCGGCTTTGAGTGATGCAACTGGTTCTCCCAATTTCGCTCCGCAGTTTCCCAATGGCGGGTCGGCCCCGATAGACATGCACAGCGCGCAGGTGGCCGGTATCAGCGTGATGCCGTCGGGTGGTGGCCAACCGCCTCAAGTGGAATTGCAGATGCGCGCGCAGCAACCCTTCCGCGTGCAGGGCACGGTCAATAACGACAACGTAAAAAGCGTGCTTCTGAATATCCTCCGCAATAATGACCGCTTCGATCCCGATGTACGACTCGACGCCGTGGATCTTCTTCGCGCCAAGAACGACGATCCAGAAGTGCGCGACGTTCTTTGCCACGCCGTCCATACCGATCCAAATGCAGCAGTGCGGTTAAAAGCTCTCGAAGCGCTCAATGGCGCTGAGCCGCAGGATCTAGTCCGCAAGACTCTCCTCGATGCTCTTGTTGACGATCGTAATCCCGGCGTTCGCGTGGAAGCGATCAATGCGCTGCGCAGCATGGCGGCACAGGGCAAAGTGGTTTCCGATGACCACATGCTTGCGGTCTTGCGCGATCGCATGCAAAAAGATCCCAACACCTATATCCGTCTACAGAGCGCGGCCGCAATTCGCGACCTTGGCCCGCGCGAGAAATTCTAGGTCATGCGCCTTCACACGCCGGGCTTTCGTCTCTCGCGATACTGGAATGTCGCCCTGAATGGCGTGATTTGCGCTCTTCCTCTGTTTTATCCCCATACCGGAATCGCCCGCGAAAATCGGCCGGCCGAATCCGCGAAATCCGGCCCGCGCGTCACGTCGCAATTGAGCGGCTCGGTTCCTACGAAGAATGGTCAGCGCCTTCATCTCGTGATCGATCTGGGCAACGTCGTGGTTCACACCCAAGAAACGAATCAGGTTGACTACCGCGTGCGCCTCGAAGCGGACTCGTCCCAAAAAGACGCGAAGCTACTTCTGAAAAGCTTTTCGATGAACGCGCGCCAGACTGCCGAAGGTGTATACCTGCGCGGACAGACTTCCGGCTGCCAGTGCCGCGGTCGTTTGTGGGTCACGGTGGAAGTGAATGTGCCCAAGAACTACAACGTGGACCTTTCAACCGGCGGTGGCAACGTTGAAACCGAAGATATCAACGGGCGGCTTGGAATTTCCACAGCAGGCGGCAACATCCTTGCAGGAAATGTCGGCGGACCGGCGCGTTTGAATACGGACGGCGGTCACATCACGGTGAAGAATGTCGCAGGCGACCTAGTCGCAACGACCGGCGGCGGCCATATCACCACCGGTTCGATCGCCGGCAATGCCACGCTACACACTGTTGGCGGACATATCCGCGTGGCATCGGTTGAAAATCTCGCTCGCCTCGATACCGGCGGCGGCAACGTAACCCTCGAGCATTCGGGCGGAGAACTCATTGCATCCACGGGCGGCGGCCAGATTGACGTTGGAGAAGCCGCCGGGCTGGTGAAAGCAAAAACTGCCGGCGGAGGCATTCGAGTGGTGCATGTATCCGGACCAACCAATCTTGAAACCGGCGGCGGAAGCATCTACCTGACGGAAGTGGACGGCGCAGTGAAAGCGTCCACAGAAGCGGGCGGAATTACGGCTTGGTTTGTGTCCACCGCAAAACCCGGGACGTGCGATTTTCAATCGAGCGACGGCGACATCGTCGTTTACCTGCCGCGCAAGCTTCCCATCACGATCGACGCTCAGATTCAAGATGGCGACGATCATCGCGTGATCTTCGACCCGGCTTTCCCAGTGAAGATCACTTACGATGACGCGTCGAACGGAACGCGCCGACTCCGCGCAGCCGGTGAGTTGAATGGCGGCGGCGAAGTGCTGCGATTGCGAACCGTGGCGGGAAATATCCGGTTAATGCTCAGCGATGCCGATAAGCAACTTGTGATGTACAGACAGCAGATGGAGCAACTGGAGCAGAATCTGCGAATGCAGATGCGCTTGCTGGAACAATCCATGGCGGCCGACAGCCGGCCCTGAAGCGCGCGCTCAGGACTTGTTTTCAGTTAGTTGATGGGAATGCAGTCGAGGGGGCGTACCGTGAACAAGAAAATGCGGGAAACTCGGCTCCGGTCTCAGACTCTGCGGTTTTTCAAAATCGCAGGCTGCGCTGTTTTATTGCTTGCGGGCGTCGCCGTTTTCGCGGCGCCTGGCTTCGGTGCGGTAACGAATCGCCAGACCTTCGAACACAGCTATCCATTGGCGCCGGGCGGAAGTTTTCTGCTCGAAAACGTGAATGGCTCCGTGCAGGTCGAAGGCTGGGATCGCGACGAAGTGGAAGTGGAAGCGGTGAAGACCGCAGACACGGACGGCCAGGATCTGGAGCGCGTCAAGATCGACGTGGATAGCGCACCCGGGCAGGTTTCCGTTCACACGCGATACCCGAAAGGCGAGGGTGTCGAAGTGGCCGTCGAGTACCACGTTCACGTTCCGTATCGCGTTCTCCTGGGCAGCATCGGTACCGTGAATGGAAGCGTGCTGGTTCGTGGTGTTGACGGCGGCGGCGATCTGCGCTCGGTCAACGGGAACGTCGAGGTCTTGAATAGTGCTGGCCGTTTTAGCGCGAAGACCACCAACGGCGACTTGCGTCTTGAGCTGCACGAAGTGCTCGACGGCGCGCCGATGAACCTCGAAACCGTGAATGGCTCCGTAATACTCGGCCTTCCCTGCAACGCGAAAGCAAATCTGAAAGTCCTGAGCATGAATGGTGAGTTCCACTCCGAGCTGCCAGTGACTTCAACCGTCGGCGAGCAGGCCGCCAGCGCGTTTCGCGGAAAGCTCGGCGCAGGCGGCGGTGAAATTTCAGTGCGCACCATCAATGGTGGCGTCCGCCTGATTTTGCAGCGCCCAGGCGTATAGCACCAGGAATTGCATGGTAGCCACGACGATGAATTCCTCGTCGTGGGCATTTGACTTTCCGGTTTTACGGGGCGTAATCCAACCAAGAGGATGAAACCCATGAGGCATTTCGCACACCCGGGTCTCGCGGGCGCGGGAATTCTGCTGCTACTAGTCGTAGGAGCCACCCGGTCCGCATATAGCCAGTCGCAACATCAAGTTACCCCACCTCAGCAAGCCATCCCTAACGCTGTACCCTCGCCATCCGACGAAAAGTGTCAGGATTTCGACCGCTGCATGAAACAAATGGAGGCCCAGGTTCGTACCATCGAGAAAGAGATTGAAGCCGGGCTCCCCGAACTGGAGCGCGCAGCCAAGGAGGTGGAGATGAGTTCGCCCGAACTGAGCAGGCTAAGCAGCCTCTCCGCCAAGCTGCAGGCCAGAGGAGATGAACTCGCATCGCGAGCGGCGGAGTTGAGCGCCCACGCTGAGACGCTTGCTCAGCAAGTCCAGGAGGACGTCGAAGAAAAAGTCCAGGAGGACGCCCAAGAGAAGGTCCAACAGGACCAGGATAAAATTCAGGAAAACGTTGATCGCCTCTTCAGCATGTCGCCGGGCATTGTCGTGTCCTCGACAGACGAAGGAGGGTGGCTCGGAGTCGAGATCGCCGAAGTCACGGCCGAAAAAGCAAAGGATCTTAAGCTCTCCGCCGTGCGCGGCGTCATTGTGGACGGCGTCGAGCCCGATAGTCCTGCTGCGAAGGCCGGCATAAAAGAAAAAGATGTCATCACCCAATATGACGGGCAGCCAGTCGAAGGCGCCGTGCAATTCCGGCGGCTGATCCGCGAGACGCCGCCGGGCCGCTCAATCACGTTGGAAATTTCACGAGCCGGTTCGCTTCAAAATATCTTCGTAGAGCTGGGCGACCGCACCGATGTCTACGTAAGAAAAATGAAAGGAAAGATGCGCGACTTCGGCGGTGCTTATTCTTTCTCGATGCCGAACGTCGAGGAGTTGCCGGATATGCCCGAGGTCATTGACACGCGCACACCCGTTCTCGGAATTAACGCGGAAGATCTCACCAGCCAACTCGGCTCTTATTTTGGTGCGCCCAACAATTCTGGTGTCCTCGTTCGAGAAGTTCGCCCTGGCACACCCGCGGACAAAGCAGGCCTGAAAGCCGGCGACGTTATCATTAAGGCCGACGGGAAAGAGATTCGCACTCTTGCCGACGTGCGGGCGCAACTCCGCCAGAAGAGCGACCAGGCCTCGGTAAGCATGGAAGTACTCCGCAAGGGAGCGGAAATCTCGGTCGCAGTCCCAATCGAAAAGCCGCGCCCGATGGAGCAAATGCATTCCGTCCATCGCGCCCAGCTTTAAGCCCAACCCTTTCTGTTGATTTCGTTGGGGGCCCGAGAATTTTTCGGGCCTTTCCGTCAAGTTCCGTCCCTTCGCCTCGACGGTCCCTCGGCCATGCGGTAGATGTTTTACCGTATGTCAGCGCCTCAGTGGCCTGCTGTAACCTAAACCAAGTACGCTAGCTGGACCGAGGTGCTCGATGGTATCCGTTACAGGCGTCTTTCAGTCGCGAACCGCTGCCGAAGAAGGCTTAGCGGAGCTTTTGCCTCTCGGAATTCCGAAAGATCGAATCACAATCCTCACATCTCAGGCCACAGAAAAAGAACTCGCTGCGGTTCCGACCGTCGAAGCCGAGCAACCAGGAATGGGAAAGGCCCTCGGAGCCGCCGTTGGAGGAGCTGTGGGTCTGGCCGGCGGTATGGGTGCGGCAGGAGCGGTCATGAGCGCCATGATTCCCGGAGTAGGACCTGTCCTTGCCGTAGGCCTCGCAGGAGCGGCATTGTTGGGTACGATCGGAGCTGCGACAGGCGGCGCGATCGAAAAATCTCTATCTGACGGATTGCCGGCCGACGAAATATTTATTTACGAGGACGCCCTGCGCCAAGGCCGCAGTGTGGTCGTTGCCATGGCAGACAGTTCCCAGCAGGCGGAAGCAGTTCGCGGAGCGCTCGAAAACGCCGGCGCAGAAAGTATCGATCGCGCGCGACATATGTGGTGGCTAGGCGTTCGAGACGTCGAGAAGGGAAAATACGAAATAAGCGGCAGTGACTTTGAGAAGGACGAACAAGATTTCCGCTGTGGTTTTGAGGCCGCTTTGCACGCTGACAACCGCGACCATTCGTACGAAACCTGTCGCGATAAGCTGCGCGATCGATATCCGGACAATCATCAGAGCGACGCTTTTCGGCGCGGCTACGAACGCGGAGGCGCCTACCTCGAAGCTTTGAAAACCCGCCGCAATTAGGCCGCCCGTGGGTCCTGCGATTAAGCGTTAGCGCTCTTGAAGCTGGGAATCTGAAATGTGACGGTCACAGTCGTACCAGAGGGCCCCGAGTCGATCTGCATCGTGCCTTCATACGGTGCAAGCCTTTCCCGCATACCTTGAAAACCCACGCCTGAACCCTGCGATTGAATCTCCAATAGTCTCTCGGGAGGAATTCCTTTGCCATCATCCGATACCACAACGTATAACACCTGTTCCTCAATCTTGAGTTGGATCGACGCGCTCTTGCAGCTGGAATGGCGATGAATGTTGGTCAAGCACTCCTGCACGACGCGAAAAACAGCGAGTTCTAAATCCGCCGGCAACCTGCCGAATTTTTCAGGCATGATCAAGCCGATGTCCACCCCGCTCCGTTCTTTCAGTCCCTTCACGTACCAATCAAGCGCGGCCGGCAGACCCACCTCATCCAATAGCGGAGGGTGCAATAAATATGACATCGTACGGATGCTTTGCGTCAGCTGTTGCGTCAGCGCGAAGTTTTCCTGCGCCACCTGGGCAAGCTTCGGCGAGACTTGTTGGGTTTCCAGGAGCATCGCCTGCATGTTCATCCCCAGCGCTGCGAGCACTTGCCCCGCGCTGTCGTGCAGTTCCCGCGCGATTCTGCGCCGCTCGCTGTCCTGGATTTGCATCAGGCGCCGAGACAAGTCTCTTAGCTGTCCCGTCCGGTGCTCCAGTTCCTCGGTCCGTCCCAGCACCTGCTCTTCGAGAGTCGCGGTCAGCTGGCGGTATTTTTTCTCCACATTTTTAAGGTCGGTGATATCCACCCCGGTTGGATGAAGAAAGATGATCGTGCCCTGATTGTCGCAAATTGGGTGAAGCGCGAAATCCACCACATGTTCGCTGCCGTCCGCCCATAGATATGGCAGCACTTCACGAAACGCTTCTCCCCGCGCCGCTTGCTGCGTCGCCGCGCGAATTTGCGCTTGTACCTCCGCCGAACCTCGCCACCAGGCCGTCTCCCAAAAAGGCCGCCCGATAATATCTTCGGCACGGTAACCGCACATATCCAGGCACAATCGGTTGGCGTCAAGCACGATTCCGTCCAGGCTCATCACTCCGGCGAATACTGTGGTTTGTTCGAATAATGCCTTGAACTTTGCGGTCGCAGCACGCGCTTCATCCGCGTAGATCCGCTCTCGTAATCTTGCCCTGCGATTCGATTCCCCGATACCGATAATCAGGCCGGCCACGATCAAGAACCCCACGAAACTCGTATATTCGACGTTCGTGTGACCAGACCACACGGAATGGCCGGTGTGGGGCAGGAACCAAAACCAGACGCCTGCCGAGCCGACTGCACTTGCCGCTATCGCCGGCCCAACGCCGCAATACCACACGGCAAAAACCACGGCCGGACACAGCGCCAGATAAAGAATTTGGTTCCCTAAGAGAGGCGCTAACAACTGGCGGAGTCCGAGAGCAAGCACGGCCGACAGGACACCGATGGCGTATCCTCTCAGTGCGGTCTGCTCTTTTCGACCGTCAGCGTTCAAAGCGCTTGCATCCATACGCAATGAGCCTTCTCTCTGTTGTGGGAGGGGCATGAATCATATGCCATCCAGTCAAGGCATACTAGCCGCGAGGGGGTGTCAGGAAACGCGGCGACTTAAGGCTTTTGCCATTTCTTCTCAGTTCGATTCATGTAGCGCCGAACCGCCTTTTTAGTTAGGACTTTTCTCTCACGCTTGCCGCTGCATCAAGATTACAATAGCCATCATTAACCACGATTTCGCAGAGTGGGAGGCCCGCATGCCACCAGCACCAGCAATCACCTCAAAGGGCTTTGGCCCGCCCGTTTTCGCCACCGCGGCGGAAGAGCGCCTGCATCGCAAACGAATGCTAGCCGCCGCGTTCCGTCTGTTCTCGCGTTTCGGGTTCGACGAAGGTGTCGCCGGACACATCACGGCGCGCGATCCCGAAAAGCTCGATCATTTTTGGGTCAATCCGTTCGGCATGCACTTCGGGCAGATTCGCGCCTCGGACCTGATTCTCGTGAATCATCACGGCGAAGTCGTCGAGGGAAAATACCCCGTGAATGGAGCAGCCTTCGCCATTCATTCCCGCGTGCATAGCGCCCGTCCCGATGTGATTGCTGCTGCGCACGCCCATTCGATGTACGGAAAATCCTGGGCTTCTCTGGGACGTCTGCTGGATCCCATCACGCAGGATGTCTGCGCATTCTATGAAGATCACGCCGTTTTCGCCGATTTTACCGGCGTCGTCTACGAAACTTCGGAAGGCGAGCGCATCGCCCAAGCCCTCGGCCAGCGCAAAGCCGCCATCCTCCAAAATCACGGCCTGCTCACAGTGGGCCAGTGCGTGGAAGAAGCCGCGTGGTGGTTCATTACGATGGATCGCAGCTGCCAGGCTCAACTGCTGGCGGAAGGGGTCGGCACTCCCAAAAAGATCGAGCACGCCACGGCCCTGGCCACCAGGGAACAAGTCGGAAGCCACCTGGCTGGCTGGTTCCAGTTCCAACCGCTTCTCGCGCGCATCACCCGCGAAGAACCCGACCTGCTCGAATAATTCTCGGAGCAGATCTCGAAATTTCTCGCTAATTCTTTTTGCCGAATATCGATTTGGTAGTTCGTCCGAAGATCCCGCCCACGTCCGCCGTGATATAGGGATCATCCGGTGTGCCGGTGATGCGAATCGGAACGCCCGATTTGCCGCCCGCGCTCCCATTTAACGTCGACAGCAAGCCCACGCCCACCTTGCCGATTCCTTTCGCTGATGCGCCCTTCAGAATGAGATTAAAATCCAGTTGGTCGGCAGGCGACACAGTTCCGTTGCCCGTGAGTTCGCCCATCCCGCCGATCACGGCATCAATATTTTCGGCTACCACGCCTGCGTTCGTCATTCGCATATTCAGGCGTAGTCTTTCAAATTCCGTCGTGTCCCCGGTTTTCACTCCGCTCAGGGCCGCAATCCCATGAATCTTGGATCCCACGTCGAAACCAACCAGTCGCGTGTTCGCGAACGCAATAGGGCCGGAAATCGCAAGCGCTTTTGCCTGTCCGTGGACAGCGAGATTGAGTGACAGCGTCCCGCCCTTGAGCGCCGACCCATTGGGCATATGAACCGCTGCCGCCGTCATCAGTGGCTGCAGCTCATTAATCGGTAGATTTTCACCGGAAAGTTTCAAGTTCAAGAGGGGCTCTTCTGCTCCGGGCGGAGTCAATTGATACGTGCCGCTTGCATGGATTGCGGAATCGCCCAGCTGTATGCTGGCGTCCTCGATCTGCCCGGAATCTTCCTTTAATTGATGCATCAAGCCGTAAGCAACGTCAATCGGCTTGCCAGCGGCCGCTCCGCCTTTGCGAAGCTTCAAATTTTCCACCTTGGCTGTGCCATTGGCAGTGAATGTTTTCCCGTCAGATACAGCGTGCGTTTCAACGTCCGCAACGAGCGAAATACCGGCTCCTGCATTGAGAAATCCCGCTGCCACAGGATCTAGATGTTTCAAGGAGATCTGCGCTTGTGCCGGAGTGGTGGCAACATCGTCGCCATTGATAGGCCCCAGTTGGCCTTTCGCGCTCACCGTTCCATCGCCAGGTAGGTTCGCGCTTACCTCGAATGGAAACCGCGATCCGAACGAAAAATCGCGCACCGTAATATCTACGTGCTGGTAGATGCTCGGCTCGCCTTGCGCCGGAAGTGTCGCTACCACCACGCGCGCGTTTTCAACTTCGATCAAGGCGACGGAGAGTTTAGGGACTGCGGGGGCCGTGGGTTTTGAGCCCATGGTTGCCGGATTTGGGGCGACCGTCCCACTGGGCAAGCCGGAGCCGTTGGCGCGTCCGATGCTCGAAAAATTCCAAGTGCCGTTTGCTGCTCGGATCAGATTGATTTCCGGTGATTCGATCTCAAAGCCGCGGAGTTCAAGCTCATGCGAGAAAACCAACGCTCTCAGCGAGACACCAATCCGAAGAGTTTTCGCGGTCAGAAAAGGCGCAGCGCTGAAGTTCGGATCGTCCGCCACGCTGAGGTCTTTGCTGAGCAGCCTTCCTGAAAAAGCCGACAGGCTGAGTTCGCCCACTTTCACGCCGCGTCCAAGCGCACGTGCCAGCTCCTTCTCGACCGCGGGACGAAACGTGTTCGCATTCACGAACAAGGGAATAGCGGCGATCGCCGCAACAATGACAGCTCCAGCCACAAAAAGAATCTTCGCCCAACGTTTCAAGTAATCCTCAGTAGGACGGCTTTGGCGTCAACCAAATGGTGGGGCAGAAAGTATATGCTCGATGAAGAAGCGGCAAACAATGATTACGGGGCGGGTTGCGCTGGTCAGCTCAAAAATAAAAAACCGAGAGAACCTGGGGCAAGGCCACAGATTCTCTCGGCAATAGGCTGGGTAGACCTCAAACCTGATTGTCTTTTCTTCAGCTTAATTTGCTTCCGCTTTTCGCCGAAGCAACACGATGCCGCCCAAAGCCAATAACCCCGAACCCAGGAGAATGCCAATTCCCGGCTCTGGAACGCCGACTGGATCTTTCGTGTCCTTCTCCCACCCTTTGCCCCACTCTTTCGAGCCTTTGCCGCAGCCCTCAGCTTTGTCGCCACTGCTCTTACAGCCCTGCTCGCTCGCGTCCGCCCGGACCAGAGCAGGCGCCAGCAGCGTTACGCCTAAGATCATTGCGAGTAGCAGATTCTTCATGGTGACCCCCGTTCAAAAGCTGAATGGCGCGAACACAGCCAATCCGCTACGTTTATAGCAGCACGTGTAGGGCCGGTGGCCTTCCTCCCTGTAAGTTACTTAGATTCTGCAGCCTCCCGGATCAGCTGGCAGTCTGACATCCGAAACCTTGCACATTTCCGCCTAGTATTTTCCCGCTAAGGGCTGACTTTATAACTGGTTGAAGCTGTTCGGCCAGTCTATCACATCAGTCTAAGGTTTGGACCCGGTTGACAACCGCATCGATTCGGGCGGAAACTTATTGCGTGACAGATTCGCTGCATTTTCTCCTGACGCCCCGTCGGGAGCCCCAGCTTCCACGAATCAAGACCGCTAGAGAGAGGTGCCGAAAGATGCCAGGTAGCCAAAACCATTTCGGCAACATCAGCGACAAACGTGACCGCCGGCGCCATTCCCGGCAGATCACGGCGCTGAACTACATAAAGTTGCACGAAAGCAATGGCGGGATACTCCTGAACGTCAGCGAAGACGGCCTGGCTTTCACCGCCGCCGAGCCGCTCTCGGGGGATTTCGTTTCTCGACTGCGCTTTCAACTTGCCGACAAGGCTGAGTGGATCGAAGCCAGCGGACGAATCGTCTGGTTAAATGACTCGAAAAAGGGAGCTGGGGTCCAGTTCGTTCAAATTTCAGATGCGCATCGGCAGCAAATAAGGCAATGGATCGAGTCGAAGATGCCTTTGTCTGAGATTCAGGAAGGCGGTGGCATACCTCGCAGCACGAGACGAGAGACGGAAACAACCCCGTTTCCAGCACCCTATAACGGCACCCACAAAAGCGAGGACCAATACGAGATCCCCGAACCTCTTCGGAGGATGTTCCCGTCCGAAAGTACCCTCGAGGTTGAAGCCGCGCATCCTGCTCCGGCGCCGCAAGCTGAGACTTTGAGCGAGGCTCACAACGCTTCGCAAACTCAGATGGAGGAGCCGCGGTTTTCCCATGCAGCACAAGTGGAGACGCTGCCTGAAATACATCAGGCTCGCGACCAGGAAAAAGTATCCGCCCCGCTCGAGCCTGTCCCCACCGAGCAGTCAGACGCGCCTCTTGAGTCGACACCTGATTCCGCCGCTCAAACGAATCCATTTCAGCCAAGCGGTTTAGTCGGCCGCGCCGTCCGAGTCCCTAACTTCGGTTATCAAACCGCTCCCTCCAGTTACCAGCAGCAGGAAGATTGGACCAATTGGGTTGATCCCGCTGCCACCACGCACCGAGGCAAGCTCGGGTTTGTAGTGTTGGGCGTCCTGCTTGTTGTAGGTGCGTTCGCGATCGGATTGGCTTTCGGGCACGGGTCATTCGATGGGCTTGTCGAGAACATCAAGCAGCACCTACCGGACAAGTACCAACAAGCGCTTAGCCCAAGTGATCCCAGCGATGAGCCGGCAACGCCGAGTTCAGCTGCGGTGAATGTCGACCCAAATGCAACTGCAAATAACAATGTTCCTCCCCCATCACAAAGCCCGAGCCCCGCGCCCCAAGCCTCCGAGACGCCGGCTACCTCGAACTCGGCGACGCCGGGTAATGAACCGGCTACGGCACGCACGGACAACAAGGAAACGCAACCCGCCCGGGCGTCATCGGAGTCGGAAGCCGCTGTCACCGGGAAAAGCGAATCAGCGGCTACGGAATCAGATAGCAGTCCGGTCTTGGTGTCAGTGTCTGGTTCCGGAGATGGGCCATTTCGTCTTACCACTCCGGAGACCGCGGTCAGCGCCTCTTCCTCCGTTGCCATCAGCTCTCAGGCCACCGTGCTTGTGCCGCGTGAGGCGGGTGCGGATGCAGTTCAAGAAGCGAAACGCCTGCAGCCCGGCGTCCTGGTTTTCCGTGTCGATCCGCAATATCCAAAGAAAATCGGCCGCAACGAAGTCGAGATCGTCAAGCTGCTCGCCACGGTGGGAGAGAACGGTCAGGTAATAAATGTCCAGCGCATCAGCGGACCATTGCCCTTCGCCACCGCAGCAATGAGCGCCATTCGTGAGTGGAAATATTCGCCGACCCTATTCGACGGCCACTCCGTGAAGACTGAAGAAAGAATCGTCGTCGCATTCCGCGCCCGCTAAGCTGTCGGCGGTCAACACACTCCTCTTACCTTGATTTCTAATCTACGGTAGCGCGATTAGATTTTTGCCTAAATGATAGAAAACAGGGCAAATGGCAAATTCTAATCGGCAGAAAAATCGCGATCTGGGACTTGGTGAGACGCTCTTCTTGCGCCGGTAATCGGTGGGAAAAGCGCGAAATGAAGTTACTCGCGTACGATTTCGGCGTTGGCGCTGGGCGAGACGATTCGCACAAGGCGTTGTCCATCGACGAACAAGTCGATCTCGATATCCTCGGTTTTCACGCGAAGTTGCTCGAGCTTTTCGCCGCTGCCTGTATCCTGCTTGCCGAGGGATTCCACCGTTACGCTGCCCGGCGTCATTTCCTGCGGGACGATCACCGAGAAAGTTTGCGCGCCCTTCTTATCCCAATCGTAGAGGCGGGCCAGAATCGCGTACTGATCGTACATGTTGTTGTCGAGCACAACAACTCGATCGGAATTGAACGTGAACTGCTGGGTGTAAGGGCGCGCACCTTCCATGCGGAGTTCCACATTGGCCGTCGCGCCGTTGAAGACGATCGTTGACGAGGCTTTCTTCGCGCCCTGCATCGTCCATTCATAGCGCACCGGAGCGCCGTCCGGCCGAAGTTCCAGGTTGCCGGTGACGCGCGTGGCGCCCTGCGGAGTTTGAATTTCGGCGTTGCCGCGCGCGATCCAATTGCCTCCGTTCGCGCTGAGCGAAAACTCCTCCGTGCCGGCCGGCTGACCGTTGACGAGGATCTTGAATTTGCCCTTATCGGGCGCGAAGGCGAGAGCGGCAGCGATTGCGGTTGCAGCAGCGAGCGCAAAGACGAGAACAAAGCACACGGCGCGAATGTCGAATCGCAAAATCGGAGCGCGTTGCGGCAAGTGCCTGTTCATGCGGTCACCTTTGGAAAGATGCCGAGCGCGAGAATCTGTTCGACGACGCGCAGGGGTTCGATGTTCGTTTCGACGCGAAAGTCGGCCAGCTCATAAAACGGCAAGCGTTCCTGATAGAGCTTGCGGAAGCTTGCTTCGTCGCGAAATAGCGGGCGATTGGTGATGTGCGCGCAGCGTGAGAGAAGCTCTTCGACCGGGCAATGGAGCCAAATGAGAGCCGCGCCGCTTTCGCGGAGCAGTGCAAGGTTGTCCGGCTGCACCGTGGTGCCACCGCCGAGAGAAATAATCCGCGGCTTCTGAAGCGCGACCGCTTCGCCGACGGTTTTCTCGAGTTGTTCGTGCTCGATTTTACGGAAAGCCGGTTCGCCCAGCTTCGCAAAAATTTCGGGAATCGTGGCGCCCGTCGCATCTGCTATCAATTTATCCAGATCGACGTATTGCCAGCCGATCTGGCGAGCCAGAAGCCGCGCAACGGTGGATTTGCCGCTGCCCATGAACCCCGTGAGACCAATGATGCGGCGCGGGCGAGTATCAGGCTTCATGTGTGGGATGCGTCGCTGTTGGATGAATGCCTTTGCAATCGCGAATCGGTCCGATCAATAACCGGAAACCAGCATGAAAATTAGCCGCCCGAAAATCAATCGCAAAAATCAGGCACGCGAATTATTCTCGCTTCAGGATATTGATTGTACCATCGAACGAACTGAGTTCGACTTTCGCGTGCCCGGCATTAAACGTGCCCAGTATCGCATTCCCGAATTTTGAGTAGACGGGATGCGCATGAGCGGGAGGAGTGAGGCTGGCCTGGCTGTTCACTTTGCCTTTAAGGGATGTGGCACTCAGATCGAACGAATCGCCAGGCGAAAAGTGGACTTCAATCACGCCGCTGTAATTCTTGAGCCGGTAAATTCCGTTGGGAAGAAACTCGCCGTCGAACAAAATGTTGCCCTTGGACGTTTGCGCGTGCACGTGATAGCTGCGCAGGCTGAGGAGTTTGAAGCTGCCGCTGATAGACGATACTTCCAATCGTCCCGCGCAGCGAATGCATTGGAATGAACCGCCAACAGTCCGCACGGTGAGGTAACCGGCGGCATCTTCGAGGTCTACTCCGGCACCTACTGTTTCCACATTCATATCGCCAAGCACATTCGCGACAGAAACCTCGCCGGAATCGTCGTGAATCTGCAGCTCGGCATCTTCGGGGACGTTGATTTGATAGTCGGCGCGAAGGTCGTCGGGTGAAATGGAATCGGAGATCTGATGTGTCATCACATCCACGCGATTGCCGGTTTGTTCGGCGTCCACTTCCACCTTATCGCTGGCGTGCGTGGCAATCACCATGACCTCAGATTTCGTCCAGGCCTTGACGACCACTTTCCCATTGGGATTGTGAATCGTCACAACACTACGAGGCTCCACTTTGAAGTGCTTTTCAATATTGTGAGCAAAGACCGCGGAAGAAGTGACCAGCAGGAGGCCCGGTGCGAGAAGGCCCGTCTTCCAATTGCAACGGAGCGGTACAAATTGAGCGGTACTCATCGGGCTGGCGCCTCCGGGCTTGGCTGTGATCGTTTCTCGCTCATTGTTCGTTCAACTGAGCGAGCAAATCGGCTTTTTGCTGATATGCCTCGTAGAGATATTCACGCGCGAGTTCGTTCTCGGGTTCTTCGCGCACGCTGTTTTCACACAAAGAAATATAGTTGTCAACGATGTCAAGGTTCTGATGAAGAGAAGCAGTCACCGGTGATTCAGATGCGGGCAAAGAGGAGAAAGAGGCTTTTTCCGCGGACATCAGCTGCGCGCTCAAGGGCTCCGTGGAAGACTGCGTTCCATCCAGCCAGCGCTGCCGATTGATCCGCGAATTGATTGGACCGCTCAACCCAAAGGCAATGGCCAGAAGCGCAGCCAGATACCCGCCGGCGAGGACCGGCCTGGGGAGGGCCGTGAGTCGTCCACTGAAAAGCTCGCGGACCCAAGACTTTGAAGGAGCCTTGGAAGGAGTGTCGTGGATAAGTCCTTCCTTTTCGAGTTCGGCGCGCAGCGAAAACCAGATCCGAGCCGGAGGCTCCGGATCAGAGGCAACCAAATGCGCCGCCGCGGCGCGGATCTTCCCGAGGTCTTCGATGAAACTGCGGCACGAAGGGCAATCGCGAAGATGCGCCTGGGCGCTAAGATCAGGGGAACCACTGCGCGGGGAATCCTCAGAGAGCTCAAAGCGCCCCTGAAAATCCTTGCAGGTCACTGTAGCCATTGCATTTAATCCTCGCCGCCGGCGTTCCCGGCAGCCTTCCGATCTTCGCGGGCTTTATCCCGCATCGATTCGTGAAGCAACTCGCGCAGCCGCATCCGCGCTTTATGAAGCTGCGATTTTGAGTTTCCGATCGAGCAGTCCATGATCTCAGCAATTTCGTTGTGCTCGTAACCTTGCACGTCGTGAAGCACGAAAACGGCCTTATACCCGGGCGGCAGCTGATCCACGGCTCGTTGCAGGTTGACGCGGTCAATCGAACCGCTCAACCTCAGGTCCGGCGTGCCGAAATCGCGCCGGGGTCCTCCGGATTCTTCGTCCGGCTCTGTCATTTCGTCCAAGGAGGACTCGGTGGCCGACTTCTTTCTCAGGCGCATCAGCACCACGTTTACTGCCAGCCGATGCAGCCAGGTCGAAAAGGCCGATTCACCGCGGAAGGTGGCAATTTTTCGGAAGAGCTGAAGGAAGGCTTCCTGAGTCAAATCCTCCGCTTCGGCCGTATTCCCAACCATCCGCAGACACAGAGAATACACACGGCGGTTATGCAACCGGTACAAACGCTCGAAGGCCGCCGCATTTCCCGCCTGGGCTAACCGGATCGCTTCCGCTTCCGGCAATTCGCCCGGCGTCTCGATTCGTCTCACGCGGGCCACGCTACCCGCTGGGACGCATCACTAATTGCGATGCGTCACCGGGTCTGGAAGTTGTCCTAGTGGTTCTTTTCACGCAAGTATCCGATTGGGCATTCCACATATAGGCCGCAAACCTGTAAAAGACGACCCGAGGTGGTTGTTCGATGCTGCTGTGCTAATAAAGGCACGTTCATTCTCGCCGTAATTGTGTTAGACGTCCAGTCGGGTTCCAAATCTAGTTTTTTTCTTCCATTTATGGGAGCGGGGGACGCATCTCAGGAAACTCACACCGGGTAGGTAACAACAAACTACGAGTCTCAAATTGCTACGCGGAAGCACGCGTGGCGCGCGGCACCGGACGCGATCGGGTAGCCGTCCGAGGCCGGGTCAACTCTGTACCGAAAACGGATAGCTGCTCTGCGGGCAGTGCGTGCAGAAATGATTTCAGTATCACTTCCGACTCCCGAAGACAGGTATTGAGGTCGTAGTGCAGCGAATCGAGCTGTTTCCAACAGGCGGTGGGCTGAACGGACAACCCGGCGGCTATGTCGTGAGCGTTCTGTTCGAACTCTTTTCCGAGATCCTCGATAGTGTTCGAAAGGATTCGAAGCTTATGAAAAAATCGCGAGCGGTGCCCGAGCAGTACATTGTGGAGAAGACTGTTCCAAGATGCTGCGCTTTGTCCGGTGTCCCCTCGGAAGAATTCCGTATGCAGCGGCTGGACAAGCGGAAGATTACTTACGTGTTTTCCGCGTTCCGAAAGGACGGCACAGGCATTGGCGAGCGTGGAAGTGAGACGGAGTAGGAGGTCGGAAGTAATCGCCACCTGCTGCTGGGCGCAGACCAACTCGCCGCGAGCGCGCTGAGCGAGTGCCTCATCAAGCGAGACGCTCATCATCGCGTAGGAGCATTCCCAGTCGCGAACGGTCTTCTCGAAAACCTGGTTTTTCTCCCGTGGCAGCGCGGCGCGCCAATCATCGGATGCGCTACGTCGGACGGGGGAGGGGGCCCGCCTTCGCTTGAACAACACGTGTCTCCGAAAGGCAGCGCATTATAGCACCAGTTTCAAAAGGGGAAGTTTTTTAGACCGGGGAACGGTGCGAAAAGCTGCATTATCTGAAAATTGGGGTGATTCAAATCATAGCTGATTCGCGGCCTAAGGATTTACTGCTGTTCTGACGCGGCTGCGTTGAGCACGATCGTGAGCGGTGCAACGTGATCAGGCTTCACATAACGATTGACCAGGAAGCGAGTGCCATCCTTGGATGCGTCATACGTGAAGGTGTCCGTAGAAGAGATTTGAAAACGCCCGTGAATCTGGAACAGGGGCGCGGGAGTTCCGGTGGCGAAGCCCGATTGGGTGTTGACGGGGACCGCCATTAAAATTCCGCTGGGTCCTTCGTAATAAATCTCTTTGCTGTCGCCGCGCCAGCGAGGCTGGGTGCCACCGCCGCGCGAAACCTGCCATTTGCCGTCCGCTCCGGGAAACGTGGTGACGTAAATCTCCCAGTTTCCCGATTCGTCGGATGCGTAGGCCACCCATTTTCCGTCCGGCGAAATCATTCCCGTGGATTCGCTGCCGGAGCCGGGATGAAAGCGAGTGCCGGTCCCGCCGGAGGCAGGCACCAGTTCGAGGAAGGTGCCGGACGTAGTGTCGTGGGTGGCGAGGATTTGCCGATCGTCCGGCGACCATGAATTCGGAACGATGTCGTCGCTACCCCGATAGCGCACAAGAGTTTTTGACTGGCCCAGTCCGCTGGCCGGTTTCAAAATTAAGCCCGCGTCGGCGGACAGGTTGGATCGAAACACAATGTTGCGGCCGTCACGGGACCACACGGCGGCCACCTCTTCTTCGGGCTCAAAAGTGAAACGAGTGGTGTCGGCGTCGCGGGTGCTCAGAAGCCAGATATCAACGTTGCTTGCTTTATCGTCGGTGATGTCGACAGAGACGCGCCCGCCATCGGGCGAAATCGTGGGATTGCACATGACGCCGGGCTGGCCGAGGACGCCGAGCCGTTTCCCCGTGCGATCGAGCCATGCCAATTCGGAGAGGGAAGCGCCGGGATTGGAGCTGTAAATCAAAGTGCCGGTGTCGGAAATCGTAAAGTCGGCCCAATACGTGGAGGGCTGGAAGCCAACGACGCTGGCGACGGGCACCGGGCCTCCGGAAACGCTTCCGGTGGAGGCGTCGAGGGCGACGCTGACGAGCCGGTGGTCATCATCGGCATAGAACAAACGGCCGAAAGCTATTCCGATGTTGGAATGGCAAATCACCACCTGCTTCCTTTTCTCCTTTCGGTCGAGCGAGAACAAATAGATTCCGCTGTAGCGATCGCTCTTGTCGTTTCCGAAGTTCCCTTCCCAATACAAGAAATGTTTGCCGTCCGGGAGGAAGTAAGGCCAGCGATGCGTTTCGTTCAGATCCTCGTTGAAGGAGGCGTCCGTAACGGGGGCAGCGCCGGTGCCATCGGGATTCACGCGCCAGATCGCGCTGCCCGCGTCGGGAGCGTAGATGATGGTATTTTGCGATCCCCAACTTCCACCTCTTGCGGCCCGAACGTCGGCGATTTTCTGCGTGGGGCCGCCGGCGACCGGCATGCGCTCAAGTTTTCCATCGGCGAAGAAGGCGATATTCGCTCCGTCCGGCGACCAGAACGGGTAAGACGCTCCGTCGGTTCCGGGCAAGAGAGTGGCGCCCGGCGAGCCGACGCGCTCGACGTAAAGAGCCGGCAGCCCGGAGCCCTCGTCCGGCGAAACGAAGGCCAGCATCGAACCATCGCGCGAAACGGCCAATTGAGTAACCTCGGCCTCCAGCGGAATCGCAAACTGCATTCGCGCTTTTGCCCCCGGGCGCGGGGCAAAGAACCATGCTACGGCGCCGCACACCGCGACGACAGCCAGCG